>NZ_FOKF01000010.1 GCF_900111995.1 Collimonas sp. OK607
CAGTATTGGGCAATCTGCCGCCCGCCGCCTATGAGCGGAAAATGGCAGAAAAAGAACCTATTGTTGTGTCCGAAATTACTTGACCACCGCAGCCTTCCCTCTGACGTGGTGTGCGAACTGATGGACAATGAATTTCTACACGGAGTTCATGCCCTTGCAGGTGCCATGCATCCCTAGCCGACCTAGCCGGGAGGAACCCACAGGCCATGGCAGTCATGAGGTCGCGCACCAGCTTCTCAATAGATCGAGGGGGTGGGAGGGGAAAAATCCATGCGGATGGGAATCGACATAATGGACCTTCACCTGATTTTTGTACCGGCGAGATGGGTCGGGCGCTATTTGAGGCACTCCCCTAGCGCTACATGCGAATGCCTATCCAGTTGCATGCGCTGGAGGATGTGTCATAGTCTTGCAGAGATCCCCCCCCAGCTATACTCAAATTGAAGAAGTACGAGTTGCTCTCCTCAATCGGGGTGATGTGGACCGGTTAGCTGAGCTGATCAAATTGTGCACGAACTATATTTATTATTCTTAGGAATCGGCCGGGGGATGTAAAGAAAATCCGCTCAATCTCGCATTGTCGTTGCTTAAAGAAACATAAAGGAAATTTGGATGAGTTGGATTGTATACACAGATGGTGGTGCGGCCCCTTCTAATCCCGGCCCTGCCGCGTGGGGCGCGGTCATTATTGCCCCGGACAAAGTTGTCTCGCACCACAACGGATTTATTGGACATGGCACCAACCAAATTGCCGAGCTAACTGCTGCGATAGAAGGTCTTTTGCTCATTCCTGCGGATTCCAAAGTAGAGCTGGTGTCAGATAGCCAGTACGTCCTCAAAGGCTTAACAGAGTGGCGTAGTGGATGGGAAAGAAATGGTATGCGCAACTCAAAAAAGGAGCTGGTTGCGAACCTTGAATTATGGAAGCGGCTATACCATGTAGCGGATGCCCGCAAAGTTGCTACGCGCTGGATTAAAGGTCACAGCGGCGATAAATATAATGAGCAAGCCGACGTACTGGTTGGTGAGGCGATTGCATTAGCGCGCAGGAACGCGGCTTGAGAATGGAAAATCTATGATGACATTATTTGCCGTACCTGTTTTCGATGCGACTGTAATCGTCGAAGGAAATGAGCTTTTCAAAGGACAGGGTTCAGCAACGCGTTGGGCTGAACGCTTGGCCGCTGAAATTGGCAACATGGTGGTTGCGAAAAAGATCGGAAACGGCTGGGCACTGTGTGGCTCGGTGGATGGCATCGATTGCGTGTGGGGCATTCACGGGCAGCGACTTAAACGAATCGAATTGAAGGAAACTTAATCTTTGGTGCTGCAATAGTGGGGGAAAGCCAGTACCCTAGCGCTACAGGTCACCCTGTAGCCAATTGCAGGCGCTGGTGTTATGACCACCACCATGCCGGTTTAGTCTGACGTCCAGCGCTGGTCAAAGCGGATCAATTCGCTGGTGTTGCACCTGCATTGATTGGGAGGGTGTGCTCCCGGTTGATGCCGGAATTCAAGACGATTGTCCTTATCGCAAGCCGGTTTTATCATCGCTGTCTTCGTTGACGTCTAAAAAAGTACTGGGAGATCCATGCCTGATATGCATCATATCCGCAGAGGTGAGAAATGAAGATGAGTTTATTCAAGTTCGGCCTCGTTCTTATCGCTGCGGCGCTAACCGCCTGCGCGGCGCCGCAAAACGATGGAAGCTCTGATGCCGTGAGACAGCAGCTCACACCAACCGGCAAAGTGAGGGTCGCGATCTCTGTGGGGCCGACAGCGAACACGTTCCGCGCGACGCTCGATCCGGCGACTGGTCGCCCGCAGGGTGTGGCAGTAGATTTGGCTAACGCGCTCGGCGAAAGACTTGGCGCACCGGTAGAGTTCATGCTGTATGACAACTACGTGGAACTACTCGAAGCGGCCCACCACGGTGTGTGGGACGTCACTTTTCTCCCGTTCGATGAGGAACGCACGAAGGTGTTGGACTACGGGCCTCCATATTACCGCTTCGAGTTCACCTATCTCGTTCCCAGCGGCTCCGCAATCCGCGCTCAAGCGGATGTGGATCGTCCCGGCGTAAGGATCGCTGTTGCGGAGGGATCGGTTACAGCCCGAAATCGGCAGCAGGCTCTGAAGAACGCGACTCTGCTCCGCTTCAAGACACTTGCCGAGATTCAGGAGCAGGTGCGGGCTGGGAAAGTGGATGTGGCCGCTGCGGGACGCGAAACGCTTGCGGGTCTCGCTGCCCAAGTTCCCGGTGCGCGCGTTCTGGATGGTTCCTTTCATGTCGAGGGCGTCGCCGTGGCGGTGCCAAAGAACCGACCTGCCGCGCTCGAATTCGTTTCCGATTTCATCGAAACCGCGAAAGCGACTGGGATCGTCCGCCGGGCCTTCGACAAAGCGGGGTTCAAGGACGCAGTGGTTGCGCCGGCAGCGTCTCGACCGTAATGCCTCCTATCTGCTTGCCTGGCCGTGACAACGAGCATGCTGGACCCTGATGCTTTCCCCGGACCTGATCTTCACGGGCGACGATAGCGCGATGAACAACCTGCTGCTGACGCTCCTGGGTGCCGTGGCTGAGTTCGAGCGGTCGATGATCCACGAGCGTCAGCGCGAAGGCATCGCCATCGCCAAAACCAAAGGCGTTTACACAGGCCGCAAGCAACAACTGACTCCGCAACAAGTAGGTGAGTTGACCGCATGCGTCGAGCATGGGGAACCGAAGGCGAAAATCGCCCGTGACCTCGGGATCAGCAGGAACACCTTATACAATTACATCGAGCGGCTGCGTTAAACAGCCGGGATATCATATGGCATAGCCGTGTGGTTGTTGGCAGCAGCTAAATGTCTGCATGATTGGGTTACTGGATGCGCTGGACTGCGCCATGGGTGTAGCCGTACCAATGGCGCCACCGCCTGCGTCTTCTATGGGCCTGCCAATCTAGACCAGCGCCGTGTACAAGCTAGAAGACTTCGGGTTGGTACTAATCGCACTCGTTGCCCTGATGTTCTGGAGGTTTCCGCCTTGGCTAGTCGTTTTTTTTGGGGGCGGCGTGACCGGCTGGCTGTTGAATATCACGCTTTGATGTAGCTGGAACCTTTTTTCTTTTCGTTTTCCATAATCGTTCTGTGGAGGCGAAAGTGCGATAGGCCAAATTCACGCAACACAAATTGACCTTCAGTGAAAGACCGCCAAATAAGAAGGATGCTGTTGTGCTCGATTGCATGGCCATCCAACAGCCCCACCCTGATTTTCTATCAGCCTTTCGGGTTTTCCAGCGGTAATCGCAGCACCACCAGGGTGCCATGCGATGTGTCGGAAATCCTGATGTCCCCGCCAAAATAGCGTGCGCGTTCGGCCATGCCGGCGATTCCCCAGGACTGGCGGTTGGGTAGTTGGCCGGCATCGATGCCCCTGCCATTGTCCTCCACCTCCAGCCTGATCCAACCATCTTCATGCATCACCCGAATGTCGACCTGCGATGCATAGGCATGACGCGCCACGTTGGTGAGCGTTTCCTGCACAATACGAAACAGCGCCGTGCTGCGTTCCGCGTCAATGACGGATTCCTCGGCAGAAGGATCGATGCTGACGTGGCAGCGAAAACCGCTACGCGCTTCGATTTGTGCGGCAACCCATTCCAGCGCGGCCCACACCCCGAGTTGATCCAGCACGCTGGGCCGCAAGTCGGTGATCACTCGGCGCACCGTGTCTACCGCCGCGTCCAGTAATGCACAGGCATCCAGCAGGCGCGGATTGGGAACTTTGCCGGCGCGGTCATCCTGAGTCATTGCGACCGACAGGTTGGCCTTGATGCCGGTCAGCACACCACCCAGTTCGTCATGAATTTCGCGTGCGATGCGGATGCGCTCGTTTTCCTTGATACGCTCCTGATAAGCCACCAGTTCGTGCAACTTCTCATGCGACAACTGTAATACGGCTTCCGCCAACTTGCGTTCGCTGATATCCACGACCGTGCCGCGCAAGAGCGTCGTGTGCCCATCGGCATTGACGAGCGGATGTCCCCGCGCATGCATCCAGCGAATCTCGCCGGTGGGGAGTACGATGCGGAACTGGTCGTCAAAATCGCGGCCTTCGCGCAACGCCGTCTGTATCAGTTCGTGGTAATGCCGGCGGTCTTCCTGATGCACGAGCCGCAGGTATTGCCCGCCGTAGAGGGCGGGCAGCGCCGGATCGATACCAAACAGCCGGTAGGTCTCCAAAGTCCATGTGACGGAACGAAGCACTGGGTCGAGCGCCCAGCCACCGAGTCCTGCGATGCTCTGAGTCAAGTTCAGGTTCGCCTCACTCGCCTGAACCGTTTGTAACATGTCTTGCAGGTCCTTATTGCTCTGATGCAACTGCTTGCGCAGCCCGCTGATAAACCCGCCCATCAGGGCGAACCAAGGCAAGGTGAACGCAAGGGCCAGCCACTGCAGCAGTTCCAGACCCAGGTCCAGCGAGTGCGGCTTGAAATACCACAGCAGGCTGATCACCCCGCCGTAGGCGCACAGAATACCCGCAGCGTAAGCCATTAATGCCCGGACAGTGAGTCGCAGCACGCCGAACAGAAAGATCATCAGCAGGAGTACAAGGAACACGACCCGCTCCCCATCAGCGGCGTACATGGCGTACAGGATAACCAGGGTCGCAATCAACATTTGCGGAGCGGTGAGACTCGGGTCGCTGAACCTCAGATTGAGTCCCGAGCGGAACATGATATAGAAGGCCAGGACCGCAAGCAGGACGAGCGTGGCGCTTTGATAGAATGCCGCGCTAGACAGAGCGCCCTGCAGATAGCAGGCAAACAGCAGGCCCAGCGCCAAGAATGACGTTCCGGCCGCCATGAAATAGCGGTACATGCGCAACGACTGCTTGGCGTCGATTGGTTTTGGGCCGCTGCCGAACGCCGTTATTCTGATTCTGTGCACTGGTTATCCGAATTCTATATTTACAAAAATATGGGATTTGCAAAAAACGACGCGCTTGGCCTGAGCTGGTTGACCGCAGCATCAACGGAGAAACATGTTATCGCTAAAGCGCAAATGAATGGGCTTTAAATAACCGGCCGGCCTGGCTCACACCAGAAGCCAACAACAAGCGCCTAGGATCAGGTAGCCATCGAAAATACCGCCGATACAAAGGCAAATGACGACAAGCTGCCGGTATGGCCGTCGCCCGTCAAGACGCAACCAAAACCATCGTCGGTTAGCGTTTCACAGGCCACGCTACCAACAGCACGCGGTATGAACGATACTGATAATGAAGCAAGGGTACAGCTCCGCATAAAATGCTTCATGTACCAATAAAAGAGAAAAAGAGAAAAATGAGTAAGCGCAATATCAGAGTTTTGCTGGTGGATGACCATAGCATTGCCCGCAACGGCGTGCGCCTGATGCTGGGAACAGAGAACGACATTGAAGTTACGGGTGAGGCGGAGACGGCGAAGGACGCCATGCAACTTATCCGCAACAATGATTTCGACGTTGCGCTGTTGGATATCGCGTTACCGGGAACGAATGGCCTTGACCTCCTTAAGTCGTTACGGACAGAGAAACCAAAACTCGCCGTTCTGATGCTAAGCATGTATTCGGAAGATATCTACGCCTTGCGTGCAATGAAGCATGGTGCTGCCGGCTATCTCACCAAAACGGTGTCTGCAGCGACCCTGGTTGCTGCAGTTCGGAAGGCAGCGGCTGGTGGCCGGCATATTAGCCCCGAGCTGACAGAAATATATATCGACGTCATTGGCGGAGGCAACAGGACGCGGCATGCTGCGCTATCCGACCGGGAGCTGGAGGTATTGAAGTTGCTCGCTGCAGGTGAAAAAATTATCAATATTGCCAAGACGCTACATCTGAGTCCGAACACCGTGACGACTTACCGCACCCGTATCCTGGAAAAAACGGGGATGGATAGCAACGCTAAACTGGCCCGTTATGCACTCGAAAATGGTCTACTAACTTGATTTGCTTTAATCGCCTCGTAATATATGCCCCCCTTGTAGTTGAACACTTACAAAAAAATGCGGTAAATACCTATGGCAACCCCTGGTTGACTTCAGCATACTTCTCTCGTCTTCATACAGTAAGCAGCGTCATTTTCAATAGCATCACGAAATCAGATATCAGGAGACAGCAACATGGCAAGACTTGCATTAGTGACTGGCGGCATGGGCGGTTTAGGTGAAGCGGTATGCATCAAATTGGCAGCTCTGGGGTATCGAGTAATCACAACCCATTCACCCGGCAATACCAAGGCCAACGAATGGCTGGCAGCGATGGACCGACAAGGTTACCAGTTTCGCGCCTATCCTTGCGACGTGGCTGACTACGAGTCGGCCAGGGAATGCATCCGCACCATCGAGAAGGAAATCGGCCCGGTCGATGTGCTGGTCAACAACGCCGGCATCACGCGCGACATGACCTTCAAGAAAATGGATAAACCCGACTGGGATGCGGTAATGCACACCAATCTCGATTCCGTATTCAACATGACCAAGCCAGTGTGCGATGGCATGGTCGAGCGCGGCTGGGGCCGCATCATCAATATCTCGTCGGTGAATGGGCAAAAAGGCGCGTTTGGGCAAAGCAATTATGCGGCGGCCAAGGCCGGCATGCACGGGTTTACCAAAGCATTAGCACTCGAAGTAGCGCGCAAGGGTGTGACGGTGAACACTATTTCACCTGGCTATATCGGCACCAAGATGGTGATGGCGATTGCACAGGACGTACTCGACAGCAAGATCATTCCGCAGATCCCGATGGGCCGCCTGGGCAAGCCGGAAGAAGTTGCCGGTTTGGTCGCCTATCTTGCTGCAGATGAGGCCGCCTTTGTGACCGGAGCGAATATCGCCATCAATGGCGGCCAACATATGTCCTAAAGGTGCGCACTGTTTGTAGTCATATATGACGGTAACGCACCCTAATTGTTGCTGCACCCCATATCGGTGGCAGCTTGTTTAAAGCACCTATTGAACCTCAAGGAAAAATCCATGTTTTCGATTTCAGAACAATTTTCAAGCGCTATCAAGGCCAACTTCGAGGCCCAACTCGCCATGATCAATGCGCTGACCGGCACAGCGCTCGAAGGTGTCGCAAAAGTTATCGAATTAAATGTCGGCGCCGCCAAAGCGTCTGCTGCAGAGTCTGCGGTTACAGCCAAGCAACTGCTCTCCGCCAAAGACCCACAGGAATTTTTCGCGCTGAGCGCAGCGCAAGCACAGCCGAATACGGAAAAGGCGCTGGCCTATGGCCGTCACCTGGCTGCCATTGCGTCCAGCACCCACGTTGAATTCACCAAAACTACTGAA
Organism: Collimonas sp. OK607; assembly: GCF_900111995.1. GTDB lineage: Bacteria > Pseudomonadota > Gammaproteobacteria > Burkholderiales > Burkholderiaceae_D > Collimonas. Next base: position 7,317 of record NZ_FOKF01000010.1, read on the forward strand.
GCGCAAATTGCCAATGCCCACAGCAAGGTAATCGGGTTGTTGAACGAAGTCGCCAAAAATGCACCCGCCGGTTCCGAAAGCGCGGTAGCGATACTGAAATCATCCTTTGACAACGCCAACGCCGGCTACGAGCAGTTGACCAAAACCGCCAAACAAGCAGTGGAAGCGCTGGAAACCAATCTGACTGCGGTCACGGACCAGTTTTCGCAAACAGTAGGAAAAACTGTTAATCAGGCTAACAAGAAGTAACGAGTTTGCGTGACAGGTTTTGACGGGCCGCTTAGCGGCCCATTTTCTTTTGCGCAAGCCCAATCTGCCCTCTCAGAACCGAAAAGCGGTCTTTACCAGGTCAACGTCAATTGTCGCAATCTTTACACGTATAGCAGACATTCAGCTCGCCGGTGTTGACCGCAAGGCCGGGCATCGCGTCGTCCAGGAGCAGTGGCAGTGCGAATCAGCTTGCCGGGCCGTGTCGAGTCTTCACACGCACCCCTTAGTTTTCCCTGACGACATCTGATCTATCTTTCAACCGGTGAAAGATAGCCTGCCAGTCAGGCTTGCCGGTATTGCCCGACTTCGCGCATCTCGCAACGGTTAGCCCGAGCCTGATACGTCCAGAGCATGTCGAGCTTCGCCGGCCAACCTTCGGTCTCGTTCTTGCGAGAACAAGCGCAGCGCGAATCGTCCGGCATCGGTACCCCGCAGGCGCAGCACCTCGTCGCGCATCGCGGTAGGTACCTTGTCGAGCGCGGGATAGGCGGCACGGTAGCCCGCTGGGAACAGCACAGGTGCGGCGAGCGCTGCAAACGTCAGGTCGGCGGCAGTGAAACGTCCGCCGACCAAGAATTGGCGCCCATCGCTAAGTCGTTCGCTGACGTTATTGAAGACGCCATGCACGCGTTCAATGGAGCGACGGGCATTCTCCGGCGTAATCCTCAACCCTGTGCGGACGAGGCGGACCACACCCGGCATGATTAGCGGCAGTATGCCAGCCTCGAAACGTGGTACGCCACGCGACATCACTTGACGGAGCAGGCGACGCTCCGTCAGCAATTGCGCATAAGCCCAACGCCTCGTATGCGGGCCGAGTTTCTCGTCGAAACGCGCCTCAAGTGCTTCGACTTCTTTTCGCAGTGCCGAGTCGCGTGGATAAAGAAGGTCGCCGCCGCAAACGGCATTCGCATGAATCAGGATGTCGGTAGAATCAGTGAAGCGACCCGCGCCATATATCAATACCGGTACACTGCGGCCACCGTTGCGCATCGTTGCCAACCGGTGTAGCAACGGCACATGCGGTTCTTCGCGATACGGCAGCGAGAGCCAATCGAGCGCCCACCGTGCCTTCTCGCAGTAGTGGCTGTGTGGCATCGTAATCAGAACGGCGGGGGTAGCACTGTTGTCCGTCATTGGGACGATGCTCCTTGTCGGGCTTGCGATTCGGTTACGGATCAAATATCCGTCGGAATACAGCACGATGTCAAATAGGGCCTGTCTCCATTGCCCAAATCACGCATGCAACCACAGTCTGCCCGCACCTAGTACGTCAAGAACAAGCCCAGGCTCACCGGCCAGGAACCCGCCATGTCCAAGATCACGACCCCGATGCTGTCACCAACGCCAGCCACCGGTGACGCAATATCCAACTTGCCAAGCTCGGGGATTGGTATATTATTAACAAGCAATAATGACAACAATCCGACTTACTCGAAAGTGCCAGACATACAACATTGCAACAATTATGACTGAAAAGTATTTTTTTTGCGTTAATAACAACATCATTTAAAAACAATAAAGACAACACAGGGAGTCAATTCAATATGAGTAATCACCCTACCCCGTTCGCTCCACTCAACAACAATCTCAACGAACTGGTGACGTATGACCCAGATCACTTGCTTGATTTTTTGAGCAAAAAATTGCTGTTGAAAAATGATGCGGCGCTCGCCCGCGCACTCGAAGTGGCACCGCCGGTCATCAGCAAAATCCGTCATCGCCGTTTGCCGGTGGGCGCATCACTGCTAATCCGCATGCACGAAATCAGTGATCTCACGATTGGAGAATTGCGCAGTTTGATGGGGGATCAGCGAGCTAGATATGGTATTAGCGACAAACATTCCCAGACAAAGGATGTTTAAAGTCCATGACTAAAAATTCCCAGTCTGCCGATGCCTAGGTGTGAACCTGGCCCTAGGAACGTCATAGGGCCGCGCACGCTACGATAGGCCGTAGATATAGCTTGGCGCTGCGTCGCGGCCAATTTAAGTGGCGTATCGAACGTCTTGCCTCCGCCTTATCGCGGGCAGAACCGATCCTTGTGCGCTCGACCAGTTGCAGGCGCTGGCGCGAATTGACCACAGCATCGGTTCTGGCTGACCTGCTGTGCTGACCCGCCCCGACTTATCCTGATGGCGTTGACCTTACTACCTCGAGTTTAAAACGCTAAACACCCTTTCATTGTTCATTGCGGTAGTTGTTGTCTCAAGGTTGCCAGTTCGTCTGGTCGCAGTTATTTGGTTTGCGTCATGGTGCATTTTTAATATTGCCTATCATTTCGACAACATCATTCCTACAATGGACCAATCCCTTAGCCAGAGTTATCCGCAACAAACCAACCCAAAGAGGTATCAAAATGACGCGTCTATTTTGTATATCAACGCTATTTGCAGCCATTGCCCTTGGCGGATGTGCGAACTTACAATCGAATGAATTGAAATTCGTTGCTGTTCCCGGCGCTCCAAAAGCAGTCGGCCCTTATTCGCAAGGCGTGGTCTCAAACGGAATGCTTTTTACAGCGGGATATACCCCGCGTGATCCTGTGACCGGCAAGCTGATCGAGGGCGATATGGTCGCAGCAACAAATCGTGTTATCGATTACCTTGAGGCTGTTTTACTCGGTGCCGGTTGCTCGCTAACAGACGTGGTCAAAGTAACCGTCTACATGACAGATCTCGCCGACTTTGCGAAGATGAATGAGGCGATGGCAGCAAAATTCGGAAGCCATAAGCCTGCGAGAACAACTATTCAAGTCGAAAAAATACCTGGGGGCGCAACCATCACAATGGACTTTATTGCGCGGGTACCACCGCAATAGCGGAGGCGATTCACGGTTCCTTGATTCCGAAGCTGTTCATCGTGGTTGATTGCTCGACCGGACGGTTTTTACCGACTGCGCCCCTTCGCGCCTGACAGTATATAGTCGCCACAAACCCTCGGTAAGCATAGTCAATGCCGGCGAAACAGCGTTGAACCGGTCAACGACTACCAGCGATGGTGGTCAACTTTAGCGGAATATGCAACCAGCAAGCCGCATTCCATTTCCGCAACCACTGCCAGCATCAACTTCTTGGGCTGTGACGATGAGCGCGTGCTTGAACCCGAAACTTTCCCAGATGGCATCTAGCCTATCTTCGGAATTCCGAAGATACGCATCGGCTGCCATGCCACCCAAAATCGAGCACAAAATATCAAAACCCCGGATTTAAATCCTTTTATCATTCTTCCACAAAGGAGAACTGATGAATTACCTCGATCAAATCCAACGCAGTGTCGATTACATCGAAGCCAATCTTGACCAGCCAATTTCCATCAATGCAGTGGCAAGCGGTGCCGGACTTAGTCAATGGCATTTTCAACGCATCTTTAAAGGACTGACGGGCGACACAGTCAAGGACTACATCCGCTCGAGAAGACTCGGAAAAGCACTTGATCAGCTGCTGAACAGCGACAAAAAAATCATCGACATCGCAATGGAAGCGGATTTTGAAAGCCAGGAAAGCTTTACACGGGCGTTTAAATCCGCGTTTGATACTACGCCGGCTGAATATCGCAAAATTGGAAAGAGACGCCCATTCCCGCAAAAGGTAAAGTTCGACCAAGACTACCTTGAACATATCAACAAGAGGATGAATACCGTCCCCGAAATTTATGAGCAAAAGGAAATGCATCTTGTGGGACTAAGGACAAGCTTCTTTGGCACCGACTCGGAGAAAAACAATATTGGCGAAAAACTCCCGCCTCTGTGGCAGCAATTCCTTCCCCGGCTATCCGAAATCAAGAACACGGTCGGCGGGACTTGTTACGGCGTCGTCAGGCAGATAACAGAGAACAGCGATGAACTGGAATATTTTTGTGCGATTGAAGTGACGGCGCTCATGGATATCCCGGACAGAATGCTGGCGATTAAAATCCCGGCATGCACCTACGCCAAATTTGCGCACAACGGCGCCGTCAGCTTGATCGACAACACCATCAACTACATTTACTCGACCTGGCTGCCGCGCAGCGGAAGAAGACACGCAAATACGGCCGATCTGGAGTTCTATGGCGCGGGCTATAACCCCAGCTCGAATGAATCGGTCATGCACTATGCCATCCCGATAAATCGATCATGACAGGAGCAGAAAACATGAATGCAGATCTTGAGAAGACGTGGGAAAAATATACCTCTGCCTGGAAAATGACAAGCAAGGCGGAGAGGCTGGCTATATTTTCAGAGGCACTCGCGGATAACGCCGTTTACACAGACCCGCTAACGCAAGCGGCATCATGGGACGAGCTCATCAATTACATGGAGAATTTGCATCAACAGATTCCCGGCGCCCATTTCGTCACAACCTGTTTCATGTCTCACCATCAAAAAAGCATCGCTAACTGGGAAATGAAAACGCAAGAGAACATAACTGTGGGAACCGGGATAAGTTACGGCGAGTATGACGATCAAGGCAGATTGGTCCGCATGAATGGATTTTTTGAGAATAACTCTTGAAATTTACACAGAGGTGGGGCCAGGTCTTTGCACTGAGGTAAGCGAAAATTCACCTGGCCGTCGGTGCCAGCATCCTCTCCTGCACCTCCGGAGACAAAGGCTTCTGCCTCATCCAGTCGGCCAAGAGTCGATCATAGCCGGCCGCGTAAGCCAGATATTTGCGACTACCGTCAGGCATCACGGAAAACGAACGGATGCCGTGATCCGACTGCGGAAAAACCGCAATCGCGATATCCTTGCCGCTGCCGCGCAAGGCATTCAGGCGCGCGATGGTCGGCGCGCTGGGCGCCACCGAATCGTCTTGCGCAAACACCCACAGCTGCGGGATGGCGAGCTGCCGCAGCACCGCCAGCGAATCGTAATGCCAGATCACTTGCGGGCTTTCGCTGCGCGCCCGTTCCACCTCGCCGCGCAGCAGTGCGCCGCTGTACTGGCCATCGACTTTCGCCAGCCAAGGCTCGCCCGCGTATTTATCCTTAGCCAGCAGCAATTGCGGCATGCCGCGACGGAAATCCGATGCCGCGACATTGCCGGCCAGGGCAGTCAGCGTACGCGCCTTGCCGATCACATCTTCGCCGTAGCCGAGCTGGCGCAACTGGTAGTCAACCTGCCACTGGTCCTGCTCGATCGGCGTACCGATCACGCCATAACCGACCACCAGGAAATCCGCCTGTGCCTTAAGCGCTGCCAGCGGCGCGACCCAGCCGCCTTGGCTGAAACCGGCGAGGCCGACGCGGCCGATACGGCCAGCGCCCAGCCGGCGCGCCTCGTCTACCGCTGCTGCGGCGTCGCCCGCCAACAGCACGAAATCCTGGGTATAAACGCCACCTGAGCCACCAGTGCCGCGCTTGTCAAACAAGAAGGCGGCGACGCCTTGGCTCGCCATCAGGAATGCATGGTTGCTGGCATCCACCGTGGCGCTCGATTCGGATCCGTGCACCAGCACGAACAGTGGCGGTTTGTCGCCGCCGGCCATCGGTTCGATCAGTTCGCCATTCAGCTGCACCGCACCGGACATGAAACGAGTGCGGGTAATCCGCAGCGGCAACCGCGACCACCGTTGCGCATCAGCGCCGGAAAACTGCAAGTCGAGCGAAGTGGCCTGGCATCCGGCATAAGTCAGGCGCCCCGCCAACCTGGCCGGATTATCGGCGTCCTGCGCGGCGTTCAATACGCCGTCACCAGCCACCTCAAAGACGCCGCTGCGGCCGTTGAAATCAGTCACCAGCAATGTCTGCGGAAAACCCGGGCGCTGGGTCAGGGTGACGATCTCGCCCGCCGGTGAACGGTAGGCGCCCGTAAGACAGGCCGGCGCCGCCGTCGGCAGGGACTGGGCAAAAGCCGCGCCTGAAAAGCAGGCAAGCGCAAATACTGAATAGCGGAAAATAGTAGAGGTTCGAGCTTTGGTGGATGGCATTTGAATTCCTTGACGTAGGTGCCAAATCCTACCCGATATATTTACCACAAGGCAACTATGCCGCCTGAGCCAAACCTACGCAGTGGTCAATTGGCACTAGCCCAGCGGCACCGTGCCTTCGCTGGACATCGCTTTTTGTTCCTTGGCGCGAATCGACTCGTCATTCCAAACAACGATCTCGCCAGTCATGATCTTTGCCAGCACCACGCCATTGAGGATCAACTTATTCGACTCGACTCCCGGAAGATTCACTACGGGGACAATTGCGGTAACCATTGATGGAAACTGAATAAGCTTGCGCTCTTCCAGTTCCTTGCCCGTAAGTGCAACATCCGAAACCGAAAAATCCGCAGCACCAGATGAAACGCTCTTGGCAAATTCGTCCGTCTTCCTATCAGAATATTTTAACGAGAGTGGCTTTTCGATAGAACTAAAGTCATCGGCCAGGGCCATGTACAGCCCGTGCATGTAGGGAGCGCCCATGACATTGCCGGTTACGACGCTCTCGCTGAACGCTGGGTTCACCAGGAAGAAAGATGCTGCCACCATCCAAAACATTTTCGAGAATGAATTTTTCATAGTCCCTGTGTGGATAACTAAAAATATGAAAGGCTTGTGACTGAGAGGCGTTCCCGCTTGCCAGGAATGGCGGCGGAAAGCAAAGCTATCAACGCAAACCCGGGCTTTCCTCATGAAAGCGGACTTGCGTTGACTAGACCAGAGCGCTTTACCTGATGTTGATCCAGGTGGTTTTCAGTTCCGTATATTTATCGAAAGCATGCAAGGATTTATCGCGCCCGTTTCCGGATTGTTTGTAGCCACCGAACGGCACCGTTATGTCATCGTCGTCGTACTGGTTGACGTGCACCGTGCCCACGCGCAGCGCCCGTGCGGTTTGGTGGGCCTTGCGGATATCCGAGGTCCAGACTGCTGCCTGCAAGCCGAACGCGGTCGCATTCGCTGCACGGATCGCTTCGTTCAAATCGGTGAAGCCGAACACCGACAATACCGGCCCGAAGATTTCTTCGCGGGCGATCTTCATCGTGCTGTCGACGTTATCGAACAAGGTCGGCTCGATGTAATAGCCACCGCTCTCGCTGCGTACTTGCTGCCCGCCCGCCAGCAATTGCGCGCCTTCCGCCTTGCCCGATGCGATAAAACCCAGCACCGAGTTCATCTGGATATCGTCGACGATGGCGCCCATCACGGTTGTCTCGTCCAGCGGATCACCTGGCTTGAAATTCGGCACCAGTGCCAGCGCTTTGGCAATGAATTGCTCCTTGATCGATTTCTCCACGAACAAGCGTGAAGGTGCGTTGCAGCTCTCGCCCTGATTGAAGTAGATCGAACCTACCGCCGCTCGCACGGCGGCATCCAGGTCGGGGCAATCCGCACACACGATGTTGGGCGACTTGCCACCCAGCTCGGTCCAGACCCGTTTCAGATTGGACTGTCCTGCATATTGCATGATCTGCTTGCCAACCCGCGTCGAGCCGGTAAAGCCGATGCAATCGACATCCATGTGCAAGGCCAGCGCGCTGCCAGCCTCATTGCCATAACCCGGCACCACGTTGAACACTCCGGGCGGAATGCCGGCTTCCAGCGCGATTTCAGCCAGCCGCAGCGCCGACAGCGGTGACTTTTCCGATGGCTTCAGCACCACGCTGTTGCCGACCGCCAATGCCGGCGCGATTTTCCAGGAGGCCATCAGCATCGGGTAATTCCACGGTACGACTGCAGCTACCACACCGACCGGCTCGCGCGTGATCAACGCCAGGGCAGTGTCGGGCGTCGGGGCAATCTCGTCATAAATCTTGTCGACCGCTTCGCCGTACCAGCGGATGCAGTTGGCCGCCCCTGGCACGTCCACGCTACGGCTGTATTTGATAGGTTTGCCCATATCAAGCGTTTCCAGCAGGGCCAGCTCATCCCGGTGTTGCAGCAGCAAATCGGCAAATTTGATCATGGTGCGTTTGCGCACCGCCGGCGCCAGCCCGGCCCAGCGTCGGTCTTCGAAAGCGGCGCGTGCTGCAGTCACCGCCGCGTCGATATCGATCGCCTCGCAACGGGCGACATCGACCAGCTTGCGGCCATCGACGGGAGAAATACAGTCGAAGGTTGCGCCGGACTGCGCTGCGACACGCTGACCGTTGATGAAAGCGCGTCCGTCAAACTTCAATTCCGCAGCGCGGTCATGCCAACGTGTGTTCGTCATTTGAATATCCTTAAAATGTTTACATCCAGCCGCGCTGGGTAATATCTGTCAAAGTTGCATCGAGACAAGCGCGAATCAAGGCCACCATCTCGTCAATTTCGGCATGCGTCATCACCAGCGGCGGCGCGATGATCATCCGGTCACCGACGGCGCGCATGATCATGCCATTGTTAAACATATGACTGCGGCAGACCATCCCGACCTCCAGCTTCGCGTCGAATGACACGCAATCATGCACATTCGCCGCTTTTTTCCGCACCAGATTGATACCGGCGACAAAGCCGCAGGTATCCGCAGCACCGACCAATGGATGATCGGCCAGTGTCTCGAATTTCTGTTTCAGGTAGGGGCCGGTATCATCGCGCACCCGCTCGACCAGCTTTTCTTCCTGGATGATGCGGATGTTCTCCAAGGCCGCGGCGCAGGCGACCGGATGGCCGGAATAGGTGAAGCCGTGGTTGAAGTCACCGCCTTTTTCGATCAGCACATCGGCCACGCGATCGCCGACCAATACGCCACCCAGCGGTACATAACCAGAGGTCACGCCCTTGGCGAACGTCATCAGGTCTGGCTTGATGCCGAAATATTCGGAACCGAACCAATGACCGAGGCGACCGAAGCCGCAAATCACCTCGTCGGCGACCAGCAAAATGCCGTATTTGTCGCAGATGCGCTGAATCTCAGGCCAATAAGTGGACGGTGGGACGATAACGCCGCCGGCGCCTTGTACCGGTTCACCGATGAAAGCGGCAACCTTGTCGACGCCGACTTCCAGGATTTTCTGCTCCAGCCAGGACGCGGCTTCAAGCCCGAATTCTTCCGGCGTCTTGTCCTTCCCACCTTCCAGGTAATACGGCTGGCCGATATGGACGATGCCCGCAATCATGCCGCCCTGCTCGTGCATGCCGGACATGCCGCCCAGCGAGGCGCCTGCCATCGTGCTGCCGTGGTAGGCATTGTGACGGCTGATGATGACGTGGCGATCCTTATAACCTTGCAAGTCCCAGTAGCGACGCACCATGCGGATGATGGTGTCATTGCCCTCGGAACCGGATCCGGTGAAAAAGACATGGTTGAACTGCGGCGGCGAGATCTCGACCAGTTTGGCCGCCAGTTGCACCGCCGGCACATTGGTAGTCTGGAAAAAACTATTGTAGAAAGGCAATTGCTGCATCTGCGCATACACCGCATCGGCGATGCTCTTGCGGCCATAGCCGACATTCATGCACCATAAACCGGACATGCCGTCGAGCAGGCGCTTTCCTTCCGAATCCCAGATGTAGATACCTTCGCCCCTGACCATTACGCGCGAGCCCTGGCTGGCCAACGCCTTGGAATCGGTGAACGGGTGCAGATAATGGGCGGCGTCCAACTCCTGGATCGCACGAGTATTGACTGGCGTTTCGACAGCCATCGGGGCGATTTTATTTGGATGCATGTTCTACCTTCAGCTCTCGTTGCTACTATATAAAATCAGACATGCAGCAGCAGATGCTCGCGCTCCCAAGGACTGATCACCTGCATGAACTCCGCATGTTCCAGATCCTTGATCGCCGCATAGACATCGACAAAACGGTCGCCCAGCACCTGGCGCAAGCTCGTCTCGTTGCGCAAGTCTTGCAGCGCTTCGGCTAAGCTTTGCGGCAACTGGAAATCGAGGTGATACGCGCTGTCGACCATCATCGGGGCTGGTTCCAGCCGTTCGGTCATTCCCAGATAACCGCAAGCCAGTGTCACCGCCAGCGCCAGGTACGGATTGGCGTCGGCGCCCACAACACGGTTCTCGATGCGACGATCTTGCGGCCCGGATTCCGGGACCCGGAATCCGACCGTGCGGTTATCCTTGCCCCACTGGACGTTAATCGGCGCAGCCGTATGACGCACGATACGGCGGTACGAATTCACGTACGGCGCCACAATCGCCATCGCGGCCGGCATGTAACGCTGCAGGCCGCCGATGTAATGCGAGAACGCCTGGGAGGCGGTGCCATCCTGCTTGCTGAAGATGTTCTTGCCGGTCTTGGTGTCGACCACGCTTTGATGGATATGCATCGCCGAACCGGGCTCGCCAGTCATCGGCTTGGCCATGAAAGTCGCATACATGTCGTGCTTCAATGCGGCCTCGCGCAAGGTCCGCTTGAAGAAGAAGACCTTGTCCGCCAGACCCAGCGGTTCGCCGTGCAAAAAATTGATTTCCATCTGGCCGGCACCGATTTCATGGATCAGCGTATCGACGTCGAGTTGCATCAGTTCGCAGTAATCGTAGATATCCTCGAACAGCGGATCGAACTCATTGACCGCATCGATGCTGTAAACCTGGCGGCTGGTTTCAGACCGGCCACTGCGACCCACCGGCGGACGCAACGGTATATCGGGATCGATATTCTTGGCGGTCAGATAAAACTCCAGTTCCGGCGCGACGATTGGGGACCAGCCTTTGTCGGCGTATAGCTTCAGCACGCGGCGCAGCACCGAACGCGGGGCAAAATCGACCAGCGAACCATCGGAAAAATGGCAATCGTGAATCACCTGTGCCGTCGGGTCGACCGCCCATGGCACCAGCGTAATGGTATTCGGATCTGCCCGCAGAATCATGTCGCGATCAGTGGCCGAAATGGCGCGCTCGTACGCGGCGTCGCCGGACGGATAGTTACCGGTAACTGTCATCCCGAGTACCGCTTCCGGCATACGCATGCCACGATCTTCGGTGAACTTGGTGCGCGGCATGATCTTACCGCGTGCTACACCGGTCAAATCAGGCACCAGGCATTCGATTTCAGTGACCCGCTTTTCATTGAGCCACACGTCCATATCGGCGTAGGTAAAATTTTCACGTATAGCCATGAGATTCTCTATAAATTCATCGAATCAGGACATGTGCAAAGATCAGTTGTGATGCACCACATCGGTCAACATATTCTGCACCTGATCGGCATATTATGCACCTGATCAAGCTTCGATTTTTGCGGAGTATCTTTATCGATAATCGTATCGGCGAATATGTGTTTTGCGTAAATCCTGTGTATATTATTCGCTGGCGGCGTTATCGGATTCGAGTGGGCCACCCATTGAAAACGCCACCAATTTGCCGCCTGGCCCGGGCGCCGCCGCTGGCCTGACCAGCAGCGACTTCAGTGATCAACGTATTTCGCTGAATGGCTATTTCATGCTGGGCCAGACCAAGATTGGCGCCGGCCTGGTTGATCGCAAGATAAAAACCGCCAGCGACACACATTCCGATTTGTATTACCTCGGCGTCAGTTATCCGTTTTCTTCCTATTGGGTGCTGGATGCACAGATTTCGCGCCTGGGTGTCAAGGATACTGACAAAGTCTCCACACTGGCTGTGGCGCGCGTGACTTATAACCTGTCGAAACGCACCGCGTTGTACACATCGCTTGGCTATATCCGGAATGCAGGTTCGGCAGCCATTGCGCTGGATGCGGGCGGCACCGTGGGTGTCGGATTGAATCAGGTCGGTGTCATGTCGGGTATTCGCCACATGTTTTAAGCAAGACGGGCAAAGATACGCTCATTCAAAAAAGCAGATGATCTAAATTAGAGCGACAAACCATGTCTTCCTGGTGACACCCAATGTTGGCCCGGGAAATTCCGGGCCAACGAATGTCTTTTCAACTTCAAACGGCAATGGATTTGAAATATGGCCGTCCGGCTCGATCACTGCAAGGTGACCGGAACGGAACCAGGCGCCGTCGAAGGCGCAGGCAACAGTGATGTTCCGCTTGCGTGGCTCCGATACATTTCCAGCGCCAGCTCCTGACCGATATGAGATAGCTGCGTCGCAGCCCCTTCCGCAGCACCTTCGGCGGACTCGACAACGCGCGCAAACATCAGCGATTCGTATTCAGCCACGGCTTCATTCCAGTCAGCGCGCTCGGCCAGCAGGCGCGCCAGTTCGACGGCATCGAACATGGCGTTGTTTACCCCGTCGCCGCCAAAAGGCGACATCACATGCGCTGCGTCTCCCAGCAATGTGAGGCCACGCCGGCCAGCCCAGCAATGCCCCACCGGCAGCGCACAGATCAGGCGGATAGCGAAACTATCGTTACTGACCCGGAACAGATCGAGTATCTCGGGAGCGAAGCCGTCGAATTCCTTGAGCAGCTCTGTGCGCATGGAAGCTGGTGAGGCAATGTCAAAACGCCCTGCCGCCCAGTCTGCCGGCACGCGGAAGATGGCATAAGCGCGGATGTGCGCATTACCATTGCGTTGCGCGATAATTTCCTTGCAGTCGGCTTCAACACTCATCTTGCCGCGTCCCACCAGTTGCGACAAGGTGGGATGGCTGCGGTCCACGTCATCGATGCCGCACTCGACAAAGGTAAGGCCACTGTATTGAGGCCGGTACGGCGACAGCAATGGCCGCACTTTCGACCACGCGCCATCGGCGCCGACCACCAGGTCGAACGGCCCCTCGTTGCCATGATCGAAGGCCAGGTCCCAGCGACCGTCGTGCCGCGCCCGCACTTCACGCATCGTGCAACCCCAGCGCACGCAAGTCGCAGGCAATGCCTTCAACAACATGGCGCGCAGTTCCGTGCGGTCCACCTCGGGGCGGTCGCCGCTGGCAGCATCCTGGTCCTCGAACAGCACGTTGCCGGCCTTATCGAGCAAGCGCGTACCTTGGTCATCGTAGCGGGCGATGGCCTGGAACGCCTCCAGGAGACCGGCCTGCCTGAGCGCCAGCAAACCCGATTCCTCATGCAGGTCCAGGGTGCCGCCCTGCGGGCGTTCCAGCGCATGGGATTCCTGCTCGAATACGGTCGCGGCGATGCCGTGCAGATGGAGGGTGCGGGCCAATGTGAGGCCGCCGGGGCCTCCGCCAACTATGGCTAAGCGTAATGGCGAGGGTAATTGTGTATTCACAGAATGGATTGATTCGATTATGATAGGTACCTATATAAAAACATAGTTACCTATTGAATGTCAATATCATGAAAAATGATCTTTCCGAGAACCCGATGAGACTCGTCGGCCAGGCTTACCGTACGTTCGGTCGGCTAGTCGACAGCCCGCTGCGCACGCTGGGTTTTGCCATGGGGCAGTTGCCGGTGCTGGTCGCGCTCAAGAAGAACGGCGCCCTGTCGCAAGCCGAACTGGCGCGGCTTGCGCAGGTGGAGCAGCCCAGCATGGCGCAACTGCTGAATCGCATGGAACGCGATGGCCTGGTTCAGCGCATCCCCAATCCGAACGACAAGCGCAGCCAGCTAGTCTCGCTGACTGCCGATGCCTCACAGCGGTTGCCAAAAGGGAAAGCTGTCATGGATGCAGCTAGCCGGCAAGCATTGGAAGGTTTGACCAAAGAAGAACAAGATCAATTGGTGGCGCTGCTGGTGCGCGTAAATGGCAATCTCGATCGCGCTGCAAGCTAGCCGATATCAATCTCAACTGAACTTGGCGGCGCCGGACGACTATCGGACAGACGGACTGTTCAATGCTGCGGCAGCGCCTATGAGCGCCTTGAAGGCATCCTCATTTATTTCATCATCTTCATGAAAATCGATAGCACGCCTGGTGTTGCCTTCAAGGCTGGAGTTGAATAGTCCTGACGGGTCCTTGAGCGCAGCGCCCTTGGCGAAAGTCACCTTGACGACGCTCTTGTATGTCTCTCCGGTGCAGATCATTCCATCGTGATACCAAACCGGAACACCTCTCCACTTCCACTCCTCGACTACATCAGGGAGAGCCTGTTTGATGAGGGTGCGGACATGGGACAGCATCTTGCCCCGCCAGTCGTCCAGTTCCTTGATCCGTGCGTCGATCAGCCGCCATGGGGATTCACTCTCGGCTGTTGCGGTCGTTGCGCTCTTTTTCATTTTGTCTGCACCTCATTCGGTCGTTTTTCGATCTTGCTCGGGCAGCAATCACCAATCGTCCGCGCCGGCCCACATGAGGCCGGCGTCCATCGATGCTCCGGCAGGCTTCAGTCAATCCGTGCCAAAACCTGTTCCAGGGCCGCAAGAAATTTCGGCCAACCGATCTTGGCGCCCTGATAAGCCTGCTGCTGATCCGGCCGGAAGCCCGACTGCACCATGCGCAGGCTAGTGCCGGTACTCGTGGGCGTGAGAGTCCAGGTAACGACGCTCTCCAGACCATAGGCCGCCCACGTGTAAGACAGCGTTTTGTGCGGCTCAATTGCCAGGACCTGGCAGTCGACAGCACCCCAGTCGGCGTTGAGATTGAAGCGGTGATCCATGACAGGCTTGAAATCGTTCTTCATCAGCCACTCCTCGATCAGGTGTGGTTGCGTGAGCGCGCGCCAGATCTTTTCCGACGGAAAAGGTATCTCCCGTTCGACAACAACGGAAAGCGTTTCGGTTGCAGTATTGCTCATTGGTCCATCCTTTTCAAAAGTGATTCGAGCTGATCGAACCGTTCTTTCCAGAAGGCGCCATAGAGGCTCATCCAATCGCGTATGGGCGCAAGTGCTAACGGTTGGGCGCTGTAATGCGTCTCGCGTCCCTCGTGCCTGTCGTTCACCAACCGCGCGTGCTTTAGAACGCGCAAGTGCTTGGACACTGCCGGCTGTGATACACCGGCGTGATCAGTCAATGCGCGTACGGTCAGTTCTCCGTCACGCGCCAGGCGTTCAAAGATCGCCCGGCGTGTCGGGTCGGCCAGAGCCTTGAAAATGTCGTTTTCTACCGTTTGCATTTTTAATGCATAACCAAATGGTTATTGATCGTCAAGCCCTGTTCTGATGATATCGATCCCGCAACACTAATCCGCTTAGCTGTATGCTCAGAATGCACCAACGTAGTTCTCTGCCAGCGATGTAGCCAGCGCGCGCGAGCTCACGATATTTTCCAGTTCAGCGCGTTGCATCTCGCGTTCGAACGGCGTGGCGTCGGCGAAGGTATGCAACAGACGTGTCATCGTCCATGAGAAATATTCCGCGCGCCAGATGCGCTTCAATGCTTCGTCGCTGTAGCCGTTCAGGTGTTCTTCACTGCCCTGGCGATAGAACTGGTCCAGCCCGCGTGCCAGTAACCGGACATCCGACACCGCAAGGTTCAAGCCCTTGGCGCCGGTCGGCGGTACGATATGCGCGGCGTCGCCAGCCAGGAACAACCGCCCTGCTTGCATTGGGGTAGAGACGAAGCTGCGCATGCCGATGATATTTTTCTGGAAGATGCGGCCTTCCTTGAGCTTCCAGCCGTCGCGATTCTCCAGCCGTGCGTGCAGCTCGGCCCAGATGCGGTCGTCGGACCAGTTGTCTGTATGGTCGCTGGGATCGCACTGGAAATACAAGCGCTGCACCGTCGGCGAGCGCGTGCTGACTAGCGCAAAGCCCCTGTCGTGCCGGGCGTAGATTAGTTCATCGGACGATGGCGCCGATTCCACCAGAATACCGAACCAGCCGAACGGATAGATGCGTTGGAAATCCTTGCGCAGACCCTGGCCAGGCATCGCCGGACGCGACACCCCGTGATAGCCGTCGCAACCGATGATGAAATCCGCTTCCAGCTTACATTCCGCGCCGCCATGGAGGAAAGTGACAGATGGCTGCGACGTTTCCACGCCATGCAGCGCAACACCGCTCACTTCGAACAGCAACTCGCCCTGCGCCGCCAGCCGCGCAGCCACCAGATCCTTGATCACTTCATGCTGTGGATAGACGGTAATGGCCTTGCCGGTGAGCTCAGTCAGGTCGATACGGTGACGAGCGCCATCGAAAGCCAGCTCTATGCCGTGATGTAGTGCGCCCTCGCTACGCATACGCTCGCCGACGCCAGTCTCGGTCAAGATATCCATAGTGCCCTGCTCCAGCACGCCGGCGCGGATGGTGCTTTCTATCTCGGCGCGCGAGCGCGACTCGAGGACGACAGATTCTATGCCCTGCAGATGCAGCAGGTGGGATAACAGCAGGCCGGCCGGGCCGGCGCCGATGATGGCTACTTGGGTACGCATGGCGTGTCTCCGATGTTGTGTTGGTATAACTTCATCGTAGCCGCGCCGCGCTTCAATAAACATGGATGAAGCGGCATAAAACTTGTACTATTTTGACACACCGCATTTCTCGAACGCTTTCTCGATTACTTTCCCGATATGCCAAAACTCTCCAAACCAGCCGCTGCAGAGATCCCCCAGTTCGCCCTGTACGGCGAACAAACACGTGCAGATAATGCTGAATTCGTTCATATCGAATTGATCGAAACGCGTAGCAGTCTGTATAACTGGCATATCGCCAACCATACCCACCCAGGATTGTTTCAGGTACTTTTCTTATTTAGCGGCAAGGTTCGCGCAAGCGTCAACGAAGCCGTATGGGAACGCAGCGGACCAGTTGCCATCACGGTCCATCCCTCGGTAGCGCACGGCTTCGATTTTTCGCAAGGAGCGCAGGGTTATGTCCTGACGGTAGACCAGAACGTGATCTTCGCCGTGGCAGGGAACCACGCCGACCTTTATTCCTCGTTGTTCGTGCAGCCGCTGGCAGTCGACCTGGCCGACTTGCCGGAAGTGCACAGCCGGCTAGAGTCGCTGCTGAAAAACCTGATGACGGAAGCTTCCTGGCCCCAGTATGGCCATACGCTCATGCTGGAATGGCTAGCCCGTAGCGCTCTGCTGCTGCTGGTTCGGGTACACGCAGAGCATCGGCTGGCCGACCAGTCGGGCCGCAGCGACTTCGAACTTTTCAGCCGCTTTCGTGCTGAAGTGGAGCGGCATTTCAAGGACCAGTGGCAGGTCCGGCAATACGCCGATATCCTGCGCGCTACACCGACGCGGCTGAATCGCCTTTGCCTCAAGCTGTCCGGCAAGTCGGCTTTCGATATCACGCAAGACCGGCTGATGCTGGAAGCCTGCCGCAAGCTGACCTATCTCCCGATCAGCATCGCGAGCATCGCGTATGAACTGGGGTTCCAGGACCCGGCCTATTTCAGCCGTCTGTTCAAAAAACGCATGGGCGTCACGCCCAAGGAATTCCGCCGCTATCCAGCCGAAGCGGCAGAGCCGGAAGAAAACTAGAGCAAGGCGTTCAGCTCAACCTGGATCTTGATCATCGCCGGCAGGCACCGTTCCACCATCTGATCGATCGGCATGCGACCGGCGTGCACACTGATGTTCATCGCCGCCACCACCTCGCCGCGGAAGTTCTTCAGAGGGACCGCGATGGTGCACAGGCCTAGTTCCAGCTCCTGATCTACCAACGCATAACCGCGGACGCCGGCACGCGCGATCTCCAGCGCCAGGCGTTCCTTGTTGACGATGGTGTACTCGGTGATCTGCTCCGGCTGGGCACGCGCCAGGAAAGCCTCGATCTGCTGCGGCGGCAGGCTGGCCAGCAGCATGCGGCCGTTGGCGGTGCAGTAGGCAGGTACCCGCGTGCCCGGTTGCAACGTCGACGACACCAGTTGCCCGGCACTGACGGCGGCCACGCACACCAGCTGGTCGTGATCGAGCACACCGACCGACGCGGCCTCCCCTAACGCATACGCGAGTCGATACAACAGTGGCTGAACCACCCGCGGCAGCCGTGCCGAATGCAGATAGGATTGTCCTAGCCGCAGCACCATCGGCGTCAGCGAAAACAGTTTGTTCTCGTGCCGCATGTAGCCGAGGTGGGTTAGCGTGATCAGGTAACGCCGCGCCGCCGCGCGCGTCAGCCCGGTGCGTTCGGCTATCTCTGCGATGCTCAGGCGGCTGCGTTCCTGGTCGAAGGCCTCGATCACTTGCAAGCCTTTTTCCAGTCCGGCGATCAAATCACGCTTGGCGGGCGGGTCAATTTCAGTGTTCATAAGAAAAAAACGTCAATTTGGGCGATATTCGCACAAATTGTGCGTATAGCGAATATAGCACGCCTTATCTCCCTTGTGACCGGATGGCGGCTTGCATACCATCGTCTTCATCCCTTCCGCATCTCATACAAGGAGTCATGCTTTGAAATTCGATGCCATCGCGTCCGGCGTTTATCCGGAACTGATCTACCCACCCTACAAATCAACCGCCAAGCGCGGCCCGGTCCAGCCGTCGCTGCGTATCGCCGCAGGCTTGCCGGTAGAACAGAACATCGCGCCATCGCCGCGCATCCTCCTGCCTAACGACATGGATCTGACTGTGCAAGGCGACGCTCAACCGCTTGGCGAAAAAATCGTCGTCACCGGCCGCGTGCTGGACGAAGACTGCAAGCCCGTGCGCAACTCGCTACTGGAGGTCTGGCAATGCAATGCTGCCGGCCGCTACCGCCACAAGCGCGACCAGCATGACGCGCCGCTCGACCCGAACTTCCACGGCTGGGGCAAGATGATGACCGATGACGACGGCCGCTACCGTTTCGTCACTATCAAACCCGGCCCTTACCCGTGGGGCAACCACGACAAGGCGTGGCGCCCGGCTCACATCCATTTTTCCCTGTTCGGCAACGTGTACGCGCAGCGCCTGGTAACGCAAATGTACTTCCCCAACGATCCGCTGTTCGACTACGACCCGATCTTCCAGAGCATTCCGGACCTGGCCGCACGCCAGCGCCTGATCTCACGCTACAGCCTGGAGTACACCGTAGGCGCCGAAATGCTGGGCTATGAATTCGACATCGTCCTGCGCGGCCGCGACGCCACGCCGATGGAAAACTAAGGAGAGTACCGAATGAGCAAAATCACGACCTCGCAAACCATCGGCCCGTTTTCCCATGAAGCCTGGCAATGGGCGACCGAACTGAGCGCCGCCGACCACCTGCAAACCAGCGCGCCGACCATTACAGTCAGCGGCATCGTCTACGACGGCGACGGTATCCCGATCAACGACGCCCAGATCGAAGCCTGGCAACCGGCCGCCGCCGCTGCGGAATCCGCACAGGCTATTCCCGGCTTCCGCCGCATACCCAGCGACGACGAGGGGAAATTCAGCCTGCGCTTGTCGGTATGTCCACAGGCCCCGGGAGAACCGCTAGCCTACGTGACGGTGTTCGCACGCGGCCTGGTCAAGCACCAGTTCACCGCAGTGTTCCTGGAAAACGATACCGGACTGAAGCAATCGGCGATACTGGAGCAAGTACCAGCCGCTCGCCGCCCTACCCTGATCGCTACTCAAACAGCCGACGGCCGATACAGCTGGAATATACATATGCAGGGTGAGCAGGAAACGGTATTTTTCGATTATGTATGATTCTGAATCTGAATCTGAATATGAACTGGAGCCGCGGTGAGTGTATCCATCTTCGATAGCTTCCTGACCACCACCGACATGATCGCCGTGTTCGACGATACGGCGATCGTGCAAGCCATGTTCCGCTTCGAGCAGGCGCTGTCGCAAGCGCAGGCCGACGAGGGCCTGCTGCCGCCGGCTGCGGCGCGCGCCATCGCCGCCGTCTGCAATGCGCAACTTTACGATATCCCTGCCATCATCACTGCCGGCCGCCGCGCCGGCAGCCTGGCGATTCCATTGGTGAAAGAGCTGACCAAGACTGTGGCGTTGTACGACGCCGAGGCTGCCACCAAGGTGCACTGGGGCAGCACCAGCCAGGATGTAATCGACACCGCGATGGTACTGGCCACACGCGATGCCCTGCAGTTGCTGGACGACGGCTTGTTCGATCTGACCGGCCGCCTGCTGCAACTGGCGGAGCAGCACCTTGCCACCCCGGTACTGGCACGCACCCTGATGCAACCGGCGCAAGTGACCAGCTTCGGTTTCAAGCTGACCGGCTGGCTGGCGCCGCTGGTGCGCTCGCGCGCGCGCCTGCGGGAATGCGCAGCGCGTGCACTGCAGCTGCAACTGGGAGGCGCCGTCGGCACGCTAGCCGTAATGGGCGAGCAAGGCCCGGCGGTTGCCAACCGCGTGGCCGCCATCCTGGGCTTGAAGGTCGCCGATGCGGCCTGGCACACCCAACGCGACGAATGGGTGCGGCTTGGCCTGGAAGTCGCAGTATTGACCGGTAGCCTGGGGAAAATCGCCACCGACCTGAGCTTGATGGCGCAGGGTGAAATTGCAGAACTGGCGGAACCATCCGGCAATGGCCGCGGCGGCTCGTCGGCGATGCCGCACAAACGCAATCCGGTATCGGCCATGATCGCACTAGCCGCCGCCACGCGCACGCCGCAGCACGGCGCGGCCCTGTTGGCCAGCATGGGCCAGCAGCACGAGCGTGGTCTCGGCAACTGGCAGGCCGAACTGGCCGAGTGGCCTGGACTATTTCTCAGCGCGCACGGCGCCCTGCAGGCGTTGAACGATGCCTTCGCCGGCTTGCAGGTCGACAGCGCACGCATGCTACGCAATATCGATGCACTGCAAGGACTAGTGTTCGCCGAAGCCGCATCTGCCTATCTGGCTGGCGCCATCGGCCGTCCGAAATCGCATGAACTGCTGGAAAAAATGACCGGCGTCACGGCATCCACGCAACGCCATCTGGCCGAAGTATTGACCGAGGCGGTGCAAGCGGATCCTGCGTTGCGCGGCCATGTCGATCTGAAGCATCTGAATACACTGTTCGATCCCGTCGCGGCTACCGCGCCGGCACACCGCCTGGCGCAGCGGCAGCTGCAAAGCCTGCGCGGCGACGTTGCGGCATTGAACTCGGCCCACACCTATCATAAATAAATGAGAAAAAAATGAGCTACGATCCTATCGACCACGACTTCGAACGCGGCCTGAACAACCGCCGCAGCATCCTGGGCGACGCCTGGGTAGAGCGTTCGCTATCCAATGCCAACAGCTTCAATGCCGATTTCCAAAACCTGATCACGCGCTTTGCGTGGAACGAAATCTGGGGACGACCAGGCCTGGAACAAAAGACCCGGCGCGCCATCGTCCTGTCGATTACCATCGCGCTCGGCCGCTGGGAAGAATTCGACCTGCACGTGCGCGCCGCCCTGTTGGGCGATCCATCGAATCGCCTGACGCCGGACGAACTGAAGGAGGTGCTGATACAGTCGGCCATTTACGCCGGCGTGCCGGCCGCCAATACCGCATTTACGCATGCCATGGTCATCCTGCGCGAAGTCGGCCCGCAAATCGGCTACGTGCTGGAGCCATTGGCACCGGCAACTGTCGCCCATCCTGGCATCGGCCTTGAAGGCCGCAGCAGCGGCAAGCCCGCCCTGCACTACACCGTGCGTGCGCCGCGCAACGGCAAGGCCCCGCGCCACACTGTGGTGCTGAGCCATGCACTTGGCTGCGACTTGACCATGTGGGATGAACTAGCCAATCTGCTGGCCGGAGATTGCCGTGTGATCACCTACGACCATCGCGGCCACGGTAGCTCGGAAGCCCCGCCGGGCATGTACGACATGGCGTCGCTGGCGGATGACGCCGCTGTCCTTTTGCGCGACCTTGATACCGGACCGGTGGTTTGGGTAGGGCTGTCGATGGGGGGCATGGTCGGCCAGGAACTGACTCTGCGTCATCCGACGCTGGTCAGTGCGCTGGTGCTGGCCAATACCACGTCTTCCTATCCCGAAGCGGCACGTGAGATGTGGCAGCAACGCATCGCTACCGTACAAGCACAGGGTGTGGAAACTATCGGCGATGCGGTGATGGGACGCTACTTCACGGAAGAATTCCGCGGCGGCCACGGCGCCACAGTGGCGCGCTTCCGCCGCCGTGTGGTCAGTACCGATGCTGTCGGCTACGTTGGATGCTGCCACGCGGTCGGCAATGTCGACACCACCGCACGGCTAGGCGCGATTTCCGTTCCCACGCTGGTGATCGCCGGCGAACTGGATCAGGGCACACCAATCGCGATGTCGCAGACGCTGGCGAACGGCATACCCGGCGCGCAGTTAGCGGTACTGAAGGATGCTTCGCATTTGAGTTGCATCGAGCAGCCACAGGCTTTCTGCCAGGCGGTACGTACTTTCATCAGCAATCTGTAAATAAAAAACTGTGGCGGCGCCTGCAATCAGGCGCCGCCACGGCCAAACTTATACGCCCGGGTCACGCACCTTGTCGACCTGGTCGAATTCGACGTTGTAGAACGAACCGCCGCGCGCTTCCACTTTCCGGATATACACCGTCTGCACGATATCGCGCGAAGCGGCATCGATGCTGACAGGGCCACGCACGCTGGTCCACGCCATACCCTTCATTGCTGCAAGCAACTTCTCGCCACTGCTGTCGCCATTGGTCTGCTTCAGCGCCTGATACAGCAAATGCATGCCATCGTAAGCGCCGACCGAATGGAAGTTCGGCCGCATGCCTTTGTTCGCCTTGCCGAACGCCTCGACATACGCCTTATTCTCTGCCGACGGATGCGCCGCCGAATAGTGATGGCTGCTGACCACGCCAATCGCGGCCGGGCCGATGCTGTCCATCAGGTCGTCGTCCAGCACGTCTCCGGTGCAGATCAGGCGTATGCCGGCTGCGGCCAGTCCGCGCTCGGTAAACTGTTTGAGTACCGCCGCGCCCTCACCCGACGGTACGAAGACGAATAACGCATCCGGCTTGGCATCCTTGACACGCGCCAGGAACGGTGCGTAGTCCGGATTGCGCAATGGCACGCGCAGACTGTCGATCACCTTGCCACCGCCTTCGGTGAAGCCCTTGACGAATACCTTCTCCGCATCCAGCCCCGGACCGTAGTCGCTGACAAATGTGACCACACTCTTGATCTTGTTCTTCGCGGCCCACTGCGCCATCGGCGCGGTTACCTGGGCTAGCGTAAAGCCGGTGCGGACGATGAATGGCGAACGCTGCGGGATCACCGAAGTGGCGGCGGCCATCACAATCATCGGCACCTTGGCCTGGGTAGCGACTGGCGCGGCGGCAAAAGCCAGCGGCGTCAGGCCGAAGCCGGCCAGCACTTGTACCTTGTCGCGCGCAACCAGTTCCTGCGCCAGACGCTTGGTGACATCCGGCGCCACGCCGCCATCATCTTTGAGGATGACCTCGATCTGACGTCCGGCCACGGAAGCGCCGTTCTGCTGCATGTACAACTTGACCGCAGCCTCGATCTGACGCCCGGTCGATGCGAACGGCCCGGACATCGGCACGATCAGGCCGACTTTCAATGGCTCGGCCGCGCTGGCGACCGCAGGCAGAATGCCCGCCGATATCGCGGCAGTGCCCAACAGGATGGTTCGACGCTGGTTATTGATTTTTTCTGGCATGGTGTCTCTCTTTCTCTTTTTTATAAATGGCCCGGATCGCCTGATCTCGGAAAATCGGAACGTCAGGAAACCGGCCGTTGGAAAAACGCTACAAATCCAGCAATAGTTCCGCACTCTTGGCACGTGAACAGCACGGCGTGAATTGATCGTTGACGACCTGTTCTGCCTCGGTCATATACAGATCGCGATGATCCGGTACGCCATCCAGAACCCGTGTCAGACAAGTGCCGCACACGCCCTGCTCGCAAGAGGCTGGAATGAACACGCCGGCATCTGTAAGTACTTGCAGCACGGTGCTGCCGACGGGAATGCTAAAGACCTTGCCGCTAGAGGCCAACCTGACGTCGAACGCCTGATCGGTACCGTCATTGGCTGCAGCCGCAGCGCCAAAGTATTCGAGGTGCACCTGCCCTTGCGGCCAGTCGTGCGCCTTGGTCGTAGCCAGCACGTGATCGATGAATCCGGCTGGTCCGCACAGGTAAATGTGCGTCTGCCGATCCAGTCCTGTCAGCAATGCGGGCAAATCCAATTTTTGCGCCGCATCGCCGCTGTCGTAGTGAAATTGCACCTGCCCGGAATACGGTGAGCATGCGATACGTTCACGGAAAGCGGTGCGCTCGGGCGCCCGCGCGCAGTAATGCATCTCAAACGCCGCACCCTGCGCAGACAGCGCCTCGGCCATGCAGAGGATAGGTGTCACACCGATGCCGCCCGCCAGCAGCAGGCTACGTTCAGCTTCCACTATCGGGAAATGATTTTTCGGAACGCTGATCTGCAACACCATGCCGGCCTGGATATCGTCGTGCATTGCCTGCGAACCACCGCGCGATGCCGGGTCGCGCAACACACAGATCAGATAGCGATGCTGCTCATGCGGCGGATTGCACAGCGAATACTGTCGCACCAGGCCAGGACGCAGATGCACATCGATGTGCGAACCGGCACCGAAGGCCGGCAGCGGTGCGCCGTCTGCACTCACCAGTTCGTAACTGCAGATGTCGTCGGCTTCAACAACCTTACGCTCTACCCTGACTTTCAATGTCACCTCGTTCATCCCTGCTGCTCCTTCTGCAGCCACTGGTCCAGTACGCGGCGCGATTGCACGCCACCGGCATCGATATTCAGCATCAGCAGCTTGCGCTCGGGATGGCGCAGGATATTGGCTTGCTGCAGTTCCAGCATCTCACGGTCTTCGCTGAATATCTTGCCCTGGCCTTCGCGGATGGTCGCGGTCAGTTCCTTATCCTCGGGCTTGAAGTTGCGCGCCATGCCCCAGAAATACCAGTGCGACGTTTCAGTTTCCGGCGTAATGAAGTCGACCACGATACTGGACGCCTTGTGGCAAGGATCGGCATCGTAGCCGCCCTTGCCTGCATGCGCCACGCCGACCTCGATCATCACATGGCTGGGCGGACTGAAGCGGCAGATCTGCCAGCGATCTACCGGCACATCGTCAGCCAGGCCGTTGCCGCGCAGGGCTGCACGCCAGAACGGCGGCGCCATGATGTTTTCCATGTAGCGGCTGGTGACGACCTGTTCGCCCTCGACCGTGGTGTTGACAGGCGCCTCGTCGATTTCCTTCTGGCCGATGCTGGAAGCGTGCACATAGGTTTCGTGCGTCAGGTCCATCAGGTTGTCGATCATCAGCCGGTATTCGCAGTTGATGTGGTACATGCCGCCGCCATAAGCCCACTCAGAACTATCCGCCCACTCCAGGTGATGGATCAATGCAGGATCGGCCTGTTCCTTGTCGCCGGTCCAGACCCAGATAAAGCCGTAACGCTCTTCCACCGGATAGCTGCGTATGCACGGAAAACCTCGCACGCGCTGGCCCGGCATGCTAACCACCCTGCCATCGCAACCCATCTCCAGGCCGTGATAGCCGCAGACCAGTTTGCCGTCTTGCACCGAACCCAGCGACAGTGGTGCGCCGCGATGCGGGCAAAAATCTTCAACGGCAGCAACCTTGCCTTCGGCTCCGCGATAGAACACGATTTTCTCGCCGCAGATCTGGCGCCCCAACGGACCGCCTTCGATTTCGTTCGGGGTACATGCCACGTACCAGGTATTTTTTGGGTACATCTCATCTCCATGCTAGGTTTCTAGTCTAATATTAAGTGCACTGAATGTCGTAAAGTATAAACCGATAACCGACGAAGTAAACTGCCGTAATCGACTTTCAATTCAAATTTCGATATTGCGCCGCACAACAAGAGAACCCGACATGCCAGAAACAGAAAACAAACTGATCAACCTGTACGAACATCCTGGCCATCTGTTGCGCCGCGCCCAGCAGATTTCGGTATCGATCTTCTACGACGAGATGGGTAGCGAGCTGACGCCGGTGCAGTACGCGATGCTGCGCAACCTGGCCGACCATCCCGGCATCGACCAGGTATCGCTGGCCGCCATCAACGGCGTCGACACCTCGACCGGCGCGACGGTCTGTGCACGGCTGGAAGAAAAAGGACTGCTGGAGCGCAAGGTGATTCCGCACAATCGCCGCCAGCGTGCGCTGGCGATCACGGCGTCAGGCGAGCAGTTGCTGGAAGATCTGATCCCCGGCTCGCAGCGTTTGCGGCGCCGAATCCTGGCTCCCCTCACCGGACCGGAACAGTTGCAGTTCATGGAACTGCTGACCAAGCTGGTACGGGAAAACAACGATCAAAGCCGCGCGCCGCTCTCTAAGGGGCGCTGAACAGCTCCGCCACCACGGACCGCAACCAGGCGTTGGCCCCGTCTTTGGCGTATTTGCGGTGCCAATGCTGCTTCAGGTCGAACCGCGGTATTTCCAACGGCGGTTCAACCAGCCTGATCGCAGCGAATTGCGCAAAGCTCTCCCCCACCGCGCGCGGCACTGTCGCCATCAAGTCGCTTCCCGCGATCAGGAACGGAATCGACATGAAGTGCGGCGTCGACAACACCACCCTGCGCTCTATCCGCTGGCGTACCAGAAACTGCTCGAATAAGAGGACCGCGTCATCATCGAAGCGCAGTTCCTCAACATGCAGAGTTTCGCGGGCGCCGGCATGATAGACATACATGTCGATGCCGGCGCTAACCGTGCGCGCCGGATAGTGGCGGCGCAGACGACAACGGAGTCAGCGATGGACGTCGTGATTTCTTCCATCACCGACACGAACGGCATCCGCGTGCTGGAACTGGCTGCCGTCGATGGTGCGGCCCTGCCTTCCTACGAAGCCGGTGCACATATCGACGTGACGTTGGGTAACGGCCTGGTGCGGCAGTACTTCCTGTGCTGCCGCGAGCCTTCCAGCGCCGGCTACCGCATCGCCGTCAAGCGCGAAGCCGGTTCGCGCGGGGGCTCGGCATGGCTGCATGACATGGCTCGTACCGGCAGCGTGCTCAGTATCGGCCCGCCACGCAATGCTTTTGCACTGGCGCCTCAGGCAGGGATGCACTTGCTGTTCGCCGGAGGCATAGGCATCACTCCTATCTTGTCGATGGCATATACACTGCTACGGCGCAAACAGCCTTTCCGCCTGGCCTGCTATGTTCGCGACGAGGCCAGCCTGGCATTTTCGACCGAGTTGAGAGCGAGCCCATTGGCGCCGTATGTAGAGGTATTCTGCGGTCTTGGTCCGCAGGACACGGCGGCCAGCATCGGCAAGTTGCTGGCTGCGGCTCCGGCGAACGACAGCCATGCCTACGTCTGCGGCCCGGCCGCATTCATGGATGCGGTCACCGCGCAAGCGGAGGCTCGATTCGGCGCCTCGGCCCTGCACAAGGAATCGTTCGGCGCAGTGCCAGCGTCAGGCACCTCAGAGCAACCCTTCGTATTGCGTCTTTCACGGACACAATGCGACATCGCGATACCTGCAGGACGTAGCGCGCTGGCCTGCCTGCAGGATGCCGGCATCAACATCGACAGTTCCTGCGAAGTCGGTGTCTGCGGCACCTGCCGGACAGCGGTGCTGGACGGCGTGCCGGACCATCAGGGTTCTTTACTCAGTGCACAGGAGCGGAAAGCTAACAACTGCTTCCTTCCTTGCGTATCCCGTCCGCTGACACCTGTCCTCGTCATCGATCTTTAATCGCAGTCCAAGGCGCGCGCAGGTGTTGTATCTTGACCTGCGCGCGCGTCGACCTGGTTCGACAATCCCACATCCGCCTGTCAAACAAATAATCAAATAATCAAATACCCGTCGCGCCAACATAAACGGTACCGGGTATCCGGGGTCAGCCCCCATCCTCCCGGGTCCGGGTTTACGCCACGGCGACCAGGCGATCGAGCTTGTCGCCATCGGCCAGCAAGCTCGCGCTATCCGAGTCGTGCACGATGCGGCCGCGATCCAGTACGATAGCGCGCTTGGTCAGCGACAACGCCAGCCGTGCATGCTGCTCGACCACAATCACTGACATTCCCTCTTCCTGCACCAGCTTGCGGATCACGCGCACCAGTTCCTGCACGATGATCGGCGCCAGGCCCTCCATTGGTTCATCCAGCAACAGGATGCGCGGATTGGTCATCAGCGCGCGGGCTATCGCCACCATCTGTTGCTCGCCGCCCGACAATTGATTGCCGAAGTTAGTGCGACGTTCAAGCAAACGCGGGAATATCTGGTAGATTTTCTGCAGATTCCACGGACCGGAACCGGCACCGGAACGAGCCACCACTGTCAGATGCTCTTCCACCGTCAGCGACGGGAACATATGGCGTTCCTGCGGGACCCAGCCCAGCCCTGCGCGTGAACGTTTATAAGTCGGGACACGGGCGATATCTGCGCCGGCCCAACGGATACTGCCGCCATGCAAACGCGTCAATCCCATCATCGTCACCAGCAGGCTGGTTTTGCCAACACCATTGCGCCCTAACAGGGCCAGGCTGTCGCCCTCGTTCATTTTGAATGACACATCTTCCAGCACGATGGACTCGCCGTAACCGGCGGTGACCTTATCGAGCGCCAGCAACTCACGCATGTTCCGCCTCCCCCAGATAGACTTCCTTGACACGCGGGTCTGCCGCGATTTCCGCCGGCGTACCCTCGGTCAGCACTTTGCCCCCCACCAGCACCGTGATACGGTCGGCAAAGCGGAATACCAGCCCCATGTCATGTTCGATGAAAACCACGGTGACATCGCGCGGCAACAGAGCAATTACTTCGAACAGTTCCTTGCTCTCAGCTTGCGGAATACCGGCTGCCGGCTCGTCGAGCAGCAGGATGCTCGGCTTGGTCGCCAGCGCCAGCGCGATCTCCACCAGCCGCTGCTTACCGTAAGCGAGGCTACGCGTGATGCTGTTGGCTTCTGCCGACAACTTGAGCGTAGCCAGCAATGCCATCGCCTCGTCGATAACGTCGGTATGCTTCTCGACGGTCTTGTACCAGACCGAGTGCAGGCCGCGCCGCTCGCAGATCGCCAAAACCACCGATTCCAGCACCGTCATGCCGGCGAACAGTGTATTGATCTGGAAAGTGCGTGTCATGCCGCGCTGCACGCGCTTGTGCTGCGGCAGGTGCGTGATGTCCTGGTCACCCAGATAGACTTTGCCGCTACTGGGCGCATAACCGCCCGTCAGCAGGTTGATGAAGGTGGTCTTGCCGGCGCCGTTAGGGCCGATCAATGCATGGCGCGCACCCTTAGCGAAGGTCAGGCTCACATCGCTGTTGGCGGCGAACGCTCCCCAGCTCTTGGACAAGCCTTCGGTGCGAAGAGCAATATCTTGTTTCGTCATGCTTGCTCCTTGCGGGACGATGGTTTCAAACGCTGGACGATCAGATCAAGTCCACCCAGGATACCGCCACGCGCAAACAGCACGATCAGGATCAGCAGCAGGCCGATATAAAACTGCCAGTAGGCCGGATTCAGGCCGGAGATATAGTCCTGCGCCAGCATGAAGATTGCGGCGCCGATCAAGGCGCCATACAAGCGTCCGGTCCCGCCCAGCACCAACATGATCAACAATTCAGCCGAACGCGGAAAACCCAGCATGTCGAGGCCGACAAACTGTGTGGTCTGCGCCAGCAGTGCGCCGGCCACGCCAGCGATGGCGGCGGAGACGGTGAATACTGTCACCAGGCGGCGGTTGACGTCGGCGCCCAGTGCAGGCATGCGCCGCCCGCCTTCGCGGATACCGATCAGGCTCAGGCCGAACGGCGACTTGACCAACCGGCGCATCCCCACAAATACGATGAATAGCGTCGCCAGGCTATAGCAATAAGCGACCTTGCCATTCAGGTCGAACTCGAACAGGCCGAGCAGTTTGCCGCCCGTCATGCCGGACAGGCCGTCAACGCCGCCAGTGATGAAAGCGGCTTTATTGGCGGCCTCAAACAACATCAGGCCGATACCCAGCGTGACCATCAACCGGGTCAGGTCCTGGCCGCGCACCACAAGGAAGGAGGTAATGAAACCAAACAGCCCAGCCACCACCGCGCCGGCCAGCAATCCGCTGAACGGCTCGTTCCATCCATGTACCGACAGCAGGCCGGCGGTGTAGGCGCCCAGGCCGAAAAATGCGGCGTGACCCAGCGAGACTATGCCGGCGTAGCCAAGGATCAGGTCCAGCGACAGCGCGAACAGGCCGACGATCATGATCTGGCTGATCAGCACCAGATAGCCGGGAAAGAGAAAATAAGCAGCCACCGGCAGCAACCAGAAGACGATCTCCAGCGGTTTCCAGCGGTCATTCGGCAAACGCAGTAAAGATCTCATATCAGCTTGGTTCCGGTTAGTTGGCACAGGTACAGGCGCCGCCTCGACAGCGGCCTTGGTGACGGCGCTCATGCTTTCCTCCGCATCAAACCGGCCGGGAACAGGATCAACAACAGCACCATCAAGCCATAGATGACGAACGCGCCCACCTGCGGCACATAGTATTTGCCAGCCACGTCGAACACGCCAAGGATCAGCGCCGCCACCAGCGGCCCCTTGATCGTGCCAGCGCCGCCTACCGCTACCACCAGCAGGAAATAGACCATGTACTTGATCGGGAATGTCGGGTCCAGGCCTAGTACGTCAATGCCCAGGCCGCCGCCCAAACCCGCCAGGCCTGAGCCCAACGCAAAGGTCAGGCTGAACACCAGGCTGACGTTGATGCCGAGGCCGGCGGACGCGGTCTGGTTATCGACCGCGGCACGGATCTGCGCGCCAAAGCGGGTGCGCTCGATCAGCAATCCCAACGCGACCGTAATCAGGACCACCACGCCGATCAGGAACAAACGATAGGCGCCTACGTCGAGCCCGAACAATGAAACCTGGCCGCGTAGCCAGTCCGGCAGCGTCACCGGTTGCTGCGTCGGTCCGTACAGCCATGTGGCGCCGGCCACCGCCATGAACGTCAGGCCGATGGAGAATAATACCTGGTCCAGATGGCTGGCTTTGTACAGGCGCCGGTACAGCAGGCGTTCCAGTACCAGCCCCACTGCCGCCGATGCGATGAAGGCCAGCAGCAGCGACGGCAGGAACGGCACGCCATAGCGCGACAGCACCGTCACGCTGACATAGCCGCCCAGCATGGCGAAGGCGCCGTGCGCCAGGTTGATGAAGTTCATCATGCCCATCGTTACCGACAGGCCCACGCTGATGAGGAAAAGAAGGCTGCCGTAGGCGATGCCGTCAAACAGCACGCCGATCAGGTTGGTTAGCATGGCGGCCTCTCGCGCGAGAGGGATGTGCCGCAGATTTCTTTGTTGTTTATTTTTTTATTTATTTTGTCTATCTTATTACTCATTGTGTCTCCTGCTGTCTTCAATGTTGAGGCTTCATACCCGCTCGATAACGATGGCAATACCTTGTCCCACGCCGATGCACATGGTGCACAACGCATAGCGACCGCCGGTACGATGTAGCTGATACATCGCGGTGGTCACCAGTCGGGCGCCGCTCATGCCCAGCGGGTGGCCCAATGCAATCGCGCCGCCCAGCGGGTTGACGCGCGGATCATCGTCGCGCAGGCCCAGTTCACGCAGTACGGCCAGCCCCTGCGAGGCGAACGCTTCGTTCAGTTCGATGATATCCATCTGGTCCAACGTCATGCCCAGCTGGCGCATCAGCTTCTGCGTGGCCGGTGCCGGGCCGATCCCCATCACGCGCGGTGCCACGCCTGCAGTCGCCATGCCGACGATGCGTGCGCGCGGCGTCAGGCCGTGGCGCGCCGCTGCTTCGGCGCTGGCGATCAGCAGCGCGCAGGCGCCGTCGTTGACACCGGAGGCATTGCCGGCGGTGACACTGCCATCGGCACGCACCACGCCTTTCAGGCGGGCAAGTGCTTCAGCCGTGGTCTCGCGCGGATGCTCATCCTGTGAGAAGACGATGGAATCGCCCTTCTTCTGCACCAACGACACCGGTACAATCTCGTCGCTGAACAAGCCGTCGCGCTGGGCGCGGGCGGTTTTTTGCTGGCTGGTCAACGCGAATTTATCCTGGTCGGCGCGGCTTATCTTGTATTCGTCAGCCACGTTTTCGGCCGTCTCCGGCATCGCGTCGACGCCGTACAGTTCTTTCATCACCTTGTTCGGAAAGCGCCAGCCAATGGTGGTGTCATAAATGGCGGCGCTACGCGAAAACGCCGCGTCTGCCTTGCCCATGACAAAAGGCGCACGCGTCATCGATTCCACGCCGCCGGCAATCATCAAGCTGGCGTCGCCGGACTGGATCGCTCGCGCCGCTGTGCCAACCGCATCCATGCCGGAACCGCACAGGCGGTTGATAGTGGAGCCGGGAACTTCCTGCGGCAGACCGGCCAGCAACGCCGACATGCGCGCCACGTTGCGGTTGTCTTCACCGGCCTGGTTGGCGCAGCCGTATATCACATCGTCGACTTCTTTCCAGTCGACGGCGGCATTGCGCCGCATCAGTTCACGCAGCGGCACCGCACCGAGGTCGTCGGCGCGCATATCCTTCAGCGAACCGCCGTAGCGGCCGATGGGCGTGCGGATCGCATCGCAGATAAATGCTTCTTTGATTTCTTTCATGTTGTCCTCGCTCATTTCGCCGGCGGCAGCAAAGTTGCTGCGGTCGCGGCCTGCAATTCTTCAAAGCTCAATCCAGGCGCCATTTCCAGCACCGCAAGCCCGACCGGTGTAACGTCCAGCACGGCCATGTCGGTATAGATGCGGTTGACGCAGGCCACACCGGTCAGCGGATAACTGCACTGTTCCACGATCTTGCTTTCGCCGGTCTTGGTCTGGTGATCCATCATTACGAACACCTGCTTGGCTCCGATGGCCAGGTCCATTGCGCCGCCGACAGCCGGAATCGCATCCGGCGCGCCGGTGTGCCAGTTGGCCAGGTCGCCGTTGGCTGCTACCTGGAAGGCGCCTAATACGCAGATATCCAGATGGCCGCCGCGCATCATGGCGAACGAATCTCCATGGTGGAAATAGGCGCCGCCGACCAGCAGCGTCACCGGCTGCTTGCCGGCATTGATCAAGTCGTCGTCCTCCTCGCCGGGCGCCGGCGCCGGGCCCATGCCGAGCAAACCGTTTTCGCTGTGCAGGAACACTTCGCGCTCGGTCGGCAGGTAGTTGGCGACCTTGGTCGGCAAGCCTATCCCCAGATTGACGTAAGCGCCTTCAGGGATATCCTGCGCCACACGGGCGGCGATTTGTTCGCGGGTATAACGAGTCGAGTTCGGATTCTGGTTCGTCATGCTGCCTCCTGCACCACACGTTGCACAAAGATGCCGGGCGTTATGATCGCTTCCGGATCCAGCTCGCCCAGCGCCACCACTTTCTGCACCTGGGCCACGGTAACTTTGGCCGCCATCGCCATGATGGGACCGAAATTACGCGCGGTCTTGCGGTACACGAGATTGCCCCAGCGGTCGCCATGCAGCGCCTTGATCAGCGCAAAATCGGCATGGATCGGCGACTCCAGCACGTACATGCGGCCATTGATCTCGCGCGTCTCCTTGCCGGCGGCCAGCAGCGTGCCGTAGCCGGTCGGCGTAAAGAAACCGCCGATGCCGGCGCCGGCCGCGCGGATGCGTTCGGCCAGGTTGCCCTGCGGGGTCAGTTCCAGCTCGATCTTGCCGGCGCGGTACAGCGCGTCGAAATGCTGGGAATCGGCCTGGCGCGGGAAGGAGCAAATAATCTTGCGCACCCGGCCCGCCGCCAGCAGCGCGGCCAATCCGGTGTCGCCGTTGCCAGCGTTGTTGTTGACGATGGTGAGCTCGCGCGCACCTTGTTCAATCAGCGCGTCGATCAGGGCAGCCGGCATGCCGGCGTTGCCAAAGCCGCCGATCATGACGGTCGCGCCGTCATGAATGTCGGCCACGGCGCGCTCGATTGATTCAAATGTTTTGTCGATCATATTCCGTCTCGGTGATGCGCACGGCCGCAGATTTGCCATCGTGCGCTGCCGGCTGTCTTAGCCAAACATACAATTGTGTGCGATAATCGAACTAATGATTGATTACCGAACGTTTAGTGTATCTAGCAGTTACCACCCAGGTCAAGAAAAAAAACACCTTTCGAAGCCAACTCCTGCATTAAAATCACACCATGTCCAAGACCACAACCACCAAAGCCCGCCTCATCGCAGAGACAATAGAGGCAGGCGCAGAGGAGCACGAACCCAGCATCGCCGAACAGATCGACGCGATGGCCGACCCTAGCTTCATGACGTCGCTGGCACGCGGCCTTGCCGTGGTACAGGCATTCAGCGATTCACGTAAGCCGCAAACCATCGCCAACATCAGCCAGAAAACCGGTATCCCGCGCGCAGCCGTGCGACGCTGCCTGCATACGCTGCGCGAATTGGGTTATGTGGACGCAGAGCTGAACAATTTCTCGCTGCGCCCCAAGGTGCTGACTCTAGGCTACTCCTATTTGTCGTCGACGCCGCTGACGGTATCGGCCCAACCTTGTCTGAACAATATCAGTCGCACGTTGAATGAATCGAGCTCGCTGGCGGTGCTGGACGATGATGAAATACTGTACGTAGCCCGCGCCGCCACCTCACGCGTGATGTCGGTTGCGCTGAACACCGGCAGCCGCCTGCCCGCCTACTGTACGTCTCTCGGACGCGTAATGCTGGCGCACATGCCACCAGCCGAGCTTGACCAGTATCTGGCCCGCACCAAACTGCGGCCGCTGACTGAAAACACGGTAACCAGCGTCAAGCGGCTGCGTGC
Source organism: Collimonas sp. OK607 (assembly GCF_900111995.1). GTDB lineage: Bacteria > Pseudomonadota > Gammaproteobacteria > Burkholderiales > Burkholderiaceae_D > Collimonas. The sequence goes on from NZ_FOKF01000010.1 coordinate 41,877, forward strand.
GATCCTGGCTGACGTACGTCAAGCTGGTTACGCTGTCATCGATGAGGAATTGGAACTTGGTTTGCGCTCGATAGCAGTGCCGGTGCGCGGTGCATCGGGCACAGTCCTGGCGGCGTTGAACGTGGGCGCGCAGGTAGCGCGTGTCAGTGTCAAGCAGTTGGAACAGGAGTTCCTGCCCGTGCTGTTACGCGGCGCCCAGGAGTTGTCCATCCTGCTGCCTTAAGCGGCAACGCCCCTCGCCGAACATAAGTAACTACACAAGTTACGATATCCAGATGCGCATCGACGACATAGTGATCTGGGGTCGGAGTCGACTTTCGCAGGCCGTATCGCGAAACTTGACTCTGACCCCACATCACGGCTACGGAGAACGGTAGTTCACTTCACGCAGGTTTGTTTCTTCGCGTTTTACCACTTCTACTCCGTGGTCCACTAAGCGGGGTCAGAGTGAAGTTTCGGCGGTAAAGCATACCGAAAGTTCACTCTGACCCCGGTTAGTTCGGGCTACTCCTCGCACATGCCGTAAAATACTTCGGCATTGCAAACAGATTTCGAATAGCTCCTTAAAACGTATGACGCAGGCCGGTCATCACGCCATTCTGCGATTTACCCACGCCTACCGTTCCACCCGCGTCCAGCGCCAATGCCGATGTGCCGGAATTTTGCATACGGCCCAATGCGCCATAGATGGCTGTGCGTTTCGAGAGGTAGTAGGTCAAACGCGCTACCAGCAGCGTGGCGTCGGCATCGCGATGCTTGACGTCGAGATGCGATGCCTGGACGTCAAGCGTGGTTAGCGGCGTCACCGGATAACTCACACCCAGGTAGTACAGGTCCGATTCCGTCAGCCCAGTCACGGCGCGCGTAGTGCGATCGATCACGCCGCCGCCTATCTTGCCCTCGCCCACCATCACATAGCCATTGACGGTAACGCGGCGGTCGCTGTTGTCACTGCTGGTCAAACCACCTGCCGCACCGGTATTGCCATACAAGATGTCGTAGGAGGCATTCAGGCCAAAGGGCTTGGTCTCATAACCGATCAAACCAGTTATCTGGCGGCAGGCCTTGGAGTTTCCGGCCACTTCCCCTGGACAGCCGGTGGCGGCCGGGCCGCCCGTGGCCGACGCGTCGCGACCAGTACTGTAGGTGGCGCCGACCACGAAGTCGTTGAAGTTGCCCAGATAACTGATGGAATTATCGCTGCGGGCATTCGGCAGGTAACTGTCGATACTGCCGATCGAGAACAGGTTTGGTCCCAGCACGTCGGATTTCAGCGTGGCGATATAGGTCATGTTGATCTGGCGACCCAACGATACAGTGCCAAATCCACCTTTCAGTCCCACCAAAGCCTGGCGGCCAAACAGGCGGTTGCCCTGCCCCATAGCGCCAGTGTCCACTGCCAATCCAGCCTCCAGCGTGAAGATCGCCTGCAGCCCGCCGCCGAGATCTTCGACGCCTTTGAAGCCCAGCCGCGAAGGGAAGGAACCCGTTAGCGAAGGCATCTTGACGGCCGAACTGCCGGCAGCGTTGACATTGGTCGTGTAGACCAGCCCGGTGTCGACCAGGCCATAAACCGTTACAGAACTTTGCGCCATTGCTACAGACGCGCTCATCCCGCCCAGAAGCGCGATCGCGCAACGGATAGTGCTTTTCATTCTTGTCTCCCGATGTTGTTTTATTAAATCTTCGTTGTCGTGCGATAATCGAACAATAGGTTGTTAATCGCACGTGAATTGGATAATATGGATGTCACGTAGCGTTGTCAACAAACGCTGCTCATCCGGATTTGCGACAATGCGTACGACGCGGAGATCGCGGCAGTCCATTCTTCATAGACAAAAACAGCAGCAGACGGGAGACAAAAATGATGATGAAAAAAATTTTGGCGTTAGCAACACTGGCGGCCGTAAACTACGCCGCGGTGTCGCCGGCATATGCACAGGACAGCATTAAGATCGGTGTGATTGCCGCGTTCTCCGGCCCTTTCGCGGATTACGGCAAGCAGATGGAAGGCGGCATCAAAGCCTATATGGCGCAGCACGGCGATACCGTGGCCGGCAAAAAAATCGAGATCATCATCAAGGACACCACCGGCCCTTCGCCGGAAATAGCCAAGCGCCTGGCGCAGGAACTGGTAGTGCGCAACAAGGTTGATTTCCTGACCGGCTTTGGCCTGACGCCGGAAGCGCTGGCCGTCGCTCCTATCGCAGAGCAGGCGAAGAAACCGATGATCATCATGAACGCGGCTACCTCCGCCATCACCACCAAGTCCAACTACATCGTCCGCTTCTCGATGACCCTGCCGCAAGTCTCGGCGCCGATGGCAACCTGGGCGGTGAAGAACAACATCAAGAAAGTGGTGACGCTGGTGGCCGACTACGGGCCTGGCATCGATGCAGAGGCCGCATTCAAGACTGAGTTGCTCAAGGGTGGCGGCACCGTGACCGAAGCGATCCGCGTCCCGCTGCGCAACCCTGATTTCTCGCCATACATCCAGCGCATCAAGGACGCCAAACCGGACGCCGTGTTTATCTTCGTGCCAGCCGGTGAACAGAGTATCGCCTTCATGAAAGGCTACCGCGAGCGCGGCCTGGCCGAAGCGGGCATCAAGGTGATCGCTACCGGCGACCTGACCGACGACCATGTGCTGCCGGCAATGGGCGATGCGACGTTGGGCGTGATCACCACTTTCCACTATTCGGCTGCACACAAGTCGCCGGAGAACCAGGCTTTCCTGAAGAGCTTTGCGGATGCAAATCCAAAGAGCGGGCGCCCTAACTTCATGGCAGTCGCTGCTTACGATGGCATGGCAGCTATTTATGAAGTAGCGCGCAAGCTGAACGGCAAGATCGACGGCGACCAGGCCATGGCCATCTTGAAGAACATCAAGTTGAACAGCCCGCGCGGTCCTCTTGCTATCGATCCGGCTACGCGTGACGTGATCCAGACCGTGTATGTGCGCAAGGTAGAAAAGGTCAACGGTGAACCGTACAACGTCGAGTTCGACAAATTCACCGATCAAAAAGATCCGGGCAAATAAGAATCATCGACTGGACTGGCGCGTCGGCAACAGCTGGACGCGCCATTTTTGTACCTGCCAAGACCTAAGATTTATCCCTCAAATTCTCTCCACGCCGGTCACCCACCGTCGCTCGAATACTTTTCGCGTGGTAGTCCATCAGGAGAATTTTGAGATCCGCCGCCAGGGACGGATCGTTGTACAGGCTATGCAGTAGCTGCGACTGCACGAACATGGTTTGGCGTTTGATGATTTCGCAATCGTTGTGGCTGACGCCATGGTTCATGTTGGCGACAAGCTCCAGGACATCGCGCTTGAGACGGTAAAAGAGTGAGCGGGCAAGAATGCTCTCTGCAGTAGTGGGAGGCTCCTTCCCGGCTGTCTCTGTTGCTGCCGACGGTGCGGACTGGCTCTCAGAATATTTTAAAAGCATCGTTTCCCCTGAATCCTAAAACAACGAGAATTGGTTTTCATCTCGGTCTGTCGCCGATTTCGCCACCAACCAAAATGCGCCTTCTACCGGGCTGGATTGACAGGAGATCCTCAGGCAAATTACATAGCAGCAACTAGAGGATGTATCGTCAATCAGCACTTTATAATAATTGCCATAAATTTAACACAGTACTTGATCTGGATACATAACAAAAACTTAAGTTCGACACTGTTCATGGAAACAAGCATGAATCCATTGGTCAGGCGCAAAGCCAGATTAACTTCAGCGGTCTAGCGGTGTTATTGCGTCTTCGTCAGGACGACATGGGCCGCATGCTGTGTCGGAACATATTCGGTGCATTGATAACCGAGTTTTGGCAAGTCGATGCCGGTAAGAAGATGTTCTCCGGAGCCGAGAAGGACCGGGGCGATAACGAGGTGCAGTTCGTCTATGAGTCCGGCGCGAAGGTATTGCCGAATCGTGGCGACACCGCCGCCGAGCCGGATATCCTGGCCGCCGGCAGCAACGGTGGCAAGCTGAAGTGCAGCGTGGATATCGTCGGTAACGAAGTGGAATACGGTGCCGCCATCCATCGTGATCGATGGCCGGGCGTGGTTGGTCAGCACAAAAACCTGCGTGTGATACGGTGGATTGTCGCCCCACCATCCCTTCCATGTATCGTCGGGCCACGCACCTCTGACGGGCCCGAACATGTTGCGCCCCATGATCCAGGCACCTATGTTATCGAACCCGCGTGCGGCTATGTTGTCCTCTACGCCAGTCGAGCCACCCTCATTACCAAACATCTGCTGAAAGGTTCGGGTGGCGAAGGCCCACTCGTGCAACGCTACGCCGCCGACACCGAGCGGATTCTCGAGACTTTGATCGGGGCCGGCACCGTAGCCGTCAAGGGATAGGGTGAAGGCGTGAACCCGGAGTTTGGACATGGCGGCAGACTCTCTCAACCGGTGCCGTTGGCCCGAGACGGTGCAGGATGATCCAGATCAACTTCATTCGTCGAATCGACAAAATTCTTGAGCGCGGCATCCATCTCAAATCTCAATTTTTCGATTACCGCGGGATCGCGCTGTTCCCGGGATATTTCGGTGAGATATTTATTTTTTGCGAGATCGTGCAAACGGCTGGCTTCGGTGATTTTCAGCTCGGGACTATCCATGACGATTGCTCCAGACAGGATCAGCTAGACGGTTATCCTAGCACTGTCCGCGATCAGTCTCAAACGTATTCGCGATGTGTTAACGAGTTATCCAGGCGCGCAAACCAAATATCAGGCAATCGTATTAAATTTTAAGTAATGATATTTGCCGTACGGAATCGTTCCTGAAGAATCCGCATGAATCCGCCGCAAGACAGGGGCGCCTGCTCACCGAATTCGACGATGAACAGGCCGGGGGAAAGAAAGGATGCGCTACCGGACCTATGGCGGCATTTATCAAAAACTTTAAAATCCGTGATTCCAGGCGCGATTAGCTCTTTTCACTGCCGGAAGTACGCGGTAACCACCTTTCCGGTAGTAACGATACAAATGTAAAAATGTTCTCATGTCAGCACTCTTGTCATAAAAATTGCGATTCGATCGCATTATTCATTACTGAAACCCTGCTGATTTGAATTTTCTACAAGCCATGTGACATAAAGATGACAAACGCGAGGCAACCAACGTCATCTACCTCATGTTGTAAAAACACGTCAACCCGGCCCGGGCATTGGCATTGCCGTTCGACGGCAGGTAGAACGGCAACCAGGCTCTATCCGCTGTTGCCGTTCAATTGCAACCCGGCTACCGCCCGTTCCAGCTACTTGCCGATCTGCCTGCTGACGCCATTTTCCTGTTGATTCAATACCGTTTGTTCCGACTTGGTGATATGGCCACCGTTTTGTTTCGCCATATCGCGTTCTTCCTGGCGGATCGCATGATCGTCTTTGTGCAAGGTCTTGGCCTGGGCTTTGCTTATTTCGCCTTCTTTGACTTCATTGTGGATGCGTTTATTCTGGTTATTCAGGCGATTGTTAACCTGTTCGCGGCGCGGATGATCCTTTTGCCACGTTGTGTCTGCCATTGCACTACCGGCTGCGCTGGCGAAGACCGCGACCAATGCGGTGAGAACGATTGCTTTTCCTGAGCGATTGGACTTGAACATGATGTATCTCCTTTTTTTGTCTGTGGTTCCGAATGCCAAAATGGCTGGTGCAGCCCTTGATTAACGCCAGCTCGCATCGCTGCGCCTACGATATAAAATGTTTCTGTCGTAACCGGCCGTAACCGCGCAATATGCGCGCTTAATTGTCGCGACCGCGGCGGTCGCCATGATCGTCGTCGCGATGGCCGTCATGACCGTCATGGTCGCGATGCTCGCGGCGTGCTTCGTTTTCTCGCCATTCGCGGGCCCGCACACGACGTTCATGCCATTCCCCCTCGCGTTCCGGCTCTATGTACACCGGACGCGGCTCGACATACACCGGACGCGGCTGGACATAGACTGGCGCAGGCGCCACATACACACCGGGCAACCGGACATTAACGCCGACATCAACCTGAGCCGAAGCCGGTGCTGCCGCGCTCATCAGAGCGGCGCCTGTGATCAATCCTGCAGCGAGGGCCAGAATTTTTTTCATTTTTGATTCTCCTGAAACAGAAGAGGCAGGACGAGCCTGCCTCTTTGAATCTGCATTGAATTGATTAATTATTTAGGTGCAGCTTCTTTCACATCTGCCTTGACTTCTGTAGAGCTTGCTTTGGTCTTGGCTTTAGCCTTTACAGTTGTATGGTGAGCCTTCACCTTGGTTGCAGCGGTAGCGGTTTTAGCATCCACGGCTTTTGCGTCAATCTTTGCCGCTGGTGTGGTTACTGCGGCTGAAGCCGCGACAGCAGGAGCGGCCGGTGCAGCTGGAGCAGCCGCTTGAGCAAAAACAGAAGTAGCGAACAAACCGGCGATCAGAGTAGCGAGTAACTTATTCATTTGTGCACCTTTACGTTATCTAGATTTCCTCAAGAGATTCCTGAGGCCTTGTGCTATAAACGCGTGGTGCAAGGAAGCTGTTGACCACCCTTACATTCCATTACAATTGGGCAGGTGGATGCGCTATCTATCAAAAAAACGCATCCGGTGAATTTCAGCGCTACAGAATAAAGACAGGAAAAAAAATGAATGAATCGACCGAATTCGAATATGTCGGATTTTGGCTAAGAGTGTGGGCCAGCTTGATTGATACCGTCTTGATGCTGGTCGTGATTTTTCCGATCCTGTTCGCCATTTATGGAAGTGAAAATCTGGCATCCGGCGTGACGCTTAGCGGGCCGGCAAATATCTTGATTTCTTACGTGTTACCGGCGATCGTTATCATCGCATTCTGGTACGCAAGACAGGCGACTCCGGGGAAGATGGCGATAGGTGCGTCCATCGTCGACGCAAAAACCGGCGGGAAGCCAAGCTTCCAGCAGAATGCAATCCGCTATGTAGGCTATTTCGTTTCGACAATTCCCTTTTGTCTTGGACTTATCTGGGTGGGAATCGATAAACGCAAGCAGGGATGGCATGACAAGCTTGCCGGAACCGTTGTGGTGCGGCGGAAAAACAGAGGTACTGAACCGGTAAAATTTGGAGACTAACATTCATGCAGTTAAATTGCAGGACAGGGTCCGTCCACTGCGGTTACTACAACTAACGGCATATGGAAGCAAAAAAACGCAACCGGTCTACCCCATTCCACGCCCGCCATCTTTAGCCGTTGCCATTTCGAACAAATCGAATACATCGTCGTAGAGGAAGGATTTCTTTACAGGCTGGCGGTACTCTGAAGCGCTTGCATAAGCCAGGACTTTCTGTTCGCAATCATGCTTGGTTCTTGCAATGATTGCGTCTGTCTTGTCACCCTCTACGCTTTCGGCAATCCAATAAGTCATTTTCATCTTTTCCCCTGTCCCGGCACGAAACCGCCATCAGGTCTTACAGTGACATATTTTCTGCGATTTGTCTTTTAACTTTATCACTGGCAGTAGTAGTGGAAGTGAAGTCATGCAGCGTCAAAATTCAAAACAAAAAAAAGGAATCTTCCCGATCGAGAAGATTCCTCCTATTTTGACTTGCTTAAGGCCTCAGGCAGGTTGTTGAGGGTTATTACCCTCTTCGCTATCGCCGTCTTTGTTATCGTCCTCTTTGTTTTCCAGACGTTCGGTGATTGCTTCCACACCCTTGTAGCCGGCAATCGCCGCTATGCCTTCGGTGAATATCGAAGCGTTCGGATCCAGCTTCTTAACGCCTTCAACCGCCACTACTGCACCAATTACTTCTTCCAAAATACCCATGAGCCACTCCTTAAAGCATTAACAAATAAAAGAGACAGGCTGCCCTGTCTCTTGTGGTGCGTTCCGCCTTGATTACTTAGGTGCAGCTTCCTTGACGTCTGCCTTGACTACAGCTGGTTGTGCTTTCGCTTCGGTTTTTGCCGCTGTGTGATGGACCTTCGCCTTCGTGCTCTTGGCCTTCGCCTTGGCTTCAGTCGTTGCTACCTTGGCGTCAGTCTTTGCAGCGGTTTTAGTTTCAACCTTGCTTGCTTTCACATCTGCCTTGGCGGCTTGAGTTGTTGTTGCAGCTGCTGCCGGCGCTACTGGCGCAGCAGGAGCAGAAGCTTGTGCGAAAACGGAAGTAGCGAACAGGCCGGCGATCAGAGTAGCGATTAATTTGTTCATTTGTGCACCTTTTAAATTTTCCTGGTTACCTCGGTAATTCCCGAGGGCTTGAGCAATAAACGACTGCCAGGAAGATGCTGTTGACCGTCCTTACAAACGATTACAATTCGGAAAATTCTTTGCCATGCACGATCAAATCGGATCAAATCGAATCAGGATGTCTGGCGTCGTAACGCCAGCAGCAAAGAGCCGAATGAAATGAACGCTGCTCCCACCACGCGATTTACCCACTTTGCAAATACCGGCTTCAACAGCAGGTTTCTGGCGCGGGAGGCGATCAGAGCGTAGCTCAGGTGTGTCGTATAGGACAAACTCATGAAGATCGCCATGAGGATAAGGAACTGGGAAAGCAAAGGCGCCTGGGCATTGATGAACTGTGGGAAAAGCGCGGTAAAAAACAGCACGGCCTTGGGATTGGTTGCCGCCGTCAGGAAGGCTTCGCCATACAGTTTGCGAGGAGGCGGAGCAATTCCGGCCTGGCCTGTTTCCGACTCATAAGCGAGTCCGGTCGAGCCGGCGAACAAATGCCGGATGCCGATATAAAACAGATAGAGCGCGCCGCAAATCTTGACCGCAAAAAACAGCATGGCCGACGACTTGAGCAATACGCCCAGTCCAAGGATCGCTGCAGTGGACAGGCAGAATACGCCGGAAATATTGCCCAGCCCGGACCACATCACCGAACGCGGACCATAAGTAGCACCGTTGCGCAGGGACAGCAGGATGGATGGCCCCGGGCTAAGGATCGACAATGCCGCGAATGCGGTAAAGGTGAGAACAGTCTGGGTATTCATCGCGTGGGCTTTCGAGTCTGGACTCATGAAAGGCTATCACGATCTCATCCGGTTCGACAGAGCTCCGCCGCACAAACTGTCCCGGTGGAAATGGCGTCAACTGTACAAGCGACACCGCTGGCGCCATGCAAAATCATTAACACAAAGTCAATTTATCAAATTATTGACTGGCGTCAGACACCTCATCAAACATCAAAACAATCTGTAGCCCCTGGACGCGGCATCAGGAGCTACTCCAGCCACCGCCCATCGCCTTGTATAAATTGATCCGGTTATTCTGCTCGACCAGACGCAGAGAGATCAGGTTTTGCTGCGCGCCGTACCAACTGCGTTCCGCCACCAGCGAATTGAGATAGCTGTCGATGCCGCTGCGGTAACGCGCCTCCGACAGACGATAGCTTTTGGCTGAGGCGTCGACCAGTCGCTGTTGTGCACCCAGGCGTTGATCGAGGGTGGCACGCTGGGCCAGGGCATCGGCCACTTCCCTGAACGCGACCTGGATTGTCTTTTCATAATTGGCGATATCGATGTCCTTGGTTATTTTCGCGGCATCGAGGCTTGCACGATTGCTGCCGGCGTTGAAAATCGGAACATTGATCGACGGCGGGAAACTCCATGCGCCGCTCCCTGCCGTGAACAAGCCAGACAGACTGCTGCTGGCGGTCCCGCCCTGTGCCGTGAGCGTAATACTTGGGAAAAATGCCGCTCGCGCCGCGCCGACATCGGCATTGGCGGCGATAAGCGTCTGTTCCGCGGCCAGCACATCGGGCCGCTTCAGCAACAACGCGGAGGAAAGCTCTGCCGGTGCCGCCAGCAGTAGCGTGGATGCATCGGGGATGCGATCGGGCAGCAAATGCGCCGGCACCGCAATGCCGGCCAGCAGATTTAGCGCGTTGATATCCTGCTGCACCTGGCTGGTGAAAGTACCAAGATCTACCTGCGCCAATTCGACGCTTGCCTGCGCCGTCGACAAATCGAGACCCGAGGTAGAACCAATAGCGTGACTGCGCTGGCTCAGCTCATAAGAAATCTGCTGGCTCTTCAATGTACTGGCAGCCAGCTGTAGGCGTTCATTATCGGCAGCCAGCGTCAGCCAGGCGCCGGCGACTTCTGCCACCAGGCTGATCTGCACGCTACGCTGCGTCTCGACGTTGAACTGATAAGACGCCAACGCCGCTGCGCTAAGATTTTTCAAGCGCCCGAAAAAATCCAATTCATATGAACTGAAGCCCAGTTGCACGCTCTGGTTACGCGCAATCACCGCCGCGTTGCCACCGGTCTGATCGGCAGGCGTGCGCGTCACGCTGCCGCCGGCAACTACGCCAAGCGCCGGATATCTGGAGGCATCCTGAATCCTGTACTGCGCGCGGGCCTTTTCTATGTTCAGGACAGCTACCCGCAAATCCCGATTATTCGCCAGCGTCAACGCTATCACTTCGCGTAGGCGGGCATCCATGAAGAAGCTGCGCCAGTCAATCGCATCGGCGGTTTCCGCCATTGTGCCCTCTGTACCGTTCGTACCTTGCCAGGTAGCCGGCACCGGCGCGATCGGCTGCGCATAATCGGGCGCCAGGTTGACGCAGCCGCCAAGCAATATCGCCAGACCGGGTATCAATAAGCAATTGCGCATCACTCACCTGCCTTTTGCGGTTCTGCCACCGGCGGCGTGGCGGCTTTACGCCTTTGCATCAGCCGACAGATCAAATAATAAAACAGGGGCGTAAAGAAAATCCCCAGCAACGTTGCAGATATGGTGCCACCCAGCACACCGGTGCCGATAGCGCGCCGGCTGGCCGATCCGGCGCCGCTGGCAAGCGCCAGCGGCAGCACGCCGAACATGAACGCCAGCGACGTCATCAAGATAGGCCGCAAACGCAGAAGTACCGCTTCCAGCGTTGCATCCAGCAAGGATTTTCCCGATTCGTGCAACTGCTTGGCAAATTCGACGATCAGGATCGCGTTCTTGCATGACAGCCCCACCGTGGTCAGCAAACCGACCTGGAAATACACATCGTTGGACAGGCCGCTGGCAGAGGTCAGCAACACGGTGCCGATGATCCCCAACGGTACGATCAGGATCACCGCAAAAGGCACCGACCAGCTTTCGTACAAGGCCGCCAGGCACAGGAACACAAACAGGATGGACGCTGCATACAGCAAGGGCGCTTGTGAACCGGACAAGCGCTCCTGGTACGACTGTCCCGTCCATTCATAGCCGATTCCGACCTGCATCTCCGACATGATGCGCTCCACTTCTTGCATTGCCACGCCGGAGCTGACACCTGGAGCCGGTTCGCCGACGATACCAAACGACGACACGCCGTTGTAACGTTCCAGCAAGGAAGGTCCGTAGGTCCAGGCGGAACTGGTAAAGGCGGAAAACGGCACCATCTGGCCCGCGGAATTGCGCACATGCCATTGATTCAGATCCTCCGCCTGCATCCTGAACGGCGCATCGCCCTGTACATAGACGCGTTTGACGCGGCCATTATTCAGAAAATCGTTGACGTAAGAGCCGCCCATCGCAGTCGACATGGTGGCGTTGATATCTGCCGTACTCAGGCTTAGCGCGCCGGCCTTGCTGTCGTCGATATCAATCCGGAACTGGGGCGTATCGTCGAGGCCGGTGGTGCGCACGTTTGCCAGCTTTTCGCTTTTGCTCGCCAGCGCAATGAATGTGTCGCGAGCTTTCACCAGCGCCTCATGTCCAACCCCGCCGACATCCTTCATCTGGAGATCGAAGCCGGAACTTTGCCCCAGGCCACGTACCGCGGGCGGTAACGTCACGAAAATCCTGGCGTCGCGTATTTTTGCCAGATCCTGGTTTGCCCTCCGTGCAATCTGCGCCGCTCCCTGGGATTTATCCTTGCGCTTGTCCCAATCCTGCAGCTTGATGAACGCGCGCCCGACATTCTGGCTATTGCCGCCAGAACCAGAGCCTGTGACAGACAGCAAAGCATCGATGACTTCCGGCTGCTTCAGGAAATATTGCTGCACCGTGCGCATTACCTGCGTGGTCTGCTCCTCGGTTGCACCCACCGGCAGCTGGATCTGGGCGTTCAGAATGCCTTGATCTTCGTCCGGCAAGAACGAAGTAGGTAACCGCATCAGACATACCGCCATCGCAGCGACAATCAAAACATAGGTCAACAGGCTACGGCGGCCGCGCCCCAACACCCCGGCCACACCGGACTGGTAACGCCGGGCATTGCGTTCAAACGTGCGGTTGAACCAACCGAAGAAACCTTTCTGCGCCGCCTGGCCATGCGCATGCGGTATGAGCATGGTTGCGCACAAGGCCGGCGTCAGCGTCAATGCGACCAGCACTGACAAGACCATGGCCGATACGATCGTAATAGAAAACTGGCGGTAAATCACGCCGGTGGAGCCACCGAAGAAGGCCATCGGCACAAATACGCCGGACAGCACCAGCGCGATGCCGACCAGCGCACCGCTTACCTCGGACATGGCTTTGCGCGTCGCTTCCTTCGCGCTCAGCAACTGTTCTGCCATCAGGCGCTCGACATTTTCCACCACCACGATCGCATCGTCGACCAGCAGGCCGATGGCCAGCACCATGCCGAACATGGTCAAGGTATTGATCGAATAGCCGAATAGGGAGAGCACTCCGAATGTACCCAACAGAACTACCGGCACCGTGATCGCCGGAATGAACGTGGCACGCACGTTCTGCAAGAACAAATACATGATGAGGACCACCAGCACGATGGCCTCTAGCAAGGTCTTGACCACTTCCTCGATGGATACGCGGACAAATGGCGTAGTGTCGTAACTGACGACACTGGTGAGTTTCATCGCGGGCGGAAAATACGGCTCCAGCTCCTTCATCTTCGCCAGTACGGCCTTCGACGTCGCCAGGGCATTGGCGCCCGACGCCAGCTGTATCGCCAGCGCCGCCGAATGCCTGCCGTTTTGCTGTGCCTTGACGTCGTAGCTTTCAGCGCCGATTTCTACCCGCGCCACGTCCTGCAGCCGCACCACCGCACCGTCGCTCGACGATTTCACGATGATCTGGCGAAACTGCTCCGGCGTGCTCAGCTTGCTCCGGGCAGTAATGGTGGCATTCAATTGCTGCCCCGGGATTGGCGGCAGGCCGCCCAGCTGTCCGGCCGAAATTTCCGCATTCTGCGCTTCCAGCGCGCGGTTGATATCGGATGGCATCAAGGCGTATTTTTGCAATTTTCCCGGATCCAGCCAGATGCGCATCGCGTAATTGGTACCGTACGTCGTGACATCGCCGACGCCATCAACGCGGCTAATCTGGTCAACCAGGGTACTGCCGATGAAATCGCCGATATCGAACCCGGTAACCTTCGGATCGCCCGAGACCAGTGAAACAATCATCAAGGTATCGCTGGCTGCCTTGGTCACCGTCACGCCGGTGCTTTGCACTGCCTGCGGCAATCTGGAAGTAGCTAGCTGCAATTTATTCTGCACCTGCATCTGCGCCACATCCGGATTGGTTCCAGCCTTGAAATTCAACGTAATGTTGGTTCTGCCGGCAGAACTGCTGGAGGCCGACATGTATTCCAGGTTGTCCAGGCCTTTCAGTTGCTGCTCGATCACTTGCGTGACCGAATCTTCCAGCGTCTTGGCAGACGCGCCAGCATAGTTTGCCCGGATATTGATCTTCGGCGGCGCGATGTCTGGATACTGCTCCAGTGACAGCGTAACGATGGAAATCGCGCCTGCCAACATGATGGCGATTGCCAGGACCCAAGCAAAAATAGGCCGGTTTATAAAGAAGTGCGCCATGATAGTTACCCTTTAGCGCTCGGTGATCTGCAACGATTTCGACGGTTTCGACGATCCGGCGCTCATGTCGACAGCACTTACGCTGTCGCCCGCCCTGATTTTTTGCAAGCCGTCGACGATTACCTTGTCGCCCGCCTGCAAACCGGTACTTACCCACCAGCGGTTGCCGATGGCGCGGCCGACTGTCAATGCACGCCGTTCGACTTTGCCGGCGTCATTCAGAATCAACACCGTCGCTGCACCCGTAGCATCGCGAGTCACAGCCTTTTGCGGCACCAGGATGGCCGTCTCATCGACTGCCTCCTCTAATTGCGCCCGCACATACATGCCCGGGAGCAGGATGCCATCAGGATTAGGGAATTCGGCCCGCAGCGTAATCATGCCGGTGCCGGTATTGACGCTCAGGCCGCTGAATTTCAGCTTTCCCTGATTCGGATAAACACTGCCGTCTTCCAGTACCAGCTTGACCGGCGCTTCGTCGCGGCCGACCGCTTTGATATTGCCGCTGGCAAGTTCGCGCCGCATGCGCAACACATCGACGCTGGATTGTGTCACGTCGACATAGATCGGATCTATCTTTTGTATGGTCGTCAGCGCTACGCTTTGCTGTGCTACCACTAATGCGCCTGGCGTGACCGTCGAGGTTTCGATACGGCCGGAGATCGGTGCCGCAATGCGGGTAAAGCCGAGGTTGATCGCAGCTGTCTTCAGTGCAGCCCGTGCGACTTCCAGCGCCGCCTGGTTTTCACTCAGCACGCTTTGCGCATCGTCATTATCCTGCTTGCTGACCGCATCTATCTTGTTCAGCTCGATATAACGTTCCGCCTTCAACTTCGAGGCGCGCAACGTCGCTTCCGTTTTCGACACCGACGCCTTGGCGCTATCGTAGGCAGCCTGATAGGTGGCAGGGTCGATCTGGTACAAGGCTTGCCCTTGCTTGACATTCGCGCCTTCTGTAAACAACCGGCGCTGGATGATGCCGCTGATCTGCGGTCGGATATCCGCCGTCAGATAAGCGACAGTACGTCCAGGCAATTCCGTCGATACCGACTGCGGTTCCGGCTTCACGGTCACGGTACCGACCTCAGCAGGCGCTTTTGGTGCGGGTACATCGTCTGATCTTGAGCAAGCGCCCAGAACGAACGTGACCAACAGCGGAATCAGCATCAGTCTTGGCAAGGATTTTCTTTGTAGCATGGCGGGAGTCGCAGCCGCCTCTCAACTTGCGCGAGGGTATGGCTACGATCTTGAAATTTATCGAGCCTGCATGATAAAAACAAAATGTGGAGGAATATTGAGGGAGCGCATAATCCTGAAAATCTTCCCAAGATCCGACTTCCTTGCTACCCTACACCGCAGATCGACTCGCCTCCAAGGACCTTCCCGTGCGCCTCACCTTGCCCGGAACCAGCATCAGATTGAAGCTTTTCTATGCCATGCTAACCACGGCAGTAGCGGTGATTCTCGCCATGAGTGTGGTTGCGCGCGTCAGTTTTACCCATGATTTCCTCGGCTACCTGAATGAGCAGGCGCAAGGACGAATGGAAGAACTTATGCCACGTCTGGAGCAATCCTATCGCGAACACGGCAGCTGGGAATTCATAAAAGAAAATCCCGGCATCTGGTATTCCCTGTTACGCAGCACCCGCCCCGAGCTCGATCCGGACACGCCGTCATCCAAGTCTTCGCCGTCAGGCTCCGACCTGACCGGCGCTCACCTGCGCTTTACCCTGCTTGATGCCGACCGTAAATACGTGATCGGCTTCCGCGACATGCAGGCGGATGCCTTACCGCGCCCGATAATGCGCGACGGCACCATCATCGGCTGGGTGGCGCTGACGCCTTTCGAAAGCGTGATCACAGCGATCGACCAGCGTTTTCAGCACAAGCAGTGGCTGGCCCACTTGCTGATCGGCCTGGTGTCGATTCTGTTTACCGGTTTCATCGCCATCAAGATCGCCAACGTCTTGCTGTCGCCGCTGACCCGCCTGGCCAAGGCTACCCACCGGCTAGCCGGCGGCGACTATACAACCCGGGTCGAGGTGGCGACGCAAGATGAAGTTGGCCGCCTGTCCGCCGATTTCAATCAGCTGGCATTGACACTGGAACGTAACGAACGGATGCGGCGCAATTTCATGGCTGATGTGTCACATGAACTGCGCACTCCTTTGGGAATATTGAACGGCCAGCTGGAGGCGATAGAAGACGGTTTGCTGGAACCCAGCATGGATACCGTCAAATCCTTGCAATCGGAGGTTGCCACGCTGAACAAACTGGTCAACGATTTGTATGACTTGTCGCTGGCCGATGTCGGCGCGCTGACTTACCGCAAGGCTGATATCGATATCGGCTCGTTGCTACGCACCAGCTTGCAATCCTATGAGGAAACCTATCGCGAAAACGGCCTGGCGGTGACCCTCGATCTGCCGCAGCAAGCAATGCTGGTACATGCCGACGCCGGCCGCCTGCAGCAATTGTTCAAGAATATCCTGGAAAACACCTTGCGCTACACCGACAGCGGCGGGCGCCTGCAAGTCGCTTGCCGCCGCGAACAGCATCACTGGCTCCTGCAGTTCGACGACAGCACCCCGGGCACCACCCCGGAAGCGCTGCCACGTCTGTTCGAGCGCTTCTTCCGTGCCGACGCGTCACGCAACAGGGCCAACGGCGGCGCTGGTCTCGGACTGGCGATTTGCCAGCACATCGTCGAAGCGCATGAAGGCAGCATCAGCGCCGACGCTTCCGCTCTTGGCGGCCTGCGCCTGAGCATATGGCTGCCTGCCAGTCTCGCCTGAGTTGAATATTTACTATGCCGACAGATACATTCCACTTCTCCGCCCCCGTCACCGCCGACATACTGATTGTCGAGGACGAGCCGAAAATGGCCGAATTGCTCAAAACATACCTGACCGCCGCGGGATATGCATCGCGCTGGATCAGCGACGGCCGCGAAGCCTTGCCGCAGGTACGTAGCCGGATGCCGGATCTGATTTTGCTCGACATCATGCTGCCAGGCTGCGACGGCTGGCAGATTTGCCGCGAACTCCGGGAATTCAGCGACGTCCCTATCCTGATGCTGAGCGCCAGGATAGGCGAGGAAGACCGTCTGCAAGGTTTGGAGCTGGGCGCGGACGACTACATCTGCAAGACGCCGTTCAGCCCGCGCGAAATCGTGGCACGGGTAAAAGCGATGCTGCGCCGCCAGCGTTCCTTCAGTGCATTGCCGTCAGCGTTGAGTATCGATGAAGACTTGCATTGCGCTAGCGTCGACGGCGTGACGCTTAACCTGACGCCGCAGGAATACCGGTTGCTGAAAGCGCTGGCTGCGACGCCAGGCCGGGTATTCTCGCGCGATCAGCTGCTGGATAAATTGCATGACGATTACCGCCCTGTTACCGATCGCGCGGTCGACAGCCATATCAAGAATCTGCGGCGCAAGCTTGAACCGTTCTTTGACGGTCGCAATGTGATCCACGCCATTTACGGTGTCGGCTACAAGTTTGAAATCGTCGAACTGTAGTTTTCATCTTACCGACCTTACCGGCTGGAACGCGTGCTGACGTCAACCCACACAGCCAGCATCAGGATGCTGCCCTTGACGATCATTTGCCAGTAAGTGTCGACATCCAGCATCGACATGCCGTTGTCCAGGCTGGCCATCACCAATGCCCCGATCAGTGCGCCATAGACCGTGCCAGAACCGCCGCGCATGGAAGTACCGCCGATGAAACACGCTGCAATTGCATCCAGTTCGCCCATGTTGCCGGCAGATGGCGAACCTGCAGCCAGGCGCGCAGTATTGACCAGGCCTGCCAGTGCGCACATCACGCCCATGATGCCGAAGATCCACAGTTTCACTGCTTGCACGTTGACGCCGGATAAACGGGTGGCCTCCATATTGCTGCCAACCGAATAGATCCTGCGGCCGAACACAGTCTGCGTGGTGATGTAGCTGAACAGACCCAGCAAAGCCAGCAGCAACAACACCGGCACCGGAATACCATCGTAAGTATTAAGGGTTGACACGAATGCCAGCAAGATCAAGCCGATCAGTAGCACGCGCAACGCATCGCGCCACAACGGCGGCACCGGTAACGCATGCAACACGCGGTTGCGGCGCTGACGCCAGGTCAGCACCAGCGCCAGCCCGAACAAACCGAACCCTAGCACGATACCGAGTTGCGGCGCCAGATAACCTTGGCCCAGATATACCAGGTCGCTGGAGACCGGGGCAATCGTCAGGCCGCCGGTGACTCCCAGCAGAATCCCGCGAAACGCCAGCATGCCGCCGAGGCCGACGATGAATGACGGAATCCGCATGTAGGCCGTCAGGTAGCCGTTGAACAGGCCCAGCGCCAAACCCAGCAGTAACACCAGAAAAAGGTTCAGCGGCAGCGGCAAGTGATGGGTGACGTTAAGCACCGCGGCGACACCGCCCAGCAAGCCGAGCATGGAGCCGACCGAGAGATCGATTTCGCCGCCGATAATCACCAGCACCATACCGCAGGCCAGGATGCCGGTAATCGACATTTGGCGCAGCAGATTGGAGAGATTGCGCGGCGTGACGAATCCGCCTTCGGTTTTCCAGCTGAAGAATGCCCAGATGATGGCAATCGCAATCAGCAGGGCCATGATCTTGTATTGCCGGAACAGCTGCTTGATATTGATTGAACTCGTATTGATAGAACGCACAGTCGAATTCATATTCGAACTCATATTAATTCCCCGATGGTTTCAGATGCCGCTGTGGCGAGCTGCTGTGAAGCCTGATATTGCGACGACTGGTCGATGGCGGCCGCCAACACGGTTTCCTGGGTCAGGCCGCGATTGATGAAATTGCCGCGCAGCTTGCCTTCGCCGATAACCAGCACGCGGTCGGACACGCCCAGCACTTCTGCCAGCTCTGAAGACACCATGATGATCGCCACGCCCTGCCGCGCCAGGTCCGCCATCAACCTGTAGATTTCAGCCTTGGCGCCGACATCGACGCCACGGGTCGGTTCGTCCAGAATCAGGACCTTGGGTCGCGCCAGCAGCATTTTTGCCAGCACCGCCTTTTGCTGGTTGCCGCCGGACAGAGAGGTGATGGGCAAAAACGGACTGGAAGTCTTGAGCTGGAGCCGGCTAATTTCAGCTTGCACGGTTTTCAGCTCGGCCTCGGCATCGATGCGGGTACGCCGTGAAAAATCCTTCAGTACCGTCAAGGTGATGTTCTGACCGACGTTGAGATCCGGCACGATGCCGTGCTGCTTGCGATCTTCCGGCACCATGCACAATCCTAGCCGGATCGCTTTCAGCGGCGTGCTGGTATCGACCTTGACACCCTCCAGCCAGACTTCAGCCTGGCTGCGTCCGGGATAGGCGCCAAACAAAGCCGACACCAGCTCAGTGCGGCCGGCGCCGACCAAACCGGCGATGCCAAGGATTTCGCCGCGCCGTAATGAAAAGGAAATATCGTCGACGCGCTTGCGTTGCGGGTTATCCGCATCATGGCAAGTGACGTGCCGCGCCTCAAACATCACCTCGCCGATCTCGTGCTCCTGATCCGGATACATGGCGCTGATTTCGCGGCCTACCATCTGCGTGATGATCTGGTCGACGTTCATGTCACGCATAGGTGTTGTGGCTATGTGCTTGCCATCGCGGATCACGGCCACCGTGTCGCACAAGGCCGCCACTTCATCCAGCTTGTGCGAAATGTATACGCAAGCGACACCTTTGGCTTTCAGGTCGCGGATAATATCCAGCAGTACCGCGATCTCAGACGCCGTCAGCGACGACGAAGGCTCATCCAGAATCAGCAGCTTGGCTTGTTTGTTGAGCGCCTTGGCAATTTCCACCAGCTGCTGATGGCCTCCACCGTAATTCATCACCGGCAGCGCGACATTAATATCCGGCATTTTCAGCTCGCGCATAAGTTCAGCCGCGCGCCGGTACATCGCAGGATAATTCATGCGCCCGCCCGGTAGCGTCAGTTCGTGTCCCATGAAGATATTCTCGGCCACCGACAACTCCTGCACCAGCATCAGCTCCTGATGGATGATGATGATGCCGGCGGCTTCGGTGTCGCGCATGGATTGCGATTTCAGCGGCTGTCCTTGCCACAGGATTTCACCCTGCCAGGTGCCGCGCGGATAAACGCCGGACAGCACTTTCATCAGAGTCGATTTGCCCGCGCCGTTTTCGCCGCACAGGCCGAGGAATTCGCCAGTCTTGATCTTGATATCTATGCCGTCGAGTGCACGGACAGCGCCGAATTCCTTGACGATGCCCTGCATTTCCAACAAATAGTCGGACATGTTTGCCCTCGCAATAGTTGAATGGATAACGGCGCACCGGCGGACGGATTTAATTCCGCGCCGCCGGCAGCCGTTTCAGTTCATGCGGCCGGGCTTATTTGGCGCCGATCTGGGCCGACGTATAGAAGCCGTCAGCGACCAGGATGTTGACGTTGGCGCTGGTCAGCGGCGTCGGCTTGAGCAATATGGTGTCGACCTTCTTGACGCCATTTTCATACTGCGCGTTGTAGCTTGGCTTTTCGTTGCGCGCGAGCTGCACTGACAGCTTGGCCGCCTCGGATGCGATCAGCTTGAGCGGCTTGTAGACTGTCATGGACTGGGTGCCGGCGATTACGCGCTTGACCGCAGCCAGGTCCGCGTCCTGCCCGGACACAGGCACCTTGCCCGCCATCTTTTGCGACGCCAGCGCCTGGATCGCACCGCCTGCAGTGCCGTCGTTGGAGGCGACGATGGCGTCGATCTTGTTATTGTTCGCAGTCAGCGCATTTTCCATAATGGACAACGCTTCGGTGGCGCTCCAGTCTTTTACCCATTGCTGACCGACGATCTTGATATCGCCCTTGTCGATCGACGGCTGCAATATTTTCAACTGGCCTTCGCGCAGCATCTTGGCGTTGTTGTCGGTAGGCGACCCGCCCAGCAGATAGTAATTACCTTTAGGTTGCGCCTTGAGCACGCCTTCGGCTTGCATCTCGCCGACCTTTTCATTGTCGAATGAAATATAGGCATCGATATCGGCGTTCAGGATCAGGCGGTCGTAGGAGACTACCTTGATGCCTGCTTTCTTGGCTTCCTTGACGGTGTTGGTCAGCACGGTGGCGTTGAACGGCACGATGACGATGACGTCGACCCCACGCGAAATCAGGTTCTCGATCTGTGCGATCTGCCGCTGCTCGCTGGCGTCGGCTGATTGCACAAATACCTTGGCGCCCAGCTTATCGGCTGCAGCAACAAAAAAATCTCGGTCCCTGGCCCAACGCTCTACCCGCAGATCGTCAATCGAAAAACCGATCTTGGGATTCTTGGAATCGGCCATGGCTGCTGTACTGCTCAATGCAAATACAGCTACCGACATTACCGCCAATATGCTCTTTCTCATGATCTTGTTCATTGCTGCGTCTCCTGTCATTGGTTTTGATTTAACTGCTTGTGGTTTAACCGTATTCGACTACGACAACTCGCTGCATCAACCGCGCATCAGCCATAAACGGCGCGGTTGACCAGGTTCTCCAACATTTCCTGGCGGCCGCTGACAGCCTGAGGATTCAACTGTTTGGCGAAAGCATGTTCGGCGATGTCGCTCAGGCTGAGCTTGCCGGCCAATACTTCCTTTCCAAAAGCGCTATCCCATCCGGCATAGCGCTCAGCCTTGAAATTCGCCAGCAAATCGTTTTCGATCATGCCCGCGGCGCGTTCCAGCGAAAGCGCCAGTACGTCCATGGCGCCAACGTGACCATGAAACAGATCGACTTCATCCAGGCTCTGGCGCCTTACCTTGGAATCGAAGTTATAGCCGCCAGTGGTGAAACCGCCGGCTTTCAGGATTTCGTAGGTAGCCAGCGTCATTTCCTCGACGCTATTGGGAAACTGGTCGGTATCCCAGCCATTTTGCGGATCACCGCGATTGGCGTCGATGCTACCCAGGATGCCGAGTGAGGCGGCGGTAGCAATCTCATGGTGAAAACTATGCCCGGCCAAGGTCGCGTGGTTGGCTTCGATATTCACCTTGATCTCGTGCTCCAGTCCGTATTGCTTGAGAAATCCGTGGACCGTGGCGCTGTCGTAATCGTATTGATGTTTGGTCGGCTCCTGCGGTTTCGGTTCGATCAGCAGCGTGCCCTTGAAGCCGATCTTGTGTTTATGCTCCACCACCAGGCGCATGAAACGGCCCAGTTGTTCACGCTCCCGTTTGAGATCGGTATTGAGCAGGGTTTCGTAACCTTCGCGGCCGCCCCACAATACATAGTTGGCGCCGCCCAGGCGCTGGGTGGCATTCATGGCGGTGCAGACCTGTGCGGCGGCATAGGCGAACAGTTCCGGATTGGGATTGCTGGCGGCGCCGGAGGCAAAACGCGGATTGCTGAAGCAATTGGCGGTGCCCCACAACAAACGTACGCCGGTTTGCTCTTGCTTGCGCTCCAGCACATCCAGCATCTGTGCGAAGTTGTTGCGGTACTCGGCCAGGCTGGCGCCTTCCGGTGCTACGTCGGTATCGTGGAAGGTGTAATAGTCGACACCCAGCTTGCTGAAGAATTCGAAAGCGGCGTCGGCCTTTTTATGCGCCAGCTCCATGGCGTCGCCGCCTTCCTGCCATGGTCGGCGGAAGGTACCTGCACCGAATACATCGGAACCGGGCCAGACGAAGGTGTGCCAGTAGCAGGCCGCCATGCGCAGGTGTTCGCGCATGGGCTTGCCCAACACCAGCTTGTCCGCCTCGTAATGACGGAACGCCAGCGGCGATTGCGCCTGCTTGCCCTCGAAGCGGATCGGTGTAACGGAAGGGAAATAACTCATTGCTGCTCTCCTGTCTGGTGGTGGCGGCCGTAATATGGACGATTGGTGCAGGCCATTGATGTGGGCCATACTAGCAACGGCAGCTGGCGCTTCACAATTACGAAATCCACCAAGCGCACTAGCGATTCTTTCTATTGCAGGTGCACAAAACGGTATTTGGCCTGACGCTGGCGCTTCGGTTCGCTACAATCGTTGCGAACGGACTGGAACCGGTCTGTGGCAGTAGACAAATTGACAAATGATGACCCGGCAAGCTGCGCGGCGCTCAGGAGACTGCAGGATGACAAAGATACCGGCCGTGCACCGCATCGCCCTTCTGTTCAACGGCAACAAGATTTTCGATCGTGACATCATCGCCGGTATAGGCGAATACCTGAGCAGCACACGTGCTTCGTGGGATTTGTTCCTGGAAGAGGATTTCCGCTGCCGCCTGCAAGGTATCGAGCGCTGGCAAGGCCACGGCATCATTGCCGATTTCGACGATCCGGCCGCCTGCGAAGCGCTGTCGCGGGTCAGCCTGCCGGTGGTGGCGGTGGGCGGCTCGTATGCCGATGACAACGACTATCCTCGGGACACGCCCTATGTCGCGACCGATAATTTCAAGCTGGTCAAGCTGGCCTACGATCATCTGATTGAAGCCGGCCTGCAGCGCTTTGCCTGTTTCAGCCTGCCCCAAGCCGCAGTGAATCGCTGGGCCCAGGAGCGCGAAAAGGCGTTTGAAACATTGATGCAGCGCGACGGCATGGAGGGTGAAATCTACCGCGGCGTCGGCACCAGCGCGCCGTCCTGGGACACTACAGTGGAACAACAGATTGCCTGGCTGCATACCCTGCCCAAACCGATCGGCATCATCGCTGTCAGCGATGCGCGGGCGCGTCAGTTACTGCAAGCTTGCCTGTGTGCCGGCATTGCAGTGCCGGAGCAAGTGGCGCTGATCGGCATCGACAACGATCCATTGGCGCGTATCCTGACCCGGGTGCCGCTCAGCTCGGTGATCCAGGGCACGCGTGAAATGGGCCGCACCGCTGCCCATTTGCTGCATCAGATGCTGCATGGCGGGCGCCTCGCCGGCACCCGCATCCTGGTGCCGCCGGCCGGCATCAACGTGCTGGCGTCGAGTCGCCACGAAGCGCCGAGCCATCCGCATGTGATGCAGGCGATGCACTTCATCCGCCAATATGCCTGCCAAGGTATCAAGACTGAACAGGTGGCTGATTATGTCGGCGTGTCGCGCTCTTCGCTGGAATGGTACTTCCGCCGGGAACTGGGGCGCAGCGTGCATGACGAAATCCTGCGCTTCAAGCTGGACGTGGCGAAGGACATGCTGCAAAACAAAGAACATATGCAACGCAGCATCGCCGAGATCGCCGTCAGTTGCGGCTTCACTTCGGTGCAATACATGCACGCGGTGTTCAAGCGCGAGCTCGGTTGCACGCCGCGCGAATATCAAGATCGTCAAGATCGGCCGGTTCAGAACGAACCGGCACAACAAACACTCAACTAACAAAACAGCGTCAGACCACGATGACCCAGATCCCTATCTCCAGCACCTCCGCCGAACACGGCGTCACTCTGTACACGCTGCGCAATGCGCATGACATGCGCGTCCTGATCAGCGACCGCGGCGCCACCTTGATCTCATGGTGGTCCGCTGACCGCTATGGCCGGGTGGCGGATATCCTGCTCGGTTATCCGGACAGCGACGGCTATCAGAAAAACTCGCCATACTTTGGCGGCCTGGTAGGACGTTGGGGTAACCGCATCGCTAAAGGCCGCTTTGCCGTGGACGGCGCCGAGTTTCTGGTCGACCGCAACGATGGCGACAATCACCTGCATGGCGGTGATGCCGGGTTTCATCTGGCGCAATGGCGGGCAGAACCAGGCACCGACGGATTACGGCTGACACTGGAATCGCCGGACGGCGACGGCGGATTTCCCGGCAACGTGCAAGTCTCGGTCTTGTATAGCCTGGACGATGACGGCCGCCTGAGCATAGACTACAGCGCCACCAGCGATGCCCCGACCCCGATCAACCTGACCTCGCACGGTTATTTCAACCTGAACGGCGGCAGCAGCGACATTTACGATCACATCCTCTCGATTGCCGCCGACCAGTATCTGCAAATCGACAGCCAGTTGATCCCGACAGGCGTCGCCAATGTCGCCGGCAGCGCCTTCGATTTCCGCCAGCCCGCCCCCATCGGCCCGCGCCTGGCATGGCCCGATACCCAGCTCAAACTGGCAGGCGGTTTCGATCACTGCTACTGTCTGCAGCCGCAAAGCCAGGAAATCAATGCCCACGGCCAGAGCCGCAAAGCGCAAGCATTGAGAGAAGTGGCGACAGTCTACGATCCCGGCTCCGGCCGCCAGCTATCAGTCTCGACCACCGAGAACGGCCTGCAGTTCTACAGCGGGAATTTCCTGGCCGGCATTCACGGCCGCGCCACCAGACCCTACGAGATCCACGACGGCTTTTGCCTGGAAGCCCAAGCCTATCCGAACCAGGTCAACGGTCCCGACGCCGAAGCCGTAATCCTGCGCCCCGGCCAGGTCTACCGCCAAACCACAACCTACCAACTATCACTACGCTAACAAATCAAAGCAGAAATAGCTAAGCGGGGTCGGAGTCAACTTTCGCAGGCTTTACCGCGAAACTTGACTCCGACCCCGCTTAGCGGACGACGGAGTACATCCGTCCGCATTCAAGACGCTGCCACATCAATGACAACGTTGAATTGATTGCCGCCTCAGGTAGCAGCCATAGCCGGATCACTTACCCCGTGCGCCCCCGTCTCCATGCGCCCCGCAAACCGCCGGCTAAATCCCCCCACCGCCACCGTAGCCGTAAGGTCATACCAGTTACCCTGCGCCCCAACCGGCCAATGCTGATCCCGCTGCATCCCCGCCGGTAAATGGAAAGTCCAAGGCCCCGCCTTACGGTAAGCATTAGCCGTGACAACTACATCGCAAGGCTTTTCCCCACGATTCGCCATCGTCAGGCGAATCTGCTTGCTGATAATATCGTAGCTGACCCGCACTTCCGGCTCGGCAGTATCCGCAACAGCCAGCATCGCCAGATTGCCCTGGAACGCACGATGAAAACCATTCGGCCCCAACACCCACAAATCGTAAGCACCGCGATCCGCATTCAAATCCCAGCTGTCTTGCCATTCCTTGCCTGCTTCCAGCGCATAACGACGTGGCACACGGTCCAGATGCAAGCGATCATAAACATGAAATACCGCTGCAGCGCGGCCAGTATTGCTGAAGCTCAGCTTGATCTGGAAATTCCTGACATCGACACGGGCGCTGGCATGCAGCTCGTACGGCAATGCGCGCGAAGGCCGGATGCCGGCAGCCTGCATTGGAAACACCTGCGTGCCCTCGGCCGGCAAGGCGACCTGCTGCAATTTCTCTTGCTGGGCGCGCACTGCGTCGGCTTCTGCCCGCGTACGTTTCGGCAGCGTCGGCAAGACTTCGTGATTCGGATTGACGAAGTTGAAGGCTGACATCAGGTCGCCGCAGACAGCGCGGCGATATGGCGTGATGTTCTCTTCCTTGACGTGAAAGCGTGCTTCAAGAAAACGCAACACCGAGGTGTGATCGAATACTTGTGAATTGACCCAACCGCCGCGGCTCCAAGGCGACACCACGTACATCGGTACACGCGGACCTGGACCGTAAGGATGTTTTTCATAAGTGGCAGAGGCCGCTTTTGAAAAATACTCACCGTCGGTAGCGATACTGGAATAGCCTGCCAGCTGGCCGCCATCAAAAGCCGGGGCGCAAGGAGGCGGCACGTGATCGAAGAAGCCGTCGTTCTCATCGAAATTAATCAGCAACACCGTCTTGCTCCACACCTCGGGGTTGGCAGTCAAGGCATTCAACACTTCCTGGATATACCAGGCGCCCTGCACCGGACTGGATGGTCCAGGATGTTCGCTGTAGTTTGCCGGCGCCACGATCCACGAGACCTGCGGCAATGTGCCGGCGCCGATATCCTCACGCAGTGCTGTCAGGAAGCCACCATCCGGCATGGTGTTGCCGACACCCTTGAAGAGCGGATTGACGGCGTCGTCGCTAGGCTGGTAGGGCGGGAAAGGAGAGCCGTTGACAGCATTGCCACGCTTTTCGTTAGACTGGCGATAGGCCACGAAGCCCGCCAGTGGATTATCGGTGAAGTTGTCCGGCATGTTCTGATACATCTTCCAGGACACGCCTTCTTTTTGCAGACGTTCCGGATAGGTTTTCCAGTTATAGCCGGTGGCGCTGGTGGATGGCTGCAGATGATCCTGGCTGTTGTCGAGGACCGGTCCGCCAAGTTTGCCGTCAGGGTCATTGCTGCCAGTCCAGTGGAATACCCGGTTAGGATTGGTGCCGCCGTGGAACGAGCAATGGTAGGCATCGCACACCGTGAAGGCATTCGCCAGCGCGAACTGGAAATCCAGCTCAGCGGAGGTGTAATACCCCATGGATTGCGTCTGCTTGTAGGTCGGCCAGTTGTTCATCCGTCCCAGGTCCCAGGCGTCCTGCGCGTTATCGTAAAAATGGCTGGTGCCGTTGACGCGCTGAGCGTTGCCGATCTTGCTGTCGAGATGGTAAGGCAGGATGACGCGCGACAGCTTGGTTTTCTTGTCGGTGTAAGTCTGTTGCATCACGTTGCGCTTGCCTGCCAGCGGAATCGGGAAGCGATCGCCAAAGCCGCGCACGCCGTTGAGCGTACCGAAATAATGATCGAAGGAGCGGTTTTCCTGCATCAGGATCACCACGTGCTCGACATCGCGGATGGTACCTGTCTTGTTATTGGCGGGAATCGCCAGCGCCCTGCGGATTGCCTCCGGCAAAGCTGCATTTGCAGTGGCTGTATAAGCTGTAGCCGCGAGCGCGGTGCCGGCAGTGCGCAAGAAATGGCGTCGGTTTTTCTTGGTCATGATGATCCTGTTTTCCTTATGAGAGTAGGCGTGATTTCGGGAGGGGATTTACGTCAGAGAGCGGAACGAGATTGAATGGCTGAAAACGGCACCGCCGGTGCCTGGATTTCGTTTGATTTCAGCCATGAGATTGCTACCGCGCATCTTTTTAATGTAGCGAAGTATTGCGGTGAAATATTTCAGGGGTATGAAGATTCCGTGACCGTTTTGTAACGATGAAGATGGCAGGACCCTATGGGATTTGGCTGGGCGGTGCATCGACCTGGGCCGGGGATGGTTCTGAATCCCGTGACAAAATTTCAGACTTCTCAGGATTCAATACTTCGGATACCGAATAAAAGGATTTTTTGTCGTCTTATACAAGGACCTCCTTATCTATAGCATGCATATCTCCCGGATCGGCTATGGCGTGCCGATGCCGGAATCCCCCAAGCCGGTTCCTTATTTCCATTAAAACAATTAAAAGACGTTATCCATGACACCTCCAATCATGCCGATCAATATCGGCAATACCGCATTCATGCTGCTGTGCTCCAGCCTGGTGATGCTGATGACCCCCGGACTCGCATTCTTCTATGGCGGCCTGGTCGGACGCAAGAATGTGCTGGCCATCATGATGCAGAGTTTCATTTCTTTGGGATGGACCACCGTGCTGTGGTTCGCCTTCGGTTACTCGATGTGTTTCGGCCCGTCCTGGCACGGCATCATCGGCGATCCGACCTACTATGCTTTCCTGCATGGCATCACGCTGGAGAGCATGTACACCGGCAACGATGCCGGCATTCCACTGATCGTGCACGTGGCGTATCAGATGATGTTCGCCATCATCACGCCGGCGCTGATTACCGGCGCCTTTGCCAACCGGGTGACATTCAAGGCGTATTTCCTGTTTCTGACCGGCTGGCTGGTCTTTGTTTATTTCCCGTTTGTGCACATGGTGTGGAGTCCCGACGGCCTGTTTGCCAAATGGGGCGTGCTCGATTATGCCGGCGGGATTGTGGTGCATAACACTGCCGGCTTTGCCGCGCTGGCTTCGGTGTTATATGTTGGCCGGCGTCAGAAGGTAGAGCTCAAACCGCATAACGTGCCACTGATAGCGCTGGGTTCCGGCTTGCTGTGGTTCGGCTGGTATGGCTTTAATGCCGGCTCTGAATTCCGTGTCGATGCAGTCACCGCTTCTGCATTCCTGAATACCGACGTCGCCGCATCGTTCGGCGCCATTACCTGGCTGTTCATCGAGTGGTTCTATCACAAGAAACCGAAATTCATCGGCTTGTTGACCGGCGGTGTGGCTGGCCTGGCGACTATCACGCCTGCCGCCGGTTATGTCTCCCTCAGCACAGCGGCAATCATCGGCATTTGTGCCGGCTTGATTTGCTTCTACGCCGTAGCGCTTAAAAACCGGCTAGGCTGGGATGATGCGCTTGATGTCTGGGGCGTCCACGGCGTCGGCGGCATGGCCGGTACCATCTTGCTCGGTGTATTTGCCTCGAAAGCATGGAATGCCAATGGCGCTGACGGCCTGTTGCTGGGAAATACCTCTTTCTTTTTCGCCCAATGCGGCGCGGTAATCTTGTCCGGCATCTGGGCGTTCACCTTTACCTACGGCATGCTGTGGCTGATCAATCTGTTCACTCCGGTCAAGGTCGGTGCGGAGACACAAGATCGCATGGACGAAGATTTACATGGTGAAGACGCTTACCTGCACGCGTAATATACCTCCCGCTAACGTCAGTACGGCATCCGGAATTCTCTGGATGCCGGTAGCGTTTAAGAGTGAAACTCCCCCTGCCGTCATCTCTTTCCCCGAATTGCACAGGGCATAATGCCAGGCGACTGCAACTCTACGGCCGTCTGGTTTAGAATGTTCATCAATACATACGCATCGTCATCAGGAATAACCGCTTGATTTGCGTCTTCACCTCATCCTCAATTGTCAAACCGTGAAAATTTCATTGCTCTCAGATTTGCATTTGTCGGTGCACCCGATGGCGCCGCCTCAAACCGATGCCGACGTTGTAGTGCTGGCCGGCGATATCTGGCGGCCGACGGAAGCCATACAGTGGGCGCGGCAATTCGACGTGCCGACGATTTTTGTTCCGGGCAATCATGAGTTTTACGGGAACGATCTGGTCAGCACCATGCGAGAACTCAGAAGCGCAGCGCAGGACAGCCACGTGCATATCCTGCAGAAACAGGTGTTGCTGCTCAATGGCGTGCGCTTTATAGGCTGTACGTTGTGGACCGATTTCCGCTTTTTTGAAAGTGCCGAACAACGCGACCAGGGCTTGAAGCAGGCAACCGAACTGGTCAGGGATTTTTCACGGATACGGGTGTCGCCGGATTTTCCCGAGACGTTTACACCGGCCTTGTCGCAAATGTTGTTCGACGATACGGTGGGCTGGCTGGAGCAACAATTCGCACAGCGCCATGATGGCCCCACCGTGGTGATCAGCCATCACGCCCCCAACTATCGCAGCGTGCATGAACGCTTTGCCGGATCGGCGCTGAACGCGTGTTTCGTGTCCGAGCTGGAACAACGCATCCTGGCATGGCAGCCCGCATTCTGGCTGCATGGCCATATGCATGACAGCTCCGATTACAAGATCGGCGCAACCCGTGTGTTGTGCAATCCCCGTGGCTATGCGCGAGGCGGCAACGCGGAAAATGCCAGCTTCGACCCGCAGCTGACATTCACTGTTTGAGCCACGCTCTTGAGCCACGCTCTTGAGCAGACACCCTACTGCCCCAACACCCCGAACTGCCAGGCAAAAAAAACCGCTAGTCCGACCATGATGGTCAGCAATTGCTTGCGCGTTCCGGCGCACACCAGGACTGCCGCGGTGGCGGCAATCAATTGCGGATTGCGCCAGCTGAATTCCATGCCTTGACCATGTGGCGCCAGTATCATCGGCACGATAATCGCCGTTAACACGGTAACCGGCACAAAGGCCAGCGCTTCTTTCAACCAGATGGGAAAAGTTGCGCGCTCGCCGAGCATGAAAATCGCCGCCTTGATAAATACAGTGATCAGCGCCATGCCGGCAATCATCAGGGTGTACATCATGATTTTTTCCTTGTAGAGCGATGCAGCGCTTGCCAGTGCGACAGCGCCAGGCCGACACCTACACCAGCCATGATCGCTGCCAGCAGCCCCAGCTTGTAGGGCAGGTCCCGCAAGAACCAGGCAAACAATCCGGCGGCTATCGCGGCAGCCAGTTGCGGCAGGCGAAACAGCTGCGGCACCACAATCGCAATGAAAGTCGCCACCATCGCAAAATCCAGTCCCAGCGTTTGCAATTGCGGAAATACCGTACCAAACAGCAAACCGACCAGCGTCCAGAATTGCCAGTTGCCATACATGGATAAACCTGATCCCAGAAAATACCAGTGTCCTTGCGGTTCATGGCCGTGCTTCAGGTAGTAGGCGTTCATCACGGCGAAGGTTTCGTCTGTCAGCAGGAAGCCAAGCAGGAAGCGCCAGCGTGCCGGTAAATGGCTGATATGCGGCAGCAAAGTCGCCGCGTACAACATATGGCGCAGGTTAACGATGAAGGTGGCCATCCAGATCACCAGCAGGCCCACCTGCCCTGCCGCCAGGCCGACCGCGATGAATTGACTGGAGCCGGCAAACACGCCCAGCGACATCAGTTGCCCTTGCCACGGCGCCAACGGGCCAGCCGCCGCCAGGGCGCCGAAAATCACGCCGAACGGTGCGGCGCCAATCAACATCGGCAAGGTATCTCGGGTGCCAGCGGCAAAACTGGACAGGGAGGTGGGATGCGGCATAAGCTATTCCTTTGTGATGCCGGAATAGTAATGTCAAGTACGGCTTTGCGCTAGTATGTTCTTGCTCTGTGCATACTAGAACCTTGACCACCAGGGAGTCTGTTTGAAGATCATCGGCCTTATCGGCGGCATGAGCTGGGAGTCGACCGTTCCCTACTATCGCCAAATCAACGAAACGGTCAAGCAACGGCTAGGCGGCTTGCACTCAGCCAAAATTATTCTTTACAGCGTCGACTTCCACGAAATAGAACGCCTGCAGCACGCTGGCGACTGGGATGCCGCTGGCGCTAAAATGGCTGAAGCGGCGCAGGCATTGGAACGCGCCGGCGCCGACTTCCTGGTCTTGTGCACCAACACCATGCACAAGGTTGCTGCCGCGCTCGAAGGTGCGGTTGACATACCTTTGTTCCATATTGCCGACCCTACCGCTGACGAAATCAAGAAGGCCGGCTTGTCGACCATAGGGTTGCTGGGGACTCGCTTTACCATGGAACAGGCGTTCTACAAAGATCGCTTGCGTGACCGTCATGGCTTGCAGATATTGACGCCGAAACAGGAGGATCGCGAACTGGTTCACCGCATCATCTATGAAGAACTTTGTCTGGGAAAAGTGAACGAAACGTCGCGTGCCGATTACCGCCGTGTGATAGCGGG
This sequence comes from Collimonas sp. OK607, assembly GCF_900111995.1. Lineage (GTDB taxonomy): Bacteria > Pseudomonadota > Gammaproteobacteria > Burkholderiales > Burkholderiaceae_D > Collimonas. The sequence goes on from NZ_FOKF01000010.1 coordinate 73,797, forward strand.
CCTGATCGCGCAAGGTGCGCAAGCGATCATTCTTGGCTGCACCGAAATTTCACTATTGATAGACGCCGAAGATTCACCGGTACCGTTGTTCGACACCACCGCCATCCATGCGCGCAGCGCCGCCGAGCTGGCGCTTGCAACGGCATGATACCTACCGCTTGATCTGCTGCCGCCAACGTACGGCCGCGCGGCCGACGTTGGGGACATACGCAGGTTGAATTTTATTTATTTAGGTATCGGATCGGTTGCCATCGCCTTGTTGCGGACATCGGTCGATTCCTGTTTCTCTTCTTTCAAATCGGATTTCGCCTCCGCTTTCTCTACCTTCATATTTGCTTTTGCGGTTTTCTTTTTAGCCTTGTAATCCGCCTTGGCATCGCTGTCGGATTGCCGTTTTTGCACCAGCGGATCGGTAGAGACAGTCGCTTTGGCGCCAACGCTGACGCCCGCTGCACCGGCAGCACCAACAGCATCATCGGTAGAAACGGTGGTTTGTGCCTGGGCCAGATTCATACATAGCAGTGCCGAGACAGCCAGCATAAGAGTGCGAATATTTTTCATGATAGATCCTCCGTAAAAGAAATTGAAGTCATCGCGAGCGGCCCGAAATTCAATGCAACCGTAGTTCGCTTACAGGTCGCTCCAGGCGCCACAAGTAACTTTCGTAGCATTACGTGATTAAGGTTAAATGCAATTACGGATCGGTTTTGTGCGCTAACGAACTTAGCGTGTCACCCTGAAAAATTGCCGCCTTTGCTTGCTGCATGCGGCTTTGCGGCCGATAACAAGTTGCCGGACAGGATTTTTCCCAAGCAAAAATACAGATTGAAACTTTACATTCTCGTTTTTTTGCACAAAGATATAAACGTCAGCAACTCTTTTTCAATTTCTTTGATGGTGGCGGTTTGACATGCTGCTGCCGTCTCAATGGAGAGAATATGTTAATTAAACAAACATTTATCGTTGCAGCAATTGCCATGATCGCGCTCAGCGGATGTAAAAAAGCGGATGATCAAAGTGCTTCCCCGATGGCAACTCCTCCCGCAACACAACAAGCTGCGCCGCCGGCTACTCCTCCAGCTCCTCCTGCGTCGTCGGCCCCTGACGCCGCACCGGCTGCGGCATCTCCCAGCGCCTCTACCGGAAGCTAGGATACGAGACGCGGTTGGCGCCAGAGCAGCCACCGCGTTATTTTTCAGTGCCGCGCCATGCCGGCGCCAGCGATGAAATTCTTGCAAAATTATCCAGCTAGTCAATATTTCGACTAGCCAGTCCTCTATGCGTGTCAGTGCATTCCTACAGAAGAAGAGGACATGCGCTGATGTCGAAAACCTTGTACCGATGCAATGATCAATACATGGAAGTACAACCACATCCTCAAAGGAGATGGCGATGACTCAGGTATTGAACAATTGCAGCGGCTTGAAAAAGAGCCCGAAAAATAATGCAGCGATGCTGTCCATCCGGCGCGGGGCAAATGCCGGCAATTTAATTCAGCCGGGAACGCAGAACCTCACCTCGCTTCGCATTGCCGGACTGTATGGCCACAATCCCCTGCAAAATCAGCTGCTGGCTGCGTTGCCGGCAGAAGATTTCAGGCGCTTGCAGCCACATCTGGAATTTGTCGCGATGCCATTCGACATGACGGTATGCGAGGCAGATGGAGAGATGCGTCATATCTATTTTCTAACCAGCAGCATTGTCTCCTTGCTGCACGACATGAAGGATGGCGGCTCGGTCGAAACAGCGGTTATCGGTAATGAGGGCGTGCTGGGCATCAACCTGTTCATGGGCGGTGGCAAGTGCCTGAACCGGGCTACAGTGAAAAGCGCGGGTTACGGCTTTCGCCTGAAGGCTGGTATTCTGACTGAAGAATTTACCCGTGGCGGCGCGTTACAGAGATTGTTGCTGCGCTATACGCAGACACTGCTTGCGCAAATGTCCCAGACCGCTGTGTGCAACCGGCACCACAGCGTTCCGCAGCAATTATGCCGCTCCCTGCTGCTGACACTTGATCGCTTGCCAGGCAATGAAATCAGCGTCACACAAAGTTCAATGGCCGCGATGCTGGGCGTGCGGCGGGAATCGATTGCCGAAGCGGCAGGGAAACTGCAGGACGAAGGCTTGATCCAATACACGCGTGGACATATGACGGTGCTGAATCGGCTGGGTCTGGAAGCAAGGGCTTGCGAATGCTATCAGGATTTGAGGCAGGAAGATCACGTCATGTTCGGCGAGGAAAAAGTATCGTGAAGGTATCGTGATACCCGCTCCGTCTTCAGTCGTCGACATACCTGCATTTTTTTCAAACGCCGCGGCACCGCAGCGATGATTTTTTTTGTTACTCTAACGTTTTTTAAAAGCAACTATGCTATCTTGCACTTCTAGCATGTAACTTACTGTATCACATGTCTGCATAGCCGTATTACCAGTTGTACCAACAGACTGTCGTACTCCAACTTTAGAGACAAAGAAAATACGCCATGAAAACATTCTTCATCTGTGCCCTGCTTCTGCCGTTTCTGTCCGCTTGCGCAACGACTGCGGCGGACCAGAGCATCTCGTCCAACGTACAACAGGAATCCGTCTATACCACGGGCAGTAACATGCCATCCAAGAAAACTACATCTCGCACTGACACGCTCTCGCCTGACCAGGCTAGCGGGTTGTTTGGCTCTGGCACCACACACGCGCCTAAAAACTAAGTACACGCTGTTTACCGCTTAGCCGGCGACAGTTAACGAAAAACGTCTCATCGAAAGATGAGACGTTTTCTATTCGACTTCGCAATGCGTGAGCTCAACTACGTACGCCCAACTACATCCGCTCAGTTGACAGGATGATTTACCTGCATCGTCCAGAGGTGCGCCAGATCGGCGACGCCATCGGTACCCTGCACCGATTTGAAAGCCTGGATCGCCTTGTCTTTCTGCCCCGCCAACTGATATGCAATGCCCAGATGCAGTTTGGCATCTTCGCTGCGTTTGACACTCTTCTTCAAGCCCTCTTCCATCAATCCCAGGCCTTTGTCAAACTGCCCTGCGGTGACCAATGCATAACCAAGATTGATCTGGCCGGTGCCCTCTTTCGCGCTGGATACCGACGCTTCGCTTTGCGCCATGGTTTTCAGGTCGTCGGTTGCAGCCTTGTTGGCCTGGTCCCGCAAACGCTTTTGCTTGGCCGCGTCCGCACCGCTTCCCAGCAACCCCGCCTGGTAGCCCTGATCCAGGACTTGCTTGGCTTCCGCAGGGAATCCCGCCAACAACGCCAGCTGCGCCATGTCTGTATATTCGACACTGGTTTGCAGCTTGATAGTGGCTGCTTTCAAGCGGTAGACATCCAGTATCAGGCGGTCGGAAAATCCTGGCTTGCCCTGGACGCGGTTGATTAAATCAGCCCAGTATTCTTTCTTCGGATAGTAAGTGGTGAGTTTTTCCAACGCAGTCAGGTACGCCGCTTTGTCATTGGTCTTGAGCGCGCAGCTGATCAGCAACTTCAGGTTCATCTCGCTCGGCGCCCGACCGGCGCTTTCATCTGCGGCGATGTCTTTCTGCAGCTCGCTGGTGGTGCGTGGAATGTCGTTACTCAGATAGTAAGACTGAATCAGCAAGGTCCGTGTTTGCGGATCGTTGCCGTTTTCTTTCAACGAACGCGATAACCATTCGATGGCTTTAGGATAGTTTTGAGCTTCGTAATACAGGCTACCCAAAGCCTTGACAATCTTGGCCTGCTCAGCTGGCTCCAGACGCCCGGAAGCAACCACGGCTTCAAACGAAGTTCCCGCCAGCTTGGTATCGCCAGCGCGCGCTGCGGTAGCGCCGCGCAGACGATCGATGGAATAAATTTCGTAGGGTGTCTTGTTTGCGACAGCGTCGGTTTCTGCGATCTTGGCCAGCGCCTCTTTATATTTTTCTTCTTTGATGAGCGCCTGCGCTGCTTGCAACGGTACCCCTATTTCCGGACGCACTGTCTCGGCTTTAGCGCTGTCATCCGCGGCGTAGGCCAGCGGAGCAATACCAGCCATAGGAAGTGCAGTGGTCAGGCCCACTGCGGCCAGCAACATGAAAATTGGTGCGAATCGTAATTTGGACATAACTATTCTTTCAATCGAAAACGAAAATAGGCAGGTGTGACCTGCCTATTTTCTGACGCGGAAAACAAATGCTAATACTAATACTAATACTAATACTAATATTATTTACTATCCATGAACTGCTCGTTACCGACGATACCGATCTTGGTGACGCCCAGCCGTTGCGCCGATGCCATCACGGCAGCGACTGACTTGTACTCCACCAGCTTGTTCGGACGCAGATGCACTTCATCGATATTGCCGCCTGCTACCACCGTCTTCAACCGATCTTCCAGTTCAGTACGACTGGCCATCGGCGTACCGTTCCACATCACTGTGCCAGTCGGATCGATATCCACTGTATCCACTACCGGCAAGGCCAGTGGCGGTGGTGGATTACCGGTTGGCATGTTCAGCTTGATGGCGTGATTCTGGATCGGAATCGTGATGATCAGCATGATGATCAATACCAGCATGACGTCGATCAACGGCGTCATGTTCATTTCCATCATCGGTTCCGGATCATTGGCGCTGCCGCCGGAAGAACCTACATTCATACCCATTTGATGCTCCTAATGTTTCAAACCGCCTGCTTGCTCAACTGTCCGGTGCACGCGTGGGCAAAACTGCTTGCCTACCCTACGTCCATTTTGCGCAGTTGTAGGGTGGGCACGCGTGCCCACGCGTTATCTGGTTAGTTGCGCGCAGGCGGTTCAGTAATGAACCCGATCTTGGCGATCCCGGCCCGCTGTGCAGTCAGGATCACCTTGCCGATGTATTCATACTTGGTTTGCTGATCGCCACGGATATGCAGTTCCGGTTGTGGCACGATAACCGCCACTTCCTTCAACTTCGACAGCAACGTCGCCGTGTTCGGCACCAGCTGCTCGTTCCAGAACATGTCGCCTTGCTTATTCACCGCCAGGTTGATGTTTTCTGGCTTGGTTTTATAAGGTTCGTCGATTTCATGTGGCAACTTCACCGGAATCGTATGCGTCACCACCGGAATCGTGATCAGGAAGATGATCAGCAACACCAACATGACGTCGACCAGCGGCGTCGTGTTGATCGTGCCGATCACTTCGTCTTCATCCCCATCGGATGAACCGAGTGACATTCCCATGATTAGCCAACCTTTTTATTGATATGGGCAACCTGGACCGCCGAGCTCGAGGACATTACGCCGCTCAACAGAACCGAGTGCAGGTCAGCACTGAACGAACGGATTTCTTCCATGGCGCTCTTGTTGCGGCGAACCAGCCAGTTGTAACCCAACACAGCAGGCACAGCCACTGCCAGACCGATTGCAGTCATGATCAGCGCTTCACCGACCGGACCGGCAACTTTGTCGATCGAAGCCTGACCGGCGATACCGATCGCTGTCAGCGCGTGGTAAATACCCCAGACGGTACCGAACAGACCGACGAACGGTGCAGTCGAACCAACCGTTGCCAGGAAGGCCAGGCCATCTTGCAGGCGGCTTTGGACTTTTTCTACCGAACGCTGGATCGACATCGTCACCCAGGTGTTCAGGTCGATTTGTTCCAACAAGGCGCCATCGTGGTGATGCGTCGAGTTCACGCCGTTTTCAGCGATGAAGCGGTAAGCGCTGTTTGGCTTCAGGCCGGTAACGCCGGCTTCAACCGTAGCGGCTTTCCAGAAAGTCTTTTGTGCGTTTTTAGCCTGGCCCATCAATTTCACTTGCTCGATGAGCTTGGTGATGATGATGTACCAGCTACCCATCGACATCAGCACCAGGATGATCAGGGTGCCGCGGGCAACGAAGTCGCCGCCTTTCCACAGGGCGTCGAGGCCGTATGGGTTATCGACGGTTTCCTTGGCTGCAGGCAGCGGTGGTGGAGTCGGGGTATCGGCCAGCGATGCTGCTGCGGTTTCGGCAGCTTTAGGAGCATCGGCGGCAGCCGGTGCGGAAGCAGCAGTAGCAGATGCTGCAGCAGGAGTTTGGGCGATAGCGGCCAGCGGCGAGATCGTCATGGCAGAGATCATCAGGGCGGCAGCCAGGGCGGATAAGCGATTACGAGTGGTAGACATACTAATACTCCAAATTTTATAAATTAGATTGCTAGGATAACGGACAAGGTAGTGGTTCTACACTTTGATTATTCCAGCTTCCAGACATACTGCATTTTTGTCGTAGATTGAACAGCTTTACCGTCAGCCATTGCAGGAGTGAAATGGCACAAGCTCCACGCTTTGGTTGTGGCTCTGTCCAGATCTTTGAAACCGCTGCTCTTTTCAACAGTGGAATCGACCACATTACCGTCGGCGCCAATAGTCAGCTTGACAGTAACGGTACCCTCTTCTTCATTACGCAAAGAAGTTCTTGGATACTCCGGCTTGTCGCAATTGCCAGCAATTTTTGCACTGGTATGCGAAGGTCCTGCTTCGCCGGTAGCCGATGGCTGCGCTACAGAAGTAGGCAAGTCATTGGTCGGTGGTTTGACGTTGGTTACAGCTGCAATCACGTTCTCTTGTGGCGGCGGCGTTACTTTTACCTCTGGTGGAGGTACGAACGGTGGCGGTGGCGCAACCGATTTTGGCGGTGGCGGAACCGGCTTGTCCGGTGGTGGTGGCGGTGGCGGCGGCTTGATCTCCTCGATGATCTTGGTTTCGACCGGTTGCTGAATCACTTCGACAACTTTACGGGCTAGCCCTGTAATCAACGCATAAACTAGAGCTACATGCAGAAGAACAACCACGCTGATGCCAACTATATTCTTGGAAGGGTTTCTCCCATCCTGCGTGAAATCCATGCCTCTTTCCTCCGATACTACATTATTCAATTGCTAAAACCACATGCAATCTGATGAGTGAACAACTAACCAATCTACGGTAACGCAAAAATTGTACCAATCGACCCGCGCCCGCTATGCAAAACGATTCGATACAAGGTTAAATTATCAAACACCATTTTGTTATCAAGCCAACAAAAAAGTATCAGATCACTCTCCCCTAATTAGTGCGCGTCCGCAAATACTACATCAATGCCTAATAAAACAGCAGAATGATCGCTCTAAGTTTACGCATTCTGAAAAGCCAAAACCACCTGGAAAACTTCCCAGGTGGTCTGCTTACAAAAAGAACTTAAGTCAATCGCTTCTCGCTATCAGAAGAATTGATAGTTGGCACGAACGAAGAACGCACGGCCAACGATGTCGCCGTATCGTGGATCGTAGCCGATCTGGAAGTTATCGATCTGGTTACTGGCAGGCGGTTTCTTATTAAGAATATTCTTAATACCACCTGTCAGCGTCAGATTCTTGATACCAGTGTAGGTCAACGAAGTGTTGTAACGGGTATATGAACCAACGTTATGCGTATCGTAAGGAGCCGACACAGAGTTGTTTGCATCTACGTAACCAGTGCTGAAGGTTTGCTGGAACGTTGCGCTCCATGGACCATTCTTCCAGTTAACCGCTGCAGTATGGCGCCACCGGAAAACCACACCTGGTGTGGAGCCGACACCACCAGCATAAACAGCCAGATTGTTCAGGTAAGCTCCACCCTTTTCGCTCTGGTAGTCGTACTGCGTAACGTAAGTGCCGTCAATGGAGAATGCAAAGTCGCCAAAGCCGGTCTTAGGCAAACGCCATCCGAGACCCAAGTCGAAACCTTGGGTATGAACGTTACCCATGTTTTGGTTGGTTTGGACGATGTAGTCCAGCGAGCCATCTGGCTTGCGAACGTACAGATTTGCATACTTCGCAGGATCAGCAAAAATATCTGCTTCGGAAATCACGCCGATCTGGTTTTTGATCTTGATATTCCAGTAGTCGATCGAAACAGTTACGTCCTTGACAGGTTCGAAAACCGTACCCAGGGTGAACGAAGTCGATTTCTCTGGTTGCAGAGACTTGTTACCACCGGTTTGTGTGAAGAATTGCGTATTGCAATCGCGCACGTCAACGCCGCCTGGAGCTACATTACCGCCTGGGCACAGTTTCGGATCGTTATAGGAGCCGGAAGTGTAGGTGGTCGAGGCAGGCTGGTTCAGTTCGTACAAGCTTGGTGCCCGGAAGCCAGTGCTGTATGAACTGCGGATCATCAAGTTCTGGGCTGGCTGCCAACGCAGGCCGATCTTTGGATTGATGGTGCTGCCAACGTCGCTGTAGTCATCGTAACGCACGGCTAATTGCGCTTCCAGATCCTTGACGATCGGGATGCTCAACTCAGAAAATACGGCGCCAACATTACGCTTGCCCGATTGCGACTTGGAAGTCGACGAGCCTGTACTTTCGGACAGGTCGGCAACCGAGTGGATGATGTCGTATTCCGCTGTTTCATGACGGTATTCGCCGCCGATAGCAAAACCGAGAGGACCAGCCGGCAATTGCGCGATCTCACGGCTTGCAGTGAAATCGATCGACGAGATGGTGGTTTTAGCATCCAGGTATTTACCGGAGTTTTTAACCGCGTCGTACACGCCTGGATCAGATGCGCCGAATGGATTCAGAGTGCCGTTCAACAGCGCTGCTCTTACGGAATCATTGTTCAGATAGCCGCTTACCAGTGTTTCCTGCGCCTTGCTGACTGCATAGCTCAGGCCAGTCTTGTAATCCCAGCCCCACATCGTGCCGTCAAGAGCCAACAGCAAACGGTCTGCGGTGTTTTTAGCTTCGCTTACGCGGCCGCCAAATCCTGCAGAACGGAAGTTGACCGACAAAGGATCGCCGCTCAAACCAGCGACAGCAGGAGTAATGCCGTTGCCTGGGTAATACTTGCTGGAGCTAGGCAGCAGATAGTCGCTACCGTTACCGGCAAACACGTCGCCTGCGACGGTTTGCGTCACTTTACTTTCGGAATGCAGGTATTCAATCGATGCCTTGTTGTCGGCATTCAATTTCAACGTGCCCTTGCCGATCACGGCAAGTTCAGAAGTCTCAGGCACTACATCGATGGTTGAGGAATAGTCGTAGCGGCAAGAAGTGCCCTTGGCGTTTGGCTTCAGATGCGCTGCGTTACAGCCGGTTGCCAGCAAAGGATTGCCAGAGACGCCGTTACCAGTGTCGACAAAGTTGGCTGGGAAGGTATTACCGCTGGTTTGGCTCAAGCCCAGGCTTGGAACATAGCCGGTAATGCCGCGCTGTGAGGCAGTTATCTTGCTTTGTTTATGGTAGTCGACTACGCCAAAAACGTTGTAGCCGTCTTTATCCAGATCGCCGAAGCCGCCGGATACATTGATACGTCCTTCCTGACCGCCGCTTTGCGAAGGAATGATGCCTTCGCCGGAAACGTTCAGGCCGGTATACGATCTTTTGGTGATGAAGTTGATCACGCCGCCGATCGCGTCGGTACCGTAAATCGCAGAAGCACCGTCGCGCAGGATTTCAACGCGGTCCAGGGCTGCGATAGGGATGACGTTCAAATCGACAGTGGAGCCGTCAAATGCGCTATTGGCAAGACGGCGGCCATTCAGCAACACCAGGGTTTTGTTCGAGCCCAGACTACGCAAGTCGGCCGATGCACCAACGGTGCCGCCCTTACCAACGTTAGTTGAAGTCGTAAATTGCGATTGATTCGCAGAGATGGTACCTAACGCTTCCGAGGCAGTGGTGATACCTGCTTTGGCAAAATCGTCAGCCTTGATAATCGTGATAGGCGAAACACCTTCGTTCGCTACCCGTTTAATCGACGAACCAGTAACTTCGATCCGTTGCATTTGCGGAGCATCGTCCGTCTTCGTCTCCTGCGCCTGCACTGAATGGGCCAACAGTCCTAGCCCAACAGCTACGCCGCCTGAAAACATCAGTCGCAGCGAACGTGGCAATCCCCGTTCCTTCATCATAACCAAACTCCCTATGGGTAAAAGTTAGAGTTGAAATTTAAATTTTTGTAATAAAGCAAACACGATTTGTTAATCGCCTTCTGAGCGATGCGTCAAAAATCTTTGTACAACAACGACCAAAAAGCAGATTTTATTTCGCGTGTAAAACAGTACTGCACGGTTACTTTTCGGGTCCCAATTTGTGATTGTTTGCCAGAAACTTTCCCGTCGACACCTACAAGCAAAAAACATGCCACACAATGTAATGCAGCTAAAATAGTGTATCCTAAAAAAAATAAAAACAGCATTAAATTTGGGAACGCCTGCGATACTGTTGCTTATATACGCCAAATAACAAATACGCATACGGGTATAAGCAAAAACGAATAGGGCAGTTTAACGGCGTAAATAAGCCATTTCCGCTTGGCAAATAGAATATTTCGATACTTAAAAGACAAGGAAAAAGAATTTAGACCATGTGGAACTTAAGGCAACTCAAGCAATCGTGCATTGCACCAATAATGCTATTTGGCTGCATCGCAGGTGCAACATTTACGGTGCAAGCGGGCAATAATCCAGCAGATCCGTCCAAAGTGGTGCACGCAGCCTTCGAGGCAGCGGACGATGGCATTGATCCCGTTCGTACCGTCAACGCCTATACCAGCTGGCTATCTGAAGCGATTTTTGAGCGCCTCTTAACTTATGACTATCTGGCACGCCCTGCCAAGCTGATACCCGGGACGGCAGAGGCCATGCCAGAGGTGAGCGACGGCGGCAAAACCTATGTCTTCCATATCAAGAAGGGAATTTACTTTGCGCCAGACCCCGCCTTCAAAGGGACTCGCCGCGAACTGACTGCCCAAGACTACGCCTATACTTTCAAGCGTTTTCTCGACCCCAAGAACCGTTCGCCATCTGCCAACGTCTTGCAAGGAAAAATCGCCGGCATGGATGAGTTGATCGCCAAAGCGCAAAAAACCGGCCGTTTCGACTACGACGCGCCAGTAAGCGGCCTGCAAACCCCTGATCGCTACACGCTTCAGATCACACTTACTGCACCCGACTACAATTTCCTGTACATCATGGGATTCGTCGCCTTTGGCGCGCAAGCACGCGAAGTAGTCGACGCCTACGGCGACCAGACCGGGGCTCACCCGGTTGGCACCGGCCCTTATATGCTGCAGGAATACGTCCCCCGCAGCAAAATCGTGTTGGTCGCCAATCCTGATTACCGCGGCTACACCTGGGATTTCAAATCGACCGGCACCGCCTGGGACGACCAGCTGGTGAACGACATGAAGGGCAAGAAAATGCCGCAGGTTGGCCGTGTCGAGGTCAGCATCATCGAGGAAGAGCAATCACGCTGGCTGGCTTTTCAAGGCAAGCAAATCGATCTTGACTACCTGCCCCAGGCAGCAGCGCCAACGGTACTGGATGGGAAAAAGCTGAAACCATCCTTCGTTGATCAGGGCATCCGCCTGGACACCGTAGTCGAGCCAGGTGTGGTCTACACGTTTTTGAACTACAAGGACCCTGTCATCGGCGGCAGCAGCCTGGAGAAAAACGCCCTGCGACGTGCGATCGCAATGTCTTACAGCATCCAGGATGAAATATCCCAGGTCCGCCTCGGGCTGGCAGTAAAAGCAGAAATGGCGATCCCAGCCGGAGTCGTCGGCCACGATCCCAATTACCGTAACAGCATTGCCTACGATCCGGTGCTGGCAAACAAATTGCTTGATCACTTCGGCTACAAGCGTGGCGCCGACGGTTACCGCACCCTCCCCGACGGCAAGCCGCTGATTTTGAAAATAGCCACTGAAGCACAGGCAATCAATGTGGTTCTCTCGGAAATATGGAAGCGCGGACTCGACAAAATCGGTATTCGCGCCGATTTTCGGGTAAGCAATTTTGCCGACAATCTGAAGGCAGCGACGGAATGTAAATTAATGATGTGGAATGGTTCCTGGATTGCAGACTACCCGGAAGGCGATAATTTCATGCAGCTGCTATATGGCCCGAACGTAGGTCAAGGCAACAACGGCTGCTATAGCTCGCCGGCCTTCGATGCGCTCTACGTCAAGGCCAAGGCGTTGCCGCCGGGCCCGGAACGAAATCAGCTGTATATCGAGATGAGCCGCCAGATGGAAGCCGATACTGCCTGGGTGCTTAGTGTGTCGCGCCTGCGCAACTGGCTGATCCGACCATGGATCAAGGGCTTCAAGCGCAACCCTATCCTGCAGGCAGACTGGATGTATCTCGATGTTGAAAAACACTAAACGCTAATTTATCTGCTCATCTATCTTTTTGCGCGGGATTCTGTAGTATGCCGCCTTAACCTGGAATAAACGGCTGTCATCAGCCGCAAAATTACACTCAACAGGAGACAAACCACATGCTAGGTTTCACTTAGACAGAATAAGCGTATAGATTCGTATATTATTTATTTACCAAGTAAAAAAGGTTTTGATTGCGCGTTCACCTACCGGTGAATTAGCGCGATGTCATCGGAGATGACGCTATTTTGTGCCAAAGATAAGCAATCTTAAGTACATATAGAAAATAACCACTTGCTCAAAAGGCAAAAAGAAAATGCTTCGAAAAATGTCGAAATCAGTCAGATTCAAAAAGATCTTGCTAGCGCAAATGCTGGCCTTTACAGCCTTCGCGGGCAGCGCCGTCGGCGCCCATGCCGGGACCAATCCGGCCGACCCGTCGAAAGTTATACGGATGGGGTTCGAAGCTGCCGACGATGGCTTCGATATGATCCGCACCGCCAATTTTTACTCCGGCTGGGTAAGCGAGGTCATCTACGAAACCTTGCTTACCTATGACTATCTGGCGCGACCAGCCAAGTTGGTACCGGCTACAGCAGAATCGATGCCGGAAATCAGCGAGGATGGCAAGACCTACACCTTCCATATCAAAAAAGGCATTTATTTTTCTCCCGACCCCGCCTTCAAGGGCGTACGAAGAGAACTGACCGCCCAAGACTATATATACACAATCAAGCGCGTTCTCGATCCGCAAAGCCGCTCGGTACATGCGAGTTTCATTGCGGGCAAGATCGTAGGCCTTGACGACCTGGCTGCCCAGGCGCAAAAGAGCGGCCACTTCAACTACGATGCGCCAGTAGCAGGCTTACAGGCGCCAGACCGCTACACTTTGCGCGTCACACTGAATGCCAAGGACTACAACTTCCTTAACGTCATGGCGTATGCCGCCTTCGGCGCGGTAGCACAAGAAGTCATCAGCGCCTACGGTCAGCAAAGTGGACAGCATCCGGTCGGAACCGGTCCGTACATGCTGCAAACCTATGTCCCCCGCAGCAAAATCGTATTGGTCGCCAATCCCGAATATCGCGGCTTTACCTGGGACTTCAAACCCTCTTCCGACCCCATCGACAAACAAATCGTCAAAGACATGCAGGGCAAGAGAATGCCTCAGGTCGGCCGGGTTGAAATCAACATCATCGAAGAAGAACAATCACGCTGGCTGGCATTCCAGGGCAAGCAGATCGACTTCGACAAAATGCCGCAACTGGCTGCCCCTACAGTATTGGATGGCGAAAAGCTGAAGCCCGAGTACTCTGAACAAGGCATCCAGCTGCAACGTGTGCTTGATGCCGGCATCACCTACACCGTCATGAACTACAAGGATCCGACGATAGGCGGCAACAGCCTGGACAGGATTGCTCTGCGGCGCGCAATCGCCATGGCTTACGACAATAAGCAGGAAGTATCCATATTACGTAACGGCCAGGCCGCCAAACTGGAAATGTTCATCCCGCCAGGCGTCACCGGCTACGATCCAGCCTACCGCAATAGTATTGCCTACGATCCGGCGCTGGCAAACAAGTTGCTGGATCATTTCGGCTACAAACGTGGCGCCGATGGCTACCGCGCCATGCCGGACGGCAAACCGCTGCTATTGAAATTCACCCGTGAACAGGCCGTGTTCTACCAGGAAATGTCAGAACTGTGGAAGCGCGGTCTGGACAAGATTGGCATCCGCTCAGAATTCATCATCAATAATTTTGCCGACAACCTGAAAGCCGCAACCCAATGCAAACTCATGCTGTGGGGCGCCGCCTGGATGGCCGATTATCCGGAAGGGCAGAATTTCATGCAATTGCTGTACGGGTCCAACGTCGGTCAAGGTAATCACGGCTGCTATCAATCTCCAGCCTACGATGCCCTCTATGTCAAAGCCATGGCATTACCGCCCGGTCCCGAGCGCAATCAGCTTTACCTGGACATGAATCGACAGATCGAAGCAGACACAGCCGTGGTTGTGAATACCACCAGAATCCGCAGCTGGCTGGTACGACCATGGGTCAAGGGTTTCAAAAAACACCCGATCCTGCACGCTGAATGGCAGTACATCGATGTCGACAAACACTGATTCGCCCCCTATACGGAAATAGAACCCTGCTCCGGCAAGCGTGATCCGCCTGCCGCAGTTCCAATTTAGCTAGAGATATTTGAAGGAGACAAATGGTATGAACTCGCTTTGGTTACGCGGGATATTGGTTGCCTGTTTAGCGTGCGCGCTGCCGATGAAAGCATCGGTTGCAGCCGCAGCGCCAATTTCCCCGGCAGATCCCGACAAAGTACTGCGCTTTGTATTCGTGGCGCCTGAAACCGGTTTCGATCCGGCCGTTACGCGCGATTTGTATTCGCAGCTGGTCAATCAGTCGGTATTTGAAACACTGTTCGCCTATGAATACCTGGCGCGGCCGGCCAAGCTGATGCCATCCGCGGCCGCGGCGCTGCCGGAAGTCAGCGCCGATGGCATGACCTATACCATCCGCCTGAAAAAAGGCATTTATTTTGCCGATGATGCGGCGTTCAACGGCAAGAAGCGCGAGCTGACCATGGCCGATTTCGTCTATTCATGGAAACGCCTGTTCGATCCGCAACTGGCCTCGCCGCAAACCTGGCTGCTGGAAGGCAAAGTGGTCGGCCTCGACGAAGTGGCGGCGCAAGCCAAGAAAACCGGTCATTTCGATTACGACACCAACGTTCCCGGCTTCGAGCTGCTGGACCGCTATACCTTGCGGATCCACCTGAAACAACCTGACTTCAACCTCGGCATGATCCTGGCGCATCAACCAACCAGCGCCGTCGCCCGCGAAGTGATCGAAAAATATCGCGATGCGCAAGGCACCGTGATGGGACATCCGGTCGGCACCGGCCCCTACATATTGACCCAATGGATACGCGGCTCGCGCATGGTGCTGACTGCCAATCCGGATTACCGCGGCTATACATGGGATTTCCAACCCAGCACCGACCCGGGCGATGCCGCTATCGTCGCCAAGATGAAGGGCAAGCGCATGCCGCAAATCGGCCGCGTGGAAATCAGCGTCATGGTGGAAGATCAGTCGCGTTTGCTGGCGTTCGAAGGTGACGAAGTCGATATCACCGAATTGCAGGGTCCGCTGGCGCCGCAAGTCATGGCAGGCGGCAAACTGAAGCCGGAATTCGTTAAAAAAGGCGTGCAATTGTCGCGCATCGTCGACCCTGAAATCAGCTACTTCTACTGGAATATGCAAGATCCGGTACTAGGCGGCATGAGCAAGGAAAAAATCGCCCTGCGCCGTGCTATCGCCATGGCGCATAACGTGCGCGAAGAAATCAAGGTGGTCTGGAACGACGAAGCGATCCCGCTTGAATATCCGATTCCGCCAGGTGTCGTCGGCTACGATCCGGATTACAAAAGCAGCATCCAGTACGAACCGGAAGTCGCCAACGCCCTGCTCGACAAGTTCGGCTACAAGATCGGCAAGGATGGCTATCGTACCCTGCCGGACGGCAAGCCGCTGACAGTGCGCTATTCCGCCCGCGCCGACTCCAACGGCCAGCAGCAATCGGAAATGTGGAAGAAAACCTACGACACTATCCATATCCGCATGGTTGGGGATCTGAAAACTTTCCCCGATCTGCTCAAGGCAGAAAAAGAGTGCCAGCTGCAGACCCGTACTGCACCTTGGATTGCCGACTATCCGGACGGCGACAACTTCATGCAATTGTTCTACGGCCCGAACGTCGGCCAGAACAATAACGGCTGCTCCAAGATCCCCGAATACGATGTGCTCTACGCTGCCTCGCAGAAATTGCCAGCCGGGCCGGAACGCGACCTGCTGTATCACAAGATGGCGCGCATCCTGGAAGTGGATGCGCCGGCGCGTATCGGTTATGCCCGCTATCGCAACATGATCGCGCAACCGCGTGTGATCGGTTACAAGAAGCATCCGGTCATGCCTACCGAATGGATGTATTTCGATATCGAAAAACGTAAATAAAAACACTACGGAGCGGAATCGCCCAGCGCCTTCCGCTCCCCGGGTTTCCCGGTCCCTACTAACCATCAACTATTACTAAGCCCTATTTGAGGAAATGCATGAAACCATCATCATTTTTCTTGCCGGTCACAACAGCGTTATTCACGCTGATGCTGAACCAGGCAGCCGCCCAAGATACGCAACGCCCGCTGATTCCCTTGTTGAAAGCTGACGACGTTCCAACTCTTTGCAAGGACACTCTGACCAGCCTGCGCAAGCGCGTATCCATGTTAGAGAAATTACCGGCGGCCCATGCCAGAGACAGCAAGAAAGTGCTGACCGAATGGAACGATCTGCAGATCGCCCTGGAAGACCTGCAAGGTCCGGTCGATATCCTCAACAATGTTTCACCGGACGCAAAAGTACGCAGCACCACCGAAGCCTGCCTGATTGAAACCAACAAATTCGCTACCGATCTGCTGCAAAGCGAAAAACTGTACGCCCGCTTCAAAGCCATCCAGCCTAGCGACCCGATAGAGAAGAAATTGCGTCAGGACGTCCTGTACAGCTTCGATGACACCGGTGTCTCGCTGCCCCCGGAAAAGCGGGCCAGGATGAAAGAGATCCTCGACAAGCTGGGTGAGCTGAGCCAGGAATTCGCGCGTAATATTCGCGACAATAATCAGAAGCTGACATTCACTCCGGCAGAACTGCAAGGCATGCCGGCAGCCTATCTGGCCCGCGCCAAGCGCGATGACAAAGGCAATTACCTGCTCGGCTTCGAATACCCGGACTACAAACCGTTCATGGAGTCGGCGGATAACAGCGATGCACGCCGCCGCTATCAGATCGCGTTCACCAATCACGGTACGCCAAAGAATCTGGAGATCCTGAAAGAAGCCATGGACCTGCGCCATGAAATGGCGGCATTGTTCGGCCTGCCAAGCTATGCCGACCTGGTAACCCGTCGCCGCATGGTGAAAAATCCGCAAACCGTCGACAAATTCCTAACTGAAGTGAAAACCGCAGTTACCCAGCTGGAAATCAAGGAAATCGAAGAACTGCGCGTATTCAAATCGGAAACCCTGAAAACGCCACTGGCCGATACCAAGCTGGAACGCTGGGATGCCGAGTACTGGCAGCAGAAGATCAAACAGGCGCGTTACAACGTCGACCAGGAAGCCCTGCGCAAGTACTTCCCTACCGATGCCGCAGTGCCATGGATCCTGCATGTTTCCAGCACGCTGTATGGCGTCGAATTCAAACGGGTGGAAGTACCGGTCTGGGATCCTGAAGTCCAGTACTACGACGTTATCGACAGCACAAGCAAAAAACGTATCGCCGGCATCTATCTGGATCTGTTCCCGCGCGAAGGCAAGTACGGCCATGCCGCCGCCTGGGGTACCCGAGGCGTCAGCACACTGGCCCGCCGCACGCCGATTTCAACGCTGGTGACCAACTTCGATCGCAACGGTTTGAACAGTGACGAACTGGAAACCCTGGTGCATGAATTCGGCCACGTCTTGCATGGCGTGCTGTCGAACACCAAGTATGTCGCCCAGGCCGGCACCAACGTCGAGCTCGATTTTGTCGAAGCACCATCGCAGATGTATGAAGAGTGGGCGCGCCGTAAAGAGTCGCTGACGCTGCTGGCCGGTTTCTGCAAGACTGCTTGCCCAACCATCGACGACGCTTTGCTGCAACGCCTGACAGCGGCCCATAACTATGGCCGCGGCATACGCTATGCACGCCAGTTGCTGTACGCGAGCTATGACATGACCATCCATAACGACAAGGCCGGTCAGGAACAACCGCTGGCAGTCTGGCAACAAATGGAAGGCGCCACACCACTGGGTTACGTGCCCGGCACCGAATTCCCGGGCCAGTTCGGCCATTTGATGGGCGGCTATGCAGCCGGTTATTATGGTTACATGTGGTCGGAAGTTCTGGCGCTGGACATGCTGTCGCGTTATAACGGCAAATTGATGAACCCGGAGGTCGGCCATCTGTATCGCCAGGACATCCTGTCGCGCGGCGCTGAAAAGCCAGCCGGCGAGATGGTCAGTGCCTTCCTCGGCCGCGAGCCTGACAGCAAGGCATTCTTTGCCGAAATTTCGGGCCAACGCCTGCATTGAGCCAGATTAAGGAACCATCATGACCGCTTATATCCTGCGACGCCTCTGGCAAATGCTGCCGACCATGCTCGGCGTCATCGTACTTGTATTTTTCCTGTTCAACTGGGTCGGTGGCGACCCGGCCTATATCCTGGCCGGGAAGATGTCGAATCCGCAACAGATCGCCAACATCCGTACCCAGCTCGGCATCGACCAGCCGTACTACATCCAGCTCTGGATCTTCATCAAGCAAATCGTTACCTTCAACTTCGGCACCAGCTGGAGTACCGGTGAATCGGTGGCCAACGTCATCCTGACCCGCCTCGGGCCATCCATGACCGTGCTGATTCCACTGACCATACTGGAAACCCTGATCGCCGTAGCGCTGGCGCTGGCCGTGGCTTTTGTGCGTGGCTCCAAGACCGACCGCGCGGTGATGGTGGCTTGTACCGTCGGCATGTCGATCAGTATCCTGGTCTACATCATCCTGTTCCAATACTGGTTCGCCTACAAACTGAGCCTGTTCCCGGTGCAAGGCTGGGGTAACAATATTTGGGAAAACCTGTTCCACTACTCGGCCCTGCCGATCCTGATCATGCTGGCGGTGAGTATCGCCCCCAGCCTGCGCCTGTACCGCACCTTCGTGCTGGATGAAGTCAACCAGGACTATGTCCGCACCGCGCGCGCCAAGGGTGTCAAGGAACGCCGCATCCTGTGGGTGCACGTGTTGCGCAACGCCGCGATTCCTATCATCACCAACGTCATGTCGAACCTGCCGGCGCTGTTGATCGGCGCATTCCTGATCGAGCGCTTCTTCTCGATTCCAGGCATCGGCCGTGAAGTCATCCTGGCGGTTGAGCGTAGCGATTTCCCGGTGATCAAGGCGATCACGATTTATGTCGCCGCCGCCACCATGATATTCAACCTGTTGACTGACTTGCTGTACCAAGCCGTCGACCCACGCGTTCAACTGAAGTAGGAGCCGCCATGACTCAAAGTATCCACCAGGCCCCTACCCAAGCGGCGCCTGCAGCAACCACCGTAACCCTGGCTACCGGTCCCGGCGCCACGCATTCTCCTGGCCTTTGGGCCCTGGCCTGGCGCCGCCTGCGCGCCGATCACGTCGCCATGCTCGCACTTGCCGTGGTCGGCCTGTACCTGGTCATGCTGGCGCTCTCGGCCAGCGGCATGATCGCCAGCGACTGGTCGAAGGAAGTCGGCGTCAACTACGCGCCGCCTACCTTCATGGGCGCGCAAACCGAAGCCGAACGCGGCTTCAGCGACAACGATGCCGTAGTTGAAGCGCCACCGCCGGAAAATCCGGTCGATCCGCTGCGCGACATCCTGCGCGATTTGCGCAAGAGCGGCACGGCGGCAGCTACGCCGCCGGTAGTTGCCAACGACTATGGCATAGTCGATCCTCTAGCGGCAGAGATGGCTGAAATCCGCGCCGACCTGGCTAAAAAGGGTGGCAGCGAGACGCTGATCCGCAAACCGACGCTGCCGTTCGGCGCCGACAAATGGGGTCACGACATCATCAAGAAAACCATCAAGGGTGCTGAAACCTCGATCATCGTCGGTCTGGTTGCTGCGCTGCTGGCGGTTGCCCTGGGCACCATCTTCGGTGCGGTCTCCGGCTACTTCGGCGGCTGGGTCGATGATGCCTTCAACTGGTTCTACAGCATCTTCACTTCCATCCCTTACCTGTTGCTGATCCTGGCGGTCGCCGCGGTACTCCAGCAAAAGGGCGTAACGGCGATCGTGCTGATTCTCGGCCTTACCGGCTGGACCGGCACCTACCGCCTGATCCGCGCCGAATACATGAAGCACAAAACCCGTGAATACGTGATGGCGGCAGATGCTATCGGCGCCAGCCACTGGAGCAAGATGTTCGGCCATATCTTCCCTAACGTCAGCCACGTGTCGCTGGTGCAACTGTCGATCTCGGTAGTCGGCTTCATCAAGTCGGAAGTGATCTTGAGCTTCCTCGGTTTCGGCGTGCCGGTCGGCGTCGTATCCTGGGGCAGCATGCTGAACGAAGCACAAAACGAATTAATTCTGGGTAAGTGGTGGCAGCTGGCAGCTGCAAGTATCGCCATGGCGATCCTGGTAACGGCGTTCTCGCTGTTCACCGATGCGCTGCGCGACGCCCTTGATCCGAAGCTGAAATAGGAGACATCATGGATTCGACTAACCACAACCATCCAGCGAACAACGGCGAACAACCGTTGTTGCGCGTACGCGATCTGCGCGTCAGTTTTCGCACCGATAAAAAAACCATGGTGGAAACCGTCAAAGGGATTTCCTTTGATATTCCACGCAACACCACTGTCGCCCTGGTCGGCGAATCAGGCAGCGGCAAATCGGTCAGTTCGCTGGCCGTGATGGGCTTGCTGCCCAAGGAAAATTCCAGTATTGCCGCCACCAGCGTGATCGAGTTTGAAGGCCGTAACCTGCTGACCATGTCGCCTGACGAACGACGCGACATGTGCGGCAAGGAAATCTCCATGATTTTCCAAGAGCCGATGACATCGCTCAACCCGGTATTCACCGTCGGCTTCCAGATCGGCGAAGTACTGCAGCTGCACATGGGCATGAACGCCAAGCAGGCCCGCGCACGCGCAATTGCATTGCTGGAGGAAGTCGGGATTCCATCGCCGGCAACCAAGGTCGATGCCTACCCGAGTCAGATGTCAGGCGGCCAGCAACAGCGCGTGATGATTGCCATGGCGATCGCCTGCGAACCGAAATTGCTGATTGCCGATGAACCGACTACCGCGCTCGACGTCACGATCCAGAAACAGATCATCGACCTGATCGAAGCCTTACGCAAACGTCACAAGATGTCGGTATTGTTCATCACCCATGACCTGGCGCTGGTCGGCGAAATCGCTGACCAGGTGATCGTCATGCGCCACGGTGAAGTACGCGAAAACGGCGACGTCCGGCAAATCTTTGAAGCGCCGCAAGACCCGTACACCAAAGCCTTGCTGATGTGCCGCCCTTCACTCGATACCCGCCCCTGGCGCTTGCCGGTCATTAGCGACTACATGAACGGCCACAACGGCGCAGACCTGGATTTACGGGAACGCACCCGCGGTTGCAGCGGACAGGAAGACATCTTGCTGGACGTACGCAATCTGGGCAAGAGCTTCTATTTCCGCGAAGGCTTGTTTGGCCGCAAGGAATTCAAAGCGGTGCAAGATGTGTCGTTCAAGCTGGCGCGTGGCAAGACCTTGGGTGTGGTGGGTGAATCCGGCTCCGGCAAGACCACCGTCGGCCTGACTCTGATGCGCCTGCATCAGGCCACTGCCGGACAGGCGCTGTTCGAAGGCAAGGACATCATCGGCATGTCCAACCGTGATTTCATGTCTTACAAACGGCGCATCCAGATCATTTTCCAGAACCCCTACGCTTCGCTCAACCCGCGCTTCACCATCGGCCAGATCCTGCTGGAGCCGATGCGCATCCACCAGATCGGCAGCGACGACAACGAGCGCACCGAGATGGCCATGCAACTGCTGCAAAAAGTGGGACTGCCACAGCAGGCCTACCACCGCTATCCGCATGAATTCTCTGGCGGCCAGCGGCAGCGGATTGCGATTGCCCGCTGCCTGACCTTGCGCCCTGAAATCCTGGTGTGCGATGAATCGGTGTCGGCATTGGACGTGTCCGTGCAGGCGCAGGTCTTGAACCTGCTGCAAGACTTGCAGGAAGAGTTCGGCATGAGCTACATCTTCATCTCGCATGATCTGTCGGTAGTCAAATACCTGGCCGATCAGGTGATGGTGATGCATCAGGGTAAAGTGGTGGAACTGGCCAATTCGGACGAGCTGTATCACAACCCGACGCATGCCTACACGCGCCAGTTGCTGAGTGCGATTCCACGCGGTTTGCAGAACTAAAAGCCGGCGAACACTGCGGACAACTGCCTGCAGTGTTCGCAATTTAGCGATGGAGCACACAACGGAGTACAGCGAGCGCCGCAAGCGCGACCTGTACTCCGTTCTCGTTTACGTCATGTAGCGAGTCTTTACCAAAGGCGACGCTCAGACAAACAGCATCAACGCTCTTGCTTGCTATCGACCTTGCGCACCACCGTATCTGCCGGCCCCAGCAGTTGCCCCTCGCGCGAACGCAGCTCGATTTTCTGCACGGGCTTGCCGCTGGCGCTTTCTAGCATCCGGGAAAAGGCCTCGCCTTTACTGAACAGGTATTTTTCACCCCACTGCCGCAAGCCAACCACAACGGTAAACAAACCCTCGCCTTTGGCGCTAAGCAGATATTCCTGGTAAGCGGTGCCGTCAGAGGCTGGGGCAACTTCAAGAATGCCTTCCGCGACCAGAGTCTGCAAACGGTCGGCCAGGATATTGCGCGCCACCCCCAGGCTCTTCTGGAACTCACCGAAACGACGCATGCCGTCGAATGCATCGCGGATGATCAGCAGCGACCAGCGATCGCCGATGACATCCAGCGAACGGGCTACCGGACAGCTATCGCTTTTCAAACTCTTTCTCTTGGCCATGCTCTTCCTTAATCAGGCTATTCCATGCATTCTAGTTGCATTTTAAAACCAGAAAACCTAAAATTCAATTGGTTTTAATTTGAAACCAGTTTTAAAAAGGAACTACTTCATGGCAAATCATCAACATTGCCGAATTTCGTGCCCGCAGGCCGGACCAGAATTCAATATGGCGGAAAGCCAGGTTATCGACCAATCAGCGACTATCTCGCCGTTTCTCAGCAAGGGACTAGTGCTGTTGTTCGCAGTCGCCTGCGCCTTGAGTGTGGCCAACGTCTACTATGCGCAACCGCTGTTGGATGCTTTGGCTGCGGACTTCGGTTTTAGCCAGGCGTCGATCGGCATCGTCATCACAGCTACCCAGATTGGCTGTGCGCTAGCCTTGTTGTTCGTGGTGCCCTTAGGCGACCTGATGAATCGGCGACTCCTGACCATGGCGCAATTGTGCTTGCTGTGCGCTGCATTAATTGCAGTTGGCATGGCATCGTCTCCGGCAGTTCTGCTGCTTGGCATGCTGAGCGTGGGCCTGCTCGGCACAGCCATGACACAGGGCTTGATTGCCTATGCTGCTAGTGCCGCCGCACCCGCCGAACGCGGCCGCGTGGTCGGCGTGGCGCAAGGCGGCGTGGTAATCGGGCTGCTGCTGGCGCGTACCATGGCGGGATGGGTGGCGGATCTGTCCGGCTGGCGCGCTGTCTATTTCGTATCAGCTGCGATGGCGCTGCTGATGCTGGTTGTTTTGTCGCGCATGCTGCCGGCACAAGCGCAGCAGACCGAGCGCATCTCATATTTGAAACTGTCGGGTTCGATGTTCACCATGCTGGCAAACGAACGGATGCTGCAAATCCGAGGAGTGATTGCAATGCTGATGTTTGCCGCTTTCAGCATCTTCTGGACTGCGTTGGTGCTGCCCTTGAGCGCTCCGCCCTACTCCTTCTCGCATACCCTGATCGGCTCGTTCGGACTGGTTGGCGTACTCGGCGCACTAGCCGCAGCCCGCGCCGGCCACTGGGCCGATCATGGCCATGGCCAACGCACCACCGGTGTGGCGCTGATGCTACTGCTGCTGTCGTGGCTGGCGCTGGCGATAATGCCGTACAGTTTGTGGGCGCTGGTGCTTGGCATCGTATTGCTGGATCTGGGCGGGCAAGCGATACACGTCACCAACCAGAGCATGATTTTCAAAACCCAGGCTGCAGCGCACAGCCGATTGGTCGCTTGCTATATGATTTTTTATACGGTTGGCAGTGGCCTGGGTGCAATCGCTTCGACAGCTCTCTATGCCGCCGCCGGATGGAGCGGTGTTTGCCTGCTCGGCGCCGGAGTCAGCTTGCTGGCGTTGGTATTCTGGGGACTAAGTTTACGCCATATGCCGCAGGCGCCTGTCGACGAATCAGAAAGCAGTAGCGCATAGGAATGCCACGGACTAATATTGCAGTCGGAACAAAGATCGGATATAGGATCAGGCATGACATCGCAAGAAAACCAAGCCGTCTATGCCCGGCGCATGCACCGGGTGCTTGAATATATCGACCTGCATCTCGACCAGGTGCTTGAGCTGAATACCCTGGCGGAAGTCGCCCATTTTTCTGCGTTTCATTTTCACCGTCTGTTCTCGGCCTGGATGGGCGAAACTTTTGGCGATTATCTGCGCCGGCGTCGGCTGGAAATCGCGGCGTTGCGGCTGGTCACCCAGCCCGCAATACCAGTGCTGGAGATCGCCCTGTCGGTAGGCTTCGGCTCGGCCGAAGCGTTTGCGCGCGCCTTCAAGACCAGGTTCGGCTGCACCGCCACCGAGTGGCGCCAAGGGCAGGCGGATCGCTGGGCTTCCCGGCTTGAAGCAAGTAATAACAAGCCATCAGGCCAAGACAGCAAGCCTGGTCAGTTGCATGGCAAGCAGGATCAGGAAACCGACCAGCGTCTCGAGCATCATGGAAACTCCCGACCAGCCACCAAGGAGATTCCCATGAAAGTCAAAGTCATCGAGCGGCAGCCAGCCAAAATCGCCTACCTGCGCTACATCGGCCTATACGGCCCGCCCATCTCCGAATTCTGGATCGACACCGTCAGCCCCTGGATGGAAACCAACAATCTGTTCGGCCGTCCGCGCTACGGCATCAGCCACAACGATCCAGCCATCACCAGTTCAGAACAATGCCGCTACGATGCGGGCGTTGAAGTGCCATCGGATTTTGTCGCCAGCGGCCAGTCATTTATCACCACCGTCCCCGGCGGCAGTTATGCGGTGACCCGCTACGTTGGCAACGGTCGCGATATCGGCGACTCCTGGACCCGCCTGCTACGCGACTGGCTGCCAGCCAGCGGCATGCAGCTCGATGCCCGGCCATTCTTCGAGTACTACCCGACAGACGCCGCCTGCGATCCGCAAACCGGCACATTCGAGTGCGATCTTTGTATCCCGGTGGTGCCGCTTTAAAAGATGGCGATTGGGGCGGATTGCGTCATGCAGCAGCAATTCGCCGGATGGTTTCCTGCACCGCCTGTAGCAGCAACTCCTCCAGACGATTCACCGCCGGCCCCGCCGTCGTTTGCGCACGATACAAAGACAAGCCGATCAGCGGCAGCGCCGGCAAGCCGGTCTCTTGCGGATTGATGATACGCAAGCTGGCCGGCAAGCCGATCGGCGTGCGCACAGTCAAGCCGAGTCCCGCTGCCGAGGCCGCCCACAATGCTGACAGGCTAGCGCTGGTGAAGGCGTGACGCCAGGCGATTCCGGCAGAGTCCAGCGCACTTTCAGCGAGATCCCGCAGCAAGCAAGGCGCATCCAGCAAAACCAGTGACAACGGCGAAGCGGCCGGCCCGGCTGCATCCTGCGCCGGGCCGATCCAGCATAGAGGCAGATCGGCGACTCTCTCGCCATTCAATGCCGGTGTGCCGCCTTCCCATATCAACGCCAGATCGATGCGTCCCAACGTCGCGCGCTCGCGCAACTCCGTGCTGCGCGCGACACAAACTTCGACCCGTACTTTCGGATGCGCCCGCATGAAACGGCCAAGCACATCCGACAACAGCGCTTCGCCGAAGTCTTCCTGCAAACCCAGCTTCACCTCCCCTTCCAGCTCGACGCCACGCACCGCGCTGGCGGTTTCATCGTTGAGGTCGAGCAAGCGGCGCGCGTAACCCAGCAACGTCTGGCCAGCCTCGGTCAGCGCCAGGCCGCGCCCGGCTTTACGAAAAATCGGCGCACCGGCCTGCTCTTCGAGTTTTTTTAGCTGTGCGCTCACAGCTGACGTGGATCGGCCCAGGCGATCGGCGGCCTTGGCGTAACTGCCGAGGTCGATGCCGGTGGTAAAGGTGCGCAATACGTCGATGTCAAAGCTGATTTGTCGCATGACAACCATCCTGTTTTTCAAAACAATCAATTCGAAACTATCTGATATTCAAAAGTATCACGCAAAGCGATACTCACTGCAAGGGCTTAAAACAAGGCTTGCGATTGCAGCTCTTGTTGGTTCGCCAGCCATATCGTCATAGGGGAATTTGAATGTCTCAATCTGCTGCTTTTACCGATAACCGTCGCCACCGCTGGAAAGTCCTGGGCGTTGGCGTAGCGGCCAACGCCAGTTTTTCGGCAGCTTTCAGTGGCATTCCGACAACCGCGCTCTTGATACGCTCTGGTTATCATCTGGGCAACGCCGAACTCGGCCTGGTGCTGGGCCTGATGGGTCTCGGCATCGCGATAAGCGAATTGCCATGGGGCCTGCTGACCGATCGCTGGGGCGACCGTCCAGTATTGTTGTCCGGCCTCGCCACCACTGCCGTCGCACTGGCGCTGATGGCCATGTTCGTGGCACCGACTCCCGGCTACGTGCCTGGCCTGCCGCTGCTCGGCGCCGGTTTGTTGCTGGTCGGCCTGCTTGGCGGCAGCGTCAACGGCTCCAGCGGCCGCGCGGTGATGACCTGGTTCGGTGAAGGTGAACGCGGAATGGCGATGAGCATACGTCAAACAGCAGTGCCTCTGGGCGGCGCTACCGGCGCGCTGATCTTGCCATCGCTGGCGACCCATTTCGGCTTTGCCTCAGAGTACGGCGTACTCGCCTTGTTCTGCGGCGTGACGCTGTTTTTCACCTGGCTCTGGCTATATGAACCCGCCGCAACCGCTTCAGATAAAGCGCAGGTCAGCCACACCACATTGTCACCATCGCCTTCACCACTAAAGGATCGCCAGTTGTGGCGCATCGTCGCCGCGATCGGCATCCTGTGCGCGCCGCAGTTTGCAATACTGTCCTTCGGCACGGTGTTCCTGCACGATTTCAGCCATGCCGGCATCGCTGCCATCACGGCCTCCATGGCCGCACTGCAATGTGGCGCCATGGTCATGCGCGTATGGAGCGGCCGCTGGACCGACCGCAATCGCAACCGACGCGAATTCCTGCGTTTCTGCACCATCGCCAGCGCGATTGCCTTTGCCGTACTGGCCGCACTGGTGACGCTGGCCGGTCAGTTGCCGGCAATCAGCCCGGCCATGGCAGCACTGCTGATCGTCATGCTGGTGCTGACCGGTATCAGCGTCTCGGCCTGGCACGGAGTCGCCTATACCGAACTGGCGACGATCGCCGGTGCGCACAACGCCGGTACCGCCCTCGGCATGGCGAATACCAGTGTGTTCGTGATGTGCTTCCTGACACCGCTGGCGATTCCGCACATCCTCACACGCGGCAACTGGGCGGCCGTGTGGCTGGTGGGAAGTGTTTGTGCGGTGATTGCGTTGCAGTTTTTTCCCAAGCCTGTGCGAGTGGCGATTGTGTGCACGCGAGAAGCCTTTTAGCCGCCTCGTAGGGTGGGCACTTATGCCCACGCGTTACCGCGTTATCCGGAGCGCTGGCTCACGCGACACAAAAGTAGACATCTACGCGAAGTGAGTTCACGCGTGGGCACGATGTGCCCACCCTACGACACTGGTTCAAGTACCGGAGCAATGCAATGCGCACTCAACGCAGCGAACATCGAACGCGCCGTTATTTCACATATTCGTATAAGGGTTTGTCTTTATCAACGACATGAACGGTAAAGAGTTTGAGCGACTTGTTTCCGACAACCTTGAAACCGCCATGAGGGACATCCCGAAGATTCATAATAGGTGTTCCGGTTTCCAGCATCACAGGTTCCTTTCCGGGGGATTGAATCATTGCCCCCTGAAGAACGTAACCCGATTCGACGCCATGATGCGAATGTCTCGCAGATTCGGCACCAGGCTTGATTTCGATAATGGAGCTGATTACCTCCATGCCAGGCGCGCCGGTCAGATCCGTTCGCTTCAGTTCTGTTCGCGTTGTTGAGTCTTGGGCATACACATCCGCGCCAAACTGTACCGCGAGCAGGCTAGCCGCAAGTACCAATGCCTGTCGAATTGCACTCATCATATATCTCCTCTGTGGATGGGTCATCGATTATCTCGAGCATCGGGCTTCTGTGTCGCACCTGCCCCTACTCTGCTGCACCGGCTTGCTTTACTTTCGCGCAATCGTCGAAAAGACGGCTCGCCTGGAGCGCTTGCTTTGCTAGTTATGACAAGGTAGGTGATTGCGTCCGCAAGTCAAGGATCAGGATCATTTTGTCACCATGAGCTCGGCCAGCAACGCTTGCATGCTCCGCCAGTGCGTCCCTTCCCAAAACACACGTTGGCAGAGATCGCAGGTACTGAATCGCTCGAAATGCGCGCGTACCTTCGGCGGCAAGCGTTCTTCCACCAATGTTTTATCGATGCTCCGTAAAGGCGCATTGCACTGCAAGCATAACGTGAAGGGCCGTGCGCTGCGTGCCAGGTCCAGGCGGTCGAAGATTTCCTTCAACTGCTGTGTCGACTTGAGTGCATGCACATAGCAGCCATGCGTGATGATGCGGCGCTTGAGGAGCTCACGGTCGCGGGTGAGCACGATCCGCGCCTCCTTTTCCGCGATGGAGGCGATCGCGCTGTCGACGAAATTATTGTCGTAGAGCGTGTCGAAGCCAGCCATCCGCAGCAGATGAGCCAGGCCACCCAGATGCGCGTCGGCGATGAAGCGGTTCGTGCGCAGCGGATGGTCGCGCACGCGCAATAATGGGATGATATCGAGTGTCTCGAACTTGGGGTAAACGGAAACGCGGTCGCCGTCCCGCAGCAGCCGGTCGAAACCGACAGTCTCGCCATTGACCAGCACCAGTTCGACCTCGGTGTGCGGCACCCCAAGCACCTCGATCATGTGCTTGGTAGTAGCCGTACGCGCGCACACTGCATCGAACGCACGCTTGCGCCGTTCGCCGGGCAGGAACGTATTTAATTCCTCGTAGAAACGAAATGTTGCGGTAACCATGTTGCGCTGCCATTCATACCCACGATCATAAATGAATTCGCAGACAAGTCACGGCGGCGTACATATTACCAACGGCGTTCAGGAGGTGTAGCATAGGTGTTACACGATCAAATTCGCTTTGTGGCTGTATCAAATTCAACGAATCCTTTTTACCACGAGGCGCTCCATATGAGGAGCGCGAATTGAGAAAGGAGAAGTGCGATGAAACATGCCATCACTTTCGCTGCTATCAGTATCCTGTCGCTCGTCGTAACAACTGGAGCCGCCGCGGCAAGCGGCCCTGGCAGAGCCGTCCCGCACGCTGGTACGACATCTGCAGCGACGACGAGCGCTGCAAAGCCGGTTTCCACAGGGACCAGGCAGACGGGACAACCTAATCAATCATGCGGCAGCGCTGCAGCCCCCAATACCCCAGGCAACGCAGCGACGGCGCCGGGGTCTGCTTTCAACCCTGACGGGCAGGCTGGAACGGTTTACGCCGGGCAACAACCGCAGAATTCGCGTAATACCACAAGTGTCTCGCAGTACGACGTCGCGTGCTCTAAACAACCCTCGAGATAAGTTTAATGCCGAGACGGGAAGAGCCTGCGCCTGGCGCGGGCTCTTTGATTATCAGGCTTCGCTTGGAAAATCGAGGTGAGTGCTTGAATTTATTCAATATTTCAATAATAATTGAAATATTGAATAATAAGGGCCACCCATGGAAACCAAAAACATGATCACCGCGCTTGCCGCACTAGCGCAAGAATCCCGCCTGGCGGTTTTCCGTCTGCTGGTCCAGGTCGGCCCCGACGGTATGGCGGCCAGCAAAATCGCCGAGCAGCTATCCATCTCCCCCTCGTCCCTGTCCTTCCATCTGAAAGAGCTTTCGCATGCGCAATTGGTGAGCTCTCGCCATGAAGGACGCTTCGTCATTTACTCGGCCAATTTCGACACCATGAATGGCCTGATCGGCTTCCTGACTGAAAACTGCTGCGGCGGCAATGCCGTCTGTGCACCAGCCGCGGTTTGCTGCCCTCAGACAGCTTGAAATCAACACAGAGAATTTACCCATGTCAGCCCAAACCAAAGTCATCGGCCAGCGCGCCGAAACTGTCTCACTAAGCATCTTTGAACGCTACCTGACGATCTGGGTAGCCTTGTGCATCGTGGTCGGCGTATTGCTGGGGCAAGCATTTCCACATGCCGTAAAAGCAATCGGCAGCCTGGAGATCGCCAAGGTGAATCTGCCGGTTGGCTTGCTGATCTGGGTCATGATCATTCCGATGCTGCTCAAGATCGACTTCGCGGCGTGGCGCCAGGTGAAGGGGCATGCGCGCGGCATCGGCGTTACCTTGTTCATCAACTGGGCGGTCAAGCCATTCTCGATGGCCCTGCTCGGCTGGCTATTCATACGCCACTGGTTCGCGCCTTATCTGCCGGCCGCGCAACTCGATTCCTACGTGGCCGGACTGATCCTGCTGGCCGCTGCGCCGTGCACCGCAATGGTTTTCGTGTGGAGCCGGCTGACCGGCGGCGATCCTTATTTCACCCTGTCGCAAGTGGCCATCAACGACCTGATCATGATCTTCGCTTTCGCGCCGCTGGTGGCGCTGCTGCTGGGCGTATCGAGCATCGTGGTGCCGTGGGCGACGCTGCTGACTTCGGTGGTGTTGTATATCGTGGTTCCCGTCATTATCGCCCAGCTATGGCGTAAAGCATTGCTGCGCCGGGGCCAGGCGGCATTTGACGCCGCGATGCACAGCATCCAGCCGTGGTCCATCGCGGCGCTGCTGCTGACTTTGATTTTGTTGTTTGCGTTCCAGGGCGACGCCATCGTCGAGCAGCCATTGATCATCGCCCTGCTGGCGGTTCCGATCCTGATACAAGTGTTCTTCAACTCGGCGCTGGCTTACTGGCTCAACAGAGTGGCTGGTGAAAAACATTCGATCGCCGGTCCATCGGCATTGATAGGCGCATCCAATTTTTTCGAGTTGGCGGTGGCAGCAGCGATCAGTTTGTTCGGCTTCAAATCCGGCGCCGCACTGGCCACTGTGGTTGGCGTGCTGATCGAAGTTCCGGCCATGTTGCTGGTGGTCGGCATCGTGAACCGCAGCCGCGGTTGGTACGAAGCCAAGCACTGACAACCACTTCCCTGATTACAAGGAATACCATCATGACCATCACGATTTATCACAACCCGGCCTGCGGCACATCACGCAATACCCTGGCCCTGATCCGGAACTCCGGCGACGAGCCGGAAGTTATCGAATATCTGCAGCATCCGCCTTCGCGCAACACGCTGCAACAACTGATTCTCGATGCTGGTCTTACTGTGCGCGCAGCGATACGCGAGAAAGGGACTCCTTATGCCGAACTGGGCCTGGACGATCAGGGCTTGAGCGACGAACAGTTATTGGATGCGATGCTGGCGCATCCAATCCTGCTCAATCGTCCCTTTGTCGTGACAGCCATAGGCACGCGCCTTTGCCGGCCATCTGAACTGGTGCTGGAGATTCTGCCGCATGCGCAACGCGGTGCGTTCACCAAAGAAGACGGTGAAGTCGTGATCAATGCGGAGGGACAACGTGTCACACCATCTGCTTGATTTACCGAACCTCGACGCCGAATTATTTCATCCGCCACTGGCGACCGATTTTTCCAGCGTCGCAAGTGCCACGCATGCCCCGCGCTTCCTGCTGCTGTATGGCTCGCTACGTGAAAAATCCTATAGCCGCTTTTTGACAATGGAAGCTGCCCGCCTGCTGCAAGCGATGGGTGGCGAAGTCAGGATTTTCGATCCGCGAGGATTGCCGTTGCCGGATAGTGAACCCGATACCCATCCCAAAGTGCAGGAGCTGCGCGAGCTGGCCGCATGGGCTGAAGGTATGGTTTGGACTTCGCCCGAACGGCATGGCGCCATGACCGGCATCATGAAAGCGCAAATCGACTGGATCCCGTTATCGGTAGGCGCGGTACGGCCAACCCAAGGCAAAACGCTGGCCGTCATGGAAGTCTCCGGCGGCTCGCAATCCTTCAATGCCATTAACCAGATGCGCATACTGGGACGCTGGATGCGGATGATCACGATCCCGAATCAATCTTCTGTCGCCAAGGCATTCCTGGAATTTGACGACAGCGGCCGCATGAAGCCTTCGTCTTACTACGAACGAGTGGTAGACGTGATGGAAGAGCTGTATAAATTTACCTTGCTGACGCGTGATGTATCCGGATTCCTGACGGACCGTTACAGCGAACGCAAGGAAAGTGCGGAGCAGTTAAGCAAGCGGGTAAATCAAAAGTCGATCTAGAGACCAGGCGCCGAATTTCGCAGCGGCGCCTGCTTCGATGCAACGTTACGATGCAACGGCTGCAGCGACATATTTCTCGATATTCTTCATCTGCGCTTCCCAGCCGCTGCTGTTCATGCGAAACGCTTCCTGGCGCCGCTCTGCCGGGATATTGTCAAAGCCGGATTCAACCACACGCAGCAAGGTGCCTTCCTCGACAGCCGTCAGTTCGAAGGCGACTAGCGTGGCCGGCTCTTGCGAATAATCGACGGCGGTGTCAATTGCATAGGGATGCCAGCGGAAGGATAGCAACTCCTCCGGAACCATGCGTTCTATCACGACTTCCCAGACCAGATGCTCGTAACCGGCATGGGAGATTTGTCCTCGTACTGTTTGTCCGGCGGTGAAGGTTTTTCCCTTCAGCGTCACGCCGAACCAGTCGCCGAATTCTTCCGCATGCGATATCGCGCACCAGACCCGCGAACGTGCGGCTTTAAGCACAACCTCTGTTTCAATCCGATCAGTAGATTTATTCTTATCCATGTGTCGCCTCCTGGCTGCATATTAGCGCAAGGAAAATGTAGCCGGGCAAAAAAAAACCCGCCTGACCTTGCGGTAGCGGGTTGAATCCAAACCTTAGGAGGTGTTGGAGGAGACAGGTGTAACTATATGGCAGTGCAACATGCGTGTCTGCTTTATTATTCGCATAACAGTTATAGATAAAACACATATCTTCCAGGAAAATCAGATCGGCCCGCGATCGATACGCTTGCTGAGAATGATCGAAGTCGAGGTATGCCTTACCCCTTCCATCGCGCCGATCTGGTCCAGCAAACGGTCTAGCTCATCGGTGGACTGGCAACGCAAGGTCAGCATATAGTCGATCACGCCGCTCACCGCACACAGGGTTTCCACCTGCGACATCGTTTGCAGCTGCTGCACCAACAGCGGTGCATTGCGGGAATCTATGGAGATACCGACGTAAGCGCGCACTGCCGGCTGGTACAACTCCAGGTCGAGGCGCACGCCGTAACCGGCGATCACGCCCTTCTTTTCCATTGCCGCCAGACGTGCTATCGCCGTGGTCCTGGCGATGCCTACCCGCTTGGCAATAGTCGCCATGGAAAGCCTGGCATCATCCATCAGCAAGGCTAGTATTTTGTGGTCGACTTCGTCGAGCTTATCTCTCATTTTTCTCTCACCTTGCTTAAATCACGACATTTAATATCCAATATTCGTCAAAACGTATCGTTATTATACATATTGACGACTATTTACACTCTATTATCTGACTTCGCTTGAATTTACAATTGTTTCAGCAGAACTGCAGCATTGACTAAAACAACAACGTGAGCGACGACATGACTACCAAACTGATACTTTTAGGCGCCGGCAAAATCGGCGATGCCATACTTAACCTGTTGTCCCACACCGGCGATTACATCCTGACCGTGGCTGACCGCGATCCGCAACGGCTGGAATATGTAAAGCAAGCCGGCTTTCCTAACGTCACCACGATTCTGGCGGATATTTCGCACGCGCCGACGGTGACCAAGCTGATCAGCGGTCATGATGTGACGCTATCGGCCTGCCCATATTTCCTGACGCCGGTTATCGCCGCCGCGGCAAAAGCAGCGAAGTCGCATTATTTCGATTTGACTGAGGATGTCGAAAGCACCCGCTTCGTCAAATCGCTGGCGCTCGATTCGAGCACCGCCTTTGTGCCGCAATGCGGCCTCGCGCCTGGCTTCATTTCGATTGTGGCAAACGATGTGGCAAGCCGCTTCGAGCAATTGCACGATGTGAAGATGCGCGTCGGCGCGTTGCCGACCTATCCTAGCAATGCGCTCAAATACAATCTGACCTGGAGCACCGACGGTCTGATCAACGAGTACTGCAATCCTTGCGAAGCGATTGTCGATGGCGTCCTGCGTGAAACTTCGCCGCTGGAAGAGCTGGAACATTTCTCGCTCGACGGCGTCGATTACGAGGCATTCAACACTTCGGGTGGTCTGGGTACTTTGTGCGAAAGCCTGCGTGACCGGGTGCAGAACCTGGATTACAAAACCGTGCGTTATCCCGGCCATCGCGACATCATCAAGATCCTGGTGCGCGACCTGCAACTGGGCAAACTGGAACGCCGTCCGATCCTGAAGGAAGTGCTGGAAACCTCGATCCCGATCACCAAGCAGGATGTGGTGCTGACCTTCGTCAGCGTCAGCGGCATGCGCGATGGTCGTCTTGAGCAAGAAACCTACGCCAAGAAAATCTATAGCCAGCACGTCAACGGCCAGTTGCTGTCGGCGATCCAGCTGACTACCGCAGCCGGCATCTGCGCCATGGTTGATCTGGTGGTGACCGGCGTCTTGCCGCAAAGCGGTTTTGTGCGGCAAGAGCAAGCCACGCTGACAAATTTCCTGGCCAACCGCTTCGGCCAGTTCTACGCCAGCCACGCACCTGCCCATGGCGGTTTCGCACCGGCCAGCAATACCGATTTCAATCAACTGAAAGCGGTTGCCTAAGCTGTAATCTGTAGAAAACTCCGTTTCATTGCAAAACGGCCTGTATAACTCTTGCGAGCTATACAGGCCGAGACCGTTTGTTTAAACGCATCGCGATCATCGCTGATCACCATCGAGGCAGACTCATCAAAACGCTTTGCGCATGCCTGCCGAGAATACGTTGTTGACCAGCCCACCCTTGCCAAACTGGGCGTCGTAATTGGCGTACCAGCTCCAATTCTTCGCCAGCGCACTCGAGATACCAATGCCAGCCCAGCCGCTATTGCGCGGCAGGCCGATACCTTGCACCGTAAAGCCGGCTGCCGGCGCTCCCACGAAAGCGGCATTGAAATCCAGCTTGCCGTCATTGAAGCCATGCTGCCAGGCAGCGTAGGCTTGCAAGTTGCTGACGCCACCCAGCCAGTCAAGTTTGGCGTCGCCACGCAAACCCAGCACGCTCGCAGTCTGCTGATATGCGCTGCTGCCGGCGGTCAGACCGAACGGGCTGCCGGCTTCGGTAAAACCGCCGCGCCTGAGGCGGTCGTAGCTGATGCCGGCAAACGGCGTCAACGTCGATGTTACCGACAGATTGCGCACGTATCCGGTTTCGGCATAGGCCGATATCATGCTGTCGGTATGGTTGCCGGACAGGCTGTCCACTTCCGTGCCGAGGATTGCAGTGCGATTGATTTTGCTGGTAATGCTGGCAACGCCGGCGCGACCGGAAATATAGATACCGTCATTGCTGAGCGCGTAGCGGCCATACATGGACAAGCCGGTATTCTGGCTGTTTGCGGAGCCGACGTTTCGATCGAAGCTGGCCTTGCTTTCCGAATAGGACAGCGCCACGCCGACAATCGCCTTGTCATTCAAATGAGTGTCAAAACCGAATTGTCCGCCCCAGGTAGAAGTGTCGGCAGACGCATATCCCGATTCACCCAGCTTGCCGGTAGCGCCGATCACGCTGGCCCACAAGCCGGCTTTGGTATTACCGGACACCGGGCTGGCCAACAGCGACAAGCGGTTCGACAAGTCGCGGTTGATGGCTTGCGACTGCTGAAAAGTCAGCGCCTGCGACGAGGCATAAATCTGCCCCGACAAACTGTCCAGCACTTGTGCCGCGGCAGCGATATCCGGAGTGCGTTGCAGCGCCGCGGCGCTGGTAAGGAAAGCATTGTTGTTGCTGCCAGTGTTGCCGCTGGCGACCATGGCATCGGCTGCCTTCAGTCCTTGCTCGACATTGGCGGCACTATTGGTACGGGTAGGATCGGCTGCAAACGATTGCGCGGCAACCGCGTTGACATCATTACGCGCGATAGTCAGGTCGACCTCGTTGGCAGTGTAAGCAAGCGACGCGCTCAAGAAGGTACCCGGATTAAAAGCCGTGCCGTCATGCTCGAACGAGACATTCTGGAACTGGCCGGATACGCCGTTGGCGGCAGTCAGCACCTTGCCTTTGACGCCCACTTGCTGCGCCACATAGCCCGACGGATCGCTGCTGCCAACCGGCGTGGTAGCGACCAGATGCGAATTACCCAGGGTAGCATTACCGCCTACAGTCAAGGTTGAATTGAATTGATTAGCCAGCACCGAGCTGGCCGACGCCGTGTAGTTGCCGGCAATCGTCATGCCATTGCCGGTATTGCTGAGACGGCCGTAGTTGGACACGCTGCCACCGATGCGGCCGCCGTCGCCGGACAAGATACCGGCACTGTCGATGGTGACCGAAGTGGCAACCGATCCGGTCACATTGAGCGTACCTTTCAGTACTTCACTTGCGCCGCTGTAAGTGTTATTGCCAGCCAGGGTCAAAGTGCCGCTGCCATCTTTCAGCAAGCCGGAATTGCCGCCGATATCGTTGCCAAAGGTAGAACTGACAGAGTCGAACTTGGCGACGAAGTTGCCGCCCAGCGTCAGCCGCGTATCAAACAAGGCCGGGCCGTTGGCCGCCTTGCTGGCATTCAGCAAACCCCAGCCATAAGTGGCGGTATCGCCCATGCTGGTCGCTGTCGACAAGATGGTTTGCCGGATCTGGTCGGCGCTCATCCACGGAAAGACTTGCTGCACCAGCGCAGCCGCACCGGTGACCGCGGGCGTGGCGAACGAGGTGCCGTAGACGCGGCCACCGGCCACGTTCGAGACAAAATCGCCCGGAGCTGCCAGGCACCAGTTGGCAGCCTCGCCGCAGCGGTTCGAATAGCTGGAAAGCACGCCCGGCGTAGTGTCGCTGCTGGAGTATCCTTGCGCGCCGCCGGCGGCGTTCACCGCCACCACTGTGATCCAGCCTTTTTGCAGATCCGGATACAAGGCCGGCAAACCCGCAGTCAGGCTGGGATGGGCGCTGGCATCGTTGCCGGCGGCCCAGATGAACAAACTGCCTTGCGCCACGAACGGTTGATAAATGTTGTAGAAAGTCGGGCCGCTGTTACCTGGCGTCGCAATCGAACCGAAGGCGTTCGACTGGTTAAAGATGCGTGCACCCTTGTTGAACAGATCCTGATAGGTCGAGCTGTTGAAAGAAACGTTGTCACCGCCGGTGCCGACCGCGGCGCCCAGCATGCTGACCTGCGGCGCCACACCGTAGCTGGTTCCGCCAAGCGCTTCCGCCACTTCGCTGCCGTGCAGATTGCCGGCGCCGCCGCTGTTGTACACGGTTTTGCTCAGGCGTCCGGCAAATTCCGGATCGGCAACGTTAAAGTCCGTATCGACCAGTGCCACCAACACGCCGGCGCCGACGATGCCGCGCGCGTGGGCGCCGGCGGCGTTGCTGGGGTCGGCAGGATTAAGGACCGGCGTGGCGCTTTGCGGTGAGGTGACGGTAGGATTGGGGGTAGTGGTCGGCACCGGCTGCTGGGTATTGTCGCCGGGGCTGGAAGCACCACCGCCTCCGCCGCCGCACGCCGCTAGCATGCTCAATACCGCTATGGAAACAACTGATAAGGGAAAACGACCCGCATGTTTGCGATTCATACTTTTACTCGGTATTAACTTGCAGCAAACACTTATCCAGGACAATTCCGCCCCCGGTGTTTTACGTCAAATTACTTAGTTGAAAATTGCTTGCAACCTTACCGTTGGCACTTGGCCGATACAATACAAACCTGTCATTAAATACTAAAAAAAGGCGTAGATGTTGCTAAACAGCATCACGAAAATCGATTATCTTAGCGTTATATAACGACTAGTTAGCATTAAATAACTACAAACTAACAACAAATTGATTTTCCACAAATATTTCCACAAGGATTGTTTTTACGACTTTCCGCAGCAGATTCCAGAATAAAGAAAGCCCGCCATATAGCGGGCTTTCCGATGAAACAAATCCCCTAAACTACGGACCTGAGTCAGATCCCCAAGACCGCTTTCCAAGCCTCCGCCTGACCAAAGAAACGGCCAGTATCCAGCATCTCGATTTGCGTTCCGCGCTGCAACG
Source organism: Collimonas sp. OK607 (assembly GCF_900111995.1). Taxonomy (GTDB): domain Bacteria; phylum Pseudomonadota; class Gammaproteobacteria; order Burkholderiales; family Burkholderiaceae_D; genus Collimonas. Next base: position 112,090 of record NZ_FOKF01000010.1, read on the forward strand.
CAAAGGTAGGAAAGCCCTGTCCACCGACACGCGCCAGCAATGCGCGGCTGGCGGCAATGTGGGCCTGGGTAGCTGTGCCGGCAAGCTCGGCAAACTTGCTATCGAAAAGCGCCGGCTCCAGACCGATTTCTGCCGCCAGGACGCGCAATACCGCAGCCTCGGCAACCCGCAATCCCTGCACGTAGTGCGCAGTCTGTATCCGCGCCAGCATTGCCAGGCCGTGCCCCGCGATGGCTTCGGCAGCCAGGATGGCAGTAGTCGGCGGCTCGGAGTCCAGTATCGCCGTGGTATCCAGCAACAGGCCGTTAAAATAATCCTCGCCGAATGGCTGGCCGGTCATCGCCGCAATCCTATGATCATGCTGCATCACGTAGTTGCGCAATTGCGTGCTGACCTGTCTGCGATTGCTGCCGGTCATCATGCCACCGCCGTGCAACTCAATCCGCAGGCCTTCGACCTCGCGGGCGGCCTGCAACAAAGGCGCCGCGCCGTAACACCAGCCGCACATCGGATCGTAAATGTAATGCAGCACTGTACCCTTCGCGGCAACTGTGGTCGAATCCGCTGCATCCTTTACGGCCACGCCGGGAAGCGGACAATTGCTGTCGCCGCAATCATTGTTCTTTACCATTTCATTTCACCTTTACTCACTTTGGCGCCGAGTTCCAGCGAAGACAGACCATCCAGATTTGGATACTGCTTTTTCATCGCTTCGATCAAGGCGGCGGAATCCTTGGCTTTGACGGTTTCTGCTTCATAGGTCTTCAGGTAGTTTTTGGTAAAACGCACCGATTCGATGTTTTGCGGTGCGCCCGCGCTGAAATGTCCTGGCACCACTACCTTCGGATGTAAAGCAGCAATCTTGTCCAGCATTTTGATCCATTGCTGGCGCGAAGCCAGGGTCTGGGTATCGGCAGTCCACACATGTTCGTTGCCCACTACCAGCACGCCGCCAACTACCGCTTTCAACGATGGAATCCAGACGAAAGTGCGGTCAGGGCTGGCGCCGTCGAGGCCGATCACTTCCAGCTTGCGACCTTCCAGCGTCAGCGTATTGCCTTGCAACGGCTCCGGCACAATCAACTGCTTTGGCGCATTGGCGCCCAGCTTAGGTCCCCAGAATGCCAGTTTGTCCTGCATGGTGGCCTTGATGTGCGCGATCACAGGCGCCGGCGCCAGGATCCTGGCGTCCGGATAGGCTTCCTTCAACACTTCCAACCCGAAGTAATAGTCGGGATCGCCGTGGCTGATGTAGATAGTGGTCAGTTTCTTGCCGCTGTCCTGGATCTTTTTCAGCAATTGGCCGGCATTGGCGCGATCGAACTGCGCATCGATCACGATGGCGTCGGTACTGCCGGTAATCAGCTCGGAAGACACCGGGAAAATGCCGTTTGCGCCAGGATTATAGACTTCCAGTTTCAACTGTTGCGGCGCTGCTGCTACCGAGCCGGCGATCATCAAGCCCGCGGTGCTCGCCAGCAGCGAGCGGAATAATTTACGTGTAAACATCGATATCTCCAGAGGAGGTGAAAGAACCACCATCATAGTTGCCAAAAATGATGCAAAAAACCCCATAATGGCGATTAGTTTGTTGCATAAATCGAGCAAATTCGTCGAGCAAATGCGTCGATCAAATAAGTGGGCAAATCATGGATAGACTGATCGCAATGCAAGTATTTGTCGAGGTAGCGGATCGGGGCAGCCTGACCGCCGCCGCCGACAAACTCGACATGTCGCGCGCCATGGTGTCGCGTTATCTGGCGGAACTGGAAGCGTGGGTAGGCGCCCGCCTGCTCCATCGCACCACCCGCAAATTGAGCCTGACATCGGCCGGCAGCGATACCCTGCCGCGCTGCCGTCAGATGCTTGGCATGGCCAGCGATATCCAGGCATCCGCAACGACACCCGAAAATACCCCGCGCGGCACGCTCAGGCTGACTTGCAGCACGTCCCTCGGACAAGCCTACCTGGCGCCGGTGTTGACGCGTTTCCTGAAACGCTACCCCGGCACTGCAGTAGATATGCTGATGGTCGACCGGACTGTGAATCTGATTGAAGAACGGGTAGATCTGGCGATCCGTATCACCAATGCACTCGATCCCAATCTGATCGCGCGCAAACTGGCGGCATGCCGCTCGGTGGTATGCGCATCGTCGGCCTACCTGAAAGAGCATGGCACACCGAAAACGGCAGAAGACCTGACCTTGCATAACTGCCTGACTTATTCCTACTTCGGCAAAAGCCTGTGGGAATTCGAGAAAGACGGCGTGCCGGTCGCGGTACCGGTGGGCGGCAACATGAGCGCCAACGAATCGTCGGTGCTGCTGGAAGCTGCGGTCCATGGCGCCGGAATCACTCTGCAACCGGTGTATGCGGCCACGGAATTGCTGCGTAGTGGTAAACTACGCGCGCTGCTCGGAGAATACCAACCGCGCGAAATGAGTATTTACGGCGTCTACGCTTCGCGCCGCCAAATGCCTGCCATCCTGCGCGCCATGCTCGATTTTCTGGTCGAGGAATTCAGCGCAGATACCGACTGGGCGACACCGGTCGTTTGAATTACGTAAGTTATTCACGCAACTTATTCGCGCAACTTATTTGCGCAAATTTATCAAGCAAATTAATTAAGCAAGTTCGTCCGTGACACCCGCAGGGTATCCAATGCCCCCGCGTTAGCCAATGCCGCAATTGTCACCGCTTCATCCAGTAAAAACAAAAAAATGCAAAAAATCTCCACGCTTACCCGTAATACCCTGATGTTCCCGCTAGCTCTGGTTTTGTTTGAGTTTTCGGTGTACATCGCCAACGACATGATTCAGCCCGGCATGCTGACAGTCACCCGGGAATTCGGCGCCAGCGCCGCCTGGATGGCGTCGGCCATGACCGCATTCCTGGTGGGTGGCGCCATCTTCCAATGGCTCTTCGGGCCGCTCTCGGACCGCATTGGACGCCGCCCCGTGATGTTGGGCGGCACCATCTTCTTCATCCTGGCCTGCCTGGCGACGCTCTTCTCCCAAAGCATCGAGAGTTTCATCGTCTTGCGTGTATTGCAGGGCATGGGCTTGTGCTTTATTTCTTCTGTCGGCTACGCTGTGGTACAAGAAGCGTTTGAAGAAAAGGCCGCGATCCGGGTCACTGCGCTGATGGCCAATGTGGCGTTGATTGCGCCGCTGATCGGGCCGGTGGCGGGGGCTTTCATGATTGAAGTCCTGCCGTGGCGCATGGTGTTTGTGTTCATCGCCGCGATTGCCTTTATCGCCTTGATCGGCCTGGCGCGGCATATGCCGGAAACCGTCAAGCAGCGTAAAGAGAAATTGCCGCTGATGCAGATCTGGCACGACTACCGCGCAGTGGTCGGCAACCGCCATTTCCTGAAAGCCGCCATGTGCATGCCGTTACTGGCGATTCCACTGATCGGCTGGATCGCCATGTCGCCCGAAATCCTGGTAGCCGACGGCCATCTGAGCGTGATCGAATACGGTTACTGGCAAATCCCGGTGTTCGCCTGTTTGATTGCCGGTAACCTGGTGCTGGCGCGGCAAGTCGACCGCTGGCGCCTGGGTAGCTCGATCAAGCTGGCCATGTATCCGATCGCCGTGGGTATCCTGATCATGCTGTTGGGCGCGACGTTCCTCGACAAACCCTACTTCCTTGTGGCGGCGATCAGCGTGATCGCCTTTGGCGAAGGTTTGTCGGCAGCCGTCATGATCCGTTTCACTCTGACCGAAAGCGCGGTCTCGAAAGCCACCGTCGCTGCCACCATGGGCATGATCAACATGACTTTGTACGGCGTCGGCATCGAGCTGTACCAGGTGTTTTACCTATACTCTGGCATGCTGGGTTTTGCGTTGTTTTCGCTTGCGGTGATTGCGCTGTACTGGTATCTGTCGCGCAGCGTGGTGGAGCGCGCCATGCTGGCCCGGGTTACCGGACGTGAAGAGAAAGACGATTCCGGACCGCTGATCTGAATACTGCAAGAATGTGCCCCGACGTCAGCCGGAGCACCGTAACTAAAGAACCAACAAGCGCGATTTACCCGTTGCGCTTTTGGCTGATGATGCTCATGAACTCGCGCCGCGTCGACGGATCGTCGCGGAACGCGCCCAGCATGCGGCTGGTCACCAGGCTCGTGCCCGGCTTGTGAATACCACGCGTCGTCATGCAGCCGTGCGATGCCTCGATCACTACTGCCACACCTTTCGGCAACAATACTTGCTGCAAGGTATCAGCAATCTGCACCGTCATTTTTTCCTGGATCTGCAAACGCTTGGCGAAAATATCGACCAGCCGCGCCAGTTTGGAAATGCCGACCACACGACGATCCGGCAGATAAGCAACGTGCGCCTTGCCGATGATGGGCGCCATGTGATGTTCGCAATGGCTCTCGAAACGGATATCGGTCAATACCACCATCTCGTCGTAACCTTCAACTTCTGAAAACGTGGTCGACAGAATTTCCACCGGGTCCTTGCTGTAACCGGCAAAAAATTCTTCATAAGCCCGCGCCACGCGCGCCGGCGTATCCAGCAAACCTTCGCGGTCCGGATCATCCCCGGCCCAGCGCAACAAGGTACGAATCGCCGATTCCGCCTCGGCACGGCTTGGACGTTCTGACAAGGCGTTAACCGCCACCGCCGGCACTGGATCTTTTGAGGCCATCTGTTTACCTTTTTCTAAAAAAATTTTCGCTAGCCATTGTGCAGTTGCACACGGCGGCTGATGCCGACAGTGTAATTCAGCTACCGCATTACTGCATTGCATTCATTAAAGCCGGGGAAATTGCGCAGCGCAGCATCGAAACCTGCGCTGGTAATAACTGGCTATTACCAGACAAATATTTACAGTCCCATACTCGACTTCTCCGCCCCACCAACCTCACCGAAAGATCCATCATGAGCGCAAAGAAAATCCTGATTCTCGCTGGCGATTACGTTGAAGATTATGAATTGATGGTACCGTTCCAGGCCCTGCAGATGGTCGGCCACCAGGTCGACGTGGTGTGCCCCGACAAAGCCGCCGGCGCGCAGATCCGCACCGCCATCCATGACTTCGAGGGCGACCAGACCTATAGTGAAAAACCCGGCCACAACTTTACCCTGAATGCCGCATTCAGCGATGTCGATGTCAGCCGCTACGACGCCTTGCTGATCCCGGGCGGGCGCGCGCCGGAATACCTGCGCCTGAATCCGCGCGTGATCGAAATCGTCCAGCAATTCCATGCGGCCGACAAGCCGATTGCCGCCGTCTGCCACGGCCCGCAATTACTGGCGGCTGCTGGCGTGCTGGAAGGAAAAACCTGCTCCGCCTATCCGGCCTGTGCGCCGGAAGTAAAACTGGCGGGCGGCAAATACGCAGAAATCGATGTGACAGCTGCCCATCGCGACGGCAATCTGGTCACTGCACCGGCGTGGCCGGCACACCCGGCCTGGCTGGCGCTGTTCCTGGCTGCATTGGGGACACGCATAGAGTTATGATGGACGTTGTGCGGCCGGCCGCAAGACCGGTCGTACAATGTGCTTATGTGCGTGCTTATGTGCGTGCTTATGTGCGTGCTTATGTACGTGTTTATGCGCATGTTGTTCAAGGAATATTCAAGAAGCGAGGTGTTCGATGTGTCAGATTTATGCCCAGGCCGATCCCATACTGTATGAATCGCGCGCCCGTTCGGTGCGCATCATGGGCGTCATCACGACCATCAAGCTGGAAAACCTGTTTTGGCAAACCCTGGCTGAACTGGCCGCAGATAACGATTTGACCACCAACCAGCTGATCGCAAAACTACACGAAGAAGTCACCACACATTTCGGCGAGGCCAGTAATTTCGCTTCGTTCCTGCGCGTCACCTGCCTGCGTTACCAGGCCCTGAAAACCCATGCAGGATTCGAAACAAAAATAGTCAGTTCACCGAATAAAATCAACGCTGCCGCCTAAGCAGGTTTCAGCTTGCTGTTGACAACTTCAAACCGATCAAACCCAGCACGATCAGGCTGACGCTGGCGATGCGCGCCACGCTGACCGTCTCGCCCAGCAGCAAGATACCGGCAATAAACGAACCGACGGCGCCGATGCCAGTCCATACCGCATAGGCAGTGCCGAGTGGTAAGGTACGCATCGCCAGCGCCAGTAGCCAGATGCTGATGGCCATGCCGACGCACGTAATTACCGACGGCCATGTACGTGTAAAACCTTCGGAATATTTCAGGCCGACAGCCCAGACGATTTCGGCTAAGCCGGCAAGAAAGAGAATGATCCAGGCCATACGAGCTCCAGAAAAGATGGGGTCGTCCCCGGATAGGATGCAGCGCCGGGTCGTCCCGGTGCTGGGGTAACGCTAGAGTAATGACAACATTATATTGGTTCTTGCTGCTACCCTACTCTTCCCTGTTTCTTTTACACCATGTCATGACAAAAACCCTTGGCCTGTTCCTGCTGACCGCCATCGCCGAGCTGCTCGGCTGCTACCTGCCGATGTTATGGTTGAACAACAAGGGCTCGGCATGGCTATTGCTTCCGGCGGCAGTCAGCTTGATGGTCTTCGTGTGGCTGTTGACGCTGCATCCAGCTGCCAGCGGCCGCGTGTATGCCGCTTATGGCGCGGTGTACATCGCCACCGCGATTTTCTGGCTATGGGGCGTCGACGGTGTCAGCCCGAGGTGGACCGATCTGCTGGGCGCGGGGCTGGCGTTGACAGGCGCGGCTGTAATCGCCTTGGGTGCGCGCACCTGACAACGGCTTCGTCAAAGGCAATCAATGCACGCCGATGAATCCCAGCCCGACAGCAAATAGCAAATACAACAAGCCGAAGATAGCCAGACGGCCAGCGGTCAACATGCCCTTGCGCAGCAGGAAATACAAACCGAACATCGACATCATCGTCACGGCCGCGGCCCAGATCAATGGCGGGCCAAGCATCCACGGCGTAAAGATCAATACCAATGCGGTCGGGATAGTCGCCTGGATCATCATGGCGCCGCTGATATTGCTCAGAGCCAGGTTTTGCTTGCCCTGCCTCACCCAGATCACCGCGTTCAGGATCTCCGGCAACTCGGTGGCGATCGGGCTGAGCAAGAGTGCAGCCAGTTGCGGTGAAATACCCAGCCAAGGCGCGATGTCGCCCAGCTGATGCACGAACAACTGGGAACTCAGGAAAATCACCACCAGCGCCACCAAGGTTTGCAGCAAGGCCCAGCCGATTCCCGGTTGCGGATCGTGCGGCCGGAATTTCAAAGGTTCCAGGTCATGCACTTCGGCATCGGCATCTTCTTCCTTGCGCATTTCGCCCCAGATATACACGCCATAGGCCAGCAGGAAAAACACACCCAGCCAAGGCTTGATGGCAAACGCCACCAGGCCGAGGCCGACCTTGACCACAAAAATTCCGATGAACCAGGCCTGGTCCCGGCTCAACCGCTGTGCGGCACTGGCCGACAGCAGGATGGTGCCGAGTTTTTTTCGATTCAGGATGAACATCAGGCCGACCACCGCATAGGCGATTGTCGCCAACACCAGCGGCCCGCCCAGCGCAGCACCGACGCCGATTTCCCGGTGCGCCGCATCGCGCCCGAACACCACGGCGACAAAAGTCACCACGCTTTCCGGCAACGCCGTACCAAACGCCGCCAGCACCGTGCCCACGGCACTTTGCGCAATGCCCAGCCGGCGTCCGACCCATTCGATGCTATTGACGAAATACTCGCAAGACAGATAAATCACTACGGCTGAACCGAGCAGCAGAGCAACGCTGAGCATCATGCGCGTACTCCTGCCGGACAGATCAGGGATGCATATGAAGCAAATGAAGCAGGTGAAGAAGATGATGAGACGAGGGGTAGCTTAGCGAAGCTGGCTGTAGCAGAACATTGACGCTGCCATTGGCGGTAAATAAGCATGAGGAAATCCTGAGGGCCGGGCACTGACGAATGGCGCAACACCTTCGCCCGGCCGGGTAAAGGGAAGCACCATAGGTCTTGCCAAACCGTGCGGTCGCGCATGCCATGGCGTAAATTTGGTACAGCGCCAAGTATGTTGACATGCGCTCTTCGAAAGAAACGAAGGCGGCTACTCCCCTAAGGAAGCGCAATATTAACATTGAAATATTACATGAGGCAATGTTGGCAATACGCTTCCGCGGCATTCCCCGCAGCAACCATCCAGATTAACAAACGCCGCAAGATCACGGTTACAAGTCACAAAAAGGATAAAATGGCGGTTGACTTGATTTTAGTTGGCAATATCCCATTCTTTTTCTTCACCATATGACGCGCGCCAGGCACGTGCCTGCAACGCAACGGTGACCAGCCATTTTTTGAAACGGAGCACATTTTTATGAAATGGGCAGTAGTCAGTATTTTTATACTATCGGTGTTGTACGTGCACTTTCGCGGCAAGGCGCGCCTGCCTTTTTTCCGGCAGATATTCGACCATTCGTCGATCATGGCGCCGCTCAACATCTTCATGTACATGTTTTCCAAGGTGCCTACCAATACGCCTTACCTGCCGACCAGCACCTTTGCCGATCTCAAGATCCTGGAAGACAATTGGGAAACCATCCGCGACGAAGCACAGGGCCTGATCGGCCTGGAAAAAATCCGCGCAGCGGAAAAAAATGACGACGCCGGCTTCAACTCATTCTTCAAAGCCGGCTGGAAACGCTTCTACCTGAAATGGTATGACGCCAGCCATCCCTCGGCCGAACAGTTCTGCCCCAAGACCGTAGCCCTGCTGCGCCGCACGCCCAGCGTCAAGGCGGCGATGTTCGCCGAACTGGCTCCCGGCGGCACGCTGAATCCGCACCGCGATCCTTTTGCCGGTTCGCTGCGCTATCACCTCGGCCTGGTCACACCTAACGACGATCGCTGTTTCATCGAGGTCAACCAGGAACGCTACAGCTGGCGCGACGGCCAGGGTGTGGTGTTCGACGAAACCTTTATCCACTGGGCGCAAAACGGTTGCGACAGCAATCGCATCATCATTTTCTGCGACATCGAACGCCCCATGCGTTACCGCTGGGCGCAAGCCATCAACCGCTGGCTCGGCCGCCACATGATGAGCGCGGCGGCATCGCCCAACGAAACCGGCGATGAAACCGGCGGCATCAACAAGCTGTTCCGTTTTGTCTGGGCTGCCGGCCAATATCGGCGCGCCCTGAAGAAATTCAGCAAGCCGCTGTATATGTGCATCAAGTTCGGCCTGATTATCGGCGTTGTGCTGGCCATCATTTATCTTTGAGCTGCCAGTCCTGATGCATGTGATTTAGCCGCCTTCTGGCGGCTTTTTTATGTCTGGTATATAAGGAGCCAATATTGCATTGCAGTAACAATAAACGACTTTCACAGGTAGACTATCGTTTCTACTTTCCATGAGGAAAACCCATGATGACTCGCTCGCTTATTGCCACAGCCGCTCTATCGCTTGCTGCCTGCGCCACCGGTCCGTCGATCGCACAGGACCGCGGCAGCGACGCGCTGGCTGAATCGAATGCGCAGAACCGCCCGGTCAAGGTGATGATCATTACCATGTTCGGCCCCGAAGGCCAGGCGTGGCTGGATCGCCTCGGCCCCTGGAAAGCCGTTTCGGTGCCGGGCCTGTCGCCGGACTATCCCAACGTCAACTGCAACAAACAAGATGTCTGCGTAGTCACGACCGGCATGGGCTATGCCAATGCATCGGCGTCGATCATGGCGCTGACGTTCTCGTCGCGCTTCGATCTGCGTCATACCTACTTCCTGATCTCCGGCATTGCCGGCATCGATCCTGCGCGCGGTACCGTCGGTTCGGCGGCGTGGGCCAGGTATCTGGTCGATTTCGGCATCCAGTGGGAACTGGATGCACGCGAGATTCCGGCCGGCTGGAAAACCGGCTATCTCGGCATCAACACCAAGAGCCCGAGCGAGAAACCACCACTTGATTATCGCAACGAAGTATTCCAGCTGAATCCGAAACTGGCCGACGCCGCATTTGCACTCTCGCGCAACGTTGTGCTGGCCGATAGCGCGCAGGCGCAGATAGCCCGCTCGAAGTTCAGTTACGCGCCGGCGAATCAGTCGCCGTCGGTGGTTCAGTGCGATATCGCTTCCGGCAATACCTGGTGGTCAGGCACGCTGCTGGGTGAACGTGCCCGCGAATGGACCAGGATCCTGACCGACAACAAGGGGGTGTATTGCATGACGGCGCAGGAAGACAATGCGACCTTCGAAGCATTGAAGCGTGCATCGAGCATCAAGCGGGTTGACCTGAACCGCGTGGCGGCGTTGCGCACCGGGTCGGATTTCGATCGACCATATCAAGGGCAGACCAGCACCGACAATCTGCTCAACTACGCAGACCAGGGCGGCTTCGTACCGGCGACGGAGAATCTGTATCGTGCTGGGAATCCGCTAGTGCAGGATATCGTGACGCATTGGGGCGAATGGCGCGATGGCGTGCCACGTCGATAAGTCTCTGAGAGGATGATGCCGCGCCACGGTTTGCTGCCGAACCGGCGGCGCAGGTTTGCACTTACTTAGTTCTAAGCCGCCCGGGGCGGCTTTTTTACATCCTGTTGTCCCGCGCATGCACGGAAATATGTAGTGCGACGTGCAACTCACCATGGACAAAACCACACACAACCACACAATATATTAGAAAAATTGTGTAGTTGTGTGTAAAATACCATGAACAGCACAGACATTATCAAGCGGCTAAAAGCTGCCGGCTGGAAGCATATCTCCACCCGCGGCAGTCATCACAAATATCGCCACCCTGTTACCGGTAAATCTGTGATTGTTCCACACCCGAAGAAAGACCTGCCAGTCGGAACAGCCGAGAGCATCTTGAAACAGGCGGAATTGAAACGAGGACGAAAATGTTATATCCACTTTATGTTTGGAAGGACAGCAATAGCGCTTACGGCGCCAGCTTTCCGGATCTTCCTGGCGTCTTTACAGCTGCAGACGAACTGAATGATCTCCCGGCAAAGGCCCAGGAAGCAGCAGAAACCATGTACGAGGGTGAGGCGCATATCCCTGAAGCATCATCCATCGAAAAATGGAAAGACACGGCAGACTATGCTGATGGCTACTGGATGCTGGTCAATATTGATCGGTCAAAAATCAATACCAAGCCTGTACGCCTCAATATCTCATTGCCGGAAAGTCTGTTGCGTGACATCGATGCCTTCGCCAAGTCGCATCAGATGACGCGCTCCGGCTTTCTGGCTCAGGCTGCGTTGAAAGCAATGGCTCAATAGGCAGTAAGGATAGCTCGGCGATCTTGTCGAATCGGTTCCACCATGAGTAATCCGCCTGGAATTGCTCATAGTGTATTACCCTATTTTCTATCAACCCCGCGCCGGCAATACCTTACCGCTGACCACACCAAACCCGACGCGATAACCATCGCCCTGGCACCAGCCCGTCATCCCCACCTCATCGCCGTCCTGGATAAAACTACGCTGACTGCCATCTGCCAGCGTCAGCGGATTCTTGCCGTTCCAGGTTAGCTCCAGCAAGCTGCCGAATGCATCCGGCGTGCTGCCGCTGATGGTCCCCGAGCCCATCAGGTCGCCGATGCGGGTGTTGCAGCCGGATATGGTGTGATGCGCCAATTGCTGCACCATGGTCCAGTACATGGCTTTGAAATTAGTGCGGCAGATGGTTTGCGCTGCGGCGTTCTCGCCAGGCGTGAGCGATACTTCCAGTGTGATGTCGTAGCCATTCTTGCCGCTCTGCTGCAGGTACGGCAGCGGCTCCGGTTGCTGCACCGGGCTGGCGACACGGAACGGCTCCAGCGCGTCCATGGTGATCACCCACGGCGAAATCGAAGTGGCGAAGGATTTGCTGTTGAACGGTCCCAGCGGCACATATTCCCACTGCTGCAGATCGCGTGCGCTCCAGTCGTTGAGCAGTACCATGCCGAAAATATGCTGTTCCGCATTGGCGATGTCGATCGGTTCGCCCAGCGCGTTCGGCTGGCCGATGATGAAGCCGGTTTCCAGTTCGAAATCGAGCTTGCGGCAGGCGCCAAAAATGGGCGCCTCGGCGTCCGGTAATTTCAACTGTCCTTTAGGACGCTGCACCGGCGTGCCGCTGACCACGATGGAACTGGCGCGGCCGTTGTAACCGATCGGGATATGCAACCAGTTCGGCAGCAAGGCATTGGCGGGATCGCGGAACATGGAGCCGACATTGGTGGCATGTTCTTTCGACGAATAGAAATCGGTATAACCGGGGATCTCCAGCGGCAGATGCATGCTGGCCTGATCCTGGGCGACGAATACCTTGGCGCGCAAGGCCTGGTTATCGCGCAGTTGCAGGTTGTCATCACGCAGCAATGCGCTGATAGCGGCGCGGGTGCTGCGCCAGGTCGTACGGCCTAGTGCGATGAAGGAATTCAAACTGGCCTGGCGAAATACTCCGGGGCTGACGCTGAGCAAACCAGCTTCTGCCACCGCAGCCAGATCCAGTATTTGATCACCGATGGCGACGCCGACACGCGGCGCCGGATCGGCGGCGTTGCTGAATACGCCGAACGGCAAATTCTGGATCGGAAAATGCGACTCCGCCGGAGTCGGGATGAATGATTTCAGTGTTGGATCGTTAGCTTGCATCATGTCTATTTCTCTCTTGTCTTGTTGCATCATGGTTGACCGTTGAAATTCTTTTTCAAACCGTGCCAGCATTGCAGATAGTCCTTCTGCAAATGCGGTGTCGCCAGTGCATAAGGCGTGGGATGAATCACGTAACGGCTTTCAAACATGAAGGCCATTGTATTGTCGATGCGGTGTGGCGCCAATGTTGCATTGGAAGCTTTGTCGAACGTTGCGGCATCGGGGCCGTGGCCGCTCATGCAATTGTGCAGGCTGCCGCCACCGGGTGTGAAGCCGTCGGCCTTGGCGTCGTAGGCGCCATGGATCAGGCCCATGTATTCGCTCATGACGTTGCGGTGGAACCATGGCGGCCGGAAGGTGTGCTCGGCCACCATCCAGCGCGGTGGGAAAATCACGAAATCGACATTGGCGGTGCCGGCCGTATCCGAGGGCGAAGTCAGCACCGTGAAGATGGATGGATCGGGATGATCGTAGCTGACTGTGTTGATGGTATTGAACAAGCTCAGGTCGTATTTGTATGGTGCGTAATTGCCGTGCCAGGCCACCACGTCCAACGGCGAATGATCGATGCGTGCCGCCCACAGCTGACCGCCGAACTTGGCCAGTAACTGGAACTCGCCTTCGCGATCTTCATAGGCAGCCACCGGCGCCTGGAAATCGCGCGCATTGGCCAGGCCGTTGGCGCCGATCGGGCCGAGTTCCGGCAATTGGAAAGCGGCGCCGTAGTTTTCGCAGATATAACCGCGCGAACTGCCGTCCGGCAGTTCGATGCGAAATCGCATGCCGCGCGGAATCACTACGATTTCGCCAGGTTTGACTTCCAGCACACCCAGCTCGGTCCTGGCCAGCAAACGTCCTTCTTGGGGCACGATCAGCAATTCGCCGTCGGCATCGTAAAAAAAGCGGTCATGCATGGAGCGATTTGCCACGTACAGATGAATCGCAATGCCGACCTGCGCTGCGGCGTCGCCGTTGCCGGCAAAGGTGACGATGCCATCGATAAAATCGGTGGGCTGATCGTCGCCCGGAAGCGGCAGCGGATTCCAGCGCAGCTGGTCGGGTGGCGTATCGATCTGGGTGAACGGGCCGCTGGTCAACAAAGGCAGCGGAGATTTTTCAAATGCGTGGTGCATTGCGCCCGGCCGGATACGGTACAGCCAGGAGCGGCGGTTGTGCGCACGTGGAGCCGTAAATGCGGTGCCGGACAATTGTTCAGCATACAAGCCGTAAGGCGCTTTCTGCGGTGAATTCTGGGCCGCTGGTAAAGCGCCGGGCAAGGCTTCGCTGGCGAAGTCATTGCAAAATCCGGACTGGTAACGGAGCGTGTTGATGTTTTCCATGGGTTTTATCCTTGGTTCAGGTTCTTATCTATCCTAATGCGCAATGACCGCATTCGCTGCCTTACGTTGCGAAGTCTCTTGCATCAACATCAGCATCACGGCCGACACCAGCGCCGGCACGGCCAACAAGATGAAGATGCTGCTGTTCGGCCAGTTCAGGCGGATCAACTCACCGCCCAGCACCGGTCCGACGATGGACCCGATGCGGCCTATGCCCAGGCTCCAGCCGATGCCGGTGGAGCGCAATGTGGTCGGATAATAAGTACCGGCAAGCGCATTCACCGCAGGCTGGCCGCCGACGATGCAGAAGCCGGCAACGAAGATGCTGGCAAACAGGAACAGCAACGAGATTTCCGGACGGCCGATCAATGCCACCGCTACACCGGCGATCAGGAATACGGGAATCAGCACACGGCGGAAACTGGAGCGGTCAATCAGCTGTCCCATGATCAACGTGCCCAGCGTGCCGCCGATCTGCAAGGTGGTGCCGGCCATCACCGCGGTGGCGGTAGACAGGCCAGCATCCTTGGCAATCGTCGGCAACCAGTTCGACAGGAAATACAGATTCACCAGGTTCATGAAATTGATGATCCACAACAGGATCGTGACCTTGGCCCTGCCCTCCTGGAACAACTGCAGCATCGGCGCACCCTTGCCGGCTTTTTCGTTGACGACGTAGCGCGTGTCCTGATTGATCACGACCGCAGGATCGATGCGGCGCAGCCACTTGCCGACTTGGTCCAGCCGCTTGCCGCGCAACACCAGGAACTGCATCGACTCCGGCAGCATGAAGATCATCAGCACGCCGATCACCAGCGGCACGATGCCACCTACATGGAATACCGATTGCCAGCCGAAACGCGGAATCAATGCCGCCGACAACAAACCGCCTAGCACTGCCCCCAGTGTGAAGCCACAGGAAACCAGCATCATCAAGGTGACCCGCTTGCGCACAGGGCTGTATTCGCCGGCCAGCGCCATCGCATTCGGCATGATCGCACCCAGCCCGAGGCCGGTCACGAAGCGCAGTACGATGAGTTGCCCGACGGTACCGGCCATGGGCGTCAACAACATGCAGGCGGCGAAGAACAAAGTGGCGGCAATCAACACCGGGCGGCGGCCGATGCGGTCGGCCAGGATGCTGAAACAGAGCGAGCCCACCAGCATGCCGAATAAGCCGGCGCCGAACACCGGCCCCAGATTGGCCTTGGCGATGCCCCACTCCTGGATGATGGCAGGCGCCACATAACCCATGGCCTGGACATCGAAACCGTCGATGATCAAACAGATGGCGCACAGGGTCAGCATGACGATCTGGAAGCCGCCGATGCGGCTGCGGTCGATCAGGGCGGGAATGTCTATCGGGCTGCTGTTCGTATTTTTCGTCGCAATGGCCATGCGTGTCTCCAGGTGAGTGTTGGCGTCGTATCAATACGATCTGGTTTTGGGCATTATCATCCTTTTTAATATTCAGAAAAATAGGCAATAATTAAAATCATTTTTTAATTAATCTAAATAATATAAAATCGTCATCATGGACAGGCTGGATTCGTTACGAGTATTTTGCCAGGTGGTAGAACTGAACAGCTTCAGCCGCGCGGCTGAACAGCTGGAGATGTCGAACGCCACCATCACCAATCACATTGCCGCCCTGGAGCGGCATTTCGGCGTGCGCCTGCTGAACCGCACCACCCGCAAGATTTCCCTTACCGACGATGGCCATAGCTGCTATCAACGCGCGCAACGCTTGCTGGGCGACATGACCGAACTGGAAGATGCATTGCAGGGCCGGCGCGTGACGCCGCAGGGTATCTTGCGCGTCGACGTGCCCACCGTAATCGCCCGCATTTACCTGGCGCCGGCGCTGGAGCGCTTTACCGCGCTGTATCCCGATCTGTCGATCAGGCTGAATGTCGGCGACCGCATGGTCGATATGGTGGAGGGGCGCGGCGATGTCTGGATACGGATCGGCGAGCTGAAGGATTCCAGCATGGTGGCGCGCCGCATCTATCAAACCCGCAACCTGTGCTGTGCATCGCCGGAGTTCCTGGCGCGCTATGGAACTCCGCAGACGCCGCAGGAACTAAGCAGTTTCCGTTGCCTGGCTTTCGTTCACCCCAACAGTGGCCAGAACGTTCCCTGGACCTTTAGCAAGGGCAAGCAGGAATTTAGTTGGGCGCCACCTGGCAATATCGCCATCAATCACGCTGAAACGCTGATCCATGCTGCCAGCAGCGGCGCCGGCATCGTCCAGCTGCTGACGCTCTCGCTCAATCCACAGATTCGCGATGGCCTCCTGACACCGGTTCTGGCAGACTGGGCGACGCCCGGGCCGCCGGTATCGGTGGTGTATCACCAGAGCCATCAGTTGTCCGCCAAAGTGCGGGTATTCGTCGATTTCGTTACGGAGCTGTTTGCGGCTATCGATTAGCGTCTCAGAGTTGTGTATTTTCAGAATTTGGCTTTATCTACGTTTTATTTATCTATGTTTTATTTTTAGCCGGGAGAAGTCATGCATTGGGTCTATCTATTGATCGCCATCGTTGCCGAAGTGATTGCCACCAGTGCCTTGAAAGCCAGCGCCGAATTCACCCGGCTGGTGCCGTCGATTGCGGTGGTGACGGGCTACCTGACAGCCTTCTACTTCCTGTCGCTCACATTGCGCACGTTGCCGGTGGCGATCGTCTATGCGATGTGGTCGGGCATCGGCATTGCGCTGATCGCCCTGGTCGGCTGGCTGTTCCTGAAGCAAAGCCTGGATGCAGCGGCACTGATCGGCATCGGCTTGATTGTTTCCGGCGTGCTGGTGTTGAACGTGTTCTCCAAATCGGTAGCGCACTAAATCTTTGCTGCGGCCTTCATGCCTGCCATAACGGCGGCTCATCCATCAGCGCGATCTGTTCGCGCAGTTCCAACACGCGATCCTGCCAATAGCGCTGAGTATTGAACCACGGGAAGGCCACGGCGAAAGCCGGGTCATCCCAGCGCCGCGCTATCCAGGCTGCATAGTGGATCAGACGCAGCGTGCGCAGGGCTTCGATCAGATACAACTCGCGCGTGTCGAAATCGCAGAAGTCTTCATAGCCAGCCAGCAAGCTACCCATCTGCTGCACCATGTCCCTGCGTTCGCCGGACAATAGCATCCACAAATCCTGCACCGCCGGTCCCATGCGGCTATCGTCGAAATCGACAAAATGCGGCCCGGCATCGGTCCACAACACATTACTGCCATGGCAATCGCCGTGCAGGCGCAAGGCGCCAACGCTGCCGGCACGTTCGAAACAGCGGCGCACGCCCAGCAAGGCCTGGGTCACGGTGCTGCGATAGGCCTCCAGCAAATCTTCCGGTACAAAATTGTTGGCTAGTAAAAAAGCACTAGGCTCTTCGCCGAAACTGACGATATCCAATGTCGGCCGATGTTGATAATTGCTGAGTGCGCCGACTGCGTGGATGCGGCCGAGGAAACGGCCCAGCCATTCCAGCGTGGCGCTATCTTCCAGCTCAGGCGCGCGGCCGCCGTGGCGCGGAAACACCGCAAAACGAAAACCGTCGAACTGATGCAAGGTGCGACCATCTTCTGCCGCCCATGCAGCCACTACCGGAATTTCGCGCTCGACCAGTTCTTGCACGAAGCCGTGTTCCTCCAGGATCGCGGCATCGCTCCAGCGTTGCGGCCGATAAAATTTCGCCACCAGCGGCGGCCCTTGTTCCATGCCGATCTGGTATACGCGGTTTTCATAGCTGTTCAGCGCCAGCAGGCGGCCATCGCCGTGCAGGCCGATGCTGTCGAGCGCGTCCAGTACGGTATCGGGGGTCAGGGTCGAAAATGATGCGGGAGGCGATGTATTCATTCCGCATTGTAAACGCCGGCGGCTTACTTTTTTGGAAGGTTAGGTAGTAATGACATTGTTGCTTGCCAATGTCCGATGTAAATTTCAAAAACGACAACAATACATCAGGCAATCGTCATGACAATGTTCTCACCAGGCTCGATCAAAAAAACATTCTGCAGCGTCATCCATGCGCTGGGCCTGGTGGTAGCGATGCTGGTGACATTAGCGCCGCTTGCAGCGGCGAACAACACCCCGCCAGCGTTAATGCTTGCCAACAGCTACCGTCCCGGCATCAATCTTGCGGACTATTGGGTGAGCGAAAAAATGGATGGCGCGCGCGGCTATTGGGATGGCGAAAAATTGCTGACACGCCGCGGCCAGCCAATATTTGCACCGGCCTGGTTCACCGCAAACTGGCCGAAAATCGCTCTGGACGGCGAATTGTGGGCCGGCCGCGAGCAATTCACTCATGCGGTCTCCACCATACGCCGCGAGACGCCGGACGATGCGGCCTGGCGCAAGATGCGTTTCATGGTGTTCGATCTGCCCGCACATGGCGGCACTTTCGACCAGCGTCTCATTGCATTGCAAAGCGTGACCGCCAAGCTTGCCGTGCCATGGGTGGTTGCAGTCGAACAAATCAAGGTCGACGATCATGCGGCCTTGCAAAGCATGCTGGAACGCATCGTCAAACAAGGCGGAGAAGGGTTGATGTTGCACAGAGCTGATTCGCTCTACCGCGGATATCGCAGCAATGACCTGCTCAAAGTTAAAATCCACGATGATGCGGAAGCCAAGGTCATCGCCCATATTCCCGGCAAGGGAAAATACCAGGGCATGCTAGGCGCTTTACAGGTGGAAACACCAGAGGGCCTGCGCTTCAGGCTTGGCAGCGGCTTCACCGATGCACAGCGGCGCCAGCCGCCAGCGTTGGGGAGCCAGGTAACTTACCGCTACCGCGGCGTTACTCCCGGTGGCATACCGCGGTTCGCCAGTTTCATGCGGATGTATGAGCAGTAGGTGCCCTGATTTTCATATAAGATAATTCAATCTGGTTTATTGGTTTACTAAAGAGCCTGTCGAAGGCTATATCGGTATTCCGCCGTAGCTTCATGTAGAATTTCCCAGAACAAATGATTGCCCGTGGACAAGCACCTCGAATATTTTACGGCTCAAGCGCATTTCAATCGTAAAATCCGTATCCTCATTTTTTAAGCGGCTATCTCCATGAATCTCGACGAACCCCTCTCAGACAAAGAATTTGACGAACTGGACGATTTCCTATTGTCCGATCGTTGCGCTGAAGACAGCATGACCATGGATACCCTGCACGGCTATCTGACGGCGCTGGTGATCGGCCCGGAGCAGGTTTTGCTGGGTGAATGGCTGCCACATGTGTGGGGACCGTCGTTGAAAGACGCGCCGAAATTCAAATCCGACAAGGAATACGAAAAGATCGTCGGCCTGATTGCGCGCTATATGAACGAAATCGCTGTCACACTGGAAGTGGCGCCGAAAGAGTACGAACCGCTGTTTTGCGAACATGAGCACGAAGGTAAGAACCTGCTCGACGGCGAAGCCTGGACCTGGGGTTTCTGGGAAGGCATCAACCTGCGCGCCAAAGCGTGGGAACCGATCTGGCACTCCAACCTGGCGACGGTAGTACGCCCTATCTACTTGCTAGGCGCGGAAGAGCTGGAAGAAGAAGAAATGGCGTTGCGCGAAGATCCGGTGCAGCGCCACAAGCTGGCCGTGGAAGTAGAAGCAGCAATTCCGGAAATCTACCGTTACTGGCTGCCGCACCGTAAATCGGCTGTCACCACCATCCAGCGCGACAGACCGAAGGTCGGCCGCAATGATGAGTGCATCTGCGGCAGCGGCAAGAAATACAAGAAATGCTGCGGTATCGATTCCAGCGAAGATTAAGCATGCGGAACGGTGGATAGCGCTAAACGGTATCCACCCTGCCACACTGACGCGGCATTACTCCTTGATGAAATGCTCGCGGTAGTAGCGCAGCTCTTCAATCGATTCGATGATGTCTGCCAGCGCGGTATGCTTTTGATGTTTCTTGAAGCCACTGGCCAGTTCCGGCTTCCAGCGGCGGCACAGTTCTTTCAGAGTGGATACATCCAGGTTGCGGTAGTGGAAAAACGCTTCCAGCTTAGGCATCCCGCGCGCCATGAAACGGCGATCCTGGCAAATCGTGTTGCCGCACATAGGTGATTTGCCGTTCGGCACGTATTTCTTCAGGAACGCGATCAGCGCCAATTCAGCCTCGCTTTCAGTCACGGTCGAAGCTTTCACCTTTTCGATCAAACCTGAACGGCCATGAGTGCCCTTGTTCCAGGCATCCATGCCATCCATGATCTCGTCGGCCTGATGAATCGCAAACACCGGCCCTTCGGCCAGGATATTCAATTGCGGATCGGTCACCACTACCGCCACTTCAATGATGCGGTCGGTATCCGGATTGAGCCCGGTCATTTCCATATCGACCCAGATCAGGTTGAATTCGTTGGGCCGCACCGGCGCCGCGGGAACTGGTGGAGCTTCAGGTGTAGCGGATATATCGTCGGCTTGTGACATAATTGTTCTCTTGGTAGTTTAGCTAAGACATACTCAGCTCCGGCAGCATAGCCGGTGTTTGGGTAGGCCTGGAAAGATCAGCGATTTCATTGCATTTAGCCTGAAACCGGCAATAGCTAGTATTTTCTCACATAGGGACGGCATGTCTTCATTTGCATTTTCAGTTTTGTTTGTAGTTTTCCTGGCGATCACCCTGGTGGTGCGCTTCTGGCTGAGTTCGCGCCAGATTCGCCATGTACTTGCCCACCGTAG
Source organism: Collimonas sp. OK607 (assembly GCF_900111995.1). Classification (GTDB taxonomy): domain Bacteria; phylum Pseudomonadota; class Gammaproteobacteria; order Burkholderiales; family Burkholderiaceae_D; genus Collimonas. Next base: position 132,690 of record NZ_FOKF01000010.1, read on the forward strand.
CGCAGTACCGGCCGAATTCGCCGAAAAGATACCGTTAACGGCGCACCAGCGCGCTGCCGACTACACCGTCGCCAAGACCAAATTCGGCCTGTTTTCGATGCTGGTGAGCGCCGCCGTCCTGATCGGCTTCACACTGTTGGGCGGTTTACAGTTGCTTTCCAGCATCATATTCAACTGGGCCGGCCCCGGTATGGTCTATCAACTGGGCTTGCTGGTGGCGTTCGGCGCCATTTCCGGCCTGATCGACTTGCCATTGGACTATTACAAACAATTCGTACTGGAGGCCCGTTTCGGCTTTAACAAGATGACGGTCCGGCTGTTCTTTACCGACATGTTGAAAAATACCTTGATCGGCGCCGCCATCGGCTTGCCGCTGATCTGGGTGGTGTTGCAGCTGATGGCAAAATCGGGCGATCTCTGGTGGTTTTACGCCTGGCTGGTATTCAGCGCTTTCCAGCTGTTGATGCTGGTACTCTACCCTACCGTGATTGCGCCGCTGTTCAATAAATTCACGCCACTCAACGACGACAGCTTGCGTGACCGCATCGAAGGTTTGATGAAACGGGTCGGTTTCGCCTCCAAGGGCTTGTTCGTGATGGACGGCTCCAAGCGCAGCGCCCACGGCAACGCCTATTTCTCCGGCTTCGGCGCCGGCAAGCGGATCGTTTTTTTCGACACCCTGCTGGCACGCCTGGCGCCGCATGAAATTGAAGCGGTGCTGGCGCATGAGCTGGGCCACTTCAAGCTCAAGCACATTACCAAGCGCATCGTGGTGATGTTCGCGATTTCGCTGGCTTTCCTGGCATTGCTCGGCTACCTGAAGCAGCAACTCTGGTTCTACACCGGCCTCGGCGTCAATCCGCTGCTGCTGGCCGATCTCAGCAACAACGATGCGATGGCGCTGATCCTGTTCATGCTGGCGCTACCGATCTTTACCTTCCTGCTGTCGCCGCTGTCGTCGATCAGCTCACGCAAACACGAATTCGAAGCCGACGCATTTGCCGCCCAGCACACCGACGCCAACGACCTGGTGGCCGCGCTGGTCAAGCTGTACGAAGACAATGCCTCGACCCTGACCCCGGATCCGCTGCACTCTGCGTTCTACGACTCGCACCCGCCGGCCTCGGTGCGCATCAAAAAATTGACGGATAAATTGTCAGATAAGTTAAGCAACAAATTGGGCGACAAGCCGATGGCAACACATGGTTGATCACAGCAAGCAAAGCCCGCACAAACAACACAGCAACCAGGCCGGCAGCGGCCTGGTGATTGCCGCCCACGGCCGGCACTATCTGGTGCAAGGAAAAATTGGCGAAGAATCGCTTAAATTGCAATGCGTCACGCGCGGCAAGAAAAGCGATGTCGCCGTCGGCGACCGGGTTCAGTTGAAATTGACGTCACCCAACCAGGGCGTGATCGAAGCCATCGATGAGCGCCACAGCCTGCTGTATCGCTCCGACCAGTACAAATCAAAGCTGCTGGCCGCCAACGTCACCCAGCTGTTCATTGTGGTAGCCACCGAACCGGGTTTTGCCGACGATCTGATTTCACGCGCGCTGGTGGCCGCCGAAGCGGCCGGTGTCACCGCGCATATCGTGCTGAACAAGACCGATATCGTCGAATCGCTGGCCAAGACGCGGCAACGGCTGCAACTGTATGCCGGCCTCGGCTATCCGGTGCATGAAGTGTCGGCACGCGCATTTCCGGAACAAACCTGCGCCACGCTTGCGCCATTGCTGGCGGGACAATCGACCATCCTCATCGGCCAGTCCGGCATGGGAAAATCGTCGCTGATCAACCTGATCATGCCGGGCGCCGATATTGCCGTGCGCGAAATTTCCGCCGCCCTCGATACCGGCAAGCACACCACTACCTTCACCCGCTTGTATGAAATGGATGTGGCTGACACGAGCCTGGGAGGCAATCCCGCCAACATCATCGATTCGCCGGGATTCCAGGAATTCGGCTTGTACCAGCTGAGCGAAGGCATGCTGGAGCGTGCCTTCACCGAATTCTCGCCCTACCTTGGCAAATGCAAGTTTTACAACTGCCATCACCTTACCGAACCGAGCTGCGCCGTACTGGAAGCGGTCAAGGAAAACAAAATATCGCCGATGCGGCATCAGTTGTACGTGCAGTTGTTGCATGAATCGTCGCAGAAGCTGTATTGATTGCCAAAACGACCACTCTTCGACGGGTATCTTTTCTACTGAAATCCCTTATAATTGAAGCACTTATTTCATTTCTAAGCCAATCTCAGGTAGTCGGGAAGCGGGCGGTGCAGCAGCTGGTGTAGCAATTGATGCCGCAATTGAGCAGTTGTTTTAAAAATGGAATTCCAACTATCGGCGGCAGTCGCCACAGCGGCCGCCGTTTTCATTTATGGCAATCAAACACTACCTGCAGTTTTCTGATTTTTCGCTGGACGAATACGAGTACGTGATTGAACGTAGCCGTCTCATCAAACGCAAATTCAAGAATTACGAACCGCATTACACGCTGCTCGACCGCACGCTGGTGATGGTATTCGAGAAAAACTCGACCCGCACCCGCCTGTCGTTCGAAGCCGGCATGCATCAGCTCGGCGGCGCCGCCATCTATCTCAACACGCGCGACAGCCAGCTCGGCCGCGGCGAGCCGGTGGAAGATGCGGCGCAGGTAATGTCGCGCATGTGCGACGTCATCATGATCCGTACTTTCGGCCAGGACATCATCGAGCGCTTTGCCGCCCATTCGCGAGTGCCGGTGATCAACGGCCTGACCAATGAGCAGCATCCTTGCCAGGTTCTGGCCGATGTGTTCACCTACATCGAGCATCGCGGCTCCATCGCCGGCAAGACGGTGGCCTGGATCGGCGACGCCAACAACATGTTGTATTCGTGGCTGCAAGCGGCGCAGGTATTCGGTTTCCACGTCAATGTCTCGACCCCGAAGGGCTACGATATCGACCCGGCTCAAGTAGCCGCCGACAATCAGCGCTACACGTTTTTCGCCAACCCGTCCGATGCCTGCGAAGGGGTCGACCTGGTCACCACCGATGTCTGGACCAGCATGGGTTATGAAGACGAAAACGCGGCGCGCCTGAAAGCTTTCGACGGCTGGATCGTCGACCAGGCCAAGATGCAGCGCGCCCAGCCGGATGCCTTGTTCATGCACTGCCTGCCGGCGCATCGCGGCGAAGAAGTTTCGGCCGAAGTGATCGACGGCCCGCAATCGGTAGTCTGGGACGAAGCTGAAAACCGTTTGCATGTGCAAAAAGCTTTGCTCGAATATCTGGTGCTCGGAAAAGTCGAATAGCGTACAACTTCGATACAAAGTCGGTACAACCACAGTTACAACAACCCACATAGAAATATCATGTCCAATATCCTGCAATCCGTTCCGGTTAACGAAAAAGTCGGCATCGCCTTTTCAGGCGGCCTTGATACCAGCGCTGCGCTGCACTGGATGCGCCAAAAGGGCGCCATTCCGTACGCCTATACCGCCAACCTGGGCCAGCCTGATGAGCCGGACTACGACGCCATTCCTAAAAAAGCCAAGGCCTACGGTGCTGAACTGGCGCGCCTGGTCGATTGCCGCGAACAACTGGTGGCCGAAGGTATCGCCGCCCTGCAGAGCGGCGCTTTCCACATCTCCACGGCTGGCGTCACCTACTTCAACACCACACCGCTCGGACGTGCCGTCACCGGCACCATGCTGGTGGCTGCAATGCGCGAAGACAAGGTTGATATCTGGGGCGACGGCAGCACCTTCAAGGGTAACGATATCGAGCGTTTCTATCGCTACGGCTTGCTGGTCAATCCGAACCTGCGCATCTACAAGCCTTGGCTCGACGACAAGTTCATCGAGGAATTGGGCGGCCGCAAGGAAATGTCGGAATTCATGATCAAATCGGGCTTCGATTACAAGATGTCGGTGGAAAAAGCCTATTCGACAGATTCCAACATGCTCGGCGCCACCCATGAAGCGAAAGACCTCGAGTTCCTGAACTCCGGCATGCAGATCGTCGAACCGATCATGGGCGTCGCCTTCTGGCGCGACGACGTCGAAGTCAAGCGCGAGACAGTCACCGTGCGCTTTGAAGAAGGCCGTCCGGTCGCACTCAACGGCGTCGTGTTTGCCAGCCAGGTCGACCTGATGATGGAAGCCAACCGCATCGGCGGACGTCACGGCCTGGGTATGAGCGACCAGATCGAAAACCGCATCATCGAAGCCAAGAGCCGCGGCATCTATGAAGCGCCGGGCCTGGCCCTGCTGTTCATCGCCTACGAACGCCTGGTCACCGGCATCCATAACGAAGATACCATCGAACAATATCGCGAAAGCGGCCGCCGTCTGGGCCGCCTGCTGTACCAAGGCCGCTGGTTCGATTCGCAAGCGATCATGCTGCGCGAGTCTGCACAACGCTGGGTGGCGCGCGCTGTAACCGGTGAGGTCACAATCGAGCTGCGTCGCGGCAACGATTATTCGATCCTCAACACTGAATCGGCCAACCTGACCTATCATCCGGACCGCCTGACCATGGAAAAGGGCGAAGGCGCATTCTCGCCGCAAGACCGTATCGGCCAACTGACCATGCGCAACCTCGACATCAGCGATACCCGCCAGAAACTGGCGATCTATCAAAGCACCGGCCTGCTTGCATCCAGCAACGCCGTGTCGCTGCCGCTGCTCGATAAAGACGCAGAATAAAATCCACGCCTACTGAAAAATTCAAAAAGAAATCAACATGACTACACAATTCGACAACGTCACTGTCCTCAAGCAAGGCAATGTCTATTTCGATGGCAAATGTGTTTCCCATACCGTCGTTTTCGCGGATGGCAGCAAGAAGACGCTTGGCGTCATCTTGCCTTCATCGCTGAACTTCGGTACCGGCGTTGCAGAAATAATGGAAATTACCAGCGGCGTCTGCCGTGTGCGTCAGAAAGACCAGCAAGCCTGGGTCCAGTACGGCGGCGGCGAGCGTTTTGAAATCCCGGCAAATTCGAGTTTCGATATCGAGACGCTGGAAACGGTGAACTACGTTTGCCATTACGCCTGAAGCATAAGAAAAGCGCAAAAAAAAAGCCCGTGATGCAGTTGCATGACGGGCTAAGTCCATTACTTTAGGGAGTGTTGGATATGAGACATAACGGAGTTTAAAGCCGTTATGTGACCTAATAATGACACATTGAGATGCAAGCCGCTTGCGCCCTCAAATAAAGATCGGTTCCGGCTCCAGCGTTACGCCAAATTTGACCATCACATCGGCCTGCACTGCTTGCGCCAGGCGCACCACATCCTGGCCGCTAGCACCACCGCGGTTCACCAACACCAGCGCCTGCTTTTCATAAACGCCCGCTGCACCCAGGTTTTTCCCCTTCCAGCCGCACTGATCGATCAGCCAGCCGGCAGCCAGTTTGTAACTGCCGTTCGGCTGCTGGTAATTCACCAGTTGCGGATGTTGTTCCAGCAGCGCATTCCGTTGCACAGCAGTCACTATCGGATTCTTGAAAAAACTACCGGCATTGCCGATCACCGCAGGGTCCGGCAGCTTGCGGGTGCGGATGGCAATCACCGCATCGCTGATATCGCGCGCGGTTGGCTGCATCAATTTGCGCGCGTCCAGTTCTTGCGCAACATCGGCATAACGCAAAGCAGGCTGCCAGCGCTTCGGCAAGGCGAAGGTGACATCAAGCACCACTGCCCTGTCGCGCAAGCGGTGCTTGAACACGCTGTCGCGATAGTCGAAGGCACAGGCGCTGCGATCGAGGGTCAGGATTTCGCCGCTCTCCATATCGATTGCGGTCAGCGCGTGGAAGCGCTCTTGCAGCTCGACGCCGTAAGCGCCTATGTTCTGGATCGGCGCAGCGCCGACATTGCCGGGTATCAGCGACAGGTTCTCCAGCCCGGCCAACCCTTGCTCCAATGTCCATAACACCAACTCATGCCAGTTTTCGCCGGCTGCTGCCCGTACATAGACGGCATCATCGTCTGCGCCGACAATTTCCCGTCCGCGATTACACATATGCAACACCAGCCCGGGAAAATCCTGGGTCAGGACCAGATTGCTGCCGCCGCCCAGCACCAGCCGCTGTAAACGGGCGGCGTCAGGATCTGACCTGAGAACCAGCAGCATTTCCAGCGAAGTGACCGGCAGATAGGCGTGTGCGCTGGCATCGATACCAAAGGTATTATGCCGACGCAGCGAAAAATCGAATTGATACGGAAGCTTGGAGATAGTCATAGCATCGGGATTATAAGCGTAAGCAGCCAAGGTCAGCCGTTAACCCGGGCGCCTAATGTAAGCTTCCATATAAGAAATAGACCCGCCAGACCGACATCTCGGGTTTCTTGTCCGTTAAAATGCGCATAGCTCTACGGCGGCGCCACTTATTGCGCCTGCCGGCTTTGTTTGAACATACTGAAGGAATATCACCATGCCATCATTCGATACCGTATCGGAAGCCAATCTGGTCGAAGTAAAAAATGCCAACGATCAAGCCAACAAGGAAATCTCGACCCGCTTCGACTTCAAGGGCAGCGACGCCCGCATCGAGCTGAAAGAACGCGATCTGACTGCGTATGCCGACTCTGAATTCCAACTGGCCCAGGTCCGTGACGTCCTGACCTCGAAACTGGTCAAGCGCAACGTCGACGTGCGCTTTCTCGACATCGGCAAGATCGAAAAAATCGGTGGCGACAAGGTCAAGCAAGTGATCAAGATCAAAAATGGCATCGAATCCGAAGCTGCCAAGAAGATCGTCCGCATCGTCAAGGACAGCAAGATGAAAGTCCAGGCCAGCATCCAGGGCGACGCAGTCCGCATCACCGGCGCCAAGCGCGACGATTTGCAGGCAGCCATGGCGATGTTGCGCAAGGAAGTGGCCGATTTGCCACTGGAATTCAATAATTTCCGCGACTAAATTGTAGCTTGGCAACTTATAGGGTTATCATCCACCTGCTGTTGCCAGCTGTTCAAGATATCGGCACTACGGCGCTACCTTAACCTCTTGCCAGGAAAGTCGGACAACAATGCGCCCGCTTGCTCTAGTCAACCGCCTGTTTTTACTTGCTTCGATTTCCTGTATTTCCGGTGTTTCCTGTCTTGCACAAGCTTCCGATATTGGCGTAGTCGGCCTGTTTCCGGGAAAAGCGGTGCTGGTGATTGACGGCTCCGGACCGAAAACGTTCTCGGTTGGCAGCAAAGTCACAGACGATGTGAAGCTGGTGGAAGCCAACGGCTCTACCGCTACGCTGGAAGTGAAAGGTAAGCGCCAGGTCATCGGCATCGGCGAATACGTCAGCCGCAGCGCGCCTGGCGCCACTTCAAGCGTTACCCTGAAAGTCAATCCGCAAGGCCATTTTGTAGCGCAGGGACAGATCAACGGCGCCATGATGACCATGCTGGTCGATACCGGCGCCACGATGATCGCACTGCCTGCATCGGATGCAGTACGGCTCGGCATTGACTACAAGAAGGGTCAGATGGGAATCGTAAATACCGCCAACGGCCCGGCGCCGGTGTACAGAGTGAAACTGAACACCGTCAAGATCGGCGATATTGAAATGAATCAGGTCGACGCCCTGGTGCAAGAAACCGGGCTGCCGTTCGCACTACTCGGCATGTCGTTCCTGAACCGCACCGAGATGCGGCGCGAAGGCGAGATGATGGTGTTGACCAAGCGCTTCTGACGGCGCTTGATCTGCCTGCGGGCGGATAACATATCCGCCCTGTGTTACCTACCGGCTCAGGCCGGGCTGCTATTGAGCAAACGGCGTTGTTTTACCGCTGCCGCCAAACCTTCCAGCACTGCCACGCTTTCTTCCCAGTTGATGCAGCCATCGGTGACCGATTGGCCGTACACCAGTTCTTTACCTGGCACCAGGTCCTGGCGGCCGGCGATCAGGTGCGATTCCACCATGACGCCTACGATACGGTCGTCGCCAGCGGCGATCTGGTTGCCGATATCGGCACATACCGGGATTTGATTTTCCGGTTTCTTCGAGCTGTTGGCGTGCGATGCATCGATCATCAGGCGCGACGCCAGGCCGCTGTTGGCGATATCCTTGCAAGCCGCTTCGACACTGGCAGCATCATAGTTCGGCGCCTTGCCACCGCGCAGAATGATATGGCAATCTTCATTACCATTGGTTGACACAATCGCCGAGTGGCCGCCCTTGGTGACCGACAAGAAATGATGCGGCTGCGAAGCGGCCTTGATGGCATCCACTGCAATCTTGATATTGCCGTCGGTCCCGTTCTTGAAACCGACCGGGCATGACAAGCCGGAAGCCAGTTCGCGATGCACCTGCGATTCGGTAGTACGGGCGCCGATTGCGCCCCAGCTGATCAGGTCGGCAATGTATTGCGGGCTGATCACGTCCAGGAATTCGGTGCCTGCCGGCAGGCCCAGCTGGTTAATGTTCAACAGCAGCTCGCGCGCCATGCGCAGGCCGTCGTTGATACGGAAGCTGTTGTCCATGTACGGATCGTTGATCAAGCCTTTCCAGCCGACCGTGGTGCGCGGCTTTTCGAAGTAGACCCGCATCACGATTTCCAGCTCGCCCTTGAAACGTTCGCGCTCCCCCACCAGACGGCCCGCATACTCCATCGCCGCCTTGGTATCGTGGATCGAGCACGGTCCGATCACCACCATCAGGCGGTCATCCTGGCCATGCAAAATGCGATGCAACGCAATCCGCGAATTGGCGGCAGTGTCCGCCACTTTCTCGGAGCAGCCGAATTCGCGAATCAAATGGGATGGTGGAACTAGTTCTTTCATTTCGCGTATGCGCAGATCGTCGGTGCGTAGCATGTTTTTCTCCTGGCTCAAAAGTGACTGGGTATAAAAAAACCGCCATCGCTGGCGGTTTTTTAGAAATTTCGGTTTGCTCTTTACTTACGAACGCTTACCGCTTTTCACCGCCGTGGGGCTGGAATAGCTAAAGTAAAAAAAGAAATAAGCGCGTGCGAAAGACATGTTTTTCAGTAAAGGATTATTAAAATCAAGACCAATAGTGCAGGATTTCCAGCGGTTTGGCAAGGCCCGTATTACCACGTTATTTATATGCAACAAGAAGGTGCCGCCCCGCCAAAGCCAGAAACCCTGCCATCAATGCATGGCAACCGCATGTCCGGAGCCGACGATGGGTGCAATCCCATCCCGCCGATCCAGGCGCCCTGCCAATGTGGTCAGGCCCAGTGCAACCAGCACAACAATAGCGCCGATCCAAGGCGTCGCCATCAACCCGAAATGGCTGACGATCAGGCCGCCACCCCATGCACCCAACGCGATACCGACATTAAACGCCGCGATGTTCAAGCCGGAAGCCACATCTACTGCTTGCGGAGCATGGCGCTCAGCCTGTTGCACCACATACACCTGCAAACCCGGCACATTACCGAAGGCGAAAGCGCCCCATGCCAACACGGTCAAGACGGCCAGCCAAGGGTTAGCGGCAGTAAACGTCAGCACAAACAAGACTACCGCCAGCAAGGCAAACACAATCTGCAACGCGTGTACCGGACCCTTTTTATCTGCCAGCTTACCGCCCCAGATATTGCCGAAGGCCACCGAAACACCATACACCAGCATCACCAGACTGACGGTGGAAGCAGAAAAACCTGACACCTCCTGCAGAATCGGCGCCAGGTATGTAAAGGCGATAAAAGTACCGCCATAACCCAGCGCGGTGATCGCATACACCAGCAACAGCCGCGGTTTCTTCAAGACTGCTGCCTGAGTCAGCAAGGAAGCCGGTTTGCTGTTGGCAATATTGTTTGGCACCAGGATCCAGCTACCGACAAACGCGATCACCCCAAGCAGCGACACCGCCAGGAAAGTCGACTGCCAGCCGAACGTCTGACCGATGAAAGTACCGAGCGGCACGCCCGTGACCAGCGCGACAGTCAATCCGGTGAACATGAGGGCAATTGCACTAGCGGCCTTTTCTTTCGGCACCAGGCTAGTAGCAATGGTCGATCCGATCGAGAAGAACACGCCGTGCGCCAGCCCGGTCAACACCCGCGCCGCCATCAGCGCTTCATAGCTCGGCGCCATCCATGCAACCAGGTTGCCGATAGTGAACAAAGCCATCAAGCCCAGCAAAAGCTGCTTACGCGGCACGCGGCCGGTCAAGGCGGTCAGTACTGGTGCGCCTACAGCAACCCCCAGTGCATAGAGACTGACCAGCAGGCCGGCCGATGGAACGGAAATGCCGAGGCTGCCGGCAATAGTTGGAATCAGGCCAACGATAACGAATTCCGTCGTACCGATGGCAAAAGCGCTAAGTGTGAGCGCCCAAAGTGCGAGTGGCATGATGTTTTTCCTGTTTGAAGTTTGACACCAGGCAGTTTGATGGCTGGTGAGGCAAAGAAAAACAGCTGTGACCACAATACATATTTGACTGAAAATCAAATATTCTCTGAATTTTATGCAAATTGTGCACGAAACCTATCGCGTGCTCAGGTGCGTACTCCGAGGTCCGTTAATTAGGATCAGAGTCAAATTTTGCGATAAAGCCTGCAAAAATTGACTCTGACCCTAATGCCGTTAAGTTAGCGGCTTTCTTAGCCGACGTTCGGGGTAGCGCTGCGGCTTGGCCTTGGTGACCCGGTCGAATTTTCGGCCGGGTCGGTAGACATTCAGTTCGAGGATCATCCTCTCGCGCATGCGTTTGAGTAAGCCTGGTAGATTTCCTTGAGCGTTGAGGGCTGCGGCGTGCATCATTTCGAACTGGAAGGCGTGCAAGGCCAGGACAAAGCTGATTTCAGTTGGCATGCATTTCACCTGTTCTGCGGTGCGCGCCATTTCAAGCCGGACGAGGTTGTATGCGATCAGCACGCCCCAGATTTCTTG
>NZ_FOKF01000008.1 GCF_900111995.1 Collimonas sp. OK607
AACCTTAGCAGGTTATATGATGAGCTTATTTGTTTGCCAAGGTGCTCAACACACCGTTTGGACATTCATACCCAACCGACCTCACCCACCCTGGTGAGGTCGGGTTAAAAAACTACTTCTTCTAGATTGCGTTGTGCGTTGCTCCACCTGGAGAACGAACAGCGGTTACAAGTTATGCCTGATGACCATAGCGAGTTGGTACCACCCCTTCCCATCCCGAACAGGACCGTGAAACGACTTTGCGCCGATGATAGTGCTGCAACCAGTGTGAAAGTAGGTCATCGTCAGGCTTTTATTAAAAAACCCTCTGAACAAACGTTCAGAGGGTTTTTGCTTTGGGCGGACGGTTTGTGCAAAATCGAGAAAGAACGTAGGGTGGGCACGAATGCCCACGCGTTACCGTGATAGCCGGAGTGCAAACTTATGCGATACCGACATGCACATGCGTACCGAGTGAATTCCGCGTGGGCACAAAGGCGTGCCCACCCTACGGAGTTCATACCCGATTTGCACAGACATAAAAAAGCCAGTCAGCTTACGCGACTGGCTTTTTGCTTGTTTAACCTGCTTCCCTGCATAAGCAGGGACCCGGCTTAGAATGGATAAGCTACCCGCAATACAGCAAAATTTGCGCCGCTATTCGGTTTCTTGATGCCGCCGTTGGAGAAGTGCTGCAACTTGATGCCGACATCAAGGCCATTGCCGAACACATAACCGGCTCCCAGATGATCGCCAAACTCAAAAGCGGTGGAAAAACGACGGCTATTGTTGTCATACAGATGCGACATCAGATGCACGCCAATGCCGGCTTCACCGTACAGACCCTTTTTATCATTGCTCTGGAAGCGGAACACTGGTGTAAAGCCGATATCCGTCAGGTTTTTCTTCTGCCCAGGAACATTCTGGTACTGGTTCTGACGAAATTCAGCCAGGCTCAAATCCCAATAGCCGCCAAGTTGCGTGCTGCTTCCTTGCCACAAAGCCGTGTTCCAATCCCATTGCACAGCAGCTCGGGCCAGCTGGCTCTTGTTGCCGGTGCCGAGTTCGAAGGATGCGGAGTCAACGGCAAAGCTGCTTGAGTGCACGCCGGCCAGCAGGCAGGCAGCGGCTAGAATCTTGAGTCCGGTTTGTTTTTTTTGCATAAAAGACTTTCGAGCGTAAGAAAATAAAAAGCGAATGACAAACAAGTCGTCGCCATACTCATATGGACAGTCGCGTCAGCCGATCGATTGCCATCGATGCATTTCGAACGGGCTTGCCACGGCGCGCGGCTACAGCCCTAAAGAATAGTCGAAAACCGGAATTGTTGCCGAACTACAGGTAATTCATGTCGTAAAACGGGTAATGACGGGTAATTCCGGCCTCGAAATCAAGCAATGTAAGCGGGCTCAATCCTGCCCGGCACATCAACGCGAAGCGACAAGATGCAGCCAGACAAAGGATATTTTTCAAGCTCGGCAGCGCTGCGCTTTTCACGCACAGTGGTGATGTACAAGGTTCGTAAGTCTTCGTCGCCAAATGCAATCATCGTCGGGCAACGTGCAGGTAAAATCACCTCTTGCAGAATTTCACCGGCGGGCGACAAGCGCAATAACCTGCCACCCTCATACATTGCGCACCAATAGGCATCATCGCTATCGACCGCCGCGCCGTCCGGGCGGCCGCCATAATCAACGGCGCTTTTATCCATGGCGAACTGCTTCAATACTCGGCCTTCGCCAATTTTCCCTGTTGCCAATTCAAACTCGTAACTGCAGATCCTGTGCGCAGTGGTGTCGCTATGGTAAAGCGTACGGTTATCACCACTGAAACCGAGGCCGTTGGACACCGTCACAGGATTGCCCGCAGCTCGCACACTACCTTTTTCGATTGCATATAGCTGGGCCCCCGCATGATCGCGCGGTTCGTAAATCGTGCCAGCCCAGAGGCGGCCGGCAGCATCGCAACGGCCATCATTAAATCGCGCGGTGGCAGTGTCGTACGGCGCATCGGCAATATGCGAGAGTTCACCGCTATCAGTGTTCAAATGCGCCACGCCGGTACGCATGGCGACGATCAGGCCGCCGCTGGAATGACGGCCGATGCAGCCAGGTTCGGCATTCAGTTGCCACATGGAGTGGCGGCCGTCGGCAGGCCTCAGGCGATGCACCTGCATCGCCGAAATGTCGACCCAGTACAGTGCGGCCTCTTCGGCGTGCCACAGCGGGCACTCGCCCAATTGCATCGGCTGGTCGTAAGCAATTCCAATTTGATTCATGAGTTTGATGAATGTGAGGGAGAGGACGGATCAATAAGTGATCCAGAGGACCTCCCCGGTATCAATACCGGGGAGGTACTGCAACTACATTTTTTTCAGATAAGCTTCAGCAAGATTAACCCAATAGCTGGCGCCGATCGGCAGCAGATCATCGTTGAAATCATAACTGGCATTGTGCAGGTTGCACGGGCCGAGGCCATGGCCACCGTCCCTGTGAGAGCCCTCGCCGTTACCGATGAACACGTAGCAGCCGGGCTTGCTCTTCAACATGAACGCGAAATCTTCTGCACCCATGGTCGGCTCCACCAGTGGATTGACATTGTCACTGCCGACCATTGCCTGCAATACGTCAACCACAAACGCGGTCTCTTTGACGTGATTCACCAGCGGCGGATAATTGCGATGGAAACGGAACTCGACTTCCGCGCCGAACGCCGCAGCGGTATGTTGCGCCACTTCCCGCATACGCGCCTCGATCGTATCCAGCACAGCAAGCGAAAACGTACGCACGGTGCCAATCAACGTTGCCTCATCCGGAATCACATTGGTAGCGCTGCCGCTATGAATTTGCGTCACGGAGAGAACAGCCGGATCGTTCGGATTGATATTGCGCGAGACGATGGTCTGCCAGCTTTGCGCTATCTGTACCGCGACCATGACCGGATCTATGCTCTTGTGCGGTTGCGCAGCATGCGAACCTTTGCCTTTGACGATCACTTCGAACTCATTACTGGAAGCCATCATCGGCCCGGGCGTGACGCCAAAGCTGCCAGTCGGCATGCCCGGCCAGTTATGCATGCCGAACACCGCTTCCATCGGATATTTTTCAAACAAACCATCATCGATCATGCGTTGCGCACCGCCGCCACCTTCTTCGGCCGGCTGGAAAATCAGGTACACAGTGCCGTCGAAATTGCGATGCTGGGCCAGATGATGCGCCGCACCAAGCAGCATCGCAGTGTGGCCGTCATGTCCACAAGCGTGCATCTTGCCCTGATGTTGGGAAGCATGCGGGAAAGTATTCAACTCTTGCATCGGCAAGGCATCCATATCGGCTCGCAAGCCGATCGCACGGTCGCTATTACCATTTTTTACAATGCCAACCACGCCGGTGACGCCCATGCCGCGCGCAATAGGAATCTGCCATTCGGTCAGCTTGCGGGCCACCACATCGGAGGTCCGCTGTTCTTCGTAGTTGAGTTCGGGATGCGCATGCAAATCACGTCGGATTGTCTGCAGTTCTGCCTGGAAGGCAATGATCGGGTCGATCAAATTCATATTGTGCTCCTGATATGTGGCACGCCTCTTGCCCGCAAAATTGATGAATGGCGTAACGTCCAGAATGTGTATATTACGCCTACACGGTCCGTCGATGTTCATTCACAGGAGAGCATGACAGTGCGGCCAGGATCGCCAACCTGTTTCCCGGTTTGCGAGGAGACGGTGTTTGCACACGCAATCACCAGTATACTCAGACATTGCTGGCATCGGCGCCCGAGCTCGAGGTCCGGCACCTGGAATTTTTTGCGGTAAAAGGAGAAATTCCATCGCCGCTGCATCCGCCGTCGGGTTGCCATTTCCATCCGCGCTGTCCACATGCAGTGCCGCGCTGTAAAGTAGAGAAGCCGGCATTAAAAGAAATCAGCGCCAAACATTTTTCCGCCTGCAATCTGAACGATGGCACGGCATAAAGGACACGACATGAGCACTTCGAACACCGCAAATACTTTGAACAATACCGGATTAATACCTTCGGCCGAAGTCTTGGCCATGATCGAACGCTTGATTGCCTTCCAGACCGTATCGCGCGATTCCAACCTGGGATTGATCGAATGGACCCGCGATTACCTGGCCGGCCTTGGCGTTACATCGCGTCTGACCTACGACGCCAGCGGCAAGAAGGCCAATCTGTTTGCAACGCTGGGTGACGGTC
The DNA here is from genome assembly GCF_900111995.1 of Collimonas sp. OK607. Classification (GTDB taxonomy): domain Bacteria; phylum Pseudomonadota; class Gammaproteobacteria; order Burkholderiales; family Burkholderiaceae_D; genus Collimonas. Next base: position 4,191 of record NZ_FOKF01000008.1, read on the forward strand.
CTAAACCCGGCCTGATTTTGTCCGGCCACACCGACGTGGTGCCGGTCGAAGGACAGGCCTGGGATACCGATCCGTTCAAGGCAACCGTCAAGGATGGCTTGTTGTATGGCCGCGGTTCGGCCGACATGAAGAGCTACATCGCCACCGCGCTGGCGCTGGCGCCGCAATTCCTGGCGGCGGGGATGGATGCACCGCTGCACTTTGCCTTGTCGTATGACGAAGAAGTCGGCTGTATCGGCGTACAGGGATTGATCAAGGATTTGCAGGAACTGGGATTGAAGCCGGCGGGCTGCATTGTCGGTGAACCGACTTCCATGCAACCGATCATCGCGCATAAAGGCACGCATCGTTTCCGTTGCTGCATCCGCGGCCGCGAAGCGCATTCCAGCTACACCACCATGGGTGTCAATTCGATCGAGTACGCGGCGCGCATCATCGTCTATATCCGCCAGATGGCGGATCGCTTTGCCCAGCTGGAGACACGCGATTACGGATTTACGGTTCCCTACACCACCATGCAGACGGGGGTGATACACGGCGGGCTGGCATCGAATATCGTGCCCAAGGATTGCAAATTCGAGTTCGAGGCGCGCACCATGCCGGGCATTGACGTCGAGAACTTGTACCAGGAAATCCAGAGCTTCGCCGCCACGCTGCTACCAGAAATGCAGAAGGTGGAGCCGGATGCGGCAATCGATTTCGAATGGCTGGCATCGGCTCCCGGCCTCAGCATGCAGGAGAGCGACGCCGTGGTTCAGTTGGCCTCGGCATTGGCGCGCAACAAGCCGAATGGCGCGGTTTCCTACGGGACCGAAGCGGGCTTGTTCCAGCGTGCCGGCATTCCAACCGTGGTCTGCGGCCCCGGCAGCATTGAACAGGCACACCGGCCGAACGAATTCGTGGCGCTGGAACAAGTCGCTCAATGCGAGGCTTTCATGTTGCGCTTGATGGATCCTGAGATGCAATTGCAAATCAGAAAGTAAACAGAAGCGATCAAATGCATCTTGTTTGAGCGGATTTTGCTAAAGTAGCGTATTGAAGCGCCTTGGTTCTGATGACATTATGACTACTACTACCGTTCGTGCGGCCTGCCCGCACGATTGCCCCGATACCTGCGCGCTGTTGGTGACTGTCACCGACGGCGTCGCCACCGAAGTTCGTGGCGATCCCGATCATCCAACTACCGCCGGCGTGCTGTGCACCAAGGTCTCGCGTTATACCGAACGGACTTATCACAAGGACCGCTTGCTGCATCCGCTCAAGCGAGTCGGCAAAAAGGGCGAGGGGAAATTCGTACAGATCAGCTGGGACGAGGCGATCGCCACGATTGCCGGACGGCTGGGCGAGATTGCCGCCCGTAATCCGCAAGCTATCCTGCCCTACAGCTACGCCGGCACCATGGGTCTGGTGCAGGGCGAGTCGATGTCGATGCGTTTTTTCAACCGCATTGGCGCTTCGCTGCTGGATCGCACCATTTGCGCCGCGGCCGGTGGCGCCGGTTATAAATATACGATCGGCGCCAGGATCGGCACCGATCTCGAACAATTCCAGAACGCCAGGCTGATCCTGATCTGGGGCGGCAATCCGATTGCATCCAACCTGCATTTCTGGATGCGAGCACAGGAAGCCAAGCGGCGCGGCGCCAAGCTGATCGCGATTGATCCTTACCGCTCCCTGAGCGCAGACAAATGCCATCAGCATATCGCCTTGCTGCCGGGGACCGATTCCGCCTTGGCGCTTGGCATGATGCATGTACTGATCGCAGAAGACCTGCTGGACCACGACTACATCGCCCAATACACGCTCGGTTTCGAACAGCTGAAACATCAAGTATCAATATGGACACCTGAAAAGACCGCGGAGGTTTGCGGTATCAGCGCCGAGGAAGTACTGGAGCTGGCGCGTAGTTACGGCGGTGCGGCGTTGCGTGGCGAAGCGGCGGCGATTCGCGTGAATTATGGCTTGCAGCGCGTGCATGGCGGCGGCATGGCGGTACGCAATATCACTTGCCTGCCGGCGTTGGTCGGCGCCTGGCGCCATGCTGCGGGCGGCGTGCAGTTGTCGTCATCGGATAGTTTTCCAAAGAATAACCACGCTTTGCAGCGTCCCGATTTTTTGACCAAACAAGGGCTGGCGCCGCGTACCATCAACATGAGCACCATTGGCGACGATTTGTTGCGTGAAACATCGCCGGAATTCGGTCCGAAAATCGAAGCCTTGATCGTGTATAACTCGAATCCGGTAGCGGTAGCGCCGGAGTCCAGCGTCGTCGCCCGAGGTTTCGCACGTGAAGATTTATTCACCGTGGTGCTGGAGCATTTTCAAACCGACACCGCCGACTACGCCGACATCGTGCTGCCGGCAACCACGCAGCTGGAACACGTAGACGCGCACTCGGCCTACGGCCATCTGTACATGCTGGCGAATAATGCCGCGATAGCACCGCTCGGCGAAGCTAAGCCGAATACCGAAATCTTCCGCCTGCTGGCAGCGCGGATGGGTTTCGACGATGCCTGTTTCCGCGAGAGCGACGATGAAATTGCCGCGCAAGCGTTTGACTCAAAAAACGTGCGCGCGGTCCATTTCGACTGGGATTCGCTGAAACAAAAAGGCTGGCAAAAACTGAATGTGCCGGATGCGCCATTCGCCAGCGGCGGCTTCCCGACACCGTCCGGAAAATGCGAGTTCTACAGTGCGCAAATGCGGCAAGACGGCCTCGATCCTCTGCCGACTTATATCGCACCGTATGAGTCGCTGGCCAGCAATCCCGAACTGGCCAGGAAATATCCGCTGGCGATGATTTCGCCGCCGGCGCGCAACTTCCTCAACTCCAGTTTCGTCAACGTTAAAAGCCTGCGCGATACCGAAGGCGAACCGCATCTGGACATGCACCCGGCGGATGCCGGGAAAAGGGCCTTGGTAAGCGGCGATACCGTGCGTATCTATAACGATCGCGGCAGTTTCAACGCCAAACTGAGGGTCACCGATAAGGCCAGGATCGGACTAGTGGTGGGTTTATCGATCTGGTGGAAAAAAATGGCCAGTGACGGCAAGAACGCCAACGAAGTCACCAACCAGCGGCTGACCGACATGGGCAGGGCGCCGACATTTTACGACGTCCTGGTGGAAGTTGAAAAAGCACCGCACGGGGATAGTTCCGCTGCATGAATATCCGGCTGCCCACGGTTGTATTGTTAGCCGTGCTGGTAGCCGGATGTGCGCAGCTGGCCTATTACGGGCAGGCTGCAAATGGCGAGTTCACCTTGTTGGATCGGGCCCGTCCGATTGACGATTGGCTGACCGACCCGGGCATCGATGTCGGTCTCAAGGCCAAGCTGCAACGCACCAGGCAAATGCGCCGTTTCGCAGTGAGCGAGCTAGGCCTGCCTGACAATCGCAGTTACACGGAATACGCTGATCTGAAGCGGCCGTTCGCGCTGTGGAATGTGGTGGCGGCGCCGGCCCTGTCGCTGGTGCCCAAGCAGTGGTGTTTCCCGATTGCCGGCTGCGTCAATTATCGGGGTTATTTCAATCAGGGCGCCGCACAGAAATTCGCCGCCGGCTTGCGCCAGCAAGGCTACGATGTTCAGGTCAGCGGCGTACCTGCCTATTCCACGCTCGGCTGGTTTAACGATCCGCTGTTGTCGACCTTTATCCGCTATCCCGACGGCGAGCTGGCGCGCCTGATTTTCCATGAATTGGCGCATCAGACTGTCTACGCGAAAGACGATACGCAATTCAACGAATCGTTCGCCACCACTGTCGAACAGGCCGGTGTCGAGCGGTGGCTGCAGGCGGTAGGCAATCAAAAAACCCGCGACGCCTACGTCCAGTTTGAAGGACGTAAAGAAGAGTTCGTGGCGCTGCTGATGCAGTACCGGCAACGCCTCTCAGGCAACTATGCGAGTGATCTCAGCGATGCGCAAAAATTGCAGCAGAAGGCAGCAATTTTCCTGGCCTTGCAAGCCGATTATCAAGTACTCAAAACAAAGTGGGGTGGCTACACCGGATACGACCGCTGGTTTTCCGAACCGTTGTCGAACGCCCATCTGGCGTTGGTGGCGACTTACTACGAGCTGGTGCCGGGTTTCAAGGCTTTACTGGCGCAACAGCACACCTTCCCGAAATTTTATGCGGCTGTCGCAAGGCTGGCCGCTCTCAGTAAAGACGAGAGGCATCGCCAGCTGGAACAGCTGGCGAAAACCCGGCCAACGTAAGTTTATCTTGGTTACAATAACAAGATGACATTTAACGCCGACCTGCATCGCAATACGTTGAAATTGCCCAATCGCCTGGCGTCTAGTGGCAATGGGATCTATGACACTGCGCTGGAAATGAGCGTGCTGGATGCGGGTCCGGAATTTGATCGAGGCCCCAGGAGCCAGCAACCGACCATGGTGTTCATCCACGGCTTTGGCGGCCGAGCCGCCTACTGGGAATACCAGCTGGAGCAATTCCAGCTCGACTACCGGGTGATTGCGCTCGATCTGCGCGGACACGGCTATAGCGACGCACCGACAGCGGCCGAAGGGGCCAGCTACGATATACCCGAGCTGGTCGCAGATATCACCGCGGCCCTGGACCAGCTGGACCTGCCGCCACGTTTCATCCTGGTTTGCCATTCATTCGGCGGTGCGCTGTCTTCCTATTTCCTCAAGCAGTTTCCGGAGCGCGTTTCGGCACTGATCATGATTGCCTCGGCAGCGCGCTTCCGCCTGCGTCTGGCCGGCCGTATCTTGCTGCGCATGCCGCCGCCGCTGTTTGACTTGATGCGCAGATTGATGCCGTATGTCGGCATCACCGCGGCCCGGATTTATCCGCCGTCGCACGTGGTGTACCTGCAAAATAAAAATGCCTTGCTGTCGTGGGACGGCACCGAATATCTACGTGTGATCAAGGTGCCTACGCTGGTGATCCTCGGGCACCGCGATATCCTGTTCGACGAAGCGGCGTACAAGGAAGTGGCGCGTTTGATTCCGGGAGCGGAAGAAGTGGTGGTGCCGGTTTCTGCTCATCAGGTCATGGTGGAACGGCCCGATGCCGTGAATCGCGCGATACAACGATTCTTGCAGATGCAATCTGATCCGTCGGAACTGGCGGAGCGCCGGGCGCAGCAAAAAGCCGAACGGCGCGCAGCCCGCAAGCAACTCGAAGCCGAGCGTCCATGGCTGAAATTCTACGATGCCCGCACGCCTTACCGTATCAAGATGCCGACAGTACCTTTGCCACGCTTGCTGGAGGCTACCGCCAGGCGCTTTGCCAAAACCACCGCACTGTCATATCGCGGCGGAAAGATCGACTGGCGCGAACTGGATCGGCAAGCCAATCGTTTTGCCCATGGCTTGCTCGACATGCGTATCAAGCCCGGAGACCGGGTCTTGCTGGCCTTGCCGAACATACCGTCTTTGGTAATCGCCTATTTCGGTGTCTTGAAAGCTGGCGCGGTTGCGGTGCTCAGCGATGCCGCCACGCCTAAAGAAGTGCTGTTGACGCGGATCGCAGATGCCACTGCAGTGATGCTGGTGACGACCACCGACAGGTATGACGATTTGCGTGACGCGTTGCAAAGCGACAGCCGTGCAGCTGGCTTGCGGCGTGTGATATTTGCTTCGATGATCGATCACATGGGCTTGCGCGAGAAGTTGAAATTCGCTGTCTTGCATCATGTGCAGGAAGGACATTGGCTGCCTTGGTTCCGTCAGGACAAACAACATCGCAGGCATGAACGGCGTTACCTGAAGTTCAAGCAAGTGCTGGGGCGCGGCACGGTTGCGCCGATGGAGCTTGTGCAAGATATCGAAGCTATCGCGGTGGTGGTCTATACTTACGGCGCCACCGGTACGCCGCTGCCGGTGGCGCTTTCGCATCGCAATCTGGCGGCAAATGCCTTGCAACTGCGTCATTGGCTGCCGGAATCGAGGCCAGGCGATGAACGTTTCCTTGCACAGCAGCCGTTATCCACTGCCTACGGCCTGACCGGCTTGTTGCATCTCGGCGTGTACCTCGGGGCGACCCTGATCCTGTTGCCGGGATCCGAGCTGGAGCCTCTGCTAAAGACCGTCAAGAAAATGCGGCCGACTTACTTCCCGACTACGCCGCGCATGGTGCGCGAGCTGGCGCACACGCCTGGCGTGCGGCGCTACGGCCTGGCCTCGATCCGGGTCTGCGCCGTCAGCGGTTCGCCGCTGGCCCAGGAAATTCGCGAAGAATTTGAAAAGCTGACGCGCGGCCGCCTGGTCGAAGCCTATGGCCTGACCGAAGCATCGCCGGCGGTGCTGGCCATGCCATTGACCGCGCACCGCCATCCGGGCGCAGTAGGCGTGCCGCTGCCCGATACGGAAGTGAAAGTGGTCGATCTGGATACCGACGCCGAACTACCCAGCGATACCTTGGGTGAGCTATGGGTGCGCGGGCCGCAGTTATTCGCCGGTTACGATCATGGCCATGCAGGCGCTGCCGGCCATGATGTGACGCAGGTTGCCAATGCGACAGCATTGAATCTGATTGCCAGAAAAATAACCAAAGAACGTCTGCATGATGGCTGGCTGGCCACCGGCGACGTCGCCAGCATCGACGATGACGGTTTTGTTTCTATCATCGACCGCAAGAGTAATATGTTGGTACGAGGCGGCCAGCGTGTGTTTCCCCGGCAGATCGAGGAAGTCTTGTTTGAGCATCCGGCAGTGGCGGTAGCCCATGTGAAATGGAGCCTGGACGAGGATGGCGTCAAGCATCTGCGGGCAGAGATTTTGCTGCACAACAACATGAGGCTGAGTGTCGAAGATTTGCTCAAATATGCATCAAAACGCTTGCATGCCGACGCTTTGCCCGATAGCATCGCGATAGAATAAAAAAATACAACCGTGCTTTTTTTTGGCGGATTCGGTAATATCCCCTACAGGCGTGTTTTCTTCCAGTGAAACAAGCCAAAACAATGCATTTATAACAAGCAGAGACTAAAGGCAGAACATGGATAAATTTTGGCTCAAATCGTATCCTGAAGGTGTGGCCACCGAGATTGACTTCACGCAATATCAATCCCTGGTGCAGTTGCTGGAAGAAGCGTTTCAGAAATACGCAACGCGCAACGCCTATGCCTGCATGGGTAAATACCTGACTTATGCCGAGGTCGACCAGTTGTCGCGCAAGGTAGGCGCCTGGTTGCAAAGCAAGGGCCTGGAAAAGGGCGCACGCGTCGCCATCATGATGCCTAACGTGCTGCAATATCCGGTGGCGATTGCCGCCATTTTGCGTGCCGGCTACACCGTGGTGAACGTCAATCCTTTATATACGCCGCGTGAGCTCGAGCATCAGCTGAATGATTCCGGCGCGGAAGCCATCTTCATTCTGGAAAACTTCGCCACTACGTTGCAGCAAGTTGTCGCGCGGACCAAAATCAAGCATGTGGTGGTTGCCAGCATGGGTGACCTGATGGGTGTCAAAGGCTTGCTGGTCAATCTGGTGGTGCGCCATGTCAAGAAAATGGTGCCAGGTTATTCGCTGCCAGGTTCTGTACCATTCAACAGCGTATTGTCGCAAGCGTCGTCGCTGCAATTGAAACCGGTTGGTCTGATGCCAGACGACGTCGCTTTCCTGCAGTATACCGGCGGCACGACTGGCGTCTCCAAGGGCGCAACACTGACGCATCGCAATGTTGTCGCCAACGTGCTGCAGGCCGAAGCCTGGCTCTCTCCTGGTTTGGCGAAAGGCCCGAAAGTCGAGCAACTGGCTTTTGTCTGTGCCTTGCCGCTGTACCACATCTTCGCATTGACGGTCTGCGGCATGCTCGGCATGCGCGAGGGCGCCTTGAATCTGCTGATCCCGAATCCGCGCGACATCGCCGGCTTGATCAAGGAAATGTCGAAATATCAGATCAATACTTTCCCGGCGGTCAATACGCTGTACAACGCCTTGTTGCATCATCCCGATTTTGCCAAGCTGGATTTCTCCGGATATCGCGTATGCGTCGGTGGCGGCATGGCAGTGCAAAAAGCGGTTGCGGACAAATGGAAAGAAGTTACCGGCTGCCCGATTATCGAAGGTTACGGCTTGTCGGAAACATCGCCTATCGCTTGCGCCAATCCATGCACAATCACCGAATACAGCGGCACCATCGGCTTGCCTTTGCCGTCGACTGAAATCGCGATCCTGGACGATGCCGGTAATCCGGTACCTCTGGGGCAGGCCGGCGAAATCGCCATTCGCGGTCCGCAAGTCATGCGCGGTTACTGGAACCGTGACGACGAAACCGCCAAGGTCATGACGGCTGACGGCTTTTTCAAATCCGGCGATATCGGCATCATGGATGAGCGCGGCTATACCAAGATTGTCGACCGCAAGAAGGACATGATCCTGGTGTCCGGCTTCAATGTGTATCCGAATGAAGTCGAAGGCGTGGTGGTGCAGCATCCAGGCGTGCTGGAATGTGCTTGCGTCGGCGTGCCGGACGAACATGCCGGTGAAGTGGTGAAGATTTTCGTGGTGCGCAAAGATCCGTCGCTGACGGCCGAGCAGCTGATGGCTTACTGCCGTGAGCAGTTGACGGGTTACAAGCGGCCGAAATATATCGAGTTCCGCAACGATCTGCCGAAGACGAATGTCGGCAAGATTTTGCGCCGTGAATTGCGCGATGAAAAGCCGGCCGAGCAAAAGCAGGCAGCTTAATACTTTATCCGTAGGGTGGGCACGCTTTTGTGCCCACGCGTGAACTCACACCACGCACATGCGCCTATTTCCGCGCCGCGAGGATTTGTACTCCGGTTATCGCGGTCACGCGTGGGCACAAAAGCGTGCCCACCCTACGTGAAAACCCCGGATGTGCCACAAGCACATCCGGGGTTTGTTTTTGGTGCGACGCCGTGGCTACGTCAGGCGTGCTTTTAGTCCGCGTACTACCATTCGGCGAAGCTGCCATCCTTATGGCGCCAGATCGGATTACGCCAGCGGTGGCCGACAGCTGCCCGTTCCTTGACATATTCCTCGTTGATTTCGATGCCAAGCCCCGGTCCTTGCGGGATGGTCACGTAGCCTTTGTCGTAGGCGAATACTTCAGGGTTTTTCACATAGTCGAGCAAGTCGTTGCTCTCGTTGTAGTGAATGCCCAGGCTTTGCTCCTGGATGAACGCGTTGTACGACACTGCGTCAACCTGCAGGCAGGCGGCGAGCGCAATCGGACCGAGCGGGCAGTGCAATGCCACCGCCACGTCGTAGGCTTCAGCCATCGTGGCGATTTTTCGGGTTTCAGTGATACCGCCTGCGTGGGAAACATCTGGCTGGATGATATCGACATAACCTTCGCTCAGGATGCGTTTGAAATCCCAGCGGGAATACAATCGTTCGCCCAGTGCGATCGGGATGCTGGTCAGCGGCGCCAGCTCTTTCAGTGCTTCGTAGTTTTCACTGAGCACCGGCTCTTCGATGAACATCAGCTTGTACGGATCCAGTTCCTTGATCAGGACCTTTGCCATCGGCTTGTGCACCCGGCCGTGAAAATCGACGCCGATGCCGATATGCGGGCCGACTGCCTCACGCACCGCGGCAACGTTGGCCAGCGTCGCTTCCACTTTTTCATACGAATCTACGAATTGCAATTCTTCGGTGCCGTTCATCTTCACTGCGGTGAAGCCGCGCGCTACGGCTTCCTTGGCTGCCGCTGCCGTATCGGCAGGGCGATCGCCGCCGATCCAGGAATACACGCGGATGCTGTCGCGCACCGGCCCGCCCAGCAACTGGCTGACCGACACACCCAACGCCTTGCCCTTGATATCCCACAACGCCTGGTCGATGCCGGCCAATGCGCTCATGTGGATGGCGCCGCCGCGATAAAAGCCGCCGCGATACAGCACCGTCCAATGGTCTTCGATATGGCGCGGATCCTTGCCGATCAGGTAGTCGGACAATTCTTCAACGGCGGCAGCAACGCTATGCACGCGGCCTTCAACTACCGGTTCGCCCCAACCGACCACGCCTTCGTCGGTTTCTATTTTAAGGAAACACCAACGCGGCGGTACGATGTAAGTGGTCAGTTTGGTGATCTTCATAAATCTCGTCTCCTGGTCAATTTTTTTTCGGTGTTTCCGATGACTCTTGCGTCGCACACCATGCAGCGACAAACTTGTTGGCATTCTGGCCGACTTCGTCGGCGCTCAAGCCCGGCTTGTACAGCGCAGATCCCAGGCCGAATCCAGACGCCCCCGCGCTGATGAATGTTGCCAGATTTTCCGGCGTGATGCCGCCTACCGGCAGCAATGCCACTTCGCGCGGAATCACCGCGCGCCATGCCTTGACTACGTTCGGTCCCAATTGCTCGGCCGGGAACATTTTCAAGACGTCGGCGCCGGCAGCCAGAGCGGCAAATGCTTCCGTCACCGTGGCAACCCCGGGCGCGCACACCAGTCCGGCTTGCTTGGCTGCAGCGATCACCACCGGGTCGCTGTGCGGCATCACGATGATCTCGCCGCCGGCCTGTTTGACTGCTGCCACCTGATCCGTCGTCAAGACAGTGCCGGCGCCGATAACGCAGTCTGCAGGCAAACGGTTACGCAGGGTACGGATGCTGTCGAAAGGTTGCGGCGAGTTTAACGGTACTTCAATGATCCGGAAGCCGGCTTCGTACAGTTTCAAACCGATCGCCGCCACTTCGTGCGGCTGGACGCCGCGCAGAATGGCGATCAGTCCGCATTGTTTCATTGCGCTTTTTAACATGATGAATTCCCGATGGTCCAGTTGCTTCTATTTCGATTAAGCATGTTCGATTACGTATGTTGGATTAAGTATGTTTCAGCAAGCCGGCCATCAGCGCCAGCTGCCACAGGCCGCGCTGCGTAGCCTGGGCCACCACTTCGATTTTCCCGAAGCCGTAAGTACGCAACACCTGCGCGTAGCGTTCGCACAAGCTGGCTTCGCCGACCAGCATCACCTGCGCCGCCTGCCGTCCTTGATCGCGCAACATGGTTTGCAACGCGGCGATCTCATGGCCGATCAGCAGTCCGGACAGGTATTCGCTCTGGCCGGCGCCGTCCAGCACGCCGGTCAGCCCGAGTGTGCGCGTGCTGAAGATGGTCGACAACACGCCAGCCTGGCCGGCGGCGGTTTGCGCCACCAGGGCGCCGCGCTCGAATGCGCGCTGTGCTGCGCCGGTGTCACTTTCATTGCCAGCGGCCTGCATGCCGCGCCCGAGAATGGTGTGTCCGCATAGCGCGGCATAGACTTCGCCGGTCATGAACGTATCGAAATGCGCGACCTGGTTTTGTGTTTTTGAGCGATGTATCTGTACCCATTTGGAATGGGTGCCGGGCAAGCCGACCAAGACATCCTGCCCTGGGGCACCCGATACAGCGCCTAGGGTATTCAATACGCCTATCACCTGGGTTTCTTCGCCACGCATGACGTTCGGCAGCATTGAATTCTGGATCAGGCCCGGCACGATGTGGATCAGCTGGCCATCGCGGCTACGCAATGTACTTAAGCCGGCACCGATGTGGTCGACCGCAATCGGCACCTCCAGATACGGAACTTCCTGCCATCCCTGACGGCTGCCCACCATGCCCGCAGCAATGACTGGCGTATCCGGCGCTGTCCGCAGCCAATCGCCGCAAGCTTGCTCGAAAGCGTTTTCGAAACCGGTTTTGTCGTCGCCATCGGTTGCGGGTAATTGCATTACGCCGCAGGGCAGGGCGCGTAACTCCAGCGTCTCGCCATGTGCTCCGAGCCGGTAGGCGCGTAGCGACGAGGTTCCCCAATCGAGCGCGATTAGCTGCGTCTTTGGTTGCGTCGTCAGTTGACTCATTAACTGCGTTTGATGCTGGGCAGGCGGCATGGGTTTGATTAACTTCAAAAATTGCGCGGCAAGATCTGACAACCGCGGTGTGTGGCGTACTTTATTCCGACGGCAATTGCTTGTCAATATATGATATTATGTCCCAATATATGGGATTGCGAATATTTTTTGACGGATTTTGATAATGAGCAAATTGCAGGAATCAACAGAGTTGCGTGACAGCCCGGACAATCCGGCTGCCGGTGCCCCGACAGGCACCCAAACTCTTACGCGCGGACTGGCGGTAATACAGGCGGTGGCCGGCGGCGCGCGCGATTTAAAACAGATCTCGCAAATGCTCGGCACAACCCGCAGCACTACGCACAGGCTGGCGAACTGCCTGGTGCAAGAGCGTTATTTGCGCTTCACGCCGAACGCCGGTTATGTGCTGGGGCCGAAACTGATCGAATTGGGTTTCCAGGCACGCGACGAAGTGTCCCTGAGCGTGGTAGCGCGGCCGTATCTGGAACAACTGGCGGAGCAATCAGGCGACACCATCCATCTGGCCTTGCAGGATGACGACGACGTACTCTATCTGGATAAGATCCCCGGCAAGAAGGGCTTGGAAATGCGCTCGCGCGTAGGGCACAGGATGCCTATCGCCACTACCGGCGTCGGCAAGGCGTTAATGCTGGACATGGGTGAAGATGAATGGAAAACCTTGTACCAGAAGCGCAGCACCGCAACCGGCAACTATGCTTCCGGCTTATTGCCAAAGCGCAGCTGGACCGAGTTTCGCGATCAGATGCGTGGATATGTCAAAGGCGGCTACGCCTTCGATCTGGAAGACAACGAGCCGTCGATACGTTGCGTGGCCGCGCCGATTTATGACGCCAGCCACGTGATTGTCGCCGCCATCAGCGTCTCCAGCACCTTGCCTTATATGCCGTTGAAACGGATGCAAACGCTGATCACCGTGGTGCAAGCTGCAGCTGCCGGTATTTCCAGCGAGCTTGGCGCCAACAAATAAGAACCTGTTTACGATCTGTAGCCTCAGCAAACTACGCTGACCTGTCCGTCAGCTGGTGCTAAACGGCGCGGAAAAACCGGAGTGTACGTTAAGTACGTGAGGATTTTGAGCACCGTTTAGTGCCAGATCACGGGCGCGCAGTAAGATCGGGAACAGGTTCTAAGAAAATATGGCGGCGAATCAGGTCGATAGCGGCGGCAACTGACGCGGCTTGCGCTGCTCATCGGTAGCGACATAAGTCAGCGTCGCTTCAGTGACCTTCACAATTTCCGTCTGCAACCGGTTGCGCTCGGCATACACCTCGACATTGACGGTGATCGAGGTATTGCCGACTTTGACGATCTCAGCGTAAAACGACAGCAGGTCACCGACAAATACCGGGTGCTTGAACAGGAAGGAATTCACTGCAATCGTCGCCACCCGGCCATTGGCGCGGCGCGTGGCCGGCAGCGAGCCGGCAATATCAACTTGCGCCATGATCCAGCCGCCGAAGACATCGCCGTGGACATTGGCGTCAGCTGGCATCGGCATCACGCGCAGTTGCGGCATGGTGTCGGGGGGTAATTGGTTGTTGTTTTGATCAGTCATCTGTTATTTTCCCTGAAGGCTACAATTAGCGCTATACCTAAGACTATTCGGAATTGTCCGTATAGTTCGTAGCTTAAACTATTCCTTAAGATTGTCATCTCATGCGCCACCATTCTTCCACTCCGCCGCCAGACGCCGCAACCACCGGCGGCGCCCAGCCCAAGCGCAGCGACTGGGCCACGCTCAAGACCTTGTTGCCTTATCTCTGGACGTATAAGTGGCGGGTCTCGCTGGCGCTGCTGTTCATGCTGGGCGCCAAGCTGGCCAATGTCGGTGTACCGCTGGTGTTGAAGAAACTGGTGGACAGCATGACCATCACAGTCAGCCATCCGCAGGCGATGCTGGTGCTGCCGCTGGGGATATTGGTCGCCTACGGTGCTCTGCGCCTGAGCACCACCTTGTTTACCGAATTACGCGAATTCGTCTTCGCCCGTGTCACCCAGCGCGCGGTGCGCACCATCGCCTTGCAGGTATTCCGCCATCTGCATTCGCTGTCGCTGCGCTTTCACCTGAATCGCCAGACCGGCGGCATGACGCGCGATATCGAACGCGGTACGCGCGGCATCTCGTCGCTGGTGTCGTACGCCCTGTTCAGCATCTTGCCGACCTTGATCGAAATCTCGCTGGTGCTCGGGTATCTGGTGCTGCATTACGATATCTGGTTCGCCGGGATTACCGTGGTGGCGTTGGTCAGCTATATTACTTTTACTGTCACCGTCACCGAGTGGCGCACCCACTTCCGGCGCACCATGAACGCGCTCGATTCCAGTGCCAATACCAAGGCCATCGATTCCCTGATCAACTACGAAACCGTCAAATATTTCGGCAACGAGGAATACGAAGCGCGGCGTTACGACGATGGTTTGATGCGCTACGAAACCGCGGCGGTGAAATCGCAGACCTCGCTGTCTTTGCTCAATACCGGACAATCGCTGATCATTGCCATCGCCGTGACGTTGATCCTATGGCGCGCTACGCAGGGTGTAATTGATGGCAAGATGACGCTGGGCGATCTGGTGCTGGTCAATTCCTTCATGATCCAGCTCTACATACCGCTGAATTTCCTTGGCGTTATCTACCGTGAGATAAAACAGAGCCTGGCCGACATGGAGCGGCTGTTCCATCTGCTGGATGAAAATCGCGAGATCGCTGATGCCGCGGAGGCGCGGCCGCTATTGACCGGTGGCGCACAGGTGCGGTTTTCGCATGTGGATTTCAGCTACGAAAGCAAGCGCCAGATTTTGTTTGACGTCGATTTCACGATAGCTGCCGGCACCACCACGGCGGTAGTCGGCCACAGCGGTTCCGGCAAGTCCACCTTATCGCGCCTGCTGTTCCGTTTTTACGATATCAACAGCGGCCGCATCACGATCGACGGACAGGATTTGCGCGATGTCACCCAAGCCTCGCTGCGTCAGGCGATCGGTATCGTGCCGCAGGATACGGTGCTGTTCAACGACAGCATCGAGTACAACATCGCCTACGGCAAGCCGGGCGCCACCAAGGCAGAAATCATTGCGGTCGCCAAGGCGGCGCATATCCATGATTTCATCGAATCTCTGCCTGATGGTTATAACTCGATGGTTGGTGAACGTGGCTTGAAATTATCGGGCGGGGAAAAACAACGGGTGGCAATTGCTCGCACTTTGCTGAAAAATCCTGCCGTGCTGATCTTCGATGAAGCCACCTCCGCGCTCGATTCGAAATCCGAACAGGCGATCCAGGCGCAACTGAAAGAAATCGCCAAGGATCGGACCACGCTGGTGATTGCGCATCGTTTGTCGACCATTGCCGACGCCGCGCAAATCCTGGTACTCGATCACGGTCATATCATCGAACGCGGCACGCATGCCCAACTGCTGGCGGCAGACGGCGCTTATGCGCAGATGTGGCTGCGTCAGCAAGCGCACCCTGAAGAGGCGGCGAGCCCGTCGCCTGGTGTCGACGACGGCTACCCCGAAAACGTCGTGCGGATGGTGTAACCGTACAACGCCGATGCAGATTGTTCGCCGGGTGCGCAGCAATTTCCTATGCCGCGATTGCCGACTCGCGTTACGATAGCGGCATGGAAAGCAAATGGTTAGAAGATTTTATTTCGTTGGCGGAAACGCATAGTTTCAGCCGCTCTGCAGAATTGCGTCATGTCACGCAGCCGGCTTTTTCGCGCCGCATCCAGTCGCTGGAGGCTTGGCTGGGAGCAGATCTGATCGACCGCACGTCCTATCCGACGCGCCTGACCGCCGCCGGCGAAGTCTTTTACGAGCAGGCGCTGGAGATGCTGGGCCAGATCAACAACGCCCGTGCGCTGATGCGCGGCAAGCGTCCGACCGGCTTGAGCACCGTCGATTTCGCCGTGCCGCATACCTTGTCGCTGACCTATGTGCCGCGCTGGATCCGCGTGCTGGAGGAGGGTTTCGGGCCGCTCAACACGCGCTTGCTGGCCTTGAATGTGCACGATGCCGTGATGGCCATGGTAGATGGCGGCTGCGATCTGCTGTTGTGCTACCACCATCCGCGCCAGCCGGTACAGCTCGATACCGGCCGCTACGATCTAATCACGCTAGGCAGCGAAGTACTGCGCGCCTACGCCCATTGCAACAAAGCCGGCGTGCCCGATTATGTCTTCCCCGGCAGCGCCGGCGCGCCTCTGCCGTTCCTGTCCTATACCAGCAACGCCTATCTCGGGCGCATGGTGGAATTGATTCTGGCCGACTCCAAGAAGCCGCTTTATCTTGAGAAACGCTATGAAACGGATATGGCGGAAGGTTTGAAAATGATGGCGCTGGAAGGGCATGGAGTGGCGTTTTTGCCGGAGTCCGCCGTGACCCGCGAAGTCAAGCTGAAGCAACTGGCGAGTGTCGACCAGGGCGCGCCTGAGTGGGAAGCCACCATGGAAATCCGTTTGTATCGCGAGCGTCCTACTGCGCAACGGCCGGGCAAACCGGTGGTGGCACGATTGTGGGCCTACCTGTTGCAACAGCAGGAAGATGCGATCAAAGAAGCGGCCAAAGAGGCCGCAAAAAATGCAAAACGCAAAACTCCGCAAGCCCTCGCTTAAATTCTGAGCCGACCAGCTGAGTCGAGCAGCTACCCGGCATTTTCCGATGTTTGCGGGAAAGTCGTATCTGTTACAATAAAATTGCATTTTTAATATCAATGCAAAAAACGCATAGTTACATGCGCACAAAGCATTGGCTTTGCCCTATGCCGTTGTCCTACGATTCGCCACTAGATCGATTTTGCCCCGCTGCAGTCTTTCATGGGGGCCGGTCTGCAACTTCCAGGAGCGCGCAAAAATATGACTATCAAGCACGAAGTTCCATCCTATCTCACGCAACATGGCATTGG
Source organism: Collimonas sp. OK607 (assembly GCF_900111995.1). Lineage (GTDB taxonomy): Bacteria > Pseudomonadota > Gammaproteobacteria > Burkholderiales > Burkholderiaceae_D > Collimonas. The sequence goes on from NZ_FOKF01000008.1 coordinate 20,915, forward strand.
CCCATGGGGCGACTATCTCGAACAAATCGATCGCGTAACACCTTATCTTGGTAATTTGGCCCGCTGGGTTGAAACCATGAAACGTCCGAAGCGGATGCTGATCGTCGACGTCCCTATCGAACGTGACGACGGCACCATTGCCCACTTCGAAGGTTACCGCGTCCAGCACAACACATCGCGCGGCCCGGGCAAGGGCGGCGTGCGCTTCCACCAGGACGTAACGCTGTCCGAAGTGATGGCACTGTCGGCCTGGATGACGGTCAAGAACGCCGCTGTCAACGTACCGTACGGCGGCGCCAAAGGCGGTATCCGGGTTGATCCGAAGACTCTGTCGCAAGGTGAATTGCAGCGCATGACGCGCCGCTACACCAGCGAGATCGGCATCATCATCGGCCCTAACAAAGACATCCCGGCGCCGGACGTTAACACCAACGAACAAATCATGGCCTGGATGATGGATACCTACTCCATGAATCAGGGCAGCACTTCATCGGGCGTTGTCACCGGCAAGCCGATTTCATTGGGCGGCAGCCTCGGACGGCGCGAAGCTACCGGCCGCGGCGTGTTCGTGGTGGGTTGCGAAGCTGCAGTCAAGCGTGGCTTGAACATCCACGGCGCCAAGGTTGCCGTGCAGGGCTTCGGTAATGTCGGCGGCATTGCTGCGCGCTTGTTCTCGGAAGCGGGCGCCAAAGTGGTGGCGGTACAAGATCATATCTCTACCGTGATGCGCTCCAGCGGCCTGGATGTGGCGGCGTTGCAAGCCCACGTCAATGCCACAGGCAGCGTCGCCGGTTTCAGCGGCGGCGAAGAAGTCAGCGACCGTGCGCAGTTTTGGGCCGTGGATTGCGATATTTTGGTGCCTGCGGCACTGGAGCAGCAAATCACCGTGGAGAACGCACCGACCATCCGCGCCAAGATCATTCTCGAAGGTGCGAACGGCCCGACCAGCCCGGCAGCAGATGACATCCTGCATGAGAAGGGTGTATTGGTAGTGCCGGACGTGATTGCCAATGCCGGCGGCGTGACAGTCAGTTATTTCGAATGGGTACAGGATTTCTCCAGCTTTTTCTGGACCGAAGATGAAATCAACCTGCGCCTTACCCGCATCATGCGCGAAGCGTTTACCGCAGTCTGGCAACTGGCCGAAGAGAAGAAAGTATCGCTGCGTACTGCGGCATTTATCGTCGCTTGTACCCGTGTGTTGCAGGCGCGTGAGATGCGCGGTTTGTATCCTTGATTGATGTTGCGTTATAGTCGAAATGTTTTGCTCACGCGCAACCGTAAGCCGGTTGCGCGTAAGTCGTCTGGCCCCGGACTTAATCGGGGATTTGTTTGCAAAAGAGTGGCGCGAAAGCAGTCACCGCAGGTAATCAAATGGCTGGCTTGAATATTGCATTAAGGATATTCATTGTAAAAAATCATATCGACAGCGCAACACTCGGGAGAATAAAGTGGTATCTAGGGAATTTAAGGGTAGCTGGAATGCTGCGCGGCGCAATATGGGCTTCGGCCTGGCGCTGGCATTGATGCTGAGCGTCGGCGTGACAACTGCCCACGCGGAAGATGTACTGGCAAAAATACGCGATAGCAAGACCATCACGATTGGCTATCGGGAAGCGTCATTTCCATTTTCTTTCGTGGATCAAGATAAAAAACCGGTCGGTTATGCCATCGACCTGTGTCTCAAGATAGCAGATGCAGTGAAGCAGAATTTGAAACTGCAGCAATTGAATATCGCCTACGTTCCAGTGACTTCTTCGAACCGCATTGAAATGGTTACAAGCGGAAAAATCGACCTGGAATGTGGTTCGACCACTAACAACGCGGAGCGCCGCAAGCAGGTCAATTTTACTATTGCGCATTTCATGGCGTCTTCGCGCATGCTGGTCCGGGCGGACGACAAGATCAAGAACTGGCCTGATCTGCGCGATAAAAAAGTGGCGACAACCAAGGGCACCACCAGCGTCAAATCGCTGGTAGACCGTGGCCAGGTCCGTTCGCTGAATATGACCATCGTAGAAGGACGCGATCATAACGAATCGTTCAAGATGGTGGTAGACAAGACGGCAGATGCATTCGTGATGGATGACGTGCTGCTTTACGGATTGAAGGCCACCGCCAAGGATCCGGCAGCGTATGTCGTGGTCGGAGATCCTTTGACAACGGAGCCTTACGCAATCATGCTGCCTAAAGACGATGCCGCATACAAAGCAGTGGTAGACCGTGAAATGGGGCGCATTATCCACGATGGCGAAATCTACAAGCTGTACACCAAATGGTTCCTGAGCCCGATTCCGGCAAAAAATAACCTTACGTTAAACATGCCGATGGGCTATCTTTTCAGAGAGTCATTGCGCTTCCCGTCGGATCAGGTTGGCAACTAGAAGTAAAAAATTTCGAATGTAATTGTCGATTTATGCAAAGGTGGAGACAAGGATTTTGGTGGAAGAGGTGATAATAATAAATAAGCATGAGTTTAAGTCTGCTGCGCAGGCAGCGAGTTTGTTAAACTACACGAATAATTTTTTTTACGGGAGTTGTTATGATGTCATCGAAATTAGTTGTCGCATTGGTTGGCTTGGGAGTAATGGTTGGCTCCGTACAAGCGCAAGAACTGACTGGAACACTCAAGAAAATCAAAGATACCGGCACTATTACCCTGGGTGTGCGCGATTCTTCCATTCCATTTTCCTACCTTGATGACAAGCAATCCTATCAAGGCTACTCGATCGATTTGTGCCTGAAAGCTGCAACCGCCATTCAGAAACAACTCGGCATGACAGCATTGAACGTCAAGATGGTGCCAGTGACTTCGGCTACCCGTATTCCGCTGATCGCTAACGGCACTATCGACCTGTCTTGCGATTCCGCCACCAACAATGCCGAGCGTCAAAAGGTTGTTTCCTTTGCGCCGACCATGTACGTGACAGCGAACCGCCTGCTGGCTAAAAAATCTTCCAACATCAAGTCGCTGGACGACCTGAAGGGCAAGACCATCGTGTCGACTTCCGGTACCTCCAACCTGAAGCAAATCACTGTTCTCAATGGCGAACGTAACCTGGGCATGAACATCCTGGCTGCCAAAGACCACGCTGAAGCTTTCCTGATGGTTGAAACCGGCCGTGCAGTAGCATTTGCAATGGACGATATCCTGCTGGCGTCGCTGGCGGCCAGCTCCAGAGCGCCTGCCGACTACACGATCACAGCCGAAGCTTTGTCGGTCGAGCCGTACGGCATCATTGAACGCCAGGGCGACCTGCCATTCAAAAAGGCAGTCGACACTGCACTGGACAATGTGTACAAATCCGGTCAGATCAATGATATCTATGCAAAATGGTTCTTGAAACCAATTCCACCTAAGGGTATCAACCTGAACGTGCCAATGAGCCCGCAATTGAAGGCCGCATTCGCTCATCCGACTGACTCGGGTGATCCGGCTGCCTACGCTGTCGTGCCTGAAGCACAAAAACAATCTTCGAAGAAAAAATAAGATTGGCAATATAAAGAACAGGATGGGGGGCGCAAGCCTCCCGTTTTGTTTCTGGAATTAAATTGCTGCGGCGCACAATGCGTGCGCCGGGTGCAGGCAGCGGCAATGAGACAGAGAGTATTTGAGGGGACTTAATATGCATTACAACTGGAACTGGGGCATCTTCTGGCAAGAGTCTCCTGACGGTGTCAGTACTTACATGGACACCTTGCTGACCGGTCTGAAGTGGACGCTTGCGCTGTCCGCATCGGCCTGGATCATGGCGCTGGTGATTGGCACGGTGATTGGTACGATTCGTACCATGCCGAACAAATGGGCAGTGCGCGTGGCCAATGGCTACGTTGAATTATTTCGTAATATCCCGCTGATCGTACAAATGTTTCTATGGTATTTCGTGATGCCGGAAATCGTCCCTGCGAGCATCGGTGGCTGGCTCAAGAGCCTGCCGAACGCATCATTCATCACCGCCTTCCTGGCGTTGGGATTTTTTACGTCGTCGCGGATCGCTGTACAAGTCTCCGCTGGCATTAATGCGCTGCCCCGTGGCCAAAAGCTGGCGGGTACTGCACTTGGTCTGACGTTGCCACAAACATATCGCTACGTATTGTTGCCCATGTCGTTCCGGATCATCGTACCGTCGCTGACCAACGAATTTGCAGCAATCATCAAGAACAGCTCGGTCGCACTGACGATTGGCCTGGTCGAACTGACCGCCGCCACTTACTCGATGCGTGAATTTACGTTTCAGACCTTCGAATCCCTGACGGGCGCCACGGTGATCTACGTGATCATTTCGGGGATTGCCTTGTTGCTGGCGCGCTGGCTGGAAAAAGCGATCGCGATTCCAGGATTTATTGCCGCCGGTAGTGCGAATACAGGGGGGCATTAATCATGTTTTCGAATTTCGATTTTGACGTAATCCAGCGTTCCTGGTTCTACCTGTTTACCACCGGCATGAAGTTCACGCTGACGCTGACTGTGGTGGCAATGATCGGCGGCATTTTGTTTGGTACCGTGCTGGCGATGATGCGCTTGTCGCATAACAAGACGATTTCCCTGATCGCCACCAGCTATGTCAACCTGATCCGCTCGGTGCCGCTGGTGCTGGTGATTTTCTGGTTCTACTTCCTGGTGCCGTATATCGGCGCCTGGATCATCGGTGCGCAACAGCCGGTCCAGGTCGGCGCGTTCTCATCGGCATTGATCACCTTCATTTTGTTTGAAGCAGCTTACTATTGCGAAATCATGCGCTCCGGGATCCAGTCGATTCCACGCGGCCAGGTTTCTGCCGGCTACGCGCTGGGCATGAACTACTGGCAAATGATGGGCAATGTGGTGCTGCCGCAAGCGTTCCGCAACATGATCCCGATCTTGCTGACGCAAACCATCGTGCTGTTCCAGGACGTCTCGCTGGTGTATGTGTTGGGATCGGTGCCAGACTTCGTTACCGTGGCATCGAAGATCGCGCAGCGTGACGGCCGTCTGGTGGAAATGTATATGTTTGTCGCAGTGGTGTACTTCGTGATGAGCTTCGGTTTGTCGACGCTGGTCAAGAAGCTGCAGAACAAGGTTGCGATTATTCGATAAAGGACAGTGCGTTGCCTGCGATATCGAAGATATCCAGGCAGCGCTTGCCCTGTAAAACAGAATTCAGGAATTAGGAGAAATACTCATGATTAAGCTTAATAACGTCAGCAAATGGTACGGTCAGTTTCAAGTCCTGACCGATTGCACCACGCAAGTCGCCAAGGGTGACGTGGTGGTGGTGTGCGGCCCGTCGGGGTCCGGCAAATCGACGTTGATCAAGACGGTCAACGGCCTGGAGCCATTCCAGAAGGGTGATATCACCGTCGACGGCATCTCGGTTGGCGATCCAAAGACCAACCTGTCGAAACTGCGCGCGCGCATCGGCATGGTGTTCCAGAACTTTGAGCTGTTTCCGCACATGTCGATCCGCGAAAACCTGACCATTGGCCAAGTCAAGGTATTGGGCCGGAGTCAAGATGAAGCGAACGAAAAAGGCTTGAAGTATCTGGATCGCGTCGGCCTGATCGCACAGAAAGACAAGTTCCCGGGTCAATTGTCGGGCGGCCAGCAGCAACGTGTGGCGATTGCCCGTGCGTTGTCGATGGATCCGATCGCGATGCTGTTCGACGAACCGACTTCGGCGCTCGATCCTGAAATGATCAATGAAGTGCTGGACGTAATGGTCGGCCTGGCGCAAGAAGGCATGACCATGATGGTGGTGACGCATGAAATGGGCTTTGCCAAGAAGGTTGCCAATCGCGTGGTCTTCATGGACAAGGGCCTGGTGGTGGAAGATTGCACCAAAGACGAGTTCTTCGGCGCACCGCGCTCCGATCGCGCTCGCGATTTCCTGGCGAAAATCATCCACTGATCGATGTGTTTTTGCAGGGCAAGAAGCCGCTTCGGAGAATATCCAGGCGGCTTTTTATTTGCGTGTGTTAATCGCGCGTAGGGTGGGCACGCCTTTGTGCCCACGCGTGAACTCACACCATGTACATGCCTGCTTGGGTACCGCATGGGCCCGCACTCCTGATATCGCGGTAACGCGTAGGCAGAGTGTCCACCCTACTGACTGCGGTAAAATGGCGTCATCAGAACTCCCGCCGCACCAACCCTCATTTGTTTAGCCTGAAACTCAATCCTGACATGACTGATATCCTGACCGACTCTTTGACCATCACCCGCCCCGACGACTGGCACTTACACCTGCGTGACGGCGTTGCGCTTGCCAGCGTGCTGCCGCATAGCGCACGCCAGTTCGGCCGCGCCATCGTGATGCCGAACCTGAAACCGCCGGTGACGACCACCGCGCAAGCTGCAGCTTACCGCGACCGCATCCTGGCGGCCTTGCCGTCCGGTTTGGCGTTTGAGCCGCTGATGACGTTGTACCTGACCAACAATACGCCGCCTGACGAAATCCGCCGCGCCAAGGATAGTGGTTTCATCCACGCGGTAAAACTGTATCCGGCCGGCGCTACCACCAATTCCGACGCCGGTGTGACCGACCTCACCAAGTGCTACAAGACGCTGGAAACCATGCAGCAGCTCGGCATGCCGTTCCTGGTGCATGGCGAAGTGACCGATCCGGCGATCGACATTTTCGATCGCGAAGCCGTTTTCATCGATCGTGTGATGCAACCGCTGCGACGCGACATGCCGGAACTGAAAGTGGTGTTCGAACACATCACCACCAAGGACGCCGCACAATACGTCGAGAGCGCCGAAGGGCCGGTGGCGGCCACCGTTACCGCACATCACCTGCTTTACAACCGCAACGAGATCTTCAAGGGCGGGATCCGGCCGCATTACTACTGCCTGCCGGTCTTGAAGCGCGAAGAGCATCGTCAGGCTCTGGTGCGGGCGGTGATTTCCGGCAGCACGCGCTTCTTCCTCGGTACCGATTCGGCGCCGCATCCAAAGGGTTTGAAAGAACATGCCTGCGGCTGTGCCGGTTGCTATACCGCGCTGCACGCGATGGAGTTGTATGCGCAAGCCTTCGATCAGGCCGGCGCGCTGGATCAGCTGGAGGCATTCGCCAGCTTTAACGGTCCGGCTTTCTACAATCTGCCGCGCAATCAAGGCACCATCACCTTGAAACGCCAAACTTGGGCCCTGCCGGCTGAACTGCCGCTGGGAGATACCACGCTGGTGCCGTTGAACGGCGGCGAGACGATAGATTGGCAAATGGCGTAGGGCGCAAAGAGTTACATAGGCGAGTTGCATAAACGCTTACATAACGTTTGCATAGCGCTTACTTAAGCGCACTGTTATCACCCTTTCGCATCGTCATGGTGCGATTTTTGCTTGCATGCTCGATAGCGATGGATCGATCATCTTTCCATCCTGTCTAACCGTAGCTCACTGATTCGTCTCCGGACGCGGGTTTCAAGCATGCAAAGTCTACGAATAGTTGTTGTCAATCCGGTCGCCATCGAGGGCGACGACGATCCTGCGTTCGCGGCGCAAGCTGCGCGCGGCAAGGACTTGCGCATCGGCTTGCTGGAAGCCGGCTATAACATCATCGCCTCGCTTCCCGCCGATCTCTATCTACCCGAAAGAATTGCTCAACTGCAACCGGACATGATCATCGTCGACGCCGAGTCCGACGCCCGCGACGTGCTGGAGCATGTGGTGGTGGCGACCCGCGATGCGCGCCGCCCCATCGTCCTGTTCACCGAGGATGCCAAAACCTCCAGCATGGATGCGGCGATGGCGGCCGGCGTTTCTGCCTACATCGTGGCGGGATTGCAGACCGCGCGCATCAAGCCGGTGCTGGAGGTGGCATTGGCGCGCTTCCGGCAAGAGCAGAAGCTGCTGGCGGAGTTGTCCGACACCAAGCTTAAGCTGGCCGAGCGCAAGGTGCTGGAACGGGCCAAAGGCTTGCTGATGGAACATCATAAACTGAGCGAGCAGGAGGCTTATCAAAAGCTGCGGCGGCTGGCGATGGATAAGAACCTCAAATTATCCGAAGTCGCGCAGCGCATCATCGATGCTGCCGATTTGTTGGGCTGACCCGGCCCGAATCTTTCAAAACTGACCAGGCCGTCAAGCAGAAACAAGCCGAAACGCCCCATTGCTGCGAGCTTGTTTGGTGCAATGCACAAAACAGGTGCGCTTTTTTGAGCGAAAAACCGGCGCGGATAACCATTTTCCCCGACAAAATTTCCTGGCACGTGGTTTGCATAGTTAATTCCAGGCGCCAATGCTGGCGCTGTTGGAATCGGCTAACGGCGGTCTTTTCCACATAAGACAAAGGTGTCTTTCCGCATGACTTGTTCATCGCGGGACGACGCCTTTTTTGTTGCCGGAACACTGTGGAGCCATGCGATGGAATCAAAAAATGCACTGCCGGGCGACATGCCGAAAACGCTTGTCGACGGTAAGCGCCGTCAAATACTACAAACCGCAACTCTCGCGGCAGGAGCCAGCATGTTGGGATTATCTAGCACGGGTGTGTGGGCTGCAGGCTCGGACAAACCGGAAAAAACCGAGGTTAAGATCGGCTTCATTCCCTTGACGGATTGCGCATCGGTAGTGATGGCATCGTTGCTCGGCTTCGATAAAAAATACGGCATCAAGATCGTCCTCAGCAAGGAAGCCTCATGGGCCGGTGTGCGCGACAAACTGGCCAACGGTGAGCTGGATGCCGCGCATGTGCTGTCGGGTTTGATCTACGGCGTGCAGATGGGCATCGGCGGCCAGAAAAAAGACATGGCGATCCTGATGGGGCTCAACAATAACGGCCAGGCCATTACGTTGTCGAAAAAGCTGGCTGACAAGGGCGCAGTGGATGGCGCTTCGCTCGCCAAACTGATGGCCAGCGACAAGCGCGAATATACGTTTGCCCAGACTTTCCCGACCGGTACGCATGCCATGTGGCTGTATTACTGGCTGGCCGCCAACGGCGTCAATCCGCTCAAGGATGCCAAGGTGATTACGGTACCGCCGCCGCAAATGGTGGCCAATATGCGGGTCGGCAACATGGATGGTTTTTGCGTCGGTGAGCCGTGGGGTCATCGGGCGATCGTCGACGGTGTCGGCATTACCGCGATTACTACCCAGGAGATCTGGAAAGATCATCCGGAAAAAGTGCTCGGCACCACCGCCGATTTTGCCGCCAGGAATCCGAACACCTGCCGTGCCTTGATTGCGGCTGTGCTGGAAGCGGGGAAGTGGATCGACGCCTCGCTCGCCAACAAGAACAAGATGGCCGAAGCGATCGCCGATAAATCCTATGTGAACACCAGCAAGGACGTGATCGACCAACGCATCATGGGGCGCTATCAGAACGGCCTGGGCAAGACCTGGGACGATCCGAACTACATGAAGTTCTACAACGACGGCTTGGTGAATTTCCCTTATCTGTCGGATGGCATGTGGTTCATGACGCAGCACCGGCGCTGGGGTTTGCTGAAAACCGATCCGGATTACCTGGCGGTGGCCAAATCCGTCAGCCAGATCGATCTCTACAAAGATGCTGCGGCGATGACAAAGACGCCTGTGCCGAAAGATGTGTTGCGGACCTCGAAACTGATGGATGGCACGGTGTGGGACGGCAAGAATCCGACGGCCTACGCCGCGTCTTTCAAGATCCGTGCGTAGATAAAGCCAGACCGTCAATTCAGACCAAGCAGAAGCGCGGTTTATTTCGGAGCCTATATGAGTGCAATCATGGATACAGCTGCAAATGCAAATCGTCAGGCAGCAACGATGGAGAGTGCTACGCTAGAGGCCGTGGCCGAAGCGGCTGTCGTCACTCCTCGACCAGTCCTGAAAATGACCAATCGTCGCAGCAGCATGCCGTCCTGGCTGATGCAAATCATTGCGCCGCTGCTCGGCCTGGCGTTCCTGGTGCTGATCTGGCAGATCATTGCGATGAACAACAGCCAGTTCCCGACGCCGATGGTGACCTTGCAGGAGGCGCTGAAACTGTTTGCCGATCCGTTCTACCGGACCAGTCCCAACGATCAGGGTATCGGCTGGAATATCCTGGCTTCGCTGCAACGCGTGGCGGTTGGTTTTGGCCTGGCGGCGCTGGTCGGGATTCCATTGGGTTTCATGATTGGCCGCTTCAAATTCCTGTCCAGCATGTTCGGTCCCATCATCAGTTTGCTGAAACCGGTATCGCCGCTAGCGTGGCTGCCGATCGGCTTGCTGGTGTTCAAATCGGCCAATCCGGCAGCGATCTGGTCCATCTTCATTTGCTCGATCTGGCCCATGATCATCAACACCGCGGTTGGCGTGCAGAGAGTGCCGCAGGATTACATGAACGTGGCGCGCGTGCTCAATCTGTCGGAATGGAAAATCATCACCAAGATTCTCTTTCCATCGGTATTGCCGTACATGCTGACCGGGGTGCGGCTGGCTATCGGCACTGCCTGGCTGGTGATCGTCGCCGCTGAAATGCTGACCGGCGGTGTCGGTATCGGCTTCTGGGTTTGGGACGAATGGAACAACCTTAACGTGCCGCATATCATCATCGCGATTGTGGTGATCGGCGTGGTTGGCTTGCTGCTGGAGCAATTGCTGGTGGCGCTGGCGAAGGCGTTCACTTACGAACAGGTTTCAAGTTAATCGATTGCAAATTGCAACGCGAATAACAGCGCAATGAAGGGGGAATTATGGAACAACGTGACGCGAGATTCATCGATATCCATCAAGCCGAAATGGTGTTCAACACAAGCAAGGGCCAGTTTCATGCACTGCGCGATATCAACCTGACTGTACGCAAGGGTGAGTTCGTAACCTTGATCGGCCATTCCGGTTGCGGTAAATCGACCCTGTTGAATTTGCTCGCCGGCCTGCTATTGCCGAGCGACGGTGTGTTGATTTGCGCCGGCCGCGAAATTGCCGGGCCGTCACCGGAGCGTGCGGTAGTGTTTCAAAATCATTCGCTGCTGCCTTGGCTGACCTGTCACGAAAATATCTATCTCGGCGTGGAACGCGTATTTGCCGCTACCGAAAACAAAAGCGCCTTGAAGGAACGCACTACAGCGGCGTTGGCGATGGTGGGGTTGACGGCGGCGGGACAAAAACGTCCGCATGAAATTTCCGGCGGCATGAAACAACGGGTTGGCATTGCTCGCGCCTTGGCGATGGAGCCGAAAGTATTGCTGATGGACGAGCCGTTCGGCGCACTGGACGCGTTGACCCGCGCCCACCTGCAGGATGAATTGCTGAAGATCGTCGCCAAGACCGGATCGACGGTGGTGATGGTGACCCACGATGTCGACGAAGCGGTGCTGTTGTCGGACCGCATCGTGATGATGACCAACGGTCCGGCCGCGACCATCGGCGACATTGTGCAGGTAAGGCTGGCCCGGCCACGCGAACGTGTGGCGCTGGCGCAGGATCCTTTGTATGCCGAATACCGGACCTCGGTGCTGGAGTTCCTGTATCGCAAGCAAGCCCATCCGGTCGCGCAAGCGGCGTGATGCCCAGACAGGAGTCCATATGAAACAAACTGCAAAACAAACCGGTAAAGTGATGCTGGTCGGCGCGGGGCCGGGCGATTCAGATTTGCTGACGCTGAAGGCTGTCAAGGCGATCGCCCGGGCCGATGTGTTGCTGGTGGATGATCTGGTCAATCCCGAAGTATTGGTGCATGCGCAGGCCACTGCCCGCGTGATCCATGTCGGCAAGCGCGGCGGTTGCCAGTCGACCTCGCAAGAGTTCATCGAACGTCTGATGGTGGTGGAGGCGCAGGCAGGCCATTGCGTGGTTCGTCTCAAAGGTGGCGATCCCTATCTGTTCGGCCGCGGCGGAGAAGAGCGTGCTCACTTGTTGCAGCAAGGCGTGACGGTCGAAGTGGTGCCTGGGATTACCAGCGGCATGGCGGCAGCGGCAAGCATTGGCATCCCAGCTACCCATCGTGACTATAGCCAGGGCGTGATTTTCGTGACTGGCCACGGCAAGAACGAGACCACCCAGCCGAACTGGAAGGCGCTGGTGGCGGCCGGGATGACGTTGGTGATATACATGGGTGTGGCGCGTTGTGGCCAGTTGCAGCGTAGCCTGCTGGAAGCTGGCATGGCCGGCTCGATGCCTGTCGCAGTGATCCAGTCCGCGACGCTGGCGACGCAAGCGCAGTTGCTGACCAACCTGGATCAGCTGCCGCGGGCGCTACATGACAGCGGCCTCGGCAGCCCCAGCATTATCGTCATCGGCGAGGTGGTGTGCTGTGCCGATGCTTTTGCTGAGATCGACCTCGACAATTTGCTGCAACGGAGAGCATTGGGCTGAATGGCCTGCGCGAGGTAAAATGCGCGGCAAATGTATACTCCTGCCGCCCTCATCGATTGGTCTCAACCCTGGCTCAAACCGTTTCGCGTTCTTGGCCAGCGCTTGAGCGTAGCCGATGATTGGCGGCTGGCCTTGAATACGGCGGCCCAAGAGCGTGGCATCCGCAATTATCAGGGTTTGCCGATCAGCTTTGTCGCGCAAGCCGAACTGCCGGCAGCGACTGCTTACGAAGCATTTATCGGCAACAGCGGCAAAGTGCCCACGCGTGACAATCTCCACGATTTCCTGAACGCGCTGATCTGGTTGTCATTCCCGGCGATCAAGGCGCGCCTGAACGCGCTGCAATCGGCCGAACTTGCCAAAGCCGGGACGCTCTCCGGCAGCAGCAAGCCACGCGGCGCGGCGCGCGATGCCGCCACCATTTTTGATGAAAATGCCGCCTTGTTGCTGGTGCCGGACAATGTAGCGGGGCAAGCGCTGATTGCCGCTCTGCGCCAACATCAGTGGCAGCAAGTGTTTGTCGAACGGGGCCACATGTTTGCCGGGGAGGTCGAGGTCTGGCTGTTTGGCCACGCCTTGCTGGAAAAGCTGGTGCAGCCCTACAAGGCGATTACCGCCCATACTTTGGTGCTAAGCGTGCCCGAATCTTATTTTGCACTGGCCGATGACGCCAAGCGTGACTGGATCGATCAAAGTATCGCCACCGATCTGGCGCAACAAGATGCCCTGATCGGCCGTTTGACGCCGTTGCCGGTGCTGGGCGTGCCGGGCTGGAGCGGTGGTCAGGACCAGGCTTTTTATGCGGATACCGCTGTATTCCGGCCAAAGCGCAACAAATGATGCTGGCCTGATAAAATTCAGCCACTTAATTTGATAAACGATCCCAGCATGCCATTCATAGACAGAGCCATCGCCGATTTCGACAACGCCTTGCGCGTGATTACCGGGCAAGCTTCGGCTTCGCGGCCGAATCCGGCCTTGCAGGCGCCTGACGGTGTGCTGGACGCCGACGAGCAGCGCCACAGCGCCGGTCTGATGCGCATCAATCATGTCGGTGAAGTCTGCGCCCAGGCACTGTATGACGCCCAGGGACGTTTTGCTCACGGCGAGCCGATCAAGCAACAGTTTGCCGAAGCGGGCAGGGAAGAGGAAGACCATCTGGCCTGGACTGCAGAACGACTGCGCGAGCTGGGCTCACATGTCAGCTTGCTGAACCCGTTGTGGTACGCAGGTTCCTACGCGCTGGGAACGCTGGCGGCGCGGCTGGGTGATGTACGCAGTCTGAGCTTTGTGTCGGAAACCGAGCGCCAGGTGGAAAAACATCTGAGCAGCCATCTGGAAAAACTGCCCTTGCAAGACGCCAAGTCGCGCGCCATCGTCGAGCAGATGCGCGACGATGAAATCGCCCATGGCGAAGCGGCGCGCACATTAGGAGCGGCCGATATGCCGCTGCCGGCGCAAAAGGTCATGCAGGCGATGTCCAAGGTGATGACGACCGTCGCCTACTACATCTGATTTTGTAGGGTGGGCACGAGTGCCCACGCGGATGGTTGCGTCTCAGCGTGGGCAGAAAACCCTGCCCACCCTACCCAACGTCATGCGCTGGCTGTCGGCTCCGCCAGGTCGTCGACGATTTCAAACGAATGGGTGATCTCGGCGGTCTTTTCCAGCATGATCGAAGCCGAACAGTATTTCTCATGCGACAGTTTGATCGCACGTTCTACCAGGTTAGGTTTCAGATTGCGGCCGCGCACCGTGAAGTGGAAATGAATCTTGGTAAATACCTTGGGCTCTTTCTCGGCCCGCTCCGATTTCAGCGTAACGTCGCAGCCACGGATGTCCTGGTGGCTTTTGCGCAAGATAAGCACCACGTCATAAGCGGTGCAGCCGCCGGTGCCGGCCAGCACCACTTCCATCGGCCGCGGGGCCAGGTCACGGCCGCCGCCGTCCGGCGCTCCATCCATCGTTAATATATGGCCGGAGCCGGTTTCGGCTAAAAACGTCATGCCGGACAAGCCGGTCCAGCGAACTGTGCATTCCATAGGATCTCGTGAGAAGTGATTGTGTCGCAATATTCTAACTGCTCTTGGCGGCTGTGGTTTCGCTTGGTTTCCTTGGCAAAAAGAAAACCTGGCTCACATTTTTGGTAAATACCCCGGGTTTTCACCTTGCGACGCACAATTCCGTTTGCTAAGATCAATCTAACGACTACGGGCTTGTTGATTCCCGGCAACCGATGCAGTGTCTCCTCCACCCCTCCACTGGAGTGGATTTAAACCCGATGCCAAGCGCAGTTCGGGTTTTCTTTTATCCGCAGCTACGGTAGCCGGGCGGATTTGCCGTCGCATTTACAGCCGCATTTACAACAATTTCTAGCGTAAATGGCTATTTTATTCAATCGGTTTGACGCCAAGTCCTTGAAAAGGCTATAATTTACGGCTTTTCCGTTTGCTCAGGAAAAGATAACAAGGCAGAGTCTGTCGCTAATGCAAGACAAAGATCTGGTTTTAAAGCCGGTTTTCGATAGCGATGGAACCACCATTTGAGCGAATTAAACTAGTTAGGAAGTCAACATGAAAACTTTTTCCGCTAAGGGCCATGAAGTCCAGCGTGATTGGTTCGTGATTGACGCGACGGACAAAGTCCTCGGACGTGTTGCCAGCGAAGTGGCACTCCGACTGCGCGGCAAACACAAACCCGAATTTACTCCTCACGTTGATACCGGCGATTTCATCGTCGTCATCAACGCAGGTAAACTGCGCGTCACTGGCGCCAAGGCAACCGACAAGACGTATTTCCGTCACTCCGGTTACCCAGGCGGCATCTACGAAACAAATTTCCAGAAAATGCAACAGCGTTTTCCAGGTCGTGCGCTGGAAAAAGCGGTCAAGGGCATGCTGCCTAAGGGTCCGCTTGGCTACGCCATGATCAAGAAGCTCAAAGTGTACGCAGATGGCACCCATCCGCACACTGCGCAGCAACCTAAAGCACTCGAACTCTAAGGAATAGACATGATCGGTAACTACAATTACGGAACCGGCCGTCGCAAGAGTGCAGTGGCTCGCGTCTTCATCAAGTCCGGCTCCGGCCAGATCATCGTCAACGGCAAGCCAGCGAATGAATATTTTTCGCGCGAAACCGGTTTGATGGTGATTCGTCAACCACTGGAACTGACTAACCATGTCGAAACTTTCGACATCAAAGTCAATGTCAGCGGCGGCGGCGAGTCCGGCCAGGCTGGCGCAGTTCGCCACGGTATCACTCGTGCTCTGATCGACTACGATGCAACGTTGAAATCGGAACTGTCGAAAGCCGGCTTCGTTACACGTGATGCACGTGAAGTTGAGCGTAAGAAGGTCGGTTTGCGCAAAGCACGTCGCGCAAAACAATTCTCCAAGCGCTAATCTACGCTTTCAGAATATCGAAAAGCCGCCAGGTTCGCGCCTGGCGGCTTTTTGTCATTTGTTCGCTCCCTTTGTGGCATCTCTTTGCGAAAGATCAACATTCGGAAAAGTGCTGCGGAGCCTGCAATTGCAAGGGTTTTCCGATTTGAATGTTAAGCAGCCCTAAGCAATTCATAGGCTGATAAAATAGCCAGCTCTTGGCGGCAATTTACCCAAAACACCGGGTCCAACATCGTATAAATTTCATATCGGATTTGGCAAGCCGGGTCGAAAATCCTGCTTGAAAATCGGGTTAAAAAAATACAGCTCCATGCGAGGAAATAAGATGATCAAAGTCGGGATTGTGGGTGGTACGGGTTATACCGGGGTCGAGTTGCTGCGTTTGCTGGCAACCCATCCGCATGCACAGTTGCAGGCGGTGACTTCGCGCAAAGAAGACGGCATGCCGATTGCCGACATGTATCCGTCATTGCGGGGCCGCGTTGCGCTGGCATTTTCGGCGCCTGAGAAAGCGCGCCTGACCGAGTGCGACGTGGTGTTCTTCGCCACCCCGCATGGCGTCGCCATGGCGCAAGCGCCAGAGCTGCTGGAAGCCGGCGTCAAGCTGATCGATCTTGCCGCCGATTTTCGCCTGCAAGATACCGCCGTGTTCGAGAAGTGGTACAAGCTGCAGCACAGCTGCCCGGAACTGCTGAAGGAAGCCGTATATGGCTTGCCGGAGCTGAACCGCGCCGCGATCAAGAACGCGCGCATCATCGGCAATCCAGGTTGTTATCCAACTACCATGCAACTCGGCCTGGCGCCGTTGCTGAAGGCCGATGTGGTTGATGCCTCGCACCTGATCGCCGATTGCAAATCGGGCGTATCCGGTGGTGGCCGCAAGACGGAAATCGGCATGTTGTACTCGGAAGCCAGCGACAATTTCAAGGCTTACGGCGTATCCGGCCATCGCCATTCGCCGGAAACAGTCGAGCAACTCGGCAAGCTGACCGACAAAAAAATCGGCCTGTTGTTTACGCCGCATCTGGTGCCGATGATTCGCGGCATGCATTCGACAATGTACGCGCGCCTGACCAGGGATATCGACAATGCAGCGCTGCAGGCGCTGTTTGAAGATGCCTACAAGGATGAGCCGTTTGTCGATGTGATGCCGTTCGGCTCACATCCGGAAACCCGTTCCACCCGTGGTTCGAACATGTTGCGGATCGCCTTGCACCGTCCTGACAACGGCGACACCCTGGTGGTGCTGGTGGTTCAGGACAATCTGGTCAAAGGATCGGCTGGCCAGGCGGTGCAATGCATGAACCTGATGTTCGGCCTGGAAGAGACTACCGGTTTGCTGCACGTGCCAGTAATGCCATGATGTGGTCCGCCGTAGTGTCCCCGGCATCTGTCCTCGAACGACGGAGCCGGTCGCGATGAAGTATAAGTTGTGGGTCCGGCGCATGTCGATTTCGGCGCCGAAAATGACGGTTAAAAGCCATTACCCATGGCCATTGAAAGCGCTTTTCCTGGTCTTGGTTTTGGGATTTGGCGGCGCCGTCGCGATGTGGATCTACGACCTGGGGCGTGATTTCACTGGCCACAGCCCGGCGGCCAGTAAACAGCAACAGCAGCAGCTGGCAGATCTGAACGAAAAAGTAGGGGCCTTGACGGCTGAAAGGGATCGTTTCTCAAGCACCGTCAATGCCGCCGAAAGCCGGCTCAATATCGAGAAGGCGGCGCAAGAACAGCTGGGCCAGCAGATCAAGGTGCTGGAAACCGAAAATGCCAAGCTGAAAGAGGATCTGGCGTTTTTCGAAGGCCTGTTGCCAAACGCGACAGGCAAGCAAGGCATCACCATTCAGCGCCTGACCGCCGAATTATTGACGCCGACGCAATTGCGTTATCGGATGCTGATCATGCAAGGCGGTAAGGGCCCCAATTTTGTTGGGAATGTGCAACTATTAGTCACTGCCACGGTGGCTGGCAAAAGCACAGTGCTGATTTTTCCCGGCGCCAACGCCACCGCTACGGAAAAAGCGGCCTCCCAGTTGGATTTCAAGTATTACCAGCGCGTCGAGGCTGAACTGACTTTACCGGAAGGCGCCGTGGTCAAGGCGATTCAAGCCAAGGTGATGGAAAAAGGCCAGATGCGTGCGCAGCAAACCTCTAATTTGTAAAAAGGAAACATCATGTTCAACCGCAAAGCAAAGAGCACTATCGATAGCCTGATTGGTTCGTCCACCAGCATCGAAGGCGATGTTCACTTCAAGGGCGGCCTGCGCATTGACGGCCATGTAAAAGGCAATGTGGTGGCCGAAGCGGGTGCAACCAGCGTCCTGGTGATTTCCGAGAGCGCCAAGGTAGAGGGCGACGTGCGGGTCGCGCATCTGGTAGTCAACGGCGAGATCAGCGGCAATGTTTATTCTGCCGAACTGCTTGAATTGCAGCCGAAAGCCCGCATAACCGGTGATGTCAATTACAAAGCGCTGGAAATGCATAGTGGTGCTTTGGTAAGCGGCAAACTGACCCATGAACAGAATGTAGCTGAGCCGGTGCTGAAGCTTGCCATGTCGCAATCTGCCTGAAACAACACCAACAACAGGATTTGGGGGCTAGTTCTGCATGAATTCGGGCGAGCGCCTATAATGCAGTATTGTATGTACCCCGCAGGAGCCAAAAATGAATGCTGTCGCTGAAATTCAAGATGTAGTCGCATCCCCGATCGTGTTTACCGACAGCGCCGCCGCCAAGGTTGCGCAGCTGATCGAAGAAGAAGGTAATCCAGACCTGAAATTGCGCGTTTTCGTGCAGGGTGGCGGTTGCTCCGGTTTCCAGTACGGATTCACCTTTGATGAAATCGTCAATGAAGATGACACCACCATGAGCAAAAATGGTGTGCAGTTGTTGATCGATTCGATGAGCTATCAATATCTGGTCGGTGCTGAAATCGACTACAAGGATGACCTGGAAGGCGCGCAATTCGTGATCAAGAATCCGAATGCGACGACTACCTGCGGCTGCGGTTCTTCGTTCTCGGCCTGATCAAGCTGAACTGACAAGCGGTTCTTTAAAAAAGGACGCCGGGGAGAAATCCTCGGGCGTCCTTTTTTTATTGCATGTTTGTATTGTTTGCTGTGATGTCGATTCCACTTCCAGCCTGTTTCAGTTACGCCGGATAAAGCGCCCCCAGAATCCGTAAATCCCGCGCGCCCGTCACCCGCGGCAAGTTGCCCGGCAATCGCTGGTCGAAACGCAGCGCCAGCCAGGCGAAAGCCACCGCCTCAACGTGGTTGGGGGCAATCCCGAGCGCTTCTGTGGATTGCACCGATGCTGTCAGATGTCGTTGTTGCAGCGCGTGCGCCAGTTGTTGCATCAGATACGGGTTATAGGCGCCGCCACCGCAGACATACACCGTTTGCGCTGTCGGGGCATGCTGGGCGATGGCGTCTGCAATGGTAGTGGCGGTCAACTGCGCCAGGGTTGCTTGCACATCGCCAGGAGAAAACTGCTGCGGGAGGCGGCTCAGATGACGTGCCAGCCAATCGGCGTGAAACAGATCGCGCCCTGTGCTTTTTGGCGGCGCGGCGGCAAAATATTCCTCCTTGCGCATGGCGTCGAGCAGGGATGGCACAGGCTGGCCGGCGGCCGCCCACATGCCGTTCTCATCGTAATCCTTGCCATGATGGCGCTTGATCCACAAATCCATCAGCACATTGCCCGGTCCGGTATCAAAACCTATGACGTCGCGGTTTTGCTCTGGTGTTGCTTGAGCACGCAGCACGCTGATGTTGGCAATACCGCCGATATTCACCGCTACCCGGGTTTGCGCCGGATCGGCGAATACTGCTTGATGGAACGCAGGCACCAGCGGCGCCCCTTGGCCGCCGGCGGCAATGTCGCGGCTGCGAAAATCGGCGATGACGTCTATCCCGGTCAGCTCGGCCACGAGTGCCGGGTTATTAGCCTGGCGAGTAAAGCCAAGCTCAGGACGATGCCGGATGGTTTGACCGTGGACGCCTATGGCGCGGATCTGGTCCGGCCGCAAGCCGGCATCGGCCAGCAAGCGCTCGACGCACGCAGCGTAGTGTGAACTCAGGGTATTGGCAACCAGCGCTTCACGCTCGATCTCATTCTGACCGGCAGTTTGCAGCGCCATCAGCTCGGCCCGTAGCGAAGCTGAGAATGGCACGTAGGCCGAGGCCAGGGTAGCCACCGGATGTTGCGCCGGACCGCTGGGAAAAGCTGCTATGACGCCGTCGACGCCGTCCAGGCTGGTGCCGGACATCAAGCCTATGAACAAGCCGCTGTGGGGTGTTTGAGTGGGCATAATAAAACCGTTGTGAGATCGTCTGATTCTATCAACGACCCGACAACGGTTCTATATTTATTCCAGTTTCAGCCAAACAAAGATCTGCTGAAACTTATTTTGACGCCAGTTTGGCGGCCGGGGCCGCTGCGATTGCCGCCATGTTTTTCGCGGTTGCGACCTCACTGCCGCTCAACAAGTTAAAGCGGTGGGTGATATCGGCTGCAACCGTCTTGAAGCGCTGCATTTCAGCGCCGGTCAGTGGCGTTACTGTAGGCACCGCTACCGACAACGGATCACGCGGCTGGTTATCGACCCGGAATTCATAGTGCAAATGCGGGCCGGTTGCCCAGCCGGTCATGCCGACATAACCGATGACGTCGCCCTGGCTAACCTTGTTGCCTTTGCGCGAGACCGGCGCAATCCGGCTCATGTGTGCGTATACAGTTGAATACTTGCCATCGTGCTTGATGATGACAACATTGCCGTAGCCGCTTTCGACGCCGGCGAAGTTGATCGTGCCGTCTGCCGTGGCATGGATCGGCGTGCCGGTGGCGGCGGCGAAATCGACGCCGCTATGTTTTTTCCATTTGCCCAGGATCGGGTGCATCCGCATCGAAAAGCCGGAAGAAATACGGGTAAAGGCGATAGGTGATTTCAGGAAGGCTTTTTTCAGCGACTTGCCATCGAAACCGTAGTAGCCGCCTTGGCCGTCGCTGGTAGGATCGTCAAACCAGACTGCCTGGAACGGTTTGCCGCCATTCACGAATTCGCCGGCGAGGATGCGTCCGGCGCGCAGGAACTGGCCGTTTTGCCAAAATGTTTCGTAAGCGACATTAAAGTGATCGCCGCGCTTCAGATCGGAGGAGAAATTGATGTTGGTGCCGAACATGGCCACGATTTGCGAAGCCACGCTGTCCGGGATATCGGCAGCATCGGTCGCCGCGAACAACGAGGAGCGGATCACGCCGGTATGCATCTCGATGCGTCGTTCTACGGTGGCTGTTTCTTCTGCGACAGTAAATTTATCGCCGTCGCGCTGGATCACCAGATTCCTGGGAGTATCGTCACGGCCGTCGACAATTGTCGCGCGCAACATCTGCAGCACGCCGTCATTGCTGGTCTGCGCTTGCACCGAGGTACCATTCTTGAGTCGTAGCACGGCGCGTGCACGGCTGTCGGATTTGATGAAGTTGCTAGCCTGATCGTCGTCCACGCCAAGCCGGGTCAGCAAAGTCGCCAGCGTGTCGCCGGCGCGCATTTTGTCCTCGGCAACATAAAGCTGTTGCTGAGCTTCAAGTTTTGCGATTTGCTCGCCAAGGCTGGGTAGTTCCAGTTCTGCGGAAATAGCCTTGACCGAGACTTCGTCGGGATCCGTTGATATCGGAGCAACACCAGCCGCGCCAAACGCAAGCAGCGTCAGCGCTACGGCAGAAGCGGTGACAATACGGGTTTTAGGCGTGGAATCAGCAAAAACGGTATAGACCCGCGCGGGTATCTGCGTGAAAAACGGCTTGATACTGGACCGCAAGTTAATGAATTTATCTTTGAGAGACATGCAATACGTTAAAATTTGCCGTTTGCTACCGATTCTTGTGTTGTTGTTTGATTGAACGACTTGCGGCGGGATTAAAAGGATCATGGATTATAACGTAGCCTATATTGGACGGCTGTAGGAATAATCTGATTTCTGGTAACCCTTTGTAATTGCTCTATATTTCCTCTCGTTACGGCCGTTCCGTGCAGGCGCAAGCGCAATTTTTTTAGATTTCATTTTCGCTGGATTTTTATTCCCTTATTCCCTATATGGCTCACGATTCTCAAAACACGTCACCGACGGCAGCCGCTGCTGTTGAAAACACTCCACTGGTTCTGTCGGACCGGACCCAGGAAGCACTGGCGATCACCAAGCGCGGCGTCGACGAACTGCTGATCGAGAGCGATTTTGCGCGCAAGCTGCAACGCTCCGAACAAAGTGGCAAGCCGCTGCGTATCAAATTGGGCCTGGACCCGACCGCACCGGATTTGCACCTTGGCCATACGGTGGTGCTGAACAAGATGCGGCAACTGCAGGATCTGGGACACAACGTGATTTTCCTGATCGGCGATTTCACCTCCATGATCGGCGATCCGTCGGGACGCAACGTGACGCGGCCGCCGCTGACCCGCGAACAGATCGAAGAAAACGCCAAGACCTACTTTGCCCAGGCCAGCCTGGTGCTGGATCCGGCCCGTACCGAAATCCGCTACAACTCGGAATGGTCGGACAAGCTCGGCGCGCGCGGCATGATTCAGCTGTCGGCTAAATATACGGTGGCGCGGATCCTGGAGCGCGAAGATTTCACCAAGCGTTTCAAGGCAGGCACCCCGATCTCGGTGCACGAACTGTTGTATCCGCTGATGCAGGGCTACGATTCAGTGGCGCTGGAATCCGATCTGGAGCTGGGCGGCACCGATCAGAAATTCAATTTGCTGGTCGGCCGCGAGCTGCAGAAGGATTACGGCCAGGAGCCGCAATGTATTCTGACCATGCCTTTGCTGGAAGGCCTGGACGGCGTCGAGAAGATGTCGAAATCCAAGGGCAACTACATCGGCATCACGGAACCGGCCAACACCATGTTTGCCAAGGTGATGAGCATTTCCGATGTCATGATGTGGCGTTATTACGAGTTGTTGTCGTTCAAGTCGCTGGCGCAGATCGCCGGCTACAAGGCGCAAGTCGAAGGTGGCCAGAATCCGCGCGACATCAAGGTTGCGCTGGCGCAAGAAATCGTGGCGCGCTTCCACAACCAGCAAGCGGCGGAAGATGCCTTGAGCGATTTTAACAATCGCGCCAAGGGTGGCATTCCGGACGACATTCCGGAATTGAGCCTGAGCGGCGCACCGCTGGGCATCGGCCAGTTGCTGAAGCAAGCCAACCTGTGCCCGTCCACTTCGGAAGCACTGCGCATGGTGGAGCAGGGCGGTGTGCGGATCGACGGCGCCGTCGTCAGCGACAAAGGCTTGAAAGTTGAAGCGGCTACCTTCGTGATACAAGTCGGCAAGCGCAAGTTTGCCCGGGTCACCCTGAGCGCATGATCGGGCTGTTGCAGCGAGTCAGCCATGCCAGAGTAGTGGTGGATGGCGCAACGGTCGGCGCCATCGATGGCGGCTTGCTGGTACTGCTGTGCGCTGAACGCGGAGACCGCGAAAAAGAAGCGGATGCGCTGCTGACCAAATTGCTGGCGTATCGGGTGTTTGCCGACGACGCCGGCAAGATGAACCGCAACCTGAGCGACATTGGCGGCGGCTTGCTGCTGGTGCCGCAATTTACGCTGGCGGCGGATACGCAATCAGGCACGCGCCCCTCGTTCACACCGGCGGCGACACCGGAAGACGGCCGCCGTCTGTTCGATTATTTTGCGGGGCAGGCTGCCAGCCGGCACACCCAGGTGGCTACCGGCCGCTTTGGCGCCGATATGAAAGTGTCCCTGACCAATGACGGTCCGGTGACTTTCTGGTTGCAGGTGAAACCGCCGGCGCCTAAAACATAAGTCTGTTTTGCTGTAGCCTGATAACTTTACCGACGGGAGCTGAGCATGAAACTCTGGAGCCATTCCTTCAACGACGGTGCCTATATCCCCGGCGAATTCGCTTTTGCGGTGGTGCATCCCGAGACCCGCATCACCTTGTCAGCCAACCGCAATCCGCATCTGGGCTGGGGCGAACCGCCGGCCGGCACAAAATCGCTGGTACTGATTTGCCACGATCCCGATGTGCCCTCGCGCGGCGACGATGTCAACCAGGAAGGCAAGACCGTGCCGGCCGACCTGCCGCGTGTCGATTTCTTTCATTGGGTGCTGGTCGACCTGCCACCGCATGCCGCTTCGATCGAAGCCGGGAGTTTCAGCGACGGCGTCACCTCCCACGGCAAGCCCGGCTCCGACATCTATGGCAGCCCGATTGCAGGCGCGCGTCATGGCTTGAATGACTACACCGGCTGGTTTGCCGGCGATGCAGCGATGAGCGGCGACTATTTCGGCTATGACGGTCCTTGCCCGCCGTGGAACGACGAGGTTGTGCATCGTTATATTTTTACTTTGTACGCATTGGATATTACGCGTTTGCCGGTCGATGGCAAATTCACCGGACCGCAAGTGCTGGCAGCTATGCGCGGCCACATTCTGGCGGAAGAATCTATCGTCACCATTTACACTTTGAATCCCGCTTTGTAAGTATTGGCGGGCTCCGCAGAAAACTTATGTCGACTACTGAAATATTACTGATACGCCACGGCGAAACCGACTGGAATCTGGAGCGCCGTTTGCAAGGCCATCTGGACATCCAGCTCAATCCTGTTGGCCAGCGCCAAGCGCAGGCACTCGCTGCCAGTCTGGATGGCGTCGCGCTGGATGCGATTTTCAGTAGCGACCTGCAGCGCGCGCAGCAAACCGCCGCGCCATTGGCTGCGGCGCGTGGTATGCCATTGCAACTCGCTACCGGATTACGCGAACGTTGTTACGGCGCGCTGGAAGGTTTGCGTTATCCGGAAGCCGCCGAACGTTTCCCTGAAGCCCACGCGGCGTTGATGGGGCGCGATATCGATGTACGTTATCCCGCTGGCAAACATGTGGCGGAAACCATGCGCGAATTCTCCGCGCGCGTCATCACCGCTTTCACAACTTTGACGGCTATGTCCGATTCGCCGGCATCTGGCGATCTGCGGCGAATTGCAATAGTGACGCATGGCGGCGTACTCGATTGCATTTACCGTTTTGCACACAAACTGCCGCTGGACCAGCCGCGCAGTTGCGATATTTTCAATGCCAGCATCAATCGCCTGAGCTGGAACACTGAGTGGCCGCAGCCGCTGCGGGTGGATGGGTGGGCAGATGTGGCGCATCTGGAGACTTTGTCGCTGGATGAAATTGATCAATGAACGCGCAATAAGCTAAGCAATAAATCGGTTAATAAATCGGGTAATAAGCCGATCAACAAAAAGTTTGTTGCCAAGTGGAAATAATTGTGCTCATGCTTATGTTGATGCTCAACTGCAAGATCAAATAATCGCTATTAATCTATCTAAGCATCTGTAAAAACTGTTGCGATAAAAGCAGTGTGCGTGTGCTAATCTTGCTAATAAGAATTAAAACAACAGCGGGACTGCAAGCATGAAACTCAATCTCTTTCCCTCCTGGGCTCAGCGTGCCGCTGACCCTGAGCCATTGGTCGAAGGGACCACGGGGAAATCGGCTACGACCATGCCCTTGGCTGGCCCGACACTGAATGACGAGCAGCTGGCGCTGGTTGGCGTGTTGCATCAGCTGTTGCAAACCTTGCCTCAAGCCTATAGCGGCCGCGAAAGCGTAAAGCGCCTGTGCCAAATGATATTGCCTGCCAGCCCGCATATCCGGCTGGTATGGGTGGGATTTTGCCAGGACGACTCGGATGCGACGATCAGGCCGGCAGCGATTGTCGGCAAGGCGTTGGCTGAATCTGACCAATGGCAGTTATCTAAGGATTGTTTTGATTACGCGGCGCCGTTTACCCAGGTTGCGGATTGGGATGCCGGCCACGACAGCGATTTCAACGCGCTGTTTGCACCATGGCAATCGCACCCGGAGCGCTGTTCTGTCAAGGCCGCGCTAGCCATACCGCTGCGCTCGGAAAAGGCGCGCATGCACGGCATGATGGTGTTTTATGCGGATAGCCAGGATTATTTTTCAGAAACCGGGTTTGCTTCGTTTCAGGCTTTTGGCCATGTTTGCGAAGTGATCTGGAAACAATCCAATTTGTCGCATTTGCTTACCCGCCAGGCGCAGCTCGATTCGCTGACCGGCTTGCTGACACGGCGCCGTATCGTGCATGTCTACGAAGAAGCGGTAGCCGCTACCGCCACGGCCGCCGCCGACGAGGCTTCACCGTTGTCGATCCTGTATTGCCAACTGGACGATTTTCACAAGATCAACGATCTGTATGGCTGGGCGGTAGCCGACAATATCCTGGCGGCGTTTGCCAAGGATACCGGCGCACAGCTACGCAAGTCGGATAGCGGCGGGCGCTGGAACGCCACCGAATTCCTGTACGTGTTGCCGGCCACCGATACGGTAGATGCCGACAATCTGGCGGAGACGTTTCTCGCCCATTTCAAGAATCATCCGGTGAATATTGAGAACTGGTCGATCCGGCTCGCTTTATCGATAGGGGTTGCTACTTATGGCGCTGACGGCCGCGGACTGGACGAGTTGATTCATTACGCCACCCAGCATCTGCGCAGCTCCAATACCTTGTCCGAAGACGAGCTTTGATATGTGCAAAAACCCGCGTGTGGTGGCAATCGGGATAAAATGACGCCTTTCCCCTTGTGATTTCATCCTGAGTTAGCGACGACGCCGTGAATATTGGCCCTTATTTCCTTCGTAACAATGTCTTTGTGGCACCTATGGCAGGCGTCACGGACAGACCGTTCCGGCAGCTTTGCAAAGAGCTGGGCGCCGGCTATGCGGTGTCGGAAATGGCTGCCTCCAATCCACGTCTGTGGCAGACCGAGAAAACATCACGCCGCATCAATCACGATGGCGAGATGGAGCCGCGCGCGGTGCAGATCGCCGGCGCCGATCCGCAGATGCTGGCTGAATGTGCAAAATACAATGTCGATCACGGTGCCCAAATCATCGATATCAACATGGGGTGTCCGGTCAAGAAAGTCTGCAACAGCTGGTGTGGCTCTGCTTTGTTGCAGGATGAGCAACTGGTGGCAAAAATTCTGGAAACGGTGGTTAGCGCTGTCGATGTACCGGTCACGCTGAAATTTCGCACCGGTTGGGATCGCCTGAATAAAAACGCTTTGAATATCGCACGGTTGGCAGAAGCCAGCGGCATTGCCATGCTGACTCTGCATGGACGTACCCGCGCCGACGGTTATAGCGGCGATGCTGAATATCAGACCATTGCCGCAGTCAAGGCCGCGGTGTCGATCCCGGTGGTCGCCAACGGCGATATCGCGACGCCGGAAAAAGCGCGGCAAGTACTGGCGTTTACCAAAGCCGACGCCATCATGGTGGGCCGGGCAGCGCAAGGCCGGCCATGGATTTTCCGCGAGATCGAGCATTATTTGCGGACCGGCGAATATTTGCCGGCACCGCTGGTGACGGAAGTGCAACACCTGATGGATGAGCATCTGCGTGCGCACTATGGTTTTTATGGGGATTACTTGGGGGTGCGTACCGCCCGCAAGCATATCGGCTGGTATGTGCGCGATTTGCCTGGTGGAGAGGCATTTCGGCAACGCATGAACCTGCTGGAAGATTGCGGCCAGCAACTGGCCGCAGTAAATAGCTTCTTCGAATCGCAGTTTGCGTTTGGGGAGCGGTTACAATACGGGTGGCCGAGCAGATGCTGGCGGCCTGAATCAGATTAACAAGAAACAGGGCTTGCCACGATTGCTTCAGCTAGCTGGTGAAATGCCGCTGACGGAATTACGCAGGTCCTAAAAAAAAGAACAGTAAAACGAATGAGCAAAGAAAGTATCCAAGACGTCGTCAAGCAAAGCCTGGAAAAATATTTCAAGGATCTTGGCGAACAACCGCCGTCGAACGTCTACGACATGGTGATTTCCACGGTTGAAAAACCGGTTTTGGAAGCTGTGATCGCGCGCGCCGATGGCAATCAGTCGCATGCGGCTGAAATGTTGGGCATCAATCGCAATACCCTGCGCAAGAAATTGCAGCAGCATGGTCTTTTGTAAAATTTGCAATATAGAGTACAACAGCAGGAACGCCAAAGGCAGCCAAAGACAAGCTACAACGATTATCCCGAGCGATGCCGCGTCAGCAGGCAGCAGAGTCAACCAGCTGGCGGCAGGCTGCAGTTCCCATCCAGGGATGCAGCACTTTCCTCACCGTGCTGTATTTATGCGTTTTCCTTTATCCGTTTCCCTTCCCGTCATTCACTTCCAGAGTTTTCATCATGATTAAACAAGCCCTCATTTCCGTATCCGATAAAACCGGGATACTTGATTTCGCAAAAGAATTGTCGGCGCTGGGCGTGAATATCCTATCGACGGGCGGCACCGCCAAACTGCTGGCTGACAACGGCATCAAGGTGACCGAAGTGGCGGATTACACCGGTTTCCCGGAAATGCTCGACGGCCGTGTCAAGACCTTGCATCCGAAAGTACATGGCGGCATCCTGGCGCGCCGTGACTTCCCCGAGCATATGGCGGCGTTGGAGCAACATCAGATCCCTATGATCGACATGGTGGTCGTCAATCTTTACCCGTTCCAGCAAACCATCGCCAAGGAGAAGTGCTCGCTGGAGGACGCGATCGAGAATATCGATATCGGCGGTCCGGCCATGCTGCGCTCGTCAGCCAAGAATCATAAAGATGTAATCGTGCTGTGCGATCCTAGCGATTACGCCGGTGTGCTGGCTGAACTGAAGGCGAATCAGGGTGAAGTCGGTTACGGCGCCAAATTTGCGCTGGCCAAGAAGGTGTTTGCGCATACCGCCCAATATGATGGCGCGATTACCAATTACTTCACTTCGCTGGGTGAAGACAAGCAACACGAAACCCGCAGCGCCTATCCGGCGACATTGAACCTGCATTTCGAAAAAGTGCAGGAAATGCGTTACGGTGAGAATCCGCACCAGTCGGCCGCGTTTTACCGCGATACCCGGCATGTCGAAGGCTCGCTGGCCAATTACAAGCAGTTGCAAGGTAAGGAACTGTCGTACAACAATATTGCCGATGCTGATGCAGCGTGGGAATGCGTCAAGACTTTCAACGAAACCGCTTGTGTCATCATCAAGCACGCCAATCCTTGCGGCGTCGCCATCGGCAACAATCCGCTGGAAGCGTATAGCAAAGCCTTGCAAACCGATCCGACCTCGGCTTTTGGCGGCATCATCGCCTTCAACCAGGAGCTCGACGGCAACGCCGCCGAAGCGGTTGCCAAGCAATTCGTCGAAGTGATCATTGCGCCATCTTTCACTGAACAAGCCAAGCAGGTTTTTGCCGCCAAGCAGAATGTGCGCTTGCTGGAAATCCCGTTAGCCCATGCGATCAATCTGTATGATTTCAAGCGTGTCGGCGGTGGTTTGCTGGTGCAATCGCCGGATGCGCGCAATGTCGCCCTGAGCGAGCTGAAAGTGGTCAGCAAGAAGCAGCCGACCCAACAGCAATTGCAGGATCTGATGTTTGCCTGGCGCGTCGCCAAGTTCGTCAAGTCGAACGCTATCGTGTTTTGCGGCAATGGCATGACGCTGGGTGTTGGCGCCGGCCAGATGAGCCGGGTGGATTCTGCCCGCATCGCCTCGATCAAGGCGCAAAACGCCGGTTTGTCGCTGGTCGGTTCTGCAGTCGCTTCGGATGCATTTTTCCCGTTCCGCGACGGTCTGGATGTGGTGGTCAATGCCGGCGCTACTTGCGTTGTGCAACCGGGCGGCTCGATGCGCGACCAGGAAGTAATCGATGCAGCCGATGAGCATGGCGTAGTCATGCTGCTGACCGGTACTCGTCACTTCCGTCATTAATGTAGGGTGGGCACGCCTTTGTGCCCACGCGTGACCTCACTTCATTTGCATGCCGTGTTGGCGCGACCGGGGGAGGCATATACTCCGTTCATCACATTAACGCGTGGGCACAAAGGCGTGCCCACCCTACGGGGTCTTGCGTAGTTTTATATGAAAATCCTCGGTATCGACCCCGGTCTGCGGACCACCGGTTTTGGCATCATCGACAAGCAGGGCAACAAGCTCAGCTATGTCGCCTCGGGCACCATCAAGACGCCGGACGCGGATTTGCCGCAACGCCTGAAGGTGATTCTGGCCAGCGTCTCCGAAGTCATCCGCACTTATACGCCAGATTGCTCGGCGATCGAAAAAGTCTTCGTCAACGTTAATCCGCAATCGACGCTGTTGCTCGGGCAAGCCCGTGGCGCGGCGATTTGTGCGTTAGTGAGCGCGGATTTGCCAGTCGCCGAATATACCGCTTTGCAGATCAAGCAAGCGGTCGCCGGCCATGGCAAGGCGCAAAAGCAGCAGGTGCAGGATATGGTGCAGCGGTTGCTGCAGTTACCCGGGCTGCCGGGCACCGACGCGGCCGATGCGTTGGCGGTAGCGATTTGCCATGCGCACAGCGGCGACACGCTGGCACATCTGAGTGCGCTGGCGCCGGATTTGGCCAAGAAGGGTTTGCGGGTACGTGGCGGCCGGCTGATAGGATAGATATTGACGTACAGGCTGATTCGATGCCACTACTGCTCCCGATTTCGGTGCATTATTCAGGATGGTGTTCTATTGTTACAGTAAGAATTAATATTATTTAGTCATCTGCAGCAGGTTATTCCTCACTATCAAGCCGCCTACTCCCTGCTTTATCTGTGATTTGTCTCATTTTGTCGATCCGAAGACTTTTCCAATTGTGAATCTTTGTTTCAATAAAGTCGTGACAAACACATGTGTATATCTAAGAGCTGACATTTACAACTGCTGCTAAGTCCTTCATTTATTTAGTAATTCAATGTAAGAACATTCTCCGCACATCTTTAGATACCGGCGCTAAGTCATTGACTTTACTCGGATATTTTGCAATTGCCTGTTGCTAAATGGCTTGACCTAGAATAGTGCATCCTCTAAAGTGGGTGGAAGTGTGGAAAAGTGTTTTTTTGTGGGGCATTTTGATGGCTTGCAAAGACAATTTTCCAAGGTCAAATTAAGGAGCGTGTGCGGTGTTTCAAGGTGCGTCAGCATTAAATCTCGATGCAAAAGGACGGATGGCAGTGCCGTCCAAGCATCGTGACGCGCTTACCGTTCAGTGCGAGGGGCGGTTGACGCTCACCAAGCACCCGCATGGCTGCCTGCTGTTATTTCCACGTCCGACCTGGGAGAGCCATCGCGAACAAATCGCGGCATGGCCGATGTCGGCGCGCGCCTGGCAGCGCATTTTCCTTGGCAACGCCTCCGATGTCGAACTCGATTCCGCTGGCCGGATCCTGGTAGCGCCGGAGCTGCGCTCGGCGGTCGGCTTGACGCGCGAGGTCATGTTGCTGGGCATGGGAAGCCATTTCGAGATTTGGGATGCAGCCAAGCTGGCTGAGAGCGAGTCGCAAGCAGTTGCGGCTGGCATGCCCGAAGTGTTAAGTAATTTTTCGTTCTGACGGGCCGGCCATGAGTGAACCAGTGGTGCCCGAGTTCCAGCACCGCACCGTGTTATTGGATGAGGCGGTCGATGCGTTGGCGATTCTCGGTACGCGCGCGGACGGGATTTACGTCGACGGTACTTTCGGTCGTGGCGGCCATAGCCGCAAGATTTTGCAGAGTCTTGGCCCGCGCGGTCGCTTGATCGCCTTCGACAAGGATCCGCAAGCCATCGCTACCGCAAGCACGATCGCCGATCCGCGTTTCGAGATTGTGCACGACAGCTTCGCGACGATGGCGCAGGCGTTGCAGGAAAGAGGAATTCAACAAGTTGACGGCGTGCTGCTCGATCTGGGCATTTCGTCACCGCAGGTGGATGATGCCAGCCGGGGTTTCAGTTTTCGTGCTGACGGCCCGCTCGACATGCGCATGGACACGACGCGTGGTATGTCGGCAGCAGCATGGTTGGCAATAGCAGATGAACAAACAATCGGAAAGGTGGTACGTGATTATGGGGAAGAACGGTTTGCTGTTCAGATTGCAAAGGCGATTGTTGCTAGCCGGACAATCGAGCCCATCACTGGCACACGACAGCTTGCCAAGATCGTGGCAAACGCCGTCAAGACCCGTGAGAAAGGTAAAGACCCGGCCACCCGTACCTTTCAGGCTATTCGGATTTTCATCAATCAAGAGCTTGAAGAACTCGAGATAGTACTGGATCAGGCATTTCGGCAGATGGCCCAGCAAGGGAGATTAGTCGTGATCAGCTTTCATTCGCTGGAAGACCGAATCGTCAAGCAGTTCATGGCTTCCAAAGCCAGGCTGCCGCAGCCCGACCGTCGCCTGCCGATCCGTGCCGTCGATCTGCCGCAACCGGAATTGAAACTGGTGGCGCGGGTCAAGCCATCGGACGCTGAAGTCGCTGAAAATCCACGCGCACGTTCTGCCATCATGCGGGTCGGCGAGCGTCTGGCCGCTGCCGGAACCTCTGCTACCGCCGGAGGCCAGGCATGAGCGGGCGCCTCAATTTCGTCCTGGCTGTGGCCTTGGTGCTATGCGCACTGGCGCTGGTCAATTCACAATATCAGGCGCGTCAGTTATTCATCGAACTGGAACGGACCGCCAGCCAGTCACGCCAGCTGGATATCGAATGGGCGCAATTACAGCTCGATCAATCGACCCTGGGCAAAAACGCCCGGATTGAAGCCAGCGCTACGCGTGACTTGAACATGGTGCCGCTGACCGCCGCCCGCACCCAATATCTGACGGTGGGGGAAAAATGACGCGTAATCCCCCGCGCAGCTCACACACAGGACGGATTGCCGCCGGCAAAGGAGTGCCGTTTTCCGCCAGTCCGATGCTGAAAGTCAAGCTGCCGGTATGGCGCTCGCGGGTGGTGCTGTTCGCCATGTTCGCGGCCTTCCTGGCGCTGATCGTGCGGGCGCTGTGGCTGCAAGGGATTTCCACCGATTTTCTGCAAAAACAGGGCGCTTCGCGCTATGCGCGTACCCTGGAGTTGCCGGCCACACGCGGCAAGATTACCGATCGCAACGGCCAGGTGCTAGCGTCGTCGGTGCCGGTCAAGGCAATCTGGGCGATTCCTGACGACGTGCAGGCTGCGCCGCCAGAGAAGCTGCAAGCCTTGGCAAAACTGCTCGACATGAGCTACGCCGAATTGAGCAAGAAGCTCGACTCCGACCGCAATTTCGTCTATCTCAAGCGCCAGGTCGAACAAGACATTTCCGACAAGATCCTCAAGCTCGACATCGACGGTATCCAAACTCGCAAGGAGTACAAGCGTTTCTACCCGGAAGGCGAGGTGGCGGCACACGTGGTCGGGTTCACCAATGTGGAAGATGCCGGCCAGGACGGCATGGAACTGTCGCAGCAGAAAACCCTGGCAGGTACCACTGGCAGCCGCCGCGTAATCAAGGATCGGCTCGGGCGCATTGTCGAGGATATCGAGGCGGTCAAGGAGCCGCATGACGGCAAGGATCTGGTGTTGTCGATCGACAGCAAGATCCAGTACATCGCTTTCACCCAGTTGAAGGAAGCGGTGGAACGGACCAAGGCCAAGGCCGGCGGTATTGTCGTGGTTGATGCGCGGACCGGTGAAGTACTGGCTTTGGCAAATCTGCCCAGCTATAACCCGAACGACCGCTCGGTGCTGACCGGCGCCCAGCTGCGTAATCGGGTGATGACCGATACCTTCGAGCCTGGCTCGACCTTGAAACCGTTCACCGTTGCGCTCGCGCTCGACACTAATCGGGTCCAGGCGACTACGACTTTCCAGGTGCCGGACAAGATGACCATCGGCACTGCGACGGTGGGCGATTCCCATCCGCATCCGGTGTGGACCATGAGTGTCGCTCAGATTATCCAGAAATCGTCGAATATCGGCACCGCCAAGATAGCGTTGCAGATGCCGGCTGAAGAAATGTGGGAGATGTTTACTACTGTCGGCCTTGGGCAACAGCCGAAATTCGGCTTCCCTGGCGCGGTTGCCGGTCGCGTGCGTCCTTTCAAGTCATGGCGGCCGATCGAGCAGGCGACCATGAGCTACGGCCATGGTATCTCGGTATCTCTGATCCAGATGGCGCATGCCTACACAATTTTTGCGCGCAACGGCGACCTGATCCCGCTGTCGTTCCAGAAGGTCACCGAACCACCGGTCGGCCAGCGCGTGGTTTCGGAAAAGACAGCGCTGACCATGCGCGCCATGCTGGAGCGCGTCACTGCGCCCGGCGGCACGGCGCCGAAAGCTCAAGTCCCTGGCTATCGGGTGGGCGGAAAAACCGGTACCGCCTATAAGATTGAAGGCGGTAAGTATGTTAAAAAATACATTGCCGATTTCGTCGGCTTCGCACCGGCTTCCGATCCGCGCCTGATTATCGCAGTCATGGTTGACGAACCATCTGTCGGTTCGCACTACGGCGGCGACGTCGCCGCACCGGTATTTGCGACAGTTGCAGCGAACGCCTTGCGGGCCCTGAACGTGCCGCCGGATTCCAGCGTCACCGACATCATCATCCCGACCGACGGTCCGCAGGAGGGTTTGTGATGAAATCCACGGCAAAGCAATTGCAAGACATCCAGCATTGGCTGAGCGGCGCTGCCCCGGCTGGCGCTGAACTGGTGTCGGACTCGCGCAAGGTAAAGTCGGGCGACGTATTTTTTGCCTATCCCGGCGATGCTGCGGACGGCCGCGCCTACATTGCACAGGCACTGAAAAACGGTGCATCCGCTGTGTTGTACGAGAGTGAAAAATATACCTGGAATGCCGCATGGGACGGGAGTATCGCCCATCGCGCGGTGAGCGGCCTCAAGCAGCTGAGCGGCCAGATCGCCCGTAATTATTACGGGCAAGCCGACAAGGACATGCTGGTTGTTGCCGTCACCGGCACCAATGGCAAGACATCGTGCACCCAATGGCTTGGTCATGCGCTGTCGCACCTGGGCCAGACTACCGGTGTTATCGGGACCTTGGGCACAGGAATATATAACCACGGCCAGCGCGGTGAGTTCGAAGAAACCGGCAATACCACGCCAGATGCACTGTTGTTACAGCATGCGCTGAGCGAGATGCGCCAACAAGGCGTAGCAGCACTGGCGATTGAAGCATCTTCGATCGGACTGGAACAAGGGCGCATGAGCGGCATGCATGTCGACATCGCCCTGTTCACCAATTTCACCCGCGATCATCTGGATTACCACGGTGACGAACAGCATTACGAAGCAGCAAAACGCATATTGTTTGATTGGCCGGGATTGCAGCAAGCCGTGATCAATCTCGACGATGCGATGGGCTTGCGTCTGGTGAGTCATTTGGCGCAAAAACAACCAGCCGTTCCGGTGATTGGCTATACCTGCGACACGCTGGAAGCTCCGGCCGGTGTTGCGGTGCTGCGCGCCTCGGCGATTCGCACCAACGCCAATGGCACCGCATTCCACCTAGATTCACCGTTCGGCTCGGCGCACGTCAAGACGCAACTGGTCGGGCAATTCAATGTCAGCAATGCGCTAGGCATTCTGGGTGTGTTGCTGGCGAAAGGTATTGTCTGGGATGCCGCGTTGCATGCGATTGAACTGTTGGTTGCCGTGCCGGGTCGAATGCAGCAGTTCGGCGGCCATGATGCGCCGCTGATAGTTATCGATTATGCACACACCCCTGATGCGCTGGAAAAAACCTTGAATACCCTGCGGCAAGTTACGCAGCAACGCAACGGCGAATTGTGGTGCGTATTCGGTTGCGGCGGCGATCGCGATCCTGGCAAGCGGCCGCAGATGGGCGCCATTGCAGAACTTGCAGACCACGTCATCGTTACCAGCGACAATCCCCGCAACGAGGAACCGGGCGTCATCATCAGCCAGATCCTGGCCGGGATGAAAGCACCGCAGTCGGCGCAGGCGCTGGAAGATCGCGCAGCCGCCATTTTGTGGGCCGTGCGGCATGCGGGCAAGGCCGATGTGGTCTTGCTGGCAGGTAAAGGCCATGAAACATATCAAGAAATAAAGGGAAAGAAATTGCCGTTTTTAGATGCCGACCATACCGCGCTGGCGCTCGCAGCACGGGCCACGATGAAAGGCGGTCACGCATGAACACCTCATTGCAGCAATTGCAATCATGGCTGGGATTGCCTGTGACCGGCGGCGGCCCGGTCGTGGTGAATGGCTTGTCCACGGATAGCCGTGCGGTGACGCCAGGTTCGTTGTTTGTCGCATTGCGTGGCGAGCGTTTCGACGCTCACGATTTCCTCGATCAGGTAGTTGCCCAAGGCGCGGCGGCAGTGGTGGTGGAACGCGCACCAGCGACGCTGACTGTACCGGCATTGCTGGTGGACGACACCCGGATTGCACTTGGCACGATAGGGCAACGCTGGCGGCAGCAATTTACGCTGCCGTTGATTGCCGTCACCGGCAGCAATGGCAAGACCACAGTAAAAGAAATGATTGCCGCGATCCTGGTCGCGGCTTTTGGTATTGATAAATCGCTGGCGACGCGCGGCAATTTCAATAACGAGATTGGCGTTCCACTGACATTGTTGCGGCTTGAGGCTAGCCATCAGGCCGCCGTAATTGAGCTGGGCATGAACCATCCCGGTGAAATTGCGTTGCTGACGGCGCTTGCCGAACCGACCGTGGCGCTGGTTAACAATGCGCAGCGCGAGCATCAGGAATTCATGGCGAGCGTAGCGGCGGTTGCCGAAGAAAACGGCAGTGTGATCCGCGGCTTGCCGGCCAACGGAATTGCCGTGTTCCCGGCCGATGATCCGTATACAGAGTTATGGCGTGGTTATGCCGCCGACAAGGCTGGCAGCATCAGCTTCGGCCTCACGGCTGATGCTGATGTCAGCGCCAGTTACACCAAGGCGGCGAATGGTTTCGGCAGCGATTTGACGGTGTCCGCCAAGACCGCAGGGAGCCCGCAAAAATTTGCAGTGCAACTGTCCGCCGCCGGCGAACACAACGTGCGCAACGCGCTCGCGGCCATCGCTTGCGCCCTGGCGATCGGTGTCGACATCGCCGCGATCAAGCGCGGCCTGGAATCGTTCGCACCGGTCAGCGGCCGTCTGCAGCGCAAATTGGCGCAAGCTGCCGGTTGCGTCGGCGCACTGGTGATCGACGATACCTACAACGCCAATCCGGATTCGATGCGGGCCGCAATCGATGTGCTGGCGCAAACCGCCGAGCCGCGCTTGCTGGTGCTGGGCGATATGGGCGAAGTCGGCAACGAAGGTCGCGAATTCCATCAGGAGATCGGCGCCTACGCCAAGCAATGCGGCATCACCCGCTTATTCACGCTGGGTGAGATGGCGGCCGATGCCAGCGCCGCCTTCGGTCCGCAAGCACAACATTTCAACGACATCGCAGCGTTGCTAGCCGCGCTCGATGCCACCATGACACCGGACACCACGGTGCTGATCAAAGGGTCGCGTTTCATGAAAATGGAACGCGCGGTTCAGCATCTGGTCGGTACAAGTTCTGAAGGGGTTCACTAACATGCTGCTATGGCTGGCACAAAATTTTCAGCAGGATTTCAGTTTCCTGCGCGTCTTCAACTTCATCACCTTCCGCGCGGTGTTCGCGACGTTGACGGCGTTGATGATCGGCTTGATCGCGGGGCCTGGCGTGATCCGCATGCTGGCGCGCCTGAAAGTTGGGCAAGCGGTGCGTACCGACGGCCCGCAAACGCACTTGATTAAATCCGGCACGCCGACCATGGGTGGCGTGCTGATCCTGATTGCAATCGGTATTTCGACTTTGCTGTGGAGCGACCTGAGTAACCGTTTCGTCTGGATCGTACTGGTGGTCACGCTGGGTTTCGGCACCATCGGCTGGGTCGACGATTACCGCAAGGTGGTCTACAAGGATCCGAACGGCATGCGTTCGCGCGAGAAGTATTTCTGGCAATCCGTGATTGGCGTGGTGGCGGCGATTTACCTGGCGTTCTCGGTATCGGCGCCGAACAATACCCAGGTTTGGGACTTGTTCGTGGCCTGGGTCGAATCCGGTTTCAGCCTGGATCTGCCGCCGAAAGCCGACCTGATCGTACCGTTTTTCAAGACCGTCAGTTATCCGCTGGGCGTCTGGGGGTTCATGGCGTTGACCTATTTCGTCATCGTTGGCACCAGCAACGCCGTCAACCTGACCGATGGCCTGGATGGCTTGGCGATCATGCCTACCGTGATGGTAGGTGCTGCGCTCGGACTATTCGCTTATTTGACCGGTAACGTGACTTTCGCCAGGTACTTGCTGATACCGCATATTCCCGGGGCCGGCGAACTGTTGATTTTCTGCGGCGCGATGGCTGGCGCCGGACTCGCCTTCCTTTGGTACAACGCTTACCCGGCTCAGGTATTCATGGGCGACGTTGGCGCGCTGGCTTTGGGCGGTGCCCTGGGCACCGTGGCGGTGATCGTGCGCCAGGAAATCGTGCTGTTCATTATGGGTGGTATTTTCGTGGTCGAAACTTTATCGGTCATGTTGCAGGTAATCTACTTCAAGTACACGAAGAAGCGTTTCGGCGTTGGCCGCCGCGTCTTGCTGATGGCGCCTTTGCACCATCACTATGAACAAAAAGGCTGGAAAGAAACCCAGGTCGTGGTGCGTTTCTGGATCATCTCGATGATGCTGGTGTTGTTTGGGCTTTCAACTCTGAAGCTTAGGTAGTGCTCAGGTAGTGATACTGTAGAAAGTAAGCGTCAATGAACTATACGGGTAAACATGTTCTGGTATTAGGGCTCGGAGAATCGGGCCTGGCATCCGCATTGTGGCTGGCACATTGCGGTGCGACAGTGCGCGTGGCCGACACGCGCAGTGCACCGGAACGCCTGCCGCTGTTGCAACAGGCAATCCCGGCAGTGGAATTCATCGCCTCTGGCGAGGACGGCAGCTTCGCTATCAGTCTGCTGGACGGCATCGACTTTGTTGTGACCAGCCCGGGGCTGGCGCCGAACCGTGAGCTGAAAGATATTCAGTCTGCGGCGACCGACCGTGATATTCCGGTGTGGGGCGAAATCGAAGTGTTTGCGCAAGCCCTGGCGGCATTGCGCGAGAGTCACGCCTATACACCGAAAGTGATTGCCATCACCGGCACCAATGGCAAAACCACCGTCACTAGCCTCACCGGTTTGCTGTGCGAACGCGCCGGCTTGACGGTGCAAGTGGCGGGCAACATCAGCCCGGCTGCACTGGACGTGTTGCGTAGCGCATTGGAGAAAGATGCTTTGCCGCAGGTCTGGGTGCTGGAACTGTCCAGTTTCCAATTGCATGCAACCTGCAATCTGCATGCAGATGCCGCGACCATCTTGAATATCACCCAGGATCACCTGGACTGGCACGGCGACATGGAATCCTATGCGGCCGACAAGGCGCGCATTTTCAGTGCCAATACCGTACGGGTGTTAAATCGCGACGATCCTCTGACGATGCAATTCAAGACTGGCAACAGTATCAGTTTTGGTTTTGACGAGCCGGTTGAAGGCGATTGTTTTGGTTTGGTCAGCGATAACGGCATGCAATGGCTGTCGGTAGCTGTGCCAGGCGACGAAGAAGAACGAGTAGAGAAACGGCGAAGCAAGAAAGAACAACTTGCCTTGCTGCCGGTTTCGGTCAAGCGCTTGATGCCGGCTGACGCCTTGCGGATTCGCGGCCGTCACAATGCGGCCAACGCCCTGGCGGCATTGGCATTGTGCCGTGCGATCGACTTACCATTTGCGCCGTTGCTGCATGGTTTGCGCGAGTATCACGGCGAGCCGCATCGGGTCGAACTGGTGACAACGATTGGCGGCGTCGAATATTACGACGACAGCAAAGGCACCAATGTCGGCGCTACGGTAGCGGCCTTGAACGGATTGGGACGCGGTTCCGATGGCGACGGTAATGCCAGCCGGTTGTTGCTGATCGCCGGCGGCGACGGCAAAGGACAGGATTTCACCCCGCTGGCGGCGCCGCTGGCTGCCTATGGCCGCGCGCTGCTGTTGATTGGCCGCGACGCACCTGCAATTCGCGCCGCGGTGGAAAGCCATGCGGCAGGTCTCGACATCATTGCCTGCACCACGCTGGAAGAGGCCGTAACGCGCGCCGCCGAGCTGGCGCATCCCGGCGATGCCGTGTTGCTGTCGCCGGCGTGCGCCAGTCTCGACATGTTCCGCAATTACGCCCATCGTGCGCAGGTATTCGTCGATGCGGTACGTGAACTGGCTCTGTCGCGCGGTGAGGTCGGTCTATGAAATTCGCCTTTCCATCATTTTCAGCCAAGCCTGCGGCCAGTGCGCCGTCGCGGCCGCGCACGCTCGACAGCCAGAAGCCTGGTGTCCAGCGTTCGAAAATGATGGAGTACGACCAGCCGTTGGTATGGGTGGTCGTAATGCTGATGCTGTTCGGACTGGTGATGGTGTACTCGGCCTCGATTGCATTGCCGGACTCGCCCAAGTATTCGAATTACACGAATGCCCATTTCCTGATACGGCAGGCGATCTTTATCTGCGTCTCGCTGGCTGCGGGGTTGGTGACGTTCCGGATTCCGATAGCTACCTGGCAGCGCTGGGCGCCGTATCTGTTCGTGATTACCCTGATCTTGCTGGCGATGGTGCTGGTGCCGGGATTGGGGCGCGGCGTCAACGGCGCCAAGCGCTGGCTGTCGTTCCGGGTGTTCAATTTGCAACCGTCGGAATTGATGAAGCTGTTCATTGTCCTGTACGCAGCCAACTACACGGTGCGCAAACAGGAAGTGATGCACAAGCTGACCAAAGGGTTTTTGCCCATGACTGCCGCAGTCGGGCTGGTCGGCTTGCTGCTGATGCTGGAGCCGGATCTGGGCGCGCTCGGTGTGATCGTTTGCATCGCCATGGGAATTCTGTTTTTAGGCGGGATCAACGGCATCTGGTTCGGCGGCATAGGCGCCATGCTGGCAGGCATGTTCACTTTGGTGATCTGGCTGTCGCCATGGCGGCGTGAGCGGATCTTTGCCTATCTGAATCCGTGGGCGGAAGAAAATGCCCTGGGCAAGGCTTACCAGTTGTCGCATTCACTGATCGCATTCGGGCGCGGCGAATTGTTTGGCGTCGGCCTTGGGGCCAGCGTCGAAAAACTGCACTATCTGCCGGAAGCCCATACCGATTTCTTGCTGGCGGTGATTGGCGAAGAGTTAGGTTTTGCCGGCGTGCTGGTGGTGGTCATGCTGTTTTACTGGATCATCAAGCGCGCGTTTGAAATCGGCCGTCAGGCGATCGCCATGGATCAGACTTTTGCCGGCCTGACTGCCAAGGGCATCGGCATCTGGATCGGGGTGCAGACCTTCATCAACATGGGTGTCAACCTGGGTTTGCTGCCGACCAAGGGCTTGACCTTGCCGCTGATGAGCTACGGTGGTTCCGGGGTGCTGATCAATTGCATCGGTTTGGCGATCTTGCTGCGTATCGATTACGAGAATCGGGTTCTGATGCGCGGAGGCCGGGCATGAGCTCCAGCACAACCAACGCAAAACGTCTACTGATCATGGCGGCGGGAACCGGCGGCCACATATTTCCGGGCCTGGCGATTGCAGACACCATGCGCGCGCGCGGCTGGCAAGTGAGCTGGCTTGGAACCACTCACGGCATGGAGTGCGATCTGGTGCCGCAGCATGGCATCGAGATGGACAAGATTATTTTTTCCGGCTTGCGCGGCAAAGGCCTGGCGCATACGTTGCGTGGAGCCTGGCGCATGCTGCTGAGTTTCCCGGCCTGCTTCCGTATCCTGGGCCGGCGCCAGGCCGATGTAGTGCTGGGCATGGGTGGTTATGTGACAGTACCGGGCGGCGCAATGGCGCGTCTGCGCGGCGTGCCGTTGGTGCTGGTGAATGCCGATGCGGCCTTGCTGTTATCGAACAAGACCCTGACGCCGCTGGCGCAACGGGTGTTGTTCGGCTTTCCGGCAGATTTCGGACGTGCGGCAAGCAAAGCGCTGGTCACCGGCAATCCGGTACGCAAGGAAATCCTGGCGTTACCGTTGCCGGCAGAACGCTATAGCGGCCGCATCGGCCCATTGCGTCTGCTGGTGGTGGGCGGCAGCCTGGGTGCCAAGGCGCTCAACGATTGTTTGCCGGCAGCCCTGGCTTTGATACCGGCCGATTTGCGGCCAAGCATCACGCATCAATCCGGCAAGCAGCATATCGATGCCTTGCGTAGCGCTTATGCAGCGGCCGGGGTAACAGCAGAGGTTGTGGCGTTTATCGACGATATGCCGCGCCGTTACGCTGATGCCGATCTCGTAATTTGCCGGGCCGGGGCGATTACGGTCTCGGAACTGACCGCGGCCGGCGTCGCCAGCGTACTGGTGCCGCTGGTGGCATCGACTACTTCGCACCAGCGCGACAATGCACGCTGGATGGCGACACAGAAAGCGGCGATTCATTTACCGCAAACAGATTTAAGCAAAGAGCGCCTGGCCGCGTTGTTGACGCGGATCTCGCGTCAGGACTGCCAAACGATGGCGCAGGCAGCATATGAAAACGGCCGGCGCGATGCCAATCAGGCGATCGCGCAGGTTCTTGAAGAATTAGCAGGTGACGTATGAAACATAAAGTTAAGAATATCCATTTTGTAGGTATCGGCGGTAGCGGCATGAGTGGCATCGCAGAGGTGCTGTTGAATCTCGGTTACACGATTTCCGGCTCCGATCTCGGCAGCAATGCGGCTACCCGGCGCTTGGTAAGCTTGGGAGCCAAAATCAGCAAAGGGCACGCGGCGGCAAATATTGATCAGGCGCACGCGATCGTCACTTCGACAGCGGTGCAAGCGGATAACCCGGAAGTGGTTGCTGCGCGTGAAAAGCATATTCCTATCGTGCCACGCGCAGTCATGCTGGCGGAGTTGATGCGCCTCAAGCGCGGCATCGCGATTGCCGGCACGCACGGCAAGACCACCACCACCAGCCTGGTGGCGAGTGTGCTGGCGCAAGGCGGCCTGGATCCGACTTTCGTGATCGGCGGCCGCCTCACCAGTGCCGGCGCCAATGCCAAATTGGGTTCTGGCGACTTTATCGTGGCCGAAGCCGATGAATCGGACGCTTCGTTCCTGAATCTGTCGCCGGTGATCGAAGTGATCACCAATATCGACGCCGATCATATGGATACCTATGATCACGATTTCAACAAATTGAAGCAGGCCTTTGTCGAATTCACCCAGCGCCTGCCGTTTTATGGCGTGGCGGTGTT
This sequence comes from Collimonas sp. OK607, assembly GCF_900111995.1. GTDB lineage: Bacteria > Pseudomonadota > Gammaproteobacteria > Burkholderiales > Burkholderiaceae_D > Collimonas. Next base: position 63,685 of record NZ_FOKF01000008.1, read on the forward strand.
GTGCATGGATGACGCCAATGTGCGCGAAATCATGCCGCAGATTTCCAAGCTGATTACTACCTACGGTTTCCATGAAGATGCCGATGTGCGCGCCATCGATGCCAAGGCAGTGGCCGGCCACATGCAATTCACGGTGATTCAAAAAGGTTTTGCGCCAATGCCGATCAGCCTGAACCAACCTGGCATGCACAATGTCCAGAACGCCTGTGCAGCGATTGCGATCGCACGTGAGCTGGGCGTTGCGGACACTGCGATTCAGCAGGCGTTGACAGAATTTAACGGCGTTGGCCGGCGCTTCACGCGTTACGGCGAAATCAAACTGCAGGACGCCGCCGGTAAGCCGAACGGTGAATTTGCGCTGGTCGACGATTACGGCCACCACCCGGTGGAAACCGCAGCGACGATTTCGGCGGCGCGCGGCGCCTATCCTGGACGCCGTCTGGTGCTGGTGTTCCAGCCGCATCGTTACACCCGTACCCGCGATTTGTTTGAAGATTTTGTCAAAGTACTGTCTACGGTTGACGTGCTGGTGCTGGCGGAGGTGTATGCCGCCGGCGAAGCGCCGATCGTGGCGGCCGACGGCCGCGCCCTGGCGCACGCCTTGCGGGTAGCCGGCATGGCTGAGCTGGTATTTGTGGAAGACATCAACGATATGCCGGCGTCGATTTTGAACATCGCGCGCGACGGCGATGTGGTGATGACGATGGGAGCAGGCTCGATTAGCGGAGTTCCTGGCAAGTTGGCGCAACTGATAGAGCAATAGGCAAGAGTAAAGACATGAGCAAAAAAATGACAGGTCATCAATTCGGAAAAGTCGGCGTGCTGTTCGGCGGGCGTTCGGCCGAGCGCGAAGTTTCCATCATGTCTGGAACGGGCGTGTTGCAAGCTTTGAAAAGCCGCGGTGTCGACGCCCATCTATTCGATCCGGGCGAGCGTAACCTGGCGGAACTGGCGGCGGAAAAATTCGATCGCGTGTTTATCGCCCTGCACGGCCGTTATGGCGAAGACGGTACGCTGCAAGGCGCGCTGGAACAGTTAGGCATTCCCTACACCGGTCCGGGTGTGATGGCGTCCGCGATTGCGATGGACAAGGTCATGACCAAGCGTGTCTGGCAAAGCATGGCATTGCCGACGCCGCGTTTCATTGTTCTGGATGCTCATAGCGCGACGCGCGAAGAGTTGCGTCAGGTACCGGACGTGCTGGGTTTGCCGCTGATGCTGAAAGCGCCGCATGAAGGTTCGACCATCGGCATCAGCAAGGTCGTCGGCTATTCAGACATGAGCGAGGGTTTTGCACTGTGCGCCAAATTCGATGAGGTGGTGCTGGCTGAGGAATTCATTGCCGGACGCGAGTTGACGGTGCCGGTGTTGGGCGCTGGACGTAATGCCCGTGCCTTGCCCGTCGTCGAGATCCGTGCGCCGGACGGCAATTACGATTATCAGCATAAATATTTTACCGACGATACCAAGTATCTGTGCCCGGCGCCGCTGGATGAAGCCTTGACACAGCGCATACAGTCGCTGGCAGTGCAGGCATTCAACGCCCTCGGATGCGAAGGCTGGGCGCGGGTCGATTTCATGTTGCGTTCATCGGATAACGAACCGTTCCTGCTGGAGATCAACACTTCACCAGGCATGACCGGCCATTCGCTGGTGCCGATCGCGGCCAAGGCGGACGGCGTCAGTTACGAAGATCTGTGCGTCGAAATATTGAAGTCGGCCTCGCTGGATTTGAAGCCGTCGAAAGACTGGAAGCCGGATTGATTCCGGTTTGAAAAAGAAAGCGTAAATATTTATTTTAAGAATTAACTAACGATCCAAGCGATAAAGTCGATAACCATGTGGCAAGACATCAAAATGTTGAACGCGATCTCCGGCGCCTTGCTGGGACTGGCTGCGCTCGCATTGCTGGCGTCTGGCGTCTGGTGGCTGGCGCAGCGCCCGATGTTTACCCTGAAGACGATTCGGATTGAAGCTGCCGGGAAGAGCGAACTGCGGCGCGTCAATCCATTAATCATCCGGGCCAGCGCACTGCCTCGCATCAAGGGTAATTTTTTTACCGCCAACCTGGATACGGTGCGTACCGCTTTCGAGTCGGTGCCGTGGGTGCGCAAGGCAGCGGTGCAACGTGAATGGCCGAACACGTTGATCGTGACGATTGAAGAGCATCAGCCGCTGGCGACATGGGACGATGACGGCCGTCTGCTGTCGGTGTATGGCGATTTGTTTACCGCCAACCTGGACGAAGCGGAAGAAGACGGCGAGTTATTGCGCATGTCGGGTCCGAAAGGCAGCGAGAAAGATGTAACGGCGCGCCTGGCCGATTTCCGCTCATGGTTTGCGCCGCTGAAACTGAGTCCGGTTGAGGTGGAGTTGTCCACGCGTTATGCATGGACTGTGAAACTGAACAACGGCATGACGGTAGAGCTGGGGCGAGAGCAGAACAAGAGCACGCTGAAAGACCGCGTGGCACGACTGGTGCAGATCTATCCGCAACTGCTGTCGCGTTTGCAGAACCGGATTGAAAGTGTAGATATGCGGTATCCGAATGGCTTGGCGCTGAAGGCGAGCGGCATGTCGAGCGGATTGGGAAGCAAGAAAAAATAAGCGAAACACTATGACAAAAGACGCAAAAAATTTGATCGTCGGTCTCGACATCGGTACCTCCAAAGTGGTGGCCGTGGTTGCCGAGGTATTGTCCGACGGGCGCCATGAAGTCATCGGCCTGGGCCAGGCTGAATCCAAGGGGCTGAAAAAGGGCGTGGTGGTGAATATCGAAGCCACCGTCGAGTCTATCCAGCGCGCGTTGGAAGAGGCTGAGCTGATGGCCGACTGCAAGATCCGCAATGTCTACACCGGGATCGCGGGCAGCCATATCCGCAGCTTCAATTCCAGCGGTATGGTGGCGATCAAGGACAAGGAAGTCAGCGCAGCCGACGTCTCGCGCGTTATAGAAACGGCCAAGGCAGTCAATATTCCTACCGACCAGCAATTGCTGCATACCGTGCCGCAGGAATTTATTGTCGATAGCCAGGAAGATGTGCGTGAACCAATCGGCATGAGCGGCATCCGACTGGAAGTGAAAGTACACATCGTCACCGGTGCGGTATCGGCGGTACAGAACATCGTCAAGTGTATCCGACGCTGTGGACTGGAAGTGTCGGACCTGACCTTGCAGCCGCTGGCATCGGCAGATGCGGTACTTACATCTGACGAGAAAGAGTTGGGCGTGGTGCTGGTTGATATCGGTGGCGGGACTACCGACGTTGCGGTATTCACGGAAGGTGCGATCCGGCATACCGCGGTGATTCCGATTGCCGGCGACCAGATTACCAACGACATTGCGATGGCGCTGCGTACGCCGACCAATGAGGCAGAAGAAATCAAGCTGCGTTACGGCGTGGCCAAACAGATCCTGGCCGACCCGGGTGAAACGCTGGAAGTGCCTGGCCTGGGCGATCGCAATCCACGCACCTTGTCGCGCCAGGCTTTGGCGGCAGTGATCGAACCGCGCGTGGAAGAATTGTTCGCGCTGGTGCACCAGGTAGTGCGCGAGTCAGGGTATGAAGAGGTATTGTCGAGCGGTGTGGTGCTGACCGGCGGCTCGGCAATGATGCCCGGCATGATTGAACTGGCGGAGGATATTTTCCTCAAGCCTGCGCGCCTGGGCACTCCGGAGTATCACGGTCAGCTGGCTGATGTCGTGCGTAGCCCGCGTTATTCGACCGTACTGGGTTTGCTGCTGGAAGCAAAAAAACAGTACCTGCGTGGCTACATCGTGACACGTCAGGAAGGCTCGGCGAAGGCAATCTGGCAGCGTATGAAGGAGTGGTTCCTGGGTAATTTTTGATACGTTTTTTTATATTGCTGAGTTACGTTTATTTAGACCGTTTTTCAATACGAGATTTGTTTTTAACGTTGTTTGTGCAACACGCAGTTGTCAGTTGCTAGGCCTCACACAGCGTGATGCCTATTGACTGAATGCTGCATCTTTATGAGGAAATATCATGGAAATCGATATGCTTGACAATGCAACTTTGGGCACCGTGATTAAAGTCGTCGGTGTCGGTGGCGCTGGTGGTAATGCGGTCCAACATATGATCAACAAGGGTGTGTCCGGCGTGGAGTTCATTGCCGCTAACACTGATGCACAGGCGCTTAAGCAATCGAAGGCGCATAACGTTATCCAGATCGGCGAGACCGGCCTGGGTGCCGGTATGAAGCCGTCGGTTGGCCGCCAGCTGGCCGAAGAATCGCGTAGCCGCATCGAAGATGCACTGCGCGGTGCGCACATGGTGTTCATCGCCGCAGGCATGGGCGGCGGCACCGGCACCGGTGCTGCACCGGTGGTGGCGCAGATCGCCAAGGAGCAAGGCGCGCTGACGGTGGCGGTGGTGTCGAAGCCATTCTCCTACGAAGGCCAGAAGTGCATGGACATCGCCGATGAAGGTCTGGAAGCATTGTCCCAGCATGTCGATTCGCTAATCATCATTCTCAACGAAAAACTCGAAGAGATTTATGAAGACGACAGCATGATGGAGTGGCTGCAACACGCCGACGACGTCCTCAACAATGCCGTTGCCGGGATCGCCGAAATCATCAACGTGCCTGGTCACATCAACGTCGACTTCAATGACGTCAAGACCATCATGGGCGAACAAGGCAAGGCAATGATGGGTACTGCTACTGCGCACGGCGTAGATCGCGCGCGTCTGGCAGCGGAGCAGGCAGTTGCTTCGCCGTTGTTGGATGGCATCGATTTGTCCGGCGCCCGAGGGGTGTTGGTCAACGTTACTGCCAGCCGCAGCCTGAAGGGTAAGGAAATCAAGGAAGTGATGGCAACCGTGCGTGCTTTTGCTGCGCCGGATGCATCGATTGCCCAAGGGATTGCCTACGACGAAACCATGGGCGACGATATCCGCGTCACCGTGGTGGCAACCGGCCTCGGCCGTGCACGCAAGTCGGTGCAACTGGTGCAAGCACCGATGATGCGTACCGGTACCCACAACGAGCCGATGATGCATGGCCAGGCTTCGGTGGGACATGGCAGCTCTTCGTTCGAAGGCATGAAGGCGCCGGCGGTATGGCGTCGTGAATCGGCTTCCGACACGGTGCGGGCTTTGGAAAAGAACGGTATGGAAACCTACGACATCCCGGCTTTCTTGCGCAAGCAGGCCGACTAAATCCAGGTTGTTCTGACCGGCGCTGATGACGGGATCAAATACCCGCTATCAGCGTCAGCGTTCTGCATGAATTTGCGGAACAAGGCATACTGCGGGTTCCACGCCGCGTCGAAAGGCGCGGCGTTTTCTTTTGTGGGATCCACAGACATTCGATGTCTCTGAGATGTGGCAAAGCGGTTCAATTAACCGTTGTGCCGAGAGTTTCAGGGGCGCCATCAATTACCTAGACAAGGACTACATCATGACTATCAAGATCGGCGATCACCTGCCAGAAGGCAAATTAGCAGAATTCATCGAAACCGAAACCGAAGGTTGCGCACTTGGACCAAATACGTTCAATGTCAGCGATCTGGTTAAAGGTAAGAAAATCGCTTTGTTCGCGGTACCTGGCGCTTTCACGCCGACTTGTTCGGCCAAGCATCTGCCAGGCTATATCCAGCACGCAGCGGAATTCAAGGCTAAGGGCGTAGATGAGATCTGGGCGATTTCGGTCAATGACGCGTTCGTCATGGGTGCCTGGGGTCGTGATCAGAAAGCCACCGGCATCGTGCGTTTGCTGGCCGACGGCAATGCTGATTTCGTCAAAGCACTGGGCCTCGACGCCGATTTCGGCAAGTTCGGCATGGGCGTGCGTTCGCAACGTTTCTCGGCGCTGATCGACGACGGCGTGGTCACGCAGCTGAACGTTGAGCAAGGCGGCAAGTTTGAAGTGTCCAATGCAGAAACCCTGCTGGCGCAACTGGCTTAAACTGCATTATCGGCTGTAGGCAAGGCGGCGCTGGCCTGAAGGCTAGCGCCGCTTTTCAATTGTATGGACAGAAACATCAAATACGTGAAGTCGTGTTTTTTACCCCACACTGGCTACACATCGTTACAGAATAATTATCAGTCAGATTTATAATGTCATCATGTTGAAACAACGCACTATCAAGAAAATTGTCAAAACGACAGGCATTGGCGTCCATTCCGGCACCAAGGTCGAGCTGACCCTGCGTCCGGCCGCCGTCGACACCGGAATCATTTTCCGTCGTGTCGATATTGACCCGGCTGTCGACCTCCCAGCAAAAGCTACCGAAGTCGGCGATACGCGCATGGCCTCGGTGCTGGTCAAAGACGGGGTGCGGGTATCGACCATCGAGCATTTGATGTCTGCCTGCTCCGGGCTTGGCATTGATAATCTGTATGTCGACGTGACGGCCGAAGAAATTCCCATCATGGACGGCTCGGCATCGTCGTTCGTGTTTTTGCTACAGCAGGCCGGGCTGGAAGAGCAGGGCGCCGCCAAGAAATTCGTCCGCATCAAAAAATCCGTTGAAGTCCGCGAAGGCCAGGGCGACCGTGAAAAATGGGCGCGGCTGGATCCTTGCAATGGTTTCAAGCTCAAGTTCTTTATCGAATTCAATCACCCGGCAGTGGATGGCACCGGCCAGACCGCCGAGGTCGATTTCAGTATCCAGTCGTATGTGAAAGAAATCGCGCGCGCGCGTACCTTCGGCTTTATGCAAGATGTGGAAACCATGCGCGGCCTGGGACTGGCGCGCGGCGGTTCGCTGGAAAATGCGATCGTGATGGATGAATACCGGATCCTCAACAGCGACGGCTTGCGCTATGAAAACGAGTTCGTGCGCCACAAGATCCTGGACGCCATCGGCGACCTGTACCTGATCGGCCATCCGCTGCTGGCCAGTTACACTGCCCACAAGTCCGGCCACGGATTGAATAACCAGTTGTTGCGCGCTTTATTGGCTCAGCCGGATGCGTATGATGTGGTCAGCTTCGAGGAGTTAGCCGAGGCGCCAGGCGCCTACCAGCGCCAGGTCGGGCAAGAGTGGGCGTTGAATTGAATTTTTACCAAGTGTTTGTGTATAATGTCATTTTTACAAGATGGCATTATTCTTTGCCTGTAGCGATTCGATGATTTATTTCTTCTCGCTATAGCGTCTGACCATCGCTGCGATAGCATTTTTCAGTGCTTCGTTTGCAGCCGATGGCTCCAGTTCTTCCATCAACGAAGAGAATGCCGAAACCGCTTTGGATGAAAGCAGGGCTTGCTTGACGGCAGGTGCTTTCGTTAGGTTTTGGCTTACTTGCACTTTGATTCGGATTGCATTAATCTGCCAGTTTCCTGCTAGCAATTGGCTTTGCAAGCGTGGCAGTTGCTGCTTCAATTTGCTTGCAAGTGCGGCGTTGGGCGCGGATAGTACCAGTTGCCCGGCTTCGCATTGCAATACTTCGCAGGTACTGAACATGGCAGGCAATTCGGCGGCAATTTGCTTTTGCAGCGCCGCCATGCGTGTGACAGCAGGCAGCAATGCCGCCATCTTGTCATTTCCCCGTAAAAAATCGGTTGCGGCTTTTTGAGTCTGAGGCCTGGAGCCTGTTGTCGCTGGCCGGTAAGAAGAAGGTGAGAGAGTTGATGAGAGTCTGCGCATGATAGTGAAACCTTATCACACCTGTGACCAGGAGCCTATTGAGAATCAATTTGGGAGATGCGTTCAAACCAAAACGTGGGCTGGCAAGGCGCGTGGCGCAGCAGGGGCCGAGGCCCCTGCAAGCCATGCAACGCAGTCCAGCGCACGTTTTGGTTTGAACCCGGAGGGAACGAGCCGTAGGCGCCGCATGCCGTTGTTGCAACTCCTTGCCGTAGCACCGCTACGTCGCGTCGTTGCGCCTAGGCCTGCAACGCCTACGTCACGTTCGCACTCCCAAATTGACTCTCAACAGGCTCCAGTCAGGGCGTCACCGGAGCTGCAATGCAGGTAATTCTGTTGCACCCGCGTTTTAATCGCGCAAAATCCATCACTTTAGGCGCCAGGCACATCTCCTTGATGATCGCTGCCTTTCTATTGGCGGTATTGCTGGCGACCGGATTGCTGTATTTCCTCACGGCCCGCTACGCGGTCGGTTTGCCGTTTGCCGGCAAGGCTGCCAGCAGCTCTGCAGCCGGACCGCAGGACAAAGATAAATACCTGAAAGAAAACCTGGCGGCGATGGCCATCAAACTGGGTGAAATGCAGGCGCAGCTGATGCGCCTGGATGCGCTGGGCGAGCGGGTCCAGGGTTTAGCGGGCGTCAAGCCGGAAGAATTCAATTTCAAGGAGGCGCCCGGACGCGGCGGCGCCGAATTCAGCAGCCTGGATGACAGGCGCTCGCATGACATGAGCATGAGCGAGTTCCAGCAAGCGCTGGACGCCATGTCGCGCGATGTCGGTTATCGGGCCGATTATCTGAACGTGGTTGAAACCGTGCTGATGAGCGACCGCATCAAATCCAAGCTGTTGCCAACCAACCAGCCGGTTAACGTTAACTACAATTCATCAAGTTTTGGCTGGCGGCTCGATCCGTTTACCGGTCGCAGCGCATTTCATGAAGGGCTGGATTTTCCGGCATCGGTCGGCACCCCGATTGTCGCTGCTGCTGCGGGGGTGGTGATTGCTGCCGAATATCACCCGCAATACGGCAACATGCTCGATATCGACCACGGCAACGACATCATCACCCGTTATGCGCATGCGTCGAGGCTGCTGGTTAAAGTGGGCGACATTGTGCAGCGCGGCCAGCATATTGCCGATATCGGTACTACCGGGCGCTCTACCGGGCCGCATTTGCATTTCGAGGTAAGGATCAAAGGCGTGGCGCAGGATCCGCGCAAGTTCCTGAATGCCGGCACCGATCTGGCAAAGGCGGCAATATTGGCAGGAAAGTAAGGATATTGTTGTAATGCAAGCAGTATTGCCAGGAATAAGGTCAATGCGAGTGTCAATGCGACAGCCAATACGGCACAATTTGCGCAACTTGCTATTGTTTCCTGGCGCATAACCCCAATGTGTCGGGGACTGCATGATAAAATTCTCCGATTATTTATTTAGCCACAGCCCGGTTTCGTGTCCATTCACAAGATGCCACGGAATGCCGCCGGCGCTTTTTTTTAGAATCCAAGCATGTCATTACTGACCCAGATTTTCGGTAGCCGCAACCAGCGCCTGCTCAAACAATATAAAAAAGTCGTCCGACAAATTAATGCACTTGAACCGGCATTCGAAAAACTGTCCGATGCGGAGCTGCAGGCTAAAACCCCGGAGCTGAAGCAACGCATTGCCGGCGGCGAGAAGCTCGACGCTTTGTTGCCGGAAGCATTTGCAGTTTGCCGCGAAGCCGGCAAACGGGTATTGAAAATGCGCCACTTCGACGTCCAGTTGATCGGTGGCATGGTATTGCATTACGGGAAAATTGCCGAAATGGGCACCGGCGAAGGCAAGACGCTGATGGCGACCTTGCCAGCCTACCTGAATGCGCTGACCGGCAAGGGCGTGCACGTGGTGACCGTCAATGATTACCTGGCGCAGCGCGATGCGGAGTGGATGGGGCGCCTGTATGGCTGGCTCGGTCTGACTACCGGCGTCAACCTGTCGTCGGTTGAGCACGATGCCAAGCAAGTTGCTTACTCGGCTGCCATTACCTACGGCACCAACAACGAATTCGGTTTCGACTATCTGCGCGACAACATGGTGTACGACGCCACCGACCGCGTGCAACGTGCCCTGAATTTCGCTATCGTCGATGAAGTCGACTCGATCCTGATCGACGAAGCGCGTACCCCGCTGATCATTTCCGGCCAGGCTGAAAATCATACCGATCTGTATTACAAGATCAATGAAGTGCCGCCAATGCTGATTCAGCAAATCGGTGAAGAAACGCCGGATGGCAAGGGCAAGGTTGAAGTGCCTGGCGACTATACCAAGGATGAAAAAGCGCATCAGGTCCTGTTGACGGAAGCCGGCCACGAAAAAGCCGAGCAGATCCTCACCAATATGGGCTTGCTGGCAGAAGGCGCGTCGTTGTACGACGCTGCCAACATCAGCCTGATCCATCACCTGTACGCGGCACTGCGAGCCCATTCCCTGTACTTCAAGGATCAACACTACGTGGTGCAAAATGGCGAAATCGTCATTGTCGATGAATTCACCGGCCGCATGATGACTGGCCGTCGCTGGTCGGATGGTTTGCACCAGGCGGTCGAAGCAAAAGAAGGCGTCAAGATCCAGAACGAGAATCAGACCCTGGCCTCGATCACCTTCCAGAATTATTTCCGCATGTACGGCAAGCTGGCCGGCATGACCGGTACCGCCGATACCGAAGCGTACGAATTCCAGGAAATCTACGGTCTGGAAACCGTGGTAATCCCGCAAAATCGTCCGAATCAGCGTAAGGACCGGCAGGATCAGGTCTACAAGACTGCGCAGGAAAAATACATGGCGATGCTGAAGGATATTCAGGATTGCTACGAGCGTGGACAGCCGGTGCTGGTGGGTACCACCTCGATCGAAAATTCGGAATTGCTGGCCGGGATTCTGGCTAAGGCCAAGCTGCCGCACAATGTGCTGAACGCCAAGCAACATGCGCGCGAGGCGGAAATCATTGCACAGGCAGGCCGTCCGCAAGCGATCACTATCGCTACCAACATGGCCGGTCGTGGTACCGACATCGTGTTGGGCGGAAATGTCGAGAAACAAATCCAGTTCATCGAAGCCGATGCGGCGCTTAGCGAAACTGAAAAACAACTGCGCTCCGACAAGTTGCGCGATGAATGGCAATCGCTGCATGACCACGTGGTCAATTCGGGCGGCTTGCATATCATCGGTACCGAGCGTCATGAATCGCGCCGGGTGGATAACCAGTTGCGTGGCCGTGCCGCTCGCCAGGGCGATCCGGGTTCCTCGCGTTTCTACCTGTCGCTGGATGACGCTTTGCTGCGCATCTTCGCCGGCGACCGCGTGCGCGCCATCATGGATCGTCTGAAAATGCCGGAAGGCGAGCCGATCGAGGCTGGCATCGTATCGCGCTCGATTGAATCGGCGCAGCGCAAAGTTGAAGCGCGTAACTTCGATATTCGTAAGCAGTTGCTGGAATATGACGATGTCGCCAACGATCAGCGCAAAGTGATCTATCAGCAGCGTAATGAGCTGCTGGAATCGCAAGGCGTTTCCGAGACGGTTGCATCATTGCGTGAAGGCGTGCTGGATGACACCTTCCGCACCTACGTGCCGGAAGAGTCGCTCGAAGAGCAGTGGAATATTCCTGCGCTGGAAACAGCTTTGGCGAACGACCTGCATCTGGAAGTGCCGTTGGGCGAGATGTTGAAGGCGGAGCCGAACCTGACCGACGAGGAGCTGCTGGAGCGTGTGCTGACGGCGGCTAACACTACCTACGATGCCAAGACTGAAATCGTCGGCAAGGAATCGTTTGCCGGTTTCGAGCGTAGCGTCATGCTGCAAAGCGTCGACAGCCATTGGCGTGAACATCTGGCGGCACTGGACCATCTGCGCCAGGGGATTCATCTGCGCGGTTACGCGCAAAAGAATCCGAAGCAGGAATACAAGCGCGAAGCGTTTGAATTGTTCGGCCAGATGCTGGATCTGATCAAGAATGAAGTGGTCAAGGTGGTGATGACGGTACGCATCGAAAACCGTGAAGAAATTGCTGCTGCAGAAGAAGAGATGGCGCAATCCCACGTTGAAAATGTGCATTATCAACACGCTGATTTCGATCCAAGTGCAGCACCGGAAGCATTGCTGGCGCCAACTGCACATAGCGATGAGTCGCACCAGCAGGGCAATGCGGTACCGAAAGTCGGCCGTAACGACCCTTGCCCTTGCGGCAGTGGCAAGAAATACAAGCAATGCCACGGTCAACTGATGTAATCAGGAGTGATCGGTAGTAAGTAATAAGCAATAGCTAAAGCAGGGCGGGGAAACCCGCCCTTTGCTATTGTTGCAGCAGATTTACACGTGGTCTCGCCACACCCCTTCATACCCCTTAAAATAAACATTTTCCCGGCAAACCAACGCCGCCAACATTTACACCTAGTTAAGGATTCTCATGGCCGTCAATTCCCCTATTCCTGTCGCCGCCGACTTGCTGCCTGTAGCCGGCATCGAACTTGGTCACGCCGAGGCCGGTGTGCGTAAAGCGAATCGCAAGGACTTGCTGGTGATGAAGCTGGCGCCGACCGCGACGGTGGCCGGGGTATTCACGCAAAACCGTTTTTGCGCCGCGCCGGTGCAAGTGAGTAAAGCGCATTTGGCCGCCGCCGAGATTTCCGGCGAGCCGATCCGTGCGCTGCTGATCAATACCGGCAACGCCAACGCCGGCACCGGTGAGGCCGGCCTGGCGGCAGCCAATGCCACTTGCGATGCGCTGGCGGAATTGCTGGGCTGCCATGCGGCGCAGATATTGCCGTTCTCGACCGGGGTGATCCTTGAGCCGCTGCCGGTGGAGCGCGTTACCGCCGGTTTGCCACAGGCTATAGGTAACCTGAAGGGCGACAACTGGTTCAATGCCGCCGAGTCCATCATGACTACCGATACCCAGCCGAAAGCTGCTTCGCGCCGCCTGACGATCACCGGTAAAGCGGTAACGCTGTCGGGCATCAGCAAGGGGGCAGGCATGATCAAGCCGAATATGGCGACCATGCTCGGCTTCCTCGCTATCGATGCAAAAGTGGCGCAGCCGGTATTGGAGAAGATGGTGCGGCAGGCCGCCGACCGCTCGTTCAACTGCATCACTATCGATGGCGATACTTCGACCAACGATTCGTTCATGCTGATCGCCACCGGTGCCGGCGAACTGGAAGTCAATAGTGTCGACAGCCCGGAATATGCGGAGCTGGCAGCTGCCGTCACCGATATTTCCCAGCATCTGGCGCAAATGATCATTCGGGATGGCGAAGGCGCCACCAAGTTCATCACGGTTACCGTGGAGCAGGGCCAGGATGTTGCCGAATGCCGCAAGATCGCCTATTCGATCGCGCACTCGCCGCTGGTAAAGACGGCATTCTTTGCTTCAGATCCGAATCTCGGGCGGATTTTGGCGGCGATCGGCTATGCCGGTGTCGACGATCTGGATGTCAGTAAACTGGATATGTATCTGGATGACGTGTTGGTGGCCAAAAATGGTGGCCGCAATCCCGAATATCAGGAAGCTGACGGTCAGCGCGTAATGAAACAAAGCGAAATTACGGTACGGGTGCAGTTGGCGCGCGGCGATGCGGCGGCGACCATCTGGACTTGCGATTTATCGCATGACTATGTGTCGATTAACGCTGACTATCGTTCTTGATACTGTAGTTTTTTTGAAGATCAAGTGCCATCCCGGCCGGCTTCGGCCGGATGGTGGAGCTGCAAATCCGTTCCGACAAATAATATTCATCCAGCATCGTTTTGCTTTGCGTCAGAATGGGGTAATCATTCCATCCACTATCAACGCTATCAACGCTATCAACGCTATCAACGCTATCGACCTCCCTCAGCCATGACTCAATTAGATCAATTCCTACTCCGCGCCGAAGCCCTGCTAGGTCGCCTTGAATCCATTCTGCCGCCGGCCAAGGCGGCTCCCGACTGGCAGGCGGCAACAGCTTTTCGCTGGCGCCATCGTGGCGGATCGGCTGGCGGCTACTTGCAGGCGGTTGGCCATATCTCGGATATTGCGCTGGCAGACCTGCACAATATCGAAATACAAAAGCAGCAGATCGACCAGAATACCCGCCAGTTCGTCGATGGCAGGCCGGCGAATAATGTGCTGTTGACCGGTGCCCGCGGCACCGGCAAGTCGTCCTTGATCAAAGCTTGCCTGAACCAGTATGCATCCCAGGGTTTGCGTCTGATAGAGGTAGATAAGGACGATTTGGCGGCATTACCCGATATTGTCGATCTGGTGGCAGAGCGTCCTGAGCGCTTCATCATTTTTTGCGACGACCTTTCGTTTGAAGAGGGCGAGAGCGGTTACAAGGCACTCAAAGTCGCGCTCGACGGCAGCATCGCCGCGCAATCGGATAATGTGTTGATTTATGCAACTTCCAACCGTCGCCATTTGCTGCCGGAACGGATGTCCGACAACGCCACTTATAAAACTACCGAGGATGGTGACTTGCATCCGGGTGAAACCGTCGAGGAAAAGATTTCACTTTCCGAACGTTTTGGGCTGTGGGTGTCGTTTTACCCATTCAAGCAGGACGATTACCTGGATATCGTCAGCCATTGGCTAGGCCATTTCGGCTGCACAGCAGAGCAGATCGCCGAAGCCCGTGGCGACGCCTTGCGCTGGGCCTTGCAGCGGGCCTCGCGTTCGGGCCGGGTTGCATGGCAATTCGCGCGTGATTACGCTGGCCGGCTGCAGCAATCGTGAGCACGCTGGTCTCTCCTGAGCGGGTGCCGGTGAACGTGGCTGTGGGCATTCTGATGAAGCCTAACGGCGATGTGTTGCTGGGACAGCGGCCGGAAGGCAAGCCGATGGCGGGATATTGGGAGTTCCCGGGAGGGAAGGTAGAGTCCGGCGAGTCGATTTTCGATGCGCTCAAGCGCGAGCTGATGGAAGAGCTAGGGATTGAAATCGCCTCTGCGGAACCGTGGTGCGGGATTGAGCATCACTATCCGCATGCGCGGGTGCGCCTGCATTTCTACATTAGTCGTGAATGGCGTGGCGAGCCGCAAAGCCTGGAAGGGCAGGCGTTTTCCTGGCAAGGCAGTGTAGGCGTGGAGCCCCTGCTGCCGGCGGCGATCCCCTTGATTGAATGGCTGGACGAATGGCGCCGCGAGGGCGCTAACGTTTAATCTATCGGTAATGCTGGAACTACTGCGGCAGCTTGCCATCATCATCAATCTCATCCGGGGGATTGACTGCAGGGATCGCGTATTTCTCTTCAGCCCAGGCACCCAGGTCGATCTGCTTGCAGCGTTCCGAGCAAAAAGGTCGGAACTTGTTAGCTGCAATCCATTCAACTTTTATGCCGCAAGTCGGGCAATCAACGGTAGTAGTCATACAAATCTATCAAAAAACATTCGAAAACAATCGAAAAGCAGTTAAAAATTACAAAGAGTCAGCTCGAATGGTACATCGCCCTCGTACGCTTTGGGCTTCAGATCACCACCTTGCCTGGTAAAGCGCACCCACAACATGTATTTGTTGGCCGAAATTTCAGGGATGGCGGCGAGTTGCTCATCGATGATCAGGCGTAGCATCTGATAAGACTTCCCTTGCAGCATTTGCTGGTAACTGCCGTTTTGTGCGTCTATTTTTACCGAACTTCCGGTTTCCCGCAGCAATCGTAATACGATGCTGATCGCGTCGAACAAGGGCGCCAATGGCCCAAACCAGCCAATAATGTCGGCAAATCGTCGTTCCGCCGGATGTTGCTGCCAGGCGTAATACGAAGGCAAGTCGAATTCACAGGCGCCGCCGGGAATGATGGTGCGGCCGCGGATGCTCATCAACCATTCGTTCTCGCGTATATGCTGGCCGGTTTTCCCCTGGGTCGCCATGAGCGCGGTGCTGACCCTGTCGATCTCCTGCAAGATGGCGTCCAGCATATCGGGAGCGACGTTCGGATTGGATTTAAAGCCGAGCAGGGTTTGTTTTTGCCGTTCCAGTTCTTGCAGCAAATCCGATTTCAAATCGGCGCGTCCAGCGACCTCCAGCATCTCGAAAATGGTGGAGAGCGCGACATGGTGCTGTAACGGACTTTCCTGTTGTACGAAAAACCCAAATCTTTCGTGCAGGTCTTCCAGCCGCAACAGGGTGCGAATGCGCTCGTTGAAAGGATATTCGTAGACGATCAAAGTGACATCCCTTAAGAATTTGAGCCGGATAAGACATGATTCTGAACGATGCGAACAGAAATTACAAATGCCCTTCTATTTTTAACATTGAGCGAGAGGTTTTCGCTTGAAAAATAGAGTTTTAATACGCGGCTTTAGTATAAAGCTTTATACCATTATAACGATCTACTCATTGCTTCCTCATTGCATCATACAGCGCATGTAATCGGACTACTTGCGGCAATAGCGCAGCTGGGTCGCTATTATTGATAATCACATCGTCGGCGGCCTGCAGGCGTTGCTGTCTGGTGGCTTGTGTCGCCATGATGGCTTGTACTTGTGACTGGTTCAGCGCATTGCGCTGCATCACGCGATGTAATTGAACCTGTTCGTCGCAATCCACGACAAGTATGCGCTTTACCCGTTGCGTCCAGTTGCCGGACTCAATCAACAGAGGTACCACGAAGATCACGTACGCGCCTTCAGCACGTTCCGCCGCGCTGGCGGTTTCGGCCCGGATCAAGGGATGCAAAATCGATTCCAGGCGCTGTTTTGCCGACGCATCTGAAAATACATGGGCACGCATTTTTGCTCTGTCCATGGCGCCGTTGGCGTCGATGAAGGCGCTGCCGAATTCGGCAATAATCGGCGCGATGGCGATGCCATTCGCCGCGGTCAGCTGATGGGCGATGGCATCGGTGTCGATAACGGCGGCGCCGCGTTCGGCAAACATGTTGGCAACGGTGGTTTTGCCGCTGCCGATACCGCCGGTCAGGCCGACGGTGAATCTGTCAGTGGTTGGCGCTAGCTTGTCGTCATTTGCCGCATCGTGCTGGTTCATACGATGTTAGGTAGCAAAACCGAAATAAGTTTCCAGAATTGTCCGGCCATAAAGCAAGGCGAGCAAGCCGGCGGCAGCCAGATAGGGGCCGAAAGGGATCGGTTTGTCGCGTCCGTGGCGGGTAAAAACGATGAGTGCAATGCCGACTGCCGCGCCCACTAGTGACGAAAACAGGATAACGATGGGGAGCATTTTCCAGCCCAGCCAGGCGCCAAGCGCGGCCAGCAACTTGAAGTCGCCGTATCCCATGCCCTCTTTGCCGGTCAGCAGTTTGAATGCCCAGTAAATCGTCCACAGGCTCAGATAGCCGGCAGCAGCGCCAATCACGGCGTCCTGCAACGGCACGAACAGGCCGGACAGGTTTAGCAGTAGGCCGATCCATAACAAAGGCAGAGTCAGGTCATCGGGCAGCAATTGTGTATCGGCATCGATAAATGTCATCGCGATCAGCAGATAGACAAACACCAAGGTCGCCAAGCCGAGCCAGCCGCTGCCGAAGTGCCAGATCAGCAGTGCTGACAGGGCGCCGGTCAATGCTTCGACCAGCGGATAGCGGATCGAGATCGGGGTCTTGCAGCCAGCGCATTTACCGCGTAAAGCCAGGTAACTCAGTACCGGCACATTCTCCAGCGCGCCGATCTGGCGTTTGCATTGCGGGCAGGCCGAACGCGGCACCACCAGGTTGTAACGCTCGGTATGGGGCAGTGGCTTGCCGCTTTCGTGGGCGACATAATTGTCCGATTCACGCTGCATCATGATCGGTAATCTATGAATCACTACATTCAGGAAACTGCCGATCAACAATCCAAAAACAGCTGCCAGTGCGGTGGGAAGCAGGCTTCCCGCCGCCAGGAAAAAAATACCATCTTGCATCAGACCACCGAACCCAGTTTGAAAATTGGCAGATACATGGCGATAACCAGGCCACCGATCAGTACGCCCAGGATGACCATGATTAATGGTTCCATGAGACTGGACAAGGATGCCACGGCATCATCCACTTCTGCTTCATAGAAATCGGCAACTTTACCCAGCATGTTATCCAGCGAGCCGGACTCTTCCCCGATTGATACCATCTGCGTCACCATGTTCGGGAACACATTGGAGTTTTCCATTGCAGTTGTCAAACTGGTGCCGGTGCTGACTTCGCTCTGAATTTTTTTGGTTGCGTCCAGATAAACCGCATTGCCCGATGCGCCGCCTACGGAATCGAGCGACTCCACCAATGGCACGCCGGCGGCAAACATGGTTGCCAAAGTGCGGGTCCAGCGCGCAATCGTGGCTTTACGTATCACCGGGCCGAAAATTGGCGCTTTTAGCAGCGCCTGGTCCATGAAACGCTGCACTTTCAGCGAACGTCTCCAAGATTGGAAGAACAGGTACAAGCCGGCAAATATGGTAGGGAAGATGATGTACCAGTTAGACACCGTGAAATCCGAGATGGCCATCACGAAAAGGGTCGGTGCCGGCAAGTCGGCGCCGAAGCTGGAAAATACCTGTTTGAACGCCGGCACCACCCAGATCATGATGACAGCAGTAACGATAAAGGCCACCGCAAGAATAGAGACTGGATAGAACATGGCCGATTTAATCTTGCTTTTGATAGCGAGGGTTTTTTCTTTGTAGATCGCCAGCCGTTCCAGCAAATCTTCCAGGATACCGGCTTGTTCGCCGGCGCCGACCAGATTGCAGAAGAGCGGGTCGAAATACAGCGGAAACTTGCGGAATGCCTGGCTCAGGCTGGTACCGGTTTCAACATCGCCACGGATATCATTCACCAGTTTCGATACCGACGGATTGGCATGGCCCTTGGCGACGATATCGAAGGACTGCAGCAGCGGCACGCCAGCCTTCATCATGGTCGCCAGTTGACGGGTAAACAAGGAAATATCCTTGTCGGAAATTTTCTTTCCGCTGCGGAAAGTCTTCTTTTTGACTTTGGTGACAAGGATACCCTGACGCCGCATGGTGACGTTGACCACGGTCTCGCTGCCTGCGCGCAATTCACCTCGAATTACCTTGCCCTTTTTATCTTTGCCCTCCCAAAGATAAACCCACTCCTTGACCTGACGTGAGCTTGCAGCGCTACGTGCGGCAGTTGCCATGAACTATTCCCCTAATTAGATATTGGTGCAGCCAAGCACTTCTTCGAGGCTGGTCAGCCCTTGTTTAACTTTTACTAATCCCGACAAGCGCAAGGTTTTGACGCCTTCGCGCATCGCCTGTGCTTCGATTTCCAGCGCCGTGCCGTGCGCCAGGATAATGCGTTCTATTTCTTCTGTAATCGGCATGATTTGATAGATGCCGACGCGTCCCTTGTAGCCAGTGCCGTTGCAGCGGTCGCACCCGACTGCCTTGTAAGGCATCCAGGTGCCGTCGATGTCATCTTCGGTGAACCCGGCTTCGAGCAAGGCTTCTTCCTGGATCGTAATAGGCTGTTTGCAACTGCACAGGCGACGTGCCAGCCGTTGTGCCGTGATCAGGATCACCGATGAGGCGATATTGAAAGCGGGCACACCCATATTCATCAAGCGGGTCAGGGTCGATGGCGCATCGTTGGTATGTAGTGTGGAAAACACCATATGACCGGTTTGCGCTGCCTTGATCGAGATGTCGGCGGTTTCCAGGTCGCGGATTTCACCCACCATGATGATGTCGGGATCCTGCCGCAGGAAAGCTTTCAGCGCCACCGGAAAAGTCAGTCCGGCACGGTCGTTGATGTTGACCTGATTGACCCCGGGCAAATTGATTTCGGCAGGATCTTCAGCGGTGGAGATATTGATGCCAGGCTGATTCAGGATGTTCAGGCAGGTATATAGCGATACGGTTTTACCGGAACCGGTCGGGCCGGTCACCAGCACCATCCCGTATGGGCGCTGAATGGCGTCCATTAAAATGGCTTTTTGATCCGGATCGTAACCCAGCGCATCAATCCCCATCTGGGCCTGGCTCGGGTCCAGGATACGCATTACGACTTTTTCGCCGAACAAGGTCGGCAATGTGCTGACCCGGAAATCGATCGCACGGGTTTTGGAAACGACCAGGCGCATGCGGCCGTCTTGCGGCACCCGCTTTTCGGAAATATCCAGCTTGGAGATCACCTTGATGCGGGATACCAGTTTTTCCTTGATCGACAGCGGCGGCTGCGCCATGTCGCGCAATACGCCGTCGACCCGGAAACGGATTCGGTAGAATTTTTCAAACGGCTCGAAATGCAAGTCGGACGCACCTTGGTTGATGGCGTCGGTCAGGATTTTTTGCAAAAAGCGAACTACCGGCGCATCGTCGATATCAGTGGCTGCTGCATCTGCAACAGCTACCGCGTCTTCTTCGACGAAATTGATTTCCTGTTCGTCGCCGACCATCTCATTCAGGCTTTGCTCGGCCGATTTGGCCAGCTTCTGAATATGTTTGAGCAGGATCGGATGTTCGACGATGATAGGTTCAACCGTCAGCTCGGTTTGAAACTTGATCTGGTCCAGCGCCTGGGCATTGGTCGGGTCTGACAGTGCAACGTAGATTTTGTTGCCGCGTTTCGCCAGCGCCAGCACGGTATGGCTTTCCATCAGCTTGGCGTCGATGGCTTTTTCCGGCAGCGTGCTTAAATTGAGCACGCTCAGGTCTAGCTGTGGATAACCAAAGGTCTCGGCGCAAAACAGGGCGAGCGCACGCGCATCCAGGTGGCCGCTTTCCAGCAAGGCGGCGATAAACGGCGTTTGACTGTCGCTCGATTTCTTGTGCAGGGACTCTATCTGTGGCGCTGAAAGACGCCCGGCTTGCAGCAATGCACGCGCCAGTCCGGAGATCGGACTGGTGGAACTGGAGTTGGGAAATACTGCTGCCATAGAGGGGTCAATACCAAAAGATGTGCCGAACCATTCGAACCGACCAATGATGCCCTACGGGAAACTCACTTGTAAAGGATTTGTGAAGAAATGTGTCGTAAAAGTTGCTGTTGGGCAGTATTTTTAGTGTTCTTGTAGTTTATTCGGCCGCATCAATTTTGCAACCTTGATCGCCTGGTTTTGCACTTGTACGATTTCTATGATGCATCCGGCAATTTTCAGGCTGACGTTATTATCGGGAATATCTTGTAGCCATTCCAGTAACAAGCCGTTCAAGGTCTTGGGACCGTCAAGCGGGAAATTCAAACCGAGGCGTTTGTTGATATCCCGCAGGGTAGTAGCGCCCTCGAGCAGGCATTGCCCTTGCGGACTCCAGGAAAAACTGTCGGCACGCGCCGCACCCGGCTTGGAAGTGGTGAATTCGCCGATCATTTCTTCAATGATATCTTCCAGGGTCACCAGTCCCTGCACTTCGCCATACTCGTCGACGATGATACCCAGGCGTTCGTGGTTTTCCTGGAAATATTGCAATTGCGTGAATACGTCGGTGTCTTCCGGCACGAAGTAGGGGGTGGTGAGCAACTGGCGAAAGTGTTCGACCGTCAGTTCTTCTTCCTGATTCAATAATGCCATTGCCTTGCGCACATGCAAAATACCGACGATCTGGTTGATTTCACCTTCATATACCGGCAATTTGTTGTGGTAGCAGGTAGTCAGCTGATGTTTGATATCCTCCACCGAGGCGGACAAATTCAGCGCTTCGACTTGCGCTCTCGGCGTCATGACATCTTCCACCGAGATTTTTTCCAGGTCGAACAAATTCAGCAAGATGCTCTTGTGCTTTTGCGGCATGAAATTGCCGCCTTCCAGCACGATAGAGCGTAACTCTTCCGGCGATACGCGTTGTTCCTGCGCGTTTTTCCCGGTTTTGATATGCAGGATCTTCAGGATCGCCGACACGAACAGATTGACGAACCAGATCAGCGGTTTAGCCAGCGCCATCAACGGTTTGAGTACGAAGCTGGTGGGCAAGGCAATACGTTCGGGATAAGTCGCGCCGATGACTTTCGGCGTAATTTCGGCGAATACGATCAGGAGGAAGGCAACTGACGCAGTGGCGACGGTGATCACTTTCTGGTGATTGCCGAATGTCGTAATGGCAATCGCCGTCACCAATGCCGTGGCCAGGGCGTTGACCAGTGTATTGACGATCAGGATCAGCGACAGCAGTTTATCTGTGCGTTCGAGCAGCCACAGCGTGGTAGTGGCTGCCTTGCTGCCGCGCTTGGCCAGATGGCGCAGGCGATGCTTGTTGGCGGCCACCAGAGCGGTTTCCGCCATTGCAAAAAAAGCCGACAGGAAAATGAGTACTACTAGTGCAAGAATCTGCACCCATATGGGCACGGCATCCAAAGGGTCACCGTAAGATGAAAGGTTAAAAAGGTTAACCAGCCAACGTGTCGACTGGTCGAGGTGAGAGGATTCGAACCCTTTGACTGTAACGTCATGATTTAAAACAGCTTTCACCCGCAGCCTAGACCAAATTTCTGGACCAAGTTTTGTACCAACGGATTTTAACTTACTCTAGCCATTAGGGGCAAATGCAATGTCGCAAAGCAAGTTGAAAACAGTAACAGATAATTTATTCCTACAACTTGAAATTTGCATGGACAGCCTGGACACATGGACAGGCTGCTTTTATTTACCCGGCACCCTGATACATTTCAAGCATGAAATCTGTAACGGCCTTCCCGAAATTCTCCGTCAGCGGCTGCTTTAAAATCCCCAGCAAAAAATAATCCGTGTAATTGATCGCCTTGGAACCATCACCAGATTGAGCAACTATCCACAATGCGACGATTGCCAGCATAGTGCGCTTATCCAGATTTTTAGTCCTGCAACTTTGTGCGATCGCATTTCTGGTCGGACTGGCGACCAGCTTGTCCAGGTCTGCATGCGAACGGCACCATGCACCTTTAAATTGGAACTCAACCATATATTGCAGCAGCGTGTGGCATTTTTCATCATTGGTGATATTGATTTCGCGGGTGATCAGCAAAATATGAGCATGAGGATTTCCCTTTTTATTATGGATGACCACGTCAGCAATCATGCCCTTGCTGGTGAGCTGAGTATGTACAAATCGCTCAAGCAAAATAATGTGCTGCCAAGGTGATAATTCAATCGGTAAGGCGACTTCTATTTCACGGGCTATACGTCGTTACTCGACGTGTGCTCAAAGCTGAAAGCCAAAACAAAAAAAGACGTTCAAGGAGAAAAGAACTATGGCGATATACCACCTGAGTGTAAAAGTGATTGCACGATCTTCTGGACGAAGTGCCACAGCCGCCGCCGCATACAGGGCTGGCGAGAAAATTCACGACAGTCGCACCGGTCAAATTTTTGACTACACTAGAAAAAAGGAAGTGTCATATCGCCGTATCTTCACGCCGTCCAATGCACCACAATGGATGAAAGACCGGGAACAGCTTTGGAATGCCGTAGAGCAGGCAGAAACCAGAAAGGATGCACAGGTATCGTCGTCTTGAGGATTGGGTAATGATTGATCAAAATACCCATGTCACTCAGACCGTCAAACAGCTATCTCGCATCCAAGTCCGTGGGCAAGTTCCTGCCTGATTAGCTTTCTTTTGCGACTCTCGATTTCTTCCAAGCTTTGGCGAGCTTGGATCACCTCATTGATCGATTTGCAACGATAGGCCGCAACCTTGTTTCGGTTCGGAGGAAGTTGCTGGATGATGTCCACGAAATGATTGGCATCATCTTGCGAGAAGTGAGTGACCGGTTTATCGCCAATCACGTCAATCAGCAGATTGTAGGCTGACGTGTAATCGTCAAGACTGGCCTTGCTGAGACCTGACTTCTCCCGCTGACGCAGATAGATCGGGAAAATCTGTGACAACATGTTCTTGTCAGCACTTGCCGTGGGCTGGGACGCTGGCTGTTCTGGTCTGGAGGGCTGCAGGTTGGCTTGTGCTTCTGCCTGAGCCTCAGCGGCGTAGGAGGCACGGAGTGTTGCCAGAACTTTGTTGAAAGCTTCAACATCAAGTGGATTGTTGCTGTCCACACTAATGCCTTTGAGTTTGGTTCCCCCAATTTCCAGACTTTCAATTTCAAACGTTCGGATGTTGTCAAAATCAATGTCTGGAATCTTTGCCATGTCTTTTCTGAATACCTTAAGTTTTTGTAAGACATTAGCAGACATGTTGGCCGCCATCAATAACGCTGCTCGGCGATCATGGGTGCGCAGGGACTTGCGGATTTCAGACTTACCGATACGTTGGCGCAGATCGTGGGGAATTGCGAAGCGGAAATAGTATCCACTAGGGCGGAGCAACAGATAGGGTGGCATTCGCACAGGTCATTTCCTTTATGAGAAATGGACCAGTGTTTGGACCAGACTGCGATTTTCTTGGTCTAAAAGTCGAATTAAATCAAGTGGTTACAGTAATGGTCGGGGTGAGAGGATTCGAACCTCCGGCCTCTACGTCCCGAACGTAGCGCTCTACCAGGCTAAGCTACACCCCGATCTAGCTGCTCAATAACTTGAACAGGTTTTGGGGCTGCCGATCGGCAGTCCCCTTGCTGAATTCTTAGTGATTCCGGTCTACTGCGAATGCTGATAATTGTAGCAAAGAATCCTTGAACTGACTATTTGGCAACCCCGAGATCGCTGCTGCCGCGCGCTGCGCCGCTTTCTCCGCTTCGTGCCGCGTGTAGTCCAATGCGCCTGAACTGGTAATGGCAGCCAGGATTTCATCGAAATGCTGCTCATCGCCATTCTCGATGCAACTGCGTACCAGCGCCCGTTGCTCGGGAGTGCCATTTTCCATCAGGTAGATCAGGGGCAGGGTTGGCTTGCCTTCGCGCAGGTCGTCGCCGACATTCTTGCCGATATCGCTGGCGTTGCCGGAATAATCCAGGACATCGTCGATCAGCTGGAACGCGGTGCCAAGCGAGCGGCCATATTCGCCTGCGGCTTCAATCACGTCGTCGCCGGCGCCGGCGATCAAGACGCCGAGCTGAGCTGCCGCTTCAAACAACTTGGCGGTCTTGGAGCGTATTACCTGCAGGTAGTTTTCTTCCGAGACGTCCGGATTGTGCATGTTCAGCAATTGCAGCACTTCGCCTTCGGCGATAACGTTGGTGGCGTCCGCGACAATCTGCATCACGCGCGCATTATCGACCGCTACCATCATCTGGAAGGCGCGTGAATACAGGAAATCGCCAACCAGTACCGAGGCGGCGTTGCCGAACAGTGCGTTGGCGGTCTGGCGCCCACGCCGCAGAGACGATTCGTCGACCACGTCGTCATGCAACAGGGTGGCGGTATGGATGAATTCGATCACCGCTGCCAATTCGTGGTGTTTGTCGCCGCCATAGCCGTATGCCTGGGCCATCAGCAAGACCAGTACCGGGCGCAGGCGCTTGCCGCCGGCGCTGATGATGTATTCGGCGATCTGGTTCACCAGCGGCACTTCGGAATGCAATTGCCGGCGAATCACCGCATTGACCGCTTCCATATCGGCCGCGATCGGGGACATCATGAATTGTGAGGATGAAGTGTTGGGAGCGGCTGACAAAATAAAACCTGTTGGAAATCGATTGTGCCGTGATTATACGATGACAGGCGTGATTACGGCCTGTCGACATCAAATTGGATCTTGCCCGATTTTATAGCAGCGATGCTGAACGGCTCCGGTTCCCGCCTTGCGTGGAACGACGCCGCTCAGTCGCAGCAATATTGCTATCCCTTCAACTTTGCAAAGGCCGCTGCCATGGCGCCATTTGCCGGCACCGGTGCTGCCTGCCGTTGCTGCGACATGCGCTTGGCGTCATTACGGTCCGCACGCTGCTCGGGCTTGGCGCCGGCAACCGGTGCGTTATCGGTCAAACGCATGGTCAGCGCGATACGTTTGCGCTTTTCGTCGACTTCCAGCACTTTGACTTTCACCACCTGGCCGGCTTTGACGACGCTGTGCGGATCCTTGACGAAGGTGTTGGAGAGTGCGGAAATATGCACCAGGCCATCCTGATGCACGCCGATATCGACAAATGCGCCAAACGCGGCCACATTGGTGACCACACCTTCCAGGATCATGTCGGGCCGCAGATCGCGAATTTCCTCGACGCCATCCTTGAAGGTAGCGGTGGTGAATTCCGGACGTGGATCGCGGCCCGGTTTTTCCAGTTCCTTGAGGATGTCGGCGATGGTCGGTACACCGAATTTGTCATCGGCATATTTAGCCGGGTTGAGCGACTTCAGCAATTTGTCATCGCCGATTACACCCTTGACGTCCTTCTTGATGTCGGCCAGGATTTTTTCCACCAGCGGGTAGGATTCCGGGTGCACCGCGGAGCCGTCCAAAGGATTATCGCCATTCATGATGCGCAAGAATCCGGCGGCTTGTTCGAAAGTTTTATCGCCCAGCCGCGGCACGTCGCGCAGCGCGGCACGCGAGCCGAACATGCCCTTCATGTCGCGATAAGTGACGATACTTTGGGCGACGCTGGCGTTCAGGCCGGAAACACGCGCCAGCAGCGGCGCCGATGCAGTATTGACGTCCACACCGACTGCATTCACGCAATCTTCCACTACCGCATCCAGCGAGCGCGCCAGCTGGGTCTGGCCGACGTCATGCTGATACTGGCCGACGCCGATCGATTTCGGATCGATCTTGACCAGTTCCGCCAGCGGATCTTGCAGGCGGCGCGCGATCGATACGGCGCCGCGCAGCGAGACATCCATGTCCGGCAATTCACGCGAAGCGAACTCGGAGGCCGAGTAGACCGAAGCGCCGGCTTCCGACACCACGATCTTGGTCAGTTTCAATTCCGGCCGCAGCTTGATCAGATCTTGCGCCAGCTTGTCGGTCTCGCGCGAAGCGGTGCCGTTGCCGATTGAAATCAGCGATACCTTGTGTTTTTCCGCCAGCTGCGCCAGCGTGTGCAACGAGCCATCCCAGTCATTGCGTGGCTGATGCGGATAGATTGCAGTGGTGTCGACTACCTTACCGGTGGCATCGATTACCGCCACCTTGACGCCGGTGCGCAGGCCAGGGTCTAGCCCCATGGTGGCGCGTGGTCCGGCTGGCGCTGCCAGTAACAATGCTTTCAGGTTGAGGGCAAAGACGTTGATCGCCTCGACCTCGGCTTTTTCGCGCAGCTTCGTCATCAGTTCGGTTTCCAGATGCATGAAAACCTTGACGCGCCAACTCCAGCGGACTGTGTCGCTCAGCCATTTATCGGCGCTGCGATTCTTGTTGCTGATACCGAAACGGGCGGCGATGCGTCCTTCGCACGGATTGTGCGGCGCATCCCATTTCGGTTTTTCTTCTTCGGTATCGAGACGCAGCACGACATTCAGGATCTCTTCGCGGCGGCCGCGGAACAGCGCCAGCGCCCGATGCGATGGAATGGTGCCGATGGTTTCGGAATAGTCGAAGTAGTCGGCGAATTTTTCACCGGCATCCTGCTTGCCTTCCACCACTTTCGATTCGACTACGCCATGTTCGGTCAGATATTCGCGCAGAGCTTGCAACAGCGTCGCATCTTCCGAAAAACGCTCCATCAGAATTTGGCGGGCGCCGTCGAGTGCGGCCTTGGCGTCGGCGACGCCAGGATTGTCGCCGTTGTCGGTACTGAATGCCGGCTTCAGGTATTTGTCCGCTTCTTGTTCCGGATTCAGATCGGGATTCGCCAGCAGCGCATCCGCCAACTCGGTCAAACCGGCTTCGGCAGCGATTTGCGCCTTGGTGCGGCGTTTGAGTTTGTACGGCAGGTACAAGTCTTCGAGACGAGTCTTGTCTTCCGCCAGGGTGATTGCCTGCAGCAGTGCCGGGGTCATTTTGCCTTGTTCCTCAATCGAGGTCAGGATCGCACCACGGCGCGCTTCCAGCTCGCGCAGGTAACGCAGACGCTCTTCCAGCAAGCGCAGTTGGATATCGTCCAGGCCGCCAGTGGCTTCCTTGCGGTAGCGAGCGATAAATGGCACGGTGGCGCCTTCGTCCAGAAGGGCGACGGCAGCGGCGACTTGCGCCGGTTTGGCGGCAAGTTCAAGGGCGAGACGTTGTTCGATCGAAGGCAGCATGAGGAGTCTTAAGAATGAAAATCAAGCGTTGGATGATACGCAATCCAGATAATTCCGCCAGTCTTGACAGTCCGAAAAGAAATCCGCCGGAAAATTCCAGTTAACTAAACGTCAATCACATCGTCACAATATATTTCTCAATGGTATTATTTACGCCATGCCGGATAGTCAACTGTAGGGCTAGTCTGTCAAGAATGGATGAAGGTGGGTTGCAAATGAAAAATATTGTTAAATAAGTATCTTTTCTTGTTTGTCGATGAATCAGCAAATATGCTTGTGGCCGAATGCGGCAGGGGCGCGGATCCAAGGGATGTCCCAGGTTCTGCCGCTTATAAGGGAACTTACACGTAGTATTTTTTCAGGAGTCGAATATGCATCTATCTAAACGTCTGGGGGCAGAAGCTCTTGGCACATTCTGGCTGGTTCTCGGTGGTTGCGGCAGCGCCGTGCTGGCAGCGGGATTTCCGGGCCTCGGCATCGGTTTCCATGGTGTGGCACTGGCTTTCGGTTTGACCGTGCTGACAATGGCATTTGCGATTGGCCATATTTCCGGCTGCCATCTGAATCCCGCAGTGACGCTTGGGCTGGCTACCGCCGGCCGCTTCCCGAAAAGCGAAATTCTGCCTTACTGGGTTGCGCAGGTCGTAGGCGGCATCGTTGCGGCGGGAATTTTATATCTGATCGCTACCGGCAAGCCGGGCGCGGAGATCGGCGGTTTCGCGGCGAATGGTTATGGTGAACATTCTCCGGGCCTGTTTTCAATGAGTGCGGCCTTGATCACTGAAGTGGTCATGACCTTCATGTTCCTGATTGTGATTCTGGGTGCTACCGACAAGCGCGCGCCGGCGGGTTTTGCACCGATCGCAATCGGCCTGTGCCTGACCTTGATCCACCTGATCAGCATCCCGGTCACGAATACTTCGGTGAATCCGGCGCGCAGCACTAGCCAGGCATTGTTTGTCGGCGGTTGGGCTTTGCAGCAGCTGTGGCTGTTCTGGCTGGCGCCGCTGGTTGGGGCCGTCATTGCAGGCGTTGTGTATCCGGCGATCTGGGGTGAGAAGGAAGACTAGAAGAAGGACTGATGGATTGATTTTGCGATTCTGCAAGAATGTGAAAAAGCGCGGCATGCCGCGCTTTTTTGTTTTCTGATCTACTGCGCTACCGTGTTTTACGGCGCTTTATATCTACCGCCGCTGACGCGCTCGATAGCGGCAATATCTACCCAACTTTGCACCGTATCGAACCGCTGCGCCTGCAACAACGCCCGTACTGCCGGAGCCTGATCGTAGCCATGCTCCATCAACAACCAGCCGCCATCTTTCAGGTAGCGGCCGGCGCCGTCGATAATGCTGCGCAGCGCGCTCAAACCATCCGCGTGGTCGGTCAGCGCATCCTGCGGTTCGAAGCGCAAGTCGCCCTGGGTGAGATGGCTGTCGCCGGCAACGATATACGGTGGATTGGCAACGATCACATCGAACTGCTGGTCCGGCTGGTTCGTCAATGCGCTATACCAGTTGCTTTGCAATAGCTGCAGCCGGGAGTGGCCTGGCGTCAGGTGGCGTGCAGCATTGCGGCTGGCCACGGCCAATGCAGCGGCGCTGACATCCAGTGCCGTTACCTTCAGGTCCGGGCAGCTGTGTGCAATGGCAATTGCGATGGCGCCCGAACCGGTACCCAGGTCAAGCACGTTCAGGGTGTCCCGGGCATCGGCGGCAGGCAAATGCTGTAACGCCAGATCGACCAGCAGCTCAGTCTCGGGGCGCGGGATCAAGACGTCTGGCGTGACTTCGAGCTGCAAGCCGTAAAATTCGCGCTGGCCGACTATGTAGGCAATCGGCTCGCCCTGCAGGCGTCGTTGAAACAAGGCTGACAGCTGTTGTGCTTGCTGTGCGTCGATTATCCGCTCGTCCTGGGTAATCAACTGTATCCGCGTCAATCCCAGCACATGAATCAGCAGAATGCGGTTCTCCAGCGGATTCAGCGGCGCCTGCTTCAATACCGCGGCAATGCTGCTGCCGGCCGGTATCGCAAAAGTGTCGGGAATCGCAGGCATCAATTAATCGCGCGGCCGGTGTTAATAACTGCCATTACCGCGACCGTTGCGCTTGAACAGCGTGGCAACCAGGATCACGACCAGCACCACAGACCACAGCAGCGACCATTGCGGTATCGACAGGCCGAGGATCGGGTCATAAGGAGTCGTGCAGAGTGCATATGCGTCAACCTTGAACACGGACGGCAGCAATGTCGCCGGTGGCAGCGCGTTCATCGGTGCTTCCAGCGCATCTCTGCCGCACGAAGTCGCTGGATGGGCGATGATCCACAAATGCCAGATGGCGGTGCCGGCACCGCCCAGTCCCGCGAGAATCCCCAGTCCGGCTCCGGCTTTTTGAGCGCCGCTCGGCAGGCTGGCGCAGATCAGGCAAATCAGCGCGATCGCTGCGAATGCATAGCGCTGGATCACGCACAGCGGACACGGCTGCATGTCCTGGAAGTGCTGCAGATACAGTGCACCAGCCAGGACGGCCAGGGCGATGAAAGCGACTGCAAGCAATATGGATTTGGATGTTTTCATTTTTGGCTTATGAAATGGAGTCGTGAGGTGGGCGCCTGCGCCCACGCGTGAATTTACCGGTTCAAATTCTATCTCTTATTATCAGACTGCGTCGCCCAGCGCCGCCAGTAAATCGGCCTGGTGTTCTGCGGCCAGCGCATTGGTCAGTTCTTCCAGGTCGCCATCCATGATGAAGTCGAGTTTGTACAAGGTAAGGTTAATGCGGTGGTCGGTCATCCGGCCCTGCGGGAAATTGTAGGTGCGAATCCGTTCACTACGGTCGCCGGACCCGATCAGCGATTTGCGGGTGGCGGCTTCTTTCGATTGCTGTGCACGTAGCTGGCCGTCCTTGATGCGGGCCGCCAGCACTTTCAGGGCGGATGCCTTGTTCTTGTGCTGGCTGCGGTCGTCCTGGCATTCAACCACGATGCCGGTCGGCATGTGGGTGATGCGCACGGCAGAATCGGTCTTGTTGATGTGCTGGCCGCCGGCGCCCGAGGCACGGTAGGTATCGATGCGGATATCGGCCGGGTTGATGTCGACATCGCCGACTTCATCCGCTTCCGGCATGATGGCCACGGTGCACGCCGAAGTATGGATACGGCCCTGGGTTTCTGTGGCGGGTACCCGTTGCACGCGATGGCCGCCGGATTCGAACTTGAGTTTGGAGTACGCGCCAAAACCGATGACGCGCACGATGACTTCTTTATAGCCGCCGATCTCAGATGCCGATTCCGACACCATTTCCACCTGCCAGCGGTTGCGTTCGGCGAAGCGTGTGTACATCCGCAGCAGATCGCCGGCGAACAGCGCAGACTCGTCGCCACCGGTGCCGGCACGGATTTCCAAGAAAATATTGCGCTCGTCGTTAGGATCTTTGGGCAGCAGCATTTTTTGCAGATCGCCCTCTAACTGTTCCATGCGTGCTTTCGCCGCCTGGATCTCGTCCTGGGCGAATTCCTTCATGTCAGGATCGGATTGCATTTCCTGCGCCGCTTCGATGTCGGCGGCAGCTTGCAGATAGGATTGATATAGCGCGACCAACGGCCCCAGTTCGGCATGCTCACGCGTCAGCTTGCGATAGCTGTCCATGCTGGCGGTGGCGTCCTCCTGCATCAGCAAGTCGTTGACCTCGACCAGGCGATTGGCAAGTTGATCGAGCTTGGCGAGCATTGATGGTTTCATGGCGGGTTTCAGTCTGAACAGGGTGAATCGAAGGGGGGAACAAAAACAACGTCACGCACAGGGTCCGCGATGCAACACGGCCGTGCGGCTATAGCGCAGGCGCGCTAACGTTTAGTGCGGAACAGTTGCGGCAGGAGTGCAGCCAGGCGCGCACGTTCGTCGCCCTGGGCATTGTGCAAAGCCTGTTGCGGGCCGTGCATGAACTTGGCGGTCAGACCCTTGGAGAGGGCTTCCAGGACGACTTCGATATCTTCACCCTTGGCCAGCATCTTGCGAGCCCGTTCCAGCTCCAGCCGGCGCATGGCTTCGCTCGATTCCTGCAGGTCCTGGATCACCGGCACCACCGCCCGGTTATCGACCCAATGCATGAACGACTGCACGCGGGTCTCGATGATGGCTTCTGCTTGCGCCACTGCGGCCTGGCGGTTTTCCATGCCGGTTTGCACGATCGAACCGAGATCGTCGACGGTGTACAGGAAAATATCGTCGAGGCGGCCGATTTCGGTCTCGATATCGCGTGGCACTGCCAGATCCAGCATGAACATCGGTTTGTGGCGCCGTGCCTTGACGGCGCGTTCGACCATGCCAAGGCCGATAATCGGCAAGCTCGACGCGGTACATGAAACGATGATGTCGAAATTACCCAGTTGCGTCGGCAGATCAGCCAGCCGGATCGCCTTGCCGTCGAAACGGTGCGCCAGCAATTCGGCGCGTTCCAGGGTGCGGTTTGCTACCGTCAGGGATTTCGGATTTTGCGCGGCAAAGTGGGTGGCGCATAACTCGATCATTTCACCGGCGCCGATAAACAAGACATGCTGCCCGGCGACAGTATCGAAAATGCGTTCCGACATACGCACCGCAGCGGCGGCCATGGAGACGCTATGGGCGCCGATTTCAGTGGTGCTGCGCACTTCCTTGGCGACTGCAAAGGTACGCTGGAACAATTGGTGCAAATACGTGCCGAGTCCGCCTGCCGCTTCCGCATGGCGCACCGCATCCTTCATCTGGCCAAGGATTTGCGCTTCGCCCAGCACCATCGAATCGAGTCCTGAAGCCACCCGGAACGCATGGCGTACAGCATTGTCTTGTGGCAATGTGTACAAATGCGGCCGCAAGTCAGCGTAGGGCAGTTGGTGGTAATGCGCGAGGAAATGTGCGGTGGAGTCAATCGACGTATCGATAGCATCGGCGCCGCCGTGCTGAAAATTGCCGGCCGCATACAGTTCGGTGCGGTTGCAGGTTGACAGTATGGCAGCTTCATCTGACATGCTGGGCCCGTTGCCGCCGCCAAACCAGGCGCGCGCCGCCATCACCGCCTGACCGATCTGGTCAGCCGGGAAAGCCACCTTTTCGCGCAAGGAAACAGGCGCGGTGGTGTGGTTGAGTCCGACGGTTAGCAGGTGCATGGATGCAATTGGCAGCAGAGGATAGCAAAATCGTAATATTGTTAACCCAAGATTATACTCTTAGTAGCCAGGGAAGAAATTCCAGTCTGGCTATGGCCGTTGGTCGCCCGGTTGTGGCTATGTGGTGGCTTAATTGTGGTTTAGCCGCAACTTAGCCGGTGAGGGCTGGCAAAGTCACAATGAAAGTGCTGCCTTCGCCCAAAGTACTCTCCAGCGCGATTTCACCGAAATGGCGCTCCACTACGGTTTTGACGAATACCAGGCCGAGGCCGGTGCCGTCCGAATGCGGCTGGCCGGGGGCGCTGACACGCTGGTAACGCTGAAACAACTTGACCTGGTCGTGTGGCGCAATGCCGAACCCCCGGTCGCTGATCCGGCAGACGACCTGCGGTAGCAATTTGACGTATTTCAGGCGCAGGGTGCAAGTAATCCTGGTATCCGGCAGGCTATAGCTGATGGCGTTGGAAATCAGGTTGCACAGCGCTCGCGCCATCAGCGATCGATCGATATTGGTGAGGAATTCCTGGCCTTCGATATCGGTGATCAGCTCGATTTTCTTATTGTTGGCAAGACTCCACATTTCATCGACGGCGTCGTACAGCACATCCTGGAAATCCACCACTTCGAGCCGGTATTCGGACGATTCGGCACGCGCCAGCTGGACAAAATTATCAGCCAGCCCCAGCGTCTTGCGAGCGGCTTGCTCGATCCGGGCAAAGAATTCCTTTTGCGGCAGCGCCGAGGAAGGATTGCCCTGTAATTCGAGCAACGCCAGGATCGACGCCTGCGGCGCGCGCATGTCATGCGACAGGAAGCGCAGGGTTTCATCCCGGCTGCGCTCGGCGGCACGGATAACGGTGATGTCGACGATACTGACGATCCAGCCGGTCAGAACCTGGTGGGCGGAGTGGCAGGGGCCGCTTTTGATCAGCAGGTCTCGCCCTTGCTGGTCTTGTACAGTGGTGCCGTTGGTCAGGGTCGATACGTGTTCGAGATCGATCAGGTCCCACCAGCTGAAGGTATGGTCGGCCGAGGTATTGCTTGCCTGCGGCGTGCTCATGCTGGAAAACAGGTAGGGCAACAGCGCGCCGTCGATATTCCGTATGCCGGCCGCGGCGAAGTAGTCCCGGGCAAATTGATTGGACACCAGCACATGGCCATCGATGGTGGTGATCAGGGTAGCGTCCGGCAGGCTATTCACGCTATCGGAAATAAACTGGCGCAAATCGCGCACCCGGCGCGCGGCAACGCGCATGGCATTGATGCGTTGCTCGAGCAAGTCTTCCACCTGCTGCGGCGCCGGTTCGGAATTCACCTCGGGCAGCAGATGCGGTTCCTGGTCCAGCAGCATGAATTCCTGTCCAAGATAGGAAATCGCCGATTCGAGGCGGATCCAGTTCCATATCGGATGGGCGATGGCCAGCGCAATCAAGGCGGCGGTCGGCGCAATCCAGAGCCCCAGTGTCAGCAGGAAATAGCTGACCGCCATCGTCAGCAGCATCAGGGTTACCGTGATCAGCAAGGAGATGCGCGGCGTCCACAGCAGGTAGCTGGATAGCGCGATCAGGACCGGAACGATGCTAAAGAGCGCCGTTTGCAAAGGCCGCGCGATGCTGATTGTTTTGTGATCGAGCAGGCCAGCCAGGA
This sequence comes from Collimonas sp. OK607, assembly GCF_900111995.1. Lineage (GTDB taxonomy): Bacteria > Pseudomonadota > Gammaproteobacteria > Burkholderiales > Burkholderiaceae_D > Collimonas. The sequence goes on from NZ_FOKF01000008.1 coordinate 98,052, forward strand.
TGTTGGCATTGATTTCGATGCCTGGCATGACGCCGGAGGTACCCGACACCGGGGTCGGAAAAGTATCTGCCATGCCGAGCGCGGTGGCGCCGATCAACACGTATTTGCCAGTAAAAAATTGATCAGGAACATCGCCGCGCAATACCGACGCATAAGGCACAGAGCGGAAATGGCCGCTGCTGCCGGCGAACGGAATCTGGATTTGATAGTCGCGTTGCCAGCTGTCTGCCTTGTGCTGGTCGGGGTCGGCTGGCGTGCTGCTTAGCCGAGCGCCTGGCAGGTCGCCGTCTGCCTTGGTAATCCTTTGCCCGGCGACACCAGCCAGTGCTACCGAAAAATGCGGCCACCATTTGCCGTCCTGGCCTTCCTGCAGAAAGACACTGCGCACGACGCCGTCCGGATCGAGTTCCAGATGGATATGGCCGAGGCTGCGGGCGGCAGCAAGAAAATCCGGCGTCGGCAACAGAGCCTTGAGGCCGGGACCGGCACTGGCGACGACTATTGGCAACACTGTCACCTTGCTGGCGGCAAGCGCCTTGGTCAGTGCGCGGTCGTCTGCACGCTGGCCGGAAGACTGTCCTTGTTCTGCTTCCGACATGATGACATCGAGCCCGATAGCCAACGGGTTGGCGTGCATGATCCGGTTCAGCAGCTTGGCGTGCAGGCTGCGGTCCCATGGCCAGCGGCCGAGTTTGCTGATGCTGTAATCGTCAATGGCGACGATGATGATGTCGTCGCGCGCCGGCCGCGAATCGGCCCGCATGAACTGGTCGTACAAGGTTCTGTCGAGACGGCCGAGGCCGTTCACATAACCCATGCTGCCGGCCACGATCAGCATCAGGATGGTAATCGCCATCCATTGGCGAAACGCCACCCGTTTGATGAGCGGTATAACCTGCTTGATCATGTCCGGCTGGCGATGGTTTGCATGGTTGCGGCGGGCCTGGGTTGACTTGGGTTAAGTTAAGACCCGGCGTTGGTACTGCCGCTCGCATTGAGCAAAGGCGTACCGTCTCCGGTGATCCAGCGGCTGCCGATATAGACCTTTTGCGACGGCGAAAACGGGCTTACATAGCTGTCGGAATCAGTGACTTTGATGCGAATGAAATAGGTGCCGCTGGCTGGACGCGGCACGTTGATTTCCGGTGTCGTCGTGGTTTGCGTCAACAACAGTGTCGAGAAACCGGCGTCGCGGCCGATCTCGACCAGGAACGTTTGTCCCGGCTCCGCGTTCCAGCGAAATGACAGGTCGCCATCAATCGCATCGGCAATTTTTGGCACTTGTAGTGCCGGCAACAAGTCAAAGCTGTGCGGGTCGCTGTAAGGTCCTTGATCGCGGCCGCCGGTTTGTTCGACGATGGTTGCCACGCGCCAGTAATAGGTCCCCAGCGCCAGTTTGCCGGCGCTGAATTGCGGCGCAGCGAGTGCGGCCTGGTCAACGATCAGCTGCTTGAATGCGGCATCGCTGGCGACTTGCAAATGGTAGGCTTGCGCATTACTGACTTCGGCCCAGCTGAACACTACATCTTCGCTGCGTGATTTGTTTTTCGGTTCGATCGAAAATGGCGGCTCTGGCCGCGCTTTCAATTTAAACGCGGTTATCTGCGGGATGCCTTGCAAACCCATCTGGTCGAGCGCGGTAAGGCGAACGAAATACGCGCCGTCCTCAAGTCCGTTGATCTTGATTTCGGGTGCGCCGGATTTCGAGTCCGATTCTGCCTCGCTAACGATATTGCGCGCATCGGCATCGGTGGCGATTTGCGCGCGGTAGCCATGTGCGCCCGCTACCGCGGCGACGCTAAAGCGCACAGTCGGCCGTTCTTGCAATTGCGGTTGGCCCGTGAGTCGTGGCGGGGGCAACAGCGCGACAGCGTTGCCCACTCCTTTGGCGTTGGTCACGTTACCTTGGCCCGGGTGCAAGGTAAGCGCCGGCGGCTGGTTTTTCTTTGCCACCGCAACGCCGCCGCTCAGCACTTCGGTCGTGACACTGTCGCCGACCAGGCCGACGCGGAAATCGGTGCCGCGTACGCCAGCTACCGCCAATGGCGAACGGACTTCGAAACGGCCCTTGTTTTTGTCCAGCGGCGAGACTTTGGATTCAATCCGGCCTTTCAGCAGCGTGATTTCAGTACGCGGGCTGTTGGTATAACGGGCGGTACGCAACTTGCTCAGTTTTACCTGGCTGTTGGACGGCAGTGCGATATGCGATTGATCGGGCAGGCTGAGCGACAGAAAGCTGTTGCTGCCGGTATTGATGATGGCGCCTTCGCTCAGTATGGTGCCGATGCTGATGGCGATCGGGCGGCCATCGGCGGCGACAGCGTCGATATTGCCGGACATGGCGGCTACCTGGGCAGTGCTCGGATCGTCAGGCAACAGCGCCACCGGGATGAGGATCGCGGTGCCGACCGGAATTGTGCGGTCGTTCCCGATGCGGTTGAGTTTTGCCAGCTGCGCCCAGTTGTTCTTGCTGGTGGTCAGTTGCCCGGCAATGACGCTTAAGGTATCGCCAGGTTGCGCGCGGTAAGTAACGGTTGCCGCACCCACTTCCAGCAAGGATGGATTCAACGATGAGGGAGCGGGTGGAGCAGAAGGTGAAGCAGCAAGAGAGAGTAAGGGCGCAGTAAAGAAAAGTGTCAGGAAAGCTATTTTTTTCAGTGTGCTGCGCATATTCACATTTCTGTCTGAATCAGCGCAACCGAAACGCGCCTTATCCCGTTAGTTGTTCTAGTCGATACCCATAGCTATAAACCGGGGCGAGCCGATAGCCGTTTTCTGGTCGTAATTGTAACTTACTCCGTACCCGCGAGACGTGCGTATCCATGGTACGGGACGGAATGTCGACATCGCGCGACCAGACCGCCTCGAGGATATATGCACGCGAAAGAGGGCGGCCAAGGTTGCGAAAAAACAACAAAGCCAGATCGAATTCCTTTTGGGTAATCTCAATCGGTTTGCCGGCCAGGGTCAGGCGGCCTGAGCGCGTTTCAAACAAATAGTCGTTAAATACGATTTGTTCGCTCGAATTCTGAATCGGGTAGGCGCGTCGCAACAGAGCCTGCACGCGCGCCACCAACTCGCTGCGCCGGATCGGCTTGATCATGTAGTCGTCAGCGCCGGCCGCGAGGCCTTCGACAATGTCGTCTTCGCCGGAGCGACTGGTGATGAACAAGACCGGGATAGTCTTGGGCAGTTTGTCTCTTACCCAGCGCAATACCTCCGGGCCGCTGAGATCCGGAACCTGCCAATCCAGGACCAGCATGTCGTAGCTTTCACGACGCAACTGATTCAATATCTCTTTCCCGCTCTGGAACGGATGGCAGACATGCCCACTGGATGTGAGCACCTGACAAACTAGATCGGTTTGACTGGGATCGTCATCAAGGACAGCAATTCTCATATTTTAAGTATGTTAAGTGACTTCGGCGCTGGTGGCCGGTGTCGGTGTTGTGGCGAATACAAGGAGTATATTAATCTTATTGCTACATTGCTGTAGATAAATGTTCTATATTTTTTTCCAATGTATTGCAATTGCCACAAAAAATAAAAGTTCTGTGGTGTCAGGTGCGTTTGACAAGATCATTGCCAAAACTTTTGTCGTGGCAACGCTTGTTTCGGCGCTATGTCGACAATCGGGTTTGCCATACACGAGGTTGCATATAGTGTATGACGAGATTTGCAAAATTCCACCAGCGGCACGCAATAATGCGCTGCCGCCCGTGTCAGGAATTCGGGCCAAGAAGTCGTTGTGCGACATTTGCCGGCGCGGGGGTTGCGCCGAATTCAGCCTGTAATATTGACAGATACGATAGACAAATGCGAGTTAACCGGTCCGATCGAATTATATGATCAAATCATGCGATCGATTATGCGTCCGGCAACACCACATTGACGTCCAATACCTCAAGATTTCCTTGCCGATCCAGGGAAATCTTGATGTCGTCGGCGTTTACCTTGGTGTATTTCGAAATGACTTCAATCAGTTCTTTATGCAAGGCAGGCAGAAAATCGTGCCCGTTGCGGCCATTGCGCTCGCGCGCAATGATGATTTGCAGACGCTCCTTGGCGGCCGATGCCGTTTTAGGCTTGCTGTTAAACAAGAACGAGAGCAATGCCATGTTATTTCCCTCCAAAAATGCGGTGCAAGAAACCCGGCTTTTCATAGGAGGTAAAGCGCAGGGGGATTTCTTCGCCCAAGAAGCGTGACACTACGTCTTCGTAGGCCAGGGCAACATCGCTGCCTTTGATGTGAATCGCCGGGTTGCCTTGGTTGGAAGCGTGCAATACCGATTCCGACTCGGGAATGATGCCAACCAGAGGGATGCGCAGAATGTCTTGAACGTCGGTGTACGACAGCATTTCGCCGGCGTCGACGCGTTTTGCCGAATAACGGGTGATCAGCAAATGTTCCTTGACCGGTTCGCCGCCGTTTTGCGCGCGCCGCGATTTTGCCTGGATGATGCCGAGGATACGATCGGAGTCACGCACCGACGACACTTCAGGGTTGGTCACGACAATCGCTTCGTCGGCAAATGTCAACGCCATCACGGCGCCGCGCTCGATGCCTGCCGGCGAATCGCAAATGATGTATTCGAAATCCATTTTAACCAGATCGTTGAGAACGTTCTCAACACCTTCTTCGGTCAAGGCATCTTTGTCGCGGGTTTGCGAAGCCGGCAAAATGAACAGGTTTTCGCAATGCTTGTCCTTGATCAGGGCCTGGGTCAGCGTTGCTTCCTTGTTGACCACATTGATCAGATCGTACACCACACGCCGTTCACAGCCCATGATCAAGTCCAGATTGCGCAGGCCGACGTCAAAGTCGAGCACAGCGGTTTTGTGGCCGCGCATGGCCAGACCCGATGCAAAACTGGCGCTGGAAGTGGTCTTGCCAACTCCGCCTTTGCCGGACGTAACAACGATGATTTTTGCCACGAAGAGCTCCTTTGTTATGCATTGCGGGACAGAGTTTAAAAGCCACCGAAGCGTGGCGAATTACTCTGTCCTCAACTGATTAGATAAAGCGTTACAAAATCTCGAAATCGATTATTCCGCTAATTACGTGACGCAGAATTGAGCGATAGTACGTCAATCCGGTCTCCGCTCAGGCGAATTTGTGCCGGCTGGCCCTTTTGTTCCGGCGGCAAGCCGTTTTCAAAAGTGCGGTACACACCGGCGATGGAGACCAGTTCGGCTTCCATGCTGGCCGCAAAAATACGTGCCGAAGTATCGCCGCTGGCGCCGGCCAGCGCTCGCCCGCGCAATGGCGCGTAGACGTGGATGCTGCCGTCGGCAATGATTTCGGCGCCATTGTTAACTGTGGCGGTAATGACCAGGTCGGCGTCGCGCGCATAAATCCGTTGTCCTGCCCGGATCGGCGTATCGATAATCATGGTGCTGGCGGCGGGGCGGGGAGGCGTTGCGACTGCGGCGGGTGGCGGCGGTGGCGGGGCGGCAGGTTCCTGGCGCGCGGCCACGACGTGATCGATGCTCAGTCCGCTGGCGATGATGCCTTCTTCCATTTCTGCAGGGGCGTTACGCACCGCAACCGCATTCAAGCGATATTTCTTCAGGAGGGCAATCAATTGCGGCCAATCTATTGGCGGCCGGTCCGCTCCCAGCGCAGCCACGTCAATGACCGCAAACTCATTGTCAAAGAAGTCGGCGGTGCCGCCGGTCATCTCCTGCAGAGCAGCTTCTAATGCCATCGGATCGGAATCGTGCAGGATGGCGGATACGGCGACCACAGTTGCAATTTTTATTTCAATCGGCTTGCGGGATTTGTTTTTGAGCATAAAGCAGTGAGATGTATGGGTAAACCAAGGCGGAAAGTGCTGGCGAATTGGTTTATAGAACGTTTAGACGGCAATTGGTTCGCTTTAAAGGTATATAAAATATTGTCGTAATTTGTGATCTTACCAAATCTCCGGGCGATCACGACAAAAGCATTGTCGTTATCTGTTGTTACCCGTCTTTACTTGTCACTACTTGCCAACACTCGCCGATCGCATTGGTCTCATCTGCAACTTTACCCGAGCCAGGTGGCGCTGGCGGCTGATTTTCGCATTTTAATTTCCGCGTTTCGGGCGCTTTAATTTCAGGCACTTTAATATCGCACCACAAATGCAAAAAGGGCTTAGCCGAAGCTAAGCCCTTTTCTGATTTTGGTGGCCCGGGGCGGAATCGAACCACCGACACAAGGATTTTCAATCCTCTGCTCTACCGACTGAGCTACCAGGCCAAGGGACAGGAGTATAGCAAAACATTTTCGATCCGCAAAGCCCCTTGTTGAAACTTCTTGAAAAAACTTTCGATTGCGCATTTCTTTGCCTGAATTGTAGGCAGCGACTTCAAGTCTGGATGCTGGAGATCTCTATTTATAGCGGCCCCCAAGCCATTGCAAGCGTAGTCGCTATAATGGCGGGATGAAAGATATCGGATCAATCTCGAAAAATACTGGCGCCGCGCCGACGCTCAAATACGATATTTGTATTGTGGGCAATGGCGCCGTTGGCAAGGCGGCGGCGCTGGGTTTGGCGCAGGCGGGTTTGCGCGTCGCCTTGTTAGGGATGGCGCCGCCTGCCGTTGCAGCGGCCACCTCGCCAGATGTCTGGGACACGCGGGTGTACGCACTAAATCATGTGGCGCGCAGCTTGCTGTCGACGGTCAAGGTGTGGGATGCCCTGGATCCGGCGCGTATCAGCGCGGTGGAAGGCATGGCGATTAAAGGCGGGACCGACAGTGCCGCCGGAACTCTCACTTTCGATGCTTACAGCGCGCATGTCGATGCATTGGCATGGATAGTTGAAGACGGCAATTTGAACCAAGCGCTGGATGCGGCTCTGAAATTTTCCTCTAATGTGCGGGTGCTCAGTGGCCGTGTGAAATCGATACAAGTGGATGCGACGGCCGCGACTTTGCTATTGGAATCGGGTGAAGCCGTCGACGCTGCGTTGGTTGTGGGCGCTGACGGTGCGCAATCCTGGGTGCGCGGCCAATGCCAGATCGGCATCGATTACCGCTCTTACAAGCAACGCGGGGTGGTTGCCAATTTCGCTTGTGAGCGGCCGCACCACGGCATTGCCTATCAATGGTTTACCGAAAACGAAGGCATCGTCGCCTTATTGCCGTTGCCCGGACAGCGCGTGTCTCTGGTCTGGTCGGCGCCGGAGGCACTCGCTCTCTCGTTGTTAGAGGAACCGTTGTCGCAACTGGCCGCGCGTCTGTCAATACTGGCTGGCGACAAGCTGGGCCAATTGCAACCCTTGCAGCCGGAACTGGCGCAAGCGTTTCCTTTATCCTTGCTCAAAACCCATGCTTTGGTGGCGCCGCGCGTTGCGCTGATCGGCGATGCGGGCCATGTAGTGCATCCGCTGGCCGGGCATGGCATGAACCTGGGTTTCGGCGATGTTACGGCGTTGATTCAGGTGCTGGCTGAACGTGGTGTTCATCGTGATTGCGGCGATGAGCGCGTGCTGGCGCGTTATGCGCGTGCACGCAAAGAAGAAATATTGTTGATGCAAATGACTACCGACGGATTGGAACGACTGTTTGGCGTGGATGTAGGTCCGCTGCGCTTGCTACGCAATCTCGGGTTGAACTTGCTGAATAATGTACCAGTCTTAAAAAGACAACTAATGACCCACGCTTTGGGTCGGACAGCCGATAGCGAATAACCGGAATAACTGGAACAACTGGAATGATGATGAAAAAAATAAGAGTGATGTTGGTGACCTTGGTGGCCCTGCTGGGATTGTCGGTAAACGTTGCCGGTGCCGAGACTTTGCAGGAGGCTGCGGTTAAAAAGCTGATAGAGCCGCGCCTGGGAGATGGCGTCAAGGTCGATGAAGTGACCAAGACTCCTTATTCCGGCTTGTTTGAAGTGCGTGTCGGCAAGGATATTTTTTATACTGATGCCGCTGCTAAGTATGTCTTTGTCGGCCGCATCATGGATGCACAGTCTTCGCGCGACTTCACCCGGGAGCGGGTGGATGAGTTGAGCAAGGTGAAATTTTCGGAATTGCCGCTGGATTTGGCCATGAAAAAAGTCAAGGGTAATGGCAAGCGCGTGATCGCTGTATTCGAAGATCCCAATTGCGGCTATTGCAAGCGCTTCCACAAGACCACGTTGCAGGAAGTCGATAACGTTACCGTGTACACCTTCCTGTATAACATTCTGGCGGAAGACTCCGCGGTCAAAGCCCGGAATGTCTGGTGCAGCGCAGACCGCAACAAGGCCTGGACTGACCTGATGGCCGATGGCAAAGCGGCCGCAGCGGCGCCGGCAAACTGCCAGGCGCCAAACGACAAAGTGTTGGCGCTCGGTCAGAAATTGAACGTGACCGGTACCCCGACGATTATCTTTGCCGACGGCACGCGCTCGCCGGGCTGGATCGACGCCAAAACGATGGAAGCTAAGTTCAGCACTTTGAAATAGACAGATCCCCATCTGAAACCCGTCATGGGCCGTCAACAATATAGTGGGAAAATCGTCGGCCTGTTACTGGCAGCAGGCCGTGGCCGGCGTTTTGATCCGAGCGGTGTCCGCAGCAAATTGTTGCAGCCGTTGCCGACCGCGTCCGGCCAGACTGTACTGGCAGCTTCTGCCGGCAATCTGGCGGCATCGTTGCCGATATGTGTTGTCTTGCGCCCTGGCGTAGCTGATCTGGTAACGCAAATTGCCGGCCACCCCTGGGTCCGGTGCGACACTGCGGACGACGGCATGGCGGCGTCGCTGGTCTGCGGCCTGCAACAAACCGTGGATGCCGACGGTTGGGTGATTGCCCTGGCCGATATGCCTTATCTTCAAGCAACCACTATCCAGGCCCTGATCTCTGCCATGCGTCAAGGCGCTGACATTGCAGTGCCGATTTATCAAGGCAGGCGCGGCAATCCGGTTGGCTTCAGTCGCAAGTATCTACCGCAGCTGCTGGCACTGCGCGGCGATCAAGGTGCGCGAAGCCTGCTGAAGGCATATCCCGTGGTCGAGGTGGCGGTGGACGATCCTGGCATCCATCAAGACATCGACGCCGTCGCCGATATACGACAGTGATCAGCAGAGGTCGGGTCTAATTTGCACATTCCCGCTACACTAGCGTCTTTTTTGCGCAGTCGGTGAGTAGTCTGTGCAAACCGACGTTCCCTGACGAAGCCACCAGATGAATCCACATTTCCTGAACAAACGCCTTATTCATTTACTTGGTTATGCCGGCTTGATTCCGTTCGTGCTGCTGACGCTGGCATGCTGGCTGGTCAATGCCGACTGGCTCCGCGATTTTATTCGCGGCCAGCTCGCCTATGGCATCGCCGCCTTGTCTTTTCTCGGCGGGATCCACTGGGGCGCGGTGGTGCTGCGGGCCGACCTGTCGGCAGATCACACTAAAAAAGCCCTGGTCTGGGGCGTGGCGCCGACCAGCATTGCCTGGTTCTCGACCATGGCTGGCGGTTTCGGTTTTGCTTTGCTGATTGCCGGCTTTATCGCGGCATATCAGGCTGACAAACGCCTGTTCCCATGGTACGGCTTGCCGACCTGGTTTATCGAGCTGCGTTTCAGATTGACTTGTGTGGCGGTGGCGGCGCTGATGCTGACCGTGATTGCCGGTAACGTTCGGGGATAAACAATGAAAAAAAATATTGCCAGATTAAATGCCAAATCCGCCAGCAGCGTCCTGAACTACAGCATCGTCGCGGCCGATCCGGCCGCGCATCTGTTTGCCGTTACGCTGACGATTGCTGAACCGGCAGCAGTCGGACAGATCGTCGCTTTGCCGGCGTGGATTCCCGGCAGCTACATGATCCGCGAATTTGCCCGCAATATCGTACAAATCCGGGCCGAATCCAATGGCCGCAAGATCGTCCTCAAGAAACTCGACAAGCACTCGTGGCAAGCGGCGCCGTGCGACGGCCCGTTGACCTTGCATTACCTGGTGTATGCATGGGATCTGTCGGTGCGTACCGCGCATCTGGACCAGACCCACGGTTTCTTCAACGGCACCAGCGTATTCTTGCGCGTGGTCGGCCAGGAGAATACCTCGCACATCGTCGATATCCAGCGCCCGCAAGGCGATGCCTTTGACGCCTGGCGTATCGCTACCGCGTTGCCGCCGCTGAAAGCCAAGCGCGGTTCATTCGGCAGTTATGTCGCCACCAGCTACGACGAACTGATCGACCACCCGGTCGAAATGGGCACCTTCCAGCTAGCCAGTTTCAAGGCGCACGGCGTACCGCATGAGATTGCCATTACCGGCAATGTGCCGAACCTGGACATGGCGCGCCTGAGCGCCGATCTGAAAAAGATTTGCGAAACCCAGATCGCCTTCTTCGAGCCAGCCGGCAGCAAGTTTGCCAAGCGCGCACCGATGCAACGCTATGTGTTCCTGACACTGGCAGTGGGCGACGGTTATGGCGGCCTTGAGCATCGCGCTTCCACCGCATTGATCTGCGCGCGCGCCGATTTGCCGGTCAAGGGGCAGGCGGAAATGAGCGATGGCTACCGTACCTTCCTCGGTCTGTGCAGCCACGAATATTTCCATACCTGGAACGTCAAACGCATCAAGCCTGCGGCATTTGCGCCTTATGATCTGCAGGTCGAAAATTACACGCCCTTGTTGTGGCTGTTCGAAGGTTTCACCAGCTATTACGATGACCTGATGCTGTTGCGCAGCGGCTTGATTGATCAGCCGGCTTATTTCAAGTTGATTGAGAAAACCATCAACGGCGTACTGCTTGGCAGTGGCCGGCACAAACAAAGCGTGGCCGATTCCAGCTTCGATGCCTGGGTCAAATATTATCGCCAGGATGAAAACGCGCCGAATGCGATTGTCAGCTATTACACCAAGGGTTCGCTGGTGGCGCTGGCGTTGGACCTGACAATCCGTAGCGAAACCAAGGGCCGGAAATCGCTGGATGATGTAATGCGCGCCTTGTGGCAACGGTACGGTCGCGATTTTTATGCAGACAACGCATTGAGCGGCCGCGGTGTCAGCGAGACTGCGGTCGAAGCGTTGTTCGATGAAGTAACCGGCCTCAAGCTGAAACGTTTCTTCGATCGTTATGTGCGTGCAACCGATGATTTGCCACTCGCGAAATTATTGACGCCGACCGGCATTGTGCTGAGCGATAGCCGTAAACCGGGTAAACCTTCGCTCGGTGTGCGCAGCGCGCGCAATGGCGGCGATTGCAAACTGGTGAATGTGTATGAAGGCGGCGCTGCGCATCGCGCCGGTTTGTCGGCTGGCGACGTACTGGTGGCGGTTGACGGCATTCGGGTGCCTAACAGTCTGGACGCGTTGCTGGCGCGTTACCGGGTTGGTGACACTGTCACCATCCATGCTTTTCGACGCGATGAGTTGATGACCTTCAGAGTCAGGTTGCTGGCTGACAGCGCGCCACAGATAAGTATCAAGGCTGACACGAAATCGGCAGCTGCACCGGTGCCAGCGCTGCGTACCGCATGGCTGGCAGGGCGCAGCGGACGTTAAGTACTGGAAAGTGGTTAAGAAATGAAAAAGGCCGGAGCAGTTTGTCCGGCCTTTTTAATCCGCTTTCAAACCATTCCAGCGTGGCGTCAGCGTATGCTGGAGGGCAAATAAATCCAGCACCCGTCCCAACGTATGGTCGACCATTTCCGCAATGCTTTGCGGCCGGTGATAAAACCCGGGCAGTGGCGGGAAGATGATGCCGCCCATCTCGGTGACGCTGGTCATGTTACGCAGATGCGCCAGGTTGAAGGGCGTTTCGCGCACCATCAATACCAGGCGCCGGCGCTCCTTGAGTACCACATCGGCGGCACGCGTGATCAGATTGTCGGACAGGCCGTTGGCGACTGCGGCCAGGGTTTTCATCGAGCAGGGCGCAATGATCATGCCGTCCGATTGAAACGAGCCGCTGGCGATGGCCGCGCCGATGTCGCGCACATTGTGCACCACGTGCGCCAGCGCTTCGACCTGCTTGCGGCGCATATCGAGCTCCTGGTGCAGGTTGAGGACGCCGGCGTCGGAAATCATCAAATGGCTTTCAACACCAGGTATGTCGCGCAACAGCTGCAGCAGCCGCACGCCGTAGATGACGCCGGTAGCGCCGGTAATACCTACAATCAGGCGGCGTGGCGGCTGGACGGCATCGGCGGCAAGGCGGCTGGACGAGACCACTTGCGGTCTCAGGCCTTCAGCAAGGTTTGCAGTTCGCCCGACTCAAACATCTCGTTCATGATGTCGGAACCGCCGACGAATTCGCCGTTGACGTAGAGTTGCGGAATGGTAGGCCAGTTGGAATAGTCCTTGATGCCCTGGCGCACGACCGGGTCTTCCAGGACGTTGATGGTGACGATGTTCTCAGCGCCGCTGGTTTTCAATAACTGGATCGCACGGCCGGAAAATCCGCATTGTGGGAATTGCGCGGTTCCTTTCATGAACAGCACCACTGGGTTGCTGGTCACGGTTTCCTTGATCCACGCTTGTACATCGCTCATGGCAATACCTTAAAAAGTTTCAGAATACCGCCATTATATGAAAAAGACCGTTGTGCTGCTGGTGAGTCTGTGTTGGCGCGTAGCCGGGTAGCAATGTTTGGTCAGGATTCGGTCAAGGTTGCTTGGTAGAAGCATGAATGTGTGGTGAATTCCACACTTGTCAAGAGATTTTGACGAAAGTGCCGAGTCCATGTACAATCTCAGGTTCTCCCGATTCCGCCCAGCGATTTAGTGTTTGTTTGTCGCTGATTATGGTGTTTTAGGAAAGAAATTTTTTTAATAGTCTTCAATCATTTCGATGAGGTTTCATATGTACGCGGTCATAAAAACCGGTGGCAAACAATATAAGATTGTTGCCGGCGAAAAACTCAAAATAGAACAGATACCTGCAGACATTGGCACCGAACTCACTATTGATCAAGTGCTCGCAGTTGGCGCTGGTGACACCATTAAGTTTGGTGCACCGCTGGTCGAAGGTGCTACGGTGTCGGTTAAGGTATTGGCGCAAGGTCGCCACGATAAAGTCAAGATCTTCAAAATGCGTCGTCGTAAGCATTATCAGAAGCATCAAGGCCATCGTCAAAATTACACCGAAATTCAAATCGTTTCGATCAACGCTTAATTGCGTCGATCGGCTTAACTAGATACCAGGAGTTTTAAATGGCACATAAAAAAGGCGGCGGCACTACGCGCAACGGCCGTGACTCAGAGTCAAAGCGACTCGGCGTCAAGGTCTACGGTGGCCAGGCGATCAACGCTGGCGGCATCATTATTCGTCAACGCGGCACTAAGACGCATCCAGGCGAAAATGTTGGCATGGGCAAGGATCACACCCTGTTCGCACTGATCAACGGCAAAGTACAATTCGTAACCAAGGGCGCTGCCCAGCGTAACTACGTTACTGTCGTAGCAGCTTAAGTTTCTTTAAGTTCGACATAAGCAAGGCTTTCGAGCCTTGTTGCGAAAGGCTCTGCCGCTGGTAGAGCCTTTTTGGTTTCTGGTCGTAAAACACTGAAACTGACACTGAAAACACTGCTCAGACAACTTGGAACACGCAGCGTGTCCACTCGCTTGCGGCACCCGCTAGCGGCAAGTTGCACTTGAAAATAATGGCATTATTGCAATGCCGGTTGCGGCCTGTGCTGCAACAATCACCAAAAATCGGTAAAGTTACCAGTGTCTTTCAATAAGAATTTAACCTCCAACCTCATTAGGACCTTCGAATGAAGTTTATAGATGAAGCAAAAATCGAAGTCATTGCCGGCGATGGCGGCAATGGGGTTGCGAGTTTTTGCCGTGAAAAATTCCGCCCGTTTGGCGGCCCTGACGGTGGCGATGGCGGCGTAGGTGGCAGTATCTGGGCCGTTGCCGACCGCAATATCAACACGCTGGTCGATTATCGTTTTTCCAAGATGCATCGCGCCGGTCGCGGCGAAAATGGCCGTGGCTCGGATTGCTACGGCAAGGGCGCCGACGATATCAAGCTGCGCATGCCGGTTGGCACGCTGATCGTTGACGTCAATACCGGCGAAGCTATCGCCGATCTGACCGATCACGGGCAAGAAGTATTGCTGGCCAAGGGCGGCGAGGGCGGCTGGGGTAATATCCACTTCAAGTCTTCGACCAATCGCGCGCCGCGCCAGAAAAGCGACGGCAAGGAAGGCGAACGCCGCGAATTGCGGCTGGAGCTGAAGGTATTGGCCGATGTCGGCTTGCTGGGACAGCCTAACGCCGGTAAATCGACTTTCATCACCGCGGTATCCAATGCCCGTCCGAAAATCGCCGATTACCCGTTCACCACGCTGCATCCGAATCTCGGTGTAGTGCGTGTCAGTCACGAAAAAAGCTTCGTGATCGCCGATATCCCGGGCCTGATTGAGGGCGCGGCGGAAGGTGCCGGACTGGGTATCCAGTTCCTGAAGCATTTGCAGCGTACCGGTTTGTTGCTGCACATCGTCGATCTGGCGCCATTCGAAGATACGGTTGATCCGGTCAAGGAAGCCAAGGCGATCGTCAAGGAACTGAAGAAATACGATCAATCGCTGTTCGACAAGCCGCGCTGGCTGGTGCTCAACAAGATCGACGTGATCCCGGAAGGCGAGCGCGTCAAGCGCGTCAAGGATTTCATCAAGCGCTTCGGCTGGAAAGGCCCGGTATTTGAAATTTCCGCGCTGAACCGCGATGGCTGCCCGGAGCTGGTAACGGAAATCTACGGCTACCTGGCCGAGAAGCGCCAGCAGGAAACGCGCTCGGAAGAGAAACACATGGTGGTAGAAGCACAAGCTATCCTGTCGATCGATCCGGACGATCCGCGTTTCAAGATACTGGACTAAACTTTAGTGAACTATAACAGCCAAATCAGCAGCGCCTGTCACGTACCCGGCGCGCATGGCGGCGTTGCAAATGCTCGCAATAGTCATGGCTATTGCTCCGCTTTGCGCCTTGCCCCCGCGCACCGGGTACGCGCCCTTCGCTCCCAATTCGGCTGTTACAGTCCACTAGTTGGCGGCCGTTGTCGATGAGGGAATAAAGACCTGCTTCGATCGCGGCCTATTTTTTTGCCCGCTGTTTCCCCGTCGTTTGCCAATCGAATCGAATTGCGCCAGCGAAGGTGAGTGGCCGCTATAGATAAAAATATGAATTCCGTCATTCAAAAAGCCAAGCGCATCATTATCAAAGTCGGATCCTCCCTGGTAACCAATGACGGTAAGGGCCTGGATGCCGGCGCCATCGCCAAATGGGCGACCCAGATTACCGAGTTGCGGGCGATGGGCAAGGAAGTCGTGTTGGTCAGTTCCGGTGCGGTGGCGGAAGGCATGCAACGGCTCGGCTTCGACAAGCGGCCGACCAGCATCGACGAATTGCAGGCCTGCGCCGCAGTGGGCCAGATGGGCCTGGCGCAGATCTATGAAACCAGCTTCCGTGCCCACAATATACGTACCGCGCAGGTATTGCTGACGCACGCCGACCTGGCCGATCGCGAACGCTATCTGAATGCCCGCTCGACGTTATTCACCCTGTTGCGCTTTGGCGTAGTGGCGATCATCAACGAGAACGATACCGTGGTCACCGATGAAATCAAGTTCGGCGACAATGATACCCTCGGCGCGCTGGTTGCCAACCTGATTGAAGGCGACGCCTTGATCATCCTGACCGATCAACGGGGCTTGTATACCGCCGATCCGCGGAAAGACCCGAATGCCGAGTTTGTGTATGAAGCGAAAGCCGGCGATCCGGCGCTGGAAGTGATGGCGGGCGACGCCGGCACCAGTATTGGCCGCGGCGGCATGATTACCAAGATCCTGGCGGCCAAGCGCGCCGCGACTTCGGGCGCCCACACCGTGATTGCCTGGGGCCGTGAAGATGCGGTGCTGACGCGGCTTGCCGGTGGCGAGGCGATCGGCACACAATTGACCGCGCAAACCGCGCAACTCACCGCACGCAAGCAATGGATGGCGGATCACTTGAAAACTGCAGGCAAGGTCATGCTGGATGCCGGCGCCGTGCAAAAATTGCGCAACGAAGGCAAATCCCTGTTGCCGATCGGGGTAACGGCAGTGTCCGGAGAATTTGGCCGCGGCGATGTCATTACCTGTACCGATGTCGATGGCCATGCAATCGCGCGCGGCATCAGCAATTACACCAGCTCGGAAGCGCGCCGCATCATGCGCCATCCATCAGCGGAAATCCAGGCGATCCTGGGTTTCGTCGAAGAGTCGGAACTGATTCATCGGGATAATATGGTTTTGCTTTAAGCAACATCAGCAACATCAGCAGCAAACGAGACTGACAGCAGTCTCAGGCAATAAAAAAACGGCTCCGCAGATTGCAGGAGCCGTTTTTGTTTGGGCGAAAAGTTCTCGATCAGCTACCCGGTTTGATCGGGCGATTGCTGCGCAGCCTGCTACGGATATCTTCAACTTTGCCGGCCACCGTACCATCCTGGCAAAGATAGTTTTTTGCCAATTCAGCATGTTGCCGGTTTCCGGACACTTCGCTGATCCGCTTCCAGTCGCTTATGCGTGAACGCGACCAGCTGCCGTCCTTCTGGCCAAATGCATACAGCTTGTTTTCAGCAGTCTGGCAGCGAATTCCCTCATAGCTGATATTTTCTGCACCGCCCTGGCTCTTGCTGACCAAGGTGTAACGGACCACGCCGTCGCTACCGGCTGATATCGAATTGATATCGACGAAGAATTTCATCGAGCTAGTCGGACCGACGTCAAGCGGCACAAGATTGGCCGCCTGCGGGGTTGGCGGAATTTGCGTCTTGAGTTCCTGCCATGATTTTCCATCGTCCGAATCATCGTCGGGCAAGCCGGAATTCGATTGCGGGACAGCGCTTGGGTAGAACGGATCGGTAGCAGCATGCACTTGTGCAGCGATGCCTGACAACAGCAGGCTAGCGGTCAGTACCAGTAGTTGCGGTATCTTCTTTGCAGCGGGAATGCGGAAAGCAAAATCAAAAGCCATAGAGGTGCTCACTTCTTTTCGGGTTCGGCGCAGGCCGGGGGGGATTCAGTCGATGTCGATGCGCGCGGTCCATGGCCGGTGCGTAAATGACGGGCGTGATGCTGCACATTCTGCAAAGGACGTGTCAGGAAACGTGATAATTCTTGCAAGGCCCGCTGGTATACATCCCGTTTGAATTCGATCACGACGTCCAGTGGAACCCAGTAGTCGTGCCAGCGCCAGGCGTCGAATTCGGGGTGCTCGGTCAGGCGCAGGTTGACATCGCAGTCGCGTCCGACCATGCGCAGCAGAAACCAGATCTGTTTCTGGCCGCGATAATGCCCACGCACATCACGCTTGATAAAATGATCAGGCACCTCGTAACGCAACCAGTCGCGCGTGCGGCCGATGATCTTGACGTGTTCCGCCTTCAGCCCGATTTCTTCCTCGAGTTCGCGAAACATTGCCTGCTCCGGGGTTTCACCGTATTTGATACCGCCTTGTGGAAATTGCCACGAATGTTCGCGCACGCGCTTGCCCCACCAGACTTCATTCTGGGTATTGAGCAAGATAATGCCGACGTTCGGGCGAAAGCCTTCACGGTCAAGCATGTTGTTACCTCAAAACTTTCTGCGGCCGGGCGGATCTACTGCTTATTCTGCTAGATTCCTTGCTTGCCGTCATCATTGCGGAACAGAGCCATAAAGCCTCCATGGCTATGCAAAGAGCTCTGTCCTCACCCGACTAGGCGCGCAATTTGTCCTGACCTGTAACAACAATGGCCAGAACATTAATCAATTGTGCAAAGAGTAGGCGCATCAGCCAGCTAATCCTTTAAAATTGAGTTGATTATAACCCTCTCTTTTTAAAAAGAATTCATCGTTATGCGCGCCTCCCGTTTTTTTATCTCCACGCTCAAAGAAGCTCCATCCGACGCTGAAATCGTTAGCCACAAACTGATGATGCGCGCCGGCATGATCAAACGCATCAGTTCCGGCATTTATACCTACATGCCGATGGGCTTGCGCGTAATCCGCAAGGTCGAAAACATCGTGCGCGAGGAGATGAACCGTTCCGGAGCGGTGGAATTGCTGATGCCGGTGGTACAGCCGGCCGAGTTGTGGCAAGAAACCGGGCGCTGGCAAAAATATGGCGCTGAACTGATGCGCGTCAAGGATCGCCACGGTCGCGACTTCATCATTCAGCCGACTTCGGAAGAAGTGATTACTGACATCGCCCGCACTGAATTGCGCTCGTATCGCAAGCTGCCGGTGAATTTTTACCATATCCAGACCAAATTCCGCGATGAGCGCCGGCCGCGTTTCGGCTTGATGCGCGGGCGTGAATTCACGATGAAAGACGCCTATTCCTTCGATCGCGACCTGGACGGCCTGAAACAGTCTTACAAGATCATGTATGACGCTTACACGCGCATTTTCAACCGTTTCGGCTTGCAGTTCCGTGCGGTAGCTGCCGACAACGGCGCCATCGGCGGCACCGGTTCGCACGAATTCCACGTTATCGCCGCCACCGGCGAAGACGCCATCGTGTACTGTCCTGACTCGGATTACGCCGCCAATATGGAAGCGGCCGAATCCTTGCCTTTGAACCCGTCCCGGGCTGCGCCGACGCAAGCGCTGACCAAGACGGCGACACCTGGCAAGGCCAAATGTGAAGCGGTAGCGGAATTGCTGGCAATCCCTTTGACAGACACTATCAAGTCGATCGTGTTGACTGTTGAAAAAGAAGCAACCGATAAGGAAGCCGCAAGCAAGACAGTCTGGCTGCTGATGCTGCGTGGCGACCATGAGCTGAACGAAATCAAGGTCAACAAGATCCCTGGCCTGGCTGGTTATCGTTTTGCCACGGAACAGGAAATCGTCGAATATTTCGGCACGCCGCCAGGTTATCTGGGACCGGTCAATACCAAAAAGCCGGTTACCGTGGTGGCAGACGTTACCGTTGCCAACATGCATGACTTTGTCAGTGGCGCCAACGAAGTGGATTTCCATTTCACCGGCGTCAACTGGGGCCGCGACTTGCCCGAGCCGATGGTGTTCGATATCCGCAATGTGGTCGAGGGCGATCCATCGCCGGACGGTAAAGGCGCGTTGGCCATCCTGCGCGGGATCGAAGTCGGCCATGTATTCCAGCTGGGAACCGCCTATTCGGAATCGATGAAGGCGACTTTCCTGGATGAGAACGGCAAGCCGCAGCTGTTGCAGATGGGTTGTTATGGGATCGGCATTACACGTATCCTGGGTGCTGCCATTGAACAGAATTTCGACGACAAGGGCATCATCTGGCCGACAGCTATCGCGCCGTTCGAGGTGGTTTTGTGCCCAATGGGCTATGACCGCAGCGAAGCCGTAAAAGAAGAAACCGACAAGTTGTATGAAACACTGTCGGCGGCTGGCGTCGACGTGATCCTGGACGACCGCGGCGAACGCCCGGGCGCGATGTTTGCCGACTGGGAGCTGATTGGCGTGCCGCATCGCGTGGTGATCGGCGATCGTGGTCTCAAGGACGGTCAGCTGGAATACCAGGGACGACGCGATACCGAGGCCACTACTGTGCCACTGGCAGAGGTGGCTGACTTCATCAAGGCGCGTCTAGTTTCCTAAAAACAACAAAATAACGGCGCATCGGGTTTTTGCGCCGTTTTCTTCGCGTTTTCTTTACGCTTTCCTTGCGCATCTTTGTATACTCATCCCAAAATAAAAGTGCATTTTGGGGAGTGTCGATTGCGTTGGTCTCGTTGGTTTGGGTTGTTGCCGGTATTGCTGCCTTTATTATTTGGCAGCATGGCGCATGCCGGCAATCAAAAAGAAGAAGAGCTGGCGGATTCAGTACGCCTGGCTTTGTCGCGCGCCATCAATGACGCCCGTCCACCTAAACCAAAATTTTCCGACATCGACCAGCGTATCCAGTATCTGTACTGGCTGGGCGAAATGTCGGAGCGCCTGAAGAGGAAACTGCCGGATGCGCAAATGCGCATCGAATTCCTGGAAACCGCCTGGTATGAAGCCAAGCGCGCCGGCCTCGATCCGGGCATGGTGCTGGGCCTGATCCAGGTCGAATCAGCCTTCCGGAAGTACGCGCTATCAAGCGTCAGCGCCCATGGCTACATGCAGGTCATGCCGTTCTGGACCCGCGTCATCGGCGATGCCGACCGCAGCAAATTATTCAACATGCAGACCAATCTGCGTTACGGCTGTTCGATTCTGCGGATGTACATCGATATGGAAAAGGGCAACCTGTATCTCGCGCTCGGCCGCTACAACGGCAGCCGCGGACGTCCTGAATATCCCAATGCGGTATTGGCTGCATGGAAGCGCTGGGAATATAAGGACGATCTGCCAATCCATACAGTTTCCGCTCACCGGTAATTCTCCCCAGGGCCGACGCCTGTCCCGGGCGTCGTCGGCTCCCTCTATAAGAAGCAATCCGTTAATTGGCCCGGCGGTGCTCGGGCCAAGCATTCATCGTTTCCGTTCCGGTTTCGGCCGCAGATCTGCGTTCTTTCGTCATCAGCATGTTCGTCATCAACACGTAATAACTTTTGGTTACAGTTGTTACACATTATTACAAATAGATGCTTATTTCTGATTGTTAACACGGAGCGATGAATGAAATTACGTATTTTGATTGCCGCCGCCATCGGGTCGGTGGCGTTGGCGGGTTGTAGCGGTTCTGGCAGCAGCTCGCTGGTTGAGACACCGGTCGAGAAACCTGAAGTCAAGGCTCCCGGCAAGAACGTCATCTTCTTCCTCGGCGACGGCATGGGCATCACTACGATGACCGCTGCCCGCATTTACAAGGTGGGCGAAGAGGGCGATCTGACCATCGATACTTTGCCGGAAAGCGGTTTCGTCACCACCTATTCCAACGATGCCCAGGTAACTGACAGCGCGCCATCGATGGCGGCCTACATGACCGGTGTCAAGGCGAATAACGAAGTGATCGCCATGTCGGCCAACACCAGCGCCCGCGACGCCAGCGGTAAAGGTTATGTCAACGGCGCCGACAGCACCTGCCCGAGCGGCAATGGCACGCCGGCCGACACTTTGCTGGAAATCATGAAGGCCAAGGGTTACAGCACCGGCGTTGTGACTACCACGCGGATTACGCATGCCACTCCGGCCGCGACTTATTCGCATATCTGCCACCGTGACGGCGAAAACAATATCGCCGCGCAGCTGACACCCAAGGGCGCCGGTTTCAACAGCAAGCTGAGCGATGGCGTCGATGTCATTTTCGGCGGCGGCCGTCGTCATTTCCTGCCGAAGACCGATGCCGACAGCAAGCGCAGCGATAGCCGTGACCTGCTGGCGGAATTCAAGGCTGCCGGTTATACCTACGCCAGCAATTTTGCAGAGTTCGACAAAATCGGAGCCGCGACACCGAAAGTGGTTGGCCTGTTCAACAAAGATCACATGACTTACGACCTGGATCGCGATGCAGCCAAGGAACCGAGCCTGGCGCAGATGACCGGCAAGTCGATCGACCTGTTGAGTAGCAAGAAGACCGGTTTCTTCCTGATGGTCGAAGGCGGTCGTATCGATCATGCATTGCACGCCACCAATGCGCGCCGCGCATTGCAGGAGACCGTTGCTTTTGACGACGCGATCAAGCTTGCACTCGACAAGATGGAGCAAGTCGATCCGGGTTTGAAGAATACGCTGGTAGTGGTTACCGCCGACCATGATCATTCGATCCTGCTGAACGGCTACGCCAAGCGTACCGGCAAAACCACCAGCAGCGAGCCTGGCGTTCTCGGCCTGGTAAAGAACGTCCTCACCGGCCAGCCGGAGCGCGACATCAACAACAATCCGTACACCGTGATCGGCTTCGGCAATGGTCCTAACCATCTGGCGACGCGCGGTGCGCTGTCCGACATGCAAGTGGCTGACAAAGACTATATGCAAGAGTCGGTGGTTCCGACTGAAGCCGGTGGTGAGACGCATGGCGGCACCAATGTCTTTATCGGTGCGCAGGGTATGGGTGCGCAAAATATTCGCGGCGTCCTGGACAACACCGAAGTGTTCGGCCTGGTTAAAAAAGCCGTCGGCCTTTGAGCCTGCAGGCCAACCGAATTTGTCGAACATATACAAAGCAAAGGTCAGAAATGAAAATAATTAAACCAGCAAACAAGCAGTTCCAGCGTCGAGTCCTTCAATGCGCCACGCTGTGCGCGTTATCGCCGCTGTCTTTACTCGTCACCGCGAACGTCATGGCAGCCGACACTGCAACCGCGAAAAACGTCATCTTCTTCCTGGGCGATGGCATGGGCCCGGTAACGGTCACCGCGGCACGCATCTACGGTCATGGCGAAGCCGGCCGCCTGACGATGGAAACATTAACGCGTACAGCGCGCGTCAAGACTTTTTCGCTGGATGCTCAGACCACCGACAGCGCGCCGTCGATGGCGGCGTACATGACCGGCGTAAAAATGAAGAACGATGTAATTTCAATGTCTTCCGATACCAATCCGTACGATGCTACCGGCAAGCCGTATCAAACCAAGGCGGACTCTACCTGCGTCGCCGGTAACGGCCAGGCGGTGCAGACTTTGCTGGAATTGTCGAAGGGGGCAGGCAAGGCGGTCGGTGCGGTCAGCACCACACGTATCAGCCACGCTACGCCGGCGGCAACCTACGCCCACGTCTGCAACCGTGATGCGTACAACACCATCACGGAACAGGCGACTCCGGGCGCGCCGCGTTATAACACGGCGCTGAAGGATGGCATCGACGTCTTGCTAGGTGGCGGATTGCGGCATTTCCTGCCGAAGAGTAACCCGGCCAGCCAGCGTAATGACGAGCTCGATGCGCTGAGCATGTTCAAGGCGGCTGGTTATACCTATGTCGCTTCGGGCACTGAACTGAAGAGCGTCAATCCGGCCAATGTCAGCAAATTGCTGGGTTTGTTTACCACCAGCGACATGGATTACGAACTGGATCGGGTCAAGAAAAACCTGAACCAGCCGAGCTTGGCGGAGATGACGGAAAAAGCTATCGGCGTGCTCAAGAAGAGTCCGAAAGGTTATTTCCTGATGGTCGAAGGCGGTCGCATCGACCATGCTTTGCACGGCACCAACGCCAAGCGCGCGCTGGAAGATACGCTGGCTTTCGACGCCGCCATCAAGAAGGCGCTGGAACTGGTCGACTTGAAAGATACCTTGATCGTGGTTACCGCCGACCATGACCATGCGATCGGCTTCAATGGCTATCCGAAACGCGGCAATCCGATTCTGGGCAAGGTCGCCAACTATTACGACGGCAAGCTGGCGTTGGCCGCCGATGGCAAGCCCTACACCACGCTGGTGTTCGGCAACGGCAGTGCGCCGCGCCGTCCGGACGACGGCGATCTGACCAATGTCGATACCGAGGCTGACGATTATCTGCAGCAGGTTGGCGTACGCTTTGCCGGCTCTCCCGGTTCGGAGACGCACGGTGGTGGTGACGTGATGTTGTTTTCGGCAGGTGCTGGCAGCGACAGCTTCAAAGGCACATTTGAAAACATCAAGGTGTTTGGCAAAGTTAAAAATGCGCTTGGCCTGTAATAATTTTCTTCAATAGTATTGCCGCCGCCATCGCAGCGATGGCGGCAATTTTTTCGGTGGAAAAATGTTTTTTTTAAAAAGTCGGATGAATGGCATGAAGATGTTGATGACAGTGGTGCTGTTGTCGCCGATGTCGCTTACGCAGGCTGCGGTCAATCCTCCTGACCAGAACCTGCTGATCCAACATTATTCGATGGTGTCGGGACGCGATGGCGTCAAGCGCGAAACGACATT
The DNA here is from genome assembly GCF_900111995.1 of Collimonas sp. OK607. Lineage (GTDB taxonomy): Bacteria > Pseudomonadota > Gammaproteobacteria > Burkholderiales > Burkholderiaceae_D > Collimonas. The sequence goes on from NZ_FOKF01000008.1 coordinate 121,772, forward strand.
CACCGAGCGCGTGTACCGGCGCAACGACCAGGTCTGGACCGAGCGCGAGATTGGCAACGGCGGTGCTGGCGCCAACCGCAGCGGGGCCGCCGATGAGCATGACCACAGCGGACACAATCATCCCGATGCCGGTAGTTCGCCGATGTGGGTGCGGCGGCAGGCTGATGGTTCACTGGATGCGCGTTTGATCGAGCGTCACCAGCGTCGCACCGTCAAGGTGGATTCTCAGTATTACGGCAATATCGGTTTCAACGGTGACTGGGGCAGCACGTTCTATCTGAGCGATCCGCAAAGTTTGAAAAACATGCGTGCGGTTGGTCCGGTCAAAGACGGTGTCCAGCTTTATGAGAGCAAGCGTGGTGAGTTGACGGTACGGGTCGGCTGGGATGTCAAAGGCCAGTATCCGCGCAGGGTGGAGTCGTTCGATGCGCATGGGTCGGCACGCCGCCAGACTTCGGTCAGCCTGATTGCGGCGCCGCCGGTCCTGCCGTGGAAGACGCTGGCAGGCTATGCAGAAATCGACTATTCGGACTTGCTCGATTGATCTCATGTAGGGTGGGCACGCCTTTGTGCCCACGAGCGGACTACCAGCCTATTTCATTGCCACTCCGGCCTGTACTCCGGTTATCGCGGTCACGCGTGGGCACAAATGCGTGCCCACCCTACGAATCTCGATTGATGCCGGAATCCGCAGATACAAAAACGCCCGCGTGATGCGGGCGTTTTTGTTTGGCACTCAGGGCGACGCGTTGAACAATGTCCAGCAGCCAGGCCCTAAGCTTTATTTCAAGTGATCGGAAATGAGTTTAGTCATTTCAAACATCGACACTTCTTTTTTGCCGCCAAAGACAGCTTTCAATTTTTCATCTGCAAGGATGTTGCGCTTGTTGGCTGGATTTTGCAGATTGTGTTTCTTGATGTATTCCCAAACCTTCTTGGTAACTTCTGTGCGTGGCAGCGGAGTCGCGCCGACAACCGCAGCCAGGATGGCCGATGGTGTCAGTGGTTTCATAAATGCTGCATTCGGCTTGCGCGCTACAGTACCGGTTGCAGTTACTTTTTTAGGAGCTGCCTTTGGCGCCGATTTAGTCGGTGCTTTTGCTGGTGCTGCAGCTTTCTTTGCCGCTGGTTTTTTTGCTGCTGTGGCCATCTTTGAGCCTCCTTCAGGGATAGTGAAAAAATGCGTCAAGCACGCATCGCTAATAGTGTTGCGCTTTTCCTGGCGATGCAAGCGTTTTTTACGGGTTTGTGCGGGATTTGATACGGAAGCAGAACCACCGGCCACGCTGGGAGAAACACCCGTTGGCGGGCTTATGCGGCCGGTTTTTGCTAATTTTCAGTATTCTTTGCAGCATTCAGGGGCGGTAACAAATGCCCGCAGCCACCGGTTAGCAACTGCGCGGAGTCGGCCCAATTTTGCGAAAAGCCTTGCAAGTCAATGACTTGCAAGGCTTTTGAAGGCAAAGTAACGGTACTGCTACGGTGCTGAGACGGTACCGATAGAGGGTCTAGCGCATGCCAGGCATCATGCCTTTCATGCCGCGCATCATTTTCATCATGCCGCCGCCTTTGAGTTTTTTCATCATCGACTGCATCTGGTCGAATTGCGACAGCATGCGATTGACTTCCTGGACCTGCACACCGGCGCCGGTGGCGATGCGGCGTTTGCGGGAAGCCTTGATCAGTTCGGGCTTGGCCCGTTCCTGGGCGGTCATCGAGTTGATGATGCCTTCCATCCGGCGTACCTGTTTTTCTGCCTGGTCCATATTGGCGCCGCCCGCCGCCTGCTGGAATTGCGCCGGCAATTTGTCCATCAGATTGGACAAGCCGCCCATTTTCTTCATTTGGCCGAGCTGCGCCTTGAAATCGTTCAGGTCGAATTTGCCGCCGCCCTTGATTTTATGCGCCAGGTCCTTGGCTGCCGCAACATCGACGCCTTTCTGGGCTTCTTCGACCAGCGCCAGGATATCGCCCATGCCGAGGATGCGGTTGGCCATGCGGGTTGGATCGAAAGCTTCCAGTCCATCCAGTTTTTCGGCAGTGCCGGCAAACTTGATCGGTTTGCCGGTGATGTGTCTTACCGACAGCGCGGCGCCGCCGCGGGCGTCGCCGTCCAGTTTGGTCAGCACGATACCGGTCAGCGGCAGCGCATCGCTGAACGCCTTGGCGGTGTTGATCGCATCCTGGCCGAGCATGGCGTCGACCACGAACAGCGTTTCGATCGGGTTGACGGCAGCATGGATAGCGGTGATTTCCTTCATCATCGCTTCATCGATACCCAACCGGCCGGCAGTGTCGATGATCAGCACGTCGTGATAATGGCGCTTGGCGTAGTCCAGCGCAGCCAGTGCGATATCGACTGGCTTGTCGGTCGTGGCAGTCGGGAAGAAATCGGCGCCGACCTGTGCTGTCACGGTCTGCAGCTGGCCGATCGCGGCCGGGCGATAAACGTCTGCGGAGACAGTCAGTACTTTTTTCTTCTTTTGTTCGCGCAGATATTTGGCGAGTTTACCGACGGTGGTGGTTTTACCCGCACCTTGCAGACCCGCCATCAGGATGATCGCCGGCGGCTGGGTGGCGAAACTCAGTTGCGACGCTTCGGGACCGAGATCGGCGCCCATCAGCGAGGCCAGCTCGCGCTGCACCACGCCGACCAGGGCCTGGCCTGGCGTCAGCGATGCAATCACTTCCTCGCCTAATGCTTTTTGCTTGACGTTGGCGATGAACTCGCGCACGGCGGGCAGGGCGACGTCGGCTTCCAGCAAAGCCAGACGTACCTCGCGCAGCATCTCAGCAGTGTTGGTTTCGGTAAGGCGCGCTTCGCCGCGCATGGTTTTTACTACTTTGGCGAGGCGTTGGGTAAGATTGTCGAGCATGGGTAACAGCGTTTCCAGAAGAGGTGCAATTGGTCAAAGTGAACCAGTTTTTGCGTAATCTCGCGTAATTAACGGGCTACTTTAATGGGCCAATTTAGTGGGCTAATTAATATTAATAGGTAAATGCACATTAATGCACATTAACGCGGACACGGTAAAGCATGTAAATAGCCATTTTACCCGATGCCGGCTAAGGCGGCCCCTGGAATAAGGGCCGGCGTCTCAGGATTGATGAATGTGATATTGAAATTGCAAGAAATTGCGGTCGGTCATGGCCAGCTGGATAGTTGCTTTGTTTGAGCGCGCCGCGCAGACGCCACATGTTGTAAACTTACACGATGCAAACATATCTTTTCGTTCTGGTGGCGCTGCTATATATAGGCTGCACCTTTTTGCCGTCGAGCCGACGCCAGACTATTTCCATTGTCGTTGCGGCAGCATGGCTGCTGCATGGCGCCGTGCTGTGGGCCGACGTCGTCGGACCGCAAGAGTTGCGGGTCGGATTTTCGATGATGCTGTCGGCGACCTTATGGGTTTCGGTAGCCGCCTATTGGCTGGAAAATCGCAACTATACGTTGGACGGCCTGCGGGTCCTGGTGTTGCCGATGGCGGCACTGGCAGCGATCCTGCCGGCGGTCTTCCCAGGAAATATGGTGCCGCTGGGCGGTAGGTCGCCGGTGTTCTTGTGGCATATCGTCATTTCCATCCTGGCCTATAGCACCCTGACCATCGCCGCCTTCCATGCGGTATTGATGGTGCTGCAGGAATCGCGTTTGCACACCCGCCCGGGCGGAGCAAAAACCGGCTGGTTCGGCACCGCGCTGGATCGTCTGCCGGCCCTGCTGACCATGGAAAAATTGTTGTTTCGCCTGATCGCTTTCGGCTTCTTCCTGTTGACGTTGACGGTGCTGTCGGGCGTGGTGTTTTCCGAAGAGTTGTTTAACCAGGCCTTCAAATGGGATCACAAGACCATTTTCACCATGCTGTCATGGGCCTTGTTCGGCTTGCTGCTGGCGGGCCGCAAATGGCAGGGTTGGCGCGGCCGTACCGCACTCAGTTTTACCCTGACCGGATTTGCCATTTTGTTACTGGCGTATGTAGGGAGCCGTTTCGTGCTTGAAGTTGTGTTGCATCGGGTATTGGTATGAAACTGATTATTTTATTTGTCATCGTGCTGGCCGTAATTGTGTGGCTACAGCGTCTTAAGAAAAATCTTGGGCGACATCGTTCCGATCATGCCGCTTCTGGCGGATCGGCTTTTCCCAACGGTGCCGATTCCACTGCGGCCACCTCCGCGCAGGTCGAAGCCATGGTGGCCTGCGCCCACTGCGGCATGCATTTCCCGGCATCGGAAGCGCTTGTCGATGCTTCCGGCACGGTTTTCTGCAGTGCGGAGCACCGCCGCCTGCATTCGTCCTAGATTCTGTCCCACTTTGAACTGTTACGACTATTGTGGCCCTGAGCCGAGGCCGGCGCTTGAGGGCATTGTGCCGGCGAATTCAAGATGCATCGTGAGACAGGACATATACGCATGAGGAGCCCCAGCCCTAGTCACACCGCCACCGCCACTCCGCCGGACGATAAGCCGGACACGTTCTGGCGCACGCTGCAAACCTTCAACGTGACGCGAATCGTGGTTGCGATGGTCATGCTGGCCTATATCAGCACCCAGAGCAAAAGCGAAACCTGGTTTTCGCAGCTGTTTACGAATCCGCAAACTTGCAGCGTCTACCTGCTGTGCGCCGGCATCTTCACTGCGGTCACAGCCTATCACCATCGTCATTACATGGCGCAGATTGTGTTGCCGATCACGGTGGACATGATCGCGGTATCGATCTTGTATATAGGCGCGGGAGGCGCCAAGGGCGGCCTGGCAATCCTGTATCTGTTTCCTCTGGCCGGCGCCGCGATCCTGGCGCCGCTGCTGTTGGCGTTGTTGTTTGTTTCAATTGCGACCATCGTATTGCTCGGAGAAAGCGGTTACCAGATTCTGCAGTCGACGCCGGATGCCTCCACCCTGCAAGCCGGCTTGTATGGCGGCGCCTTCTTTTTTGCAGTGCTGGTGATTAACCGCCTTGCCAACAAACTGATCAAGCAAGAAGAGCTGGCGACCCAGCGCGGCAGGGATTTACGGGTGCAAATGGACATTAACCGTATTGCGATCAAAGACATGGGCGACGGTTTGCTGGTGGTCGACCCGGTTGGCACTTTGATCATGGCCAATCCGGCGGCCGAGCGCATGCTGGGTTTGTCTCTGTCTGATGAAGACCAGCAGCACAAGTTGAGCGATTATGCGGTGCTGGCGCCAATCACCGATGCCTTGTTTGCATGGGAATCACACGTAAGCGACTTGCCGCGCACGGTTTCCCCGACCGTGGGGGAGGCGGTTTTCGTCACTATCAAGCATACCGACGATCTTGGCCAGGGCCAGGAGGCGGCTATCGGCTGGAGCGGGCGGCGCGAGCTGGCGGCGCATTTGAAAGTGCGCTTTGCCGCGGTCAGGATGCGCGAACTGAGTGAGTACCGCGCAGTCATCTTTTTGCAGGATGTCAGCGAAATTGAAAACCAGGCCCAGCAACTGAAACTGGCTGCCATGGGTCGCCTGACTGCCAGCATCGCGCATGAGGTGCGTAATCCGCTGGCATCGATTTCGTATGCCGCGACCTTGCTGGCGGAAGATGCCACCGAGTCGGCCGAGATGCGCCTGCTGACGATTATCGACGACAATGTCGCGCGCCTGAATCGCATGATTGAAGATATCCTGAAACTGTCGCGCAAGGCGCAGCGGCAGCTTGAACCGATTCTGCTGGCGCCCATGCTGCACGATATCGTCAGGGATTTCAGGCAAACCCATGCAGTGGCGCCGGCTGCGATTGACTTGCAGATCGACGCTGCAGATATGCACAGTGTCTGGTTCGATCCGTTGCATTTGCGTGAAGTAGTGACAAATCTGTTGTCGAATGCGGTGCGTTACGCCAGTGCCCGGCCGGGCGCAATGCGCTTGCACGTCATGTCCAGCGTAGCGGAGCGCCTGGAGTTGCATGTGCAGGACGATGGCGAACCGATTTCTCCGGCGGTCCGGGCGCACCTGTTCGAGCCGTTCTATACCACTTCCAGCAAAGGCACCGGATTAGGCTTGTTTTTAGCGCGCGAGTTGTGTTTGAATAACGGCGCACTGCTCGATTATGAATACCGGCATGATGTTCAAGGACAGAATTCCAGCCACGTGAGTGGTCGTTTTGTTATTGCGTTTGCTGCCCATGACCCGGTGTCTCTTGCCGATTAGATTTGACTGAAAAAGACGAATGCCATGACTTCACCCCGTATTCTGGTTGTTGATGACGAAGCGCACCTGCGCGAACTGCTGGAAATAGCATTGGTAAAAATGGGGCTGGATGTTGATAGTGCTGAAAGCTTGTCTGCGGCGCGCAGTCATTTGGCGCAAAACGACTATGCCTTGATCTTGACCGATATGCGTCTGCCGGACGGACTGGGGATCGAATTGGTGCGCGAAGTCACCACTGGCGAAAAGGTCATACCGATTGCCGTGATTACCGCCTATGGCAGTGCCGACAATGCCGTCATGGCGTTGAAGGCAGGCGCTTTCGATTATTTGTCGAAACCGGTGGCGCTCGATCAGTTGCGCTTGATGGTGCAATCGGCATTGCGTGTCGGTAAACCGGTCGAAAACCAGCGCCCGGCAGCGGATGCCAAACTCCGCCCAGGCGCTGCGTTACGCCTGATCGGCCAATCTGCCGCCATGCAAGAGTTGCGTACGCAGATCGTGCGTCTGGCGCGCAGCATGGCGCCGGTGGCGATTACCGGCGAATCCGGCAGCGGCAAGGAACTGGCGGCACGGGATATCCATGCACTCAGTCCGCGCGCCGACAAACCCTTTGTCGCCGTCAATTGCGGCGCAATCCCGGAAGCTTTGATGGAAGCCGAGTTCTTCGGCTACCGTAAAGGCGCCTTTACCGGCGCTGCCGACGACCGCGACGGATTTTTTCAAGCCGCGAATGGCGGTACCTTGCTATTGGATGAGGTCGCCGACTTGCCGTTGGCGATGCAAGTCAAGCTGTTGCGGGCGATCCAGGAACGCCGGGTGCGCAAGGTTGGCGCCACGGTGGAAGAGGCGGTGGACGTCCGCCTAGTCAGCGCTACGCATCAGAATTTGGGCGAGTGTGTCGAATCAGGTAGATTTCGCCAGGATTTGTACTATCGTTTGAATGTCATTGAATTAAAACTGCCACCGTTACGAGAGCGGCTGGATGACATCGGCCTGCTGGTCGCGGCGATCTTAGGACGCTTGTCGACGTTTACCCCGCAGGCGGAGCAGGTGACGCTGGCGCCGGCGGCTTTGTCGGCGCTGCGTGCTTATGCGTTTCCGGGAAATGTGCGCGAGCTGGAAAATATCCTGGAGCGCGCGTTGGCGTTTGCCAACGACGGCGTGATCGAGGTGGCGGATCTGGGTTTGAAGCCCGGCAGCCAAGGGCGGTTCGCAGAAGTAGCAGAGGTACTGGAACCTGGCGATCATTACTACGAAACCGGGATGGCTGGTACCGCCATGGCGACGAGTCTGGAGCCGCTTGTGACTGGCGCGGCTAGCGTGGCAGCCATTGCAACGCAATTCAACGGCGCCGAACTGCCGCCATCGCTGCCGGATTATCTTGACGACATCGAACGCGACGTGATTCGGCAAGCACTGACGCGTACGCATTTCAATCGCACCAAGGCAGCCGATTTGCTGGGCATCAGTTTTCGCCAGTTGCGCTACCGGATGCAACGTTTGTCGATCCATGAGCAGGATTAATGAGCAGGATTAAGATTCAATTCAAGACCAGGACCAGCTAACAATGACGGAGCAGACATCGCTTCCCCCAAGTTTTTCAATCGGTGCAGACGGCTGGTGCCGTCCCGAGGAAGTGGTGCGCCAGTCGTCGCCCAACTGCGATACGCGGCCAGATGGTTGCGTGGCGGATTTGCTGGTGATTCATAACATCAGCCTGCCGCCGGGCCAGTTTGGCGGCCACTATATTGCCGACCTGTTCGGCAATCGCCTGGATTATGACGCCCATCCTTATTTCGAACAGTTGCGCCCGCTCAGGGTTTCATCTCATTTCCTGATACTGCGCGACGGCGGAGTGGTCCAGTTCGTCTCTGCCAATGATCGCGCCTGGCATGCGGGTGTGTCGTGTTTCGAAGGCCGCGAGCGCTGCAACGATTTTTCAATCGGGATCGAGCTGGAGGGGACCGATTTCGAACAGTTTCCAGTATTGCAATATCGAGCGCTGGCTTCATTGACCCATGCCTTGCAGTTGCGTTACCCTCTCGCCGCGGTGACCGGGCATGAACATATCGCGCCCGGGAGAAAGACCGATCCAGGTCCGTTTTTTGACTGGCTCCAATACCAGCAAGCCTTAGCCGGGCATATGCAGCAGACCTCCGGCAAACTGCCTTTGCGCTTTCCTGCCATAGACAAAAAAGTCAATTGAATAGTCTCTTTTCGCATATAAAAAAGATCCTACTTTTGGATTGCATCGGCGCGCCCTAGGTACTACAATTAGTAAAAATCAAATCCAGAAACCTATATGTAGTGTTTTTCGTATCTCGTCCGTGGCTTGTTTTGCATGGTCTGTCCACCGTGTGGTGTTTTGTTTTTGTACTCATATCAGTATAAATGCAGGTGTCGGACAGGCTGCTAAGCGGCCTCTGGGTTTGTTGCAGGTCTAAGCAGTTCTATTCGCAGTTCCTTTATTTAGCAATGCAGTTTTTTCTTTTTATCTGAATTCGGGCATCTGTCATGAACGCCCGCCGACAGGTAGTCGGTGCAGTAATGACTGATGCAGCAATAGCAGTATCTGAACCATCAACGGTTCCAAGGTTCTAATTAATAACAGCAGGCGTAATTGTTTCGCCTGTTTTCACAGTCTCGGGAGGCTCAGTGCAATCTACTCAAGAAATTTCCGTTAAATCATCAGCCGAAGTCGCTGGTGTTCCGCCATCAACCGGTAGCGGCTCTCCCGTCAAGGTTTCCAGCAGTTTCGGCGACTACCGCATCATCCGCCGCAACGGCGCCGTGGTCGGCTTTGAACCGTCGAAGATCTCGATCGCTGTCACCAAGGCATTCCTCGCAGTCAATGGCGGCCAGGGTGCTGCATCGGCACGGGTGCGCGAACTGGTCGAGCAATTGACTTCCAACGTCGTCGCCGCATTGGTGCGCCGGCAGCCGAATGGCGGCACGTTCCATATTGAAGACATCCAGGACCAGGTTGAACTGTCCCTGATGCGCTCCGGCGAGCATGACGTGGCGCGTGCCTACGTGCTGTATCGCGCCAAGCGCATGGAAGAGCGTTCGCAACAGCAAACCGGCGCCACGGCAACCGTAGCCGGCACTGAGTTGTTTGTGACCGAAGACGGCCAGCGCCGCGTGTTGGACATGGACCAGGTGCGCGACCTGATTACCGCTGCCTGTATCGGTCTGGAAAAGCACGTTGACGCGGAAGCCATCCTGGCCGAAACCGTCAAGAACCTGTACGACGGCGTACCGGTTGAAGAACTGCACAAATCGGCGATTCTGGCAGCCCGCGCGCTGATGGAAAAAGACCCTGCCTACAGCACGGTTACTGCGCGTCTGCTGATGCACACAATCCGTAAGGAAGTATTCGGCAAAGAAGTGGCGCAAGCTGATGCACCCGCCGAATATCTCGAATATTTCCCGAAATTCATTAAAAAGGGTATCGAATCCGACCTGCTGGATAGCAAGCTGGCACAGTTCGACCTGAAAGCACTGGGCGAAGCATTGAAGCCAGAGCGCGACCTGCAATTCGGTTACCTCGGCCTGCAAACTTTGTATGACCGTTATTTCCTGCATATCCGCGATATCCGCATCGAAATGCCGCAAGCGTTTTACATGCGGGTAGCGATGGGCCTGGCGCTGAATGAAGTCAACCGCGAAGCACGCGCGATCGAGTTTTACAACCTGTTGTCCAGCTTCGATTTCATGAGCTCGACACCGACCCTGTTCAATTCGGGCACACTGCGCTCGCAACTGTCGTCTTGCTATCTGACCACGGTTGCCGACGATCTCGACGGCATCTACGAAGCCATCAAGGAAAACGCCTTGCTGGCCAAATATGCCGGCGGCCTGGGTAACGACTGGACACCGGTACGTTCGCTGGGCGCCCATATCAAGGGCACCAACGGCAAGTCGCAAGGCGTGGTGCCGTTCCTGAAAGTAGTCAACGACACTGCTGTGGCAGTGAACCAGGGCGGCAAACGCAAGGGCGCGGTATGCGCCTACCTGGAAACCTGGCACATGGATATCGAGGAATTCCTCGACCTGCGCAAGAACACCGGCGACGATCGCCGCCGTACCCATGACATGAACACCGCCAACTGGATTCCAGACCTGTTCATGAAGCGCGTCATGGAAAAGGGCGAGTGGACCCTGTTCTCGCCAAGCGATGCGCCGGACCTGCATGACAAGGTCGGCAAGGCCTTCGAGGAAGCTTATACCGGCTATGAAGCCAAGGCTGCCCGCGGCGAACTGCGCTTGTTCAAGAAGATCCAGGCACTCGACTTGTGGCGCAAGATGCTGTCGATGCTGTTCGAAACCGGCCATCCATGGATTACCTTCAAGGATCCATGCAACATCCGTTCGCCGCAGCAGCACGTTGGCATGGTCCACAGCTCGAACCTGTGCACCGAGATCACGCTGAACACCAACGAATCCGAGATCGCCGTATGTAACCTGGGTTCGGTCAACCTGCCGGCGCACATGAAAGACGGCAAGCTGGATCACGCCAAATTGCAGAAAACTATCAATACTGCAATGCGCATGCTGGATAATGTGATCGATATTAACTATTATGCAGTGAAGAAGGCGCGTGATTCCAATCTGCGGCATCGCCCGGTTGGTCTCGGTATCATGGGTTTCCAGGATTGCCTGCACATGATGCGCGTACCTTATGCCTCGAAAGCAGCGGTTGAATTTGCCGATAATTCGATGGAAGCGGTTTGCTACCACGCTTATTGGGCATCGACTGAACTGGCGGAAGAGCGTGGCCGTTACAGCAGCTATCGCGGTTCCCTGTGGGATCGTGGCATCCTGCCGCAAGATTCCGTGAAACTGCTGGCTGAAGAGCGTGGCGGCTACCTCGAAGTCGACATGTCGGAAGCACTGGACTGGACCGAGTTGCGTGCCCGCATCAAGGAATTCGGCATGCGCAACTCGAATTGCGTAGCGATTGCACCGACCGCCACCATCTCTAACATCATTGGCGTATCGGCTTGTATCGAACCGACTTACCAGAACCTGTATGTGAAATCGAACCTGTCCGGCGAGTTCACCGAAATCAATGAATACCTGGTGCGCGATTTGAAAGCACGTGGTTTGTGGGATGAAGTGATGATCTCCGACCTCAAGTATTTCGACGGCAGCCTGGCCAAGATCGATCGCATTCCGCAAGATCTGCGCGAGATTTACGCCACAGCATTTGAGGTTGAGCCATCCTGGTTGGTGGAAGCGGCGTCGCGTCGTCAGAAATGGATCGATCAGGCGCAATCGCTGAATATCTATATGGCAGGTGCATCGGGTAAAAAGCTCGACGAAACTTACAAGCTGGCATGGTTGCGCGGTCTCAAGACCACTTACTACCTGCGTACCATTGGCGCAACGCATACTGAAAAGTCGACATCTAAAACCGGCGCGCTGAATGCGGTTTCGGTAGATGGCGGCGCCAGCGGCGGTGCGGCAGCGACTTACGGCACTGCGCCTGTTGCGGCTGCGCCACAAGAACTGGATGGACCGGCATGCACCATGCGTCCTGGCGACCCTGGTTTCGAAGAGTGCGAAGCCTGCCAGTAAGCCAGTAAAACAGTTCATATAGCTCTTTGGGGACAGAGTTTAAGAGCCACCGCAGCGTGGCGAATTACTCTGTCCTCAACTGACTAGGTAAAACGGTTAAATTGCAAAGATAAATAGTGGGGCAGGTTGAGCAGCCAGAGCAACACGGCAAATTATCCAGCCCAACCAGACGAAAGATAAAGGAATAAAGCATGCTCTCCTGGGATGAAGAAAAAAGTTCGGCCCCCGCTCCTCGTACCCCGCCTATGCCGGCGCAAGCGGCATTTGCACCTTCAGCACTTCCGCAAATGTCCGATAGCGCATTCCAAGCAGCACCGGCAGTCGACGTGACGCACCGCGTCAATGCCGCCGACAAGCGCATCATCAACGGCCATACCGACGTCAATCAACTGGTCCCATTCAAGTACAAATGGGCCTGGGACAAGTACCTGGCCGGCTGCGCCAACCACTGGATGCCGCAGGAAATCAACATGCAGCGCGACATCGAGCTGTGGAAGAATCCGAACGGCCTGACTGACGATGAACGCCGCCTGGTCAAGCGCAACCTGGGGTTTTTCGTTACCGCCGACTCGCTCGCCGCCAACAATATCGTGCTTGGCACGTATCGCCATATCACTGCGCCGGAATGTCGCCAGTATTTGCTGCGCCAGGCTTTTGAAGAAGCTATCCACACCCACGCCTATCAATACATCGTGGAATCGCTCGGTCTGGACGAGGCGGAAATCTTCAACGCCTATCACGAAGTCAAATCGATCCGCGATAAAGACGAGTTCCTGATCCCCTTCATCAATACGCTGACCGATCCTGAATTCAAGACCGGCACTACGGAAAACGATCAGAAATTGTTGCGCTCGCTGATCGTGTTTGCCTGCATCATGGAAGGCCTTTTCTTCTACGTCGGCTTCACGCAGATCCTTGCGCTGGGCCGTCAAAACAAGATGATGGGTGCGGCGGAACAGTACCAATACATCCTGCGCGATGAGTCGATGCACTGTAACTTCGGCATCGATTTGATCAACACAATCAAGATGGAAAATCCGCATTTGTGGACGCCGGAATTCCGCGATGAGATTAAAGCGTTGTTTTTAAGCGCAGTAGAGTTGGAATATCGCTACGCAGAGGATACAATGCCGCGTGGAGTGCTCGGTTTGAATGCGCCAATGTTCAAAGGTTATTTGCGGTTCATCGCAAATCGCCGCGCGCAGCAAATCGGACTGGACCCAATGTTCCCTCAGGAAGAAAATCCCTTCCCCTGGATGAGCGAGATGATCGATCTGAAAAAAGAACGCAACTTTTTTGAGACTCGTGTAATCGAATATCAAACCGGCGGTGCACTGAACTGGGAATAAAGGCTTCAGATCTCGGACAAGAATAACGAGGTGGATGGAAGAGGTTGCTGGAGACCTGCAGCGCTTAGTACTATAAAAAAGTCTGCAAACTGAAAGGTGATTTCCAAACTTAATGAACAGCCAAAGACAGAAGCGTACTTATCTGTTGTCGCCGCTTACCCCGATTCAATCGGGTTTGGCGGCGTTTTCTTTGGAAAAAACTAAACGTTTTTGTAACAGAATTCCGACGCCGGCCTAGCCGCTGGCGTTTTTTGGCCAAGGTTCGCAGCCTACAGGTGGCGCGAAACTCGAAATTCGAGACTCTTCCCCGGTCCTGGAAACCGGGAAAAGACCTTAGCCGATTATGGCTGAAGTGCTGCATCAATGAGGGGATGGAGCAGTTCAGCTGGTGCCGAATTCATTAGCGCAAGCAGAGTTGATTGCGCCGATGAATAATCCGCCGTTCCCATCGCGATGGGTTCGTCGGGTTTCCAACTTGGAGCTTGATTTTTTCCATCACGTGAAGGAGAAACAAAATGGCAACAGCAGCAAAGAAACCCGCAGCGAAGAAACCCGCTGTGAAGAAAGCAGCACCGGCCAAGAAGCCAGTAGCTAAAGCAGCAGCAAAACCAGCAGCTAAGAAACCAGCTGCCAAGAAAGCTGTCGCGGCTAAAAAGCCAGTAGCTAAAGCAGCAGCAAAACCAGCAGCTAAGAAACCAGTTGCCAAGAAAGCTGTCGCGGCTAAAAAGCCAGTAGCTAAGAAAGCAGCAGCAAAACCAGCAGCGGCCAAGAAGCCAGTTGCCAAGAAAGCTGTCGCGGCCAAAAAGCCAGTAGCTAAGAAGCCAGTTGCTAAGAAAGCTGTAGCAGCTAAAAAGCCGGTAGCTAAGAAAGCAGCAGCTAAACCTGCAGCTAAGCCAGCAGCAAAGAAGCCAGTTGCTAAGAAAGCTGTCGCGGCCAAAAAGCCAGCAGCTAAGAAAGCAGCAGCTAAACCTGCAGCTAAGCCAGCAGCGAAAAAGCCGGTAGCTAAAGCAGCAGCTAAACCTGCAGCGAAAAAGCCGGTAGCCAAAGCAGCAGCTAAACCAGCGGCAAAAAAGCCGGCAGTTAAGAAAGTCGCGGCTAAGCCAGCAGCAAAAAAGCCGGTAGCTAAGGCAGCAGCTAAACCTGCCGCCAAACCTGCAGCAGCTAAGCCAGCTGTTAAAAAGGCCGCAGCGAAACCTGCAGCCAAGAAGCCAGTGGCAAAACCTGCAGCTGAGCCAGCAGTAAAGACAGTGCTCAACCCGGCAGCAGCCTGGCCGTTCCCAACTGGCACACGCCCGTAATTAGCGTTTGTCGGCTTACCTGATTAAGTTCAGGTATCACCCGCTGTACAGCCTGGTGCTGTCCAGCGGGTTTTTATTTGCGGGTACGCGTGGGCAGGATCGTCAGCTAGCGCAGCCAAGTCGAAATAATGGCTGCGACAGCCAGCTGGTACACTCGTACTTTTCTTGAATCATATGTCAGCACGCCCTAGCATTCGCCTACGTCTCCGAATCTCCGAATTACATCTTGCGCCCGAATTCGGGTAAGTTATCAGTATATTGGCGCGCTGGACCGTCACGTGTCGAGGTTCGCAAGCCTGAATCATTGCTTCATCTGGAAAGGGAAACACGTCGTGTTGCAGAATATTTTCACCTTGATTATCGAAACTATCGCCAGCGTCCTGGGCGGAGTCTTGTTACTGCGATTCTGGATCCAGGCGGTGCGGGTGCGGCCGCCGCAACAGTTGGCGCAGTTCATCTTTACCCTGTCTGACTGGGCTGTGCGTCCAATGCGGCGCTTGTTGCCCGGGGTTGGCGGCTACGACTGGGCCAGCCTGATCGGCGCGGTCCTGGTGGCCGTCATCTGCATCTTGCTGGAGCTGGGCGTCAGGTCGGCATTGAATGCCACGTTGATTTTCAGCCTGTCGGCGCTGCTGTTTTTCCAATGGGTATTTTATGGACTGATCGCGTTATTGATTATTGAAGCGATCTTCAGCTGGGTGAATCCGAACGCACCGCTGGCGCCCTTCGTACGTGCGCTGAATGAGCCGTTGCTGCGGCCTTTGCGCAGGATTATCCCGCTGATCGGCAATATCGATCTGTCGCCGCTGGCAGCGCTGATACTGCTGAGGGTAGTGCACCAGCTGGTGATCTATCTGATCATGTCGCTGACGTAAGTCATACATGGGCCACAAGGCGGGGGCAGGTACAGCTGTAGCGTCCGTGCAGGGCCAAAGACTGCATGCATGGTGCTCCGATATTACCGGCGGCGTCAGGCTGGCGCTGCAGGTAACGCCCAATGCCAGGAAAAGCCAGGTCATAGGCCCCCAGGAAGACGTACTCAAAGTGCGCTTGCAGGCGCAACCCATTGAGGGTAAGGCAAACGAAGCGTTGATTCGCTATCTGGCAGAGCTGCTGGATGTGCCGCGCAGCAGGATTGTGATCACCCACGGCCATACCAATAAGCGGAAAATCGTCGAGGTGCAAGATGCGTCATTGACAGCAGATGCCGTCATTCGCAGCTTGCTGGCTTTGGTCGCATAGGCGGGGCGCAAAGAAAAACGGCTTCCGAGGATAAGTCGGAAGCCGCGAGTCTGAGTCTGGTGTCGACGCCAGTTAAGCGTCCATCTGGCTTTGCAGATAGTTCTGCAGCCCGACTTTATCGATCAGGTCGAGCTGGGTTTCCAGCCAGTCGATATGTTCTTCCGTATCTTCGAGGATTTCCACGAAGAGTTCGCGCGATACGTAATCACCGGCTTTTTCGCAAGCGGCGATGCCTTCCTTGACAGTCTTTTGCGCGCCTTGCTCCAGCTTCAGGTCGCACTGCAGCATCTCCGGCGTCGATTCACCGATCATCAGCTTGTGCAATGCCTGCAGGTTCGGCAGGCCATTCAGCATCAGGATGCGGTCGATCAGTTTGTCGGCGTGCTTCATTTCGCCGATCGATTCTTCGTATTCCTTCTTGCCGAGCTTTTCCAGGCCCCAGTGCTTGTACATGCGGGCATGCAGGAAATACTGATTAATTGCAGTCAGTTCATTGGTCAACTGCGCATTGAGCAGCGTGATGATTTGTTTTTCGCCTTGCATGGGAACCTCGCTATGTTAGGGATGCGGAGTGCGCAGCGATAAAATCTGGGATTTCTGGACTTTATGCTGGCTTCTCACGTGATCGGTATGCCGCTCAACTGACAAAACTAACCGGCAATCACCGAAATCGCAGCCATGATAGCGCATGCCACGGGCATTTTCATCATCAGATAGCGCGAATCATTTTCATTGTGATTTGTACATGCCTACTTGGCGTCTGGATCGGTAACAAAGCCGATTTTTCCAAGTCCTCCGGATTGGGCCGCTGCCATGACCTGGGCCACTTTTTCATATTGCACGGTACGCGCTGCGCGCAAATGCAGCTCAGGCTGCGGCTGTTTTTGGGCCGCAACGGCAATCCGCGAATTCAGCTCGTTACGATCGATTGCTTCTTCATTCCAGAACAGTTTGCCGTCGGCATCGATAGACAGATTGATGTTTTCCGGCTTGGTCTGATCCGGCTGGTTGGTGGCACGCGGTAAATCAATTTTTACCGCGTGATTCATCACCGGAATGGTCATGATGAAAATAATCAACAGCACTAGCATGACGTCGACCAGCGGCGTGGTGTTGATCTCCGGATTGAAATCGTCGTCCGAATCGGACAGGGAACCCATGCCCATCATGCACCTTTCACAGCGACCAGTCTGGCGCCATTGTTCGAACCGTTCGGATTGTCGGATTCGGTATTGCTTGAGCGGGAACCGGTAACAAACAGCGCATGCAGGTCGAAGCCGAATTTATTCAGCTTGGCGATGATGGTTTTATTGCCGCGCACCAGCGCGTTATAGCCGAAGGTAGCCGGGATCGCCACGGCCAGGCCGAGCGCAGTCATGATCAGCGCCTCACCGACCGGTCCGGCGACCTTGTCGATACTGGCCTGGCCGGAGGTGCCGATCGATACCAGCGCATGATAAATGCCCCAGACCGTGCCAAACAAGCCGACAAACGGCGCGGTCGAGCCAACCGACGCCAGTACCGCCATGCCGGCCTGCAATTTGCCTGAGACTTCGTCAATCGCCTGGCGCAATGACAATGTGACCCAGTCGCTGACCGACAGCTGGTCGTGCAAATGTCCTTTGTGGGCGGCGTGATGGCGCATCGAGGAGACACCGGCCTGAGCCACTTCGGCAAACGGGTTTTCTGTGCCCAGCGTGGCAATGCCTTCCGGCAAGCTGGTGGTATCCCAGAACTGATGGCCTGCGGCATGCGCGGCACGTTGGAAGCGCAGGATTTGCAGCGCCTTGGTCAGGATCACATACCAGGATGCGATCGACATCGCCACCAGCAGCACTGCAACGCTTTTAATGACGAAATCACCCTGGCCCCAGAGCGCTTCCAATCCGTATGGACTTACTTCCATGATGATTCCCCTTGTAAACTGTAGATGGACTGCGTGTAGATGGACTGCGGTCGCTCTGGCGAAACGCCAGATGCGCCATTGACTAATTGGATAACTGGAAATTGATAGGGACGATGGCAAATACCGGCATCGGCTTGCCGTCTTCCATGTAGGGCTTGAACAAAGCCCGCATTACCGCCTGTCTGGCAGCGTCATCCAGACGGCTTGAGCCAGAAGACTTTTGCACCTCGGCGCGTTCGGCGCGGCCCTTTTCGTTGATCAGAACGCGGATGATCGACTTGCCTTCTTCGCCCATGCGCTTGGAGACGGCGGGATATTTCACATCGGGCGGTTGGATATATTCGACTCCGGACGTGATGGTGCGTGGCTGGGGCGCAGCTGCAGCAGGTGCGGCCGGCGCTGCGGCCGCAACCGGCTCTTCGCGCTGCGGCGGTTGCGGAGCCGGCGTCGGCACTGAAATGGCGGCTTCCGACGGTGTGTTATTGATGACCGGCGTAGGGCGCGGCGGGGTGATGTTCTTCTTTACGACAGCGACGGTCTTTGGTGCAACCGGCGTAGGTGCGGCCGGCTGTGGTTTTGGCTGTGTTGGCTCTGGCGCCCTTTCCGGCGTGATGAAGCTGGCGAAGATTTCCTTCGGCATGGCTTGTGCGGCCTGATGGATCAGACCGCTTTTCAAGGCCCAGAAAAAAGCCACATGCAGCAGGAGGATGGCTCCCAATGGCCCGATACGTCTGACTTGTTTCCATGCAAGCGCAGGATATCTGATTGCTGCTGACGACATAGTTAAGCTTACCCGGCGAGATTACGCGGCCTGTATGTTTTGTTGAAACACCATGGCTTGAACATGTCGCAGGGCAGCGGGCGCCTGGTTGCCGAGGCATTCGCGCAATACGCTTTTTGCGCAGGAACGGCACTTCCCGCAGCAGGTGCCGATACCCAGGTTTTCGCGCAATTCAGACATGGAAGACATGCCCTCATCGACAGCCTGTCGAATTTTTCGATCCGATACGTTATTGCAGACACAAACAATCATTTTGCACCTTACTGCCATAGTTAAAAGGCAGATTAAAAAGATAGAAATCGGCCGACAAAGATGTTCTTGCGGCGGTTATTAACACTTATCCGGTATTGCGCGGTACTGCTCGATACTGCTTCAGCACACCCTGTTTGCTGCCACGAATCTGCTGAACAGATTGTATTTTTCCGGCTGCGGCATGGTGTTCTCTACTACTGTTCCCCACTGCTCCGACAACTGCAGGCAGGTTGCGCGTAATACCGGCGCCAGGCTCGGTAAATCTGCCAGCGCCTTCAAGTGGCGCTCAATCACCGAGGCCAGCTTGACGCAACCGCTGGTTTCCTGGCTATGCGCGGTGTAATGCGACATCAGGTGCAACACTGCCGAAACCAGCAGCTCTGGCTGTGCCGGTGCGCCGTTCGGCTCCACCAGAGCCTGGTTGATTTTTTCCGAGACCATCAAGCACTCCTATATCAGTATCTTGCTGGCTGGCGGCTACGGCGGGCGGGCTACGGTTAACTAAATACGGCCAAATAAAAACTACAGTGCTTAAGCGGTCAGGATCAATTTGTTCAACTGCGTCAGCCGCAGCTTATAAATCCGGCCGCCGTGATCGATTTCCAGCTCACGCATTTGCTTGAACAGATCCTGGCTCTTGATTCGCGTGACTGCTGATGCAACTGACTTCGTGATGCTGGACACAGGTGTTTTTTCAACTTGCGCTTCGCGTCGTATCGTCTGGCTCATTATAGTCCTTTCTGTAAATGCGAACAATTCGTATTTGTATTATTAGCCAGCTAGACGGGGAATGCAAGCGCTTTTGGTGGCAGCGTTGAGTAATTGTGAGGTGATGCCGAATAGGCAATGCCTGGCGTTACGCATAGTGCGATGCACAAAAGAAATATTGCTTGTAGGGGATGTCAGGTTTGGCTTCCCGAGGAAGAGGGACAGGGCGTCCGGCCAAACTGACTGATGCAAAACCAGCGCAAGGAATGCGCTGGTTTTATTGTGGATTGCTGAGTGAGACTATGTTATTCGTTCGTTGTTCTTTGGCTATTATTCGGTCTTTGGCTTGGCCGCTTCACGGCGGTTAAAGCCCGCCACCATATCAAAGCGGAACAGGCGGCATTCCAGTGCGCCATTGAAGAAAGGCGTTTTGCGCGCTTCTTTCAGGCGTAATAACTTCGGCAAGCTCAGGTCGGCAGAAAACAGAAATACGCTCCAGCCGGCAAAGCGCTGTTTCAGCGTGGTGCCGAATGCGCTGAAGAAGGCAGTCAACAAGTCATCGCTGGTCAAGGTACTGTCGCCACGCACGCCGATCCGTTCTCCGTACGGAGGATTGGTCAGCATGATACCGTGCTCGGCATCGCTTGGCGGTTTGACTTCCTGTGCTTCGATCTGCTTGATCGGCACTTCAAACAGGATGCCGGCGTTGCGCAGATTGTTCGCCGCAATGTGCACCATATCGCCCGAGATGTCGCTGCCGAAGATGGTCGGCGTGGTCGGCAGCGGATGCGGCTTGAAGCTGCCTTTGATCGCCAGCCATTTTTCACTTTCGAATTCGTTGAATTTCTCAAACGCGAAGTGACGGCGCGCACCGGCCGGAATACCGGCCAGGATTTGGGCCGCTTCGATCAAAATCGTGCCTGAGCCACACATGGGGTCGAACAAGACCGTGCCTGGTTTCCAGCCGGAGGTACGCAACAGGCCGGCGGCGAGATTTTCGCGCAACGGTGCATCGCCGGTTTCGGCGCGCCAGCCGCGCTTGAACAAGGCTTCGCCGGAGGTATCGAGGTACAGCGTGAAGTTATGGGCATCGAGAAAGCCGACGATACGCATGTCCGGCGTGCCGGTGTCGACGGAAGGCCGTTCATTGCACAGGTCGCGGAAACGGTCGCAGATGCCATCCTTGATCTTGAGCGTGGTGAATTGCAGGCTGCGTAAAGGCGATTTCACGGCGGTGACGTCAACCCGGATCGTGTGGCTGACCGGGAACCAGCTCTCCCACTCCTGCTCCAGCGTCATGTCGTAAATATCGTTTTCATTCTTATAGGCGCCATGCGTCAGGCGCAGCAACACCCGGCTGGCAATACGCGAGTGCAGGTTGATGCGCCAGGCATCGCTCAGCAAGCCGGAGCAATGGACGCCGCCGGGCACCTGGGTGTGGACCTTGAGGGTAACGGCGGGCGCACCGAACTGTGCTATTTCATTCAGCTCTTCGGCTAATGCCCCTTCCAGCCCGCGTGGGCAAGGGCAAAAATAGGAGTGTTTATCAGTAGATTTATGTGACATGGGAGACCTTTTATCCGTTGTACTGCATTTGCGATACTACAAATTTGCGTAAGGTGGGCACCAGGCGCCCACCTTACAAAATAACTACCTGGCGAACGCGCGTTCTACAAAATCCAGCCGGTCCTGGCCCCAGAACGGCTCGCCGTCGACTACGTACCAAGGTGAGCCAAAGATATTGGCGGAAATCGCATCCTCGGTGAAACGATCGAATTCGCTCTGGACGCTGGCGGTTTCGGCCGATTTCAGCAAGGTCTTGCCGTCATGGCCAAGCTCCGAGGCAATCGCGATCAAGGTGGTGTCATCGGCGATATTGCGCTGTTCGGCCCAGACTGCACGCATTATAGCGCCGGTCAATATCATGGCGGCTTCCGTGCCGTGCGCCAGTTGGGTTGCAATGATCAGTTTTGCGGCGTCGTCGCTCTGTACCGGGAAGAAAGTCGGTTGCAGGTTCAGAGGTACTTGCAGGTATTCGCTCCAGCGCCGCAGTTCTTCCAGCCGGTAGGCCTGGCGCTGAGGCGCACGTTTGGCCAAAGGCAAGCCGCCCGAGGTGTTGAAGACCTTGGACAAGTCGCAGGGTTTTATTGCGATTTTTACGTCGTACTGCTTCGACAAAGCCTGCAGGCGGGCATGCCCCAGGTAGGCGAACGGCGAGTGCGGCGCAAAATAATATTCACAGAGCTTGCTCATGGCTAATCCTCGGACGGTATTAGAACGGTTTGACAACTACCAGGATAACGATGGCCAGCAGCAACAGGACCGGTACTTCATTGAACCAGCGGAACCAGGTGTGGCTGCGGGTATTCACACCGGTTTCAAATTTCTTCAGCAAGCTGCCGCAGGCATGGTGATAGCCGATCACGAGAATCACCAGGAATAATTTAGCATGCATCCAGCCATTGCCAGGACCTTTGCCGATGCCGTAACCCAGCCACAGCCAGGCGCCGAACACAATCGCCGGCAACGACAGGATCGACATGAAGCGATACAGTTTGCGCGCCATTAGCAACAATCTTTGGGTTGCCGCGGTATCTGTTTCTTGCGCCAGGTTGACCAGGATTCTTGGCAGATAAAACAGGCCGGCGAACCATGAGGCGATGAAGACAATATGCAGCGAC
The DNA here is from genome assembly GCF_900111995.1 of Collimonas sp. OK607. GTDB lineage: Bacteria > Pseudomonadota > Gammaproteobacteria > Burkholderiales > Burkholderiaceae_D > Collimonas. Next base: position 143,731 of record NZ_FOKF01000008.1, read on the forward strand.
TTGATCCAAAGCATGGAGATTCCTTTTTTGATTATTACGGGAAGGGTGAATTCGATTGTATATAAGACAAGAATACTGGCGAATCGGTTCTACAGATATTGGGCAATAGCGTAATCCGCCAGGGTTTTCCGCTGTGACATTGCGGAATGCCCCCTGGCCCTGACGCAAAGAATGATTCAGGGCCGTAACCGCGGTAGCGGCAAGTACTTCAAGCTACCTGGCGCGCGTTGCGCGTTGGGCATACTTGTTACTCGCGTACTTCGCCGTGCCCGAACACCACATATTTTAGCGAAGTCAAGCCTTCCAGGCCGACTGGTCCGCGCGCATGCAATTTGTCGTTGGAGATGCCGATTTCAGCGCCCAGGCCGAATTCGAAACCATCCGCAAAACGAGTCGAGGCATTGATCATCACCGAGGCAGAATCGACTTCGCGCAAGAAACGCATCGCCCGCGAATGATTTTCGGTGACGATGCTGTCCGTATGCTGTGAGGAGTAGGTGTTGATATGGGCGATTGCCTCATCCACATCGGCCACGATCTTGACGGACAGGATCGCCGCCAGATACTCGGTACTCCAGTCTTCTTCGGTAGCGGCGGCCAGGTGAGGATAGCCAGCCAGGATGGCGCGCGCTTCATCGTCGGCGCGCAGTTCGACTTCTTTAGACTGGTACAGCTTGGCCAGCTGCGGCAATACCTGCGGCGCAATTGCACGCGCCACCAACAAGGTTTCCATTGTGTTGCAAGTGCCGTAACGATGGCATTTGGCATTGAAGGCGATCTTCAGGGCTTTGTCGAGATCGGCCTGATCGTCTATATAGACGTGGCAGATGCCATCGAGATGCTTGATCATCGGCACCGTGGCTTCCTTGATCAGGCGTTCGATCAGGCCCTTGCCGCCGCGCGGCACAATGACGTCGACGTATTGCGGCATCGTGATCAGGGCGCCAACGGCAGCACGGTCGGTGGTGTCGACCACTTGCACCGCATCTTGCGGAAGGCCGGCGCCGGCCAGGCCTTCTTGTACCAGCTTGGCCAATGCCTGGTTGCAATGGTGGGCTTCGGAGCCGCCGCGCAAAATGGTGGCATTACCGCTCTTGATGCACAGGCCGGCGGCATCCACGGTAACGTTGGGCCGTGCTTCATAAATGATGCCGATCACACCCAGCGGTACCCGCATCTGACCTACCTGGATGCCGGTGGGACGGTATTTCATGTTCGAGATTTCGCCGATCGGATCGGGCAGGGCGACAATTTGCTCAAGCCCCGCGATCATGGTGGCGATGGCTTGCTCCGAGAGTGTCAGGCGGTCCAGCATCGCCGGCGCCAGGCCGTTGGCGCGTGCCGTTTCCAGATCGATCTGGTTAGCTGCGCGCAGCAGGTCGGCATCGCGCCGGATGGCGGCGGCAATCAGGCTCAGTGCGCGGTTCTTGACGGCGCTGTCGGCACGCGCCATGGCGCGCGATGCAGCGCGTGCACGTTGTCCGACTTCGGTCATGTAGTGTTGGATGTTCATATGTTCTATCAACTATCAAATATGTGCGACTTTTAAACCTAACTGCAATAAAGCATCCCAGGCATCGCCGGAAAACGCTTTGGCACGCAAACCTTTAACCATCTTGTCGATTTGCGCCGCGTCTTTCAATGCCGCTTCCAGCGTCGCCAGGCTCAGGCGTCGCAGCGCCGGCTCCATCAGTTTTTCGCGCGGCCCCCAGATGCGATATTCCTTCAACAACGCGGATATCGGGCGTCCCTGGCTGGCTGCCGATTTTAATTTCAACAAGGTGCGGATTTCTTCGGAGACCGCCCATAGCACCAGTGGCAGCGCTTCGCCTTCACCTTTCAAGCCGTCCATCATGCGCACCAGGCGCGCCGTATCGCCGACCAGCATCGCCTCATTGAGCTTGAAGACATCATAACGCGCGACGTTGAGGACTGCATCGTGGCACTGCTCGAAACTTAGTTTGCCGGGTGGATGCAACAAAGCCAGTTTCTGGATTTCCTGATGCGCCGCCAGCAGATTGCCTTCGACCCGATCGGCAATGAAATCCAGCGATTGCCGGTCTGCGCTTTGTTGCTGGGCTGCCAACCGGACACCGATCCAGTTAGGTAAATGGGCCCGCTCCACCAGCGGAATATCGATATACACAGCGCTTTGCTGCAGCGTGGCCACCCAGGCCGCCTTTTGCGTCGCCCAGTCCAGCTTGGGCAAGCTGATAATGGTGACGTTGTCGGGATTGAGCGTCGCGGTATAGTTTTGCAAAGCCTGGCCGCCATCCTTGCCCGGTTTGCCGGTCGGGATGCGCAACTCGATCAGCTTTTTATCGCCGAACAGCGATTGCGACTGATTGGCAGCCAGCAGCTCTCCCCATTTGAAGCTACGGTCGACCACCAGCACATCGCGCTCGCTGCAACCGTTACTGCGCGCGCTTTTGCGTATCTTGTCGGATGCCTCCAGCGCCAGCAGATGCTCGTCGCTGGTGATCACGTACAAGGGCGCCAGGGTTTTCGCCAGATGACCGTCGAGCGCGTCGAACCGCAATTGCATTAACTGACCTTTAGCTGGTTATTTGACAGGAACGGTAGCCGGCGCGGTATCCGGAGCGGCTGCTGGCTGATCTGGCTGGGTTGGCTGCGCTGTCTTGAGCACTGCCAGGCGGCGCAGAACCTGTTGCACCATGTCGCTTCGCATGTCGCGGTATAGCAATACCTCTTCCGCAGCCTTGGACAATTCTTGCGACGAGTTATAGCTGATGTCGCGCTTCAATGTAATCAGAGTCGCCGGCAGCAATTCCTTTTTTTCCGCGTCAGTCACACGGAAAGTCAGTCTGTAATACAGCATATATTCGCTCGCGCGGCCGGAACTGTTGGTGGTCAGGATGATTTTCTCTTGGGTTTCGCCAAGTACCTCCAGTATCACTTCGGCACCTGTCGCAGTCGGCAGCACTTGTGTATTGCCGCTGGCCAGGATATTGCGTTTCAACTCGATTCCCAGGGGCGAGTTGGCGCCAAACGTCATGTACAGAGACTTGAATGGCAAGTTAGCCGAACTGCGTAGATGAAAGCCGCAGGCGCACAGCATCGCCGTCATGATCAGTATCAATGGCCAGCGCAGCCATGTGCCGGAATCTGCAGGCATTCTGAGAGGCATTCTATTCAACATTCGGACATTCCTTGTTTCAAGATTGAAGGCCGGACGCATGCATCCGGCCTGCTTTGGAAGTACTTGCGAACCAGTACATTACGCAACGATATTGATCAGCTTCCCAGGCACCACGATGACTTTCTTCGGCGGCCCTTCGAGATATTTCTGAACATTTTCGTTTGCCAGCGCTGCAGCCTCGATGCTGGCCTTGTCGGCATCCTTGGCAACGGTGATGCTGCCGCGCAGCTTGCCGTTCACCTGGATCATCATTTCAATTTCGCTCTGTTCCAGCGCTTTGTCGTCCACCTGCGGCCAGCTGGCGTCAAGGATGTCGCCATGTGCCGCGGCAAAGCCGAGTTCCTGCCACAGCGTGTGGGTGATGTGCGGCGCCACCGGATTGAGTACGCGCAGGAATATCGACAAGCCTTCCGTCAATACCGCGTTGCTGGCCGGCGACTGATCGAGTTTGGCAGCTTCCAGGGTGTTCAGCATTTTCATGCAGGCCGAGACCACCGTGTTGTACTGGATCCGCTTCAAGTCATGGTCGGCTTGCTGCAAAATCTTGTGCACTTCACGGCGCAGGGTTTTCTGGACATCGCTCAATCCGGAAAAATCCGTAGCGACGCCTGGCGCAATGCCACTGGCACGGGCGAAGCTGAATGCCCAGACCCGTCGCAGGAAACGATTCGCACCTTCCACGCCGGTACCCGACCACTCCAGGGTTTGCTCAGGTGGCGAGGCGAACATGGTGAACAGGCGCGCCGTGTCGGCGCCGTACTGGTCGATCTGGGCTTGCGGGTCGATACCGTTGTTTTTCGACTTTGACATCTTTTCGGTACCGCCGATTTCAACTGGCGCGCCGTCCGTTTTCAGGATGGCCGTCAACGGCCGGCCCTTATCGTCAAATGTCAGTTCGACATCTTCCGGGTTATGCCAGATCTTCTTGCCGCTGGCATCTTCGCGGAAATAGGTTTCGTTGAGTACCATGCCTTGCGTCAGCAGGTTGGTGAACGGCTCGTCGAACTTGACCAGGCCGAAGTCGCGCATGACCTTGGTCCAGAAACGGGCGTACAGCAAATGCAGCACGGCGTGTTCGATGCCGCCGATGTACTGGTCCATCGGCATCCAGTAATCGTTGCGGGAATCGACCATGGCGTCGTTGCTCTTCGGCGAGCAATAGCGCATGTAATACCAGGACGAGTCGACGAACGTATCCATCGTGTCGGTTTCGCGCCGCGCCGGCTTGCCGCATTTGGGGCAATCGACATGCAGGAATTTTTCGTTTTTGTTGAGCGGATTACCACTGCCATCCGGCACGCAGTCTTCCGGCAGGATCACCGGCAGATCTTTTTCAGGCACCGGCACATCGCCGCACTCGCCGCAGTGGATGATCGGGATCGGGGTGCCCCAATAACGCTGGCGTGAGATGCCCCAGTCGCGCAGGCGATAGGTGATCTTCTTTTCGCCGAGACCGTGCGCTGCCAGGTCGGCAGCAACCGCATCGACTGCTTGCTGGTAGTTGAGGCCATCATATTTGCCAGAATCGATGCAGACGCCGTTTTCCTTGTCGCCATACCACTCATGCCAGCTTTCGTCGGAGTAGGTTTTACCTGGTACCGCGATGACCGGGCGAATCGGCAGCACGTATTTCTGGGCGAACGCGAAGTCGCGCTCGTCGTGCGCCGGTACACCCATGACGGCGCCGTCGCCGTAGGTAATCAAGACGTAATTGCCAACCCATACTTCGATTTGCTGGCCGGTCAGCGGATGCGAGACGTACAAGCCGGTCGGCATGCCTTTCTTTTCCATCGTTGCCATGTCGGCTTCGATGACGCTGCCCTTTTTGCATTCGGCGATGAATTCAGCCAGTTCCCGATTGCTCTTGGCGGCAAAAGTAGCCAGGGCGTGTTCCGGCGCCACGGCGCAGAAAGTCACACCTTTGATGGTGTCGGCGCGGGTGGTGAAGACCCACAGTTTGCCATCCTGGATCAGCTGGCCGTTTTCTTCGATCTTGTGCGGGAAGGCGAAACGCACACCGGTCGATTTACCGATCCAGTTGGCCTGCATCAGGCGTACGCGTTCAGGCCAGCCCGGCAATTTGGTTTCTACGTGTTCCAGCAACTCTTCGGCGTAATCGGTGATCTTGGCGTAGTACATCGGGATTTCACGCTTTTCGATCAGCGCGCCGGAGCGCCAGCCGCGGCCGTCGACTACTTGTTCGTTGGCCAGCACGGTCTGGTCGACCGGATCCCAGTTCACGGTACCGGTCTTTTTGTAAATGATCCCTTGTTCCAGCATCTTCAGGAACATCCACTGGTTCCACTTATAGTATTCCGGCGTGCAGGCGGTCATTTCACGCGACCAGTCGATCGCCAGTCCCATCGCCTGCAACTGTGTCTTCATGTGGGCGATGTTGGCATAGGTCCATTGCGCTGGTGGTACGCCATTGGCCATGGCAGCGTTTTCCGCCGGCATGCCGAACGCATCCCAGCCCATCGGCATCAAGACGTTGTAGCCATTCATCCGCAGGTAGCGGTACATCACGTCATTGATGGTGTAGTTACGCACATGACCCATGTGCAGCTTGCCGGAAGGGTAGGGCAGCATCGAGCAGGCGTAGAACTTCTTTTTGTCCTGGCCGTTCTTGTCCTTGGCATATTCGACGGCCTTGTAGGCGTCTATGGATTGCCAATAGTCTTGCGCTGATTTTTCGACGTCGGTTGGGCTGTATTTTTCTTGCATGACGGGAGCTAAAAGGTGAATGTTATTCCGCGTTGCAAAGAGAACAAGGCGCCAGGTCGTCTGCAGTAAAGGTCACCGTAGTAAATCGTACGGCAGCCGGGACGAATCTGATAGCTTTGGTCGTTGCGAATCGGAATGGGAACTTGCTGAGCCAATATTCTTGGCATCCGAACCGGTGATTATACTGGTTCGGATGCCGCTTTAGCGTACGGTACACGTGGAGTCACGTGATACTTGATGGTTGGCTGGAAAACCGAGCCGGTTCAGGCAGCGTTGAATGTGCTCGAAAAGCCTGTCAGGGCGGCCTGGATTGCGCGTTCTGTCAGTTCGATGCGTTTACGCGCTTCCGAGCGCTTATGTGAGGGAATTTCTTGCAGGTCGGGAGCAGCAATGGCGTCGCACGCAAGCTGATATTCACCGTCCGGGCGGCGGATAGCCCCTATTTCTTGCCAAAAATCATCATAATCAGCGAGTACCTTGCCTGTGCGGATTTGATGGAACATGACCCGATTCTGATTTCCCACCAGGATCAGCTTCTTGCAGCCGTAGACACGGCCGATTTCTCGCACCAGGCGCAGCATCAGGCTCTTTGGCCGCAGCCCGAACATGTCGCGGGTGGCGCTGCGCACTCGTTCCTGGGAATCGCTGCCGCGCGGACCTTGCAGGCAACCTATACCGACGCATGGGACCAGTTCACTGCCATAGAAAGTGAAGGCGACCGAGAACAAGAGTTTTTGATCGTTGCACAGGTCAAGTGTCAGTTCGCCTTCGCGGTCCAGTCTTTCAATCGCCGACAGCCGCAGTTCATAGGTAGTCCCGGATTTGCCGCTGAAGCTGCCTAGCAACAGCGGTGCCTGGGTTGCGTGCAGGATCAGCGGGCCGAGACCTTGCCGGAAAATGAAGTCATAGTGGCTCACCAGAATATTCAACCGGTCCTGGCTGCGCAGGCGCAACGACTGGTAGGGACGGTAGATTTTTTGCAACAGCCTGGGCGTAGCTTGCGCCAGCCTGGCATGCATCGGCGTTGTATTCCAATAGGCCAGCCAGCGTTGCGTTTGTTGATAATGCAGCACAGTGCGGACGCTCAGTTTGAGTAGTTTGGCGAAGTAGGACAGGCCGCGCGGCGAGTGCGTCAGGCAAGTGTATAGCGTAATGCGCGGCCCGCTGTTGCCGATTCTCGGAAAGGGCGGCCGCAAATACAAAAGATGGGATATTTCCGACAGCAATGTCAGGTTTTGCAGGCGGCCGTTGAGAAATCTGATGGTCTCATGGCTGACCAGCTTGCCGTACCTGCTGTTCATGGCCAGCATTATCGCCAGGGAGACCAGACCGGCGCCAAAAATATCCAGCGGATAGTGCAATCCAAGAAAGATCTTGGCCCAGCTGACGGCAAGCGACAGTATCACCAGCAATACACCGACCCATTTGATCTTGATGGCTTTTGCCGTCCACAGCGTCAATCCGGTGGCGAGGATGACGGCAATCGTGACGTTAGGCGAAACACAATGCGCGCTTTTGGCCTGGTACAGGTAATTGTTCCACGCGTCTGGCACCAGGGCGCTCCAGAGTAGCGCAATGACTTTGCTGGCCAATACCGCGGCAGCTGTCGTGACGATCGCTTTGAGAGAAAGGCGGCGGGTAGTCCGACTGCCGCTAATCCATAAGGCGACCAGGCTGGTCGGCACCAGATATACCCCCCATTCAGCGATTGCCAGCGCCAGCATGAACGGAATGCCGATGTATCCGGCAGGAGCATTGAATGTCGACCACAACAGGTGATTGTACGAGGACAGAGTCATGTGCCTGGGCGATTAAAAGGGGGTGTGGAATGGTGCAAAAAACATGATCAAAATGCGATCGGATAGAGCGGTGTTCGCTTCGTGACTTTTGTGACACATAAAGATACAAATAAAAATAGGATGTTACATGCAAATCTGCGGAGGAGCATCGTTTGATGAAATTATTAAATTGCCAAGAAGAAATTAATGATGCAGACGCGAAATGCGGGACTAGCGGAGGGAGATTGTGGAGAGGTAGATGTGATGCGGGCAGGGACGAACCCGGTAAGGCCAGGTGGCCACCGGGTGCGGAGAATTACTTTGGAGAGAGTGGTTTGTTGAAGGCCAGCTTCAGAATGCCACAAACAGTTTGTCGGTGGTCGCGGATATTCAGAGATTCAGCGCAGGCCCAGCACGTCCTGCATGTCGTACAGGCCGCTACTCTTGTCGCGCAAGAAACGTGCGGCGCGTAAGGCGCCCTGTGCGTAAGTAACGCGGCTAGAGGATTTGTGCGTGATCTCTACGCGTTCGCCGATACCGGCAAACAGCACGGTATGGTCGCCGACAATATCGCCGCCGCGGATGGCGGCAAAACCGATAGAGGATGGATCGCGTTCCCCGGTGATGCCTTCGCGGGCATAGACCGCAACGTCGTCCAGCTTGCGCCCGAGTGCATCGGCCACGACTTCCCCCATCATCAGCGCGGTACCGGATGGTGCATCGACCTTATGACGATGATGGGCTTCGATGATTTCGATGTCGTAGCCGTGGGAAAAGCTCTTGGCTGCCATTTCCAGCAATTTCAGCGTGACATTGACGCCGACGCTCATATTGGACGCGAACACGATGGCAGTCTTTTTTGCCGCTGCCGCGATCGCCGCCTTGCCGGCTTCATCGAAGCCGGTGGTGCCGATAATCATCTTGATGCCATGGGCGGCGCAATAGTCGAGATGCTTCAGCGTGCCCTCGGGACGCGTGAAATCGATCAGATAAGCTGCCTGCGCCAAGCCCTTGGCCAGATCGGCTTCAATCAGGACATTGGCCGGCTTGCCCAGGAATGCGGCGGCGTCAGTTCCTAATTCCGGTGCATCCGGCATGCCCAGCGCACCGCCCAGCTGCGCATCGTCGGCGTTCTGAATTGCTTCAACCAGCATGCGCCCCATGCGCCCCGATGCACCTGCAACGGCTATTTTCATCTGAGTCATTGTTAATTCGACGATCTGAACAGTTGGTTAATTTTGATGACTTAATTACTTAATTGGTTTTGCCTGGCACCGGTGCGGCAGGCGCGGTTGGCGCCATTTCCAGGTTCTTCAGGCTCTTCTTGGCTTCTGCGGCGCCGCCTGAAATTCTATCCAGATAGTCGTTTTCGGTAGGCAGGTTACCGCCATCGACGCGTGCCAGCAGGTTGCCGTTGAAGAAAACGCTGACGCGGCTGGTGGTGACTTCGCCATTACCCTTTTGCAGGCGAAACACGTAATCCCAGCGATCTTCATGGAACAGATCGGTCACCAACGGCGTACCGAGTGCAAAACGCACTTGTTCACGCGTCATGCCTTCTTTAACTTGTGCCAACATTTCTTTCGAGACAAAGTTTCCTTGCTGGATATCTATCCGATAGGGCGAAAAAATGCCCAGGAAGCGGCGATGCTTTACGGTTTGAACCCCGCTGGTGTCAGCAGCGGCAGCGGCTGCAGTGTCTGCGGCGGTACCGGTGGGCACAGTAGCAGCGGGCTGGTCAATCAGCGGATTCTTCGATGCGCAACCGGCCAAAGCGGCCATGAAGACAACTGCAGCGGTCAAAGTGGAGGTACGTACTGGGGAGAGCAACATGCGCATAAGGATCTCAATTGATTGAGCAACAGTGCTAAAACGCTATATGATAAAGCAGATCGTGCGACACGTGTGTCGCTTAACGCCGGAAGTTCACGGCAAGTATTAGAAGCTGTACCTCTCCGCAAAACGTGCGATAAAGTCTTGATTTTAAAGACTATTATCGTAGGCTCTCTAACTTAGGTTATCAAGGGCTATATCTTTTCGTCTAACGAAAAGACGTTTAATTACCAGGCGCAATGCCAAAAAAGACCGGTCCTTGATCATGTGAAACGGGTTTGATTACCGTCTTCACACGTTCCTCACGGGTTATTTTGCTCAAAAAGCTGGCAAAGCGTTGTCTCGCCACAACAAAATTTTCCTCTATTAAATAAATATTTTGTAGGCAGGCGTCCTCTTACCGGAAGACGTCAAGGCAACCCGTTCGTGGGTCTAAAACAAGCGGAAATCAGCAATGAATACAAAGAGCGCAAAGCTCTGAGATACCTTGTCGTACTCATCCATTTTGAAATTGAAATGGAAGATGCTACGACCGGATGTACGACCATTCGTAACCTAATCAAGCATGCGTCACTGGCAACGGTGGGGTGTGAAGCCTTGATGACAATGTACCCTTGAGACGTTTTCAGCATCGAATTCATGCGAGTGAGTCGATGGATACTACCAGCAGGAAGGTGGTTAAGGGGCTAGGTTATTGCTGCATGGACAACGTAATGTGAACTGTCGTTTGAACCCTCTCAATTATCGAAAGGCCCAACCTGCTGTTGGCCTTAACCAAAAGGTGTGTGATTGGTTACTCCCTTGGTCTGTGGGAGTACGTCGTCATGTAATCACAGGGGGATAGACAGGTCCTAAACAGCGAGTCGCGATGTTTCTGTCGCGCACGGTATCTTAGAGAACGTGGTAAGCCTCACTCGCCGTCTTCAGGTCATCGAAGGCAAGCAAACCGCAAGGGATGCCCATGGCGGAGGAGGTATGGGATTGCGGAAAAAGCGAACGCCAATCTGTAATGGATTGGATAGAGATTCAAAATTTGTCTTGACCTGAAAAGGTGCAGACTTCCGCATGGTGGTAACAGTCATGAAGCAATTTGAAATGATTCAATAGCGTGTAATTTTTCAACGCCCCGAAGGGATGCAGTTTATCCCTTCGGGGAGAAGTTGCGTCCTCGGCGGGCAACACCATTCCGAGGTACAGCATGAAAATAATTCACGGCAAGAGAGTGAATTCTGCGTCCTCACATGTTCCTAACGAATGGACTTCCATTGACTGGAAGCGAGTTCAGAAGAACGTGAGAGTCATGCAGATTCGCTTAATGAAGGCAACGCAGGTCGGCGATTGGCGTAGGGTGAAAGCTCTACAAAGAGGGCTGACCCACTCGTTCTCGGCTAGAGCATTGGCAGTGAAACGGGTGACTGAGAATCAAGGCAAAAACACCGCCGGTGTAGATCGCAAATTGTGGAACTCTCCACAGCAGAAATACGATGCAATTGCTACGTTGAAAAAGCAACGGTATAAGCCCCTGCCACTTCGGAGGGTTTATATTCCAAAACCGAATGGGAAGATGCGGCCTTTGGGCATCCCCACCATGAAGGATCGGGCCATGCAAGCCCTGCATTTGCTTGCACTGGATCCGGTTTTGGAAACGTTGAGCGATCCGAACTCGTATGGGTTCCGGAAAAATCGTTCAACGGCCGACGCGATGTCTCAAATATTTATCCTGACAAGCCGGAAGGGTTCGGCCCGATGGGTACTAGATGCAGACATCGAGGGCTTCTTCGACAACATCAATCATGACTGGATGCTCGACAATATTGGTATGGACAAATCGATCCTTCGGAAGTGGTTGAAATCCGGGGTGGTTGACCGGAAGCAGTTGCTCGCCACTACAGCAGGTACGCCGCAGGGCGGCATCATAACGCCACCAACAACAGAGCAAACTGCCGTATAAAATTGGGGCTGCGCATTTCAAGGGAGTGCCTGGCGCCGTGGTCCAGAAGCTGTTCTGACGTTGATGTGGATCTCGTTCTTGAGATGGTCACTCCCGCTGACAGGGAGGTGCAGAGATGACCCGAAGACGTAAAAATTGGCGTGTACGTTTGGCTTTCGAACCGAACCGCTATGCCCAAGAGCAGTTGCAAAAAACGTACGAGCAGATCAGTCCGATCGAAGCACGCGCAACGGCGCAGCCGTCCGATACGCGGCCTGCTGCGGCCAAGCAAGCGACCCTCAAGCGAGGTGCGCGATGAGCAAAGTTGCAATGATTGCGCTCTATGCGCGGGTAT
>NZ_FOKF01000044.1 GCF_900111995.1 Collimonas sp. OK607
GTTCAATCTGAGCCAGGATCAAACTCTTCAGTTCAATCTCTGTTTTGTGGCATTGCTGCCTAGCATCTCTGCTATCGCTCACTCAAAATACTGACAGGCCACTTTCTCTCGAAAGCGCCTATTTTCTTCTTTTGTGAACATTTAATGTTTTAAGTTATACGCCAGCCACTTACATCAACAACGCTGCACTTCCATCAAACGCCCACACTTATCGACTGTTAATTGTTAAAGAACCTTCTACTTCGCGTCACCAGAACCCCGGTTCGCGTCGCTGTCAAATCGTTTTGTTTGTCAGCATCCACCGCCTTGAAGATCCGTTATTTCCGGTCTTGTCTGCAGCGGGGAGGCGAACTATAGCAAGGGCATACTCGGCTTGCAAGTATTTTTTTCAAAAACCCATTTATTTTTTTCCTGGACATAAAAAATGGGCCGCTAAGCGGCCCATCAAAATCCGTCACGTAAAAGCTTTATTATTTCTTGTCGGCCTGCTTGACAGTTTTTTCTGCCGCTTGCGAAAACTGGCTGGTGACCGTAGTCAGGTTGGTTTCCAGCGCTTCCGCCGCTTGTTTGGCGGTCTTGGTCAATTGCTCGTAGCCGGCGTTGGCATTATCAAAGGCTGATTTCAGTATTGCTACCGCGCTTTCAGAACCGGCCGGTGCATTTTTTGCGACTTCGTTCAACAATCCTATTACCTTGCCATGGGCATTGGCAATTTGGGCTTCAGTAGTTTTAGTGAACTCAGCTTGGGTACCGGAGGCAATAGCAGCCAGGTGACGACCATAGGCCATCGCTTTTTCCGTATTCGGCTGCGCTTGTGCTGCGCTCAGCGCGAAAAATTCCTGCGGGTCTTTGGCGGAGAGCAGTTGCTTGGCTGCAACAGCGGACTCTGCCGCCGAAGCTTTAGCGGCACCGAGGTTCAATTCGATCACTTTTGTGACGCCTTCGAGCGCTGTGCCGGTCAGCGCATTGATCATGGCGAGTTGGGCTTCGAAGTTTGCCTTGATAGCGGTCGAAAATTGTTCTGACATTGAAAACATGGTTTTTTTCCTTGAGGTTCAATAGATACTTACTTCATACCAGCTGCGACCAATATTGGGCACAGCAACAATTAAAGTGCGTTGCAGCCATGTATAACTACAATCAGTACGCACCTTAGGACATATGTTGGCCGCCATTGATGGCGATATTCGCCCCCGTCACAAACGCGGCCTCATCTGCTGCAAGATAGGCGACCAAACCCGCGACTTCCTCTGGCTTTCCCAGGCGCCCCATTGGAATTTGCGGAATAATCTTGCTGTCGAGCACGTCCTGTGCAATCGCCATCACCATCTTGGTCCCGATATACCCGGGCGAAATAGTGTTCACCGTCACACCCTTGCGCGCTACTTCCAGCGCCAATGCTTTGGTAAATCCATGCATGCCGGCCTTGGCCGCCGCATAGTTGCTTTGCCCAAACGCACCTTTTTGCCCATTAACCGACGAGATATTGATAATGCGTCCCCAGCCGCGCTCGACCATGCCATCGCATACAGGCTTGGTCATGTTGAATACAGAATCGAGGTTGGTGTGCATCACAGCATCCCAGTCGGTCTTTTCCATTTTCTTGAAGGTCATGTCGCGCGTGATACCGGCGTTGTTGACCAGCACATCGACCGGGCCGATTTCCGTCTCGATGGTGCGGATGCATTCCCTGGCCGACTCGTAGTCAGCCACGTCGCAAGGATAGGCGCGAAACTGGTAACCTTGTCGGTCCATCGCTACCAGCCATTCGTTGGCTTTGGTATTGCCTGGCGAATAGGTCGTGATTACCCGATATCCCAGCGCTGCCAGCTTGATGCATACGGCTTCACCTAAACCGCCCATGCCGCCAGTCACTAATGCAAGTCTTGCCACGTTGCTGCCTCCTAATGTCTTGTTTTGTGATGCTGTTGAAAATGGCGCCGCCTACTAAACACCCGGAGGTGCGAACTAAACAGACGGGTTTTAGTATGGCCGTGACACATTACATCCGTATGACACGATGCAGCGGCGAGAAGGGAAATTTGTAACGATGGGGTCACTTGGCTTGAATTAAAACGTATGGCGAATACCTAGCGTAACCTCGGTCTGATTCTGGTTTGCAAAGCCGCCGCCAACTGCGCCCGAATCTGCATTGACCAACGTTTCCGAGGCGCCATCTGCATTGTTCAGATAGGCCAGGTTAGCGATCAGGCTGGTACGTTTGGAAAGACTATATACACCCAGCAAACGATAAACCTTGCTGTTATTCGAAAGCGTCGTGTTTTTGCGGTACAGAACATCGGCAGAAGCTGTAAAGACCGGTGTTACGATATAGTCCAAGCCGAGTTCGACGGCATTGGCCTTTCTCGCGCCAAGGCTGGAAATTGACTGGAACGTGCCTGGCCCGCCAATATGGCTATTGGCATATCCTAACCTGACCCTCGCCAGACCGAAGGTGTAGCTACCTCCCAGCGTTATCAGTTTATAGGTATTGCCGGTGTTATTCGTCGCAGCCCCATCCTTTTCATTGTCATAGGTTAGCGCAAAATAGAACGGTCCTTGGGTGTACTGGACTGCGGCGTTATACACGCTCCCGGCGGAAGTATTGTCTGCAACTTCACCTGCCGAATACATCAAGCCGGCCTTCAAGCCCTTGACTGTCGGCGTTACATATTTGATGATGTTGTTATAAATTTCGCTGACCGCATCAAACTCGGAGAATTTGAAGACCGCCCCGGAGTTGTATCCGCCCAAAAACACATTCCCGACCAGCCAGTCGTCGTTGAAATTCCATTGTTTACCTACAGTCAAGGCGCCAAATCCGCCATCCAGTCCGACATAGGCGTTACGTGAAAAAAGCTGGCCTGTGGCAGACTGCGAACCGTTGGTCGGGTTGAAACCAGCTTGCAAATTGAAGATCGCGTTCAGGCCATTGCCGAGGTCTTCCTTGCCCCGGAAGCCGATATTGGAAACACCCAAAATACTATTCACCGCGGATAGCTTGGATTGTGTACCGTCGCCGACATGGTTAACATAACTCAGGCCAGTATCGATAACACCCGATACCGCAACGGTCGTCTGTGCCATTACCGGGCAGGCAGCAGCACCGAATAGTGCTCCCGCCATACTGCGTTTGATTCTTTTTTTCACTACTGTCCCCTTGAATTTTTTTATCAAATCGCAATAAATTGCTTTTGAATTTTTATGTAGCGCGTCCGAAAATCTTTAACTTATTGAGAGTCCCCTATCTCAGTTTCATTGAGTGAATTTGCCAATGCTCTTTTCTACAGCCGTCCTCACCGAACCGCTGACCACGAACGATTGCGCCACCACGATATCGTTGTGGAACCAGCGATCGCCTTCCAGGCAAGCCGGAATCTGACGACGGATTTCCTGATACGCCGCTTGCGTACCCTTACCCAGCACGAAACCTGGCAACAGATCTTCCGTCATGGTCAATGCCTGCGCCGCCAGCAGCATCTCAACGCCGATGATGTATTGCGTATTGGCCACCACGGTTGCCGCCTTACGCGCACACCAGGTCGAGTTCGAGACGTGGTCTTCGCTATTGCCCTTGGCCGGAATGCTGTCGACGCTACCCGGCATGCACAGGGTGCGGTTTTCCATCACCAGCGAGCTCAGTGAGCATTGCACCACCGGATAACCGGTATTGACGCCACGCACACCGCTCATCAGATTGCGTGGCAAGCCCCACGACAAAGTCGGATCGATCAGACGTGCGACACGGCGTTCGCAGATGCTACCCAGATCGGTGATCGCCATCGCCAGCAGATCCATCGCTTGCGCCAGGTATTGGCCGTGGAAATTACCGCCGGAAATGATTTCGAAGCCGCCGCCTTCTTTATCAAAGATCAGCGGATTATCGGTCGCGGAGTTGATTTCCTTGTCGACGATATTATCGATATAGTCCAGCGCATCGAATACCGGGCCATAAACCTGCGGCGCGCAACGCAGCGAGTACACATCCTGGATACGCGAGCTGTAAGGGATATCGGTACGGCGCGTTTCTTCCGGAAACTGCACGGCGCGCGCTTCATGCGTGGTACGGGTCGAACCGGACAGCAGATTGCGGATGATGGCGGCAGTCTTGATCTGGCCAGGATGCGGGCGGGCTTGCTGGATACGGTGATCGAAAGCGGCCATTTCAGCGCGCATCGCCTCCAAAGTCAGGCCCAGCGACAGGCAGGCATCGCTCAGCAGATTGCGTGAATCATGCGCGACCAGCACTGCCACCGCCAGCGAAACGGTACAACCGTTGATCAGGGCCGAGGCATCCTTGGCTTTCAGATCGAACTTGACCGGACCGACGCCAGCCTTGGTGATCGCTTGCGGCGCGCTCATGCGCTGGCCTTGATACATCACTTCAGCTTCATCAAAACCGGCAATCGCCGCCGCCAGGTAAGACAATGGCGCCAGATCGCCGGAAGCGCCGACCGAACCTTTTTGCGGCATGATCGGATGGATGCCGGCATTCAGGAACGCCAGCAGGCGGTCGACTACTTCGACCCGTGGCGCCGAATAGTTGCTGGCAAATGCATTGGCGCGCAGCAGCATGGTGGCGCGGCTGACTTCTTCCGAGAACGGTTCCCCCATGCCGACGCAATGCGCCTTGATCATCTGGGTCTGGAACAACTCGATATTTTCAACCTTGATGCGGGTGTCTTTCAACAAACCGACGCCGGTGTTGAAGCTGTACATCATCGGCGCTTCATCGTGCATCCAGGTCGATTCGATATAGTCGCGGCTTTCTTTCAAGGCAGCGCGTGAAGAGTCGGCCAGCGTCACCGGCAGATGTGGCGCGCGGGCGACGTCGACTACTTGTTGCGCGGTCAGGTTGAAGCCGTCGATGGAGATATTTGTTTTCGTCATTTTCTTTTCAGTTCAGAAGTTGTATGGCGGGTTGCGATCACAACCACCTGCGCAACCGCGTGAGGTATCGCTGTTCTGACACCAACACTGAGCGCCACAGTCATTTTTTAAAATTTTCTACAAAATTGGTGAAGACGTTGGCAGCCGTTTCTGCGTCTTCTACTGTCATGGTCTCTAGCGGATGATGAGAGATGCCGCCGTTGCCACAACGCACAAACAGCATCGCGACATCTGCGATTGCAGCCATCGCCATGGCGTCATGCCCGGCGCCGGATGGCAGATACCGCACCGGCGTTCCGCAACGCTCGACCGCCGCTGCCAGTTGCGCTTGCAGCCACGGAGCGCAAGGGACGCTAGGCGCCTCGTGCGTCTTGCGGGTCTGGATGATCACGTTACGGCGTTGTCCGATCTTTTCGATTTCAGCCAGAACGTCGGTCGTCGCACGCCGACGCACCGTATCCTCCCCAGCACGGATATCTATCGAAAAAATCGCCTTGCCCGGAACCACATTCGCAGCACCATTCGGCACATTAAACTGGCCGACCGTGCCAACCAGTCCGGGTGTTCCGCTGCAACGCCGTTCTATGTACAAGCCGATTTCCGCTGCTGCCATGGCGGCGTCGCGACGCATGTCCATCGGCACGGTGCCAGCATGGCCGGCCAGGCCTTCAATCTCGACCATGAAGCGCGAGGCGCCGGAGATCGCGGTTACGATTCCCACCGGCAGGTCTTCGCTAAGCAACATTGGACCCTGCTCGATATGGACTTCGACAAAAGCCAGTACCGATTCAGGTGCATAAGCCGCTTTCGCCAGGCCGACCGTATGGAAACCTGACGCCGCCATCACTTCCCGCATTGTGTGACCATCTTCATCACGGTTATCCAGCACCGCCATATCGAAGGTGCCGGCCGCCGCACGGCTGCCGAGCAGGGTCGCTTTGAAGCGCACGCCCTCCTCTTCGGCGAAACCGATGACTTCAAGTGCAAACGGGAAGCGCTTGCCTTCGGCATTCCATCGCTGAACGCAGGCTATCGGCAGCAGGACGCCCAGATTGCCATCGAAAATGCCGCCGTTGCGTACAGAGTCAAAGTGCGATCCGGTCAAAAGCGCGGGGGCGCCTGGCGTCAGGCCTTCATAACGTCCGATGACATTGCCGGCCGCATCGCGTCGTACGCTCATACCCGCTGCGCACATCCAGTCGGCCAGCTGCGCCGCAGCACCGTGGTGGGCCGGCGTCAGATAGGTGCGGGTCATCATGCCCGCGGTTTCTGTATGGACGGCCAGCGCCTGGGCGTCGGACATAATGCATTGGCCGATTTCGTTCGGATACTCTAGTGCCGAGTTAGACGATAACGTACTCATTTTGGGGCCTCCGACATCAGGTTAGCTGGGGGAAATGTATTGATCCAATGACGCGCGATATCACTGCGGTGACAGATCCAGACCTGATCGTGTGCCTGCACGTAATCCAGGAAACGCTGCAGCGAACGCATCCGGCCGGGACGCCCAAGCAAGCGGCAGTGCATGCCGATGGACATCATTTTCGGTTCGGTTTCACCTTCGGCATAAAGCACATCGAAAGCATCTTTTAAATATTGAAAGAACTGATCGCCATTATTGAATCCGGCCACCGTGGCAAAACGCATGTCGTTGGTATCGAGCGTATAAGGAATGACCAGATGTGGTTTGCTGCCGCCATCGCTGAGTTTGACGTCGGTCCAGAACGGCAAATCGTCGCCGTAATAATCGGAGTCGTACAGAAAACCGCCGTGCTCCACCACCAGTTTCCTGGTGTTCGGCGAATCGCGCCCGGTGTACCAGCCAAGCGGCGCCGCTCCGGTCAATTTTTTGATGATTTCCATGCCCATGCGCATATGCTCGCGTTCGGTAGCTTCGTCGAAATTCTGGTAATGGATCCAGCGTAAGCCGTGGCAGCAAATTTCATGCCCCAGATCGACAAAGGTTTGGGTCAGCTCCGGATGTCGTTCCAGCGCCATCGACACGCCAAAAATGGTCATTGGCAAACCGCGCCGCTCGAACTCCTTCAAAATCCGCCATACCCCGGCACGAGAGCCATATTCGTAGATGCTTTCCATGCTCATGTGCCGGTCTTCATACACGGCCCCGCCCACAATTTCAGACAGGAACTGTTCAGAAGTGCGATCACCATGCAGCACGCAATTTTCTCCGCCTTCCTCATAGTTCAGGACGAATTGCAGCGCAACCCTGGCATTGCCTGGCCATTGCGGATTCGGTGGAGTGCGGCCATAACCGATCAGGTCGCGTGGATAATTATCTGTAATCATCAATATCACTTAAAATTTAAATGGCTTGCAAAACAAAAGTAGTCAGCTGAAAACCTGGTGCCTGATGCTTAACTGCGTGAGAAATTTTCCAGCAAACCCGTATATGACTTCGATGGCGGTGTAGCCCAGTCGCCGCGCTTGCTGGTTCTCAGGCCAAGTTGAACCAGGCTTTCCACCAGCTTCACTGCCACCGTCACACCATCGATTACAGTGATGCCAAGCTCCTTCCCGATCGCTTCACAAAGGTCGGACATGCCAGCGCAACCGAGAACTATGCTGTCGGCTTTGTCTTCCTCCATCGCACGACGGCATTCGTCGACAATGATGCGATAGGCGTCCGAACCGGGCTTTTCCAGATCAAGCACGCATAGCTCGCATGCCCGTACCTTGCGACAGAAGCGGCTCATGCCATAGATTTCAGCAAGATGCCACGCGATTCCACAGGTCCGCTCCAGCGTGGTGACCACACTGAATCCGGTGCCGATCAGGCTCGCTGCATGCATCGCTGCTTCAGCGATACCGATCACGGGACCGCGCGCCGCTTCACGTGCGGCATATAGCCCCGGGTCGCCGAAGCAGGCAATCACATAACCATCGACACCATCGGCCTCGCCCAGCCGGATTTCATCGAGAATGCCAGGCACGCTCAGCGCCTCGTCGTAATAGCTTTCGATGGATGCCGGCCCCATGCTCGGACTGACCGCCACGATTTCCGTACCGGCGGCAGCCACTTGACGGGCGCTATGGCCGATTTTCTCGGTCATGCTCCAGGTCGTATTTGGATTGATGATTTTAATTTTCATATTTGAACCTGAATAATTTAGGTGACTCACCGCCGGGAAGAATAGCGGCGGCAGTCGATGCACTAAATGTGGCAGTCGACAATCGCGTCTGATTCAGAAACACTTTGTAGAAACACCTCGTGCGCGCGGCATAATCAGCCGCGCACGGTCGATCGTGGTTCTACAGTGAATCCGTCACGCCGCCTGCAAGTCGGCTGGTGACCGGTGCGCGCTGCTTGGCATTGAGACCCCAATAAATTGCCAGGCCACAGCCCATGCCAATGAACCAGGTGAAATTAGCCAATCCGCCGAGGGATGGAATCAGCACACACATAATCGGAATAATTGCGGATGGAATCAGTGCCATGATGGCTTTGGGGTTGTAACCGTGGCTATACCAGTAAGCACCCTTGCGATCCATCGTATACAAATCATCGACGATCACACGTTGCTTCTTCACCAGATAGAAATCGGCGATCAGGATGCCGAACAGAGGGCCGATGAAAGAACCGAGGACATCCAGCGTGTAATGGATAACGTGTGGATTGTTAAACAGGTTCCACGGTGTGATAAAGATGGAACCCACTGCCGCGATCATGCCACCCATGCGCCAGCTGATCAGCTTCGGCGCGACGTTCGAAAAATCAAAAGCCGGCGAGACGAAGTTGGCGACGATGTTGATGCCGACAGTGGCAATCATGAAAGTCAGAGCACCCAATACCACCGCAAAAGTACTGTCAATGTGGCTGACCATTGCCACCGGATCGGTGATCAACTTGCCGAATACTGGCAGCGTCGCAGCAATACAGACCACTGTCAGCAACGAGAAGCCGAGAAAATTGACCGGCAATCCCCAGAAGTTGCCTTTTTTGACTGCCTTGTAATCCTTGCCGTAGCGAGAAAAGTCGCCGAAGTTCAGCATCGGGCCGGAGAAATAAGAAACTACCAGCGCGACTGCGTTAATCATCACTGGAATGACTGCCAGGCCGCTGTATTTGACACCGCCCAGATTCAGGTCGATGTTGCTCCAGCCTGCCTTCGCTATAAGCCAGATCGCAAGCATGATCATGACGACATAAACCGCCGGGCCAGCCCAGTCTATAAACTTGCGGATGCTGTCCATGCCGGTCCAGAACACGATAGCTTGCAATACCCACATCACCATGAACCCTACCCAGCCCAGAGCGGACAATCCGACAAATCCATATTGCTTGACGTCAGCGTAGGGAGCCAGTTGAGGGAAGAATTTGAGTACGATCAACAGGAAAGCACTTGATGCAAGAAAGGTTTGGATCCCGTACCAGGCTACGGCAATCAATCCTCGGATAATCGCCGGGATATTGGCGCCAAGTACGCCGAATGTGGTACGGCAAATCACCGGATAAGGTGCGCTTGTCACCTGGCTGGGTTTTGCTACGAGATTGGTAAAGAACTGGACGATCATGATGCCGACCAGCAACGCAACCAGCACCTGCCAGCTACTGAGTCCCAAGGCAAACAGGCTGCCCGCGGTCACGTAGCCACCCACGCTATGTACATCGGACATCCAGAACGCAAAAAAATTGTAAGTGCCCCAAGTCTGCTTTTTCAGTGGCGCCAAATCTTCATTTGTAAGTCGGTCGTCATACGACGGCTTGATCACTGCATTGTGCTTTTCCATCTTTGTCTCCTAAGGTTTGAACATTGCCAAGCTTTATTGTTTTATAAGCAAGGTGATTCGTTTTATGCGCCTACGCTTTTCAGTCTTTCGCTGAATGTGGCAAGACGCATGCGTTACTTAGAGCTTATTCGTTGCCTACCGCTTAAATCGGAAGTGATGGATAAAGAACCACTACCGCTACCTCGCTTTGGCAATTCTTTTTTATGGTAATTTATTTTCACGAACAACTCATTGAAAATCTTTTTTCATCCCGTGTCAAATCTTTTTTTCACATCGTGTAAAATAATTTTTCACTCGGCATTTCATAGTTGTAACTCATGACTAAAACAACATCTTCCGCAGCTGCGCTGTCGACGCGTATCCAGCAACATCTCGGTCAACTGCCGCAAGCTGAAAAGCGCCTGGCCGACATGATCCTGGAGTCGCCTGGCCACATGGCTAGCTACTCGGCGTCTGAAATTTCAAAAATGGCCGGAGTGTCCAATGCCACGATGACGCGGCTGGTGCAGCGTCTTGGCTATCAAAATTACGATCAGATGCGACGCCTGGCCCGACAGGGGCAGGATTGGGGTTCACCGCTTTACCTGCTGGACCGGCCGGAACAAAGCACCGCTAAAGATGGCGCCGACTTGTATGAGCAACATATCGCCTCCAGCACACAGAACATTCGCGGTACGTTTGCCGGAATATCTCCCGCTCTAATCAATGAAGTTGGCAAGAAAATCGCCAAGGCTCGCCAGGTGAGGATTTTCGGGCAGCGTAACAATTATTTTTTTGCCTCCTACCTGCGCTGGCAATTCATTCAGTTCCGCAACAACGTTTATGTGTTGCCGGTGTCAGGAGAAACGATCGCAGAATATCTGGTCGGCCTGGAGCCTGAAGATTTGTTCATCGTCTTTGGATTGCGACGACGTAACCCGTTGCTTGCCGACTTGATCGCGGCGGTTAGCAGTTTCGGCGTAAAAACGCTGCTAATCACAGACTCTTCCAACCGTGGCGACCTGGGAGCGGACTGGGTACTCAAATGCGATACGAAAAGCCCGATACCGCTCGACAACCACACCGCAGTAATGGCGCTTTGCCACGTTTTGTCGGCACAGGTAATTGAAAAGGTCGGCACTTCCGGCCGGCAGCGATTAGTAAAAATTGAAGAGTTGCACGCAGCATTAAGGGAGCTGTGAATTCAACATCCCAACTGCATCCGAACCCTATGCCCTCCTGGCTCGAAGCTACGTCATCGTCTGCGAGACGGCAGATACCGCCTTGATATATATTAAAGTGCATGATGAGATCGGCGCGTTGCACATTACCGGAACAACGCGCGCAGCCAACTGACGCACGCACCGGCCCATAAGCACAAGTACAAGCAAGGCGCCGGATTCGGAACACTTTAGCCTGGGACATACGCCATGGAACGTACTATTGCTGCCCTGCTGCCAGGCCATCGAGTGATCGACGATGGCGACATGCTGTTATGGCGGGCACTGCCTTTGGAAGAACACAATCATCTGGGGCCTTTTATCTTCATCGATCACTATCGGCACAAAAGCCAACGTGGCATCGGCGACAAACCACACCCGCACGCTGGAATTGAAGTCTTGAGCTACCTGCTGGAAGGCGGCGTCGAGCATCGCGACAGCATGGGCATGACCGACCGCCTCGGCCCCGGCGATGCGCAATGCATACGCGCAGGGCGCGGCATCATCCACGCCGAGCAGCCGCAAGGCGGACGGCACGGGCTGCAACTCTGGACCACTCTGCCGCCTGAGCAGAAGCTGGCCGAGCCAAGCTACGCGTCATTTCGCGCGGCAGACATCCCGTCGCTGGTGCGCGAGGGCGTGCAGCTGAAGGTAATGGCCGGCCGGGTGGATAACCTGGAAGGTCCGATGCGGCTTGCCTCACCCACCACCCTTGCACACATACGGCTGGCGCCCGGCGCCACCGTTTCGTTGCCGGTAGACGGCACCGCCGAACTGGGGCTGTATGTCATGGACGGACAAGTCAATAGTGGCGGCGCTGTCATTGATCCCGGCAAGCTGGCCCTGCTTACACCGGGCGAGCACGTCAACATCACCGCGACAGGAAGCGGGCCATCCGACGTGATCCTGTTGGGCAGCGCGCCGGTAGAAGGTGCGATCTTGTTCTCCGGCCCGTTCGTAATGGATACGCCAGAACGCCTGGCGCAAGCAAAGCGGGATTTCGTCAGCGGCAAAATGGGAACCCTGGACGGCGTTCCGTTCTGAGATATCCGTTACCACGATAGCCACGCTATCTGAACCCGCATTCTGCAGCAATGTCGGGGAAACGCGACGTACTCAGCTTAGTCAAATACCATCAAAAAGAAACATCCGGCTCTCTGCCGTAAAGCAGCATAAATACAACATTTTTTCTAAAAATACCTTTTGCACCAACAAAATATCAAGGCATCCCGGCAAGTATTTCCAATATCAGCCAGTTCTATCCGCAACAAAGTGAAACCGCTTGTCCGGGCGACATGAAGACCGTCAACCTGCCAATCGGCCCTATACCAGTGGCGGTGACGCTTTATCATTAACGGATAACTAACGGATAACGCATCTTTCGTTATCAACTCAACGATGCCGGCCCCGCCTCGCGCACGTCGATTTTCTTCGGGATCAGTTTCAGATCGAAGAAAGTATCAGCGATGACCTGCTGTTCAGCCAGGATTGATTTGCTGATCGGCTCGGTACCGAATGACGAGCGCTTGACCAGCACATCGACGACGGGTTTCGGTATGCCCCACACCGCTGCCAGTTCGGCCGACAGTTCATTGCGATTGGCGTTTCCCCAGACGTCGATCTTGTTCAACTCATCAATCGCAATGCTCAGCACATCGGCATTCTTGAGCGCATAGTCTTTTGAAGAAAAGTAATAGGCGCGATTCTTGACCACGCCGGTGGCATCGGCCAGGATGCGCGCCGATAAGGTTTGTTCCGCTGCAGCCAGAAACGGCTCCCAGATCGCCCAGGCATCTATCACGCCTTTTTCAAATGCTGCCCGCGCATCTGCCGGCGACAGCCAGACCGGAGTGACGTCGCCATAGTTCAGGCCGGATTTTTCCAGCAGCTTGACCAGGAAATAATGCACATTCGAACCCTTGTTCAGGGCGATCTTTTTGCCCTTCAGTTCGGCCACGGTCTTGATGGCAGAATCGCCTCGAACCAGGATGCCTTCCACTGCCGGGCGCGGCACAGTCGCGGCGACATAGACGATGGGCGTGCCATTGGCCTGCGCAAAGATTGGCGGCGCCTCACCGACATCGCCGAAATCGATGGAGCCGACGTTGAGCGCTTCAAGCTGCACCGGTCCGGCAGAGAACTCTATCCACTTGATCGTCACGCCCAGTGGCGCCAGCCGCTTTTCCAGGGTACCGCGCTTCTTGAGCAGGCTTAACAAGCCTTTCTGATGGCCGATCCGGAATTCCCGCTGTGCCGCATGCGCCAGCAATGGCGACAAAGCGACTGCAGCAAGGCTCAGGCCGGCTTGTAACAGCTGGCGGCGTTTGCCGGAGACGCTGAGGTTCGGCTTGCTCTTGTTCTTTCCATGCGCGATGCTCATGTTGTCTTCCCTGGCTATTGGTGATTGTTGGTGGCAGGACCCGGATGGGTATCAGGCAAACGCGAGTATACGAAGACGACCAGTTTCTTGAAAGTAATCATAACTTCCATGCATATGCGGTTTTCACATAAATGACGTTAGTCGACAACACGTCCCGATTAACTACCAGGAATCCCTCTTTAGCCGTTTTCGCTTCGGCGCAACACCGATCTCCAAATACCCCATCGTTACATTGACTATCCCACAAGAAATGTGCAATATATAAATCGACACCAACAATGTTTAACAAAAAATTACAAACACAGAAACATTGCCAGAAGACATTATTTTATTTGGTGGTTTCCAGTTATAAGCGCACCCAATTGGCACATCCGATAAACAAGGAGCGCGCAAGGAAACAAAGGGAGAGGATCACGTCAATGTCTTGGCGCGAAAACACTATGCCGGCATCCAAGCTGGACGAACAAAATGAAATCGCGGCAAGTCTGACCACAGATGCCGCCGATGCGCTGATGGTTGCCCGGATGCGGCTGGTCTTGGCTGTTTCGGGTTTACTGGCGATTTTTGTCGACCCCTCCGGCTTAAGCGGCGTTAATCATTTCACTTGGTTCGTCTTTTCCGGCTATATCCTTCACAGCGTTGCCATTTACATTTTTTCGCTGCTTAACCTGCCATTCTCGCAAAGTAAGCGCGTCCACTGGCTGGATATCTGCTGGTATGCACTGATCGTTTTGTTCACTGGCGGCATCAACAGCTTTTTCTCCCTGTTCTTCTTTTTCGCCATTCTCACGGCATCTTTTCGCTGGGGCTTCGAAGAAGGCGCGCGAATTGCCATTGCTTCAGCACTAATGCTTACCCTAACCGGCTTGATCTCCGAGGCCGGACAAGATCTTCCTCGGTTATTGTTGCGCACCACCTTCTTGCTGACGTTCGGATACATGAGCGCGCGCTGGGGGGAGTCGAAAATAGAACTGAAGCGCCGCATTGCCTTGCTTCGCGATGTCAGCCGGTTATCGAATCCTCGTTTCGGGGTCGATCACACCATTACCTCTGTCCTGAAGAAAACATTGGCGTTTTTCAAAGGCAGCAGCTGTATTTTGGTGATGCAGGATAAGGATTCCGCGATCTATTCATTGCGGACGATAAAAGAAGGCGATGCGGAGCAATCGATCAATGCCGTAGAAGTTCGTGCAGAAGCGGCATCACAGCTCATGGTTTTTCCCCAAGATCATATCGTTGCATACACCCGCCTGCTCGGGTCGTCCATGCCTATTCTCGGCGGAGCCCTGACGTATGACAGTGCGAGCGGAAAATGGGTCAAGCGCGATGAGGAAGCAAGCCAGAACATAGCCGAGCTTCTGGAAACAGATTCCTTCATTAGCGTTCCCTTGTCATTGCGAAAAGGTGACGGCCGTATTTATGTGGTTTCACGGAAGAACAGATTCAGCAAAACGGACGCCCTGTTTTTGAGTCATATCGCTGAACAGGCATTTCCTGTCATCGAGAACATCGAGATTCTCGACCGGATGGCCTCGGAGGCTGTCACGCAAGAGCGGAAAAAGATTGCGTTGGATATTCACGACACTGCGATCCAACCGTATATCGGCTTAAAAATGGGGCTCAGTGCCTTGCGGAATAAAGCTTCTGCCGACAACCCATTGATAGAAGATATCGACAAATTGATGGCAATGGCGGCACAGGTCATCGGCGATTTACGCCGCTATGCCGGAACATTTAAAAATGCATCAGGACAAACCGAACCGATATTTCTCGTGGTTCTGCGTCAACAGGCAGCGCAAGTCAGGGAATTCTACGGGATCGATATCGAAGTCAGCATGGTGGGCGAACTCAACGTCAGCGATCGCCTGATTGCGGAGGTGGTACAAGTCGTGCGCGAGGGATTGAGCAATATATGCAAGCACACCGTCGCGCAACGGGGATGCGTAAAACTCCGCTGTACAAACGGATGGCTGAAAATTCAGATCGAGAATGAAGGCGCCGGCCTCCCGGCAGCCGACTTCATACCGCGGTCGATTACCGAGCGGACTGCCGCGCTGGGCGGAAGGACGCACGTGAAGTCAGGGCCGGACGGCGGCACATCCGTATATGTCGAGATACCCGTTTGAAGAGGTAAAAACATGAAACCGGCAAAAGAAACCATTCGCGTAATGTTGATTGACGATCATCAAACCATGCTGTGGGGATTGGGTAAATTGATTGACGGCGAAAAGCCGCGGATGGAGGTAGTCGGGACCGCACGAGGTTGTGAAGAAGCTCTTGCTAAAATTGAACAACTTGTCCCGGATGTCATTTTGCTGGACCTCGACCTGGATGGAAAAAACGGCCTTGATATCCTTCCGGCCCTGCTAACGAATGGCATATCACGTGTATTGATCCTGACCGGCGAACGCCGGCAAGCGACGTTGGATATGGCTGTTCTTAGCGGCGCCCGAGGGATAGTGCACAAGGATGCATCGGCGGAACAGGTACTGAAGGCAATAGAAAAAACCCATCGAGGTGAACTTTGGCTTGACCGTGAAGCGCTCGGCAGGGTATTCGGTGAACTCATGACCCCTGCAGCTGTGCGCAAGCCTGACTGCGAGGCGGAAAAAAAAGCAACCCTGACAGCCAAGGAACAAAAAATCATTCACACTATTATAGAGGGCAGCGGTGCTTCGAATAAAACACTTGCGCAGCGATTGTTCATCTCTGAACACACGCTGTGTAACCATTTGACCTCGATATACCACAAGCTGGATGTGAGTAATCGGCTTGAGTTGTACGTGTATGCGACCAAGCATCAATTGGGGAATCCCAATCCTTGATTGCAAGGTAAAGGATGGCCCGCTGAACTCCAGAAGGACACCTTGGCAGGGTTGATCCTTGTTGTGATATGTCCGTCTCCCGATCTCATGTTTTTTAACACGCTGCGCTTTAAAATATCATCTGGTTGCAGCTTCGGTCCCATCGGGCCAAATCGCATGAAGCATTTATGTCGTTTATTTAAGTTCATCTCAACGGGCCGAAGCTCGCATTGAATGAACCAGAGGAAAACGACGCACAGTAGTTTCGTCACAACGCGCCTGCGCCCCGACTAATTTCTCAGCGTCCTCTTCGATCGGCTCAGTGCCGGCCAAAGCTGTTGGCTGAAGATGCTGGAAACTGGTTAACGGCAGTCCGCTCTTCAAAAAATAGAGCGGACGATGCTTGCTTTCGTCGAACATGCGGGCGAGATACTCCCCGATGACGCCGATACTCAGCAGTTGCATACCGCCGAGAAACATGATCGCGACCAGCAAGGATGGATAGCCCGGTACCGGATTACCATAAATCAGCGTACGCAGGATGATGTAGAAGCCATAGCCGAAAGCGCCGACAGCGCTTACCAAACCGGCGTAGGTAGCCACCTTGAGCGGGATGCCGGTAAAAGAGGTGATGCCTTCGAGCGCGAAATTCCACAGTTTCCAGTAATTCCACTTTGTGGTCCCCGCGAAACGGGGCGCACGCCGGTAGGGAACCGCCTTTTGCGGGTAGCCGATCCAGGTGAACAAGCCTTTCATGAAGCGGTGCTGCTCACGCAACTGAGCGATGGCGCCGACCGCGCGTCGACTCAACAAGCGATAGTCGCCGGTGTCTTCGGGAATGCGGATCTGACACATTTTTTGGATCAGCCGGTAAAATAAAAACGCAGTGGTTTTTTTGAGCATGCCCTCGCCGTCGCGGCAAGTGCGCATGGCGTACACGACATCGTAGCCGGTGAGCCATTGCGCGATAAGTTCGGGAATCAGTTCCGGCGGATCCTGCAGATCGGCATCGATGACGATCACGGCATCGCTATCGGCGTGATCTAGGCCGGCGGTAAGCGCAATTTCCTTGCCGAAATTGCGGCTCAGGTCTACCAACATCACACGCGCATCTCGCGTCTGCAGTTCGTTGATGACGTCGACCGTGCCGTCGGTACTGCCGTCGTTGACGTAGATGAACTGGCTACTCATGTCTACAGTATTGAGCACAGCGCACAGCCGCCGGTGGAATTCGGGCAAGACTTCCTGTTCGTTAAAGACCGGGACCACAATCGACAACGATCTCCGGGGAACTTGTTCTAGCTCCATTTTGTCGAGTAGCATTGCTTACCCCTCCAAGTCATAAAACATGTGGCACCCGATCACGGCATCGGAAAACTCAACAGGAACACGAGCTTGTCGATTACCGGGCCGGCACTTGCATTAGTTCCACCAGCGTTCAACATAACTATCATTGGCGGGCTGGACGCCCTATGTAATATTGGGTCCATAACAGCCCGGAGCCGACCTTGCCGCGCAATTTCCGCTCCAGCCACTGTTCCAACCTCAATCCGATTGCGCCACCAAATTCGGCAACCAAGGGCAGGTATAGCCCCGACTGGTATCGATCCGTAACCTCAAAACCGGCGGCGACCATCTGACTCTCCACCGTGCGCGCCGTCATCAGGTTGATGTGGCCCGTTTCCAGTATCGGTTCGCCGTAAATACGCCGCACCAGCTGAATCACACCGGGAAGAAAAGCGACCTTAGCCGCCAGTTCGAGCGGACTGTAGCGCTGCGGCGTCGACAGTACCAGCACCCCGCCCGGTTTAAGCAAACGCTGCATACCGCTCAACGCCGCCGCCGAGTTGGCAATATGTTCGATAACCTCGGTGCACAGAATGAGATCGAAACTGTGCGCAGGCAAGGACGAGGCGCATATATCGTCCAGCGCCAGTTGCAGGTTAGGCAGCTTTTCCCGCAAGGGTGCGGCATGATTCAGGAAGGCGGTTTCGATGTCGGTAGCGAACAGTTCGTCAAACAGGTTCGCCAGCACAGGCAAGTAAACGCCAGAGCCTGGCCCAACCTCCAACGCGCGCGCATGGGCCGACGGCGCGTAGCGGCGCAGCGCATCAAAAATCCAGTCGCGCCTGGTACAGTGCAGCCAGCGCCGGGTCGGATTACTGGAACGGTACAACGTTTCCTGCAGCGCCACCAATTCAAGTTCGGAAGCCATGACATCTCCCTCTGGTTCCTTGGTCCCGGCTTGGA
The DNA here is from genome assembly GCF_900111995.1 of Collimonas sp. OK607. Taxonomy (GTDB): domain Bacteria; phylum Pseudomonadota; class Gammaproteobacteria; order Burkholderiales; family Burkholderiaceae_D; genus Collimonas. The sequence continues at coordinate 18,273 of NZ_FOKF01000044.1, forward strand.
TACCGGGTTGTAATTTGTTCGCCAGGACTGCTAACCTGGTCCTTGGTTCGCTGCCTTGCTCAGCAGCGCCTGAAATTTCGAGGTATTGCGCAGCAAGACTGAATGGTGCTGGTCAAAATAGACCTCTTTGAAACTGCCTTCCGCCAACAGCAGTTGCCGGATCGGCGCGTCCTTGCCAACGATGGCAAAGTCGATCGAGAGCCGGTCGAACTTCTCTTTCCAATTGGCTTTGCCTGAGTAGATGTCCAGAAAATCTGTAAGAAATTTGTCGCCGTATATGTCCGCACGCCCGTCAATAAACACTTTCAAGGCGGGCGACAAACGATAAATCAGATACCCCCCCTCACCGTAGTTATTGAACATGTTGCCGGTGATGCCGTTGGCAGCCACAAAATTGGCTGCGTTGACCGGCAGCACTTCATTGACTTTCTCTTTGTCGTTGGAATGATATGTCGGCGCGTAGGCCACCAGGCTGGTAGTGAAGATAGCCAGCACGATCCAGTTCAATACGAATTCACCTTGGCCCAGTTCTTTACTGCTGCCAAGCCATTTCGTATACCACGACGCCAGGCTCGATCGATGCCAACTCGCCGAAATAGTCGCTATGGTGCCTCGTGAAAGCGCGAGGGCAATGAAAGGGACGACGGCCAAGACGGCCACTGGAATATGCCGGGTCGCCAGAAAGCCCATCACAATGAAAAAAGCTGGAATCAGAACTTCCGTGATATCAGGTTTACGTGATGCAAAGCTGTAGGAAAGGATGAAGATCAGAACAAGCATCAGGTATGCTTTTGGGCCGAAATCATGGAAATTCGGACTTTGCCATTCCTGTATCAGGTCGTTTGCCGCCATGCCGAGTACCTGGAAGGGATACAGCCAGTGCGCCAGGAATCCCGGATTAATCAGACTCGCTAACGTAGTAGCGCACACCACCTGGGTCAGCCAGACCAGACGCTGCTTTTGCTGGCGCGTGCGTGCATGGCCCATCCAGTAATTGATCCATTCGCTGGACGTGAACAGGCCGACGAGCGCGATGCCGATCAGGTAGCCGCCGTGGGCGTTTACCCAAATTACCATCAGGAAGGGCAGCAGGAGCAGGGATCGTCCTGCGTTGTAATATTTATGGGTCAGCAACACAAACAGGAAAATGGCGAAGCAGCAATAGGTGATTAGCTGCGGTCGCGGTGCAAGACCGCCGGCAAAAGGGAGAGCCGCAATAAACATCAGGACAGATGCGACTGCTGTCGACTGCGCGATTCGCCGTGTAAGGACAAAGACAATACCGAGGGCGGACATCGCGAAAGTGACGGTTAACAACTTCACCCCCAGCGGCCCCAACCATGCGAACATACCGTACAGCACAACCTCAAAGAGCCACTCATGCAACACCCAAGGTTGTCCGAAGCGCGTGAATGAGAAGATGTCGCCCGCTGGCAGCGCATGATGGGAGAGGATGTATTCTCCCGTTTTGAGATGCCAAAAATAGTCAGGGTCGATTAGAGGTTGAATAAAAAGCAGCAGCAGGAATACGGCAATGAACGACAGCCTTGTTTTATTGAGCAGCGTGGTTATGGTCATTAACATGGTGGGCAGACTTTTATGTACTTCGACATGAAGAAGCCGTTTTGAAATGAATCAGCACAAACGATCTTGTGAAGGCTAATAAGCAATAGCTGGAAAATTCGCATCCCTCATACAATGCAACCGGCAAGGCAGATTCATTGAGCGAACCCGCCCTATTACGTCCGGTTCTTTTGCCATCGTTTCAAACTCTTAGTGCCCGCCGCTTAACATTGGCAGTATGGTTCTGACAATTTGAATCACAGCCGGCCCCAGGATGACCATGATAATTGACGGAAATATGAAAACCACCAAGGGAACCAGCATTTTTGTAGGGACCTTGGCCGCCATTTCCTCGGCACGTACTTGCCTCTTGTGCCGCAGATCATCGGAAAATACCCGCAGGGACTCGCCAATACTTGTTCCGAACTTGTCTGCCTGAGTTAGCATGGTGGCGAATGTACCTATTTCCTCAATCCCCGTACGCAGGGCGAGATTGCGCAAGGATTTTTCTCGTGTCCCCCCCGCCCTCATTTCCAAGTTGGTCAAGTGCAGCTCCTCTGCCAAGGCGACACTTTTCATCTTGATTTCGTCAGCCACTTTGGTGAGACCTGCATCCAATCCTAAACCTGCTTCGACACAAACCAGCATCAGATCTGCCGCATCAGGGAAGCTTTCAAAAATTTCCCGTCTGCGCATGCTGACCATCCAATGGAGCAGAAGATTAGGCAGGTAACAGCCGAGCATGGCTGCCAACATCAGGTACAGCAAAAACGTCAGACCATCAGAACGCGTCATTGTTCTCAACGCCATGAATGCCAGCGCCGCAAAGACAAGAGGCAGTAATGTTTTGATGCCAAAATAAATCAGCCGCGCATCGTCATGCCGAATTCCTGCATTGAGAAATTTGACACGTAGCGGTGATGCTTCCCAATTGCCGGTTGGCGAAGATAGCTCAGCAAAGGGACCAACCAGATTCACCATGGTTTCAGTCCATTGCGGCTTCTCAGTCGGATTGGACATTGCTTGCAGTCGCTGTTCTGTTTTAGTTGGGGTCAGCCAGAAAAACAACCCTGTCAGTCCCAGCGTTACAGTGAAGAAAATGAGTACGGATAGCATTAACATTTTCATTCTCCCTTATACCCGGATTCTAATTATTTTTCTTAGAACCAAAATACCGATAGCCATCATTATGAGCATGTATTTGATTATCGTGATGCCGATAGGATCGTGCCACAAGGGGGCCATGAAATCCGGATTCAAGAGACTCATGGCTGCGCCCAATGCGAATGGCATGAGTCCTAAAATCCAGGCAGATAAACGCCCCTCCGATGACAATACCCTGATCTTGGAAAATAGCTTCAAGCGTTCACGAATCAAGCGGCTCAAGTTGCCGAGTACTTCGGTCAGGTTGCCGCCTGAGTCGCGTTGAATCAACACCGCGACAACAAAGTAGCGCAGATCGGTAATCGGTACGCGTTCGCTCAGGTTAGTCAACGCCTGCTGCATCGATACGCCAAAATTTACTTCATCGTGGACGATGCGGAATTCGCCGGCAATCGGCTCCGCCATTTCATCTCCAATCATTTGCAAACCGGACGAAAATGCATGTCCGGAACGCAACGCCCTGCTCATCAGATCTAGCGCTTCAGGCAATTGTTGCTCAATTCTGGTTAAACGGCGACTCCGCTTACGGCGTACATAGAGTAATGGCAAAGCAGCCAGCGCGATGCCAATCATCCCCCCAAACAGGATGGATTGATGAATCAGGAAAGTCATCATCAGGCAACCCGCCACTCCCAATGCCAAACATGATAACAAGAGCTTGGATACGGTCCAGCCCAGGCCCGCCTGCAGGATGAATCTATCCAACCTGCGTGCTCTGGGAAGGTTCAGCAGCATTCTCTCGAATACCGGTATTTCGCTCAGCATCCGCTCTTTCAATAGTTGCGATTGCTTGGTCTTATCAAGAGAAGCCGAGAGTGCTTGCAGGCGCTTCGCAATTTTTTTTGCTTGCGGCCCCCTGTATGATTTCCACATCAAATAGAAGCCTTCCAGAAGCAGGACCACGGCGACGAAAACAAGCACTGCTATGATCAGGAAGGCGTTACCACCGATTGACTGCAGCATGATTGCCGCTCCTTTCATTGGTAATGTTTAGCGGGATCGAACATGGCGTCCGGCAATACCACACCGAACGAGCGCAGGCGTTCCATAAACTTCGGTCTCACGCCTGTCGCATGAAAATAGCCTTGGACCTCGCCGTCGCCGCCAACACCGGTTTGCTTGAAAGCGAATATTTCTTGCATGGTGATTACATCGCCCTCCATGCCAGTTATCTCTTGAATGCTGGTGATTTTTCGCTTGCCGTCGGTCAATCGGATAGCTTGGAGCACTATCGTAATGGCCGAAGCAATTTGCTGTCGCGCGGCTTTGTGCGGCAGATTGAGATTTGCCATGCCCACCATGTTTTCGAGCCGGGATAGCGCATCTCGCGGCGTATTGGCGTGGATGGTGGTGAGCGATCCTTCATGTCCTGTATTCATCGCTTGCAGCATGTCGGCTGCTTCGGCGCCGCGTACTTCGCCAATGATGATCCGGTCAGGCCGCATCCGCAACGCGTTGCGCACCAAAGCACGCTGGGTAATCTCACCTTTGCCCTCAATATTCATTGGCCGCGTTTCCATGCGCACCACGTGCGGCTGCTGCATCTGCAGCTCCGCTGCATCTTCGATGGTGACAATGCGTTCCGAGACCGGAATGTAGCCGGACAGGATGTTCAACAATGTCGTCTTGCCGGCGCCGGTGCCGCCGGAGATTATCATGTTGACTTTAGCCTTGCTCAACCCCTCCAGCATGAACGCCATTTCCGGTGTCAAGCTCTTGAGCTCGCTGACCAGATTATCCATCTTGAGGGGAATATGCGCGAATCGGCGTATCGACATCATGGGACCATCCAGCGCTACCGGCGGAATGACTGCATTGACCCGCGATCCGTCTGGCAACCTGGCGTCTACCATAGGGCTCGACTCATCAATCCGCCGCCCCACCAATGACACAATTTTGTCGATGATGCGCAGCAGGTGCTTTTCATCGGTAAAGGTGACGTTGGTCAGTTCCAGCTTGCCCCTGCGCTCCACATAGATCTGTTCATAAGAATTGACCAGGATATCGGAGACGGTTGGATCGGCCATCAACAATTCCAGCGGGCCGAATCCAAGCATTTCATGCTGAATATCGCGGATAAGCGAACGTCGCTCGAGGTCATTGATCACCGCTTGCTCTTCGTAAAGCAAACGTTCAACCATCGTAGCGATTTCTTGCCGCAACATTTCGGGGGCCAAGGTTTCCAGTGCCGTCAAATCGAATTTATCCAGCAGCTTGAGATGGATCCTGCCCTTCAATATCTTGTACGCATCGCTTGCAACCTGTCCCTGCCCCTGAGGTTGTTCGACAGGCTCTATCCTGACGGCGTTTAATTTTTCTCGGAAAGACATGTTATATGCTCCGGTTACGCTTGCTGGTTGACGCTGAGGTTCGACTGAAAATTTGCGACTCGGGGCCCTGATCACGCCCGCCTAAACAGCCGGCCTAACAAACTCCGACTTTCTTCTTCCCTGGGGCTTAGCGATAGCGCGAATGCAGCCAAATTCCTGGTCACCGCATTCGAACGTGCAGCTTCCATCATCGGGTCGCCGTGATTGATCGATGCATTGACCTCTTTATACGAATTGGGAACAGTGTGCAGAGTGACCGTCCCTAACGAATTCCGTATCTGATCGATGCCAACTTCACCGCTCTTCTCGTAGCGGTTGACTATCAACTCGACCTTGTCCATCGGATAGCCCAGCGATTTGAATATTGTCAGCAGTTTCTTGGCATTCCGGATGTATGGCAGCCCTGCCTGCAATACCGGGAAAATCCGGTCGGCACGATCCAGCGCCTTTATCGTCAGTGTGTCCAGGGTCCTGCCTACATCGAGCAATATGAAGTCGTATTGGGTTACCGCCAGGTTGAGGATGACGTCGATATGCTCAGGCTTCATCTCCATGGCTTGCGCTGGATCTTCCGGCGCCGCAAGTATGCTGTAGTTCGGCGCCACCCTGACGGTACTGGCCGCCAGAAACGTTGCGTCCAGCCGGCTAATATCGCGAGCGACATCAGCCAGAGTCGAGGTGGGTGCGCCATCATGCACAAACGACAGTGCTTCGCCAAATTGCAGATTCAAGTCTATTAGCAATACTGACTTGGCTTCCGCCAGCTGGTAACCGAGATTGGTCGCCAGGAAAGTAGCGCCGCTACCGCCTTTGCATGGCATGAACGCCAGTATCCGGCCGAGAGTCCTGACGTGGCTGCCGATACGCTTGGCCGCGATGCGGCTGACAGCGGCTTCCAGCGCACTGGCAGTCACCGGCGAAGGTAGCACTTCCCGCACGCCGGCACGCATCGAGTTGATCAGGAATTCGGGCGTGTGCGTGGCGCAGAGCAGGATGACCGCGATGCTCGGGTGATGGGTAGTGACATATTCGACCTGGGCAAGTTCGGTCGGGTCGCAGCACATGCCCTCAACGAGCATCAGGTCCGGCTGCTCCTGTTCGGCGACGATACGCATCCGGCTTTTACCGCCTTCAACCAACGTGGCCGAGTGCGAGTGCGTACCCAGGATCCTGCCCATCTCTTGCAGGTTATTGATATTGGGAGAAATCACCGCGATTTTCATTTTTATTTCCCTGAGTGTTAGGAACAAATTGCCGTACTGTTCGGGTCTTGCCGCATGACTTCCCGTGGCAAATAGGTAGAAAAAACGGGCATCGCGAATGCGGCAAGTTTTGTACTACCTGCGATAGGCGATATCCATTGGTAGTTGAGACCGGTAATCGTCACCGTTACCCCCGCACAAGTAGAGGCGGTGCAGCCAGCGGGGCTCCATGCCAGATCGATGGCTGAAATCTGCGGCAAAAGGGCTTGCATCTTCGCCAGAACCGCCGCCTCCTGAGTAGTGTCATCGCAGACAACGGCGTACCGCGCTCCAGCCCGTGTGGCCTCGTTCGCCGCATTCCAGGTAAAAAGCATGCGGCTGAAGTCGGTTATTCCCAACAAAAAAGTCAGGAAAAGAATCAGCACTAAAGCGAACTCCACCGCAGTGGCTCCAGATTGATTTTTCATAGCGAGCTCCGCATGGTCGCGCTGATATTGCTGTAAGTGATACCATTTGCCGTGCCGCCGAACGAAACGCCAAACACGCTCCCGAACAACGGCTTGAATTGGTAACCGCTCACCGTAACCGTCACGGTGTTGATCAACGGATTGGAACCTGCCGTTTGCCAAGTCGGCGTCAGCACTTTTCCCAAGGTAAGGCCAAGCGTCAAAGGCGTTCCGGTTCCGGCTGTATTGCCGTAAACCACCAGATTTTTTGCTTCGGCGGTATGGGTTCCTGGTGTCTGCACCGACAGATAACGAACCGCATCCCGCACCGACTTGGTAATCGTGTTGTACTGGTACATCGCCCGGCCAAATTCCGTTGTAATGAAAGTTAGGAACAACAGTAATGGCAGGACCAAGGCAAATTCAACGGCCGCCGTCCCTTTCTGCCTAGTTTTCATGACAGTCCTCTTAGCGAACTAAAACCGGAACCAGCGGGCCGGCCGCACCGCCTGCCAATCCATTGTTTGTACATGGACTGTCCACGGCGCCGGCATTACCTCGAAATTCCAATTGCACGGTCACCGTAGGCCCGCTTAACGGCTGCAACATGAACATGCATGCATAATCAATAACCTTATTTGAGGCATCGACAACAGGCGCAGTCACCAACCTTCGGCTAAAGCCATACAAGTTATGCTGGCCTCCTGTGCCCGGCGTAGCCAACGTCTTGAAACTGTTCAATTTCAAACCTGTAATGCCATCTCCTGCGCTCAGACTGGTTCCTGTATCGTCATAAGACGCAAAGGCCGCGCGTTTCGTCGTGAAGTTAGCTGCACTCGGATCTGAGCCTGCTGCCGGGGTTCCCGACCAGGCGTTTTGTGGAACTGCGTTGGTCCAATTGGTCGAGGTATACGCATAGCCCGAATAATCTGGATGATTAACGCTGGGGCCGGGATCACTATTCTTATAGATACCGAAACGGTAATTCCACGTGGCATCCACAGAAGATTGGATGCCCGGAGTTCCTAATGTATCACCCAGCTTGGTGCCGCAATATCCTGGTTCGCCAAGTTCCGTTTTTGTCTCACTCGCATTCGTGCTGCCGTTCAAGTTGTACCAACCCATTTCACCGTTAGATTGCGTGCCGTTGCCGACCATGTTGACCCACTCTCCGATCTGGAATCCGTAATTCGGTGCGGTCCCGCTTGTCTTAGGTTTCAGTCCAACTGGGATTGGGCAAGTCGATTGGGCGCTGGCACGAGTCGCTACCGCGAGCGCCATGACGTTTTTCGTGTTCTGGTAAGCCGCCGTGTCGCCGGAGAAAGCGCCCATGGATTGCAGCAACCACATTTGCACGCCTGACTGCGTATGCTGACATTGCGCATACCTGGCGCTCGCTGGAACGGTAGTTGCGGCATAAGCCGCGTCCTTGAAAGTGATATCCGTCGCAGTCACCTTACCTTGACTACTCCACGTGGCAGACTGAAAATTGACGTTATTCAGATTGCCTGCGGTAGTACCGGCGCTGATGGCGCGCGTCAATGCCGTGCTTTCACCATCAAGCTCCTGTGCGGCCGCCAAGGAACAGCTGTCCATTGCCGTTTGCAGTTCTGTTTTGACGACGAATAGACGGCCAAAATCCAAGGCAAATGCCATGAACCCAAGCAAAAATAGCAGGACGAGCGACACGGTGACTATCACTGCCCCGTCCTGGCGATTGCGATGGCAAACGATATGGCCCACGGCGATACCTTTTTTTAAAGTTTTTACAAAGAGAATTTTCGAAACTAAAATTTTGCCTATAAAATTAGGTGCAGCTAGTAGTAGTCAAACAACTCGCTACACGGGTAATAAAGTTAGCAAAGCTAGCGGTAGTCAGAGCATTGAGAGCGACAACCAGTGCGATAGATACCACTGCAATGATTAAGGCATACTCGACAACTTGAGCCCCGCTCTCATCCTTAAGAAACTGAGTAAACATGATATTTTCCTTTACAACGTCAATATCCACTTGGCAGCCGCACGACTGGACTCTGGCGATTTAACTTAGTCTTAAGTCACTGTAATCAGAGCGGTGGTCCGCGACCGTTAGCGGCCGCGACGCCACCGTAGATTCCTGCTTCTTTCCCTTAGGTGCAAGCTGTCGAGGTCAAGCATGTGTTAACGCGGTTGATAAAGGTGTTGAAAGTGGCACCGGTCGTTAGTGCCCTAAGTGCCACGACCAGCGCAATCGATACGACGGCGATGATCAGCGCATATTCGACAACTTGAGCGCCATCCTCATCTTTCGCAAAAGAGCGAATGGAGCGGTCAACCGTGGTTAAAAATTTGTTCATTTTTTTTACCTCTTGAAGATAGTTATGAATCAAAATTTACTGCGTCGCTATTACATGGGTACCGCCTACTACTTCGTCAAAACAACAAACTACAACAACAACTGATTTTTTTATGGCCCTCCCCGATCAACAAGGCCGCCGCTCTCTCATTTTTGACGTTATCGTGATCCTCCATTGCCAATGCCTCCACCTATATTGATAACGTTGACCGCTGGCGGCGGCGACCTGAAAGTGTCCTGATAAAGAATGATGGCCTCCCTGGCCGCTTTGCCATCCATGCCTGCCACCTGATCGGGATTCCTGCCAGCGTCAGGATTGATGGTCATCTTGAGTTTGGCTTCGCGCACGGCGTCGCCGAACTTGGTGTCGTAATTGGGTGTCATCGTTGAGCAGCCCGCCGTCAGGACGAGCAACAGTGCGATTGCGAGCTTGTTCATGGACTTTCCTTTTATTTGATTTCAGGAACAGCGGCAAGAGAACTAACTTCTACGTCTGCGACTGGAACTGGTGCTACTTCTGCGACTGGAACTGGTGCGGCGACTGCGACTGGAACTGGTACTGTCGTAGCGGTTGGAACTGGTGCTGCTTGTGCGACTGGAACCGGTGCTGCTTGTGCGGCCGGGACCGGTGCTGCGGCAGGGGCCGGAGCCTGTGCCGGAGCGGAGCCTTCCAGGCTGCCGTTGAAATACACTGCGCCGCGGCTAGGTACGACATGGTTGTCCGTCGGCAGCGTAGGCGCCTCTGCCAGCGGCTTCACCAGGTGCGGCGTAATCACGAACAACAGTTCCGTCTGATCAGTCTGGAACTCGGAACTCCTGAACAGCGCCCCCAGGACCGGCACCTCGCCCAAGCCTGGAAAACGCTTTATGGACTCAGTGACGTTGTTCTTGATCAGGCCGGCAATGGCGAAACTTTGTCCATCGTTGAGCTGGACGGTAGTATCCGCCCGACGTACAGTCAGCGACGGCAGCACTGCCGTGACGCCACCGACAGTGGTGAACGGCGAGCCGACCTGCGACAGGTCTGACACTTCCGACACCATCTTCAGGTTGATCCGGGTGCCGTCCAGCACGGTGGGCATGAACTTCACGCCGATACCGAATTCCTTTTCTTCCAGCGTAATCGTGGGTACGCCATTATTGTTGGTTTGCGATACCGGAATGAAGATCTTGCCACCCGACAGGAAACTGGCTTGCTGACCGCTGATAGCCATGATGTTCGGTTCAGCCAACACCCGCACCAGGCCATCATCCTTCTGTCCATCCAGATTTACCGCAGTCCTGCCAATCTTCAACGCCTGCAGCAAGCCGGCACCGTTACTCAAGAAACTGGACAGCAGGGAGAAAGTATTGCTGCCGCCATTGCTGGCGCGAGTCAGGTTGACACTCGCCCCTAGTTTATCGAGCAATGTCTTGCTGACTTCGGCGATTTTCACTTCCAGCATCACCTGCTGCGGGGTCATGATGCGCAGCATGTTGACCACCTTCTTGCCGTCACCGTATGCAGTGGCCAGGTTCATCGCTTCGTCGAGCTTGACGGCATCAGTGACTTTGCCGGTCAGCACCAGTGCGTTTTCGGCTCCCCGTACTCTAATCCCGGTTTCTTCAGGCATCAATTCGGTGATCTTGGCTTGCAGGCTGCCCGGGTCGACGGTAACGATGATGTCCTTGATGACGCAGCGCCCATTCGAGCCTTGCAAGACCACATTCATGGAGCCGGTCTTTCTCCCTAGAAAGAACAGTTCAGTAGGACTGAGCAACGTGATCTCCACATCTGCCACGCCATCCGAAGCTCCCTGTGCCGGCGCTGGCGGTGCATTCCCCGGCGCTGCCGGTGCGTTCTTGTCATTCGATGCAGGTGGTTTGCCCGCCCGGCTCGACGACTGGCCGCCGATCAGCATGCGCGCTGCGGGAGTATCCAGCCTGATGACACTCGATTTGCCGAGAGTGACATAAGTTACAGGGTCAACCGTTACGGATCCGCAAGGTTTCAGTCCTGAGGAGCCGGGAGTGTGAGTGGCAACAGGTGCAGTTGCCGCGAACGCGCCGCCTGTCATGGTCAACGCAGCGAAGAAGATCGCATTTTTTTGGTTGTTATTCACTTGAACTGCTCCCTAGATTGTTTTAGTTAAAAACAGTTAAGTGCCCGGCTGCCGTTCTGAATGACCTCGACGCATTCCGAGGCTGACGCTATCGCCGGCCTGCTGCGCACTATCCTGGGCTTGGCAGCCGCGACCTTGGTCGGCAACGCTACCGGCTCTACATGCTCTCCAAATAACTGGTTCTTGGTAATGCCTGCGGTGCCTACCGTCTTCTGGTCCACCTGGTTGCGCAGCACCAGTGACAATGTGCCGACGCTGCGAGCAAGATCAAGTTTCTCCGCGTCTTCCAGCGATAGCTCCAGTGTCACTGCGCTGACCACCTTGGGCTTGGTATCGTCCCGGCCGGACTCCTGTGCTACCGCCAGCACCAGTACATGCTCCAGCACGGTCTTGCTGATCTGCTTGCCTTCTTCGCCTTTGCCCTTGTCTTGCTGGGCATTCACCACGACGTCAACATAGTTGCCAGGGAGTGCGAATCCGGCTACGCCGACTACGTCATTGACGCGCACAGTCATTGCCCGCTTGCCCTCAGCAATCACAGCCGAAAGACCTCCTTGCGTACCGACCGGCGCCAGCTTACCTTCGAGGATGGCTTCGCCGCGCAGCACGCCGACTTTCACCACCCGATCCTGCACATCCTTGATTTCCTTGAATGCGCCCGCAGGCACCGAGCCGCTAGGCCAGTCGATGGTCGACAGCATTTGTGGATTGATCTTGCTGCCAAGTTCGATATCGGACACCGCAACCACCACCTTGTTGGATGCGATACTCCCTCGCTGCGATACCCATCCCGCAGCATAGACGGCCGCTCCGAGGCCAATCACCGCGGCCAGTAGCAGCAATCCAAGTGCTTTAATGTTTTTCATATCCGGCCCCAGTCAGGTTTAAGATTTAACTTGCCACTTACAAATAACCCAGTTGATTCGCCACCACATAGCCGATGGTGCCAATGCCAATGCTGACGCCGTACGGCATTCTCCCTACCGATTTGCTTGCTTCCATACTGACGCTTGGCTTGATGCCTCCTGCCGCAGAGAACACCATGGTTTGCACGATATTTTTTACGTTGATTAAAACGCGCCCCAGCGCTTTGTTAAACAATGCGAATCCCAGTGCAACGATGCCGCCTGCGATCAAAGTAGCGATGACTGCAAAGACGATAGATGGAACACCAAGAAACGCACCGACCATTGCTATCAGCTTTACATCTCCCGCCCCCATCGCTCTAACTGCATAGAGCGGCAGCATCATGAAAAATCCCAACAGCATGCCCTCGAAGGCCCAAAGCAAACCTGCTGGCAGCGAGGCCGCCGCCGCCGTGCTGTAGATCAAGCCGAACAGCGTGCCACTCGCGGTCAGCCAGTTCGGTATCTTGTAGGTGCGGCAATCACTCACTGCGGCAACGATGAGCAGGATGAACAGCACGCATGTGCGTGGATCTGTCACCAGCATGCCGAGGAGTTCAAGTAGCGCGTAAAATTCTTGCATGATCAGTCTCTGTGTTCAGTGATAATGTTCTGTGATAAAACATGTACCCGGAAAATCGCGGCAACTTGAAATCGATGCGATTTCTTATGTTTTCTTGACCAGCGCTAACACCATCAGTAAACAAACTACGACGATAAGCGCGCCTACCAGCGCAAACTCTAATAACGACACGCCAGCATCGTCCATCAGGAAATACCTGGTGACATGCGACAGATCCTTGGAAAATCGCATAGGTTTCTCCTGAATAAATTTTCATAATTGACTCGACTTGTTTCGACTGAGCGCCGATGTTTGTGTTGTTGAGTTGAGTATAGGCAGGAGAAAAAGCAGGGGTATGAACGATGAGTCCTAATTTGAATAGGACCGACCGCCTTTTTTTGATCAGGGAAGGCAGGAGTAATCCACTAGGACAATCAGGAGAAATCCATCCGAAGCGTATTCGTACGCCGTGTAACCGCTCACGTAAATGATTCAGAAAAAACGTATCAATGCTGGCTGGCAACTGGGAAACACGCTGACGGATCATCCCGGCATCAGCTGCTGTAAAGTTCAAAAATAATTTCCACACAGATTCATCCTGTCCGCCCCAGTAGATTTATCTTGCCCGTCCTCAATTAAATAAAGGCGCGCGGTCCTATTCAAATTAGGACTCATCGTTCATGCCTCCGTTTTTCCTCCTGCCTATACTCAACTCAACAACACGAGCATTGCCGTATCGAACATGATGTCGACATTGCCGATACTGAAGGCAGTGGAGTATTTCGACGCGCAAGACGTGCCGGGTGCATGGCCATGGCCGCACCGACCCGACTGGCGGATTTCGCCGCCGCGGCCAGATCTGATTGCGACTGAGAATTAGCAGCGAGCGACGATGTGCGGCAGGACTGCAGCGTCTATCGTAGCTGGATGTGCAGAACCAACCAATTTTTCCGCTCAGCCTGCCACGGCTGATTTCCGCTCCTGATACCAGAGGAGGAGCGGGTTTTTTATTTCAAAGTCGGCGAGGTATTAACGCCGGTGAATTGCGGGAGATTTCAGACACCTCCCGTGAACATGTTATTTAGCGACGCTCGCCGAAATCGGCTCTGACGCGTCCGCATCGAATCTGAAGCGGCAAACATGCGCTCCCTTCACCATACATGCTTCATGCACCACTTTGCTGTCGGTAAATGTGGAGAGCAACGCAAGATCGAATCGGCACACCTGGGGGTGTTTGCTTGCCAGATCATGGAACACGCAATTGTCGGCCTCGATAACCGGAATACCTTTTATGTTGGCTGGAGCATTGGGATTGACCCTGTAGCCAAGCTCTTCCATGATCACGGCCAGATTCTGCACCTTGGCGGACAGACTTTCTCCTGCTGCGCCGTTAACGCGCAACTGTTTCGCCACTGTTTCACCCATGGCAGCGAGGCGTGCGCCGGCACCTTCTTCACCAGCCTCCTGTTCCAGCATCCCCATCAGTAATTGCGCAAACCAGGAATACTGACGAGGGAAAGAGCTATTTCCCTTGTCGGTCAATACATACAGCTGTTCCGGACGCCCGCCGGATGGCCGGGTAATGCTTTTTGTCACAAGCGTGTTTGCTTCCAGCGTAGCCAGGTGCTGCCTGACCGCTGTACGCGTTATACCGAGAGCCTTGGAGAAGTTATCAACCGTCAGGCCGGCTTTATTTTTGATGAGGAGCTCAAGGAACTCCCTGTGCCGCACTCCTATCATGTCGCTCATTTTCACTCCTCAACTCGCATCTGGCGAAGCCAGCCTTTATTATGACAGAAGCACTTAAAACATAAAAGGCTTTACAAAGTGTTTTAAGCTGATTATTCTGAATTTTTAACCAGATAACGAGGCTCAAAAATGAACACCGCACTAAACGTCTTGATTGCAGGCATGTTGACCTTGGGAACTACGGTAGCGATGGGCCAGTCAGCAGCCCCGAACGATGCGCAGATTGCCGGAATTGTGGTCGCGGCCAATACAGTGGATATCAATGCCGGCATGGTGGCCAAATCGAAATCCCATAACAAGGAAGTAAAAGAATTTGCGCAGCGCATGATTACCGACCATTCCGGCGTCAATAAGCAGGCCACGGCTTTAGTCACCAAGTTGCACGTCACACCAGAAGATAGCGCGACAAGTAAAAGCCTTAAAGATGGCGGCGTAGCGAACCTGAAGCACCTCCGCACACTTAAGGGCAAAGCATTCGACGCGGCTTACGTCGACCATGAAGTTACTTATCATCAGGCGGTCCTCGACGCGATTGACAAGACTCTCCTGCCCAGCGCCCAGAACGCCGAGTTGAAAGATCTGATTACGAAAGTCCGGCCTGCAATCGATGCCCATTTGCAGCACGCGAAAGAAATTCAAGCGTCAATGAAATAGAGAGATGACTATGCCTGGCCTCCCATGCCGCGTCGGTTGGCGGCGTCGATGCATTGCTTCAGCGCTGCTGCTTTGCGCATGTGCCGGCACGATGCCGGAGGCCGGTGCAGGTACTCAACCAGTGAGTCATGCGATTATTATCGACGGTATGAAATTCTCGCCCGAGGCAATCGAAGTCAATGCGGGCGACACGGTTGTATGGACTAACAAAGATGCCTTTCCTCATACGGTTACTGCGGGAAACCACAGTTTCGACTCGAAGGAAATTGGCTCTGGCCGATCCTGGAAATTCAAGGCGACTGTAAAAGGGGTGTTTCCCTACATCTGTTCCTTCCATCCGACAATGAAAGGGAAACTGGTGGTTAGATAACGCACAGCTTCATTCAACGGGACACCATTTTTATGCGTCAATGTCAAACGCCTGTCATATTGTCTCGCTAAGATCTATTCCAACCTCACATATGGCTATCGATATGTGAGTAGATTCATCAATAGCCCTGTCACTTTGCAGATAGCACTGGGCGGCTAGAATCTTCTCACATATCGATAGTTCAAAAACCCCTCCCCGGCTATGCGAGCTTAAGTGAACAATTTCACTTTCACTCAAGGTGGAGGCGGATTGGGCTGCAGATACTCTTGCCCCGTGAGTTGCATCCGGGCGCCCAGCGGGCCGCCGACAGCGTAGGGCAAGGAAGTAAGTAGCGAGTTCGCAAAGTCCCCTTTATATAACTTGGAACCCTGATGGCTCAAATTTGAATTGGCGTCGATGTAGATCGACTCGCCAAGTCCTGACCATAGCCGGCAAAAACCGTAGTCTTCCGACAGATAGCGGCGTGTAACAGGATCGACCATGACATCGAAGAAGCGGTAATGCAGTCCGCGGTCGGGGACATCAATGCTATCGGGTACATAGTTAAGCTCAGGATAGCTGGTAATCAACCGCTCGAACACGCTACGCTTGATCACCATGAAGCCGGTCGGCGCTTCCTCCATTCGCATGAAGCCATCGGCTTGCACTTCCAGATTGATCTGGTTATCGCCATCGGCAACTCTTGCATTGACGGTATAGCGCGTATATCCCGCCTCGAATTGCTGTTGCGTAGTTCCTGCCGGCAGGCCTTGCTGAGGCCAGTTTTCCCGTTTGAGCGGATATACCCCCGCCGCAATATCGTAGCCTGAACGCAGTAACCGGAATGCGGCTTCGGGGGAAAATCCGATATCGGCATCGATCCAGAACAAATGCGTCCATTGCGGGTTGGCGAGAAATTCTGCAACGCAGTTGTTACGCGCGCGCGTGACCAGGCTTTCTCCCTGGTGCATGACAACCTGCATCGGCATGCCGGAGCGCTCGGCTTGAATAGTAAAATTCAATAGCGATGTCACATAGTTCTGGAAATACTTCCCGTCATGGCTAGGCGTCATGATCACGGGACAAATACGTGTGAGATCAACCGGTTCAGGCATCTTCGTTTCTCTTGTCGATTTATTGTTGTTAAATTAAGACGCACTCTGAGACGTGAGCCCCGCTCATTTTACCAATATACGATACGACGATAAATGAATCGTCGCTCTCCGTAGCCGTGATGTGGGGTCAGAGTCGAGTTTCGCGATAAAACCTGCGAAAGTCGACTCTGACCCGAATGGCACTTACTTAAGCGCCAAGTGCCTGAATTAGTGAGGAAAAACAGGCTGGCAAGATGGTAAGCTTAAGTCGCCAAACCATCGCCACCATCCAAGAGCCAGCCCTCATGCATAGTAATCGTTCTGTGTTATCTCGGCAACGTCGGGTTCGACATCACGCTGCCACCAACGACGCATTTCGTTTTTTCGATCTACTTACTTCGCCGGAACTATTTGACACACTGGAGGCGTCGTTGCCGGTTCACCGTGAACGGCTCTTCGCGCCAACGGAGACGCTGTCGATGTTTATGGCTCAGGCGATGAAACCGGATCGGTCTTGTCAGGGGATCGTCGATGATGTGGCG
>NZ_FOKF01000002.1 GCF_900111995.1 Collimonas sp. OK607
AGCGCATTTTTGCGGCATATCGATGGGAGGAATGATCGGACAGTGGCTGGGTATTCATGCGCCTGAGCGTTTGAAAAAATTAGTCGTCGCGAATAGCGCAGCGAAAATTGGAGCGGCGGAAGCATGGATCAACAGGGCGAAAGCAGTTAGAGCAGATGGCCTGGATGCGATTGCCGATAGCGCGGCCTCACGCTGGTTCAGTCCATCGTTCGTGAAAAGCGGGTCGTCGATCGTCTCGGAACTGGTCGCGCATTTACGCTCTGAAAACGCAGAAGGTTATGCGAGTTGTTGCGAGGCCTTGGCTGATGCCGATTTACGCGGTGAAATCCATTCTATTCCTAACCCCACTCTCATCATCGCCGGTCAATATGACCCCGTGACGACCGAATCGGATGCGGTATCGATGCATCAAGAAATTAAAGATTCCAAAATGGTGGTGCTACCAGCATCACACATCTCCAATGTCGAAGCTGAGAAGTTATTCACTCGCGCTTTGTCTGATTTCTTGACGGTCTGAATTTCTCGTATCGGTCCCCGACTCAAACCCACATCATCAAGGTATTGGCGGTAGCCTGCAGCACCGGCAGGCAGCGCGCCGTCGCTTCTGCTTTTGAGCAGCTGGAGATCATCATGGAGACGCTTAACGCGCCGATCAGGGTGCCGCGGCGGCTCTTGATCGGCACGGAGATGCCGCGCAGCCCGATTTCATATTGGTTTTCTGTAACGCCAAAGCCATCTTCGCGGATGGCGATCAGTTCCCGGAACAACTGTTTCTTGTCCGTCACGGTCAGGTGGGTGTAGGCGATCAGGTCGATGCGGTCCAGATAGGCGCGCAACTCGGTGTCCGGCAACGCCGACAGCAATACCCGGCCGGCGGTCGAGGTGTAGGCCGGCAGGCGCGTGCCGGGCTCGAAGCCGGTAGTCAGCAGCCGCGGCGCATTGACGCGGCTGACGTAGACCACGTCGTCACCTTCCAGTACGGAATAATTGGTCGATTCCTGCAGTTGCAAGGTCAACCGTTGCAGGAACGGCACTATCGCGCGCGGCAACCGCGCCGAATCCAGATAGGAGCGCCCCAGGTTGAGCACCTTGGGCGTGAGCCAGAAACTGCGGCCGTCGGTGGCCGCCAGGCCGATATGCACCAGCGTCAATAAATAACGGCGCGCTGCGCTACGGCTGAGCGCTACTTTTTCCGCCAGCTCGCTCGCCGTCAGGCGCACCGTATCGTCATTGAACGCGGTGATTACATCGATGCCTTTGATCAAGCCGTCGATCAGATCGCGCTTGGCGACTTCAACTTCCAGTAATTCAGGTTTTTTCACGCCAAATAACTCCAAAAATGCGCGCTAATCGCTCAATCTGCGCGATTGGCGCATTATTGCATGTTTTCGGCACTGTTTTTCTCGATATGCCATTCCTATACTTGGCCTGACTACTTCAGCCAAGGATCAGCATGACTGCGCAAGAACACAATCCGGAACCGAATAACCCGCTCGGCATCGACGGCATTGAATTCATCGAATATGCCAGCGCCCAGCCATTGGCGCTGGGAGCGTTGCTGGAACAAATGGGATTTGTGGCGACTGCCCGTCATCGCTCGCGTGAGGTGACTTTGTACCGCCAGGGCACGATGAATGTGATCGTCAATGCCGATCCATCCTCTTTGCAGCAAACCGACAGTGAGCCGCAAGCGACAGTCATCAGCGCGATTGCGCTGCGGGTACGTGACGCAGATGTCGCGTACCGCCATGCGATCGAGATGGGCGCCTGGGCGATCCAGACTCGCGCCGGTGTGATGGAGCTGAATATCCCGGGCGTGCACGGGGTCGGCGATTCGATCCTGTATTTCGTCGATCGCTTTCGCGATTTCTCTATCTATGATGTCGACTTCAAGCCGATCTTGAGCGCGCCGGCCAATCCGCCGGCACTGGCTGGCATGCATTTTTTCGGCGTGGTGCAAACGATCGGGCGCGACCGTTCGCCGGAGTGGATTGATTTTTACCAGCAGCTGATGGATTTCCAGCCGCTGCCGCAAGGCCGCTATTTCGGCGTTTTACCTAAAGGAGTTTTGCTGGAAAGCCCATGTCACAGCTTTTATCTGCAACTGGTAGAGCCGCCTGAAGGCGCCGCCGGCTTGCAATGGGATGAACAATTGGTGCGTGTCGGGCTGGGCGCACCTGATGTGCTCGACGCCGTGCGGCAGTTGAAACAAAGGGGCATCGTGTTCATCGACCGTGAACCGGCGCAGGCCAGCGAGAAGGGCGCGTTGACGCAACTCTACAAAAGCGGCATCAGTTTCGAACTGGTAGTTAGTCACCAAGATATCAGCCTCCAGGAGCAGCAACATGCTTGAGATTTCCGGCAATACCCGCATTTTCCCGGTGATCGGCTGGCCGGTCGAGCAAGTCAAAGCCCCGGCCTTGTTTAATGCTTACTTCAAGCAGCACAACATCGATGCCCGCGTGATTCCGCTCAAGATCGCGCCGGCTGGTTATATTTCCGCGGTGCGCATGTTGATGGCTGCAGAGAATGTGGGCGGCATCCTGGTGTCGATCCCGCACAAGCCGATGAGCGTGGACGCGGTAGACCAGCCGACTTCGCGCGCAGTCCTGGCGGGCGCTTGCAATGCCATCTATAAAAGCCCGGACGGCCAGACCCTGATCGGCGACCTGATCGACGGCGAAGGTTTCATCCGCGCCTTCGACCGTACCTGCGGCAGCACGCCATTCGACTGGCCACGCGCCAGAGCATTGGTGGTCGGTAGCGGCGGCGTCGGTTGTGCTGTGGCTGCAGCGCTGGCGGCGCGCGGCATTGGCCATGTCGCCATTTACGATACGCGCCAGGAGCAAGCCGAAGCGCTGCAGCAGCGCCTGCAGAAAATGTTCAGCGCCACTGAAGTGGTAATCGGGGCGCCGTCCGCCGCGGGTTATGACCTGGTCGTTAATTCGACGCCACTTGGCATGAACGCGGACGATCCGCTACCGCTCGACCTGAATGGCATCGCGCCGTCCTGCATCGTCGCCGATTGCGGCATGAAGATTGAAATGACGCGGCTGCTGATGGAAGCGCAGCGCCATGGCTGCCGCATCCAGAAGGGGCGCGAGATGATGATCGAACAAGCGCCGCTGTATCTGGAACTGTTCGGCTGGCCGGGTGTGTCGTCGGATGCGTTTCGCGCGTTGGAGGCGATATGAATCTGAGTAATTTCGGCATGGACAGTATCACTTTAGCGGGACCGCTGGAGTCGAAACTCAATGCCTCCAAGGCGGCAGGATTTTCGCAAATCATGTTGTGGGCCAAGGACCTGGCCGGCCATCCCGGCGGCTTGGAGCAGGCGGTACGCCTGGTCAGGGCTAGCGGGATTCGCGTTACCGGCATTCAGGTTATGCGCGATTTCGAGGGATTGTCCGGCGCCTTGCATGAATACAAGCTCGACATCGCCAAGAACATGCTGCATGTGTGTCAGGCGGTCGGTGCACCGCTGTTGATGGTTTGCTCCAGTACCTCTAGCCACGCTAGCGGGGAATTGCCCTTGATCGCGCGCCACCTGGCAAAGTTGGCGACGCTGGCGGTGCCGCTGGGCGTGCGCATCGGTTACGAAGCATTGTCCTGGGGCCGTCATGTCAACCAGTATACGCAGTCTTGGGAAGCGGTAGAACTGGCTGACCATGCCAATCTGGGCGTAGTGATCGATTCCTTTCACATGCTGGCGAACCAGGCCGACCTGGATGGTTTGCAAGATATCCCCAGTGACAAGATCGCGATGGTGCAGTTATCCGATTTCATGTGGCGCGATATCCGCAGTGCCGAAGAGCGGTTGGAAACGGCGCGCCACCTGCGCGTATTTCCGGGCGAGGGCGCGCATTCGAAAGAGCTGTCCGACTTGTTGCGCCGCTTGGATCGGGGTGGCTATCGTGGCGACTACAGCTTCGAAGTCTTTAATGACGATTATCTGCAACTGTCGCCCGATATCGTGGCCCGCCGTGCTCATCGTGCCGCCAAATGGGTGACCGATCAGGTCCTGCGACGCAGCCTGCAGGTGCGTCAACCGGGCGCTGGACACCCGACCATGGCTTAGCCGCCCGCAGCAAGCAGTACAAAAAAACATCGCCGCAAACAAAAAAAATAACGCGGCGTTACCAAGGTTATCGAGGAGACAGCATGACCCCACACCCAAAATCCGTTCGGATTCTGATCGATACGAACCTGAGCCTGCTACACGGCCTGTGGTTTGAATCGATAACAACACGGCACTGAGCACGGTCGCCGCTGCAATTAATCATTAACCATAAAAAAACCAAATGGAGATGTCATGAAGATAAAATTCGTCGCTGCCTGCAGCCTCGCCGGCTGTTCGGCTCTGGCGCAAGCTCAGTCTAACGTCACCTTGTATGGCGACGTCGACCAGTACCTGGGCTACATCCACAGCAGTAGCGGCACCAGCGTCGTCGGCCTCAACGATGGCGCCATCTTGCGTAGCCGCCTTGGTTTGCGCGGCGTGGAGGAACTGGGTGGTGGCTACCAGACCAAATTCACGCTGGAGCAGGGCTTGAACGCCAACACCGGCGGTGCGGCGGATTCCAGCCGTCTGTTCGACCGCCAGGCATGGGTCGGCATGAATACGCCGGCGGGTGAATTCCGTATCGGACGCCAGAACAGCATTCCGTTCTTCATCGGCGGTGCTATCGATTACACCGAGCGCACGACTTACGGTTCGGTCATCAATACCTTCGGCGTACCGTCGCGTTACGACAATGACCTTTCCTACAAGTCGCCACGTCTGGCCGGCTTTCAACTGGATGCGCATTATGCGCTGACCGAAACCGCGGGTGAGGGTGTAGGCGCACGCGGCGTCTATCAACTCGGGCTGGACTACAGCAAGGGGCCGTATCGCGCAGGTTACGCCGGACTATGGGCGAAGCCGGCGGCGAATGCACTGTTTTCAGAGCGCGTGGTCTATCACAACCTGTATGCGAATTACGACTACGGCAAGGGCAAGCTTTATTTCGCCTACGTGCGCAGCAACAACGTGACAGCTAATGCAAGCGGCAATAACGCAACCGCGATCCTCAGCAACGTCAGTATCCCAAACAATGCCTTCGCGGGAAATAATCCAGACGTGCTGCGCATGTACAACATTTATCAGATATCGGCCGACTATCGCCTCAGTCCGCAACTGCGGATCGGCGCCTTGTATGGTGTGATGCAGGACACTTCGCACCGGGATTCAGGGGCGCAGGGCGGCAACCTCGGGGCTTACTACGATTTATCCAAGCGCACCACGCTCTACAGTTTTGCCAACTACATGAAGAACGACGCCAACGCCGGTTTCCGTTTCAGCGGTTCCGCTGGTCCTGCCGCCAACCTTGCCGGAGCAGACATCAACGGCAAAAGCCTGATCGGTATGCAAGCCGGCATCCTGCATCGGTTTTAACGCGTCGGTTTAACACACCATTTCAACATTATCATGTAGAGAATTCGTTCTCTTCGTGTAAAAAATAACCTATAGATCATCGAGGACGTTATGTCTACATCTACAGTATCGAAACAAATTCGGACGCCAGGCGCGACCAGCGCTGCCAATGCGGCGCCGCAGGCCGCCACTCGTTCACCGCGTAAGGCAGCGCTGGCCAGCTGGATCGGCAGCGCGGTCGAGTATTACGATTTTTTCATCTACGGCACTGCGGCAGCGCTGGTGTTCGGCAAGATATTTTTTCCATCGTTCGACCCGGTAACGGCTACCATCGCAGCTTTCGCCACGTTCGGTGTCGGTTACGTGACGCGGCCGATCGGTGCGGTTGTGCTGGGTCATATCGGCGACAGATACGGGCGCAAAAAAGTGCTCACCTTTACTTTGCTGTTGATGGGGGTATCAACCTTTACGGTCGGTTTGTTGCCAACTTATGGGCAGGTCGGTATCGCGGCCCCGATCATGCTGGTGATACTGCGCATGCTGCAAGGCGTGTCGGCGGCGGGGGAGCAGGCCGGCGCCAATTCGATGACGCTTGAACATGCACCGCCGCATCGGCGTGCTTTTTTTACCAGTTTCACCCTGAGCGGAACCCAGGCCGGCCTGATTCTCGCCACCCTGGTTTTCCTGCCGATCTCAGCGTTGCCCGAAGATCAGCTATTGTCCTGGGGCTGGCGCATTCCATTTTTCCTGAGCGCGATCGTGGTGTGGGTCGGGATCTGGGTGCGCCGCACCTTGCCCGAGACACCGGCATTCGAACAGGAAAAGTCGCAGGCACAGGGAGAGAAGGAAGCAAAGCTGCCGTTCATGGTGCTGCTGCGCGAACATAAGAAGAGCCTTGCGCGGGTCATTTTTGCCGCCCAGATTTCGGTAGTGAGTACGATTTTCAGTGTGTTTACGCTGTCATACGCAGTCAACACCATCCATATCCCACGCGCCACCATGCTGACCGTGCTGGTATTGGCAAATGTGGTGGCGCTGGCGGCGATTCCGGCTTTCGCCGCATTGTCGGACCGCATCGGCCGCAAGCCTGTGTTTATCTTTGGCGGGCTGGCTTGCGCCTGCCTGATCTGGCCTTATCTGTGGAGTATCAGCCAGGCCAACATCCCGCTCATCTTTGTTTTCGGCCTGCTTTTGTCAGGCGTTGTGTATAGCGCGGCAAACGGTGTCTGGCCATCCTTGTATGGCGAAATGTTCGATACCCGGGTGCGTCTGTCCGGCATGGCCATCGGTACCCAGATCGGTTTTGCCCTGGGTGGTTTCGCACCGAGTATCAGTGCCGCGATCTTGAAACCTGGCACGGATGGCTGGATACCTGTAGCGATATTCGTCAGCGCTACCGCGATCATCTCCGCCATTTCCGCAGCTACGGCGCGTGAGACCTATCGCACGCCGATGAATGAGCTGGGTAAACAGTAAAAGAGACGAATCGGGCCGCAGCTCTTGCCGAAACTTCTGCTGAATTTCAGTCTATATCAGGGATCGCTCTGGCGTAATGGCATGGCTTTTTGCAGGGAACGTAAATGTGAAGCAGGTGCCGCTACCAACGGTACTGGTGACATCAATGCTCCCGCCGTGCAATTCGACGATGGACTTAGTCACAGCCAGGCCCAGGCCGGTATTTTCACCCGAGCTGCGGGAAATATCGGCCCGATAGAATCGATCGAACAGATGCGGCAGATGTTCCGCACCGATGCCGGCGCCGGAATCGCTCACCGACAGCGAAACCATGGCGCCGCTCGGTTCCGCCCGCAATGTAATGTGGCCCTTTGGGGGTGTGTAGCGGAGCGCATTCATGATCAGATTGGATAGCGCGCGCCGCAGTAGCAAAGGATCGGCACAAATCACGAGGTCGCCGTGAGCGTTCAGTGTGACATCTTTTTCTTCGGCCAGTGCTTCGAAGAAGTCGAGTACTTTCTTGAATTCATCGCCGGTTTGCAAGGTTTCGAGATGTATGGCTTGTGTCGCGTTTTCCGTTCTCGCCAGGAACAACATGCCGGATACCATTCGAGACAAGCGTTCGCCTTCATCCACAACGGTGGCAAGCGTGTCCTTATAATCGGCCGCGTCCCTGTCGCGAGAAAGCGTGACGCCGGCAGCGGCCACCAGATTGTTGATCGGCGACCGGAACTCATGCGCCAGGTCTGAAGAGAAGCGCGATAACTGATCGAATGAATTTTCCAGCCGGCCTAACATGGCGTCGAACGTCTGGGCCAGTACTCTTAAATCGGAGGGCCAGGGTTGATTGCCGATGCGTGTATCCAGTTTTTCGATGCTGATGCGTTCGATAGCGCTGCTGATAGCCCTGACTGGCGCGAGCCCCTTGTGGGCAACAAAAAAACCGAAGCAAGTGGAAAAGATCGTGACGGCGCATAGCATCAGCGCGAGGCCTTCCCAGTATTCATTGATGATGGCGCGGCTTTGCGTCACGTCAAGTGCGGCCTGGAGAGACCATGTCCGGCCGGGTTGGGTAGTGATCGCGACGTTGGCCAACATGTAGCGTGGGTGATTACCGCCCACCTTTTTTGCTTTCCAGATTTTGAACTCAGGATGGGAGGATGATGAGACCGCGGGAAATTTATCGAACGGAACAGTCACACCGGAGAGTTCCGACGTTTCCGACGTTCCCGTATGCGCCGGATCACCAGGTCCTGTCAGGCGGAACCACAGCCGATCGGATTTCTCCATATGCTCGCGCCATTTCTGCTGCCACATGCCCGGCGCCTGGTTGTTCTCCAGGGTACGTACCATTTCTTCCTGGAGCGCGATTGCATGCTGCAGCTCGGTTTGGTCTTTTTGATAGATCTGGTGTTCTACCTTCTCATACAGAAAGCTGGAAACGGTAAGCAGAATGACTACCATCGATGCAGAAAACAGCAGCGTCAACCGCACAGTAAGAGGCCAGAGGCGTGGATCGAACATCCGCATCCGCAGGTTGCCCAGGCGAGCGAACATCGGGTTAGTCGCGTAGTTCGAGGACATAGCCCACTCCTCTTACGGTATGGAGTAATTTGCTCGGGTAAGGATCGTCCACTTTGGTACGCAGGCGGCGCACGGCAACTTCTACTACGTTGGTGTCGGAATCGAAATTCATATCCCATATCTGTTCGGCCAGCACGGTACGGGAGGTTACTTCACCGCTACGACGCATCAACAAACTCAGCAGCGCGAATTCCTTGGGAGTGAGTTCCAGTCGATCGTTGTTCCGCGTCGCACGATGCTTGAGTAAATCCAGTGTCAGGTCGCCAATCTGGAGCATGGTGGCTTCGCTACTCGGGCGTGGCGCTGAGTAGCGCCGCAGAATGACGCGAATTCGCGCCAGCAATTCGCTATAGGCGAAGGGTTTGACCAGATAGTCGTCGGCGCCAAGTTCCAGGCCACGTACGCGATCGTTGATTTCGTCGCGCGCGGTCAAAAAAAGTATCGGCGTTTGCTTGCCGGCACGGCGCGCGGTTTCCAGAATGCTCCAGCCATCCAGTCCGGGCAGCATGATGTCGAGAATGGCAACGTCGTAATCGTTCGTCAACAAAAAATGCAAACCGTCAGGACCGTTATTGGCGATGTCGACCGCCATTCCTTCTTCCCGCAGACCTTTGGAGATATAGTTGGCGGCGGTTTGTTGATCTTCGACCAGCAGGATTTTTATCATGGACTGAATTTCTGAATTAGATTTCTGGATTAAATTTCCGACAATGTCGTTTTGCCTTGATTTTTGCCTTGATTTGAGCCGATTTTTTCCCCAAGCTGATCGAACCACAGGTAAAGCACCGGCGTGATAAACAAGGTAATCAACTGGGAGAACAGCAGGCCGCCGACGATGGCGATACCCAGCGGCTGACGTAATTCAGAGCCTGCGCCTATACCGAGTGCAATCGGCAAGGCGCCCATGATGGCACAGAATGTTGTCATCATGATCGGCCGGAAGCGCTGCAGGCAAGCCTTGCGGATTGCCTGCGCCGGTGGCAAGCCGTCGCGGCGCTGTGCTTCCAGCGCAAAATCGATCATCATGATCGCATTCTTCTTGACCACCCCGACCAGCAGCAAGATACCGATCATGGCGATGAAAGACAATTCCAGTCCGGTTATCCTCAATGCCAGCAAAGCACCGACCGCCGCGGACGGTATGCCCAGCAATATCGTGACAGGATGAATCCAGCTTTCGTACAACATGCCGAGCACCACATAAATGACTGCCACCGCGATCAGGATCAGCCACAGTTGCGTGCTCTGCGATTGCTGGAACAACGCTGCCTGTCCGGCATAGGCGCCAAAGATTGAAGTAGGCAGGCCGATCTGCTGTTTAGCGGTATCGATGGCTGCACTGGCGTCAGAGAGCGACCTGCCGGGAGTGAGATCGAAGGAAATGGTGACTGCCGGCAATTGCCCCTGGTGGTTGATGGCCATCGTGCCTTTGCTGCGTGTGACGGTGGCAAACGCGCTCAGCGGCACCAAGGTATTGCTGGTGCTGCTGCGGACATAGATTTTCGACAGGTCGCTTTCGTCGCGCCGGTTCTGGCTGACGACTTCCATGATTACCTGATAACTGTCTTCCGGCGCGTAGATGGTGGATACCTGCCGGGTGCCGTAAGCGGCATATAGCGTATTGCGGATGCTTGCCATATCGACGCCCAGCAGCGATGCCTTTTCGCGGTCCACGCTCAATTGCGCTTGCATGCCATTTTTTTGTGAATCCGAATTGAGGCCGACGAAGACATTCGATTTCCTCATGGACTCCAGCAGTTTGTCAGCCCACACGTCCAGTTGGCCTGGGGTGACGGACTGCAAGGTATATTGATAGGTACTCTTGGAGCTGCGGCCGCCGATCTTAAGGTTTTGAACCGGACTGAAAAGTACCCGGATGCCTGGAATGAAATTGGCGTCCTTTCTCAGCTGTGCAAGTACCGCCGGCATGGGCGGCCGTTGCCCCTTGTCTTTGAGGGTGATGACGAAGGCGGTAGTGTCGTGGTCTACCTTAGAGGCGAAATCGGCGATGCTGGCGTCTTTCAGGAGACGTTCTTCAATCTGCGTCAGGACCGCCAATCGTCCTTCGTAGGACATATCTTCAGGCGTATCGACATTGGCGGATATCTGGCCGATATCTTCTTGCGGAAAAAACCCCTTCGATGCGCTGGCATACAGCCAGGCGGTAAGAACGAAGGTTGCCAGGGCCACCGCCAGAACTGTATTGCGATGATTCAGCGACCACTCCAGGCCCTTTTGATAAGTAGCCAGCATGCGGTCGAACATGGCTTCGAAGCGGCGACTCCAGGCGGCAGTCTCGGGTTGCGTCTCATGGCGCGCAGCGGTGTTCTTGATCAGCATCGGCACCAGGATAGGAATCAGGGTAAGCGCAACCGCGGCCGACACCAGAATCGACAGCGACACCACGATCGCAAATTCGTGAAACAGCAGGCCGATGGTTCCTGGCATGAAAAAAATCGGAATGAATACCGCCACCAGCGAAATCGAAATCGAGATCACGGTAAAGCCGACTTCGCGCGCGCCGCGCACGGCGGCGGGGAAGGGCGCCATGCCTTCTTCGATGTAGCGCATGATGTTTTCCAGGACCACGATGGCATCGTCGACCACCAGGCCGACGGCAATCGTCAAGCCCATCAACGATATGTTGTTCAGGCTCAGGCCGAAGGCGTACATCAGGCCGAAAGTGCCGAGCAGGGAGATCGGCACGCTGATGGAAGGGATTAGCGTGGCTGAAGCATGTCGCAGGAAAAGCAAGATAACCATGATCACCAGTGCGATCGTCAGCAGCATGGTCAGGTTGACGTCATGGATGGCTTGTCGAATCGATATCGACCGGTCGCTCAGCATTTTGACTTGCACCGAGGCTGGCATCTGGCTCTGCAGGATCGGCAGCATGGCTTTGATGGCGTCGACGGTGGCGACGGTATTGGCGCCAGGCTGGCGTTGCACGGTCAACAGAATCGAACTTTCGCCATTGATAGTGCTGCTGTTCTGGTTGTTTTCGATGCTGTCTTCGACTTTTGCGATATCAGACAGTTTGACCGGCTGGCCGCGGCGTGTCGCAATAATCACCTTGCCGAAATCGTCAGCCTTCATGAGGCCATCGGACATTTGCAGCATCAGCATCTGGCGCTTGTTGTCTAGCTGCCCGATCGGCGCGTTGGAATTGGCTGCTTTCAAGGCATTGCTGACGTCGGACAAGCTCAGGTCGATGGCCGCCAGACGCTCGGGGTCGATCTCGACCCGCACGGCATAGCGCTTTTGGCCGGTGACCATGACCTGGGCTACGCCGCTGAGCGTTGACAGGGCCGGCACGATCAAGTTGTCGGAGTAGCCGTTGAGTTCAGTCAGCTTTAGTGTTGGAGAATTGAGACCGATAAGGATGATGGGAGCATCGGCCGGATTGATTTTCTTGTACGAGGGCGGGGTTGTCATTTCCGCCGGCAGCGAACGGGTGGCGCGGTACAGGGCCGCCTGGACATCGCCGGCAGCGGCATCGATATTCCTGGCTGGATCAAATTCCAGGGTGATCTGGGTTTCACCTTGTATGCTGCTCGAGGTCAGCGCCAGCAGGCCCGGTATCGCCGAGAATTGCTTTTCCAGCGGCGTGGCGACCGATGTGGACATGGTTTCCGGACTGCCTCCGGACAGATTTGCCTTCACCTGAATCGTCGGCATGTCGTAATCGGGCAAGGCGGAAATCGGCAGTTGCAGCCAGCAGGCAGTCCCGCCGACGATCACGCTTAGCCACAGCAGCATGGTGGCAATCGGACGCTGCATGCAGAATTCTGAAATGTTCATTGTTGCGATCCGGTGATGGCGGCGGCTGGCGAGTTGGCATCGACCTGGGTTTCGGCCAGGGCAGAGGCTTGGGCAACAACGCGGACGGCGGCGCCGGCGCGCAGATTGTGGCCGCCGTCGCGGACTACGCGCACACCTTTCGGCAAACCTTCAATGACAGCATCCTGATCCTGCATGCGCAATAATTTCACCGGCATTGCCGAGACCTTGCTGTCAGCGCCGATCAGGTACACAAAGCGCCCCTTCGGCCCCTCCAATACCGCTTGCGGCGGCAGCACAACGGCGCCTTTGCTGACGCCTGCGCGCAGAGTGATGCGGGTGAATGCGCCGGGCCACAGGCTTTTGCCGGGATTCGGGAAATTGGCTTTGAGACTGATGGTTCCGGTATCCGAACTGACGGTATTGTTGACAAAAGTAAGCGTGCCTTCCACCGGTTTGCCACCAGGCGCCTCGGCCACCACGGTGACTGTTCCGGTCTGGCGGGCGGCGACGATCTGACTCAGGGCTTGTTCCGGCAGGCTGAATTCGGCGGCGATAGGATCGAACTGGATCAGGCTCAGCAGCGGCGCGCTGGCGCTTTGCTGAGCCAGGCTGCCCGGATGGACTGTCAACGCGCCGGCTTGCGCTGATATCGGCGCAGTGATGCGGGTATAGCTCAGTTGCACTTGCGCACTTGCGATGTCGGCGCGTGATGCACGCAGTTGCGCCTGGAGAGATTCGACTTTGCTGGCGGCGGTATCGACAGCGCTAGGGGCAATGAAGTCGGACTTGACCAGTTCCCGTGAGCGGTTGTAGTCGCGCTTGGCATCGTCAAGCTGTGCCTGTATTTGGGCTGCTTGTGCCTGCACCCGGTTGAGTTGGGCGGTGGCGTCGTTGTTGTCCAGCGTGAACAGCAACTGGCCGGCGTGTATCTGATCGCCCTCATGAAAATCGACACTGCGAATGCTGGCGGTGATCTGCGGGCGCACATCCACCTGATTGAGCGGAACGATATGGCCCTGGGCGGAAAATTCCACGGGTAAGTCGCGTAATTGTGTGGTGGTAGCCGTCACCTGGGGAAGCTGCCTGGGTTGCGCCTTGTCCGGATTTTTTCCGAAAGAGACAAACTGGCTCAAAGCTAATCCAGCTCCGATGACAGCGCAGCTGAGGATCAGCAGATGGGATATTTTTGTTTTTTTCATGGTGTAACCCGGTATCGGTAAATTAAATTGGCATGTCGGGTAGAGTGGCGTGATCGTGGCCGATCAATGCTTTTCTTGTGTCTGGGTTTGCGCTGCCAGCCAGCTGTTGACGTCGACCAGTTCGGCTTCATTCAGATTGCCGACAGATGCCGATAATTGGAGTTTGTTGAACAAGTATTGATATCTCGCCAGCACAAGGTTGTATACGGTCTGGTAGTAGTTCTGTTCTGCATTGAGTACGTCGACGGTGGTACGAACGCCCACCTCGCGCCCCATCTTGCTTGAGGCGACCGATGAAGCACTGGAGGTTTTCGCCTGTTCCAGTGCCTTGATCTGGGCCGCACCGCTTTCCACGCCGAGATAGTATTGCCTGGTCGACTGTTCGGTGTCGCGCCGGATCTGTTCCAGCGTATCGCGTTGCTGGTCACGGAAAGAAATTGCCTGGCGCAGTTGGGAACTGCGTTGTCCGCCGGTGTAAAGCGGAATAGTAAGTTGCAGGCCTATGAACCCGGACATGGTCCGGTCGCGGCCGCCGGAAGTCGAGATACTGCCGTTCTCCGTCTGGTTCCCGTAACTGGCTACCAATGACAATTTCGGAGAATTTTCGAGCCGGTACCGCTCGATATCGAAGCTGGCTATATCCAGATCGATTTGCTGGGCGCGTATTGTCAGGCTGTCTTCACGTGCTTTGCTCATCCAGATATTCACCGACGACGGCTCCGGAGCGGTAGGCATGCGCAGGTCCGCAAACACGTTCAGCTGGGTCGGCGGCTGGTCGGTCAGGTTGCGGTAAGCATTGGCCTTGACCGCCAGATCGTTTTTTGCCGAGATTTCACTGGCGATGATGGCATCGTAACGGGCCTGGGCTTCGTTGGTGTCGGTAATGGTAGAACGTCCCACCGCGAAGGTTTTCTTGGCCAGCGCCAGCTGTTGACTGACGGCTTCCTTTTGTGAGTTGACGAGGGCCAGGTTTTCTTGCGCGATCAGAACGTCGAAATAGGCTTTCGCCACACGCAAGATCAAATCCTGTTCGGCAGCCTGATACAGGATTTGTGCCTGAATGGTTTTTTTCTTCAATTGCTTGCGCGTGGCAAAGGCCGATGCGTCATAAATCGGCTGCGTCAGATTCAGCGCTGTATTGTAAGTCTGGCCTTGTTTGGTCGCGCTTGGATCGGAAATGCTGTATTGGCCGGCATGATAGGTGCTGGTGGATTGGCTGGCGTTTCCGGTCATCGTGACTTGCGGCAGTATGGCGGCATCGCCTTGTTTGGCGTTTTCTTCGCCGACGGCTAGCGCATCTCTGGCGATGGCGAAATTGGCGTCATGCGAACGGGCGGCCTGCCATGAAGAAAGCAGATCGGCCGCACGCACGTTTTGCAAGACGAGCGGCGTAACCAGTACTGTGAACAGAAGTATTTTTTTCATGTGTTGTCATCGATGGTTTTCGCGCGCATCTGTTCTGCAGGCACTGTCAAGATGGGTGACGTGGAACCGACAGCGGGCAGGGCGATGCTTGTTGTTGCGTGGATTATGGCAATGCATCGCGGACAAACATCAGATATGGAGATTACATTTTTGTTATCTGAACGAGTATTTTTGATGCGCAAGCGGCCGGCAACTCGCAGAACCAGCATATTTCAATGCTAGATGCGTGATGTAAATTGAAAGTGAATGATTTCTGAAAATTTATTCAGGTTGACGTCGAGCTGTTCGCGGGACGGGCCATGAGCGGATGTATGGCCGCATTCATGGCCGCCTTCATGGCCGCATTCACAACATTGATGCGGGAATTTCGATGGTGATCTGCAGGCCGCTCTTATTAGTACCTGAGCTGGCAAAAATACGGCCGTGATGCAAGCCGACTATGCTACGGCAAATGGCCAGGCCCAAGCCATTTCCCTTGTCTTCGGAACCCGGCGGGTTGAGGCGCACGAAGCGCTCAAAAATGCGCTCATGCTGATCTACCGGTAAGCCGCGTCCTTCATCTTCGACGCAGATGCGCCAAATGCCGTCGTCCAGCTGCGAACGCAGCGTAACACCTCCGCCAAGCGGCGAGGCGCCAAGCGCATTGGTCAACAAGTTGAGGAAAACCTGCCGCATCCGCTTCTCGTCAAAACAGGCCATGCCTGCGCCGGTGTGGCTATGGGCAAACAGGCGGCCCTGGCTTTCGGCAAGCACGCGGGCATCTTGCGCAAAGCTGTTAAGAAACCCCACCGGGCTGACTTGTTTCAAATCAAGCGTGATGGCATGGGCTTCCGCGCGTGAAAGAAACAGCATTTCTTCAATGATCTGGTTGAGTCTGGCAACTTCGTCCAGCTGCAGCAGGACCGCCTCCTCATTGGCAGGACTAAGGCCGCCGCCAAGCAGCATTTTTTCGGAGTACAGGCGGATCAGGGAAAGCGGGGTTTTCAATTCATGCGAGGCCTCGGCGCTGAATCGCCGGATTTGATTGAAGGAAGATTCGAGACGATCGAAGGTCTGGTTGAGCATATGCGCAAGATCGGATATTTCATCGCGGACCGCATTTACCGGAATGCGTTCGCTCAAGTTGTCGGAGCGGATGCGATTGGCGGTTTCACTTATCATCCGTACCGGCCTTAGCGCCAGCCGGCTAAGCAGCATGCCCACGATGATGCTAATAAGCAACATTCCAGCGAGCAGCGCGAGGCAGACTTTGATGTACTCTTCCAGCGCCAGATCCACTCCGCGCAGCGGGGTGCCGACTGTGATGGTGAACGGACCGCTTACATTTTCCACGACGCGCAATTTGCCGATGTCGCTCACTTCCGTATTGAATATCTTTTGCCCGCCGCCGTTGGCGATCGGTTGCCCTTTTAAATTGCCGGAATAGAAAATGGCGCCGCTTTGCTGGTCGCGAACGTTGATATAGAAGAGCGACGCGGTGCGCTCGGATGCTTTGCGAATACGTCTTTCGATCAGGGTGGCATCATGCGGATCGTAATCGTGCATGAGATGCAGTTTGATCACCTCCGCCTCTGACCGGTTCAGTATGTCGATGCCGTGAATAAGGTTGTGTTGGAGCAGAAGATAGCCGACCACGAACAGGCCTGCGAGGGTCGTTGTCGCGGCTGTGGCGTACCAGACGGCGAGGCGTGTACTGATCGATTTCATCGGAAAAACTGCCGATTTAAAGAAGCTGATATCCGACGCCGCGTACAGTCTTGAAAAGGGGTTTGCTGGGCGTCGTATCGAATTTGGCGCGCAGCTTGCTCATGTACACGTCGAGCAAATTGGTGTCGACGTCATAGTGAGAGGCCCAGATTTTTTCTGAAATGAGCGTGCGCGGCAAGATACGTCCGACGTTTTGCATGAAGATTTCGAGCAGGGCGAATTCGCGGCTGGTGAGATCGACCGGTACGCCATTGACGTGCACCACGTGTCCTAGCAAATCGAGCTTGATCCCGCGATGTTCCAGCACGGTTTCTTTTGCCGCGGAATGACGCCGTAACAATGAGCGCACGCGGGCCAGCAGTTCTTCGAGGCTGAAAGGCTTCGGTAAATAGTCATCGGCGCCGAGATCCAGTCCCTTGATGCGGTCTTGCACGGTATCGCGGGCGCTCAAAATCAATACGGGTTCATTAAATCCGCTCTTGCGCCATTCGCGCAGCAGGTCGAGTCCGTCGCCGTCGGGCAGTCCCAGATCAAGCACGATAACGTCATAACTGGTTTCGCATAGCGCGTCACGCGCCTCGCGGCAGGTACCCACCCAGGATACGGTATAGGAATGTTCGGTCAGGCCTTGTTTCACAAACCGGCCAAGCCGTTCTTGGTCTTCGACGATCAGAATTTTCATTTTATAAGTCCCTTGATCCCTGGAAAAGCCGCGCGACCAATTGCATCGAACGGGTGAGCGACGCTACAGAATACGCATTCAAATCCACCGGTTTTATTGGAAATATCCGGCTGTCTCCGAGATGTAATGCGTCATGCGCCGCACAAGAACTGGCCATCAGCATACTACTTAATCGGCGTAAATGAAATGTGCATGCATGCTCTTTTCCCGGTCAGCTTTGTATCTGATGCGGGATGGACTGGTGCTCAGGTTGTGTTGCTTTTTGGCATTTCAACGTAGCCGCCTTACCTGAAAAAAAACTCAGAAATGGTTCAGGTTCCGTTTAGTTTGGTAGCGCATTCTTGGCGCAGGGATTTGAAAACCCGGGCTTGCGCCAACCGCTGAATACCTCCCTGGCGGTACAGCCATGTTGGCAAACCCTAAATCAATTAAATAAAGGAGACATCACATGATCGGTAAATTCAGCAAACATACAGTGCTTACCTCTATCGCCTTCGCCGCCGCACTTGCAGGTTCGACCAGTGCATTGGCTACCGAAAAAGTCACCCTCATGGTTGGTGGATATGAAAAGCAGATCTATCTGCCGGCCAAGCTGGCCGAGGGACTGGGCTACTTCAAGGCCGAGGGATTGGATGTAGTACTGCTGAACGAGGGTGCAGGCGTTGATGCCGAAGGCGAACTGCTGACCGGCGCCGTGCAGGGCGTGGTCGGTTTTTATGACCATTGCATCGATATGCAGAGCAAGGGCAAATTCCTCAAGTCGGTAGTTCAATTCAGCCAGGCTCCAGGCGAAGTCCAGCTGGTGTCGACCAAACATCCTGAAATCAAATCGATGGCAGACGTCAAAGGCAAGAGCCTGGGGGTTACCGGTCTGGGTTCATCGACCAACTTTCTGACCCAATATCTGGCGGTGAAAGCAGGAGTGCCGCTGGGGCAGTTCAACTCGGTGCCGGTGGGTGCAGGCACGACCTTTATCGCCGCAATGCAGCAAGACAAGATCCAGGGCGGCATGACGACAGAGCCGACAATTTCCCGTCTGCTAAAGACCGGCGAAGCGAAGATCCTGGTCGATATGCGCACTATCGAAGGCACCAAGCAAGCCCTCGGCGGTACTTATCCTGCGGCATCGCTCTACATGGAATCGGGCTGGATCGACAGCCACAAGGAAGTCACGCAGAAGCTTGCAAATGCCTTCGTAAAAACCCTGAAATTCATCAACACCCACACAGCTGCAGAGATCACCGAGGCAATGCCAAAGGCCTTCTATGTAGGCGACAAGGAAAGCTACGTCAAAGCGCTCGAAGGCAGCAAAGCGATGTTTACGTCTGACGGCGTGATGCCGGCCGGCGGACCGGAAACCGTCCTGGCTGTGCTGTCGGGATTTTCGAAGAACATCAAGGGCAAGCAAATCGATCTGGCGAAAACCTATACGACTGAATTTGTAAATAAGGCCAGGTAAGTTGTCAGAGCGAGGCGGCCGGGATGTCCTGGCGCCTTCATTGCATCTTCACCGCATCCAATAATCTGGCATCGCACTGTCCGTCCACTTTTGCCGAGTGGAAGAAATAAGGAAAGGAAGGTATGTCTAATTCTCCAAAAAAAATGAGCCCGGCCGTGGAGCTCATCAATGTCAGCCGGCGTTTCGTCACCCCGGATGGGAAATCCATGACGGCGATCCGCAACTTCAATATGACCATCGAACGCGGCGAGTTTGTCGCCATTGTCGGTCCGACAGGCTGTGGAAAATCAACCACGCTGAATCTCGTCACCGGCCTTGCCAAACCGTCCAGCGGTGAAGCGCGCCTGTTCGGCGAACCGGTAAGCGGCATCGACCCGCGCATCGGCTTCGTGTTCCAGACCGACGCGCTGTTCCCATGGCGTAGCGTGATCGATAACGTTGTAGCCGGTCCCATGTTCCGGGGAAAACCTAAAGAAGAGGCTTACGCGTTGGCACGGAAGGCCCTCGCTCGCGTCAATCTTGCCGGTCACGAAACCAAATATCCGCATCAGCTTTCCGGCGGCATGCGCAAGCGAGTTTCGCTTGCACAGACCTTCATCAATGAACCGGAAATATTGTTGATGGATGAACCATTTTCCGCATTGGATGTGCAGACGCGCGCATTGATGCATGACGAATTGTTGAAACTATGGTCGGACGCCAAGGCCTCGGTCCTGTTCGTGACGCATGACCTGGAGGAAGCGATCGCACTGGCTGACAAAGTCTACGTGCTGACAGCAGGGCCGGCCACGGTGAAATCCGTTTATAAGATCGACATACCGCGTCCGCGCGTCGTTTCCGATATCCGCTATGACCAGCGATTCATAGACATCTCGCAAACCATATGGAACGACCTGCGGGATGAAGTAAAGATCGGTGCAGCACGCACCGAAGTTTCTGCGTAAGCGCGACGAGGACATCATGACAGAGTCAATCATACAAGCCACTAACTCCATCTATAGCCCGGGGACATCGGATGTAGAGATCGAAGCTGCCGCAGCCAAGGCGGCGCTCAAAAACAAGCGCTCGGTGAATTTCTGGCGTTGGCTAATTCTTATCGTCTTTCTCGGCGGCTGGGAACTAGGTACGCGCTACAAGCTGCTCGACGACTTTTTCTATTCAAAGCCTTCATCCATTCTGCAACGCCTGTATGAGTGGATGACAGAAGGCATAGATGGCGTTTCGCTCTGGTACCACCTCTGGGTCACCATGGAAGAATCGCTGCTTGGATTTTTCACCGGCGCCATTGCCGGCATCCTGATCGGCGTGGCGCTCGGACGCAACAAAAAGGCCGCCGATGTGTTTTCGATCTATATCAAGGTGATCAATTCGATTCCACGCGTCGTGCTGGCGCCGATATTCATCATGCTGTTCGGCCTCGGCCTCTGGTCGAAGGTGGCGTTGTCTTTCGTGATGGTGTTTTTCGTCGTGTTCTCCAATGCGTTCCAGGGCGTGCGTGAGGCAGACCGTTCGCTGATCGCCAACGCACGGATTCTTGGCGCCTCGGATTGGCAACTGACGCGGTCGGTCATCGTGCCGTCGGCAATGAGCTGGATTTTCGCTTCTTTGCATGTGAGTTTCGGCTTCGCCATCATCGGCGCCATCGTCGGTGAGTTCGTCGGATCCAACTTCGGCATCGGACTGCTCATCAATATCGCAAAAGGATCTTTCGATGCCGCGGGAATGTATGCGGCAATCATCATCGTCATGGTGGTGGCGCTGGCAGCGAGTTATGTGATGACAGCGGTGGAAAATCGTGTTGCCAAGTGGCGTCCGGCAGCCCTGAACGATACCGAGTAAGTGAATGCAACATGGCCGGCCTGTAGATGCCGGTCATGGCAGAAAAGAACCGAAATCAAAAAACCAAAAAAAAACTTAGAACGGAGACATAACCATGAAACGTACCGGTATTCATCACACAATCATTTCGCTCGCCGTTGGTTTGACATTGACGGCCGCGATGGGGGCGGCGAGTGCATCAAGCGGACCCGCAACCGGCGTACTCGAACCGCCGGCGCCGAGAGCCGCAGGAGCACCCGCGCCGATGGTGCAATGGGTGGAACCGGCCGTGGCGTCAACCAAGCCGCAAACCAAGGAGCAGTCGGATTCGTCAATTAAATCCGGCCGGGAACTGGTCGAACCGGAAATCCTGCAACCTCGGCTTGACGCAGCCTTGCCATCCTATCAGGCGCGGACGGATATCAAGCTTGCAGGTTCATTCAAGGGTGCCGCATCCGATGTGTTGCCATCATTGGTAAAGCGCTGGGTCGACGGCTTCAAAAAATACTATCCGGGCGTGAATTTCGATGTATCTCCGCCATACGCCGGCAGTCTCGGCGCCAAGGAACTAGTCAAGGAAAAACTCGATTTCGTGTTCGTTTCGCGTGAATTGAAGCCGGACGACATTACCGATTTCAAGGGTAAATTCGGCTATAACCCGTTGAGCGTGCCGATTTCAGGCGGCTCCTATCGCCACTTCGGGTTTCTCGACACGATCGGGTTCTATGTGAACAAAGATAATCCGATCGAGAAGCTGACTTATGATCAGATCGATGCACTTTACTCCAGTACCCATTATCGCGGCGGCAAGCAGATCAAGACCTGGGGCGAGCTGGGAGTGACCGGCGAATGGGCAGATAAGCCGATTCATCTATACGGCATCAAACCATGGAACGGCTTTGAAGAATTCATCCGTCAGAAAGTCCTGAGCGTCGACGGCAAGCGCGGCGAATGGAGCGAAGACATCAAATTCGACAAGCTCGTGTTTCCGGCCGCCCGGCGTGTGGAAGATGACAAGTACGGCATTGGCTACTCCGGCATTGCCTACATCGACAGCGGCGTCAAGATGCTGCCGCTGGCAGAGAAAAGCGGCGGCCCGTTCTATGCGCCGTCGTACGAGAACGTCGCACGGGCTGTCTACCCCCTGAGCCGCCTGGTGTACTTCAACACCAACAAGGCGCCCGGCAAGCCGTTGAATCCCGTTATCGCCGAATTCCTGCGTTATGTGCTGAGCAAGGAAGGGCAGCAAGCGGTGCTCGATCATGCGCTGTATGTGCCGCTGAGAGCGGGGCAGGTTAGCAACGCCCGGGCACTCATCGATAACTGATACTTGCACGCGCATGCAATCTGCGCGACGGCTGGTGGCCTGCTGTGGGCATCTACAGCGGGCCAGCGCCGCAGGAGTGCGCACATCTGGCGTGCGCCGGGATCACTCAACCAGGAGCAAATTCCGTGTTTCATCCTTTATTTTCTTGCCATGCATTCTTTGGACCATCGGAGCTGGCCAGGAAAAACCCGCCGGTGCGCCGTGCGCCTGCCAGTTTCAGGATCATGCAACTTGGCTGCATTGCCGGGCTGGTGCTGGGTACTAGCGCAGCATTTTCTGCCGCGGTGGATCCGGCACTGCCGGTTTATCATTCCGAACGCGAAATCACGGGCGCCATCAGCGGCGTCGGCGATGACACGATGAAACCATTGATGGATGCCTGGCTGGCGGCGTTTCGCAAGCGTCAGCCGGGCGCCAGGCAGGGTGAGCGTTGGGAGTATGTGAGCGGCGCCACTGCATTCGGCGCGTTGATGTTCGACACCGCGGATATTGCACCGCTGGCGCGCGCGCCGTTGCCGGAAGAACTGGCGCCATATGTGCACCAATATGCCGGTGACATGATGAAGTCGCCAGTGCTGGTGCGGGTTGCCGGCGATACCGGCCACCCGGCCTATATCGCATTGAACAAGCGTCCCGGCTCGCCGTTGCCGCCAAAAGTGAAGGAATTCCTCACCTTCGCGCTCAGTCTTGAAGGGCAGGAAATCGTCGCCCGCCAGGGACGGTTCCGGCCTCTCGGTGCGACCGAGGCCGCCGAGGAACGGGCCAGGCTGCAGGGGTATCTGGCGCGGCTTGATCCGACGCTGCCGACGTACCGGCCCGCCGAGCCTGTCAGTGGTGCGATTAACAGTGTCGGCAGCGACGGCATGAAATCGCTCATGGAAACCTGGATGCGAGATTTTCGCCGGGTTCAGCCTGGCGTACACAAGGGAGAATTTTGGGAACACCTTGGCACGCTGAACGGCTTCCATGCGCTGATTGCCAATCTGACCGATCTGGCGCCCATGGGACGCGAATTGTGGCCGGATGAAAGAGCCGTCTACGAAATCACGCATCACCAGCCGATGCCTGTCGAAATCCGCGTCGCGCGGGGTGGATTCAATACGCCGCAACGCACCACCGCGCAGGCGATATTCGTGAATCAGCACAATCCGCTTGCCCGTATAACGCTGCCGCAGCTAGCGGGGATTCTCGGGGCGCATCCCGGTATCACCCGTTGGGGGCAACTGGGACTGACCGGCGAATGGGCCGATCGGCCGATCACTATCTATGTGCCGCCCCGGGTGGCGCCAAATGCGATGTCGATGCAAGTGATGGTGCTCAAAGGCGGAGCATGGAGCAGTGCGGTGCATGAAGGTTCGATTGCGGAGACGGCGCAAGCCATTGCACGCGATCCGGGCGCAATCGGCTTCGGCGGCTTCGAAGAGGGCGGGCCGGGACTCAAGACCCTGGCTGCGGCCGCCACCGACGGCGGTCCGTTTTATACCGGCACCGGCGATAGCGCCTCCAGCGGACGTTACCCGCTCACGCGCTACATGTATATCCGGCTGAACCGCAAGAACGGTGAGCAGCTGTCCGCGCCGGTGAAGGAATTCTTGCGCTACATCCTGAGCCGCGAGGGCCAGGAACCGATCTTGTATTCAGGTTATTTCCCGTTGACGGCGGAAGAAGTGAAACAGGAACTTGCCAAGCTGGAGTGATTGATACTTCGCGCTTGGGCTTGCCCCGATTGAGCGAATCGGCCAACGATAACGATTGATGGAAAGGAGTAAATGGGTTACATCCGTAATGAAGCCTGATAATAGACAGCAAAAAGCTGCATTCAGAAAAGAGCGTGACTCCCATGCAGGCCGGAATTCACGCCATAACAAGGTAGGAGACGAAGTCAAATGAAGAACAAAGGGAAATTTAAAGGACGTTGTGTATCAAGAATCATATACGCGACTATCGGCGTGGCGGGGATGGCCATGCCATTTGCTGACGCGGCAGCCGATGACGCAGTCAGCAGCGGGGTCGTAAAAACGGCTGGCGACAGCAAGAAAATCAGCTTTAACGATCAAGATACCTTGCCGATGACTAAAAATGTCGTGTCGGGTAAGGATGTTGAGAATGCGCAGGACGGTTATGCCGATGCGATCAAGAATGTGGCGGGCGTGTCAAGCAACAATGCGAAAGGTAGCGCAAACGACAGCGTCAAGATTCGCGGCATCCAGCTTAATCTTTTCACTGATTATCGTTTGAACGGCGGTCTGCCCATTACCGGCGTCATTTCGTTTCCGACAGAAGACAAGGATCGGATTGAGGCGTTGAAAGGGGCAAACGCGCTCATGTTCGGCATTGCCAGCCCGGCCGGCATTGTGAATCTGGTCACCAAGCGGGCAACGGACAAGGACGTCAACACGCTGACCTTGTCCGGCAATTCTTTTGGGCAATATGGCTCGGCGGTCGATCTGGGCCGCAAGTTCGGCGATGAAAAACAATTCGGGCTGCGCGTCAATCTGGCCGGCTCCCATCTGGAAAACGGCGTCGAAGGCGGTAATGGTCACGGCCTGTTCGGCAGCGTGGCGGCCGACTGGAAAGCCACCGATCGCCTCAGTTTTCAATTTGACTATGAGAACTACCGTAAGGATGTAGTTGAACAAGCTAGTGTCAGCTTATCGCCGGTCAATCCCAAGACAGGTACGATCCCGGTGCCGCGTGTCCCGGATCCGACCAACTTGCTGTCGGGAACCTGGGATATTTATCATCCTCGGACCGAGAATGTCCAGCTGCGTGCCGATTACAAAATTACCAACGACTGGAAATTGACTGGCGAGGTATCGCGCTCCCATTCGGAACGCTCGCGTCTCCAGGACCGTATCGACATCGGTAACAACCTGGTGTCGGGGTGGGGCGCTAATAACGTATCCTGGATACATAACAATTACACCACGGAATTTGAGAAGGTCGAGTTGCTTGGCAAGTTCATCACCGGCCCACTCAGGCACGAACTGACATTGGGTGTCTCGTCAACCGACAGGACCACGACCACATCGACCATCAACAATGTCCAGCCCCCCGGACAGCAGCAAAATATCTATAACCCGGTGGTGCTGGCGCCGCCGATCCTGCCGACCGGACCGCTAGCCTATACCCTGTCGACCGGCAACAACACGGGGATTTATACCTACGATACGATTAGCATTGGCGCCCGTTGGAAGGTGCTGGCGGGTTTGCGCGAAACCAATTTCACGTTTGAAAACCAGGTAGGACGGACCACTGGCAAGACGGCATCGCCGGCGGTCGGGCTTCTCTATGACATCGCAAGAGACACAACGGTGTATGCGAGTTACATGAAGGGTCTGGAAGAGGGCGCCACTGCCCCGACCAATGCGCAGACAAAAAATAGCGGCATGATTTTGCCGCCTGGCGTGGCATCTCAGGCTGAACTCGGTATCCGCACCACATTTTTCAAAGGCATTACCGCGAGTGCAGCGTATTTCAGCATTGAACGTCCAAACGCCGTTACCGATCTGGATACCGGTATATTCGCGAATGCCGGGACGAATAAATATCGCGGGATAGAGACCACGCTCAGTGCCGATATCAATCGCTGGTGGACAGTCAATGCGAGTGGGCAGTACCTGCATGTGCTGCAAAATTCTCTAACCAACATCAACGGGTTGGTGCCGGAAAATACGCCACGATTCGTCGGCAATCTTTCGGTAACGCACCGTTCGCCGCTGGTCCAGGGGTTAACACTCACGGCAGGTACGTCTTACGTCTCGAGTCGCTTTATCAATCCGCAAGACCAGGGAGTTATCCCGGCGGTTACCTTGTTCTCCGCAGGTGCCGGCTATGCGACAAAGATCGGTGGTCACCGGACGACGTTCCAGCTTAGCGTGGACAATATTGCGAACAAGCGGTACTGGAACTCTGTCACCACCGGAACGTATGGCGCCGGCATGGACCGCAGTTTCAGGTTCAATGCGAAGATCGATTACTAAATCGATTCTCCTCCGGTCTCAGGAACATCGCCAGCGTTCTGGCGATGTTTTGGAGATTTAGTCTAGCTTGGACAGTTCTTCCTCAACTTCCTCAGCATTCAGGGGCAGGTAGCCGAGTGTTTCGGCGGCAATCGCCTGTTGCCCCTCATATGACAATACCAGGCGCAGATATTCGCGCACGAAAGTATCGAGCGGCTGGCCAGGCGACCGCCGCACGAAAATATACAAGTGGCGGTCCAGTGGATAGCGGCCGGAAACAATGTCTTCGCGCGATCCTCGTGAACCCGGATCATCGGGGCGATCAGAGACGGCCAGGGCTTTCACCTCCGGTGTCGCCCGATTGAGCGCTGCAAAGCCGAGCGCCAGCGGATCCGTGCCAACGCACTTGACCGCGTCGACCGATTGTGGAAATCCGGAAAATCCTTCTGCATATTGATGCCCGCCGAATTTGTGCTTTTGCATGAAGATGCCAAGCGCCGTTGTCGCGCGCAAGCCGCACAGATGAATGGGGCGCCGTGCCCATTCGCCGGTCAGGCCGAGTTGCCCCCAACGCGTGATTTGATCGCCGGAGGTACGCGCCGTGAAAGCGCGCGCAGCCTGGTCGATGGACAATTTTCCGATCGGATTGCCATGATGCACGTAGAGCGCCAGCGGTGCGGAAAGCGCGCGAGGCTCGAGTGAATCATGTGCTACGCGGATTGCGATCGGTTTGGATCCCACTACATTTTCATAGGCAGCAAGCTCGGCGTCCGAAAACTCCGCGCCCATTGGCGCGAAGGCCGAACGGCCTTGGGCGAGCGCTGCAGGCGCGGTGCGTGTTCCCTTGAGTACGAGCGAAAACCGGAAATCGGGATGAGCTTTGACGAACAGAGTATTGATTGCGGTAAGGATGCCAAGCATATCGTTGTAGCCGATGATGCTGATTTCGCCCGCAGGAGTGACATATGGCGCTTCGCGGGGAAATGCTATCCGCTCAGGCCGGTACCGCGGCAATCGGGTGTTAATCAATGCCGCCGTGGCCGACGCTGGATGCAAGGCTGTTTCGGATATCGACTCGATAGCGTCAACCGGCGTGCTTTGTGCTGTGCAGGTGAGCATAGAACCGCCTAAATACGCGACCATCCAATGGAGTTTTTTCATAAGTGTGGCGATAAAAAAATGGACGTGTCGCCACGTCCAAAACAGCATTGATAACGCTGTGGAGAGAACGCTGAAATAGGTTATTGAATCGGCTCGAACAATTTCTCCAGCGATGGGGTTTGCATGCGTAATTCTTCTTTGAGTTT
This sequence comes from Collimonas sp. OK607, assembly GCF_900111995.1. Classification (GTDB taxonomy): domain Bacteria; phylum Pseudomonadota; class Gammaproteobacteria; order Burkholderiales; family Burkholderiaceae_D; genus Collimonas. The sequence goes on from NZ_FOKF01000002.1 coordinate 27,122, forward strand.
TTCCGCCAATTCCCGGACCGCAGCTTTGTCTTCGCCAGCTTTGTACTTGAATGTTGCGCCAAGAACGCCAATCGTTTTCCCCGCTATGTCCTGCATCAGCAGCTCAACCGAGGTGTCGCCGGTTTTGGTGGTTTCTATTCGCGGCTTACCTGTATTGAGCACACCGAGATCATCGGCATCGGCCTTCTTCCCGATCCGCCCGATGTTGGAAGCAATAATCACATTATCGGCGCCGTTCGGGGGCGTCACATGCATCGCGAGCACGGTCAGGTCGCTATGTTTTGCGATGGCCGCGTCAACCAGTTTTTGTGCGTAGATCAGGTAAGACGGCTGTGCCGACGCAGGCAGGGATAGCGTGGCTGCCGTCACAAGAAAGGCGAGAGTTGCGTTGCGTATCATTTCAGTTCTCCAGTTTCGTTAATTTAAGAAATAAAAAGGTTGATTGATTAATGTGAGTGGCTGCATTCCCATCGCATCAATTCTCGTTAGCTGACGGCCTCAGGAATTTCAATCACGATTTGCAAACCTGTGTCATTTGCGGCGGCGGTCGCGAAGATCCGACCACGATGCAGTTCCACGATACTGCGGCAAATGGCGAGGCCCAGGCCATTGCCTTTATCCTCGCTGTTGGGAGGAGTGATGCGGACGAAGCGTTCGAAAATACGCTCATACTCTTCTGCGGGCAGGCCGGGGCCTTCGTCTTCGACGCTGAAGCGCCACAGGCCCTCGTCCAGCCGAGAGCGTAAAGTAACCTTGCCGCCCGGGGGAGATACATTCAACGCGTTGGTGAGTAGATTCAGCAGCACCTGACGCATCCGGCTATCGTCAAAGCTGATGCAGCCTTCGCCGTCATGGGTGTGAAAGAAGGCGCGGCCGTGATGCTCGGCAAGTGTGCATGCATCCAGTTCAAAATCCTGCAGGAAGCGCGCCGGATTGATCGGCTTGAGATTGAGTGTGATGGCGTTGGCCTCGGCCCGTGAAAGAAACAGCAGTTCTTCAATGATGCGATCCAGCCGTGCTACTTCTTCAAGCAGTTCCAGCAGCGTGTCCTGGTCGTGATTGCTGCGGTTAGCGTCTAACAGCATTTTTTCTGCATACAGGCGCACCAGGGAAAGCGGTGTCTTGAGTTCGTGCGACGCTTCTGCGGAAAAACGACGAATTTGATTGAATGATAATTCCAGGCGGTCGAACATCTGGTTCAGCATGCGGCCCAGATCGGATATTTCGTCATTCACTTCGGAAACCGGAATCCGATGGCTCAGATTGTCCGAATGTATGTGATTGGCAGTCTCGCTGATGAGGCGTACCGGCCGCAACGCCAGCCGGCTGAGATAGTAGCCGATGCTGGTGCTGACCAGCAGCATGCCTCCCAGCAGCGTCAGGCAGACGATCATGTAGCCATCCATCACACTGCGGACCTGGTGCAGCGGCGTGCCTATGCTGACTTCGAACGGCGGCAGGAAATATTCGCTCACACGCAATTCGCCGATGCCATCCATTGTGATGTTGAACGAATGCTCGCCCTTGATATCCGGCATGGAACGGCCATTCAGGTTGGTCGAGTGGAACAGCATCCCTTTCTGCGGATTGTCGACGTTGATATAGAACAGTACGGAGGCATAGTCGGTGGTTTCGCGTATGCGGGCGTTGATGACTTCGCCGGTAAGTGTCTTGTAGTCTGAACCAAGATGCGATTTCAATTGTTTGAATTCGGCCGCGTTCAACAGATCCAGTCCGTTGATCAGGTGATTTTGCAGCAATACGTAGCCGGCGAAAAACAGGCAGGCAAGGGTGGTGGTCGCCGCAAGCGCGTACCAGGCTGCAAGCCGCACACTGATGGGCTGTAGCAGTTGGTTGAGACGGTGCGGGAAAAAGTTCATCGATATTACTCGTTTGCTGAGGCCAGGCAATAACACTTATCGGCGCTCAAGCCGGGAAAAAAATCCCCGTCTTGTCAGGACGGGGGAATGCAGACCTCAGGAAAACTGTTGTTGCCAAACATTCGGGCTGGCGAGTGCCGGCCATTATTTCCCGGCTAGATGGAAACTCCAATCCAGGCCAACCCGTAACTCGGTGATGTTTTCGCCATCCGCGCGTCCTCCGGAGTGTCCTCTGCGCACGCCGAAATCGAAAGACAGATCTTCGCTATGCTTCCAGATCGCCCCTAGCAATATCGAGTTTGTGCGTGGCTCAGTGGCATCCCTTTCGGTAAAAATTTCCATCACCGGCCTCACCAGCCACGCTTCGGGACCTTCCAGAATCACGCCCAGGAAGCGGCTGGTCGTGTGCTCACGTGTACGCGTTAGCGCTGCGTTCAGGTGCACCGCACCCGCGTCCCCGCGCCCGGATACGATACCGTTACAGGTCGCGCCGGTGCCGGACTGGCCATATATGGTCGGCAGCAGAACACCGCATTCTGCGGCGATGCTCGGCCCGCTCCCATCTTGCAGGCTGCCGCGCCGAAAGACGTGCTTGACTGAAAATGCGGTATCTGAAAAACTTGTCCGCCGGGTGTCGCTGAAATCACCGAACTGTCGCTCCAGCCGTCCTTCCAGCACCAGTTCCGTGTCGCCGGCGAAACCGAAATTACCGGTCACGGCAGGGGCAGACAGCGATTTTTCTTTATCCCGGTGCAGATAACTGCTGCCGAATTCCAGTTCAAATACGCCAGGCTCCGCCGTTCCCGCATCCGAGCCGTCGAATGGCCGATAAGCATACGCAGGAGCCCAGATTGCGCTCAGTAAAGCGACGCACATAATTGGTTTAAGCGACATTTTTCCAAGTCGTTCCGCTGCGGGATGGCTGCATCTGGCGGACTGCAGCAATGAGGCTGCCAGCGCATAAAATCTGCCATGAATCATGGTGTTCTTTCACGATGAATGTGCAGGATTCAGGCTATGCAGCCCGAATCCTGGCAAGTTTTGCCGAAGCGATTAGTGTTTATTTGGCTTGTTTGTATAAAGCCTCGTAGCTAGGGATCTGCTTTTGCAGGTTGTCCCGCAAGGCGGTTGAGGCCTTGAAGAAATCTATGTCTTTCTTACCGCTGTTCGCCGGATTTTTATAGGCCAGGACGAGCATTCCGCAGTTTTCACCCTGGGCATCGCGCAGCGGCACCATCATGACGTATTTCGGTTTTACGTCTTTCGTCCGGTGCCAGCGCGGATCCAGGATGGTAATGCCGGTTTCGACAACCATGACATCGTCCGGATCATCCGGATTGCCGATTCGTTCAGGATAGGAACCGGCGAACATCGTGTATACCTTGGACATGCCGGGTGGTACGCCATGGAAGGTAACGCTCAACAGTTCTGGATGCTTCGCCATGATCTGGTCGGACAAGGTTTGTGCATATATCTTGTATTCCGGAGGAGTCCAGTTCTTTGCTTCCGCCGCGAAAGCGCTGGAGGCGCTGAAGATGGCTGACGTGGCGAAGATAGCTGCGACTGCGATTTTTGCTAGTGTTTTCATGATTTCCTTGGGGAGATAGTCAAAAAATGTTTTTACCTTTTGCACCGACTGAGCCGGTGCATCGGTCAATCTTTATCAGTCGACCTGGTCCAGCTTGGCCAGTTCTTCCTTGACGATTCCTGGCGTCAGCGGAATATAGACACCTTCATTGGCGACGACTTCCTGGCCTTGACGGCTCAACACCATCTTCAGGAATTCCTTGACCTTAGGTTCGATTGGCTGGCCTGGTTTTTTGTTGATATAGATGTACACGTAGCGGCTCAGCGGATACTTATGGCTATACACGTTCTCCAGGTTCGGCGCGTAGTAAGGTTGTCCCGCCTTCTCAGCGAGTGGCACTGCGCGGACATCAGGCGTGAGATTGGCCAGTAGCGCATAAGTCAGGCCGCCGGGATTTTTTGCCATGTCTTCGGCTGCAACGTTGAAGGCATGGACAAAGCCCTTGCCCTTCATCATCTGGATATTGTCTTTGTACTCGCCGCCCATCATCGCTTGCGCCTTGATGAACTGTTCGATGCCGTTGACCGCCTTCAGGCCGTACAGATGGATAGGGCGGTTCGCCCATTCACCGGTCAGCCCCAGGTCGCCCCAGGTGTTGACTTCCTTGTAGCCGCGCATGCGTGTCTTGGAATAGATCGCGTCGACCTGTTCCATGGTCAGGCCTTTGATCGGATTATTCTTGTCGACGAAGATAACGCTGGTGGCGGTCTTGCCGAGCGAACCGACGCTGCCTGTGGCGACGCGGATCGCAGTCGGCTTGTAGCCGAATTTTTCGATGAACATTTTTTCTTCGGCAGGCAGCAACTCCCGACCCACCGGCGCCGCTTGTGCGCCGCCAATCAGCCCCGGCGCACCTGCGCCGGAAGCGCGGGCTTCAACGGTCACGCTCATCTTCGGTGCATAGGCTTTGCGGAAAATCTTGGCCCAGCCAAACGTGATTTCATCCATCACGTCGGCGCCGACCAGGCTGAACTCCTCTTCTGGAGGATTGATCTTGATAGGACCAGGTGTCCAGACCGGTATGGCCGGATCGACTTTCAGGTGATGCTCGACTTCGGCGTATTTCAAGGCGAATGCGGGTGCTGCCATTGCAGCCAGGGCTGCCAGGCAAACGGCTTGCGTGACGGAGCTGGCGGCTATCTTACGTAGCGCTTTGAGGGAATGTGTGGTTTTCATATGTCTCCTACAATATTTGGTTTAATTGTCTTCAAAGTCTGTTGCGATAATTTCGCAACAGACTCTGGCATCCAATTTAAGCCTCGACCTTAAATTGGACATGAACATTTTCTGAAATATTATTTAGGATCCCGCTTGAGGCTTTGCAGCGAAAAGGTAAACCGACGCTTGCTTGTCGACCAGGGAGGCATGGCGCCGGTCAGTCGGATGCTTCTCGTTGAACGACGAGCGTTTTCTGCGCAGTAAATTGATTCCTTACCTGGCCGGTGCAACGTCAAACCGAAGCACGGCTGCTCCCGTATTTCCTTCTCCTGGCGACACAGCTGCGTACAGGCGATTCAACTCCGGTACCAGGATTGCCGTCTTGGCACCCTTCGCTGTGGAGATGTGAGGGAGTTCCTGATAATGATCGGCGTCCTTTTGCTGGAAAACGCTGATGAAATCATCGCCGGCGAGATAGACGCGGCGATTGGCCTTGTCGAACATTGCCTCATTCGTACGTTCCGGTGCATTGAAACTGGCGACCTGGGCGCCGGTTTTGGTATCAAGAACGACCAGCTTGTAAGGTTTGCGCGTTACAACAAAGAGACGGTTGCTGGCTTCGTCAAATGCCATCGCTGCGTTCATCTTTCCCTCGTTGACCGGCCAGGTGTCGACAACGCTGAAGGTCTTCTTGTCGACCACGGCTACGGAGTTCTTGCCAGTCACATTGATGTACAGGTTTTTACCTTTCTGTTCAATCGCCATGGCCTCCACCTTGTCGGTGTCGAATTTGATGTCGCCGAGATGCTTTCCGGTCCGCGGATCGATCTTGGACAGGAGCGAATCGGGCAGATTGCCGTTCTTGCCGCCCGCCACGATATACATGCTTTTCTCACTTGCGTCATAGCCCATCGAATCGGCGCCAGGAATGAGCTTGATCGTATCGATCACCTTGTAGGTGCTTGCATCAAACACCTTGCTCAGGCCAGCACCGCTGTCGGTTACAACCAGACGGTTTTTATCGGCCAGATACAGGATGCCGTGCGGGGTTTCAACCCCTTTGATGGTCTTCAGATGCTTGCCGGACGCCAGGTTGAACACTTCCAGGGTGCCGTGGTCTTCGGCTGCCAGAAAAAGACGGTTGCCTTTCACGTCAACAGCGAAATGGTCGAAGTCGCCGGTGTAACCTGGCATTTCGGTGCGGCTATGGAGATGCATCGATTCAGGGACATTCTTGTTCACGTTGGCAGAGGCTGCAGCGGAATATGCCGGTTGCCCCGCGAGGCCAAGAGTGAACAGGATGGCGCAGGACACGATGGCGGTATTTTGTTTGTTCATGAAATTCTTTCAAATAAAGTTGGCTTGGCGCGGAATGAGGCACGGATGTCTCCCACTCACCTCAATAATGCGATGGGACTTTAAATCGGACCTGAACCGTTTCTGAAAAAGTATTCAGAATATTTCGCCGGTAGCAGGCCGGGCCAAAAGAAAGCCGGGTTCCCTGATGTGGCAGCGTGTCAAATTTTTTTCAGCTTATTTTCGGTTTGATTTCAGGTCCAATTCAGGTTGAAGGCATAGTCTTCTGTCTCACCGAGGGTGGGCAAATCCAACAATTAAGTACATGGCAAATTTTGCCAGTCCCACCTTGGACCCGCGATAGAGCGGGTGATTTTTCAAGGCGAGGAATATTGCTTTCATGAACACAAGAATTCGAAGTTCTCTGCTTTCATTGCATCGCTGGACAGGTTTTACCGTTGGCCTGGTGATCGTGCTGATGGCGCTGACCGGCGCCGCCATCATGTATCGCCCGCAGCTTGAACCACTGCTGAGTCCCGACCTGCTTACCGTGCCGGGCTGCACAGGACTAGTTCCGCTTGACACGCTGACCGTCGCTGCAGCTGCTGTGCGGCCTGCCGCCAAACTTGACTACATCAGGTTGATCGCCGGGGATGCGGCGGATGCAGGGACGGATGCACGCATGCCGGCTGCAATGGTGCGCTTTACCGACCAGACCTTTGTCTATTTGAATCCTTGTAATGGCGAGGTACTGGGGCAGCGTCATCGTTACGGCGGACTGCTTGGCACTATCGAACAAATACATCGCTTTCGGTTCATGAAAAACGGCAACCTCATTACCGGCACCAGCGCCATCGTATTCGGCCTTGTCCTGATTCTTGGCGGCCTGTACATCTGGCTCCCGGCGACGCTGCGCGGCGTCAAGAGCGCCCTGAAATTTAATGGGCGCCTCAAGGGACCGGCACGTACGATCAACCTGCACAAGACCGTCGGTTTCTATGCAAGCCTGATCTTGCTGACCAGCGTGCTGACCGGCTTGCCGCAGGCATTCGACTGGTACAAGAATGGCATTTACACAATCGCCGGTTCGGCGCTGCCCGCCAAGGCGCCCAAATCGCAGCCTGCGGCCGGCGCACAGCGTTTGTCGATGGAGTCGATGTGGCAACGAGCCCAGGAATACATGCCGCATCCACAGGAAGTACTGTTGCACTATCCAGACAAGCCGCGCGATGCCGTGGAGATGTATCTGATCGCCAACGATGCCCCGCATCCGAACGCACGCACCATGCTTTATCTCGACGCTTATAGCGGAAAGACATTGAAATATATCCCCTATGCCGACAGCAGCCTCGGTAGCAAATTGTATTTCTGGACGCTTTCCCTGCATACCGGCCACATCGGGGGACCTGTTGTTCAGCTGTTGCTGATGGCGGCGGCGTTGTCAGTACCGTTCCTTGCCTACACGGGAATTGCGACCTGGCTGCGCAGGAGAAAGCGCGCAATTGCAAACCGGCGTCTTCGGGTCAGGGTAGCTAGAAAGACCAACGAAGCAGAGGGTATTTGCGCATTCGAACTGGTCGATTCTAAGGGAAGGGCGTTGCCACGGTTTAGTGCAGGTGCGCATATTGACGTCTATCTGCGCAACGGCTTGGTGCGCCAGTATTCCTTATGCAACGATCCCGGGGAAAGCCATCGCTACCTGATTTGCGTGCAGCTGGAACAGGCTTCCCGCGGCGGATCGCGTGCCATGCATGAAAACATCAAAGAAGGTCACGTGATTGAAATCGGTATCCCGAAAAACCGCTTTGCCATGGATCCGGCGGCAAGACGCTCGGTGCTGATCGCCGGTGGCATAGGCGTGACGCCGATCTTGTGCATGGCGGAGCATCTCGCCGGCCTGAATGCGGACTTCGAAATGCATTACTGCACCCGCACGAGGCAACGAGCTGCTTTCCTTAATCGCATCAAGAAAGCCATTTATGCGAACCGCGTCACATTCCATTTCAGCGACAGGCTGGCCCAACCGCGGCGCGATTTCATGGGCCTGATCGGCAATTTCGAAAGCGGCGTTCATCTGTACGTGTGTGGTCCGGCAGGATTCGTCAACATGGCACTCGATGCGGCCCGGCAACGTGGCTGGCCGGACAGAAACGTACATAAGGAATATTTTTCTGCCGAAATGGTCAAGGCGGAGAACGATACCGGTTTTGACATTAAACTTGCCAGCACAGGGAAAGTCTTGCATGTCGCAAAGGGTAAGTCGGTGCTTGAAGTGTTGTCCGACTGCGGTGTCGATATTCCGCGCTCGTGTGAACAAGGCGTTTGCGGCACTTGCATGACGCGGGTGCTGGCTGGTGTGCCGGACCATCGCGACGTGTATCTGAGTGATGAGGAACGCATCAGGAACGACCAGTTCATACCCTGTTGCTCACGTGCGCGGAGCGATATGCTGATACTAGATCTTTGACCCGATCTTTGCCCCGGTCTTTGATTTTCCAAAATTTTAATCCATTTCATAGAATCGCAACCCATGAAAATTCTCGCTCCCACCTTATCCCTCGCACTCATGCTCTGTAGCCAGGGCATGCATGCCGAGCCGGTCAAATCTATCAAACCGACGGATACACCTAATCGCATCGTGCTGCTGGTAGATGAAATCAAGGCGATCCGGTCGTTCCCGATTGTGTTAGCGGAACGGCTCGGTTATCTGAAGGATGATGGCATGGACGTGACAGTAATGAATATCCGGGATGATGTATTTCATGACCAGATGCTGATGGACGGGCGAGTCGACGCCGTGATGGCGTACTACCACCACAATATCGTCAATCAATCGAAAGGCAACAGCACCGAAGCAGTGGTGACGCTGGGGGTGACACCCGGCTCCAAGGTGCTGGTAGCCAATCAATCGAAGGAGAAGTTCAAGACACTCGCCGATCTGAAAGGTAGTCGCTTTATCGCCGGCGGCGCTGGATCGTCCAAAACCACCGTAGCGAATTACCTGATGCTTGAGGGTGGTAACAAGCTTGACGATTACACGCGGCTGGGCACGGATGGGAAGGACAAGAACGTTGTCGCACTGCGTAACGGTGCAGCCGATTTTGTGGTTGCGCCTACCCCGGATGGCAATTTTTATGAGGCGCAAGGCGTCGCCACGGTGTTTGCCGACCTGACTACGGTCGAAGGAACCAGGAAGAATTTCGGCACGCTGTTCCCGTCGAATACGATCTTCATGGCGAGTGAGCACGTGAAAGCCCATCCCGAAATTGCCCAACACCTGGCCAATGCGTTCGTGCGCACGCTGAAGTACATCAATACGCACACGGCAGAAGAAATCGCGGCCCTCATTCCGATTGAGATCAGTGGCAAAGACCGCGTTACCTACCTGAAAGTACTGAAGGAGCAAATCCCGATGTTTGCCAACGACGGTCGCATGCCGCCCGACGGCGCGGCCAAGGAGTTGCAGGTCCTGGCCGAGTTCAATCCGAAGTTCAAGGCGGTGAAAGTCGAGCAGACCTATACCAACACCTTCGTGGACGCGGCCTTGAAGAAATTCCACTGACAACCAGCCTTGATTGCTTTGTTATCTGCCTTGTATTTGCGTTATTAACTGCTTTGTGAAAGATAGTAATCATGAAAAATAATTTACTGCGATTTTCCCGATTATTGCGCTTCGCCGCCGCATGTGTTGTGCCGGTGCTGATGGCTGCAAGCTCTGTGCATGCGGCCGATGAGGCCAAAAGCGGCCCGCTTTCTCTCATCATTACTTATCACTCGACACCAGCGAATCGCGTGGCGTTGCGTGAAGAAATGGAAAAGTCGCGGAAAGGACTGTTTCAGCATTGGAAAGAACAAGGCATTCTCAAGGACTACCGTCTCTTGTTCAATCGTTACGTGGATTCAAGCAGCTGGGATGCGATGGCGTTGCTGACTTTTTCCAGCCCGGCAGATGCCGAGCGCTGGAATAAGGTGGAGCAGGACAATCCGGCAGGCTTGTCGAAGACAGCGCTGGCATTGACCACGGCGATTGATACGGCTCCCGCAGACCTGGTGCGCAATAACGCTGTCGCCAATGCCCCGCGTCATCCAACGCTCATGGTTATTCCTTACGAGACAATGGTGTCGGCCGACGAATATCTGAAATATGCAGACGGCTACGTGATTCCGCAGTTCGAGGGCTGGATACAGGAAGGTGTGCTGTCGCGTTACGGGATCTATGTCAATCGGTATGCCGCCGGCCGCCCGTGGTCGACCATGGTGATTCTCGAGTACAAGAACGACGCTGCACTTGGTGCGCGCGAAGCCGTGGTCGCCAAGGTTCGGGCAAGATTGAAAGAAAACCCGGAATGGAAGGCCATCAGCGACAGCAAGAAAAATGTCCGGGCAGAAAAGCTGGCCGTGATCGCCGATGCAATGGTGACGCCTTAGGTCGCCAGGCAGGTTACCCATTGAGGGGGGCGATCCGTCAGTTGATCTGTCCAGCTATTGCTGCCCCAATTCCCGATAAAGGTCGTTGGCCCGCATCAGGTGGCTGCGCATCGCTTCGGCGGCGGCATCGCCGTCATGCATGGCAATCGCATCGACAATACGCTGGTGCTCGGTGAGCGTAAGTTCCTCGGCACCTGGCGCCCGAACCAGGGTGTAGTAGAACTCGCTGGCCCAGCGGAACATCGATTCGACGATAGACGGGAAAATCGGGTTGCCGCTGATGTCGGCGATTTCGCGGTGAAACGCCATGTCGCGCTCGATGAATTCTTCCAGGTTGACCATCGAAGCCCGATGCTCGGCGATGCTCAGGCGCAGGCTCGCAATCTGCGCCTCGGTAGCGCGTTCGGCGGCCATGCGGGCAGTGCTGGTTTCGAGGAAGACGCGTGCTTCCTTCAGGTGTCCCAGCATCGCCGGCTTGGTGCGCAGCAGATGCTGGGCGCCGATGGCAATCTGGGCAATCAGGCGATCGGCGGTCGGGTCGACCACCCGCGCCCGCTCGCCGTGGACAATCTCGACGAAGCCTGAACGTTCCATCGCCTGCAGCGCTTCGCGCACCGCAGGACGGCCGACGCCATATTGCTCCATCAGTTCGCGCTCGGAAGGAAGTTGCGAACCCGGCGGCAGTTCGCCGCTATGGATACGTTCCATCAAGCGTTCGAGCACTTCTTGATATAACTTGCGGCGCTGTATAGTTTCCGACATGTCTTGCACTAGATTAAATGATATTGATAGCGTGACTTTACCATATCAATTTTGCCCACCGTATCAGTTTGCTGCCAACGGCTTGCCTTCCAGTACATCGCCAAAGAAGCTGATTCCGCCAACCTGGCCGCCTTTCAAGACAATCTCCAGTCCGTCGCGACGCGGATTGTCCGACCATGCGCGGCACAGCGGGGCTCCCGGCGACATGGCGGCGCAGACGCTAAGCGCGGCGATATCGAGCGCGCCAGCTACCTCGCCAGAACTGTCGCCGCCGGCGATCGCCACCCGGGTAACAGGGCGGGTATCCAGCAAACACCGCATCACGTCCGCCAGCGCCATGCCGACCTGCCGCGCTGCATCCAAGCGGGTGATTCCTGCTTCCCGGGCTATGGCATCGAAGCCGGTGACATTAGTATCGTCCGGCCCTTCAGCGCTGTAAATCAGGGGGCTACGGCCATTGTCGACGGCGGTAACGGCCAATGTAACCATGCGCGCCAGTTCCACCTCTCTGGTTTGTGCGGTCAGCACGGCCTGCAAATCAAGTCTTTCGGCGGCAAATCCATGCGTCCGCGCCCAGGCTATCTGCCTTGCGGTGACCGGTGAACAGCTGCCGCTTACCGCCGCGATGACAGGCACCGGGCCCGCCGTCGGCAAGGATGTTTGCTGCGCTATCCAGCCGCGCGATCGCCAATAGGCCGTCAGAGCATATTGGAGACCGGACGACGAGGCGCTGAAGACGCCGGCGCCGCGTTGTTCCCACGCCAGACGGCCGGCTTCGCGCAGGGTTTCCTCATCGAGAACATCGATCAGGACTACCGGCGTATCGGTGCCTTGCAATTTGTCGATGCGTGCGCCGGCCAGGGCAGCGCCGTCGCGCAATTGCACCATGTCGATCAATTCAACCCGGCGCTGCGTCTGCGTGGCGAGATGGCGCCGTAAATCCGATTCGCTCATCGGCGTCACCGGATGGCGGGCCATGGTCGGATGCCGGTCCAGGCGATATCCTGCGCCGTCGACCGCCGCAAACAGATTGCCGAACACTTGATAACGCTTCAGGCGTGGTGCGCCGACAATCATCGGCGACCAGGCTCCCGGCATATGTCCGACGCCAAGATCCAGGGCGCGGCCGATCGATCCGGTCTGCACCGACGAATCGAAAGTGGAACAGATTTTGTATTGCATCAGCGGTGGTTTGAGCGCTGCCAGCCGGGAAAATACTCCCGGCAGATGCACATCCATCCATTCCGGGGAACGCCCGCGCGACGATCCGGCAATCCCGATGCAGCGGACATCCGGAAAACGCTGCAGCATGGCGGCGTCAGGTGTTTGCAAAAATAACGCTGTCGGCAATCCAGAGGCCGCCATCACTTCCATGGCGTCAGTCGAACCGGTGAAGTCATCGCCGTAATATGCCAGCAGCAGTCCGTCGGGCAGGGCCGCCTTGCATTCTTTCGCGCTCATTTCCAGAATCCGAGTGCGGCCTGCAATGCCGGGCGGCGTTCTGCGTATTGTTCCAGAGGCACGCCTTCAATCGCAGCAACCCAGGCTTCGCGCAACGCTGAGACGCCCGCCGCCACGCCTTGTGGATGGCCGAAGATGCCGCCACCGGCGGTATGAATCAGGTCTGTGCAACCGATGGCCTTATAGGTGTCAGCTGCTTGCAAACCGGTTTGGCCGGAGCTGAATACCGGCATTGCAGGCAGCGGCGCTTCCGGCATGACCGGGCTGAGTACCGAGCGTGCGGCCGCAATCACGCTATCGTCGGGCTCGCTGAATTTGTTGCGCAGGCCATTGACGTGCATATGGTCGGCGCCAGCCAGCCGCCACAGCATCTGCCATGGCGCGTAATCCCAGCCCAGTTGCGGACAGCGGCTCAGGTAGCCCCAGCCGGCGCGATGCGCATGAATCGGCAACTGCGAATGGCGGCGCAATTCCTGCAATCCGATCAGCCCGATCGAGTTGAGGCTGGCCATGACGCAGGTGCCGCCTTCGGCCAGCACCAAATCATGGCGGCGGCGCATCTGGTCTAGATCGCCGGTCAGGTTGAAGGCCATCATGACCTTCTTGCCGGTGCGATCGGCGTGTTGGTTGATGATACGCATGACGCCGCGTACCCGCTCATCAAAAGGACAACGGGCGCCGTCAACCTGTAACTCGTCATCCTTGATGAAGTCGACACCGCCGGCGACCAGCTCGCGCACCTGCTGCACCGTTTCGTCCACCGACAGGCCGATGCTGGGCTTGATGATGGTGCCGATCAGCGGGCCGTGTGCGATGCCGGTCAGGCGGCGGGTGCCGGCAATGCCGAAGGCCGGGCCTTGGTAGGCTCTGGCGAAAGCCGGCGGCAACCGCAGTCCGGTAAGCCGCAAGCCGGAGACCTGGCGCAGCTCGAACAGATTACCGGCAATCGTCGCCATCAGGTTAGGCAGCGACGGGCCCAGGTTTTCCAGCGGCCACGAGATTTCCAGCTCGCACTGAGTATAGCGCTCGGAACGCATGCCGCCGGGCAGGCTGGGCTCCTTGCTGTAGCCGAGTATTTCCAGCCGCTCGACGCGCGCGCCCGAGCGTTGTTTCAGCTCCGGGGTTTCAGTAGGCAGAGCAACAAAGGTGCCGCTCGACTGTTCGCCGGCAATGACTTCGGCCGCCCGCGCAGGGTCGTCGCCGGTTTCCAGCCAATAGCTGGCGTAGATACGTTCCATGGATATACTCGCTCAAAAGACTTTTATCATGTGGCCATGACAAAATTCATCATGGCCATCATTTGCAATATGCTGCTCAGGTGATACGGCGGATGCTTTCGGCGATCTCTTCATGATCGAATACTTTGAGCCAGTCGTCGCGCATCAGGCGCGGCTTGCCGAACTGGATCGCCTTGTTGCAGGCATCCGAGAAAGCACCTGGGATTTCGTTGAAAATCACCGCGCCGAGAATGTTCATGTGACCCAGCAGGAAGTCGCGTGCAGCTTCCTTCGGCACACCGCGGCGGACAGTTTCATCCATCGCCTCGCGCATCACGTACAGCAAAGTAGCGCAGACCGTTTCGGACAGGCCCGGCTCCAGCAGGGCCATCTGCTCCACAGTCAGGCGATAGGAACGCAAGATCGGCGCATAAATCACCTGGGCAATGTCTTCGCCAAGGTCAAAGGCCGAGTCCGGTCCCTGCATCAGGGCGCTGGTGATTGACTGCTTGGCAGCGCCGCCACCGAAGAAATCGCGGCGCGCTTCCTTGGTTTCCTCGTCGTTGTAGATGGGCGGATGGCAAGGGTGGGCCACAAAGTAGACCAGGTCTGGACGTTCAGGCAGATGACCGGCGAAAGGAGCTGCGGCATCCAGCGTCATGACCATGGTGCCTGGCTGGAGTTTCGGCGCTATTTCCGCTGCGATCTTGCCGATCATCGTATCCGGCACGGCCAGGATCACAACGTCAACGTTATCCAGCGCGGCATCGATGCCTACGCATTCCACTCCAAGTTCGTCCTTGAGTCGCTGTTGTCCGATCTGGCTCACTTCGACGTGCGCCACGCGGTAGTCAGACTTTTGCAAATTCTTTGCCAGACGCACACCCATTTTTCCGCCGGCGCCAAATAACGCGATTTTTTCCTTCATGATCTTTCTCCATTTAAACCAGTTAAAACGATGCTTTCATCACTTACACAAGTATTTCAATCGGCGATGACCTTGCCTCTCATATCGGCCGACAAGGCGCTCTCCTGCCGGGTGCCGGCGCCGATGGCAAAGATCACCAGCGACGACAGCAACATCAGTCCACCGACTACGAACATCGGGACTTGATAGGAACCGGTCACGTCTTTGATCGCGCCGGTGACAAACGGCGCGATGAAGCCGGCGGCGTTGCCGACCGTGTTGATCAGTGCAATGCCTGCAGCAGCGGCAGCGCCGGACAGGAAGCGCGCCGGAATCGACCAGAAAGTCGGCAAAGCAGAGAAGATGGCGCAAGCCGTAATCGTGATCACGGCAACCGTCGCTGCCGGTGTGCTCATATAGAGCGCCAGCGGAATACTGACCGCGCCCAGCAGAGCAGGAATACCGACGTGCCAGCTGCGCGCGCCACGGCGGGTGGCGTCACGGCTCCACAGGAACAGCGCGACGGCGGCTGGCAAATAGGGAATGGCAGTGATCAAGCCTTTTTGCAGCACGTTGAATTTGGTGCCGAACTGGCTTTCAAAACCGCCGATGATCGTCGGTAAGAAAAAAGCCAACGCATACAGGCCGTAAATCAGTCCGAAGTAGACCAGCGCCAGCAGCCAGACGCGGCTGTTGGTGAGTGCCTTCTTCACGTCCGAGACATGGCTGGTACGCTTGGTACGAGCCTCGGCAGCCAGTGCTGTCGTGAGCCAGGTACGCTCGGCTTCACTGAGCCATTTGGCGTCGGCCGGCTTGTCGGCCAGGTAGAACCAGGCGATGACGCCGACCGCGATCGCAGGTAAAGCGACCCCGGCAAACATGACGCGCCAGCCTTCCAGTCCGAATGTACCGTGGGCTTCGATCAGCATCCCGGCAACCGGTGCGCCGATGACGATAGTCAGCGGCTGCGCAAGATAGAACAACGCCAGGATATGGCTACGATGCTTGGCCGGCACCCACATGCTCAGAAACAGGATTGCGCCCGGGAAGAAGCCTGCTTCCGCCACGCCCAGCAGGAACCGCAGTGTGTACAGGCCTTCGACACTGCTGACCCAGGTGAACAGGAGCGCGACGATACCCCAGGTCACCATGATCCGGGCCAGCCAGCGCCGGGCGCCGTATTTGTGTAGTGCGAGATTACTCGGGATTTCAAGCAAGACGTAACCGATGAAAAACACGCCTGCGGCAAAACCGAACTGTGCCGCAGTAAGGCCGAGATCCTTGCTCATGCCGTTCGGTCCGGCGAAGGAAATTGCGGTTCGGTCCAGGAAATTGATAAAAAACATTAATGCGACGAAAGGTACGAGTCGAAACGCCACCTTCCTGATAGCCGATTTTTCAACGGCGCTAACTGCGGTCTCCATACTGTCTCCTGAGTTGATTGAACAAGGCTGTTGCCATGTCAACAATAAACATCATTTCGCCGAGGCTTTAAGAAGCTCTTCTGGCGGTTCGTTTTTTTGAATCCAGTACGTGAGCCCACGTCAATTCGTGGAAAACGCAGCTGGTATAATCACTATACCACTTGACTTTGAAAATAGTCCACAAAAACGATTTATTCGCGAATTGCTTATAAGTAACGTCACAAATAGGAAGGAGTAGGGTGGGCACGCCTTTGTGCCCACGCGTGACCGCGATAACCGGAGTACGGACCCTTGTGGCGCAGAAATAGGTATGTGTGCGGAGTGAATTCCGCGTGGGCACAAAGGCGTGCCCACCCTACAGATAAAAACGAAGGGGACTTGAACCAGAGACTTGCAGATTAATCGCCAAGCCCGAAGGGGTGATTTTTCAAATTATAAAAAAACCGTGGTTGCCGTTAGCTGTCGTCGGGTGAAGTGTCTGATGATCGGCGCACGATTCGGACAATTGTTCCAATTTGCATCAACTCGCTGTTTGAAATTGAAACACTTCCATATCTCCTCCGGCTATAAGTGAGGCACCAATCAAATAACTAGTGGCTGGCCCCTATGCCGAAATGTTTGGCATGCATATTGCGTTATATGAATCGTGGAATTCATGGACACCATCGCATCCCGATCAACCATTTCCGATAGGTACCTGCATTATGAAGAATAACTACTTTCAAAATATCTTCGTGACGTTGTCATTTGTCGGCCTTGCTAAACGAATGGCCGTGGCCGGGGCATTGTCTGCGTTATTGATTCCGTGTACGTCGAGCGCGCTGCCGTTTGCCTATGTCCCGAACGAGAAATCGGGCACGATTTCGATCATTGATTGTGCCAGCGACAGCGTCGTAGGACAAATCAAGGCCGGCACCAAACCGCGCGGCGTGGCGGTCAGCAGCGATGGCAATACCTTGTATGTCAGCGACCAGCCGGCTAGCGCCTTGCTGGTTATCGATCTGAAAAAAAGAGAGCAGATCGGCTCGATTCCTTTGGGGGAGTCGCCCGAGGGAGTCGATATTTCGCGTGCAGGGGATTGGGTTGCCGCCGTCAGTGAAATCACGAACTCAGTCAGTTTCATTTCCACCGCGACAAACAAGACAGTGTTCAGCGTCAAGACCGAAGGCAAGAATCCGGAACACGCTACGTTCAGTCCGGACGGAAAATGGCTATATGTCAGCGCCGAGGAAGCAGATTCAGTGGATATCGTCGATGTGGCGAAACGGTGGCAAGTCGCATCGGTCAAGCTTGGGCTGCGCCCGCGTGGCGTCGCTTTTAGCCCCGACGGCAGCCAGGCTTACATCGCGGCTGAAATGGCCAGTATGGTGTACGCGGTCGACGTGGCTACGCAAAAGGTAGTAGCGGAAATCAAACCGGGCAATTTTTCGAACGGGGTAACGATGTCGCCTGATGGCGGCCGCGTCTATATCTCGAACGGGAAGGATGGCACGGTGTCGGTGATTGACGCAAAGAGTAATACGGTCATTGCAACCATTCCGGTCGGGAAGCGTCCATGGAACATGGCGATCACCCCTGACGGCAAGAAGCTGTATGTAGCCAATGGCCGCTCCAATTCAGTGTCTGTCATCGACACCGCAAGCAATACCGTCAGCAAGGAAATAGCGGTCGGAGAGTTGCCATGGGGGGTGGCAATCAGATGAGCGCGCTGCCTGTCACCGCTGATAAAACGCGTTATACGTTGCCGGCGATCGGTTTGCACTGGGTGATTGCCTTGCTGATCATCGGTATGTTGTGCCTGGGTTATTACATGGTGGGTATTCCAAAGGGTATTCCGGGCAGGGCAGTGTATTTCAATTTGCACAAATCCCTGGGCGTGCTGGCCGGTGCGTTGATTTTGCTGCGTCTGGGATGGCGCCTTGCACACCGGCCGCCGCCGCTACCGAGAGCTACTTCGCGCCCGATGGCAAGGGCGGCGCAATGGAGTCATGGCTTACTCTATCTTTGCATGTTGCTGCAGCCGGCGACCGGCTTTCTGTCATCTTCTTTCAATAAATATGGCATCAAGTTTTTCGGTTTGGCGTTGCCGAACTGGGCTTGGGAAGACAAGCATTTGCGTGAACTGTTCATGTCATATCACCAGTCGATCGCTATCGCATTTATCGCGCTGATCGTGATTCATGTACTGGCCGCATGCAAGCATTTGCTGATCGACCGCGACCGGATATTCGGGCGCATGCTTCCCTGATCTGTAATGGGCGCGGGGGCTACACCCGTGAAGTACGTAAACCTGGTGTCATCCAGGTTTTCCCTTGCTTATCGACCAGCAAGACGTCGACATTATCGAGTTGCGCGGCGATGAGCATTGCCTTGGCTGAGCCCATGACAAACAGCGCAGTCGATAACCCATCTGCCTGCAGTCCTGTCGGAGCGGCGACAGTGACGCTTGCCAGTTCCAACGGTGAATCGCCGGTGGCCGGATCGAAGATGTGATTGTGGACGAAATCCGGGGTAAATATTGTTTCGTAATCTCCCGAAGTCGCTACGCTGCGACCGTCCATTTGCAGAACCGCAGTCAATACATCGTCGCGCCTGGGATCTTGCACGCCGACCATCCAGTCGTGAGCAGGCGCTTTATTTCCGGAAGAGATGAATTCGCCGGTATCCAGCAGCGCGTGGCGGATGCCCCACTGCCGCACTGCCGCGAGCGCAAGATCGACAGCATAGCCTTGCGCCACGCCATTCAAGGTAATGGACATTCCCGGCTTGTGCAGACGCACTTCGTGTTGGTCGAAGGATAGGTTCCGCCAATTGACGAGTGTCTTGGCATTTCTTATTTCTGCGGGCGACGGCAAGGTATCCATTGCCGCCGCCTTGGTGAATTGCAGCCAAAGCGGTTGTACCGTGATGTCGAAAGCGCCGGCGCTCAGGGTCGAAAGGCGCACGGTTTCCTGCAGCACGCGCAATAGATGCGGATCGGGCCGGGGTAGCCAGCCGTCTCGATTTAACTGAAACACCTGGCTCGATTCACTATAGATGCTCATCAACGCATCTATTTTTTTTGCTTCGTGAAATCCATCCTCGATCGCCAGTTCTGCCTGCCGTTGATTGTCATGGAAAACCTGTATCGCGATGGTCGTGCCGAATGCCAGATCGGCGCCGGTATAAAGGCGCATTCCCGGTTGCGCTTCCCAATCGCGCACAATCGTGCCTGCTTGTGGACGCGGTTGGAAAAGGCCCCAACCGGCGGCGCTGGTCAAGGCGCCGCCTAAGGCAGCTGAAATCAAGGTGCGTCGTTGCATAATAAATCCTTAACCCCTAAATCGTTTAATCGGTGACCGGCATGGGATGTACCGGAATAAATTTAGCCCTTTTTTTTTCCAGGATGAGCGGCGCGCATTTTTCATCGCTTTCATAAATGACGACACAATCCATACACTGAAAGCATTCCTGGTAGTCGATTTTTCCGGTGGCTTCTATTGCCTGGTAATCGCACCGGTGACGGCAGGTCTGGCAGGGTTTGCCACATTCCTTGCGCCGAGGTATCCAGTCGAGCATCCTGAAACGTCCGAGCACGGCCAGGCCGGCGCCGAAAGGGCAGAGATATCGACAAAAGAACTTGTAGACGAAGGTGCTGACGAGCAGTAGACCGACGGCGTAAGCGACATAAGGCCATGAACGCACGAAATTGAGGGTAATCGCGGTCTTGAACGGTTCGATTTCAACCAGTGCGTCGGTGATATTGCTTGAAAAAAAGCTGCTGGCCACTATACCGGCAAGAAGGATATATTTGACGCGTTTCAGCCGTGCATCAGTTTTCGCCTTGATTTTTAGTTGCGGGATATTCAGGGCGCGCGCCAACTTGCCGGTAAATTCCTGCAGTGCACCGAATGGGCACAACCAGCCGCAAAATGTGCCACGCCCCCATACCACTAGTGAAACTGCGACGAATCCCCATAGCAGGACTGTCATCGGGTCGTATAGGAAAAAATCGAGATTGCGTCCGGCAAGCAATGCTTGAATCAAGCCGGTGATATTAACGATCGACAATTGCCCTTGTGCGTACCAGCCGATAAAAAATAGTGTGAACGACAAAAAGCCACGTCTGAACCAGATGAAGCGCTTGTCGTTCCCGGTCAGGGATTTTTGCCTGCTCAATGCGATGGATAGCACAGTGAGGGCAATGATCAGCGCGGCAAGTTCGTGCCATCGGCTTTTCCAGATTCCAACCCAGGATTTGTTGTCGCTTTCCGCCGCAGTATAAAAGCGGAATGGCAATCGGGTACTGAACGAGAAATCCTTTGTGATTCTCTCGGGATAGATGATGCCCTTGCTGCGGGTGACCGGCAGCGTGAAATCGAAGGGGCGGGATGGATCCAACCCAGACTGGCTCATGATACGGAACACTTTCATCGACTGCGGATGCGGCAGTGCGTCACTGTTTTTCAGCGACAGGTCAAGATTCAAATCGCGTATTTCAATTGGCAACTTGTCTTGCTTTAACACCATACGCTCAGGAATTGAACCAGGAATAAAGTCTTCACCGACGATGTCGTAGCGTCCCTGGGACAGGACCAGGATCGCGTGGTCGCCCGGGTCCAGGCGGTTTTCCAAATTGCGCCAGCTTGCCGGATTCAGAAGATTGCGGCCTATGCTTGGAACGGACGCATAGACCAGGTACAGGTCGACAAAGGGCGCATCCGGGTGCTGGAGTGCTTCGGGATCAAGCTCTGCTCCAGGCGTACCTGAGAATTGTTTCTCGATGTCTTTGTTGCGCAGCACTACGTGCTTGATCAACCCCTGGTCGATCAAGTCCTTGATACTGTGCGGTTCGAACAGCGCCGTTTTGATTCGAGCGATCAAATCTGGATCCCTGCCTTCGGCGAAACCTAACTTCTTGCGCGCCACCTTCAAGGCCGAGGCTAGTACGCTCTGATTGATGATGCGTACCGACGCCGTGGCTTTGGTGACGCCATCCAGATAGGCATTTGCGGCCGAGGCCTTGCTGCCATGCGCTCCTATCTTGATGTTTTGGTTCAGCGACAATCCCTTGTATTGACCTACAAACTGAAACATCGGAGCTTCGCCCAGTCCATCGAGAAACACCGGCTCGTGATGGGATATGACTTTGACTTCGAGGAAATTGCCCTTGGGATCGAGTGCGATCAGCAGATTGATCGGTATCCCCGAGAAACCGGGGATGGGGGCCAGGTCGATGGATTCAAATACATAGCCGACCAGTTCGTTGGCGGTGGCGTTTTGTTTGAAGACCGGCCAAATAGGTATGCCGGCATCCTTTTCACCGACGATCATTGGTGGCGGAAAACGCCTGACCAGTTCGTCGTGCGTCATGACACCGGCCTGGCTGACTGACAGCCAACAGGATGTGACAAACATCAAGATCCCGGGTATCCAACTACGCATGCATGGCCTTGATTGGTTGGTATAGGCGCTCATTGCGAGCAACTAACGTGCCATCTTGTTACCTTGATTGCCAGGCGGTGCTTTGCCCGGAGGATTATCCGGGCGATCAAAATTTGAACAGGTTGTTGCACAGGTGATCCTAATTTACACAGGTAATGTCCTATCCGACTACCCCGAATCGGCGTCGTTTGAAATGCCTGTTGATTAAATCTGATGCCTTCAGCCAGGTGAAATGCAGTTTCAGACAACGCGGTATTTCATTCCTGAACCGGACGTCTTTCCTATGGCAGCGGCGAGCGCTGTTGCACCCCAAAAAAAATCAAATGACAACGCGAGATCTCCACAGGCATGCATTTTGCCCATTGGCTGTTGCATCTACATGTTGATGCTTAGAAAAAATCAACTATACAAAGGAGATCTCGGTGGGAAAAATACTGAATAAATCGCTGTGCACGGTCATGGCATTCGGCGCAGCAGCTGGTGCGGCGCAGGCACAATCGTCGGTGACTATCTACGGTGTGGTCGATGCGGGAATTGTGGCGGTCAATAAGCAGAAAACGCCGTCTGGCGGTACCGGAAGCGTTTTCGCACTCAGTTCGGGTGGTGTCAGTCCTAGCATCTTCGGATTCAAGGGTTCCGAAGACCTGGGTGGCGGATTGAAAGCCAGTTTCGATCTTGAAGGCCATTTCTTTTCGAATTCCGGTGCGGGCAATCAATGGGGCGGTTTGTTCGGTCGCCAAGCCAATGTCGGCCTTTCCAGCAGCTACGGCACAGTAACATTGGGTAAGCAATATTCACCTGCTGTGCTGGCATTTGCCGCCACCGATCCGCGTGGCTTGAAAGAGACTTTTTCCGGTTTGATTTCATGGGCGCTAACGCAGAATCCTTTGAATGCCGGTACCGCGACTGCACCCGCCAATTCGAATGCAGTGATTGATGTTTTTGTCGCAAATGCGATCAGCCTCAGTACCAAAATTGCCGATGTGAATTTGAGCGGCTCGTACAGTCTGGGCGAAGTTGCCGGCAATAACTCCGCGAACAGTGTCATTGCGCTGGGTGCAACGTATACCGGCCCGGTCACACTGTCGGCCGCCTATCAATCCGATCGCGGGCAACCAGCCGGCCTGATCGGCGGCAGCGGCGTACAAACCAGAAAATACAGCGTTGGTGCGGCGTACTCGATAGGCGATGCAACGTTGACGGCAAATTACCTGAACAACAAGAACAGCGATCCTGCATCGGGTTCCAGTCTGGCGCAATACCGTGTTTATGGCGCGGGTCTGAATTATCGGACATCACCAAGCAATACCGCCACGCTGGCTTATTACTACTCCACCAACAAGAGCGGCGTCAGCGATACTTCCAGGACATGGATACTCAGCGATGACTACGCATTGTCCAAGCGTACCACCCTTTACGCGCTGGTCTCGGGCGTCAATGCCGGGAATGGCTACACCTCCGGCGCGGCCTTCGGCGTTGCCAACGACAACGCTTTTCTCGCCAGCGCAGGAAAGACAACCACCGCTGTGCAACTGGGTATCAAACATTCATTTTGATATACCGGCGCTATCTCGATTTGATGTTTCCCGATCTTGATAGCAGAGGGCGCAGCCGGAAAATCAACTATTCCGGCTGCGCTTGTCACGAGTTCCGGAGCACATGTTTCAACAATTTGGAACAGTCGATTTAGCGAGTGTTCAAAAATATGACAGTTTCAACCAAGCCAGCGGGAATGTTCATTCTGCGGTTATCGGCTTCTTATCCGTCAACTGGCGCTTTCCCTCCGCGGTATTGCGATTTTAGCGGCTGGCATGGCGATTGCTGAGTAGTCCTGTATCGGAGATGGCCATTCCGAAAATTTTGATTCAACAACACACGATTCAACAACACATTAACCGGAGGATGACATGAATCTCGCAGACATTAGTAAACTCGGTGTCAAGAACCCATTCAAGAAGCGTTACGATAATTTCATCGGCGGTCAGTTCGTGCCTCCGGTCAATGGCGCCTATTTCGAAAACGTGACACCGGTCACGGGTGAAGTATTTTGTGAAATCGCCCGTTCCTCGGCGGAAGATGTCGAATATGCGCTTGATGCAGCGCATGCTGCCAAGACCGCCTGGGGCAAGACTTCACCCGCTGAGCGCGCAAATATTCTCAACAAGATTGCCGACCGCATGGAAGCCAATCTGGAAACCCTGGCAATCGCCGAAACGATCGACAATGGCAAGCCGATCCGTGAAACGATGGCAGCGGATATCCCGCTGGCAATCGATCATTTCCGCTACTTTGCCGGGTGCATCCGAGCCCAGGAAGGCTCTGTAGCCACAATTGACGACCAGACCTATGCTTACCATTTCCATGAGCCTCTGGGCGTGGTCGGCCAGATTATCCCGTGGAATTTCCCGATACTGATGGCGGTATGGAAGCTGGCCCCGGCACTGGCAGCAGGTAACTGCGTCGTACTGAAACCGGCGGAGCAAACACCGGCGTCGATTCTTGTCCTGATGGAAATGATCGCAGATCTGTTGCCGCCAGGTGTGTTGAATATCGTCAACGGCTTCGGTCTGGAGGCAGGCAAGCCACTCGCTTCCAGCAAGCGCATAGCCAAGATTGCCTTCACCGGGGAAACCGGCACCGGCCGCCTGATCATGCAGTACGCGTCGCAAAACATCATTCCCGTCACGCTGGAACTCGGTGGAAAATCACCTAACATCTTCTTTGCCGATGTGATGGATCAAGACGACGCATTCTTCGATAAGTGCCTCGAAGGTTTTGCCATGTTCGCGCTGAACCAAGGGGAAGTGTGTACTTGTCCATCGCGCGTCCTGATCCAGGAATCGATCTACGACCGCTTCATCGAACGCGCAATCAAACGTGTCGCCGCGATCAAGCAGGGTAATCCGCTCGACAGTACGACAATGATTGGTGCGCAGGCATCGCAAGAGCAACTGGAAAAAATCCTGTCGTATATGGACATAGGCAAACAAGAAGGCGCGAAAGTCCTGATCGGCGGTGAACGTAATAATCTGACTGGCGACTTTGGCGGCGGGTACTACGTGCAGCCTACGATCTTCAAGGGCCACAACAAGATGCGCATCTTCCAGGAAGAGATTTTCGGCCCGGTTGTATCTGTGACGACCTTCAAGGATGAAGAAGAGGCGCTGGAAATTGCCAACGATACCTTATATGGCCTGGGCGCCGGCTTGTGGACGCGTGACGGTTCACGTGCATTCCGCATGGGTCGCGGGATTCAAGCCGGCCGGGTATGGACTAATTGCTATCACCTGTATCCGGCGCATGCGGCTTTCGGCGGCTACAAGCAATC
Organism: Collimonas sp. OK607; assembly: GCF_900111995.1. Taxonomy (GTDB): domain Bacteria; phylum Pseudomonadota; class Gammaproteobacteria; order Burkholderiales; family Burkholderiaceae_D; genus Collimonas. Next base: position 51,995 of record NZ_FOKF01000002.1, read on the forward strand.
CGGCATTGGACGCGAAAACCACAAGATGATGCTTGATCACTACCAGCAAACCAAAAATCTTCTGGTCAGCTATAACCCCAACGCGATGGGTTTCTTTTAAGGGCGAATAGCGTTGGTGTGACGCGCCTGCCTGACCAGGGGGCGCGTCGCAGATCCGAATGAGCCCAGTGAGGAAAACATGACACAGCCAACCGTTCATCGCGTGGTTGCGACCGCTGCTGCCGAAGAATTCATCAGGCTGCTGAGCGAGCAACACGGACCATTGATGTTCTTCCAGTCAGGAGGATGCTGCGATGGCAGTTCACCCATGTGCTACGCGTTGGGTGAATTTAGTATCAGCGATACCGATGTGCTGCTCGGAACGCTGTGCGGCCAACCCTTCTACATGGGAGCGGAGCAGTTCGAATATTGGAAGCACACCCAACTCATCATCGATGTCGTGGCCGGAATGGGAGGGATGTTTTCGCTGGATAACGGATCAGGGAAACGATTCCTGACACGGTCGAGATTATTTTCCGATGAAGAATACATGCAGCTCGTATAGGAAGCAGCACCTCCCGGGGTGGATGCCATAAGTCAGTAGTGAACTAGTGTTTTAAAAAAAACAGGAGGATGACATGAAGAGAAATCTGATAGCAGCATTGGTTGGGATGATCGCGTGCAGTTCGTTTTCTGCCCACGCGCTGGGTGTTACCGATGCAATGATTGCCAACGACGCCAAGGCGCCGAACAACGTCTTGTCTTGGGGCATGGGCACGCAGGGACAACGCTTTTCGCCATTGACGCAAATTAATACGCAGACTGTGAACAAGCTGGTTCCGGCCTGGTCTTTTTCATTCGGAGGAGAGAAGCAGCGCGGACAGGAATCGCAACCGCTGATCTATAACGGCAAGATGTTCGTCACCGGTTCGTACTCCCGCATCTACGCGATCGATCTGAAAACCGGCGCCAAACTGTGGAAATACGAACACCGGCTGCCGGACGGCATCATGCCTTGTTGCGATGTGGTCAACCGCGGCGCAGCGCTATATGACAATCTGGTCATTTTCGGTACGCTGGACGCGCAACTGGTCGCACTCGATCAGGATACCGGCAAGATCGTCTGGAAAGAAAAAGTGGACGACTATGCTGCCGGATATTCGATGTCCGCAGCGCCGCTGATTGCCAACGGACTGCTGCTGACCGGCGTTTCCGGCGGTGAATTCGGCGTGGTAGGCCGCGTCGAGGCGCGCAATCCCAAGACCGGGCAGCTGGTATGGAGTCGCCCGATGATCGAAGGCCACATGGGTTACAAATACGACAAGGACGGCAAGGCCACGGAAAACGGCGTTACCGGCACAGTCAACAAGTCATGGCCCGGCGATTTGTGGAAGACCGGCGGCGGTGCGACATGGTTAGGCGGAACCTATGATCCGACTACCAAACTGGCTTATTTCGGCACCGGTAATCCGGCGCCATGGAATAGCCATCTGCGTCCTGGCGACAATCTGTATTCGGCATCGACAGTAGCTCTTGATGTCGACACCGGAAAAATCAAATGGAGTTACCAGACTACGCCGCATGACGGCTGGGATTACGACGGCGTCAATGAATTCGTTACCTTCGACATGGATGGCAAGCGGATGGGCGGGAAAGCCGATCGCAATGGCTTTTTCTACGTGATCGACGCCAAGGACGGCAAGTTGGAAAACGCCTTCCCGTTCGTTAAGAAAATCACCTGGGCATCCGGCATCGATTTGAAGACCGGTCGGCCCAACTATCTTGAAAGCGGCCGTCCCGGCGATCCTACCAAAGGCGAAGAAGGCAAGAAGGGAGCTACCGTGTTTGCCGCACCTGCTTTCCTCGGCGCCAAAAATCAAATGCCGATGGCTTACAGCCCGCAAACCAAGCTGTTCTATGTGCCAGCCAATGAATGGGGCATGGATATCTGGAATGAGCCGGTCACCTACAAGAAAGGCGGAGCGTTCCTCGGCGCAGGTTTCACGATTCATCCGCTTAACGAAGATTACATCGGCGCCATGCGTGCCATCGATCCGAAGACTGGCAAGATCGTCTGGGAAGTCAAGAACAGCGCGCCGTTATGGGGTGGTGTCATGACGACTGCGGGCGGGCTGGTATTTTACGGAACGCCTGAAGGATTCCTGAAGGCGGTCGATGCCAAGACCGGTAAGGAACTCTGGAAGTTCCAGACCGGTTCGGGCGTTGTGGCGCCGCCGGTCACCTGGAAGGATGGCGACACCCAGTATGTCGCGGTGACCTCCGGATGGGGTGGCGCCGTGCCGTTGTGGGGTGGCGAAGTGGCGAAAAAGGTCAACTTCCTGGAACAAGGCGGCTCGGTATGGGTATTCAAACTTTCTTCAAAGTAATGACGGCTGCCCTTCAGACTGTTGCGGTATAGCGTCGGCTCCTCCGCTCTTCCCTGGGCAGTTTTGGCTGACGACTGCGGTCGTCAGCTTTTTTTTTACATGCGGGATATAGATATGGACGACATCACACTGTTAAAGCAAGCATCGGGGCAATTTCACCCTTCGACGGATTTTGTGAAAAACGCTACGATCTCTGGCATGGATGCGTATCGCGCCCTATGCGCTGAAGCCGAGCGCGATTATCAAGGCTTCTGGACGCGGCTGGCGCGTGAAAACCTGATTTGGCAAAAACCGTTTACCAAAGCACTGGATGAATCCGATGCACCGTTTTACAGATGGTTTGAAGACGGTCATCTGAACGTTTCCTATAATTGCCTGGACCGGCATCTTGTCAACGGCAATGCCGATAAGACGGCAATCATTTTCGAAGCGGATGACGGCGAGGTGACCAAGGTCACTTACCGGGAATTGCATCGGAAGGTATGCAAATTTGCGAACGGACTGAAAGCGCTGGGCGTCAAGAAAAGCGACCGGGTTGTCATCTATATGCCAATGTCGATCGAGGGTATAGCCGCGATGCAAGCCTGTGCCCGCATAGGGGCGATCCATTCGGTCGTGTTCGGTGGATTCTCGGCCAAGTCTTTGCAGGAACGCATCATCGACGCCGGCGCTGTTGCCGTCATTACGTCGGATGAACAAGTGCGCGGCGGCAAATCGTTGCCGTTGAAATCGATTGTCGACCAGGCGCTTGAGATGGGCGGCTGCGATGACGTCAGGCATGTCATCGTCCATCGCCGCACGGGAAACATGACAGGGCAAGTCGCCGGGCGGGATCTGTGGCTTGCCGATTTGATGGCAGGTCAACAGGACGTGTGCGAGCCGGAGTGGGTGAGCGCTGAACATCCGCTTTTCATCCTCTATACCTCAGGTTCGACCGGCACGCCCAAGGGTGTGCAACATTCAAGCGGCGGCTTTTTGCTATGGGCGACGCTGACGATGAAATGGACATTCGACCTCAAGCCGTCCGACGTCTTCTGGTGTACCGCCGATATCGGCTGGGTGACCGGCCATAGCTATATTGCGTACGGGCCACTGGCTGCCGGTGCGACTGAAATCGTGTTTGAAGGCGTGCCGACTTATCCCGATGCAGGGCGGTTCTGGCAGATGATACAGAAACATAAGGTGACGATCTTTTATACCGCGCCAACGGCAATCCGCTCCCTGATAAAAGCCGCCGACACCAATCAGGAGGTGCATCCGCAACGATACGATCTGACGAGTCTGCGCCTGCTAGGCTCGGTCGGCGAGCCGATCAATCCCGATGCCTGGCTCTGGTATTACAAGCATATCGGGCGCGGGCAATGCCCGATCGTCGATACGTTTTGGCAGACCGAAACCGGTGGCCATATGATTAGCCCGTTGCCTGGCGCGACTGCCATGGTGCCCGGCTCGTGCACTTTGCCGCTGCCGGGCATCATGATCGGCGTGGTCGATGAGGTCGGCAAGGATCTCCCTGACGGGCAGGGCGGTATCCTGGTCGTCAAGCGCCCATGGCCTTCGATGATCCGTAATATCTGGGGCGATCCGCAGCGTTTCATCAAGAGTTATTTTCCGGAAGAGTTGGGCGGCAAGTTGTATCTGGCCGGTGATGGCGCTATCCGTGATGTCGAAACCGGTTATTTTACGATTACCGGGCGCATCGACGATGTGTTGAACGTGTCGGGCCACCGGATGGGAACGATGGAGATCGAATCGGCGCTGGTTGCCCATCCGCTGGTGGCGGAAGCGGCCGTGGTCGGTAAGCCGGATGCCACGACGGGGGAGTCGATTTGTGCTTTCGTGGTTCTCAAGCGATCGCGGCCAGTGGGTGACGAGGCGAAGCTGATTGCGGCCGAACTACGTAACTGGGTGGCAAAGGAAATCGGTCCGATCGCGAAGCCGAAAGAATTGCGTTTCGGGGATAATCTGCCGAAAACCCGTTCCGGAAAAATCATGCGGCGCCTGTTGCGTCTGCTAGCCAAGGGAGAAGAAGTGACGCAGGATATCTCGACATTGGAGAATCCGGCTATTCTGGAGCAATTGAAAGAGGTGGCCTGAAGTTGGCGCTGACGCCGGCAGTGCCGGTGTCAGCCCTTGTTCTCAAAGAAAAGGCGCGAATTGGCGTCGGTCCGGAACAACACCGGTTTTTCCACAGATGTCGCATCATCCCGTGACCGGGCGTGCAAGACGATTTTCTTTACTTCGTCGTGATGCGGTGACTTGTTGCACACCGGATCCGCGCCGGCCGCATCGCCGGTGAACGCGTATGCCTGGCAGCGGCAGCCGCCGAAATCCTTTTTCTTTTCGTCGCAGCTACGGCACGGCTCCTGCATCCAGGAGTCGCCGCGATAGCGGTTGAAGGCGTCGCTATGCTGCCAGATGTCGTGCAGGCTGTATTGCGTTACGTTCGGGAATTCCATGCCGGGCAAGGATCTGGCCGCATGGCAAGGCAGGGCGGTGCCGTCGGCGCCAACCGCGAGAAAAACCGAACCCCAGCCGTTCATGCAGGCTTTTGGCCGTTCTTCGAAGTAATCCGGAACGACGAACAGGATCTTGACGCGGTTACCGATCCGGGCGCGATACTCGTTGACGATGGCCTCCGCCTTCTCGACTTGCTCGCGGCTCGGCATGAGATGTGCTCGATTGACCAGACCCCAGCCATAGTATTGTGTATTCGCCAGTTCCAGGTATTCGACTCCCATCTCGAGCGCCATATCGATAATGCGTGCAACGTGATCGAGATTGTAGCGATGCAGCACGACGTTGAGTACCATGGGATAGTCGTACGCTTTGATCAGCTTGGCGGTGCGCGACTTCAGGTCGAAAGTCTTCGTACTAGACAGAAAATCATTCATTTCCCTGGTCGAATCCTGGAACGACAGCTGGATGTGGTCGAGTCCCAGTTGCTTCATCCGGGCGATGCGGCTTTCCGTCAGGCCGATACCGGATGTGATCAGGTTGGTATAGTAGCCGAGCTTGCGGCCTTCTTCTATCAAGTCTTCGAGATCGTCACGCAGCAAAGGCTCGCCGCCGGAAAACCCGAGTTGGGCCGCACCCAGTTTGCGTGCCTGGCGCATCACGTCGATCCATTGCGCGGTGCTCAATTCCTTTTTGTTTTCTGCGTAATTGAGCGGGTTGTAGCAAAACACACAATGCAACGGGCAACGATACGTTAGCTCAGCCAGCAGCCAGAGTGGTGGCGGGGCGGCCTGATTGCCCTTTTCAGGAAATCCAGTTGCGTTCATTGGCAATCCGTAGGAAATCATTGACATCTTCTTTTAATCCGGCGACCGAGAACGCGCGTTCCAGGTCGTGTGTGATGGTCTGAACGTCACGCTCGCCGTCGCAGAGTTTGAGGATCTCGGCGGCGCTGCGATTCAGCTTTACCATGCCTTCAGGGTAGAGCAGCACGTAGTCGCTTTGTGCTTCCTCCCACTGCAGCCGAAACAGCCTGGATAATTTGGGTTTTTCTGGCGGGACATTCATGATGGCTCCAATAAAAAAATTGAATTAGGTCAGGGATAAGCCTTTTCGATCGCATCCAACATGCTCCACAGCACGTCGAGTTTGAATTGAAGTATCTCCAGCGCACGTTCCTGCTGCGTACGGGTGGTGAAATGATCCAGTGTCACTTGCAGGCCATGTTCGACATCGCGCTCGGCCAGCGAGATGCGGCTACGGAAGTATTGCAAGCCGTCAGGTTCGATCCATGCATAATGCCGGGGCCAGTTGGCTAACCGGTCCTTGTGGATTTTGGGCGCGAACATTTCAGTCAGCGACGAACAGACGGCCTCCTGCCATGGCGCACAGCGCGCGAAATTGACATAGGCGTCGACTGCAAAGCGCACGCCGGGAGCGACATGCTGCAACGACCACACCTCATCGCCCGGAATGCCTGCTGCCGCAGCGAGCCGCGCCCAGGCTTCGATGCCGCCCGCATTGTCTTCCCAACCGTCGTGGTCGAGTATGCGTTTTACCCATTTTCGACGGGTTTCGCGGTCAGGGCAATTTGCAATGATTGCCGCATCTTTTTGCGGAATCCTGATTTGATAGTAGAAGCGGTTGGCGATCCATCCGCGCACCTGGTCGCGGCTGAGCAAGCCGTCGTTCATCTTGACGTTGAACGGGTGATGGATGTGATAACCCGCTCCTTTGGCGCGTAGCTGTACTTCGAATTCGGTGCGATTCCAGGGCGGCAAGATGTTACTCTCCATTGCGTCGTTCATAGTGTGATTTCCATTCCGTCAAATGCGACCTCAATTCCATGCTGTGCGAGCGTCGCGCGCTCAGCGGAGTTTTCGTCAAGGATAGGGTTAGTGTTGTTGATATGAATCAGGACCTTGCGCGTATCGGGGATCGCGTCCAGCACCTCTATCATTCCGTCCTTGCCGGATTGCGGCAGATGTCCCATGTCGGCGGCCATCTTTTTGGAAAAGCCCAGCTGTATCATTTCGTCGGCGGTCCAGAAAGTACCGTCCACCAGAATGCAATCGGCGCCATGCATCGCCTTGAGGACGTGGGGCTCGATCTCGCCGAGGCCGGGAGCGTAAAAGACTTTTTTTCCGGTCTTCTTATCCTCGATGATCAGGCCCAGATTATCTCCAGGCTGCGGCATTTCCCGATGCGGCGAGTAGGGCGGTGCCTTGCTTGAAAGGGCGAGCGGGGTGAAGCTGATATCTGCTATCTGCGGTAATTCCACCGGTGCGGTGTTGTGATTGGCGGTGAGCATATACCACTGGACGCCGCAATAGTGCGACAGCACGTGGACCAGCGGCAGGCCGCCGGTCAGGTCGTCCCACACTGCACTGGTGCAATACAGCGGAAGCGGTTTCCCTTCGCGCAGCATTAATAATCCGGTGACATGGTCGATCTGCGCGTCCATCAGCATCACTGCAGCGATGCCGGTATCGCGCTTGCCGCGTGCCGGCTGTAAAGCCGGATTGGCGCGGATTTGCGTCAAGATGTCTGGAGAGGCGTTGATCAGTACCCAATCGCTGCCGTTGGATGACACGGCAATCGACGATTGCGTACGCGCCCGGGCGTTGATGCTGCCGTTGCGTACACCGTTGCAGTTACGGCAGTTGCAATTCCACTGGGGGAAGCCGCCACCTGCTGCAGATCCTAATACGATGATTTTCATTGTGCTTTCGCTTAAGCCTTGAATCAAGCGCGGTAACTGTTTTGTGGTTACCGCGCGGTCCTCATGAATCAGAGGCGATTAATAGCTGAGGGTTAACAACAACTAAAGATTAATAACGAAGGATCAGCGATTGGCGATATACATCGTGATTTCAAAGCCAAAACGCAGGTCGGAAAATTCAGGTTTGCTCCAGGTCATGTTTGTCTCCATTCAATTAGAAAAATAACGGGTACGATTTGTGATTGCATGTCAGCATTGCCGATCGTATTTCTTGGAAACTGATGCAATCATGTCGATAAACGCAAGTTCCATGCCGAAGCCTTTTCCTGAGCCTGTTCAAGACGGATATCTGCCCGTAGGCGACGGCCATCGCTTGTATTTCGCCGAATACGGCTGCAGCGACGGGCCGCCCGCCGTGGTCTTACATGGCGGCCCGGGCAGCAGTTGTCACGCGGGCATGCTGGACTGGTTCGACTTGTCGCGGCAGCGCGTGGTGCTGTTCGATCAGCGCGGGGCCGGACGGAGTCTGCCTGCTGCTTTGCTGGCGCATAACCGGTCCGCCGACCTGGTCCGGGATATAGAGCGCTTGCGCGAACACCTGCAGATTGCGCGGTGGATGGTCGTAGGCGGCTCGTGGGGCGCTGCGCTGGGAGTCTTGTATGCAGGGCGTCATCCGGCACGATTGAGCACCCTGGTGCTGCGCGGAGTATTTCTAACCAGTTCTCGGGAAATGACCTGGTTTTTTCAATCGCTGCAGGCGTTGGCGCCGGAGGCCTGGGCGGAGCTGACAAGCGGATGGAGGCGAGAACAAAAAGACAATGTGCTCCAATTCCTGACAGCGCTGTTGCAGAATGGAACAGTGGAGCAACAACGCGATGCCGCAACGCGGTGGCAGCGATACGAGAATGCGTTGATGCAGGCGATGACCGGAGTGTCGGCGTCACCCGGTTCAGTTGAGGCCGACCCGGCGGCTGTAGTGAAATACATGGTGCAATCGCACTACCTGTCTCAGGGTTGTTTTACCAGCGAACGGGAGTTGTTCCGTGCCGCGCGCAATGCGGTGGCGGTACCGACCATTTTGATTCATGGCACGCGCGACTGGATCTGTCCGCCGGAGAATGCATGGCGCTTGCGACGGTTCATGCCGCACGCAGAGCTGCGGTGGATTAATGGCGGAACGCATACCCCGGCAGATGCCGCGATAAAAGCAGCATTGACGCAGGCTATCTGCGACCTGAGATGAATCGCCTGAATGATACTTCCGGGCCGATCGTCAGCCTTAACCGCAGCGCCCGGATTTTATTTTTGGGGAGGGAGTTTTCGGTAAATTGTGTTGCGGGATACGCCCAGCGCCTTGGCCGTGGCGGACACATTGCCGCCATTGGACTCCAGCGCTTGCTGGATGACCGAAATTTCCATCTCTTCAAGATTGGCGCCGTTGGACACCCGCCAGTTCGTGCTTTCCTCCGGTTTCGGGGTGAGGCACAGGTCGATATCTTCAAGGAAATCGTCAGGCAAGTGCTGGCGCTGGATGATGTTTTCCTGGTCGGCCATGACGATCGCGGTACGCAGCAGGTTCGTCAGCTGGCGGAAATTGCCCGGCCAGTTGTGTTGCTTGAACAGTTGCATGATTTCTGGCGAGACCGTATAGGTTTTCCCCGAAGATTCTGCCAGCAATATTTTTTCTACGACCGTTTCGATGTCGGTCCGCTCGCGTAGCGGCGGCAACCTGACCACCAGGCCATTAAGCCGATAGTAGAGATCTTCGCGAAATTCACCCTTTGCGATCATGTCCCGCAGATTGCGATTGGTCGCGCAAATGAGTTCGATATTCACCGGAATCGATTTGGTGCTGCCCAGCGGCGTGACCATGCGTTCCTGCAGCACACGCAGCAAACGGGCTTGCAGGCTGAACGGCATATCGCCGATTTCGTCCAGGAAAAGCGTACCGCCGTTACCTTGCAGGATCTTGCCGACGGCGCCTTTTTTGCGGGCGCCGGTAAAGGCGCCGTCCTCGTAGCCGAATAATTCCGACTCGATCAATGTTTCCGGGATCGATGCGCAATTGACGGCCACGAAAGGACCGTTGGCGCGTGGCGAGTCATTGTGTATCGCTTGTGCCAGCAACTCCTTGCCAGTCCCGGTTTCACCCATGACCAGAATCGGGATGTCGCGTCCCAGCACCTTGTTGACTTTGTCGATCAGCGCGGCGACCTGCGGATCCCCGGTGTTCAGATAGCGCAGGCCGGACAGACGCCTGGCGTTCTGGTTCGTGGCATGGGCGGATGGAGAACCCAGGTTGCTGCTTCTAGCACCATCTCTGGCGCCATCGTCGTTGTGGCGGACCAGTTCGGCCGATTGCTGGAATATGCTGTTGGCGCTATTCAATTCAGCGCGTCCGTATACGCGCACGCCGCTGGGCATGCAAAGATTGAGCAGGCCAGGCATCGCCGTGCGGTAGTGGTCGAAGAGGGCCGAGATGGGCAGGCCGAACAGGGAGCTGAAGGTGTGCGATTGCAGTGCCGAAAGCGACAAGCCAAGCTGGAACAAGCCGGTCTTGTTGGCGGAAAGGAAACTGCCGCTAGGAGAGAACGAAGCGATGCCTTCCATCAGCGTGCCGATGAATTCCGGCCGGGTGTTGAAGTGCAAGGTGATCGAATGCTGGAATGCGGTTGAAAACAAGTGATTTTCTATCATCTGCGCAGACATGCGCACCAGCGCCATCGTGTGCTTGTGAAAACTGGACTGGTCGCCCGTCACATCCAGCACGCCGATCACATTGCCCTGATGATCGGAAATTGGCGCAGCGGAACAGGTCAGGAAGTGATTGGCTTGCAGGTAATGTTCATTAGCGTGGATTTGCACCGGTTGGTTCTCGACGATCGCAGTGCCGATCGCATTGGTTCCCTTGCTCGCTTCGGACCAGATGACACCCGGTTTCAACGCAACCCGGTTGGCTTTTTCCAGGAAGTCGTCATCGCCCAGGGTATGTACGATCAAGCCGTTGACGTCGGTCAGTATGACCATGTTGTGCGTATTGATGATTTGTTCGTACAGCGTTTCCATTACCGGCAACGCATGTGCATGCAGGATGCGGTTCTGTTCCAGCAATAGCGAGAAATCAGTCCGCGCGATGGGACTGAAATCCGGCTTTTCCGTTTCGGACAAACCGTAGGCTATCGAGCGTTGACGGGATTCTTCTATCATCATATGCGCATCGCATGCAGAAAACGTGCCACTGCTTGCGACGGCCGTAGATATACCCTTGGGCGAACTTTTATTCGTTTCTTTTATTGTCAATCGTGACATGACTTGTCTCCTGCTGAACTCCTGCTGAATTTGCTGCTGAATTTGCTGTTGAAGCTGCAGGTGTTCATTTTTATATTTTGTATTGTTGATTAATGTAGCACCTGTTCCGTTATGTGACAGGAAAAATGTGCCGTATGTGGAATTTCCGCTGGCACGGCAATTGCTGAACTCTCCTCATTCTTTTAAAAAACTGTTGAGGAGACTATATGAAAACCATCCGAACCATCATTTCAGCGTGCGCTTTGCTGGCCGCTGCATCCATGCCCGTGACAGCCTCAGCGCATGGCGACGTAACCCCGCAAGCTATCGACACCAAGACCTTGCCGCCGCTCGGCAAAGAGTGGCGAGACGAGAATCCTTACCGCGGCCAGAAAGAGGCGATAAAGATCGGTACCTCGGGTTACGCGGAAAATTGCGCGCGTTGCCATGGATTGCAGGCGCAATCCGGTGGCATCGCTCCCGACCTGCGTTTGCTGGATCGCGATTGCGTCGACCTGAAGGGAGATGTCAAAAAGCAAGCTTGCTATAAAGAAACTGATAAATATTTCCTGACATCCATCCGTCACGGGAAAGTGCGTAACGGCGCGGTCTACATGCCGCCGTTCGAAGGCATCCTGAACCAGGAAGCAATGTGGTCCATCAAGGCTTACCTTGAGACTGTGCGCGCGATTAAATAGTCGACGTGGCCGCGTCGCCGGTTGAAATCCGGCTGGCGCGATCATCCCGCATATGACTGCCGATACTAAACACCGGAGCGCCGCATCATGACCAAAATTTCTTACAGAGCCTGTATCGCGATACTGGCGCTCATTTGCCTGTTCCTGGGTATTAGTCCGCCGGTAAGAGCCGGGGAAGATTTTTCAAAAATAAAGCAGTCGGGAATATTGAAGGTGGCGGTGTACAACGAGTTCGCGCCATTTTCGGCGGGTGGTGGCGGCATCGATATCGATCTGGCCGAAGCGCTGGCGAAAAAAACGGGATTGAAGCTGAGTCTGCTACCGTTTCCGGCGGGCGACGATCTCGACGAAGATTTGCGCAATATGGTGTGGAAAGGCCACTATCTCGGGTACGGTCCGGCCGATGTGATGCTGCATGTACCGGTAGACCCGAGTCTGATGAATCAGAATGACAAGGTGGAAATTTTCGCGCCATATCATCGCGAGGTAGTACGCCTGGTTACAGACGTACGTAAAGTGCCGCAATTCGAGAATCTGGATTCGATCGCCGGGAAAAAAATCGGCGTGGAAAAAGTGTCGATAAGTGCGGTCGTGCTGCTTGGCGCCGAAGATGGGAAATTCCGGGATGACGTAAAAATCTACCCGACGGCAACGGCGGCACTGGAACGGCTGAAAGCAGGCGAGCTGGATGGCGTTGTTGCGAACCTGTCGGAAATCGAATCGGTGCTGCGAGACGATCCGAATTATCGCATCAGTGAAGTCACGTTCCAGCGTTTGCCCCCCAAAGGCTGGGTGGTTGGCATGGCGGTGAAGAAGAGCGACCCGGAGCTCGTCAAACTATTGCAAGACGCGACCAATGCGTTGGTGACATCCGGCGAGATGGCGGCAATCTTTGCTAAACACGGCGTGAAAGTACTCACGCCCTGATATTCCCGTTGTTCTGATAACACAAACAGAAAAATTCGAATAATGAGACGCGCTCTTGCTGCATCGCCGTCGGGGTTCCCCGTCAGACGTAAAATTGTTGTCATTTTTGCTACTGCATTCGCCGGATGCTGGTCCGCTCAGGCACGTGCCGACAATCCGGCCGAAGCCATGGAGTTGCCGACAATTGAAGTAATTGGCACTACGCCATTACCCGGGCTTGGTACCCCGATTCGTGACGTCGCTGGTAACGTGCAGGTATTTACGCGTAAGGATCTCTCCACTCAGCGACAGGGCAATCTGGCTGAGTTCCTGGAGCAGAATCCGACCAGTGTCACCATCAATTCGTCGCAGGGTAATCCGTTTCAACCGGACATCAGCTTTCGTGGATTTACCGCATCGCCGCTGCTTGGCTTGCCACAGGGTTTATCCGTATTTCAGGACGGCGTGCGCATCAATGAAGCATTCGGTGATGTGGTTAACTGGGATCTGCTTCCGCAATCTGCGATTTCCAGCATCCAGTTGATTCCCGGGTCAAATCCGATTTTCGGCCTCAATACGCTCGGCGGGGCGTTGGCGATCTACACTAAAAGCGGTGCACAAAATCCGGGTGGGGCAGTGGAAGTATCGACTGGTTCCTTCGGACGCAAGACGGCCGAATTCGAACAGGGCGGGAAGTTTGGAGCCAGTGGCAATCTGGATTATTTTTTTACCGGTAATTATTCCAAGGATAATGGCTGGGCCGATCACAATCCGAGCAAGGTGCAGCAGTTCTTCGGCAAAATTGGCTACCAGACCAGCACCACCGATCTGGACATCAGCCTGAGTGCCGCCGACAATTCGCTGCAAGGCACGCAGACCTTGCCGATGTCGTTTTCCAACAATATCCGCCAGGCTTATACCTATCCTGATAGCAACCAGAATCAGCTTGGTTTCTTGACGGTGAAGGGTAGCCACTTCGTAAACGACAAGGTACTTATCAGCGGCAATCTGTATTATCGCCACTACAAGAACAGCGGTTTCAGTAGTAATGTCAACGGTGATGGCGACCAGGCAGATGCTGCCACAGGTGCGGTCGATATGGCGCAGGCAACGAATAATCGCTCGGAGATCGATCAGGCCGGATACGGCCTCGGCCTGCAAATGACCTTGCTGGGCGAGCTGGGCGGCAAGAAGAACCAGTTTGTATTGGGCGCCAGCGGCGATTTTGGCAACGCCCGCTTTACTCAGGCAAATCAAGATGCGGAATTCACGCCGGATCGCGGTACGGTCGCCATCGGCGATTTTCAGCAGGCCACAGATGCCAAAACCCGTAACAGTTATTACGGCATTTTCTTCTCGGATGCGTTATCGATGACTGACCGCTGGACGCTGACATTGTCCGGACGCTACAACCTGGCGCGTATCAGCATTGCCGACCAGACCGGTGAGTCGCCGAAGCTCAATGGCGATCATCAGTTTTCACGTTTCAATCCGGCCATTGGCGTGAACTACAACCCGACATCGAAGGTGACTATCTATGGTTCCTACAGCGAAGGAATGCGAACGCCTACGCCGGTGGAACTGACTTGCGCCGATCCTGACGCACCGTGCCAGTTGCCCAATAATTTTATTGCCGATCCGGCGCTGAAGAAGGTGGTTTCGCGCACGCTGGAGTTAGGTGCCCGAGGTAAATTCGGCGAGGAGTCGCAATGGAGCGCGGCCCTTTATCGAACCGATCTGGATGACGATATCCAGTTCATCAGCAGCAATGGCGTTGCCACCAATGCCGGCTATTTTCAGAATGTCGGCAAGACGCGCCGACAGGGGCTCGAGCTGTCCGCAAGCACCAGGTTTGGCGCATTGGGTGTGTCTGCCCACTACAGTTTTATCGACGCGACTTTCCAGTCGCCGTTTGCGGAAAGTAGCCCGAACAATTCTGCCGCAGACGCCAACGGTGTCATTCAGGTCAAGCCAGGCAACCAGATTCCCGGCATTCCACGCCACTCTTTCAAACTAAGGCTTGATTACGATATTAGCGAAAAATGGTCGATCGGCGCTAGCGGCATCCTCAATAGCGCCATTTTTGCACGCGGCGATGAAAACAATAGCGACACCCAAGGCAAAGTACCTGGCTATGGTGTGATCAATCTCGATACCCGCTACAAAATCAGCCATGACCTGGAATTTTTCGCACGCGTCAATAACCTGTTGAACAAACAGTATGCAAATTTCGGTATTCTTGGTCAGAACTATTTCAACGGACCTAACCAGGCGTATGACGCCGCCAATCCCACTATCGAACAGTTTCGCGGCTATGGGGCGCCGCGCGGGATCTGGTTAGGTCTGCGTTATAGCTGGAAGTGATTGTGATAGGTACGCACACGGCATGGTTCGAAATTAATCCGAGCCCGCAAACGCCTGCGCTAAATCTTCAATCAAATCGTCCGGGTCTTCCAGTCCGATATGCAGGCGGACAATGGGGCCGGCACGCGACCAGTCGGTCACGCTGCGAGCGGCGCCCAGATCGGAAAGGGTGGCCAGACTTTCATAACCGCCCCACGAGGCGCCGATCCCGAACAGTGCCAGCCGATTGACAAAGCCCGTTGCCGCCGGCAGGTCTGCGTGGGTGAATTCAAACGAAATCAAACCGTTGGTTCCGCGGCAATCGCGCTGCCAGATGTCATGGCCTGGATGGCCCGGCAAAGCAGGGCAGAACACGCGTGCCACTTCTGTTCTTGCAAGCAGCCAGTGCGCGACTTTGATGGCATGCTGTTCGTGCAACTTCAATCGCGCTGCGAGCGTGCGGGTGCCGCGCAAGACCAGGTAAGCATCGTCAGGGCTGACCGTCATGCCGAACGCATCGGTCATGATCGCCAGCGGTTGCCATGCCTTCTCGGTCGTAGTGACCGCTCCCATCATCACGTCCGAGTGGCCGCTCAGATATTTGGTGGCGGCGACGATTGAGACATCGGCGCCCAGGGCCAGCGGCTGGTATTGCAGGCCGGAGCCCCAGGTGTTGTCAGCTACCAGTAGCCAGCCGTGAGTCTCGGCAAGTGCCGCCAGGCTACGCATGTCGCATAGCTCGTAGACCAGCGAACCGGGGCATTCGACGTAGAGCATCCTGGTGTTCGGCCTGGCTTTCTGGGCGATGTCGCTGCCGTCGGCGCAAAAGAAGGTGGCCTCGATGCCGAACTGCTGCATGAACGTTCCCACCAGATGGCGTACAGGCTGATACACGCAATCCGCGATAAGAACGTGATCGCCGGGCTTCAGGTAGGTGGTGAAGACCATGGCGATTGCCGCTAGTCCTGTCGGAAACAACCTGGTGCGAAATCCACCTTCGATATCTGCAATCGCTTCTTCCAGCGCAAATGCAGTCGGGTTGCCGCGCGCGCCATAAGTGAATATTCGTTCGTCGTTACGACGCGCACGCATTGCCGCCATTTCTTCGACCGATTCGAACAATACGGTGGATGCGCGTACCACGGGTGGATTGACCGCCTTGCCGCCTCGATACGCAGGCGCGCTGCCGCTTCTTTGCAGGCGGGTGTGGGGGCGAAGATTTTTCGATAAAATTTTTGACATCTGGTTCTCTTTGCATATGAGAATGAAGCATTCAATCAACGAAACCAACCGGTTGGGCGCGCGTGTCTTTGAGCGACAGCGGTAAAGGCTCAATCCAGGCGGAAGGAATCCCGCTCGCGCTGGTCCAGTTGTGCCAGCAGGCCGGTTTCCCATTGCAGGTACTGGCGTGCGGCAGCCTTGTTGCCATCGTGACGGTCATGGACGAAGAACAGGTAGTCGATGCAGTCAGCATCGATAGGCAGGCGCGGCGTGCTCTCGACTGGCAATTGCGCTGCGCCCCAGGTTGCAAAACCGCCATCCAGACGCATCAACCTGATGCCAGAGTTGCAGCCGGATGATGCCTCGCGCAATTCGCCTGCCACCAGCGCAACCACTGCATCGTCATCGCCGACCAGGACCACGTCACATCCGCCGGCAAATGTGTCTAGTGCGGGAAGACGCGGCCGGATACCCCAGCTGGCGCCAGGGATGTGCGATTTGCGGTATTGCATGCTGGTCCGCACATCGAGGACGCGCATCCGTTTGTCAGCCAGGCCGGTTGCCAGTTCGGCAGCGCTGATTGCAGGCAGTTGCGACGCATCAGCCCGTGTCAGTGAGGCGTTGTCATGAGGTGGCTGAGAGAACCCGCTTTGCAGTCCATCCCTCAGCACATAGGCGTCATGTCCCAATTGTTTGAGCCAGCTTGCAACGACCGGTGCGCGTATCCCGTCGTCGTCGAACAGCACCAGCCGTGCGTGTCGCACACCGATGTATTGGTCGGTAGCCTGAATCAGCTGCCCGCCAGGAGTGCCTTGTGCACCCGCCAGGCTGCCGCTGGAAAATTCATCAGGTGTGCGTACATCGCATAAGAATACCGAGTTGCTACCGGCTGACAGCCATTCCGAAATAGTCGAGGCGTCGATCTCCGGCACGTCGAAGCGCTGGACGATTTTAGCGCTGGCGGCACGGCCGGCAACGCGCGCATCGTCCGATACCTGGTCAGGATAGCGGCGGATGCTGCCGTGCTCCAGTTCAAAATCCTCCAGATACCAGCCTTGGGTACCGTTTTCCAGCGCCATGACCGGGTTTTGCAGTCCCAGGTTGATCAGCGTTTGCGCCCCGATAATGCTGCGGGTGCGGCCGGCGCAGTTAACTATGATCGTGGTGTCGGGATTGTCGATCATTTCATGCACGCGATAGCTTAACTCGCCATTTGGACAGCAGATCGAGCCCGGAATCGTCATCTTGTGATATTCGGATAGAGGGCGGCCATCCAGCACCACAACGTTGTCGCCGCGGCGCTGCATCTCGAACAATGCCTGCGCGCTGACAGAGGGTGTGTGGCACTTTTGCTCGACCAGTTCGCCGAAAGTCTTGGAGGGTACGTGAACGCCGGAAAACAGCGGATACCCCGATGCTTGCCAGCTGCGTGTGCCGCCTTCCAGAACATGGACATTGGTATAACCGATCGCGGTCATCCGAGCGGCGGCACGGAGCGCGATGGACTGGTCTTCGTCATACACCACCAGGCGCACCGACGGCAGCGGCGCCAGCCTCGGCGCGTCCAGTTCGAGCCGGCTGTATGGCAGCGGCACGCCGTAAAACAGATGGGATTCGCCATACTGGCCTTGTTCTCGCACATCAAACAGCGCGATTTCGGCGCCGTCATGCAGCCAGGTCTTTAGCGTGTGGGGATCGACAAATTTAGTCATGGAATTCATTCAATAGGTGAGTTCGGCTTAACGGCGTGTCTGCACGCCGATTCCCATGGTTTGATAGCGGCCGGTCTCCAGATCAAAGCCGATGCGCGTGCTGAGTGTTTCCAGCGCACGGCCATACATGTGCAGATGGCGGATCGCTGTTTCCCCTTTGATCTGCACGGCATGAATGTCGTCCGGCATCAGCGCGATGCCTTGTCCGGGGCTGACGACGACAGTGCTTTCCAGTTCCAGTGTGCCGACGCCGGGCGTCAGGCCGTCATCCGTGCGGCGATAAACATAGTTGTATTCAGTACCTTCTACTGCCGCGATGCAGGCCCAGGTAGTGTGATCGTGCGGTACGATACGTTTACCCGGCAACATGACATTCAGATACAGCGCGTAGGACTGATCGGCGTCTTCATGGATCATGTAGCGTGCCTGCAGCTCACCTTCGAGCGGTGCGGCGAATTTTTCGGCGTTCCAGAATTGCGTATGGACGGCCAGAGATTCGACCACGGTCAGCACTCTGGCCAGCGAGGCGCGAGTAGTTCCTTCCTGATCGATAATCCGTTTGATTTGCGCAATGGCGTCGGTAACGATTTGTTGACTTTGACTTTGACTTTGACTTTGACTTTGACTTTGACTTTGACTTTGACTTTGACTTTGACTTTGACTTTGACTTTGACTTTGACTTTGACTTTGACTTTGACTGGATTGATTCATGCTTGTTGCCTCACAGGTGGTTAGTTGAATTACTGTTGTTCGTGGCAAAACCCGACCGCAGGTTGCGTATCGGCGGTTTGCTTATGCACGCGCCGTTCATCATTTTTTCAAGCCGCCATCGGCGCTTTGATCCGATCATGAGGGCGTACTACGTCCTGCAGAAATTTGCGGGCGCGCGGGTGTTGCGGGTTGCAAAAAAATTCATCCGGCGGCGCATCTTCAAGCAGCTCGCCGTTATCCATGAACCATACCCGGCTCGATACTTCACGGGCGAAGCCCATTTCATGTGAAACGATGAGCATTGTCATGCCATCGCGTGCCAGCGCCTGCATTACCTGCAGCACTTCGGATACCATCTCCGGATCCAGCGCACTGGTCGGTTCGTCAAACAGCATCAGCGCCGGTTGCATCGCCAGTGCACGTGCGATCGCTACACGCTGCTGCTGACCGCCGGATAAATTAGCCGGCATGGCGTCGATTTTCTTCTCCAGCCCAACCTTTACCAGCAATTCCTGCGCGCGCGCATTGGCCTCGTCACGGCTGATGCCTAGCACTTTCACCGGTCCAAGCGTCAGGTTGTCTCGCACCGACATGTTCTGGAACAGGTTGAAACTCTGGAATACGAAACCGACCCGTGCTCGCAATTGATTGACATCGACCGCTCGTCCGTAGATATCTTTATCTTCGAACAGGATGCGCCCGGCCTGGATTTCCTCGAGTCGGGTGATGGTGCGGATCAAGGTCGACTTGCCGGATCCGGATGGACCGCAGACCACTACTACTTCGCCTTTTTTTATGTCCGCATTCACTGTCTTGAGCGCGTGATAGTCGCCATACCATTTATCAATATTTTCCAGTTTTAACATGGATATCTCCTTAATCAGACCTTAGGCCATTCCTCTTGACTTGCCGCCTATTCGCAATTCCAGCAGGCCGGCGAAACGAGAGATGGAAAAACATAGAACGAAATAGAACCCAGCCAGCACCAGATAGGTTTCCAGGGGCTTGGTCAGCGTCATGGTATTTACCTGGGCAGCCGAATAAGTGAGCTCGGGCACACCGATGACATAGGCCAGGGAAGTAGCCTTGATGGTCGAAACAAACTGATTGACGATGGATGGAATCATGTTGGTCAGCGCCTGCGGCAGCCGCACGAAGCGCATGCTTTGCATCCATGTCAGGCCGATCGAGCGGGCGGCTTCGGTTTGCCCTTTGGGCAATCCTTCCAGGCCGGCGCGCACCACCTGCGCCAGAAACGCGCTTTCATACACGACGATGGCGCACACAACGGTAGTGAAGCCGGATACTTCGCCGCCGACGATCAGCGGCACGCAAAAATAGGCCCAGAAGATGATCAGCAGCAGCGGTATGCCGCGTATGACACGGGTCCACCACTGTGCAATGAAACGCAGCCATCCGAACGAAGACATGTGCGCCAGCCCGATCAGAACGGCAATCGGGAACGATAGCGTCAGCCCCAGCACGGATAGGATCAAGGTCATCGCCAGGCCGCCCAGCGGGCCATTGGGATAAGCGCCGATGAGGAACAGCGAGGCATAGTTTTGTAAAATTTCCAGCATGGCTCAACCTTTTTGAATTTTCTGTTGGCTGAAGCGATCCGCCATCAGCATCAGCGAAATCGTGCCGGCCAGGTACAAGATGGTGGCGACCAGGAACACATCGAAAGTGCGGAAGGTGGCGTTGTCGATCTGCTTGGTCTGGAATAGCAACTCGTGCACGCCGATGGCCATCGCCAGGCTGCTGTTCTTGAACAGGATCAAGGTCTGGTTGAGCAGCGATGGAATGGCAACCCTGATAGCCTGCGGCAGAATCACATAGCGGTATCGCTGCGGGAAATTCAGGCCGATGGAGCAGGCGGCCTCTTCCTGCGTGCGGGGGATGGCGCGCAGGCCGGAACGGATGTCTTCCGAGATGAATGCGGCCGAATTCATCGCCAGCGCAATCGCAGCAAAAATGAATTCGGTATTGCCGCTGTTGACCCAGATCTTGACGGATTCCGGCAAAGCTTGCGGCACGCCGAAATACCAGATCAGGATCTGTACCAGGATCGGCACGTTCCTGTGGTATTCAACGAAACCGACCACGAAACCCTTGAGTGCTTTAAGGCCGGACGAGCGCATGATTACCAGCATCACGCCAATTGCCAGCGCCAGTAATCCGGATACCGAAAACAAGCGCAAAGTAGTCAGGACGCCATCTAGAAACAGACGGAGATAGCCATCCTCGAGTAAAAAGGATAAATCGAACATCGTTGATATTCCCTGCAAAAACCTGGATTAACCATCAGTCTGAGGTTGGCGGAAACCCGGCTGAATTCAATCGAAAATCAGCCGAATTCAGCAACAGACTGCCGCGTCGTCAATTTGGATTGATCGGTTCGACCTTGTAGTCGCGCGTCATCTTGTAGGTGGAATTGGCGCCGAGCCATTTGTCGAAACTGGTTTGCAGTTCGCCCGATTTCTCGTAATTGACCAGGATCTGGTTGATCGCCGCCAGCAGGGCCGGCTCGTTCTTGTTGATCGCTGCACCAATGCGTTCTTCGTATAGTGACCCTGGCAGCAGACGGTATTGCTCGCCGCCGTTTTGCGCAGCTTCACGCGCAAATCGCGACAAGATCAGCTGGCCGGCGATGAGGCCGTCCACCTTGCCTTGCTGCAGCGCCAGGAAGCCGGAAGAAATGTCGTGAAATGTCAGCAGGCGTGAGGTAGGCATCTTGGTCGTGCCCAATGCCGCAGAACTGGAACCTTCACTGGCGGATATTTTTTTTCCTGCGAGGTCTGCGATGGTCTTGATCGACGAACTGTCGCGCACCAGGATCTTGATCGGGGCAACGAAATACTGGTTACTGAAATCCACCTGCGCGGCACGCGCCGGCATGTAGGCGACCGAGGCGGCGAGCACATCGACGCGTCGCGTTTTCAATTCGGGAATCCGGGCATCGGTCGACACCGGCTTGTGTTGCAGCTTCACTCCCAGTCCTTTAGCCAGAGCGTTGCAGATGTCAACATCGAAGCCGACCACCTGGCGCGTAGCCGGATCAGGAAAAGCGTACGGTTCGCTGGCATTCTGGGTGCCGCAATTGAGGCTGCCACGCGCCTTGATATCGCTCAGCTGATCGGCGTGCGCCACGGTTGCCAAGGCCCCCAACATGAGCGCGCATGCTGCGCGAGTTGCTGATGCTGATATTGATACAGATACAGATACTTGCTTCTTCATTCTCATATTCCTTATATAGAAATTACGTAAAAAGAATTTCTGCAGATCGATTTGTTCCAGCTAGCCGCCAACCACGAGAACCGCATGGCGCCTTGAACAGATGAACTCAGGTTATCCAATATTGACCGTCCAAACAAATTAATTCGAGATTGAAATACATTAGCATGGCTAATGCATTATGATCACCCCTGTGGTGCAAACTGCTTGTTTTGCTATTTTTTTGCACCAATTTGTGCAGTGCAGCTAATCCATTTCCTCATATAAGGGATCACGATTCCATGCGAAATCTTGATATGGAGTTATTGCGGACTTTCGTCGCGATTACCGAGTTTTCGTCCTTTGCAGCCGCTGCCGACCGGGTCCACCGGACCCAGTCCGCGGTCACGCAACAGATGCAGCGGCTGGAGTCGCAACTAGGCTTTGCGGTCTTCCAGAAAACCGGGCGCAACAAGCAACTTACCGCGCAGGGCGCCAAGTTGCTTGAATATGCAGTTCGGATTCTGGGGCTCAACGACGAGGCCATCAGCATGCTGGATATGGATGACGTCACGGGGTCTTTGCGTATCGGTGCGCCCAATGACATTGCCGAAACCATTTTGCCGTCGTTGTTATCGCGCTTCGCCAAGATCTACCCGCATTTGCGCATGGAAATCCACGTCGGCCGAAGCCCCTTTTTGATGCAGGCTTTACGTCGCGGAGAAATTGACCTGACCGTTTCCACCCGAAAAACCGATGCTCATCCCGGCATTATTTTGCGGACTTCGCCCACGGTCTGGCTTTGCTCATCGGATTACATCCATAATCCGGCTAATCCGGTCAAGCTGGTGGTAGCCGACGAACCCAGCCTGTTCCGGGAAATTGCACTGCAATCTCTGGACCAGGCAAAAATTCCCTACCGTATCAGTTATGTTTCTCCTACCCTGGTCGGCATCAAGGCTGCGCTGCGGGCGGGATTGGGTATCACGGCGCGAAGTATCGAGATGATCAGTCCGGAATTACGTGTGCTGGGCGAGTCGGAAGGTTTCCCCCGCTTGCCAGATGTGAATTTTTTTCTTTATTTGCGCGACGAACAGGTTGGCACTATCGCGAAAATGGTGTTCGACACCCTCAGCAAAGGAACCCACGATCACGTGCGTTCCTTGTCTTCGCCTTAAAGCGAGGCGTCGCTCGAGGTGTGGAGAAATGCCGGCCACTTCCGGGCTTGATACTCTGCGTTGTTCTGCCTTTGCCCGGCTTTAGCATAAGAAGATCAGGCGTTGTTTCGTTATTCTTGGCTGCCTCGCCCGAGGATTTAAGTTCGATCAATCTGGCATTCGTAACGATATCCATCAGTTGCTCGACGATGTCGCCGATGGTCGTATCCTGCTGAGCTGCCAGTCGCCTTAGTTTCTTGTGATGTCTTTCGTCGATGTTCACAACCAGCTTTACTTCACCCGCACGCACCAGTCCATCCTTCGCAAAACACAGCCAGTAGACGGCAACGCAAGCGATTGCACCGAGAAGAAAAAATTGGAATTTTGCTGAATCTCGTTCGCCATGAAGCCAGAGTTCGACCCCTGCGGCCAAGCTCACCATCAAGGCAGACGACCAGACGATCGCGACTAATATCAGGATTCTTTTTTCTCGCCCAACCTCGTCATACAGGAAGCGTTTTCGAAGTAGCTGACGGAATTCTTTCATAGAATTCTCCTTTATACGCGCAACGGAACGTTGCGCCGGAGACCTTGCCCGATGACGGGGCAAAAGAATTGTCCGATGCGCGTCGCTCTCTCCCAAGTAGCTAAGATAGTACATTTCTACATGAACACAATGTATTTTTCCCGCGGTGCGGGCTGCTGGCAAGAGATGGCGGCCATTTCGCCTGCAGGCAAATCCAAAGCGTTACGACCGGTTTGGCGCGTGGTAGGATCGCTCCTCTTAAAAAACGAGGTGCAGTGATGGACGTAAAAAGCTATCCCTATAAGGGACATGCGGTATTCCCCCGGCTGGAACAACAGGGCAACGGTAAATATACGGCGTGTTTTACGATTCAGGCGGGCAAAGATGGCGCCGGTGAAACACGCTACGTGCGCACCACGCCGACCAATGAATTCGATACCGAGGACGATGCAATTTCCTACATTCTCGATTTCGCAGGCGACTGGATTGACGAAAATCCGCTCTAGCTGGACGCGATCTCTATACCCGCTATCTTGCAATCCGACTCCTCGGTGTTTTTCCAGGTCCTATAATCTTTTTCATCTTTTGCCCGTAGAAACGAGGTGGATGCCGCACCCGCCTGGGCGCAGGCAACCTTGGCCAAGCCGCTGCGTTTGGCTATTTCATATTGCGCCACGGTGTGAAATGCCGCGTTTCTGTCAATGGCACGTGTATTTTCCCTGGCCACTACTTCAATCCCGTCACAGAAGAAATACCAAATGCAAGGGGCAAGAGCGATAAAACAGAAAATCGTTTGTGCTGCGCTTAGATCCTTGCCCCTCACTATGCCTGCCTTCCAATATTGCTCAACGTAAACTGTTGCGGTCAGGGTGTTTTCGACTTCTGATTTTGATCAGGTTGATTGTTAAATTAATTTTTTATCAATTGCCGGCATGTTAATTTAATTTTCAAAAAAAGCAATGGTGTAAAATTGACAATAAAGGAATAAAACATTTGATTACGTTCGATTAAATGTGTTTTTCATACGATAAAAGCACGTGCTATTTGAATGGTATTTACGATGCATTCAGGCAAAATTGTGCCTGGGGGTAATATCTGGCGGTAATCAACATGTTTCTCTCATAGATCAGCATGGGCCCGCTCTTGCATTGCCATTTTATTAAAGACGAAAGGAAGTTGATGATTAACCTGGATATCCTGGAAACCTTGGTAGCCGCATCACTGGTGCTGTTGCTGGGACGCAAGCTGGTGTCGTCTTCATCGCTGTTGAGAACCTATAGCATTCCCGAGCCGGTAGTGGGCGGCTTGCTGGTGGCTTTGCTGTTGTTTGGACTACGCAGTTTTTCCAATGTCCAGGTGCAGTTCGATAACAGCTTGCAAGGACCGTTGATGCTGGCTTTCTTCGCCACCATCGGCTTGAATGCCAACCTCGCCAGTTTGAAAGCCGGTGGCCGTACGTTGGCGCTGTTTTTGGGCGTGGTGCTGGGCTTGCTGATATTGCAGGATGCAATCGGGATCGGCATGGCCAAGATGATGGGCCTCGATCCTTTGATCGGTTTGCTGGGAGCGTCCATTTCCCTGTCGGGCGGTCATGGCACGGGCGCTGCCTGGGGGCGTGTATTTGCCGAACGGCACGGTTTGGCTGCGGCCACCGAAATTGCCATCGCCTGCGCGACTTTCGGCTTGATATTGGGCGGCTTGATTGGCGGCCCGGTAGCGGGATTTTTGGTGAAGCGGGTTAAATTGCCGGGTGCTGAGGCGACTCAGGCCAATGAAGAAAAAGCGCCGCTGAGTTTCGAGCAACCGAAAGCGGTGCAACTGATTACGCCGCAGGCATTTATCGAGGCGCTGGCCTTGATTGCCGTCTGTCTCTCTGCCGGCACCATGATAGCCAATCAACTAAACGGAACCGCGTTTGAATTGCCGACTTTTGTATGCGTGCTGTTCGTCGGTGTGTTGTTGAGCAACGGCTTGTCGCTGTTCGGCTACAAAATTTTCGAGCGCTCCATCTTGGTCTTGGGCAATGTCAGCCTGTCCCTGTTTCTGGCGATGGCGCTGATGAGTTTGCGCCTGTGGGACCTGGCTTCGCTGGCGCTGCCGGTGCTGTTGATCCTGGCGGTGCAGGCGGCAGCCATGGCAGCCTATGCCGTCTTCGTGACGTTCCGCGTCATGGGCAAGAACTATGATGCAGCGGTGCTGGCCGCCGGTCATTGCGGATTCGGCCTGGGCGCGACGCCGACTGCGATCGCCAACATGCAGGCGGTGACCGACCGCTTCGGGCCGTCGCCCCTGGCGTTTTTGGTAGTGCCGATGGTGAGCGCGTTCTTTATCGATATCGCAAACGCGATTGTCATCAAGTTATTCCTGGCGCTGCCGATCTATAACTAACGCCGCGAGACCGACGGTCTGGTTGCAGCCGCTCTGATGGAATAGCTGCGGATGAGTTGCCTGCGTTAAACTATCCGTTCGAGTTTACGGAGGGAAGCGATGCAGACCGTCACACTGCCTTACGGCTCAGACCAGAGCGGCCTGGTATGCGGCTATTTATTCGGCGAGGATGCGCAAGGGTTGGCAATCGAGTCGAAACAAGCGGAAGAGTGGTTAGCCGCGCGCGAGCAAGGTCATGGCCAGGGCCAATTTATCTGGCTGCACTTTAACCTGGCCAATACCGGCACCGAAAAATGGCTCAACAAGCATACCGGGTTGGGCGAAGAATTTTTCCAGGCGCTGCATGAAGAGCAGCGCTCGACACGCATCGAGCTGGTCGATAATACGTTGATCGCGGTGATCAACGATGTACTGCACGATTTCTCCTTCAATCCCGCGGATATTTCAACGCTTTGGCTGAACGTCGACCAGCAGGTCGTGATCAGTGCCCGCATGAAACCCTTGAAGGCGGTTGACCGCCTGCGCAATGCAGTAAAGAGCGGCGAGCCGATTCGATCTTCGGTCGAACTGTTAAGTCATTTACTGCGCGATCAGGCCGACGTGTTGTCGAAAATTGTACGCGACGCCATCAGTCGCGTCGACCGCATAGAAGACAGTCTGCTGGCCGGCAAGCAAAATCAGAAACGAGCGAACCTGGGTGAGCTGAGACGAGTACTGGTACGCCTGCAGCGGTTGCTGGCGCCTGAACCGGCAGCCTTGTTCCGGCTGCTGCAAAGGCCGCCGAACTGGGTGGCTGAAATCGATCTGCAGGAACTGCGCCACGCCACGGAAGAGTTTTCAGTGGTATTGCATGACATCGCAACGCTGCAGGAACGTATCAAATTGCTGCAGGAAGAAATTGCTGCGCGCGTCAATGAGGGAAATAATCGTAGCCTGTTCGTGCTGACGATTGTCACGGTGCTGGCTTTGCCGATTAATATCATCGCCGGCCTGCTTGGCATGAATGTGGGAGGTATCCCGTTGGGACAAGATCCGCAAGGCTTCTGGATCATCGCCGGAATTGTCGCCACCTT
The DNA here is from genome assembly GCF_900111995.1 of Collimonas sp. OK607. GTDB lineage: Bacteria > Pseudomonadota > Gammaproteobacteria > Burkholderiales > Burkholderiaceae_D > Collimonas. The sequence continues at coordinate 78,776 of NZ_FOKF01000002.1, forward strand.
TACGGCGGTCGCCGGCTGGCTAGCATTCAGGAAGCGTGGGGAGGAATAGCGTTAGCGTCGCTCACAGAATAGAAAATTCTCTGTATCATCGGCGTCGCGGAAATTCACCGGCTGAGCCACCTGTCCAAGCATAACCCAGCATAAAGGAAAATCTCATGTCTAGTCATGTCGCTACTATCGAGTGGCAACGAGCGGATGCGGTATTCGTTGATAACCGATATAGCCGCGCTCACCAGTGGCAGTTTGACGGCGGGGCGGTAGTGCCGGCATCGAGTTCGCCGCATGTGGTCAGGGTGCCTTTGTCGAATCCGGCCAATGTCGATCCGGAAGAGGCTTTTGTAGCGTCTTTGTCGAGTTGCCACATGCTGTGGTTCCTCGACATCGCGCGTAGCGCGGGTTATGTGGTCGACCGTTATATCGATCACGCCACCGGGCATATGCAACGTGGCGCGGATGGTAAAAGCTGGATCGCTTTGGTCGAATTGATGCCGGCGGTGGTTTTCTCCGGCGCCAAAATTCCGGATGATGCCGCGCTCGAGCAGTTGCACCACAAGGCGCATGAAGAATGTTTCCTGGCGCGCTCGGTGAAGAGCGAAATCCGGATCGCAGGCACCTGGAGCCATGCTGAGTGATGAGCGCCATCTGGCCATCCTTATCCTGATTAGCGCGGAGGCGGGTAAAATACCGGCGGCGCATGTTTGCCGCCCGAGACGGGATTCGCCGGTGAGGGCGTTGGCAAACTGCCACTATAAGATGTTTAAACAGGAAAAATGATGGCAAAGAAGAATGAAGAGCTGGATCCGGAAACGCTGGCTTTGATCAATTGGTGTATTGAAGTCGAAGGTTTCCTGGTAGCCGGCGGCGCCACGCTTGAGCAGGCGCAAGAACATATCGAAGAGCAGGTGGAATGGTTCACCGACCAGTTTTATGATGGCTTGACGCCGGAGCAGGCCGCCAAAGCGGCACTGAGCGACTAATTTTTAGCGACTAAAGACGTTTGCCGAGGCGCGTTTGACACAATGAATCAACATGAAATAGGGCGCGGCATCAGCTTGTCGGTCGGTGCCTCGATGCTGTTCGCCTTATTGTCCGGCTACACAAAATTGCTGGCGCCGCTCGACGGCCTCGATATATTTGGGTGGCGTGTGGTATGGACGGTGCCCGGCGCGCTGGCCTTGCTGGTCCTGCGCCAGCGTTTGCCGCAGGCTGGCGTCTTGTTGCGCCGTCTGGCTCGCGAACCCTTGACTTGCATTGCCTTGGCGGCGGCGGCAGCGTTGCTCGGGCTGCAGGCTTGGATTTTCATGTGGGCGCCTTTGCATGGCCGCGCGCTTGAGGTTTCGCTCGGCTATTTCCTGCTGCCGTTGACGATGGTGCTGGTCGGCCGCTTCTATTATCGCGAGCGACTGGATCTCCTCCAATGGCTGGCGGTCGCTTGCGCGGTGGCCGGCGTGTTGCACGAACTGTGGCTGGCGCGCAGTTTTGCCTGGCCAACGCTGGTGGTGGCACTGGGCTATCCACCGTACTTTATCCTGCGCCGCAAGATCAATGCCGATCCGGTGGTGGCATTTGCGTTCGAAATGACTTTGCTGTTGCCGGTGGTCGTCATCATGCTGTATGTGCGTGATTCCTTGCCGGTGATTGCCCACCGGCCGGATATGTGGCTATACCTTTTGCCGGGGCTGGGTTTGTTGAGCACAGTGGCGCTGGGCGCTTACCTGGGCGCCAGCCGGCTGTTGCCGATGGCCTTGTTCGGCATCCTCGGCTACGTTGAACCGGTATTGCTGGTCGGCGTCGCCATCATTTTCCTTGGCGAATCCATGGCGCCGGGACAGCTGGCGACCTACATTCCCATCTGGTGTGCGGTAGCGCTGACTGCGGTGCACAGCGTGCGCTTGTTGCGCAAGCAGCGGACTTCGCAGCGTTTCGCGGCATCCGATCAAAGTCCCCTGTAGATATTGCACTGTCGGTTATCTCCTCGAAGTCATCGTGCCGTCACAAGACTGCTATAAGTTGACGTCCTGTGTCCCGTGGCCAGATAAATCATGTACAACAATAGCAAACGATTAATTATCCTTGATGCAGACGGCACGACTATCGACGCCTATAGCGCCATCGACAAGACGTTTTCCCGGCATGGCATGGTGATCGGCGATGAAGAGCGGTTCCAGAAACGGCGCCGTCTGTTCAAATACCTGGGTGGCCTGAAAGAGTTTCCGTCCAATCTCAAGAAACAGATCGGCAAGCAGAGCCGTAAACAATTGATTGTCACCCTGACCGAGGTGTACCGGGAAGAAGCCAAACTGTATCCGGGCATAGCCGGGCTGGTGCAAAGTCTGATGTCCGCGCCGGATATTGCAGTCGGCCTGGTGACCCGGAATATGACCAATGAGCCTGAACAAACACTGAGATTGTTGTTCCGTCGTCATGATATCGACCTGGATGCCTTCGATTTTTTCGCGCACATTCCGCTGCATCTGGAAAAGATGCAGGAATTCCGGGCGATTCGCGAGCGGCTGGACATCAACCCGGCGCGCGCCTACATCTGCGGCGATGAACACAAGGATTACCTGGCCGCGATCGGCTCCGGCATGCATCCTTTCATGGTTTCCTACGGGTTCGAAAGTTACAAGCGGCTCATCAAGAAGTTCATGGTGCCGGAAGAGATCATTTCCCGTTCGCCTGAGGAGTTTTGCGGGCGCGTGCGGCACGCCATGGGTTTGACTGACGGCACCTGAAAACGCGCCATCGCACAGACTAGGGCAGCTCCCTGTTAGAATTTATTTTTATCCGCCGGCAGAGACCACGGATCGACTCTAAATAAAAATGCGGAGGCCCGTCATGCAGTCACAAACCGAGTTGTCTGAAGATCCGTTGGCGAAGAAGGTGGCATGGTGCCAGATGCCATTGTTGGTTCCTGCGGCTTGCCTGGCGGTACTCTGCGTGAGCGCTCTGATGGCGATACGCTGGCAGCGCAAGCGCGATCTCGCGGATAGCGCGCGGCAGCGTCTGGTCGAGTTTCAGGACGATGGCAGCGAAGATCCTGGCGCCGGTATCGATCAGATGCTCGATCTGCATCCTGATCACCTGGAAATGCCTCACGAAAAACCGCCAGCACATTAACTTTGGCGTTTTCGGCGTTATCAGTGAAAATCGCGGCTGCTGGTCCCTAGTTTGCCCAGCATGGGCGACATATCGATCAGCAGCTTGGCGATCAGGTGCCTGACGCCATCCTGGGTTTGCCAGATACCGTTCACGCCCATCAGCCTCGCTCCGCGCAATTCCTTGCGCTGGCGATCGGCCAGGTCCGGCCAGACGATGACATTGACGGTGCCGGTTTCGTCTTCCAGTGTGACAAACACCACGCCTTTGGCAGTGCCGGGACGCTGACGCACCGTGACGATGCCGCAAGCCCTGGCCAGCCGGCCGTTGCTGTATGTGTTCAGCACCTCAGCCGCCATGAAGCGCTGCGCGTTTAATCGCGGGCGCAGCAGCGCCAGCGGATGACGGCCCAGGGTCAAGCCCAATGAACTATAGTCGTTCAACAGGTTTTCTCCTTCCGAGGGCGCGGCCAGCAGCAGTTCTTCTTCTGCCACCCGGGCCTGCTTGAGCAAGCCTTTTTCCGGTGTGCTGACCAGCGCCTGCCACAGTGCCTGGCGCCGATTGCCGACCAGCGGGGCGAGCGAATTGGCGGCCGCCAGCGCCTGCAATTGATCGCGCTTCAAGCCGCTGCGCAAGGCCATGTCGTTGAGATCGGTGAAAGCACGTACTGCGCGTGCCGCTTCAATTTCTTGCGCATTATCGAAGTTCAGGCCGCGCACCAGGTTGAGTCCCAGCCGCACTGCCGGCCGGTTGGCTGAGGTCGGCTCCAGGCTGGCTTCCCAGTTGCTCAGGTTGATGTCGACCGGCAGCACCTCGACGCCATGTCGGCGCGCGTCTTGCACCAGTTGCGAGGGCGAATAAAATCCCATTGGCTGGCTGTTAAGCAGCGCCGCCAGGAAAGCTTCGGGTTCGTGGCATTTAAGCCAGGAACTGGCATAGGCCAGCAAAGCGAAACTGGCCGCGTGGCTTTCCGGGAAGCCGTATTCGCCGAAGCCCTGGATCTGGCTGTAGATGGCTTTTGCGAAATCTTCTTTATAACCGTTGTTGACCATGCCATCGATCAGCTTGCGTTCGAATTTGTCGAGGCCGCCTTTGCGCTTCCATGCCGCCATCGAACGTCGCAGGCTGTCGGCTTCACCTTCGGTAAAGCCTGCCGCGATCACGGCGATCTGCATTACTTGTTCCTGAAAAATTGGTACACCTCGGGTTCTACCCAATGCTCCCTTTAATTCGGGTTTCGGGTAAACGATGTCCTCTTCCTTTTTTTTCCTGTTTTGCAGAAAAGGATGAACCATGCCGCCTTGAATCGGCCCCGGCCGGACGATCGCGACCTGGATCACCAGATCGTAGAATTTACGCGGCCGCAGGCGCGGCAACATGCTCATCTGAGCCCGGCTTTCAATCTGGAACACGCCTATGGTGTCGGCCTGGCAAATCATGTCGTAAGTCGCCGGATCTTCGCGCGGGATGTCTCTCATTTCGAAAGGTTCACCGCGTTGCAGCGCCACCATCGACAGTGCCCGCCGCAACATCGACAACATGCCCAGCGCCAGTACATCGACTTTGAGTATGCGCAGCGAATCCAGGTCGTCTTTATCCCATTGCACTACGCTGCGATCCTTCATTGCGGCGTTTTCAATAGGCACCAGCCGCGACAATTTGCCGCGCGCAATCACAAAGCCGCCCGGATGCTGCGACAGATGGCGCGGAAAACCCATCAGCGTATGGGACAGATCGGCCCATTGTTCTGCAATCGGCGTGTTTGCGGCCATGCCAAGTTCGCTGAAATTTTGCTGCAACTGCTGCTTGTCATCCCACCAGCGTTGCGATTTGGCGACCTGGTCGACCAGGTCCGGATCGACGCCCAGCGCTTTGCCGACATCGCGCAAAACACTACGCGGCCGATAACTGATGACTACGGCGGTGAGGGCGGCGCGCCGCCGGCCGTATTTGTTGTAGATGTACTGGATTACTTCTTCGCGCCGCTGATGCTCGAAATCGACATCGATGTCAGGCGGTTCATTGCGTTCCCGGCTGATGAAGCGGCCGAACAACAAGGTGCTTTGCGCCGGATCGACCTCGGTAATGCCGAGGCAGTAACACACCGCCGAGTTGGCCGCCGAGCCGCGGCCCTGGCACAAGATGCCTTGTTGGCGGGCAAACTGGACAATGTCGTAGACCGTCAGGAAATAAGCTTCGTATTCGAGTTCATGAATCAGATCCAGTTCGTCTTCCAGCTGTTTCTGCACCGCCGCCGGAATCTCATCGGAGAAACGGTCACGCGCGCCGATATAAGTTTGCTGGCGCAGATAGCTGGCCGGGGTATATCCCGGCGGCACAATCTCATCCGGATATTCATAGCGCAGCTCATCCAGCGAGAAGGTACAGGAGTCGGCTATCTCTATGGTTTCGGCCAGGGCGGCGGCCGGATATAGATTGGCCAACCGCAGCCTGGCGCGCAGATGCTGTTCGGCATTCGGCGCCAGTGCATAACCGCATGCGGCGACAGACTTGCCGAGCCGGATTGCAGTCAGCGTATCTTGCAGTGGCTTGCGCGAGCGGCGATGCATGCAGACGTCGCCGGTGGCAACAACCGGCAAGCCGAGTTGCTGCGCGACTTGTTCAATTACGGCACGTTGCCGTTCATCGCCGACCTGATGCAGCATGGTCAGGCCTATCCAGCCGCGGCCAGGAAAAGTATCGCCTAGCCATGTCGCCTGGCGTATCAGCGTTGCGCTATCGATGCCATGCACGGGCAACAGGATCAGCTGGCAATCAGGTAACTGCCGCAGATGGGCATTGGCGTTATCTGGCTTGTCCAGGTCTTGCGGCGTGAGCAGATAATGACCCTTGTCGGCGCGGCTGCGCGCCAATGTAATGAGTTCTGACAGATTGCCGTAGCCTTCGCGATTTTTCGCCAGTGCGATGAGGGAAAAAGCCGGGCTGCCATCGACCTCATGCAGCTGGAACTGGCTACCGATCAGCAACGATATATGGTGTTTCTTTGCCTCCATATGTGCTCGAACCACACCGGCCAGCGAGCATTCATCTGTAATCGCCAATGCTCTGTAACCGAGCTGGGCGGCACGCTCCACCAATTCCTCCGGATGCGAGGCGCCGCGCAGGAAACTGAAATTCGAGACGCATTGCAGCTCTGCATATTCTGGCAGCATGGGCGGCGGCGCGGAGGGGAAGTTTTCATCCATAGGGAATACCCGCGAATCAGGCAAACAAGCCATGCAGGAACCAGCGGATTTCATCGCCGCTGCGCTCTCGATATATCCAATAACAAGCGGCCTCTTCGCTTTCTGCGACGAAATAATCGCGCACGGTTGCCGGGCCATCCCACCAGCCGCATTCGATACGCTCGGGCCCAGACAGCAAGCGCAAGGGCGAACCATAAAACGGCCGATGTTTACGGAACATCAGGGCGAGCGGTTGTTGCAAGAGCCAGAATGGCCGTTGCGGCTGGATCCGCCGCAACGTTTCCTCTGGCGGCTGGCGACGGTCATTGTCAGTGGCGGCTTGCCAGGCGTTGGCGATTTCCGGCCGGTGATCGGCTAGTGCGGCAGGTTTCAACACATTTTCGCTGCCGAGCCGTGCGCTTAACAGCTCCAGCAAGCGGGCATAAGCGCCGGGTGTGCCGCCCGGTTCTGGAAACAGCGAAGCAGTCGGCGGCAGCATCGCTGCCACCTGCGATGCCTGCAAGCGCAAGGCAATCACGGGGGCATCGAGTTGTAGCCGACCTAACCGTTCCTTTAACAAACGCAGCAGATGTTCTTCATGCCATGCCGGTTCGGCCAGTGAGATTTCCAATGGCGTGGGGGCGATTGCCTGGCGGCCGCGCTCATGTTCCAGCGATAGTAAAAAGCGCGACACTGCCAGTTGCTGCGCCACCAGCCAGCCGATCATTTGCAGGATCAGACGGCGTGCGGCAAACAGCACTGCTTCGGCATGTTCAATGCGGTCCGGCAGTTCCAGCCAGGCGCAGAATGTTTGCGGCGCCTGCACCCATTCAAACATCTCCGGGGCTGTGCCGTAGGCGCGATCCAGGGTTTCCAGGATGTGTTTGTCGCTGCGCCGCTGCAAGCCCGCGCGCGGCAATTTGCGCAAGTCGGCCAGGGTCTGGCAACCGATACCCGCCAGCCATTCCTGGTAAGGCCGTGCCGCCGGCAAGAGCGTGAATGGCAAGCGGTCCAGCCGACGCTGCATGCTGGCTAAACGCAGGCTGCGGCGTTGCCGGGCCAAGTCCGGCGCATGGCGACGATGGCGAGCCAGCAGCCATGCTCCTTGCGCGGTTGGCGCCATGCTGACCTGCGGCGTGAATCCAAGTGCCTGGATACTCTCGCGGATGCGGCGGCATAGCGCCAGCCGGCCGCCGAAAGCACTCAGGCTGGCGCTGATATCGAGCAGCAGCGAATCTTCTTCAGCATGCGCTACTTCCGGCGTGTATTGCAGCAAGGTCAGCGCGATATCGTCGCGCGCACCTTGTTCGCGCGCCAGGTCACGCTCGCATAGCAACGCCTGCGGCGTCAGCGCCAGCACACCGCCGCGGCGCATGCCCGGCCGGACGCCGCCGGCAGCCGCGCTGGCTGTCATGGTCAGCACCTGGTCATGCTCCAGAACCGCGAGCATGCAGGGCTCAGACCAGCGCGGGCGCAATGTTTCCAGCGCCAGCAGCGGCAGGTGTATGCCTATCCAGAGAGCCATGATTGCGTGCGGTAGAAGGGTTTAGCGGAGTGAGTGGAGTGGCCGGAGTGAGTGGGGCAGCGGCCGCCGGCTCAGTCTCGGGAATGACTGCCGGCAAGGGCAGGTAAAACGCGTGTTCGTGCTGCGGTCCTTTGCGTTTGAGGAGCTGGATTTCGACGCCGCCGCGCGCCGGCCGCAAGGTCAGGCGTAAAGGCGAGGGCGAGGATTCGTGGGCGGCGCTGAGCGGACGCAACACCCACAACATGCTATCGCTGGCCTGGGCCGCCAGATGCAGGCGGCGCAAAGCCTCGCCCCGGATGTGCGACTGCCACAGCAGCAACGCGCCGCAGCTGCCGTTACGCAACACTTGTTCCGCCGACCACAATGCATCGGCGCTGCGTGCGGCTTTTATCCATAACAGTTGCTCGCAGGCCAGGCCGGAGGCGTTCCAGGCGCCGATCTGCGGCAAATGGGGCGGTTGCAGCAAGACGATCCGGCGCTGCCGGGCAATGCGCGCCAGCGCCGGCTGCAACAGACGTATTTCGCCGCTCCCGGCTTGTTGCAACAGCAACTCTATCAATGCCGAATGCGGCCAGCCGCCATTCGGCAACTCTCGGTCCAGGGATGGGTAGCCGGAAGCGGTGACCACACCCTGATATGACCCCATCTGGTCTGCGCGCCACAAGGCATGCGGCAAAGTCGCAACGACCGATTGGGCGGCGGCGGAAATGCTGGATGGGTCGCTGGCGGGCATGGGCATGACGAAATGATATTAGGTGAAAGCATAAGCGGAGAAACATTATACTGTACATATATACAGTATAAATCCGATTTGAGCTTAGTCAATCCGTTCATTCATCTATCTATGTCGTGACGGCGGCGCGATTGCATCAAGCACGGGCTTGCGTGGTATTGCTGTTGGGTGGGCACAAAGCGTGCCCACCCAACACGGCTACGTAGTGACAGCAGCGCGCGGCCGACTTGCTGGCTATGTAGTGGCCTGAAAATACGTCGCAGTCCGATTCGCAAACCAGCCCAGCCCTGAACACAGTACAAAATAAATCAGGCCGATGAACAGGAATATCTCAGCCGGATAAATCATCACCCGGCTATTCACCTGCGCCGCCACGAACGACAGTTCTCCAACGCCGACGACGTAGGCCAATGAACTATCCTTGATCAGGGTTACCCATTGATTGACGAACGAGGGCAGCATCATTTGCAACGCTTGCGGCAGTACGATATGGCGCAGCACCGCCATGCGCGTCATGCCTAACGACAGGCCCGCATCCCATTGGCCGGTCTTGATGCCGCTGATGCCGGCGTGCACCGAGTGCGCCAGGTAGGCGCCGCCGATCAGCGCCAGGGCGCACATCACGGAAAGTACGCCGGGCACGTTGATATGGAAAACAATCGGCAGCAGGAAGTAAGTCCAGAAAATCAGCATCAGCACCGGAATCGCCCGGAAGAAGCCGAGCACCATGGTCAGCAGCAGATGCGGCCAGCCGCGCGCCAGCGACAGGACAATGCCCAACATCAGGCCCAGCAACGCCGAAGCCAGCGCCGAGCCGATGCTGAGCAATACGGTCAGGGCGGCTCCGCCGAGCGGACCGTCGGGATAGGCGCCCCATAGCAGGTACGGCAGGTTGTCCGTCAATACACTGAGTTGCATGCTCATCGCTGCACGCCGCCGGCAAGTCTTTGCCTGCGCCGGATCAATTGCCCCATTGTTTCAATCAGCGCGATGGTGGCGATGTAGAGCAAGGTCGCCACGCCGAAAGCCTGGAATGTCTTGAAGGTTTGCGCTTCTACCTGGCGCGAGGTGTAAGACAGTTCAGCCAGGCCGATGGCCATGGTCAATGAAGTGTTCTTGACGATATTCATATACTGGCCAAGCAAGGGCGGGAGCGCGATGCGTATCGCTTGCGGAAGGATTACGTACCGCAATCCTTGCCAGCGACTCAGGCCGAGAGCTGCAGCTGCCAGTCTCTGCGCATCTGCAACGCCACGCATGCCGGCGCGGATTTCTTCGCTGACATAGGCCGCGGAATACAGGCTCAGGCCGAAGGTCGCGCAGAGCAGCTCGAACGATGGCCAAGTCAATTTCAGATAAGGTCCCAGCGCCAGGCTATGCACCGTATTCAGCCATTCCACCGAGGATTCCGGCAACAGGCTGGAGACGCCGAAATACCAGAAAAACAGTTGCACCAGCAGCGGAGTATTGCGAAATATGGAGAGAAAGCTGCGGGCCGGCAGTGATAGGAAGCGCCGCTGGCTGGAGCGTGCGGCGGCAATGACTATACCCAGAAAGGTGGAAAGTACGCTGACTATGGCAGACAGCAGCAGCGTCAGCCACAGGCCGTCGACCAGCCAGCCCAGGTATTTGGGGGCGAGCATTTGGCCCAGGGTCGATTGAAACTCAGTCATTTTTACTTTGCTACAGATAAACAAAAAACCACCGGCAATCCCGAGGGGTTGCCGGTGCAAGACAGATACACGGTAGGCGACTAGTTTTGGCTCAGCTTGGTATCGCCGATCTTGAACAGGCGTGGCAACGGCGATTTGCTGTTGGGGCCGAACCACTTGTCGTAGATTTTGAGCGCGGTGCCATTCTTTTCAAATTCATGCAGGGTGTCATTCAGTACATTGACCAGGCGGGTTTCACCCTTGGGCACGCCGATGCCTTCGTATTCTTCGGAAATGGCAAATGCCGGGATTTCATATTTTTCCTTATCCGGGATATTCGCCAGCAGCGCGATCAGCTTGGAGCCGTCCTGGGTGATCGCCTGGACGTTGCCGTTGCGCAGGGCGGCCAGGGCGAACGGGGTGTCATCGTATAGAACAACCTTGGCTGCCGGGTATTTCTCGCGCAAAGTGGTTTCCATGGTGGTGCCTTTGTCGGTACCTATGCGCAGCTCAGTAATTTGGGTGGCGTTTTTCAGCACGCCTTTCTTCGCCAGGAACTGCTGGCCGGAAGCGAAATAAGGAATGCTGAAATCGATCACCTGGGCGCGCTCGGCGTTGATGGTGAAATTGGCAAACACCACATCGACCTTGCCGGATGTCAGCAAGGGAATCCGGTTGGCAGGGTTGGTCGGTACCAGCTCCACTTTGACGCCGAGTTTTTTGGCGACTTCGTTGGCGTAGTCGACATCCAGACCGATGATTTTGTTAGTCTTCTGATCGACAAAACCAAACGGTGGATTGCCGTCGAAAGTGGCGACCCGCAATACGCCGGCCTTCTTGATGTCGTCGAGTTTGTCTGCATGGGCCAGCCCCGACAGCAGCGTCAGCCCGGTAAATAAGATGGCAAATGATTTCATTGTTGTAGTGGTCCCTGGTTGGTGTTTCGATTTATTTGGCGGTGCGTGAAATGCGATCATCATGCAGGGCAGATTAACAAAACAACATATTGGTGTGAACGATCAAAGTTGCATTTGAATATTACAAGTTTGCACGCCGCGTTCAGGCGATACCGGCCTGACACGGAAACACCGTTAAAATGAGGGAAATGAGTTTAGAAAATCAGTGTACAAAAACAGGTCAAGGAGCACACGATATGGCAACAACGAAAAAAATCGCACTGGTCACGGGCGCAGGTTCCGGCATTGGCAAGCACATCGCCCTGGCCTTGCTGCGTAACGATTACAGCGTAGTGCTGGCGGGCCGACGCGTCGCCGCGCTAGAGGAAACGATGGCGGTAGCAGGGGCGTTGGGCGCACATGCCTTGCCGGTATCTGCTGATGTCAGCGATCCGGCATCGGTCAAGGCGCTATTTGAAAAAATCCGGGAGCAGTTCGGCCGGCTTGATCTACTGTTCAATAATGCCGGCATCTTTACCAAGTCGGCATCGCTGGAAGATGTCGATTTCGCGCAATGGAAGGCGTCTGTCGATGTCAATCTGAGCGGCGCGTTCCTGTGCACGCAGGAAGCGTTCCGCATCATGAAAGCGCAAACGCCGGGCGGTGGCCGCATCATCAATAATGGTTCGATCGCGGCTCATGTGCCGAGGCCTAACTCGGTGGCTTATACCGCGACCAAACATGCCATTACGGGTCTTACCAAGGCGACCTCGCTGGACGGCCGTAAATACAATATCGCCTGCGGCCAGATCGATATCGGCAATGCCGCCACCGACATGACTGAACGGATGGAGCAGGGCATCTTGCAAGCCAACGGCCAAATCGCCGTGGAACCGACGATGTCAGTTGAAAATGTCGCCAATGCGGTGCTGTATATGGCCAGTTTGCCGCTGGATGCGAACGTTCAGTTCATGACGGTGATGGCGACCAATATGCCGTTTATCGGGCGCGGATGATGCCACTGCCGCCATGGGACTGAACCGTCGTTCAGCTTCCGGGCCAACGTTAAATACTTCGTGGTAACAAAGGCGATGGCGTCAGTTGCTTAGGACGCGAATGCAGTTGCACATAGGGAAAATGCCGGCGGCCCGGTATATTCATGCTGCGGCAGGGCGCGCCCGTGGTCGGGGCTCATGCTTCACGGTTTGATCAATCGTCCCGCTAACGGGCGCTTGCGCCAATTTGAATACTGCTTTTTAGTTGTCGATGCGCTGCAATACCGCAGCCAACGCCTCATCTTCAAGAATAGGGACCGTCGTTAATTCCATCAGGTCGCTCCACATCAATGAAAACTCCGCCATGGCTTTTGGATCGTCACTCTCAATCAGATCAAAGCCGCCGTTTAAGTCGACGCGTGTCCAGCGTCCCAGCAGCGTGACCCCTTTTGGCGGTAGTCCGCCAGTCTTTTTGAAGCGGGCAATACCTTCCTCGCGGATCTTCGGGTCGGCTTTCCAAGAGAACGTCGTTATGAATTTCATGGGATTCCTCCTTCGCCATCTGTGAAGCGCTGTCTTGCCAGCGATTTTGTCTTGACTCCTCCTCTTGCATTATCGTTTGAGCAGCGCGTTATAGCGTGCGAACCCGCACGCTAAACTGAATGCTAGGTCAGATTAAGCAAATATCAATCAGGCATTAAAAAGGTGTGAGCAAAGTTGGAAATCCGCGTCGATCACAGTTGATCCCTTGTCTGTGGGGAATTGAATCCTCGTTACGTCTTCAATTCGACATTGAATGCTTCGCCGGTAGCAAAGAAGGTGCCGCCGGACAGATAGTGCAGCGAGCGTTGATCGTCAGCCGGGAAATGCCAGCGGCCTGCGGAAAAGGCGGCTGCATCGGCCTTGGCGGCGACCACCTCGGCGATAAACAGATCGTAGCGTTGCTGGTTGTGCGGTTCGGGAATCACCTTGCATTCGAGCCATGCCAGGCAGCCAGACATAAGCGGCGCCGCAATTTTCTCCGCCGGGAATGTGGCAATATCCAGCGCGGAAAATTTGTCGCCGTCGCGGCCCGAACTGGATCCCACCGCCAACGTGGTTTCAGCCAGCGCCCGCGTCGGGATATTCAAGGCGAATTCGCCGGACGCTTCCACCAGTTCGCGGGTCAAGGTGCTGCTGTCGATCACCAATAATATTTTGGGTGGATCGAAATCGAGCGGCATCGCCCACGCTGCCGCCATCACGTTGCTGACGCCGCCATGCGCGCTGGTGACGATGGTGGTAGGGCCGTGGTTGAGCAGGCGATAGGCTTTGGCCAGTTCTACAGCTTGAATATTTTGCATAAGATTCCGACGATGATGGTGGTGTGCTTTACAGTAATCTTTTATTTTATCCGTGTTCCAATTTTCAGAAATTCCTTACAAAATAAGGTCGGGTTTGTTCTTGACACACTTGTTGTTAAATCTATACACTTCGGACATTGCATTATATGGAGGTCCACTGTGGACTGTAGTTCTAATAGTAGAAGTGGATGGGTGATCAGCCCGGCACAGCTCGCATAGTTTTAGCAGACCTCCCTCCGCTACAGCTTTGCGCAAGCCGAGTTGTAGATGCGACCAGCAATACCGCACTTTAAATCCCCGTCCAATTATTCAATTCGGTTATTAATCGTTTTCCGCACTGCTATAACGAATTTTTCGTGCCTGGCCTGGTTTTCGACCTCGCTCGTCCTGACTGATTACGTCATTGCCATTGCGGAAGTATTGGTTAAAGGAGATTGGTGTGTCCCATCTTTCCAGACAAATAAATACGCCCCAGGCATGTGCGGCGTACAGCGTGGGCGTGCAACAAGCATCGAACGCACGTTTTCCCTACCGCATCGTTACGCTCGTTCGTAGCGCGGACAGTGCCGCCATCAAGGACTTGCTGCAGTTATGCCTGCAAGATGGCCTGGCGCAATATCATTGTTATCAACGCTCTGTTTCACGGTTTTTAAGCCGCATCACTATCGAATTACTATGCTCGGTCAGTGAACGTGCAGCTTTGGTGCGATTGGTGAATCGCCTGGGTTTGGAAAAAAGCGTGCGCAACATCCATTGGGAAAGCATCACGGAAAAATCACTGCCGGCATCGCCAGGCAACGCACTGGAGGACCGGCGTCGCCCGGGCTCTTCAGCCCTCTCACCAGCTGCTGGCAACCATGAACCGGTTGCCATCCCGGCGCGTTTATAAAGGAATGTTGACTTGGACTGTCCTCCCAGTTGCCCCTGTTGTAAGGCATCTCTGATACGCAAGCAAGGGCTGTGCAGTGTTGTCGTTTTTCTTCTGATATCGCTTTAGCCTATCGCCGTTATTTTCCAGCGTCGATAAGCTAGCTGTTGATGAACTAGCGATCTGCTGGCATAACGATCACATATCGTTTTCTTCCACACAGCTGTCAGGCTGGCTGAAAGCCTGTCTGGCGCCTTGTCATTGCGCATGCACCTCATGCGCGGCCCTTGCTTGCTTCTGATATCGGCTCTCCATCCGAAGAGCCGCTATTCAATCACGACCATTTGAGGAAAATCATGACAATCAAATTATTCGCAACCAACAATCAACAGTCTCGTGCCGCAACCAAATGCAAGGGCTGGATTTTTGGCTGGACTGCCCGCCAGGCCGCTACAAATGCACGCGAGATACGTTCTCACGACCCCAGGCAACACGCGCCGAATTATGGCATTTATGGGGCCTTGACAGGTAATAACGGCCATTGAGAGTTAAATAAATCGCGTACGGAGGTGGGTATTCACCATCAATTTTTAAGCGCAAGAAACGCAGTATTGCTAGCCCTCGCTGCAGCCATAGCCTGGCTGTTTATTCTATTGAATATATTGTCGCCATTGGAGGCGGATGGCGCAAAACAGGTGTACACCGCTCCCATCTTTATGAATCATTGATTGGCGTGAAAAAAATGGGTTTCATCGAGGCTGTGTACTTGCAAATGTACACAAAAGCGCACGGAAAAACTAATTTCAACAAGTGTAACTAAAGGATTTCATGGAAGGCGACAGCGAAGGCAGCGATAGGACGCCCGCTTGGATAGTCATTACGATAACCACAGCGGGCGACCTTCGTCCAATTATTTTTATCAACCGAACACGCTTGGTCGTGGCGCGGCGGGGGGCAGTATTGTCTGAATAAAGACAGGATTTTCTCGCGCCGGCCACGCGACGCAGGAGAATCAAATGACTCAGACACCACCGCATAAAACAAGTAAGCCCAAGCAGAAGCAGAAAGGATTCGTATCGACATCCTCTGCATCGGAAGAAGAAATTTCGATGCGCGTAGCCGAAGAATCCGGAAAACCTTTTCAATCCACCTTTAATAGCACCAAAAGCTCGCCACTTGGCCTGTTTGCACATGAGGCTGCGGAGCGTCTGCGGCGTTCCGGTCCAAACGAAGTCGCGCACGACAAGGCGCCACACGTGCTGGTGCAGCTATTCCTCGCCTTTAAAAATCACTTCGTGATTGTGTTGCTGGTGCTGGCATGCGTCAGTTTTATTACAGATGTTTATCTGGAAGAGCCTGACGACCGCAGTTACACCGGCATCATTATCCTGGTAACGATGGTGCTTCTTAGCAGTTTCCTCCGTTTTTATCAGGAATACCGCTCGAATCAAGCGGCGGAACGGTTGAAATCCATGGTGCGCAATACTGCCACTGTCCTGCGCAGGACGAACGATGCAGCCAAGCCTGAGCGCCGGGAAGTTCCAATGCAAGAACTGGTGGTCGGCGATGTGGTCAGCTTGCAGGCTGGCGACATGATTCCTGCAGATATCCGGCTGTTTGCATCGCGAGATCTGTTCATCAGCCAGGCAATCCTGACTGGTGAAGCGCTACCGGTCGAAAAATACGACACGCTCGGCGCCGTATCGCAGAAATCCGCCAATGCCGATCCTGACAGCAAAGCCGACTTGCTTGATCTGTCCGATATCTGTTTCATGGGGACTAACGTCGTCAGCGGCACCGCAACCGCCGTGGTGGTAGCCACCGGCGCCAATACCTATTTCGGTTCGCTGGCAAAAAATGTGGTGAGCCATAAGCGTGTCGAAACCAGTTTCGATCGTGGTGTGAGCAGCGTTTCATGGCTGTTGATTCGTTTCATGCTGGTCATGGTACCTGTGGTTTTCATGATTAACGGACTGACCAAGGGCGACTGGATGTCGGCACTGACATTTGCGTTGGCGGTGGCGGTTGGCTTGACCCCGGAAATGTTGCCGATGATCGTCTCAGCCAACCTGGCCAAAGGCGCCATGGCTATGGCGCGTCGCAAAGTGGTGGTTAAACGCTTGAACTCGGTACTGAATTTTGGCGCTATGGATGTATTGTGCACCGATAAGACTGGCACGCTGACGCAAGACAAGATTATCCTGGAACGTCATTTGGATATCAGTGGCAAAGAAGACAAAAATATCTTGCAACTCGCCTGGTTGAACAGTTTCCACCAAAGCGGGCAAAAGAATTTGATGGATATCGCGGTCGTTAGCCATGCCGACGAGCGTGGTCCGGCGGCGAAACTCCTGCAGTACAGCAAAATCGATGAAATGCCTTTCGATTTCATTCGTCGCCGTCTGTCAGTGATAGTGGAAGACCAAAACGGCGCACAGTTGATGGTATCCAAAGGCGCCGTCGAAGAAATGCTGGCGGTGTGCACGCACACGCAAGAAGGTAATGTCGTACAGCCGCTGGATGAAAAAGCGCGTACCGAATTGCTGGAAAAATCGCGGGAATACAACGAAGAAGGCTATCGCGTCCTGGTTGTCGCGACACGCCAGATTGATGCTGCGGATGCCAAGGCGCAGTACAAGACCTCTGACGAAGAGAAGCTGGTTGTGCGCGGCTTCCTTACCTTTTTCGATCCGCCAAAGGACTCTGCCGCACCGGCCATTCGCGCATTGCAGGATTACGGCGTTGCAGTCAAAGTGTTGACTGGCGATAACGCCATTGTGACGCTCAAAGTCTGTCGCGATGTCGGTCTTGATCCCGGTGTGCCCCTGGTCGGTCCTGAAATTGAGGCGATGGATGACGAGCGCTTGAATGACGCGGTCAAATACACCACAGTCTTTGCCAAACTCACTCCCCTGCAAAAATCGCGCGTAGTCAAAGCGCTGCAAGCGAACGGCCATACCGTCGGCTTTCTTGGCGACGGCATTAACGATGCGCCAGCACTGCGCGATGCCGACGTTGGCATTTCTGTCGATAGCGGCGCTGATATTGCGAAGGAAACCGCCGATATCATCTTGCTTGAAAAGAGCTTGATGGTGCTGGAAGAGGGCGTCGTCAAGGGACGTGAAACATTCGGCAATATTCTCAAATATCTGAACATGACTGCCAGCTCCAATTTCGGCAACGTGTTTTCGGTGCTGGTCGCGTCTGCCTGGCTGCCGTGGGAGCCAATGCTGGCGGTGCATCTGCTGATTCAAAACCTGATCTACGATATTTCGCAAATGATGCTGCCGTGGGACAAGATGGATGAAGATTTCCTCAAGAAACCACGTAAGTGGGAGGCCAATAATATCCGCCGCTTCATGCTCTGGCTTGGCCCGACTTCATCGGTATTCGATATGACTACCTACGTCTTGATGTGGACGGTGTTTGGCGCCGGCGCGGCGTACTACGCGGGCACCGGAGATGGCGGGCAAAGCATCATGCATTCCGGCTGGTTTATTGAAGGCCTGGTTTCACAGACGCTGGTCGTGCATATGCTGCGCACTCGCAAGATTCCTTTCATTCAAAGTACAGCGACATTGCCGGTGCTGCTGTCGACTTCGATTGCCATCGCGATCGGTTGCTACCTGCCGTTCTCGCCGTTGGCTGCGTCGATTGGATTTATCCCCCTCGATAAATCGTATTTCCTCTGGCTGATCGCCACCATGGTTGGTTACATGGTGCTGACTCAGATAGTGAAGACGATCTATATCCGTCGTTACGGTCAGTGGTTCTAACTTCGCATTAATTTGTAACAGGCAACCGTAGGGTGGGCACGTCTTTGTGCCCACCCTACGTCCTTTCATAACAAAAGATTGGGATGTAAATATGAAAAACTTATTAAGTGTCATTGGCAGCAGTTGCGCATTTGCATTCTCACCGGCTGTCCTGGCGCAAACCGCCATGCCGGAAGACGATAAGAAGAGCACTCCGAAAACCAGTGTTGTCTTTTATGGTGTGCTGGACGCCGGCGTTACCTTTGTCAACAATGAAGCTGGTCAAAGTAATAGAAAGCTGGATACCGGGGTGATGGATCCCAATCACTGGGGTATGAAAGGTGTAGAAGCTCTGGGGGGCGGGTTACGTGCTGTGTTCCAGCTGGAGAACAGCTTCAATCTGGACGATGGTTCATTGTCCTCGGAAGGCACCTTGTTCGACCGGATTGCCATGGTTGGTCTGGGAAACCGCTATGGTCAGGTAACTCTCGGCACCCAATTGGATTTGATCAATGACTATGTCACGCCGTTCAACATTAGTGCCGGCGCCAGCGGTTATGCCGCACATCAAGGTGATTTCGATCGTATCGCAGGTAATGCGATACAACGTTCAATCAAATTTTCCAGCGCCGATTTCGACGGTTTGACTTTCGGCGCACTTTATTCATTTGCGGACAAGAGCGCCCACCCCGATGAGGATACTGCCGGCGGCGGCAGCGGTAAAGCATGGAATATAGGGGCACACTATGCCAACGGTCCATTTGCCATCGGTGCGTCCTATATGCAGCTCAACAAGCCGCGCGGCACGGAGGCTATCGGCCCTTATCAAAGCCTTGGCCTGTCAACTTTCCTGGGACAGGCTACGTTCGAGATCGATCCTGACACCGGCGAACGTACGCCGATTGAAAATATGGCGATTGATAGCCAGAAGATCTTTGCAATCGGGAGCGCCTATGAGATTGGCGATTTTACTGCAATGATCAATTTTGCAGACATCAGGTTCAAAGGTTACGGCAATACAGAAAATCTGCGCCTGATCGAAATCGGCGGTCATTATCATATCAGTGCTGTGCTTGATGGTACGCTGGGCTATCAGCGCATGCATGTGGCCGGCACAAAAGCAAACCAGGTGTCGGTGGGGCTGGACTACCATCTATCCAAACGTAGTGATATTTGCGTCTCGGCGGACTATCGCAGGGCATCAAATGGCGTGGCTGGCGTCATCGGAGATTCGTTTGAACCGTCAAGCAATAACGCGCAGGCGTTGCTGCGGGTTGGCATGCGTCATATGTTTTAAAGCACGGCGAATATTTTTGCCATGTCATTCCGATGTGTGTCGGAATGACATTTGGAGACCTGCAATTTCGCGACTGTCAGGATCATGAAGAGTTACGCGTTGCGCTCTTATTGGGTCTTGGTGACCTTACTCAAATGCCGCGGCTGGTCAGGATCCATGCCACGCGCCACCGCCAACTGTGCCGCCATGACGTAGAAAGCCTGGATTGCCACGATAGGATCAAGATCCGGAGTAGCGGCGACTGGCAACGTCAGGTCGCGTGCGGCAACATCGTCCGGCGCAGCCAGCAATACCTTGGCGCCGCGTCCGCGCATTTCTTCGGCCAGCTTGAGCAAACCGGCCTGGGTCGGTCCGCGCGTAGCGAAGATCAACAGCGGATAACCTTCGTCGATCAAGGCCATAGGGCCATGCTTGATTTCAGCGCCGCTGAAGGCTTCGGCCTGGATGGCCGAGGTTTCCTTGAATTTCAATGCCGATTCCAATGCCAGCGGCAAGCTGATGCCGCGGCCTACCACCATGATGCGCGAGGAAGGCGCCAGCACTTCGATCGCGGGCGCCCAGTCAAGTTGGGTGGCGGCGGTCAGTGCTTGCGGCAGAGCGTCGATGGCGGCCAGGAATGTGGCGTCGTCTTGCCAGTGCGCGGTGAGTCTGGCAGCAGCCACCAGGCTGGCGATAAAGCTCTTGGTGGCGGCTACGCTCAACTCGGCGCCGGCGTGCAAGGGCAGGGCCCATTCGGCGGCAGAGGCCAGCGGCGATGCAGCGTCGTTGACCAGTGCCACGGTGGTGGCGCCACTATCACGGAAATAACGGATAGGTTCGATCACGTCAGGGCTTTGGCCCGACTGTGAAATAGCGATGACGAGTGCGTCGCGGGCCATCAATGGCGCTTTGTTCAGGGTCACCAGCGATAGCGGCAGCGAGGCGACAATCCGGCCCAGGCGCGCCATGATCAGATAGGCGCAATAATTGGCAGCATGGTCGGAACTGCCGCGCGCCACCGTCAGGATGGTCGATGGCGGAGCAGCCCTGAGACGCTGTCCCAGTTCTGCGTAGCGGTCTCTATCCTGGCTAAGCTGCAAGGCGACATATTCTGCCGCCGAGCGGGCTTCTTTAAGCATCAACGAGGTCAATTCTTTCTCCTTCTACATATACGGCTTTGAGTTTGAGCTGGCGATCCAGCACCAGGATGTCGGCGAAGCAGCCTTCTTTAAGGCGGCCCCGTTCCTGCATGCCGAGATAGTCGGCGGGATAGGTGGATACGCGCAGCGAAGCCTCGGCTATTTCCAATCCGAGCGAAACCAGGTTGCGCAAGGCTTGATCCATGGTCAGCGTGCTGCCGGCCAGCGTGCCGTCGCCAAGACGGACACCGCCCAGGCATTTATGGACCACCTGGCGTCCCAGCATGTATTCGCCGTCCGGCATGCCGGAGGCGGCTGTGGAATCGGTGACGCAATACAGGCGTGGAATCGCCCGCAGCGCCGCCTTGATGGCGCCCGGGTGGACATGCAGCAGATCCGGAATCAGTTCGGCATATTCGGCGTGGGCCAGGGCCGCGCCGGCCATGCCGGGTTGCCGGTGATGAAATGAACTCATGGCGTTGAACAGGTGGGTAAACCCGGCTGCGCCATTTTTCAGTGCAGCCACGCCATCTTCATAAGTACCCAGGGTATGGCCGATCTGCACCCGCATGCCGAGATTGGACAGGGTTTTAACCAAGGCCATGTGGCCATTGATCTCAGGTGCGATAGTAATCAGTTTCAGCGGCGCAAAACTGCGTAGCCAATCCACTTGTTCCAACGTTGCTGCGATCGCAAAATCGGGTTGCGCACCGAGCTTGCCAGGATTGATATACGGGCCTTCCAGATGCGCGCCCAGCACCCGCGCGCTACCTGCGCGGCGGCCACGGCAAGCGCGGCCGATTGCGCCCAGCGCAGCTTCCAGTTCTTCTGCCGGCGCAGTCATGGTGGTGGCCAGCATGCTGGTGGTGCCATGTTGTGCGTGCAGGCGCGAGACGACATGCACTGCTTCGCCGGCCTCCATGATGTCTTTGCCGCCGCCGCCGTGGACGTGCAAATCGATAAAGCCGGGCAAAATATAATCGCCGTCGGCCGGCGCATGGTCCAACGCTTCGCCGCGGATTTCAGTAATCATGTCGCTGAAGCCGATGCTGCCGTCAACCCAGCCGTCGGTGGTCAATACATTGCCATGCAGTTGTGTGGCATTGTTAGCCATGTTGCTACTCATGTCGCTACTCATGTCGCTTCTCCTACAGACTCTGCTTCGAGCTGCTGGCGCAGCAGCAGCAATGCGCCGGTTGCGGCGTTGGCGCGCGGTGAAATCGCGCGGGATTTTAACGGTTCCGGCAGATAAGCTTGTAACGGGACGGCGAGGCCGCCGCACAGGGCGATCGGCAATTGCTGCGAAGGATCGAGCGCGTGGGCGATCTGGGCGATTTCATTACCCGCTTTGCGCAAGATGGTAAGCGCGGCTTCATCCTGTCTTGCGTGGGCTACTACCAGCGGCGCCAGTTGCGCAAACAGGCTTTGATTGGCGCTGTTGGCCCAGGCCACCACGCGCTCCCGGTTTTCGCCGGCGGTGCATGTTTCACCGCCGCCGCAGAAACGGACGATGGCGCTGGCCAGTGGCCCTCCGACGGCACGGCCATCCAGCACGCGCTCCACATGATTGGCGGCGCGCAGGCCGATCCAGCCGCCGCTGGCTTCGTCACCGGTGATGAAACCCCAGCCGCCGACCTCACTGCGGCTGCCGTCCGGCCGCAAGACTTCGCCGACGCTACCGGTGCCGATCGCCACCACCGCGCCGGCCTGGCCCAAATGCGCGCCCAACAAGGTGGTGAAAGCATCGGTGCCAATCGCCAGCGCGCCGAAGCCAGGGTTCTGCTCAGTAAATTGCGTGGCCCACAACGGATTGTTAACACCCGACAAGCCGCAACCTGCTGCAATCGCCTGAAGCGGCGGGCGGTTGATGCCTGCACTGTGAAATGCGCCATCCAGCGCAGTGACGATGGCGTCCCAGGCCTTGCCGGTGCCATGCATCAGCGCGGATGGTCCGCTGCTGCCGTCGGCGACATGGCTGCCATCCGGACGTTCCACGCGGATATGGGTTTTAGTGCCGCCGCCGTCGACGCCGATCAGATATTCGTACGCTGTTTTCAATTCAACTCCCACGCCTTTTTGAAGGCGCATAGTGTATCTGGAACTGCATTACTATTGTTTAGATGAAATCATATTGCCCGGCTTCAACCGCGCCAATGCCAGGCCCTGGGCATCGAATACGTGGAACGCGTTGCTTGGCGCTGACAAGGTGACGCTGTCGCCGATATGCACCGGGTTGTTGCCGTCGCCGCGAACCAGCAGATCCTGGCCGTCTTGCAGCGTGACGTAGATGAAGTTGGCTTCGCCAAGATGCTCGACGATGCTGACTTTGCCACTGAACACTTCACCACTATGCGCGTTTTCCAGAATATGTTCAGGCCGTAGCCCAACCGTGACGGCATCGCCGGCTTTAGTGGTGCCGGCGCTAACGTCGGCACGGATTTCCTGGCCGCTACTAAGTTTGATACGCAGGTGGTCAGCCTCGACTGCCATCACCGTGCCCGTGAACAGGTTCATTTTGGGCGAACCGATAAAGGTCGCGACAAACAGGTTTTGCGGACGCTGGTACAGCTCCAGCGGCGAACCGGCTTGCTGGATGTAACCGTCGTTCATTACCACGATCTTGTCGCCCAGGGTCATGGCCTCGACCTGATCGTGGGTGACGTAGACGATGGTGGCTTCCAGTTGTTTATGCAGCTTGGCGATTTCGAGCCGGGTCTGGACCCGCAATGCCGCATCCAGGTTGGACAGCGGCTCGTCAAACAGGAACAGTTTCGGCTTGCGCACAATCGCGCGACCGATGGCGACGCGCTGACGCTGGCCGCCCGACAGTTCACGCGGCAGGCGGTCTAGCAGGTGATCGATTTTCAGGATGCCGGCAGCATGGCGGATGCGCTGGTCGATGGCGGCTTTGTCGGCGCCGGCGATCTTCAGGCCGAAGGCCATGTTCTTGTACACGGTCATGTGCGGATACAAGGCGTAGCTCTGGAACACCATCGCAATGCCGCGTTCGGCCGGTGGCAAATGATTGACTACCCGGTCACCGATCGACAACTCGCCGCTGGTGATGCTTTCCAGCCCGCACAACATGCGCAGCAGGGTTGATTTGCCGCAACCGGAAGGGCCCACCAGCACGACGAATTCGCCATCCTTGATTTCCAGGTTGAGGTCGGCCAGCACGTTCTGCTTGCCATCATACGATTTGGTGAGTTGCTTAACGCTTACGTTTGCCATGGAATGTCTCGTCTTCTGCTGTGTTTTACTTGATTTTTGCTTGCGTTTTGCTTGAATTTTATTTAACTGCGCCGGAAGTCAGGCCGCGAATCAATTGTCGGGAGAATATTACGTACATGATCAGGATCGGAATCACGGCCAGCGACAGTGAGGCCAATACCGAATTCCAGTCGGTAACATACTGGCCGATGAATTGCTGCACGCCGAGGGTGACGGTTTTGGTTTCATCCGAAGGCGCCAGGATCAGCGGGAACCACAAATCGTTCCAGGCCGGGATCATGGTGAATACGGCTACCGTGGCAATCGCCGGGCGGATCAGCGGCAAGATGATCTGGAAGAAGATCTTGAACTCGCCGACGCCGTCGCAGCGTGCTGCATCCTTCAGCTCCTTGGGAATCTGACGGATGAATTCGGACAGAATCATCACGGCCAGTGGCAAGCCTTGCGCGGTATACACCAGGATCAGCGCGCTGCGGGTGTTGATCAGGTTGAGGCTGACCACCAGTTGCAGGATTGAGACTGTGCCAAGCCGGATCGGAATCATGATGCCCAGCGCCAGATACAGTGCCATCAGGCGGTTGCCGCGAAATTTGTATTCCGACAAGGCCCAGCCCGCCATCGCGCCGAACAGCACGATCAGCACCAGGGAGCCTAGCGTGACCACCAGGCTGTTGCCGAAGTACAGCATGAAATTAGTATTGTGCAATACCTTTTCAAAGCCGATCAGCGAAAACGAATCCGGTGTCGGGAACGCCAGCGGGTTATCGAAAATGGCGTCGCGCGACTTGATCGAATTGATCAGGATCAAGGCAATCGGAAACAGCGCGATCACGGCATAGGCGCACAGCACCACGTGGACCCAGATGCGCCCAAGGTTGGCAAATCGGCTGGGCCGTACGATCGGCGCGGCTGCGACTGGAGAGAGCGAGGAAATGGAGTTCATGAACGGTCCTCGTTACAGTTCGTAGCGTGTCAGCTTGCGCTGCACGAAATAGAAATAGCTGGCGACGCCGAGCAGGATTACCAGGAACATCAAGGTTGCCACTGCGGCCCCCATGGTCGGGCTGCCGATTTGCGCCTGGTAACCGAAGAAGGTGCGGTAGAAGAAGGTGCCCAGGATGTCGGTGGAGTAGTTAGGCCCGGCCAGCGCTCCTTTGACCGAATAGATCAGGTCGAAGGCATTGAAGTTGGCGACAAAAGTCAGGATTGTCACCAACCCCAGCGTCGGCAGAATCAGCGGCAGCTTGATCTGCCAGAAAATGCGGAACGAACTGGCGCCTTCGGCATACGCCGCTTCCAGCACTTCTTCAGGCACCGCGAGCAGGGCGGCATAGATCAGCATCATCGGGATGCCGACGTATTGCCAGACCGAGATCAGGCCCAGTGTCAGCAGCGCGGTGGTTTCTTGTCCCAGCCATGGGGCGAAATAATCGCCCAGGCCGACATGCGTCATCAAGCCTTCGCCGACGCCCCACAGCGGCGACAGGATCAGTTGCCAGATGAAGCCGATGATCACTACCGACAGCAGGGTCGGCAGGAAAATCAGTGTGCGGTAGGTGCGGGCGCCGCGCAGGCCCTTGAGGCTAAACAGGGTGGCAAGCAGCAGGCCGATCGGGTTTTGCAACAGCATGTGAATCCCGAAAAATTTCAGGTTATTCAACATGGCGTTCCAGAACGCCTTGGACCAGTCCGAATCGAACAGGATGGTGTGGTAATTGGCGAGGCCGACGAAGCTGTGGACGCCGGCGTCGTTGCTGGTATAAAAGCCCAGGCGCAGGGTATCCAATAAAGGCAGCGCGCTGAACATGGAATAGATGATGACTGCTGGCGCCAGGAATACCACGATGTGCCAGGGGAATGTCTTTTTTTGAAGATTCATACCGATTTTCTTTAAATGCAAGAAATGCAGTTCGCCCGGAGGCGCAGCGGCCGTCACGGGGGAGATCGTGAAAACCACTACAACCCCACTAAGCGGACTATGGAACAAGACGTGATGACGGTTTATATTTTTGTGTCAGGGCCGTTCTTCACGGGCTTACCTTAACGGCAAGCCTTGGATGCAAGTGTAGTACTACTTCGGAGAAACTACACCTGCCAGCTAGCCGGCAAAGGGCAGGGTTGATCTTAAACCCTTCCTTTGCCAACTGATAGCATTATTGCAATGGACTGCAATAAGCTTACTGTTGCGGCTTATACCATTTGGCGAAACCAGTCTGGATTTGTGCCGCAGCTTCCTTAGGCGCCAGTTTGCCGTTCAGAACCTGGGCATTCACGTTCCACAACTGGTTTTCCATGCTTGGTTCACCGCGGTTGAGGATTTGCGCGTTGAGGCGGATGGTCGACGAGCACGATTTACGCCAGTCGATCATTTGCTTCGCAACCGGATCCTTGACCGTGATCAGGTGATCCGACAATGAGAAGAAGCCGGTAACCTTATTGGTGTAGATGTCAGCAAATTCTTGCGAGCCGAGCCAAGCCAGGAATTTGTAAGCATCTTCCTTGTTCTTGGATTTTTTGTTGACGCCCATGCCGATATCGTTGTGATCGGAGATGTAGCATTTGTCGCCGGCTTTAGGCACTGGCGGCGGGAACGCACCCATCGAGATCTTCGAGTTGTCGTTGAAATAGGCGATATCCCAGGAGCCGGCAGGGTAGATCGCAGCCTTGCCCAGCGCGAACTGATTCTGGCTGTCGCCATAGGTTTGCGAGCTGGCGCCCTTGGACAGGTATTTACCCAGTTTGGCTTCGTACTCAAAGGCGTTGACGAAGTTAGGATCGGTGAATTTTTCCTTGCCCGAGATCAGTGCCTTGCGGCCTTCTTCGCCATGCCAGTAGTTAGGACCGATGCCGGTAAATATGATCTGGCTGGATTCCCACTGATCGTTTGTACCCAGCGCCAGCGGAGCGTATTTGCCATTGCTCTTGATGGTGTCGAGCACCTTGAAGAATTCAGCTTCAGTCTTCGGCGGTTGCAGGTTCAGGTCTTTGAAAATCTTCTGGTTGTACAGGAAGCCGTGGATCACCGAGGCGATTGGCATACAGAACGTGTCTTTGCCATCATCGCTCTGCCAGGCTGTCTTGGCCGAAGCAGGGAAGTGTTCCATGCCCGGTTTGCCATCCAGCTTTTCCAGGTTGCCCTTCTTGTACAAAGACAAGGAGACATCGAACGGACGGCAGGCGATCAGATCGCCAGCGGTGCCGCCGGCCAGGCGCGCGGTCAGGCTGGAGTCGTATTCGGTAGGGGCGGTAGGTGCAAATTTGACTTCAATTCCAGGATTCTTTTTCTGGAAAGCCGGGATCAGCACGGTTTCCCACAAGGTCTTGTCGTCGACGCGCCAGCTTTCAATCGTCAGCGTGCCGGCTTGTGCTGTGCCAACGGTCGCCAGGGCGATCAGTACAGCATTGCGGATAGTGCGAATTCGGTTGATGGTTTGCATCAATGTCTCCTCTTGGATTTATGGCTTGGTTTTTATTGCTTGGGGGTCTCAATTGCTTCTTTAACTGCATCCTCAACTGCTTCTTTAATACTGCACTTTCCAGAGCGCGATGCTAATTAAAGTGCCGCGAACAGACATTAGCACCATAAAAAATGTGCTGCCATCTTAGTTGTAATCCATCTCTAAAATTTATTTAAGTAATTGATTTTATTGATAAAAATTAAAATATGAGGTTTTTGCCGATTACATATCTTTACAGTGTTACCCGCCAATTGCTGTCCCTTCATCCTGCAACACGACTGATTGGCGGCGATGCGGGCGTTCCGGGACTATAGGTAAAATTACGAAACTTTACGTTTCTTTACAAAACTAGAGGAGCGTTAACGTTGTATACCGGACTTGCGCTATAGTCACACGCGATGTAGGAGATGGAACAAGCATTTATAAGAATATCAACAAGGCGCTAGATGATTGATAAGCGACACGCGAATGACAGGGGAGGCGCGAAAATCCGGGCTACAAGATCTCGTAGCTCGATCGTACTTCTGGCAGCACTCCTGGCAGTACTTCACCTATTCAAATACACGATCGGTACGGCCGCAGCCGCCACTATAGCGCCGGTCGCCGTCGGCAATCAACCGGCAGCCGCATTGCAGGTGGTGCACTGGTGGACCTCCGCAGGCGAGCGCAAGGCAGTTGATGTGTTGAGCAGGAAACTAGCCGAAGAAAATATTCAGTGGCGTGACCTGGCCATTCCTGGTGGCGCCGGCCTTGGCGCCAGCAAGGTGCTCAAGAGTATGGTGCTGGCAGGTAAAGCGCCTGAAGCTACCCAGCTTAACGGGATTGTATTTGGCGAGTGGGCCGATCTCGGCTTGTTGCTGGAGCTGGACGATGTCGCCACTCCGGGCAACTGGCAAAAATTGTTGTTTCCCACAGTGTGGTCGCTGGTGCATAACCGTGGCCATGTGGTGGCGGTGCCGCTGGGCATACATCGCATCAACAATCTGTTTTATAACAAGAAGATTTTCGACCGGCTCGGTTTGGCGGTGCCCAAGACCTGGGCTGAATTCGACCGGGTGGCAGATAAACTCAAACATGCCGGCATTACTCCGCTGGCGCAAAGCAGCGAGGCCTGGCAGGTCGCCACCTTGTTTGAAACGCTGGTGCTGGCCGAAAGCGGCCCGGCTTATTACCGTTCCCTGTTCGTCGATTTGAGTCCCGGCGCGTTTGGCGACGCCCGCATGACCCATGCGTTGAAGCGCCTGCGGGTGCTCAAGGAATGGATGCCGGCGCCGCTCAAGGAACGCCCGTGGCCGGACATGACACGGCAGCTGGCCGATGGCGACGCCGCCATGTTTGTCATGGGCGACTGGGCCAAGGGCGAGCTGCTGGCCTGGGGTTTGACTACCGATCGGGATTTTTCTTGCGTCGCGGTGCCAGGCACTGCAGACTATCATTTGTACAGCGTCGACACCCTGGCCATGTTCGCCGGCGACTATTCGCATCAGCCGGCACAGGAAAAGCTGGCGCAGTTGATCATGTCGCAGCCGGTGCAAACCGCTTACAATCAGGTCAAAGGTGCGATCCCGGTGTGGCGCTCTCCGGATTTGTCGAAAATGGATAGCTGTGCGCGCGCCTCATGGAACGCGTTCAGCAAAGGTAGTGCATTCCAGGCGCCGAGCCTGGTGCATCGGATGGCCGCCGACGAAACCGCGAAAGACGCCATCGTGGCTGAAGTGCATCGTTATTTCATGGACGACAAGATGCCCGAGAGCGATATCCAGCGCAGGCTGGCGGGCATTGCCCGGTCCTTGTCGAAAACAGGAAAGCAGGAATAATGCGCAAGATATTGATCGTCGACGACGACCAGAAAACACGGACGCTGTTAAAAGCCTATCTGGAAAAAAATCAGTACGAAGTGCGCCTGGCGCACAACGGCGAAGCGTTCCTGGCAGAATTCCAGCGCTACGCGGAAGAGCTGTCGCTGGTGATCCTGGATGTGATGCTGCCGGATACCGATGGTTTTTCCTTGTGCAAAACCGTCAGGCGCCGTTCCAACGTGCCGATCATCATGCTCACCGCCAGTTCCGATGAGACTGACCGGGTGGTCGGCCTGGAGCTTGGCGCCGACGACTATATCGCCAAGCCCTACAGTCCGCGTGAACTGCTGGCCCGGATCAAGGCTATCCATCGCCGTAGCGGCATAGACAGCGCCGTCGCGCCGCGCTACTACCGCTTTGTCGGCTTTACGCTGGATTCGGTAGAGCGCACCCTGAGCGATCCGGATGGCCAGCTGGTGGCGCTTACCGGCCTCGATTATCAATTGCTGAAATACTTTGTCGAGCATCCGGGCGACGTGCTCGATCGCGGTGTACTGTGCGAGGAAACCCGCGGCCGCGATGTCGGGCCGCTGGACCGTTCGCTGGATGTGCAGATCAGCAAATTACGCTTGCGCCTGAACGATGGCGGCAAGGACCCGCATCTGATCAAGACCGTGCGCGGCGCCGGTTATGTATTCTCTGCCGATGTGGCCGCTGCGCAAATCTGAAGCCGTGCCCCGGCGTAGCTGGTCGGCCTGGTCAACCTGGTATAGCCAGTTACTGTCCTGGCTGTTGCCGCATACGCTGCTGGGGCGGCTCTCGGTAGTCATGGTGTTTGGCGTGCTGGTGACGCAATTGGCCGGGGGTTTGATCTGGTCTGCGCAGTTGCGCAGCAAGGCGGAAATCGAAACGAAGACTGCAGCCCAGCATCTGGCCCACACCGCGGCCAGCGCGATCCGTTTTTTCATGAGCCTGCCGGCAAACTATCGGCCGATCCTGATCCAGCAATTACGTGAGATGGGCGGCACCCGGTTTTTTGTGAACACCAACGACGGCCCCGTCACCATTCACAAAATTGCCGACAATCCCCTTGCCAACATGGCGCTGACCGATATCGGCGCGACATTGAAAACGGATCTGCCTTTCCTGCCCGGATTCCGGCTGGCGTTTGCCTGGCCCGACGATCTGATGGTGTCGCCAGAAGGTTTGCAGGTTGCGGATTTGCCGGACAGCTGGGTCCAGCATACGCTGTTGATCAAGCCGAATCCGGCGCCGGTGCTGGTAATCCAGACCGAGCTTGAACCTGGCAACTGGTTATACCTGGCTGCCCTTATGCCGAACCCTTATTTCCTCGATAGCGATAATCCCTTGTCGCCGGAACGGTTGCTGTTGCAAGGCGTGTCGCTGGCCACTGTGCTATTGCTGTCGATCCTGGTGGTGCGCTGGACCACGCGCCCGCTGGCGGCGTTATCGGACGCTGCCGAAGCATTCGGCAAAGGCGAGACCGCGCCCGAACTACCCGAAACCGGTAGCCGCGAATTTATCAAGACCGCACGCGCTTTCCGCGCGATGCGCGAGCGCATCAAGCGTTATCTGGATGACCGCGAGCGTTTGTTCGTCTCTATCTCACATGATTTGCGGACGCCGATCACGCGCCTGAAGTTGCGTACCGAATTGCTGGATGATGAGGAGCTGCGCAGCGAATTCCATGAAGACCTGGATGAGCTCGACATGATGGTGAAGGGCGCTTTGCAATCGGTCAAGGATAGCGATATCCATGAAAACCGCACCGAGGTAAAACTTGACGCGCTGATCTTGCGCATGATCCGCGACGCCCGCATGGCAGGGCATGAGGTGGCGTTCAGCGAATCAGGGTTGACGGTGATGGCAAAGCCGCTGGCGCTCAAGCGCGCTATCGGCAACTTGTTCGACAACGCCTTGCACTACGGTGAAAAAGTCGAAATCGCGGTGACTGCGATTACCGACGAGTCAGGCAACGAAATCCAGATCCAGATTCGCGATCATGGCCCCGGCGTGCCCGAAGAAGCCCTGCATAGCTTGTTTGATCCATACACCCGGCTGGAGCATGGCCGCGACCAGAATGCCGGCGGCATGGGACTGGGCCTGGGTATCGCACGCAATATCGTGCAAGCCCATGGCGGCGAACTGCAGTTGCACAACCACATCGATGGCGGCCTGGTGGCAACCATCGTCCTGCCTGCGAGTTAGTCCAGCAGGTCTGAGAAGCTCTTTGCAACGGACAACCAGAACTAACTAACCGGGGTCAGAGTGAACTTTCGGTATGGTTCACCGCCGAAACTTCACTCTGACCCCGCTTAGTGGACCACGGAGCAGGAGTCGTAAAACGCAAAGATACAAACCTGCGATAAGTGGATTGCCGTTCTCCGAACCCGTGATGTGGGGTCAGAGTCAAGTTTCGCGATAAGGCCTGCGAAAGTTGACCGCCCCCAGATCACTACGTCGTCGATCAGGCTGCCCTACAAACCGAAACTATAGTTTTTCGCAACGTGCAAAGCCGCCTCGCGCAGGTCATGCGCCAGTTCCGAGCGGATGCCGCCGCTTGGGTAGGCGAGTACGTATTTGTAAGTGATGTCGGCCTTGAACGGACGCGTGATGACGCCGTGAGGGCGCCAGATCTTGGCCGCAAACGGCTCGACGATCGCCACGCCGAAGCCATTCGCAACCATCGCGTACCGAGTGTGCGAAGTATGCGTCTGAATCGTGTAATTGGGACGGATCGCGGCCGTTTTCAATGTCGATAACTCGCGGTCATAGGATTGTGCGCTGTTGGGCATCCAGCCGATCACGTTTTCGCCGTCAAGATCTTCGGGCAGGATGATTTCTTTTTGCGCCAGCGGATGGGTCGCGAGCATCGCGCACAGCATGGTTGCTTCCATGATCGGCTCGACCTCGATGCCGGCAAATGGCGGAAACGCCAGGCTCAGCGCCATGTCGACCTTGAGATCTTGCAGGCTGACCAGGATCTCGGGCACGCTGCAGCTATCGATCTTGACCGAGACATCCGGATGCTGTTTAAAGAAGCGTTGCAATATCTCGGGCAGCAAAGTGGTGGATAACACCGGCAGGCAGGCAATGGTGAGACCTTCCGGCGCTTCGTGGCGAATGCTACCGGCCACTTGCATCAGCCGCTCCAGACCTAGGAAATTTTCTTCAACCGCCTTATAAAAACGCACGCCGGCGTTGGTCGGCTCCAGGCGACCTTTGGCGCGGTTGAACAGACGGAAACCGAGGTCTTCCTCTAAATCGGCAATCAGCCTGCTGATTGCCGGCTGGGTTACATGCATGCGGCGGGCGGCAGACACGCTGGTGCCGGAAATCATGAGTGAGCGGAAGGCTTCGATTTGTCTGAAACGGATCATGGTCTTGTATCAATGCAGAGTGCTGTCTCGTGCGCACCTGAGGCTATATAACAAACTGCTATGGTGCATACGAATTTGTGAGTGGACATCATATTCCATTCTTGTAACACTGTCTGCATTGGAGATATGGTATTTGGCGCTGCCGACAATACCGGTCTTACGAAGAATTACGCTGAATAACATTCAATGCTATGCAGTAAGCGGACAGACGGATCTACGCTGTCATCTGCACGAACGAATTCTGGTTATGTCCAGATTTGCCCACAAGGCGCCCTGTATTAAGAGATTTCGAGGCCCTCACGAGGTGGCTTTCGGATCCTGGGGTTAAGCTGAGCCGCCAAGGCCGCAACTCTGTCGATCACTGTTTCTTCTGGTTTGCCCCGTCTGGAATTCCCACTACTTCCGTACTTCGCTTTTTCTATTCTTAGCTATCCTCCGCAATTTTAGTTAGCGGATAAAGTAGCCTGAAACTTTCCAGCTGCCGTCTTTTTCACGCATCGGCGTGATGGTTTCAACCGCGGATTTTTTGTTTTCGAACTGGGTTTCGTACTGGATCACCACGTATTCGCCATCGGGTGCGCCGGGAAGGGTGGTCGCATATTCCGTGCTTTTCAGTTCACGCGTCTTGACCGAGCCCAGCGGCGCCCTTAACGAACGGATGCCGGTTTCCCACGTGTTTTTTGCGATGCCGGTCTTAAAGAATGTGCCGGCGCGTTCCCAGCTCTCGCCATACTTGCCGGCATCGGTTAACGACACCCAACTGGTAGCTGCGGCTTGGGCTTGCTTTATTAGTTCGGCTTGCTGGTCTGCGGCGAAGGAGGGCGTGGTGGATGTCAGCAGCACGGCGGCAACTAGTGTCAGTATGGTTTTCATTTTCCGTTTCCCCCTGGATGAAATTTCAACAGGTCGCGCAGATGGGCATATGCCTTGCCGATACGCTCTGATCATAGGGGTTGCCACGGCTATTTGCAATGCACCTGAATTGCCTATGCCGCCCGGTAACGAACTGCAGCAGCGAAATCGAAAAAACAACATTTTCAGGGTTTGTGTTGACTCGTATAATGAGAATCATTACTATTTGTGGCTTATCGTAACCGACCGACCGCCAGCCAGTATCTCCCGTTCCCGACCATGTCGCGTAGCAATAGAACAGCCAGTGCGAACATGAATTGCGTATCAGGAGAATAAACCGCATGGCAGCCCTCGAATTTCCCCGGACTTTGACCACCCCGCGCTTGAAGTGCTCTGCTGCCGTCACCTTGGCGCTGGCAGTATTTACCGTGCCGGCGACGCTGCACGCGTAGCAAACTGACGCTGCTGCCGCTGAAGAGCATACGCTGGAATCTATCCAGGTCAGCGGCGACTGGCTAGGCACCGGCCTGCAAAGCAGCGTAAAGCGCTATCCCGGTGCGCGTACGGTGATCAAGAAAGAAGATATCGAGGATTCCGGCGCTTCCAGCATCGGCGACGTGATGCGCCGCATTCCCGGCGTACAGGTGAGCGACAACTCTAGTTCCGCCGGCAGTTCCGTCTCGCTGAATATCGGCGTGCGCGGCCTGGCAGGGCGCTTCTCGCCACGCTCCACGGTACTGCTCGACGGTATTCCGCTGGCGGTTGCACCGTATGGCCAGCCGCAGCTATCGTTTGCGCCGGTCAGCCTGGACAACATCGAATCGATTGACGTCGTACGCGGTGCCGGCTCGGTCCGCTTCGGCCCCCAGAACGTCGGCGGGATCATCAATTTCAAGACCCGTTCGATTCCGACCGAACCGGGCTTCAATGGCGACGCCACCGTGCGCACCAACAACTACACCGAGGCAGGCGGCGCCAATCGCCAGTACAGTGCCTTCGTCGGCAGCCAGCTCGATAACGGTCTCGGCCTGGCAGTTCTGTATTCCGGCGTCGATGGCTCCGGCTGGCGCGCCAACAGCGGTGAAACGGTCAACGATTTCGCGCTGAAATTCCGCTATCAACTGACCCCGAGTTCCGAGATCTACGGCAAGCTGTCGTACTACGATGTACGTTCGCAGACCCCGGGAGGCCTGACAGCCGCGCAATACGCGGCCAACCCGTTCCAGAACACCCGGCCAACCGACTTCTGGAGTGGTACCCGCAAAGGCGCCGACATCGGTTACCTGAATACGATTTCCGATACCCGGGAATTCGAGATCCGCACTTATTACAACGAGAGCTTCCGTCAAAGTACGCTGATCAACGGCAAGGTCCTCGGCCATCAGCCGCGCACTTACCAGACGCTGGGGATCGAGCCGCGCTATACGCAACGCTTCAACTTCGGCGGCAGCACCAACGATGTGACGGTCGGCTATCGCTATATCCGTGAAACCGGCAATGACGTGGTGTACAACACATCGGTAGCAACCGGGATCGCTACGCCGCCGTCCAGCTCTTTCGATAATTTCACCGGCGCCCACGCGGTCTACATCGACGACAAGATTTCGCTTGGCGACTGGCGCATTACGCCCGGCATCCGCTACGAACATATCCGTTCGACCCGTACCGACGTCCTCAACGGCCCGGTATTCCCGATCGATAACAACAAGCCCCTGCCGTCGATCAGCGTGGCTTACCTGCTGAACCAGTACCTGACGTTGTTCAGCAACTACAGCACCTCATTCGGCCCGGTCCAGAATACTCAGCTGAATGCGGCCATCGTCGGCAATCCGCTGGTGCCGGAATTGGCGAAGACCGCTGAAATCGGCGCGCGCTGGAAGAGCCGTCAGCTGTCGGCCGAGATCACCGCTTTCGACATCCGTTTCGACAACCAGATCCAACAGGTAGCAGGCAGCTCGCCGGCAGTGTTCCAGAATATCGGCGCCACCCGTCACGATGGGATCGAGACTGCGATCGACTATGCCTTTGACAAGGCGGGTGTATTGGCCGGTCTGAATCTTTACGCAAACTACACCTACACCCGCGCGTTGCAGAAATCCGGCCCGACCGCTGGCCTCGACGTGCCGTTCTACTCGCGCAATACCGACACCATCGGCGCCCGTTATGCGATCGGCGCCTGGGGCTTCGATCTGTCGACTACGCATCAAAGCCGGCAGTTTGCCGATAACGCCAACACCATTGCCGAAAGCGCGAATGGCGGCAACGGCGAGATTCCCGGTTTTCGCACCTGGAATGCGCAAGTCAACTGGAAAGTGCCGGGTTTGAAGGGGACAGAGCTGCTGGCCGGAGTCAATAACCTGACCGACAAGCGTTATTTCACGCGCACTACCGATTCGAATATCGGCAAGCTGGTTGGTGCGCCACGCATGGTGTACGTGCAGGGACGTGTTGCTTTCTGATATCTGGAGACTGTTGTGCAGGACGAAAAATGGAAGCTGCGGGCTTCCATTTTTATTTGCAGCTATTTGTTTTCGATGCGATCTACCTACTGCGTAGGTAGATATCAGCTTTGCAATTTGCTTTACGGCTCCGCGCTATCGTACTAAAGTTCTTGTCATATTACTTGATGAAAAACGAGCTGAACCGGCCGCACCGCAGCAATTTTTGATGGCAGGTCAGCTCTCACAACTACAACAATGTTGATATCGCGGGAGACTGTCATGAAATCCGATGAAGGCAATGCCACATCCAGCCGTCGCAAATTTTTGCAGAATGCCGGGCTAGCTGCCGGCTCACTGGCGCTGGCGCCGTTGCACAGCATTGCGGCCGCCACCACCACCAGCATACCGGTAGACAACGGCGAACGAGACTTGGTCGCGTATCCGCAAAAACGTCCGTTGATGCGGATCACAACGCGTCCGCCGCATCTTGAAACGCCTTTCAGCGCGTTCAACGAAGGGCCGCTTACCGCGAACGATGCATTTTTCGTGCGCTACCACCTGGCCAATATCCCTACCTCGATTGATGCAAACACCTATCGGTTAAAGATCAGCGGCCGGGTCACGCGCGAACTGTCGCTGTCGCTGGCTGAACTGAAGGCGATTGCGCCGGCGGTCGAAGTGGTGGCGGTCAACCAGTGTTCCGGCAACAGCCGCGCATTTTCAACGCCGCGCGTGTTCGGTGCGCAGCTCGGCAACGGCTCCATGGGAAATGCGCGCTGGGTCGGCGTGCCGTTGAAGGCGGTGCTGGAGCATGCCGGAGTGCTGGCCGACGCCAAACAGGTGAGCTTCAACGGACTGGATCAGCCAGTACTGCCAACCACGCCGGATTTCATCAAGGCGCTCGATATCGATCACGCCCTTAGCGGCGAACCGATCATCGCCTGGTCCATGAACGGCGCCGATATTCCTTTCTTGAACGGCTATCCGATCAAGCTGATCGTACCCGGTTATTTCGGCACGTATTGGGTCAAGCATCTGAATGAAATCGAAGTGCTGGACCATGTCTACGACGGCTTTTTCATGGCCACCGCGTATCGCGTTCCTGACAACGACTGCATGTGTGTGACGCCCGGAACAGCGCCAGGAAAAACACGGCCGATTTCGCGTTTGAAGGTACGCTCCTTCATCACCAGTCTGCATGATGGCTCGGTGGTCCGCGCCGGGCGCCGGGTTGAACTGAAAGGGATTGCTTTCGATGGCGGCAGCGGCATCAAAGCTGTCGATATTTCGGCTGACGGCGGCCAGACATGGAAGGCCGCGGTGCTGGGCAAAGATCTTGGAAAATACTCGTTCCGCGAATGGCGCTTCGGCATCACGCCGTCGCGCAAGGGAGAGTTGCAGCTGATGGTAAGGGCGACCGCGCAGAGTGGTGAAATCCAACCGCCCGAAGCTACCTGGAATCCTGCAGGTTATGCGCGCAACGTGATCGAAACCACAAAAATAAGCGTTGCTTAGGAGATCGCCATGAACTACGTAAAAACGATGGTTGCCGGCGTCCTGTTTGGCGCAGCTGCGATTGCATCGGCAGCACCCTTGAGCATTACGCTACCGCAGGAAACGGCCCAGCTCAAGCCTTCCACGCATCCGGGTTATGTGGTCGCCACGCAAATGTGCGCGATCTGCCATTCTGCCGACTACATCAACCAGCAGCCTGGCAAGATGACTCTGACGCAATGGACTGCGGAGGTGGCGAAAATGCAGCACGCATATGGCGCGCCCCTGAGCGATGAGCAGGTTAAGCAGATTGGAGAATATCTGGCGATTACCTATGGTAGTGAAAAGCCGGCGGCAGCGCCGTAAGCTGCGCCGGCTGTGAGTCTCGATCGTTTGTGCAATTCGGATGAAGTGCGCAAGCGGATCGCTTCGATTACTCGATTATTGTTTACGCTTCAGTCAGCGCCGGGTAATCGGTATACCCGTGCTCACCCTCACCGCCATACAACGGCGCATCGGTAAAGGGTACATTCAACGGCAGGTTGTGCTGCAAGCGATATACCAGATCCGGATTGGTGATGAAGGCGCGGCCGAAAGCGACCAGGTCGCCGTGCCCGCTGGCGATGGCTTCGCGCGCCATCATGCGGTCGTAGCCGTTGTTCACCAGCCAGGCGCCGTCAAAACGTTGATGCAGTGCTTCGTAGTCAAACGGTGCGTTATCGCGCGGGCCGCCGGTGTGGCCTTCGACCACGTGCAGATAGGCCAGGCCAAACTGGTTGAGCTGTTCCACCAGATAGTTGAACAACGGTTGCGGCTGGCTTTCGCTGGAATCGTTGACTGGCGATACCGGTGAGAGGCGCACACCGACCCGGCCGCCGCCGATTTCGGCACTGGTTGCGGCCACTACTTCCAACAGCAGGCGGCTGCGATTTTCAATGCTGCCGCCGTAGATGTCGGTACGGTGATTCGAGCCGTCACGCAGGAAACTGTCGAGCAGATAGCCGTGTGCACCGTGGATTTCAATGCCATCGAAACCGGCGTCCATGGCGCGCCGCGCCGTTTGGCGGAAGTCGTCGATTACGCCAGGGATGTCTGCCAGCGGCAGTTCACGCGGCACCGAGGTGTCGACATAACCTTCGCCGGGCACAAAGGTCTTGGCGTCGGCGCGGATTGCCGATGGCGCTACCGGCGCCTTGCCGTCCGGCTGGAAGGAGACATGCGACATGCGGCCGGTATGCCAGATTTGCACCACGATACGGCCGCCTTTTTCATGCACGGCATCGGTGATTTTTTTCCAGGCGGCGACTTGTTCCGGCGTATGCAGGCCAGGTGTGTTGGCATAACCCTGCGCCTGGGCTGAGACCTGAGTCGCTTCGGTTACGATCAGGCCGGCCGATGCGCGCTGGGCGTAATATTTCAGGTTCAATTCATTCGGTACATTGCCTTCGCCGGCGCGGTTGCGGGTCAGCGGCGCCATTACAATCCGGTTGGACACTTCGATGTCGCCAATGCGGGCGGGTTGGAACAGGCTGTCTTCGGTACGGGTTTCTGGGGTGCGGCTCATGTGCATTCCTTCGTGAATAAATCGCTGTCAGGCGATTGGTGGTTTGACTTGCTGCTAAAAAAACTGCAATGCTAATTAATAAATGACCGGTCGTCTCGGATTTGTTTTAATAAGAGAATTCAATTCCTCCTGTAGCTTCTGTGACGCTAAGGCAGGAAAAAATGATCGAACATCAGATTGATGCAGGCGCGCACCGGCGCCGTCGAGCGTTCGATTTTCATGCGCAGCAGGGCACCTTCCCAGGCGTTCCAGAAAAAATCGGTCAGTTGCTCCGCGCTCAGGTCGGTACGTACCGAGCCGTCGGCCTGGGCTTTGCGCAGATAGCTGGCGAAACGCTTTCGCCAGCCGCCGACCACTTCCTGCAGGGTAAGGCGGCAGAGTTCGCTGGATTCCGACATTTCGGCAGCAAAATTACCCAGCAGGCAGCCGGCTTTCACTTCGCACTGTTCGTGATAGCTGATGATGCGTTCGTAGGTGTAACGCAACGCGGCCAACGGTTGTTCCGGGCCTTCGGCAAAATAAGCCGACCACTTGTCTGCGAAGCCGTCGGCATAAAACGAGATGACCTCGGCGCCGAAGTCTTCCTTGCTCTTGAAATAGTTGTAAAACGAACCCTTGGGCACGCCGGTGGCATCGACGATTTCCTTGATGCCGGTGCCGTTGTAGCCTTGCTCTGCGAATAGCCGGAGGCCGGTTTCGAGCAAGGTTGCGCGGGTATCGTTGGGGGTGAGGACTTTATTCATACCGCTATTATATGACCAGTCGTCTCAAATTGCTTGGCGTTGAAAAATAATAATTTATTGATATCTTTTCCGGACTTCGAAATTCCATCGAAAAGCTTCGGAATGAATCCTCGCTTCCACTCATTTTACCTATGAACATCCAGCAAATTTAATTTGTGGCGGCAGGTAAATGCCGACCGCATTACTGCTATCATTTGGTTAATGTTCCCATCAGGAACTATCCGTGTCGCGCTTACTTACCCAGTGTTGCCGCTTTCAGAGAGTTGCATTATTTTTACCGCATTCCGTCAATTTTTCACGCGCAAGCTGTCGGCCGATCCGATGCTGCGCCATCGCGACTTCCGCCGCTTCTGGCTGACCACCGTCATCGCCAGCTTCGGCGAGCAGATCAGCAGCCTGGCGATTCCGCTCACCGCAGTACTTCTGCTGCAAGCCACTCCCGCCCAGATGGGCATGCTGATTGCCTTGCAGACCTTGCCGTTCGCCTTGTTCTCGCTGCCAGTCGGCGTCTGGCTGGACCGGCGCAGCAAGTATCCGGTACTGCTGTGGTCGGAATTCCTGTTTGGCGTCGTGCTGGCGGTGATCCCGATAAGTTACTGGCTGGGTTTGTTGAACATGCATGTGCTGTATGCGGTCGGCTTCCTGATGGGGATCGGTTTTGTCATCGGTGGCAGCGCTTCCCAGGTGTTTCTGGCGCAGCTGGTAGGGCGCGAGCATTTGCTGGATGCGCAAAGCAAGTTTGCCGCTACCGATTCGATGGCGCGCCTGATCGGCCCGGGCATCGCCGGCATGCTGGTGCAATTGCTGACGGCGCCGGTAGCGGTGCTGGTCGATGCCCTCGGGTTCATCGGGTCGTGGTGGAATTTGCGTTTTCTGCGCAAGCGCGACACTTATCCTGCGCCGTCCGATCGCCATCCTTTCCGCGAAATGGTGGATGGCATCAAGATGGTGTGGAATCACGAAGTGCTGTGGGCGCTGGCCTGGGGTACCGCCTTGTGGCAAGTGCTGTTCAATGGTTACCTGGCGTTGCAGATCCTGTTCGCCACCCACCAGCTAGGCATGTCGCCAGGCGTGTTGGGCGCAGCGCAAACGCTGGGTGGCCTCGGCGTGCTGGTCAGCTCTATATTGCTCAAGCCTTTGTCACGGCGATTCGGCAGCGGGCGCACGATCCTGATCGGCCTCGGCGGCACTGGCGCGGCGTGGCTGTTGCTGGCAATGATCCCGGCCAACCTGTTTGGCTCGCCGCTGCTGAGTGCATTGGCTTACGGCGTAGTGGTATTCATCTTCGATTGCAGCGCCATGCTGTATTTCATGCCTTACCTTGCACTGCGCCTGAAACTGACGCCCGACGCTTATCACGGCCGCATGGTGTCCACCATGCGTTTCATGACCGTGGCGGCGGCGCCGCTGGGCGCCTTGTCGGCCGGCTGGATTGCCGAGCATCTGGGGGTGCGTAGCGGATTGATTGCTATCGCGGCAGGCGGCAGCCTGCTGACTTTCGGCTTGCTGAAGACCTCACCTTTGCGCGATATCCGCGACTAAGGCTTTCCCGGTGTTGTAGCGTGGGCACAAAGGCGTGCCCACGCTACGGAGATGGCGATGCCGACATCGCCATTTTTCCAACGTTATTTAGCCAAAGCCAGCGCACTGTTACTGGCGGCAGGCGCATTCCACCCACCGCCCAACGCCCGAATCAGACCAACCGACGCCACTGCACGCAGACCAACGGTCTGGCTTTTCGCGCGTTGCGCGGAAAGACTCGAACGTTGCGCGTCGATCACTTCAAAGTAGCTGGTAGAGCCATTCCGATAACGTGAGTCAGCAAGGCGCGCCGCCAGTTGCGCCGACTTCACGGCATCTTCCTGGAATCGGATCTGATTATCCAGAGTGCGCAGGGCGCTCAGGTTATCTTCCACATCCTGGAAGCCGACCAGCACTTGTTGCCGATAATTGGCCACCACCGATTCATAGTTGGCATCCGCCTTTGCCAGATTGGCCTTGTTGCGGCCACCGTCCAGCAAGGGCATATTGAGCACGGAGCCGACCACCGGCCCCAGTAGCCAGCTGCGGCTAGACCATTGGAACAGGTTGTGCAGCGCGTCCGACGCGAAGCCGCCGGACGCCGTCAGCACCAGGCTCGGAAAGAAGCCGGCTTTGGCTACGCCGATACGGGCGCTGGCGGCGGCCAGCTGGCGCTGCGCCTGGGCGACGTCCGGGCGCCGTTCCAGCAGATCGGAGGGCAGGCCGGGCGGCACGCTGACCGTTACCGGTTGCAGCGGTTCAGTTGCCAGCGTGAACTGGGCCGGCGCCTTGCCGAGCAGGATCGCCAGCGCATGGTCGCGCTGGGCGCGGCTTCGGCTGACGCCTTCCTGTTCCGCCTGGGTTACCGACAGTTCGGTCTGGGCTTGCGCTACATCAAGCTCGCTGGTGTCGCCGGCATCATAGCGATGCTGCACCAGCCGCATGTTTTCCTGGCGCAGCTTGATGGTTTGCTGCAGCACATCCAGTTCCGAATCAAGCGAACGGATCGCAAAATACTGCTGGGCGACATCGGCCTGCAACGCCAGCAACACCGAGCGATAAGCTGCTTCCTGTCCTTCAACATCAAGACGGGCGGCACGGCTGCTGTCCGACAGGCGACCGAACAGATCGACCTCATAGGAGGCGCCCAGCTGCGCCTGCCATTGGGTGGACGTGGCGCTCGCCGTGCCCTGGCGGGTCGGGCCGAAGGCGGCGCCTAGCTGGAACGCGCGGTCGGCATCGGCCAGGCCGGCGGTGGCGCGCGCTTCCTTGACGCGCGCCAATGCCATTGCCAGGGTCGGGCTGGATTGTGTGGCTTCACCGATCAGCCGGTTCAGCTCGGCATCGCCGAACACCATCCACCAGGCGCCGCGATCGGCGCCATCGGCCGGCTGCGCGACTTTCCAGCTGCCATCCAGATTAGCGCTTTCGCGATATTGCGTCGGCAAATCAACCGCAATTTTTTCCGGCGGTTTGGTGGTGGAGCAACCGGCCAGCACCAGTGCGGCAACCAGCGTGCTGAGTTTCAGATTGAAGTTCAGATTGAAAGTTTTCATACTCAGATTCCTTCGATTTGCGCCACTGTTGCAATGGCTGGCGCTGCTGGTCCGTGCGCTGTCGGCGCTGGACCGGCATGATGTTCGGTTTGCGGTTTCGTGCCGGTAAACCGCGATGCCAGGGTGCGCAGCAATACGTAAAAGATCGGTGTCAGGAACAACCCGAAAGCAGTCACGCCAATCATGCCGGAGAACACCGCGACCCCCATCGCATGGCGCATTTCAGCACCGGCGCCGGTCGACAGGATCAGCGGGATGACGCCTGCGATGAAAGCGATCGAGGTCATCAGGATAGGCCGCAGACGTAAATGCGCAGCTTCGATTGCCGCAGCGTAGATGGAACGTCCTTGCAATTCCAGTTCATGCGCAAACTCCACAATCAGGATCGCGTTCTTACACGCCAGGCCGACCAATACGATCAGGCTGATCTGGGTGAAGATGTTGTCGTCGCCTCTTGTCAGCCAGACACCGAAGATTGCCGACAAGATCCCCATCGGTACGATCAGCAACACTGCCAGCGGCAAGGTCAGGCTCTCGTATTGCGCCGCCAGTACAAAGAACACCAGCAAGATCGACAACGGCAGGATGATGAACAGCGTATCGCCGGCAATCTTGTCCTGATAGGTGATTTCAGTCCACTCGTAGCTGATGCCGCGTGGCAGCGTCTCGGCGGCGATGCGTTCTACCGCAGCCTGGGCCTGGCCAGTACTGTAGCCAGGCGCCGGTCCACCGTTGATATCGGCAGAAGGGAAGGCGTTATAGCGTATCGCCTGATCGGGTCCGTAGCTTTGCGTCATCTTCAGCAAGGACGACAGTGGCACCATCTCACCACGGTCGTTGCGGGCTTTCAGCAAGCCGATATCTTCGGCGTGGGCACGGAACGGCGCATCAGCCTGGACCCGTACCTGGAAGGTACGGCCGAACTTGTTGAAATCGTTCACGTACAGCGACCCGAGGTAGATTTGCAAGGTGTCGAATACCGCCGGGATCGATACCCCCAGTTGCTGGGCGCGAACCCGGTCGACATCGGCATATAGCTGCGGCACATTGATCTGGAAGCTGGAGAACATGCCAGCCAGCTCCGGTGCTTTTTGCGCTTTTGCCATGAATGCCTGCAAACTGTCACTCAATGCCTGGTTGCCGAGCGCGGCGCGATCTTCGAGCTGCAGCTTGAAGCCGCCAATCGTACCCAGGCCTTGCACCGGTGGCGGCGGAAAGACGGCGATGAACGCACCTTGGATAGCCGCGAACTTTTGATTCAGCTGCTGTGCAATCGCAATCCCGCTCTGGTCGGCGCCACGGCGCTCGTCAAACGGTTTGAGCGTGGTGAACACGATGCCGGAGTTGGGGCTGTTGACGAAGCCGTTGATCGACAGGCCAGGGAAGGCCACGGCGGATTCCACGCCAGGCTGCTTCAGTGCGATTTCCGACATCTTGCGCATCACGTCTTCAGTACGATCCAGCGATGCGGCGTCAGGCAATTGCGCAAAGCCCACCAGATATTGCTTGTCCTGGGCCGGGATGAAGCCGTTCGGCACGGTATGGAACAGCAGCACGGTGACGCCGATCAATACTGCATACACTGCCAGCGCAGCAGACTTGCGTTTCAAGATGCCGGTCACGCCGCCGCTGTAGGAGTCCGAAGCGCGGTGAAAGACCTTGTTGAACACAGCAAAGAAGCCGCCGAAGAAACGATCGATCAGACGTTGGAACGCATCCTTCTTGGCGCCGTGGCCTTTCAGCAGCAGGGCTGCCAGTGCCGGCGACAAGGTCAGCGAGTTGAATGCGGAAATGACGGTTGAAATCGCAATCGTCAAGGCGAATTGTTTGAAGAACTGACCGGTCAGGCCGCTGACGAAAGCCAGTGGAATAAACACGGCGCACAAGGTCAAGGCAATCGCCACGATAGGTCCAGAGACTTCACGCATGGCTTTGTAGGTGGCTTCCTTGGCGGATAAGCCGTTTTCGATATTGCGCTCGACGTTCTCTACCACCACGATGGCGTCATCGACCACAATCCCGATGGCTAGCACCAGTCCGAACAAACTCAGGGCGTTGATCGAAAAGCCCAGGCCCATCATCACGGCAAACGTGCCGATCACCGATACCGGTACCGCCAGCAACGGGATGATCGAAGCGCGCCAGGTTTGCAGGAAAATGATCACCACGATCACCACCAGCAGAATCGCTTCCAGCAAGGTATGGACCACGGCCTCGATGGACGAACGGACGAATTGGGTCGGGTCGTACACGATCTTGTAGTCGACGCCT
Source organism: Collimonas sp. OK607 (assembly GCF_900111995.1). GTDB lineage: Bacteria > Pseudomonadota > Gammaproteobacteria > Burkholderiales > Burkholderiaceae_D > Collimonas. The sequence goes on from NZ_FOKF01000002.1 coordinate 123,573, forward strand.
TCCGGCATGTCTTTCTTCAGCTCTGCCATGGTGGCGCGGACGTTATCGGAGATTTCCAATGCGTTAGAGCCGGGTGCCTGGAAGATAGGAATCGCTACGGCCTGCTTGTTATCGAGCAGGGAGCGCAACGCATATTCGCTGGCGCCGAGTTCGATTCGCGCTACATCTTTCAGATAAGTGACGACGCCATCCGGTGAAGTGCGGACTACGATGTTCCCAAACTCTTCCTCATTGGCGAGGCGGCCGCGGGCATTTACCGAAATCTGATAATTAACCCCGGGCACCGACGGCGAAGCGCCAATCACGCCGGCGGCGACATTGACGTTTTGCTGGCGGATGGCGTTGACTACGTCGGTGGCAGCCAGGCCGCGTTCGGCCACCTTGCGCGGATCGAGCCAGATGCGCATCGAGTAATCGCCGGAACCGAACAGTTGGACCGAACCAATCCCGGGCAGGCGCGCCAGCCGGTCTTTGACATTCAACACTGCGTAGTTACGCAGGTAGGCCATGTCGTAACGGTCGTTGGGCGACAGCAAATGCACCACCATGGTCAGGTTGGGTGAACTCTTGACCGTGGTGACGCCGAGCCGCTGGACCACATCCGGCAATCTCGGCAAAGCCTGGTTGACGCGATTCTGCACCAGTTGCTGGGCCTGGTCAGGTGAGGTGCCCAGCTTGAAGGTGATGGTCAGCGTCATCAAGCCATCCGAAGTGGCTTGCGAAGACATGTACAGCATGCCTTCGACGCCGTTGATCTGTTCCTCGATCGGCGTTGCCACGGTTTCCGCGATAGTTTGCGGATTAGCGCCCGGATACTGCGCCTTGACGATCACCGACGGCGGAATCACTTCCGGGTATTCGGAGATCGGCAGGCTGAGCATGGAAATCAGACCGCCGATCAAGATGATCGCAGATAGAACGCCCGCAAAAATCGGGCGGTCGATAAAGAATTTTGAAATATTCATGGTGTTGGGCTCTGCTGAGTGTTTGGCATCGATGCAGGCGTCGATGAAATCGAGCTGATCGTCGATGCCTTTGTTATTTAGCGCTAGCCACCGTCACTGCAGCCTTGGCGGGAGAAGTGTTTTCCCCGTCCATGCTGACAGTCACCGGCGTGACCAGGTCGTTCGGACGTATCCGTTGCAAGCCGTTGACGACGATCCGTTCATCTTTCTTGAGACCGGAACGGACCACGCGCAAGCCATCGACAATCGGGCCGAGCTTGACCGGGCGATACGTGACCTTGTTGTCGGCGCCCAGCACCATGACGTATTTCTTGTCCTGGTCGTTGCCGACTGCCTTGTCGTCGATCAGCACGGCAGTTTCAGCCGCGGAGCCGCCGGTGCGTACCCGGGCGTACATGCCAGGGGTGAGGGCGCCGTTCTGGTTGTCGAACACGGCGCGCACGCGCATGGTGCCGGAGGCGGTGTCAAGCCGGTTGTCGAAAGCCTTGATCTGGCCTTGATGCGGATAACCGTCTTCGCTGGCCAGGCCGATGGAAACCGGCAAGTGACTCACACCGGAATTGCCGACGGCGCCGTTGGCGGCGTAGCGGATGTAGGTTTGTTCATCCACTTCGAAGCTGACATACACCGGCGACACCGATACCACGGTAGTCAATGCGGGCGAAGCGACGCCGGCGCCGACCAGGTTGCCGACCGTGATTTCAGCACGTGAGACGCGGCCGCTGACCGGCGCTGAAATCGATGTGTATTGCAAGTTCAGGCGCGCGGTTTGCACCGCTGCGTCCGCCGCCTTGAGGCTGGCGTCGGCTTCCAGCAGAGCATTGTTGCGCTGATCCAGTTCACGCTGGGCTACTGCATGTTCTTCGATCAGGCGGTTGGTGCGGGCCAGTTCGGTTTTTGCCAATGCCAGTCCGGCCTGGGCGCCAGCCTGGGTGGCCACTGCGCGCGCGAGTTCTGCTTGATAGGGACGGGGATCGATGGTGAACAGCAGATCGCCTTTCTTCACCAGCTGGCCTTCCTGGAAATGCACGGCGTCGATGGTGCCGGATACGCGTGGCCGTATTTCAACCCGTTCAATGGCTTCCACGCGTCCCGAAAAATCATCCCATTCAGTGACCGATTTTTCCAGGGCTGCAGCCACCGAGACCGATACTGCGGCAGGTGGCGGGCTGACCGCTTTCGCCTGGCGGCTGGTCAGGGTGAAGGTGCCGGCGGCGGCGAGAACGAGGATGCCGACCGCAATCGCAATTGCTTTGCGAGAAAATAATGGTGTCGAAGTTTGCATGTGAGACCCCTGGATAATATGTGTGGAAACTGCGTTGAAACGGAAATGAATAGCTGCGTAATCTGAAACAATCACTTGAGCGGAAGACCGTACAGGTAAGATTTCAAGGATCAGGCTTGGTCGGGCGACCGGCATTGGCGTTCTTGATTGGCTTGGTGTGCCTCAAATCATGATTAGCAATATAAGGTCGGCTGGCCTTCAGCCGATAGCCGCTTACTGCACGCTTCTTGTCCGATCCTCCAAATGTCCCGATTTCCTCCTTGTCTGAAAGCAAAAAATCGCGCTCGAAAAACATCAAATTTAATTCTGTGAGACACTAATATTTCTTTTTTGCCACATCCGGCATCGTCAGAATTTCTATTTAATAGTGATTGCTATGAATTATGATGCGACTCTAGCGGGCTTGTTTTGCGCTGTCAAGTGGTTTAATATCGATCACTATGGAAATGACACAAGACAAGCCGCGCAAGAAGGCCGGCCGTCCTTTATCGTTTGATAGGGAAACTGCGCTGGAGAGCGCGATGATGGTTTTCTGGCGTTACGGGTACGAGGCGACCTCGCTCAATGACCTGACCAGCGCCATGGGAATCACGCCGCCCAGCCTGTACACGGCATTCGGCGACAAGGAACGCCTGTTCCTGGAAGCGGTGGAATATTACCTGGCCAAAAAACCATGTTTTTTTGAGTCGATCGTGGCCGAGCCGCTCACGGCAAAGGAAAGCATCAGGAGCTATCTCGAGGTAATCGCGATTTCTCAAACCGACCCGAACCAGCCGCCCGGCTGCATGGTCGTGACTTCAGCCACCAATTGCACCGCCGCCTCTTCGCATGTGCAGGAAGTGTTGGCGGATTACCGTGGACAGATGGAAGCCGGCATTAAAGCGCGGCTGGATCGCGGCGTCGCCGATGGCGAGATGGCGGCCGATACCGACACCGCTTCACTGGCCAGTTTTTTCGTCACTGTCATTCACGGCATGTCGACCCAGGCACGTGACAACGCCGGCCGCGAGAAGCTGTTGGCGATAGGCGCGCAAGCGATGCGCGCCTGGCCGGACCCGCTCTGAGATCGGCTGGGCAGGGGTGTGCATCGCCCTTCAATTTTAAGACTTGTCCTATATTCCTTGTAGTCCCCCGTCGCTAGAATGTTAAGCCTGAGCCTCACAAGAGAGGTGATTAGCGCAACAGAGTTTTTCAGGGGCCGCCACGATGGACAACGTGCAGAAGCAAGAAATCAAACTTCAAGATGAGCAATGGCAAATGCTGGAGCCGCTCCTGACGGGTAAGCAGAGTGATCCCGGCGCCAATGCAAAAAACAACCGTTTGTTTATCGAGGCGGTATTGTGGATAGTGGTGAATAAAACCGTATGGCGTCATTTGCCGCAGCAGTTTGGCAGTTCCAGTACGGCCTACATGCGTTTCAGGCGCTGGACCGAATGCGATTTCTGGCGCCAGCTTGCGCAAAGCGGGATCGGTGATGCGAAATTGGTGTGGGCGCTGGAGCGAATTGTGGAGTACAGCGATTTGTATACGCGGCGCATCGAGCAACGGTTACTAAGAAAAAATCAAAAAACCATCTATAAGTCAGCCATCGCAGCCGCCAGGGCTGTCAAGCCAGCCAGGCGCACCCAGTCAGCGGTGGATGAATCAACCTTGCACTGGGTCGGTTTGGTCACTGCTTGAGCATCGGCTCATGCGTGGGGAAGGGCGGAAACAACGATTGATATTTAATTTGATAGAAATTCCCACGAAGAACTAGCAAAAAAAATAAACAGCGGCTATAATTCGTCCCCTGTTGGGGCGTTAGCTCAGCTGGTAGAGCAGCGGACTCTTAATCCGTAGGTCGTGTGTTCGAATCACACACGCCCCACCAATAGGATCAAAGGCTTACGTGAATACGTAGGCTTTTTTTTCGCCTAAAATTTTATCTCGGGTTACGCCGGGGTTACATCTCACTCGGAATCGCGGCCCATAGTCCTCCTGTCGTGTACCCGCTACTCGTTCAATGCGCGGTTGTCACAATAGCGATTTCATCTTGATAGCAGGGGTGGGGAGGGGGAAAAACCATCCGGATGGGAATCGGCATAATGCCCCTTCACCTGATTTTTGTTCCGGCGAGATGGGGCGGGTGTTAGTTGGAACCCTTTCCTCGTACTACAGGTGACCGTATATCCAATTGCAAGGCTTGGTGCATGTTGTCCCCTGCCGGTTCAACCTGACCTGATTGCGTAGCAGTTCGTATTATTGACTCCTGCTTGCTCGCACGGAGTCCGGAGGAAAATATCCTCCTTGGATACATTGTGAAAAGCCCTTTTTGCGTCGAACTCGGCCTTTTGCGAATGACGCAGTTCCCCCCATGAAAGGTCGCACAGGTAACGCCATCATGCGCAGCTCATGTCGCCCGTTGGGTAACACTGCAACAGGTAGCTTCGCTACGCCGCCCCTTCGGTTTGCCTTCCCGGATCAATTGCTTGATGTCCTCAGTCACTCGCAACTCATTCATACTGATAGTAATGCCACTAGATGGATGTGCTTGGACTTCACCGGCGGTAGTGAATTGCGATGGATCGAGTGTTACTCCCTCGCTGCTGAAGCACTGGAAGTGCGGCTCCATCCCATGCGGACAGGCTGGCCCATAGAAAAACCGTGATGGATTCTTGCAGGCAGGGTCGATAGCGCCCTCAAACACTTGCTGCATGTGCTCGTAGGCCCTTTGATGCTCCACCACAGTAGCAGGGCGGGTGTAGGGAATGACGACCCTCCACCGCAGGTTCTCCGGTGTGCTGCTAAAAGTAGTATGTGCAACGAAGGTGTAGCCATCAAGCAGCGTAGCGATTTGCTCTCGTGTGATTGGCTGCGTTTTGCCATCGAGGTCCAGCACTAAAGCAGTGAGGTATTCGATGCACCTGTCTTCTCGGCGCAACTCTCGGAAATTGGCCGGGATAAAGCCAGGACCATCCTTGGCGGAGCGGACCTCAGGCTTCTGAAGCGCGGACACAAATTCCGGCCACGGCATAGAGTGAGGCTTCGGAAGGTTATCCGACTTCCCGCCAACGAGGGCAAATTGAAACTCTTGGGAGAATGCGTTGGCAGTCATACGCCGCCCCCATGCACCGCAGGAAGACTGGCATTATAATTACGAGAGCGTAGTAGTTTAGAAGCCGTCCTGGATAGCAGCCAGGCGGCTTTTTTGTTTGCATTCATAGCCGCCTCTCTACTCAGATTTGCCACCAATAGTGCGTGACTCAAGCCATGCGTCCAGGTCTGACTTGCGGTACTTCGCCAGTCGGCCGACTTTGATCACTGGCAAGTTATAGCGCCCGACGCTTTTCCAAACGGCGAGTGACCGTGGGCTGATACCGAGATAGGCCGCAGCTTCTTCCCGGCTAAGTAGATCAGACTGATTTTTGAGAATGGCTGAAATTGTGGATTGCATATTGTGTACCTCATATAACTCGGCCTGCATTTCGCTTGCCGTATGAGTACACATTGTCCTGAAAATATACGTCGTAACTTAAGACAGTAAATTCGGGTTTTATGCTTAATTTGTGTCAGTCGCTTCGGGCATCTATCAATGTCCTTACATGCTTCAATTCCCGCTGCACAGAGCGCTCGTCAATGTTGGGGTCAATCATGCCTACCAAATGCTCAATGACACCGGGGCAGAACTCATCATAAGCAGCAAAAAAATAAGTCCCAAGTTGCTGAATCAGAATTCTCTTCGGCAGGTGGATGCTTTTTCTGTTTGGGATGCGGGAAGGAACATCATTAGCTAATTCCGCAGCTAGCGAGGTTAGCAGGTTGAGAAGCTGCGCAGTCTTGGCCTGATCCAAGAATCCGACACCTTGTTTAATTAAATTATTTAGTGTCCTGATTGGTTCTAGTGCCTTTTTTTTCACGCTCCTGGGCAAAACCTTGATCGTCAGCTTTCCCGTTTCGGCGTCAAAGTAGTCGGCGAAACATTCTGCAACCGTCCCGCAAAACTGTAAGAGTGTCCAGTTGTTGAGATTTGAATTGGGCGGACCATAGGTAAAGCCGGGCTTCGTTTGGAGTTGTTGCAACGCCTGCTTAAAACTTGGCTGTCCGTCCAGCCAGCGAAAAACTACGTCCGCTTTCAACGTGCGGATGTCGGCTTCGAATGAGAGGGATCCCGGATTAAGGCTCAGAGATTGCCCTTTAAATACTCGCAATTGCTCTGCAGTCGGCTGTTTAGGCATCATGCCCCTATGTCCCCAGTGTTAGCGCTTCCGCTTCAGCGGTACTACGTCAGCCTTGGGCGCAAGTCCTGCCGCTGCGAACATAGCAGAAGTCGCCCTCTCAACCGATTCACGCACAGGGTCCTGATCCAGACGCGCATAGATTGCTGTAGTTTGTACACTCTTGTGGCTCAGTGATTTGCCGATGATCGCCATCGATGCTCCGGTCTTTGCTTGCCAGCTCCCAAGGGTGCGGCGTAGGTCATGGATACGCAGATCTCCCAGCTCGAAATCGGCGGCATCAATCCCCAGCACCTCCGCCTCCTCAGCGTACTGTTCAATGGTTTCATTTGGCCAGACAATCGCTGCCCCTTGTACTTCCTCGATTGTATGGGCATCCCACTCAGCTACCTTACCAAGGGCGTTGATGAAGCCGATGGCTTTGGCACGTTCAAGAACCCGCTTCCAGCCCTTTTTTGGCTCTACCAGATGTCCTGCCTTGCCCTCGCCGGGAAAGACGAATTTAGCCAGTTCTGAGGGCTTCCGGCTTCGCAATATCTCGACCGCTTCAGGACTTAGGGAAACGGTCTGTGGATCGTCGTTCTTGGTTCGGGTGATGCGCCACTCAGCCCTCTCAAAGGAAATATCGTGCCAGCACATCGCCAGCACATTTGCCCGTCGTGCACCCGTCAGTAGGGACAGCAGGATGTAATCCCGGATAGTCGAATTGGGTTCGGCTGCCAATGCCGCAAAAAAATGGGGTAGTTCATCAGCCTGAATGAATCGGTCACGGCTTTGCTCTGCATTCCGTTTGATGCCTTTGACTGGATTGGATTCCCACAACCCTGCCGAGATCGCCCAGCCGTAGACACTAGATATCAGCGCCAGTACTCGGTTGGCTGCAGTGGCATGTCCAGCACTGGAGATGCTGCTATGAATCGATGCCACTTCACGTCTCGTGACGGTGGAAAGTTTCTTTGTCCCTAGTGGCTTAGCAAGATGCTGGTGGTATTTGACTTCATCCTCTTTCCACGTGCGTTTACGCAGCTTTGAATGCCTTTCCAGATATTCCGCGAACAGTTCCCCGAAAGTCATTTCAGCCCTGCGGGATCGCTTCACCTCTGCCGGGTTTGCACCACTTTCGATGGCCAGATTCACATTGGCGGCCAGTCGTCGGGCCTGTTCGATGGTCATATCGGGATAGCTTCCCAGCGTGATGCGCTCAGGTTGGCCACCTTTGATCCGTCGGAACACGGAGAATGTTTTTGCCCCATTGCTGCTGACGCGAACCTGCAAGCCGGTCGCTTTGGTGTCGTGATAAGTGGTACGGATGCCAGGAGCCGGAAGCGGAAATTTGTCTAACGCCGCCTTGGTGAAGTTGAGCTTGTCCATTGATGCCACCCTTCCGGGGTTACACCGGGGTTACGTAATAGGTGAAATTTGGTGAAGACCCATTGATCTTTATAGGAGTCAAAACCTATGACAGTAAAGGCTTGGTGAAGTTCCGTAAAACTTGGGGTTACGTCGTAAAACATAAGGACCTAGGACTCTTAATCCGTAGGTCGTGTGTTCGAATCACACACGCCCCACCAACAGTATTCGAGTAAGGAAATCAAGCACTTGCGAGTAATCGCGGTGCTTTTTTTTCGTCCGTACGGCAGGCTGGTCGGTTTCAAAAACTGGCCTTTGCCGGAAAACTGCCCGAATAGGAGAATTCAGACCAAACGTTTTATCAACAATTGGAGAATCTGGAATGGCCTATATCAAACAACGTGGCGCTTATTGGAGGCAGAGGTCCGTCGCAAAGGACGTAAGCCCGTATATCGCACGTTTGATACCCCAAAATTGGCCCGGCAATGGGCGCGACAGATCGAGTCGGAAATGGACTCTGGTCACCGCTGTTGACCACGCCACGCACCGTCACGACGATCCTCGCCTAGCCAGGCAGACGGCAGCCGAAGCCGTCAGGACTTGGCAAGGCGGAGGCGACTCCAGAGGCGGATGTCTCGTCGAACTCTTCACGGCATCTTGCTAAGAATCCCATTCATCTCGTCTGCGGAAAATGCGCGCAGTGTTTGCGTCCGGACGTTACCTGCCGCACCGAGGGACAGTCCGAATGCGGTGAAAGTGGCTTCGTCGGGCGCATCGAAGGTCACCACTAAATCGTGACTCCCCAGCGTCCAATAAATATCTTTCATTTCAATGCCAAACTTCTTTGCCATTTCGCGAACAGCAGCTGCTCGCTTAGTGGTGTCTTTCACGGTGCGGATTCCCTGGTCTGTGAAATTCGAGAGAACGATGTAAGTTGCCATGATGAGTCTCCTAGTCGGCTGGGAGGAAACTACGCGTTGCCGAGGCGCGCAGACTGGGCCTGTGCTGCGGGAGTGCATGAAGTTGGGAACTTCACGGTACCGAGTTTCGCGGCACCCGGCTCTCCATGGGAGTGTTCTTCGTCCTGACCAAGTGTCGGGCCGACGGCAAGGATGGCGGCGGTGCTGGCGATGACAAGGTATTTGCTATTATTCATGAGGTGCCTCCGATTGGGGACACGATACCGCTTGGCACAGCGCCAGTCGCAATAGTCGACCCGCGTCGTGTTTTTTGGTCGTCCACCGGCGCCCCCTCATCCAAATAAAGGGTCGTAGGTTTAACAAGATGAAAGATGAAAAATCCCTGACCATGGCATGCCCTCTCCCCCCGTGAGAATAGGTTGGGCAAGCGGCACTTCTTCAGGTGGCGAAAATCCAATTCTGAGGATGGCTATTTTTGCCCAACGCGCCGGAAAGATAAAAATAGCCGATTACAGAACTCTTGAATCAGTGCAATGCGCTGTCTTATTGCGGTTTAGCGTATTTTGCGACGCCTGTCACATCGAACAACACGCAACGCTGGTCTCCAACTACCCAGGCATCATGCCCAGGTGGCATATAAAAGACGTCGCCCGGCCCGTATTCCACCTCAGATCCACCGTCCATTTTAACGACCATCCGCCCTTCAAGGATGATGCCTGTATGAGCGGCCTGGCAAGAGTCCGTTCCTGCGATCGGTTTCACATGCAGACTCCAGCGCCAACCAGGCTCGAACTCGCCGCGGCCCATTGTGTGGTTTCCGAGGGTAAAGACAGCTACCTTGCCTTTTCCATCTTTGAATGGACGAACTTCGTCTGGCTTGTCCAAAGTTTTTTTCTCTAGCGTCGCACTCATCGCATGATTCTCCAAAAAATGGTGGGTGGATATGGCATAGGCGAATCAGGATAGTTGAGCAGTGAAAAACGACTACACCAGACGCACCCGTACCGACTAATCGGCTTTGAGTTCAGAACTCATAATGGATATTTCAATATAGGTGGGTGCATGGCAAATGCAAGAGGTAGTGCTGTCAGAACCATGCGCGTATCCTTGGTCCATCGCGTGCACGGCTCTATGGTGTTCCTAGGGCTGCTCTGGTCGGCTCAAGTCCACGTCCTTTTGCTCGCTACCAGGCAATCGGACTGTAACCGTTGTGCAAATGCAGGTAGGGAGGGAAAGTCCTTGCAGGCTAGAAGGCGCTATAGTTAACCCGATTAACAATAGATCAGATTTCGTCCGGGAAAACTTCAGGGCCACCATGCTCTTTGTCACCGCACTGTCGGCTGATGCGGGCCGTGACCGCGCAATGGAGCAAGACCTGCTGTCGACCGCACTCAGTCAGCCATTGTCCACGGCAAGGCAGACGGCAAAACGTTCAATGGATACCCGAAAACCATCCTTGCACTGGACTCATATATCGTGGCCCGTCAGCGTCCCTTTCGATGGCATTGCTGGTTACGGTTTGATACGTATTATTGAGGTTTTAGCGTGGCGCTTAAAAACTCTCGAATGGCCTTTCTGGCCTCGGTAGACGCCTTCTCGTCATAAGCAATCGTTGGTCCATACTCCACGCAGGAATCAGCGTAGGTAAAGGGCTGCTTCGTTTTCGCATTGATGATCACCCCATTCTCAGCCTCCGCGAGTTGGCAATTCCGCGTTGTTTGCGCCTTCTCAAGTTTCACGGGCATTTTCAGAGCCTGCCAATCGAATACATGGTTGGCACCCGTATATTCGGTCAACTGGACATTTTTGCCTTTCGCTTTCAGGCGGCCGATATAGGCGCGACAAGGTCCGACCGGCGCATAGTTATCTGCGCTGCCGTGAAACAGCCGAATGGGCTTGTCCACTACCTCGTCGTCGTCGCGAAAGGTGTTGCAGGTTGGGTAAAATGGGATATACGCGGCAAACTCCTGCTCTGCCGGGCCATGCATACGCTGGAAGCGCTTGACGCTTGCATAGAGTGCCGCTACACCTCCCCGCGAGAAACCCATGAGTACAATCCGCGCTGGATCGATCCTCGGGTGCTTGGCGAGCAGATCGAGCGCACGGCCATGCTAGTGGATATCTGACGGGTACTGATCGACCCAGGTATTTTGCCCGGTACCGTGCAATCTGACGGTACCCTTGGTGCAAATCTGTTAGGGAAGGCAAGTCCATTGGAGGGGCATAGAAGGCGTTGGCGGCAGGGGGCTTGACCTTGGGCGTGGCGGCTTACTTAGCTCGTTTCAGTACCACTTCGCCCGAGCCACCACCGGATGCAGCAGGGGTCGTCCACTTCAGTTCGTCCCCTGTGATAGTGAATGGTCGCCTCTGCTCAACGCCGTTCCAGTTCGGAAACGTACTTGTTTCTATGCGAAAGGTGATGGTCTTATCCGTCTCGTTGACGGAGTACCTGCCGAAGTGAGCGATTGATCCCTGCACGATGGCCTTATTCTCATCTGGAGTACCGTCCATGCGATTGTTGGACGCGAATTTGGGCTGACCAGAGCGCGAGTTCACCAGTGCATAGTGACCATTGCCATCAAAGATCACAAGACCCTGCGGATTGGGACCATACATCGGCACCCGGCTGCCATCCGAGCGGACGGTGTCGACCGATACATACATCCAGGCTCCGATGAGTTGCTCGTTCAGTGTCTTTTGTTGGCCGATTGCATCGCTCGATGGCAGGGTAACACCCAAAAACAGCAGTGCCATAGCAACTAGTGTGAGTGAGCTGAGACGGTTCATGATGTTCCTCCGTTGAGGGTTTGATCGAGACTCCCCGGATGGCGCCTCGTTATGGGCGCGGTCCGGCATTTGCTCGTCGGAGCAGCACCGTTTCACGACGATGTGCGCGGCCATAGTCAACCCTGTGCCGATATCGGTACGGGATAGTATATGCCCACAGCCTTTTGCCCGGTACCGGGCAATCTGACGGTACCCTGGGTGCAAATGCTGGCAGGGAGGCCGTTCCTGCGCGGATAACATCGGTGCTTCGGCTGCTGGCGGCGGTGGGGAGCATGAACTTGGACATGACGGTTTCTTGGTGGCCGTGGTGCGCTTACGCAGCGCAGCATCTGTGGGCGTCGATTACCTGATGTCGAGAAAGCCAATTGTTGCAAGGGTGAGGCAATTTGATTGGGCCGAACACTACGGCGCCAGATTCACGATGGACGCTACGGGCGCGGCTTCTGCGATCTGCTGGTCAGCACCAACGCAATGCCGCCAAGGATCGCCACGGACGCAGCGACCAGGCGCGGTGTGATCGCCTCCGAAAGGAACGCCACGCCGCCAAATGCGGCGATGAGCGGTACCGACAACTGTACCGTGGCTGCTCGCATGGCGGAAAGTTTGCTCAATGCCGCGTACCAGATGACATACCCAATGCCGGACGTGAGTGTGCCAGAGGTAATGGCAAGGGCGACTCCAGCCGCATCCGCGTATGCGTGGGCGACGAAAAGCAAGCTCAACAACAGGGCGAGCGGCACTGCCCGCGTAAAATTGCCTGCTGTGGCGGCGAGCGGGTCGGCCACTCCGCGACCGCGCAGCGAGTACACGCCCCACGCCACGCCAGCAATGGCCATCAACGCAGCACCCAGGGGCGGCGGCGCAGCGACTCCCGGCGATACAAGGTAGACCAGCCCCGCGACAGCCAATGCGAGACCTAGCCAGGCGATAGGTCCGAACATCTCGCCCGAGCGCAGGCCAACGATCAACATCGTCAATTGAACCGCACCGAACAGTATTAATGCGCCGGTACCTGCGGGCAAAGTGAGATACGCGAACGAGAAGAACGCGACATAAGCAAACAGCATGGTCGCAGCGAGCCAGTCGGCATGGCCGGGTGAAAGCCGTGCCTCCCTGAAGCGCACGATGACGGCGAGCGTGATCGCTCCTGAAACCAGCCTGATGCTGGCAAAGCTGGCCGGATCGATGCCTCGTTGCTGTAGCGCGAGCCGGCACAACAGAGAATTTGCCGCGAAAGCGAGCATGGCCACCGCAGTGAGGACGATTGCCTGCAAGGTGGGCCGGCCATTGCGCGCGTTATGCATGGGTCGCCACCAGGACCACAGCCCCAGACAGCAGCGCGACACCGAGCGGCGTGCTGAGACGCCGCCCCCAGCGAACGTTCTTTTCGATTGCCATTGCAGCCGCAAGCAGCAGCATCCAGCCGAGGCTGCCGGCGCCGAGTGCGAACATCAACAGCATCAACGCCCAGCAACAGCCGACGCAGAACAGGCCGTGCTGCACGCCAAGCATAAATGCGTGCCGCGCTTGCGCCTGCCCACGCCAGCGCTGGATAACGAAACTCAGGGGCGTTCGGCATTTCTCCAGGCATCGATACTTTAGCCGGCTGAACTGAAAGGCGCCGGCCAACGCAATTATTGCCGCGCCGATCAGCCAGCCATGCCAAGCCAATGCGGGGATACTGGCAAACAGGGACAGCACAGCGCTATGAAGTGCGTGCGCCAGGAGTCCGAATGCGCCCCACACCGTCATGTAGCCCAGGCCGAGTAGTATGAGCAGGCGCCCATGGTCCGAGCGCTGCGCCGTCAGCCGGTCAAAGGTGTTAAACAACGGCAGGGTGGTCGGCAGCATCATGGCTGCCGTCATGAGTATCCACGCGGCAGCGTAAAGCGCCATGGGCACGACCACAGTGCCGCCGGGAACGACACGGCACAGAAATGCCGCCGGCCCTGATGCTGTCCAGTCACCGTGATCGAGATAGCGGCCGTATGGACTGCGCGCCCACGCCCATAGCGACAGCCACGCGAGCGCAATCAACGCGGCCAGGACCGGCAGGAATACGCGATGGCGGCGCGAACTGCCGGGCGGCAACAGAGCTGCCGAAGGTTTCATGCGTCGAAGACAAACGTACTCTGCAAAGCGTTGTGGTTCTTGATATCGAGATCGATGCCGAGGGCAGCGTTCTTGGATCGATAGGTCGGCGCCTTACCGACAAACACCGGAGCGCCCGGCACCGTTGAGAACACAGTGTCGGAGAGCGTAGTCTGGCCGCCGGTCGCACCAAGATAAGGTTCGAGTTCAGCATAGTAGTTCTTGCCGATCTCGAGTTCACCCTTGCCCGCGACCACGGTAAAGCGTATCGGTGCCCGCTCTACTGATACGACCTCGCCGATCAGCTTGGCGAGTTCAGCGACCGGCCCGCCAGCCTGCCCGGTATAGACCTTCAGCAGTGCCTCTTCCTGCGCCTTGGAGGCTTGGTCGTCCACGTAGATCGCGGCAGTCCAGTTGCCTAGCAGAATATTACCTGGTACATGCGCTACGGCAGCGATGGTGTTGCCACCCACATCGACGCCGTCGACCGTTCCCTTGTCTATGCGCCACGCGACGATCGTGTCGCAGGTGCCGTTATCAGGATCCTCGCCGATCCAGCAGGGGCACAGGACGTTGCAATTACAAACCTCGAGCAGGCGACCTTCCAGGTGATAGCTCATACGAACCTCCCTTGCAGCTATACGAACACGGACTTGTCGCCGCAGCGCGCAGCGGCAAGAGATAAATTATTCTAGGTTGCGCGGTGGGGCAATTCAAGTTGGATGACAGCTCGGCAGATCGTCATGCGCGGTTGTTCGGGCATTTAAGCCGATATCGAGAGAGGGCTTCGATTTCCCATTAGGGAGCACCATCGAAGGACGGCTTGTGGCCGAATCCCGGCGCTCACTACAGGTCAGCATTGATTCTACCCAAAAATGGCACTAGCCTTTCGTGAAGGCGGTCGTTCCACGGTCGAGCCATGCGTCTTGCCTCAGCAAGCGTTCCAGCATGGGTGGTTCCCGTCGGGGAAATTCGGGATCAAGTACGCTCGTTGGCGCCTGCCTGCAAGCTGATGTTGGTGGTGACATGGATTTGGGGCTCGACCTGCTCTCGACCGCATCCTGCGCCAAGGCGGAAGGTAAAATGGTCTGTAGCCCACGATGCCGGCCAGCGCACATCCGCCAGACCAGGTCAACGAGCGCACGGCCATGCTGGCGTATACCCAACCGACACAGGTATGACGGCTCACTTGGGAATTCCCAAGTGAGGACACGTACTATTCGGGAAAAATTCAGGGCCATCACGGTCGTTGTCACCGCTCGGTAACCTGATGCCGGCGATGGTCCCGGAAATGGGTTGCGCCGGGACTGGAGGCAGCGTGTTCGGACGCGGACCGAGGTTCTTGATGTCAATCACAGTAAAGCATCGCCGAACCGGACAACGGCACCCGCCACGTTGAATTTTGCATTGATGTACCCCACCGCGATCCACTGGTGATCGTGGCAATATTTCCATCCGTCCAGTCATGTCAGGCGAGGTCTTTGAGAACACCTGAAATCACCTCGCATGCTCAATAGTAATGATGGCGAACATACTCTTGATACACTTCATCGGCGATCCAGACTGCGATGATTGAGAACGGAATCAGCAGAACAAGTACCCACCCAAGTTCCATAAAATAAAATCAACTTTCGTTGAACCCTCTGTCAATGGACGCACGTTAAGACTAATAAATCCTGTAAGGATTACAAGTGCACGTTTGATATCCTTTTTTCATGGGTAGTGCACACAACTGCCACTCTCAGCCGTTTGCGTCAGTCACTATTTCATACGCGTACTAAGGTCGTTTCAATACCGCTTTTCTGCGAGGAAGGATGCGCGAAGTCGGGCAATGCCGACAGGCCCCATGGCATCTTATAGCCGTTATAAGATGGGTTAGATGCCATAGGGAAAAACATCAGGGTCCAGCATGCTCGTTGGCGTCACCCGGCAAACTGATGCAGGCGGTGATTGCGCAGATGAATAGTCAGTGCACGAAACGGAAACATCGTGTGGCAAGACCGAGCGGCTGGACGTATTACGGGGGAGAGGGGACGATGCTTGCCCACAAGCGAATGTCCGGTAAGAGGTGGCAGAACTTGCTGGGCACAGGGAGCCTGCCACACGCGGTCTGCTAAACCGATTAGTTAAGCGGCATACAGCTCTCTGTTAGATGACGAAAATTGCGCTGAGGCAACATTCAATAGGTGCCGCCTGACGCTTCGTGCCAGACCGGCCCGCTCGGCGGCCGGTATCGAATAATCAACGGATACAAGCGATACGGATGTTGAAAGGCTGAATTAATCCATATCAGCCCATCCTCCCCGGTGGGCTTTTTTACGCCGGTCGCTCGACTAGGCTCTTCTTCCAGTCGCCCGCATAGCCAAATGACGGTGCTGGCAGTTCGTCTACCATCCAGAAATTAGTTCTAGCATTGAAGTTCGGCGTCATGTACCAGTGTGCATCCCGGTCGGCATCCATCGCCCACCACCTAGCGCCCTTCGGCGCTTTCTTCCAGTCGATCTCTGTCGGCATGGCATCACCCTCCCTCGCTCCATTCTAGCCAGCCTTTGTGATTTGGCAACGTCAAACCACTTCGGCGCTTTTTACGCCTGGATATTTCCCCGTCAAGTGAATAGCTTGCCCTGACATTAGTCGCAATAGCGTCACGCTATCCGTGCTCGTCACAAACGGCGTTACAAAGTAGCCACGGAATCGAAACACGGCTTGTTGCTCGAGCGCACACGGACCTGCATCGCCCGCGCTAAGTAAGACGGTAAGGCGTTCGGTAGGCCGCCTAAAACGACCGTGGCGCAGCGCCAGGCGATATCCACGGCCCATCAGTTTGCGCGACCCTATGGCGTTCCTAGTGCTTCTGGTCAGCACAAGTCAGCATCCTTTTGCCCGTTACCGGGCAATTTGACTGTACCCTTGGTGCAAATGCGGGCCGGGAAGGTAAGCCCAATTCTTAATCCGTAGGTCGTGTGTTCGAATCACACACGCCCCACCAACAGAACATTAGTAGGCATAAGGGTTTCCGCGAGGAAGCCCTTTTTGCTTTGTGCTGCCGTAACGCCAGGTGTGTCCAAAAATCATCCCAGGCTGGACTCATGGTGTGACCAAACTCGCTGTTTCCTGCACACCGCCAAGTCCATGCAATCCTGCTGCGGACACAAGTACATACTTCATTGTGGTGGCGATGTTCTTATGCCCCATCATCTTCTGAATACGAAACGCGTCCGCTCTGGCATCTGCTAAGCGCGAAGCTGTGGAGCGCCGTAGTGCATGTATTACGAACTTCTCAGCCCTTGGATGGTTCGCCATGTTCTGCAACTCGTCCGTGCTAAATCGACATTCAACAGCGTCGGGTTATACGATGTGAATATACAAAACGACTCCCTCAAGCCTCATTGTTTTCCTCGAAATAATGGTATTCACGCGGGTCAATTTGCGCGCAAATCGACGCATGTTGATTTACTGAGATGGACCCGACACCATCAATGGGATCAAACTAGCGTTTCGTCCAATTTACGTGTGGAGGCCCGTCATGGATATCGACGTTCTCGAAATTGCTTTGACCAAGCGGGCGTTCCAGTTACACGATGTCGATCGTCAAGGCTAGCGAAAGCATCCCAGTGCTGGAAATGACCAAGTGACAGTGCCGTTCGCGTGTTCCTCCTCAACGATAATGAGCGTGGGACAGCAAGGCACTTTGAACGTTGGGTTTTCCTATCGAGGCAACGCAAAAATTGCCGCCTGTGAGCCGCAGCCTGAGGACCCCGAGCGCCGGCGATGAGGTTTATCGAACGACTTGGGCAGGTGTCGACGAATACCGCGAAGGGCGCGAGGCCGAGGAGCGCAACCCAGGCAAGGAGTTCACGACAGGAAATTCTCGCAGGCGAACCGGTTGAAACTTAAGCCGTGGTTGCGTCACCATCGGTCGTCATTCGATAAGGCATGGTGCCTTCAGAAATATCGCCGCATATCATGCGTCGCGCGACCGGTGGCGGCACAGCGAAAGTCTCGAACACTATTTTCGCTTACGTTCAGTTCATGGTGAGGCCACCATCGACGATCAGGTTCTGACCGGCGAACATGCCTGCATCGGGTCCAGCCAGGAACAGCACTGCGCCAGCGATGTCGTCAGGTGCAATGTCGCGCTGCACGACGCGCTGACGCTTGATGTCTTCGCTTTGTTGGCCACGCGCCGCGCCGCCAGCCAGGATGCCGTCGCTCTGAGTAAAGCCCGGCGACACCGTGTTTACGCGTACGCCGTACGGTCCGAGTTCGCGCGCCAGCGTGCGTGTCATCGCAACCACCGCGGCCTTGCTGGCAACGTAATGCAAGAGACCTGCAGTGCCCTTGGACGCAGCCGCGGACGCGATATTGATGATGTTGCCTTGTCCGGCCGGCTTCATGTAGCGTGCCGCGGCGCGGCAGCAGTACCATACGCCCTCAACGTTAACGCTGAACACTTGCTTCCATTCGTCTACGTCGATTTCGTCGAACGCTGTTTTGGCGAGCGAGGTGTAGATGCCAGCGTTGTTGACCAGCACCGATACTCCGCCTGTGTGTTCAGCCGCGAACGCCATCAATGCATCGACCTGCGCGGCGTTGCTCACGTCTGCGTCGAAGCCCAGCGCACCGTGGCCGAGCTTCTTCGCCGCGGCCTCGGAACCACGCAAATCGGCAATCACTACGCGCCGGCCCAAAGCCGCGAAACGCTCCGCAATTGCGTAGCCTATTCCTTGCGCCGCGCCGGTCACCACCACCGCGCCGCTATTAATCGTCTGCTCCATTTTCTACCTTTCGAATTCTCCTCCTGGCACCAACTGCTCAGGCTGGAGCGGCCAGTCTAGCATGGGGAAATGTGCTGACGGCGTCTCGAACTGCAACAAAAGAGACAGTGTGCCGCCGATTTTTTTAACCACGGTTGTTGCGACGGATACTATTCATTCGCCGACCGAAATTGTTTGATGCCATAAGTCCTTGCCTGATAATTCGGTGAAAAAAAACGCTCGTGAGAATCATCATCTTCATGCGAGAGAAAACGAAGGTGGCAATTAGAAATGCAATATTGCGATAAAAAATAAAACAAAATAATTACAACTTAGACAGGAGACAAAATGAAGGCGCTTCACGCAACAAAAGCAACAATACTGTTGGGCTCAGTGATGGCATCCACCGCCCTGCACGCGCAAACAAACGTTCAAATTTACGGGATTGTCGACGTCGGTGTCGAATATGTAAATAAGGCGCGAGTAAGCACCGCGGGCACCGCGACCGGAAGCCTGGCCAAGGTGGACTCGGGAAACGCAGCGGCTTCGCGTATCGGATTTCGCGGTCGGGAAGACTTAGGGGATGGATTGGCGGCAGTCTTCGGACTTGAGAACGGCTTTTCGGCCGACACTGGTGCTCTGGCCAATGGCGGACGCCTTTTTGGGCGCCAGGCTTATGTTGGCCTGGCAGGAAAATTTGGCGAGGTACAACTGGGACGAGAGACGACGCCGATATTCGATTTTGGCGCGATCTACGACCCCATGATTCCCGCACGCTATTCGGCGCTTGCGCTGGATGCCGCCTTCGCTAGCCGCGCAGACAATGCGATCAGATACGGCGGGAAATTTGGAGGTTTGACTCTCAGTACCCAATATAGCTTTGGCTTCGACAGCACTATCGTCAATGGCGGCGAAGTCCCGGGCGCATTCCAGGTGGGAAAGGAAGCGTCTACAAACATCAACTATCAGTTTGGAAATGTGTTGGCTGGCGTGCTGTACGATCGCCAGAATGGCACTTCGGTAGCCACCCAGAAGAATTCGGTTGAGCGAATGGCAGTGGGCATAACCGCCGACTTTAAACCAGTAAAATTATACGCTGCATTCCAGCGACGAAACATGCACACGGCGCCAACCTCCACGAGGACGAATCTCTATTGGGTTGCAATGTCATACAACCCCACTGCCGCAGTGACATTGCTCGCAGCAGCATATTCCTACGATCCTGCCGGCGCTTCAAACAGAACTGGCATGTACACGCTCCTTGGCAGCTATGCGCTTTCCAAGCGAACCGATATTTATTCAGAGCTGGGGATAATGCGAAATCAGGCAAAGGCTGCAATGGCTCTGGACGGGACTGTCAATCCTGGCGACAGTCAGGCAGGTCTGACGCTCGGGATACGCCATCGTTTCTAATCACGTTGGCGCTGCAAGACAATTGCAGCGCCGTTTTGTACTGTGAAAGCAGATGAAAACCGGGCCAGAGAAATCGGGCCCGAGTGCGGTTGCTGATTGGCAAGTTTCGACGCTTCCTGATGCAACCGATTTCGCCGCTGGCGCTCGCCCCGGCATTCCGACACTTCCCGCGTTTCAAGCAATTCACCGGCTGGGATATATTTCTGGCTAGATTGTGCTAGCGGTTGGCGCCTCATCCGCTGTCAGCCACCATGCATCGCAGATTGCGGTTCCCGGTAGGTGCCAAAATGAAATCATCGCTATGCTACACTGTGATGACATACTCTCATCGAGCGCGGCCTAAAGTAAGTCTGGCATAGCAGTTTTGTCATGCTTCTAAATGGCAGCCTGCTGGTCGCTACATGATGCTCGCTCGGCTCGGTAGGGTGTCCGATTCACCGGGGAAATCGTAATTACGGGCCCTAACTGGTTCTGCTGATATGGAAAATACACTCGTCCGGCTGACGATTTCGCAATCTGAGCTCTTTGCCAATTGGCCAGACGCAGCTATCTTGAGGCTCGTCCAGGCTGCCGACGCCATTACGGTTGAAGAAAACACCGTTATTCATCAGACGGGCGACGCACCGACCTACCTATATTTGCTTGCGACAGGCTCGATGCATCTGGTAAGGAAAATGCCATCCGGGCGCAACTTTACAGCTGGAATCCATCTCGCCGGGGAGTTCCACGGTATTGGGCCAGTGATTACCCGGTCGCCCCATATCTATACGGCGGAATGCAGGGAGAAAACCGTACTGGTTCGAATCCCTGGCGACCTGCTGCGTGACATGCTTAGCCATGACGGGACTTTTGCGTACTCTTTAATGAGCGCCATGGTTAATCGGCATCGCGGTGCGCTGAATAGATATGAAGGGGCTGCAGTCCTCTCGACCCGTGCAAGGGTGGCAACCCTTCTCAACTCCATTTATACGAGAAGCGCTCGTTGCGGTCGCGTATCTTCGATCAACCTGTCCCAAGAGGAAATTGCAACGATGCTTGGCACGCGCCGCCAGGTTGTCAATAGAGTTTTACGGGAGATGGAATCGGAGGGTGCGGTTCAAGTTCTATATGGACGAATTGTAATCAGTGACATCGGTAAGCTTGAACAGATGGCAGAGCAACTCGAATAATGTTTGTATGCCACGAACGCTGAATGTCGCTCTTGCCGTATCCCTGATATCACACCAGCCAAGGTTAAACCAATAACACCAGCGCACCGCGCAGCGGATGATTCCTGCCGGCAAGCGGTAGCCATGACAGAGAGATGTCGTCTCTCTCTCGTTTCATCTCATCTCGTGCCCTTACCAGATTGCCTCTCTCAACGTGACAGTCGCCCTTCAGGCGGCTGCGCTCACGATTCGAACGCCTCGCTTTCATCCGCGAAGCGTTGGTGAAAATCGCCGGCCGCACCATTTTCTGGCGGCAACTTCAACCTTCATTGTCTCTTGACTCTACTTGCCATTGAGGGGCAGGGAAGGCCGCCAGCCGCAAACCACCATTTGCGTTCTCCGTTCCCTTTGTCGAATGCAACAAACCGTACAAAGTGTCGGATCACGTGCTCGCCTTGTAGATTTGGAACACTCACAATGAAAGCGTCCCAATCAAAGTAAAAAAGGCTCGAAATGCAAGAAGAGAGTTTTAGGCTTGGTCGATACCAAGTAGGCGATCAAATTCTGATCGGCCAAATCGAGGGCGATTTTATCAAGGTGGTTTGCGAGCGAGACGAGCTGAATCAGGCCCTGGAAGCGGCCGTACCTGCGAATCCCGATGCAAGAAAAATCGCGCTGTCAGATGTAGTCATGCTGCCGCCCGTTGATCCGCATGCCAGAATTTTTGCGGTTGCTGTCAACTACCACGCCCATGGCGCTGAAGCGAGCGCAAAGCCGCCGGAGAGACCTTTGGCGTTTTACAAGGCGCCGACAAATTTTGTTGGCCACGAGGGTGTGTTGAATCCGGATCGGAAGTTGACATCTCGCTTCGATTACGAAGGCGAAATCGGGGTGGTGATCGGTAAGCGTTGCAAATCGGTATCGGTGGCGGATGCACTGGATTATGTTGTCGGCGTTTGCGCGCTCAACGACGGTTCCGCCCGAGATCTCACGCGGGTTCCTGCCGGGCAGGGCTGGTGGCCAGACTGGACCGCCGCAAAGGGCTTGGATGAAGCCTCGGCGCTGGGGCCTGCAATCACGTGCGGGGCGCAAGTCGTGGATGCGGTGCGTAAGCGAAGCCTGAACATCACGACGCGACTGAACGGCGAGGTGGTTCAGGATTGCAGCATGAAGGAAATGATTTTTTCGACAGAAGAAATCATCGCGACCCTATCTTCGTACATGGTATTGCTGCCGGGCGACATTATTGCCACCGGCACACCAGCTGGTGTCGGCATCGCCCGTAATCGCTTTCTGATTAGTGGTGACGACTTGTCGGTCGAAGTAAGTGGGCTTGATATTTTACGTGTAAAGGTGGCTTAATCATGAGTACAGTACCAATCAAAATGCACGGCCAATTGGCTGAAAAAATGATGCAGCTGTCGGAAACGTCGGTAGGTACGCCGATGGGAGAACTCTTGCGGCGGTTCTGGCATCCTATCGCGATTTCTGCAGATGTTGCGCCAGGGAAAGCCAAAAAAGTACGCCTGCTGAGCGAAGATCTGACGCTTTACCGCAGCGAGAGCGGGAATGCCCATCTGGTTGCCGGGCGTTGCGCTCACCGCTTGACCATGCTGCATACGGGCTGGATCGAGGGTGAAGAAATCCGCTGCATGTATCACGGCTGGAAATTCGACGGTGAAGGAAAATGTGTTGAGCGCCCAGCGGAAAAAAATTGCCGCGAAACGAACATCCGGATTGCCGCTTATCCTGTTCATGAGTACAGCGGACTAGTATTCGCGTACCTGGGCGAAGGTGAGCCGCCCGAATTCGATCTCCCGCGTAATTCAGCGTTCGAGCGCGAGGATGTCATGTTGTTTCAGCGCAAGCAGATATGGCCTTGCAGCTGGCTGCAAAATGTCGAGAATTCACTCGATGCTGCCCATGTGAGCTTCGCGCATGTGATGGGTCGGGTCGGTGAATTCGGCAACGCCATTACCACAGAGGTTCCAGACCTGGCGTATCAGGAAACCGAGGCCGGCATATGCCAAACGGCAACCCGCCGTGCAAGCGCGCAAGTACGGGTGAGCGACTGGACTTTCCCTTCCGAGAACCACGTGACGATGCCGGGGATTAGCCCGGGAGATCCTTGGATCGAAGTCTCCAACTGGATGGTGCCGATCGACGATACACATGTGATGCGAACCTCGCTCTACGCGGTGCCTCTTTCTACCCCTGAGTCGGACGAGCGCATCTCGGCCTACTTCAAGGATGTCGGCGACTACAACGCCGCCGACTACCATGACGAATTGTTCGCGGGCGAATATCCGGTTGATCCGTTGATTCGTTTGACCGCGGCACAGGACTATGTTGTTTTGGTCGGTCAGGGTGCAATTGCAGATCGCGTGAACGAGAAGCTCGGCTCATCGGATTTGGGCATCGCAACGTTGCGCCGGATCCTCTGGCGCGAGCTTGATGCCATGCGTGCTGGCATGCCGACGAAAGCATGGCGACGGCTGGAGCGTTCGTCCCAGCTGTTCGTCAAAGGCGACATGGTTAAGTAAAACTGCTTCCCGAAGTAAGGGGATGAGGCCTCGGCTTGTTGCCGAGGCCTGGTCTGCACGTTCGCCATGAGCGTGTGGCTATGACGGGACTGTGGCGCACGATTGCTGCGCCGCTGTTCATTTTGTATTGCCGGTCTGTAATTTCTCCCACGCCGCTGATGGGCGTTGCTCAACGCGTCACGCGCAATCTTGCCCGCCTCACCCTTCCTCCTTCCCTCCGTCTCCCAATACGATCTGCGCCAGAGAGGCATTCCGCGGAAATTCTGCTGGTGTGAATTGACATCATCGCGACAAAGGATGCATGTCGGCGCTCGCCGTGCACCGGTCATGGCGCGACAATTATACGTACGAGGTGAGGAGCGGTTGATATCGCTCTGCGTTATCAAACTAAACCTCCTGAATCAGATTAATCCACGTAGCCGGTATCGATTCCCGATGATTTGCGTGAAGTACGATAACCATATCAGGCCGATGCCCAACGTGATTGGACAAAAAATAAAATTTGGAGATAACGATGCGAACAATTAAAGCAAGGGTACATGCGATTGAGTTTCTGGCAGAGGATATTCTCGGCATTGACCTGAGACCAATCGATGGTGCAGAGTGGCCCGTGGCGATTGCCGGATCCCACATTGACCTGCATCTTCCCGGCAACATGATACGCAGCTACTCGTTGGTCAATGCACAAGGTGAGAAGCATCGCTACGTCATTTCAGTGAGCCGTGATGCCAATAGCCGGGGCGGATCGAAATATCTGCATGAGGTGCTGCGGGTTGGTAACGTCCTCACCATTTCAGAGCCGCGCAACAGCTTCCCCCTGAAGGAATCTGCGTCGCATACCATTTTCATTGCCGGCGGCATTGGCATCACGCCGTTATGGAGCATGGCGCAGCGCCTGTCGCAGATCGGCGCCCCCTGGACGATTTACTATTCCGCGCAAGCTCCGGAGCGTGCGGCGTACGTAGAGCAGCTGTCGTCACTCGCCTCTGAGGCCGGTGGCACGATCCATCTCAATTTCGACGGTGGACAGAGAGACAGAATGCTCAACCTTCAGCGAATTGTCGATTCCAGTCCGCGTGATGCAGACCTGTATTGCTGCGGACCAATCCCGATGTTGCGCGCTTTCGAAGCAGCTTGCGAAGGGCGTAATCCCGACACGGTGCATCGGGAATATTTTGCTGCGCCAGTGTCAGCATCAGCACCGGCGGGAGAGGGTAGCGCAGAAGAGTTCATTGTCGTCTTATCAAAATCCAACAAGACAGTGAAGGTTGGACCGACAACCACGATTCTGGATGCGGTGCTGAATGCCGGCGTAGAGGTGTCTTACTCATGCATGGCCGGTATCTGTCGGGCTTGTGAAACAAACGTGCTTGGCGGACTTCCTGATCACCAAGATCTGGTACTTAGCGATAGTGAGCGCGAATGCGGAGCGACGATGATGATTTGTTGTTCGCGGGCAAAAACTGCGGAATTGATCCTCGATTTGTGAGAGCGCGATGCTAGTCGAGTCACTAAACCGTAACAATCCGGACAATCAAACGCACTAGATCCTCGCAATGCTGGCGGACGGTAGCGATACTAGTACCTACCGACATAGATAACGCCGAGTAGCGCGGTCGCTTGACAAACGCCAGACCTGGCGCACACGGCGACTACACCCGAAGTCGGCGAATCGAACATAACTTAGAAAGAAACCACGATGGACTCAACCTATCCGCGTATCGGACTGCATATCGACGGCGAATGGCTCTACGACCGCCCCGCCTATACCGAGGTCGTCAATCCGAGCAACGAGGCTACCCTCGGTAGCGTACCTGGCGCTACGCCAGCGGATCTCGAGCGCGCACTCGCCGCCGCGGAGCGTGGCTTCCGCGTCTGGCGCGATACACCGCCGCTGCAACGGGCGCAGTTACTGTTGCGCACTTGCGCGCTGGTGCGCGAGCGTGCAGAGTCGATCGCTCAGATCCTTACGCAAGAACAAGGCAAGCCGATCGCTGACGCCCGCAACGAAGTGGCGCGCGCCACCGCCTTTCTCGAATGGGATGCAGCGGAGGCGCAGCGCCTCTACGGCAGCATCGTTCCTGCCGGGCCGCAGATGCAGCAAATGATCCTGCGGTTGCCGGTCGGCCCTGTGGCAGCCTTCACCCCGTGGAACGTTCCGGTCGGCTCCCCTGCGCGCAAGATCAGCGGTGCGCTCGCCGCAGGTTGTTCGGTGATAATCAAAGCCGCCGAGGAAACCCCGGGCACCGCTTGCGCCTTCGTGCAATGTTTCATTGATGCCGGCCTGCCGCCTGGCGTGCTCAATCTCGTTTTCGGTAATCCGTCCCTGATATCTTCGACGCTCATCGCTTCGCCAGTCATCCGCATGGTGACCTTCACAGGATCTGTGGCGGTCGGCAAGCACCTGACCCAGCTCGCTGCTGCGGCCATGAAGCCGGTGCTGATGGAACTGGGCGGCCATGCGCCGGTGCTGATCGGCGCCGACGTCGATGCGGCGGCGCTGGGCAAGCTCGCGGGCAGCGCCAAGATGCGCCTGGCGGGCCAGTTCTGCGCCTCGCCAACGCGCTTCATCGTGCACCAGAAGTCCTACGCCGCCTTCGTCGATGCATTCGCCAAGGCCGCCAGCGAAGTACGCGTGGGCGACGGTTTCGAGCCGGGTGTGCAGATGGGGCCGCTGCTCAACGGCAAGCGTCTCGCGGCGATCGATGAGTTGGTGCAGGACGCCAAGGTCTGCGGCGCACGCGTCGCGGCCGGCGGTCAGCGCATCGGCGAACGCGGGTTCTTCTATGCGCTGACCGTGCTGGCCGACGTGCCGGCGCACGCCAAGGCGATGACCACCGAACCATTCGGCCCGATGGCGCTGTGCGTGCAGGTTGCCGACCTGGACGAAGGCATAACGCTCGCCAACAGCCTGTCCGTGGGACTCGCCGGCTATGCCTTCACCAATTCGCTTGAAGAGGCGGAGCGCTTCACGCGCGAACTGGAGTGTGGTGCGCTGTCGATCAATCACTTCGGCATGGGCGGCGCCGACACACCCTTCGGCGGTGTCAAGGAAAGCGGCATCGGACGCGAGGGCGGCGCGCAGAGTCTGGAGCCCTATACCACCACGAAGACAGTGCTGACACGGACCGCGCGAGTTTGACCGCAAGGGGCGGATGGCAGGAAAAAATCTTGCACCGCCCATGCTGATCATGTCAGCAATTTTGTGTGATGAATAACACGACGCTTAGAAAGAATATGTCTGCCACTGAAGAAGAAAGCAGCATCTAAGGCGTTAAAAGGAGATAAAAATGCAATTACAAGAGACCGCACTTCAAACGACTTTAAGCCTCCCCGAGATCAATCTCGCGGATCCCGACTTCTGGATGAGAGATGACTTCCATGGTGCGCTGGCGCTCTTACGTAAGGAACAGCCGATTTCGTGGCACGAGCATCCTGAGTCTGGCAAGGGCTTTTGGGCACTCCTTGACTACGAAGACATCGCCGAAGTTGACAAGGACTGGGAGAGGTTTTGCAGCAAACATGGTGTGCGTGTCTATAACGATGCCGGCACCAAGATCCGACCTGGCACAGGCGCGTTGATCGAACTCGATCCGCCCGACCATACCGTCAACCGCAAACGCGTGAGCAAGGCGTTTATGCCGCGCCAGGTGGGCAGGATGGAAGAGTATGTGCGGGAGCAGGCGCGCCGGCTGGTGTCGCAATTCTCCGATGGCCAGGAGATCGATTTTGTAAACGATCTGGCGGCCATTCTTCCTTTCGAGATCATCAGTGACCTGGTTGGCATCGACCCCGCAGACCGGCCGCGTTT
This sequence comes from Collimonas sp. OK607, assembly GCF_900111995.1. Lineage (GTDB taxonomy): Bacteria > Pseudomonadota > Gammaproteobacteria > Burkholderiales > Burkholderiaceae_D > Collimonas. Next base: position 150,857 of record NZ_FOKF01000002.1, read on the forward strand.
GCTGGAGTTGTCGCAGATCGGTCGCTCCGAGCAGGAACTTGAATATGTCGGTAAACCCGAGATCCCGCAGCAAGCGGTCATGGAAATGCGCGAATACGGCATCAACCTCGCCGCAAAGCGTTTGCTCGACCCTAAGGAAGACTTGATTTCAGAACTGGCTCAGGTTCGGGTCGATGGCAAACAGCTCGATAAGGAAGAGTTGGGCGGCTATTTCGGCCTGATGATCGCTGCCGGCAGCGGCACGACGAAAGCCGCACTGTCGCACGGGATGCTGGCGTTCTCGCAGTTCCCGGAGCAGCGTCGCCTGTTCAACAGCGACCCTGTGCTGTACGAGAGGACGATGGCGGATGAGGTCATTCGCTGGGCGACGCCGATCAAGCATCAGGGGCGCGTTCTGACCCGCGACATTGAATTCAAAGGCGTCCAGATGAAGGAAGGGCAGAAGATCGGCATGTGGTTTATCGCGTCAAACCGTGATCCACGCCTGTTCAAGGATCCGTTCAATTTCGACATTACACGAGATCCAAATCAGCACCAGAGCTTCGGTGCAGGTGGACCGCATTTTTGCATGGGTGCGAACATCGCACGCCGTGAAATCTGGATGCTGTTTCAAGAATTGTTTGCTCGCTTTCCCAACGCGCAAGCCATTTCAGACCCTATTCGCGAACGGTCCCTGCAATCGAATGGCTTCAAACACTTGCAAGTGCGTCTTTCGCGTTGAATCTGGTTGGGAGGAATATCTGCAATGACCGATAAAAAATGGACCGTTACCGTCGATGCCCAGAGCGGGCGCTAAGACTACAGCCGCGCGATGACGCGGAGTAATTACCTTCATGGAAGAGGAATATTATGCCTAACGTGATTTTTATAGATGCCAACGGCAAGTCGAAAACCGTCGATTGCATGGTTGGAACCAGCCTGATGAAGTCCGCGCAGCTCCACGGGGTCTCAGGTATCTACGCCGAATGTGGTGGACAGAAGATGTGCGCGACATGCCACGTCTACATTGCCGATGAGTTTCTCGATACGCTGCCGGAAATCTCTGCCGATGAAGACGAGATGCTCGACGCGACGGCATCCGACCGCTTGCACAACAGCCGGTTGTCGTGCTCGATCATCATCAAGCCGGAGCACGAGAACCTGGTCGTTCATCTTCCGAAGTTGCAGCGATGAGCGCCGTCATTATCGTCGGAGGTGGGCATGGTGGCGTCGACGTCGCATTCGGCTTGCGCGAGCGTGGTTACACAGGGAGCATCACTGTGCTGGACAAAAGCGGCTTTGTCCCATACGAGCGTCCGCCCATGTCCAAATCATGGATCAACGGCTCCGGCGGTCCGGAAGAGCTGACGTTACGTGGCCATGATGCTTTCTCAGGCGCCAATATCGAGCTGATGCTTAACTGCGAGGTGTTGAGCATCAACCGGGATCGCAAGGTCGTGGAGACCAGCAATGGGAGTCTCGACTATTCGACGCTGGTGCTGGCTCTCGGATCGAGTCCGCGGCAACTCCGGCTGTCGGGCGCCGCGCTGGCTGGCATGCATCACCTGCACACGCTCGAGCAAGCCACCGCACTCAGGGACGACCTTGCATCCGCCACCAGTGTGGGCGTCATCGGCGCCGGTTTCATCGGGCTGGAATTCGCATCATCGGCCGCAAAACGCGGGTTGCCCGTGACGGTCATGGAGACTGCGGGACGAGCGATGCCCCGAACCGCGAGTGAATTCACGTCAGGCTACATGCGCGCCCGGCACGAGGAGGGGGGCACGAATTTCCGTTTCAACGCCACTGTTCAGGAAATAACCGGTCAATCAGGCCGCGTCGGGCGGGTCAACCTGTCGGATGGAACCTACGTCGAGGCCGATCTTGTGGTGCAGGGTGTGGGCGCTATCGCAAATGGCGGATGGGTGACAGATTTCGGTCTCGATTTTGACAACGGTATCGTCGTGGACGGGACCTTGCGCACCAAGGACCCGGATATCTTCGCGATCGGCGACTGCGCGCGCTTCCTGGATGATGAAGGAGGGGGTACGCGGCTGGAATCCATCGGCAATGCCGCCGATCATGCGCGGCGAGTAGCCGCAACCATTGCAGGTATTCCAGTGCCCGCACCTGATGTGCCATGGTTCTGGACCCAGCAAGCCGGCGTTCGGCTGCAGATGGCCGGCCGCATCGACCGCGTGGAGGAATGGTTGCTTACCGGTGCCGTTGACTCGAACTCGTTTAGCGTGCTTGGCTGGCGCAACAACAAGCTGGTGTATGGCGAATCTATCAACAGTCCAGGCGAGCACGTCACCATCCGTAAACTCCTTGCTGAGAATACGGCCCCGACATTGTCGCAATTACGGCCGGTCGCTGAAATGGGCTTGAAGGCTGCCATCAAGTCCCTGGCATAATTTCGATCGGCTCTGAAAAGATCGGGCAAGTCTTCTTCGTCATGCCTTCCAACTGAGAATGGAAGTCATGGCGAAGCTCCATTTTGGCGGCGAACTGCCTCTCCAACGTTACAACTCCCTCCAGACGCTTGCGCTTGCGATTCGAACGTCTCGCTTTCATCCACGACGCTTTCATGACAACCCCCATCTGAATCATTTTCTCGCGGCAACTTTAACCGTCATTGTGTTAGTGTTTCTTTACGACGCAAGGTATTGGCGGCGACTCGAAGTGCAACAAAAGAGACAGTGTCACGCCGATTTCTTATAGCCATGGTTCTTACGGGGGATATCATTAAATTGACAGCCGAAGCAGCCCTGATGCCATAAGTCTTGGCAAGATAAATCGGTTGCAAAAAACGCTCGTAAATGAGCTGTACTGATTGAGATTTTCTCATCAACACTATGGCGACCATAGTGTCTCGGTTGGTAGCGATTCAAACTATAAGAAACTATAAAAATCTATAAGATACGGAGACAGACGTTAATGCAAAAAGAGCTTTTCAAGGTGATTTGGGGCGTGCTGCTGAGCACCTGCGCCAAATGGAATGTATTCGCGCAAGCTGAGCAATATCCGGATACCGGACAACGCACGAATAGACAGGCACGCGCGGGTTGGCGCGTTCAAGGCCAATCCACGTCCGTCATCTGGAGTGTAGTGCCAGTCGCTTAAAGCGTTGGAGCATGACAGGGCCCAAGCGGCCTCCATGGTATGTGAATTGCGCTCGTTTGCCGTCCTGGAAACGCTACGCTTTCCGTAAGCATTGGAAGCCGTCTGTATCGGCCATCGCTCCTTTGAATCGAATCTTTACTTAACAGTCAATTAGGATTACATGCACACTTCTCAATCATATGATTCGGTCGCGGCTGGCCATCTGCCTGACGAAATCGCGCGGACTTACCGCAAGGTGGCCCTTCGGATCATGCCGTTTCTGGTCCTTTGTTATTTCGTTTCCTACATCGACCGCGCGAATATCAGTTTCGCCAAACTCCAGTTCATGAGCGACCTCGGTTTTTCCGAAGCAGCCTACGGATTGGGAGCGGGGCTTTTCTTCATCGGCTATTCGCTGTTTGAGGTTCCGAGCAATATCATGATGCAGCGTGTCGGCGCGCGGCGCACGTTGCTGCGCATCATGGTTCTCTGGGGAATGACCTCAAGCGCGCTGATGTTCGTGAGCTCGCCGCTGCAATTCTACGTAATGCGCTTTCTCCTCGGCGCTGCAGAGGCTGGTTTTTTCCCGGGCGTCATGTTTTATTTAACCTATTGGTTTCCAGCTGCGCGTCGGGGACGAGCAACCGGTTTCTTCATGATGGGTGCCGCCGCTGCCGGTGTCATTGGCGGGCCTGTCTCCACCTGGATCATGGTCCACCTGGCCGGGTTGCATGGCCTGCATGGCTGGCAATGGTTGTTCCTGCTGGAAGGCGTACCTGCAGTCATTCTGGGCGTCGTCGCATTCTTTTTCCTCAGCGATCAACCACGGGATGCGAAATGGCTAACTGCGCGCGAAAAAGCCATTGTCCTCGGTGACCTGGCGGCAGAGGAAAAAGGAACAACCCGCAGCGGACACGGACTGGTTGAAGCATTAAAGAATCCCAAGGTCTACGTTGGAATCATTGTGTATTTTTGCATAGTGGTATCGTTCAACTCTATCGTACTTTGGGCGCCAACCATCATCCGCGAGGTCGGTGTGAAGGATTTGTTCAATGTCGGATTGTTGTCCAGCATAGTGTTTTTAGCTGGAGGGGCCGGTACCTATCTCATAGGCTATAGCTCTGATCGAAAAATGGAGCGACGCTGGCATTTCGCCGCGAGTTGCGCTGTCGTCGCCCTTTGCTTTGCACTTTTGCCGCTAGCGTCCCACAACACACCGATTGCCATTACGCTGCTTTCAGTCGCGGCGGCGGCATCCTACGGTACCTATACGGTGTTTTGGACAATTCCGGCAACTTTCCTTCCTGGAAACACTAAAGCTGGCGGTATTGCCCTGATTACCAGTGTGGGAGGATTAGCGGCATTTGTAAGCCCGACTTTGGTTGGCTGGATGAAGGCCAGCACGGGAAGCATTTATCTCGGATTAACGCTAATGGGTGGAATCACATTGATTGGCGCTCTTATTTTGCTGGTCGCAATTCCGGCAAACAAATCATCCAAAGGGACTGCGAGATAATTTTATCGCACGAGCTTTGGTGACCTTGTATCTGGTTGATTGCTCGCAAGGGTTTTGTCCCGATAAGACGATGGGGCGGCTAGCAGGGTTTCAAATGTCCGGTCTGTCGAAATAATTAAGACGCCCCCGGAAAAGGTTCCGGTCTGGAATATGTGCTGCTGGCTTGCCCGAATCTGGGCGCGGCGCTGGCGACCAGCCTAAGGCTGGCGCATATCGCCACGCTCATATTCCGGCGGCGCCCACAGGTGTTTCAGGCGCTGCTTCAAATTACCCGGCTGCGCCACGTCGTGCCACATCGCAATGAATTCGTGGAAGTTGAGGGTCAGCGGATTGTGGCTGTAGACCTGGCGCCTGATGCCGTAATCTACTGCTTCCTGTTCTTCCGCATAGGTCCCGAACAGACGGTCGAAAATGATCAGTACGCCGCCATAATTCTTGTCGATATAGCAGTCGTTGCGACCGTGATGCGCACGGTGGTTGCTGGGGGTGTCGAACAGATACTCCAGCATCGGATGCAGCTTGCCGACGCTCTCGGTGTGGATGAAGAACTGATACACCAGATCGCAGGCATACAAGATGAACACCACTGCCGGATGTACGCCCAGCAGCACCAGCGGCATGAAAAACAACCACCAGCCGGTGATCGGATAGAGCATCGACTGGCGCATGGCGGTTGTCATGTTCATATGCTCGCCGCTGTGGTGTACAACGTGGGCGGTCCAGAACCAGCGCACCCTATGGCTGCTGCGATGGAACCAGTAGTAGCAAAACTCGACGCCGACGAAAATCGGCAGCAGGGTCCAGCCGTTGATTGGAATCGTGAAGAAACGATGGTGCCAGAACCAGAAAATGGCGGCGCCGACGAATAGCACATGCACCGCCAGTTCGAACAGCTGGTAGCTGCTGCCGAGGGTGAGATTGGTCAGGATGTCTTTCCAGTAGAACTGCTGGCGGAACTGCTCGTGACCGCCGCGCTTGCGCATGACCTGCCATTCGATGGCAAAACCGATCAGGAACAATGGCGTCATGCCGATCAGCACCACCTGTTTCCACTCTATATGGGAACCGAAAGTGGTTTCCATCCAGGCAATCAGATCCATCATGATGTACCGCCTATGTGCTTTGTCGATGCAATGGATTCTAGTGCCCGGGAAGTTTAAAGGCTTGACCGCGACAGACAAATATTTGACACTTCTCGCCATGTGTCGAACCATAACGGAGCAGCCGGTGCGGGGTGTCGTTCCCAGCACCTACGTGCGATTGCTGTATGAGTATCTTGAGAGGCAGGGTGTGGCCGCAGCCGCCTTGCTAGGCGTAGCCGCGCCGGAAGCGGCCGACCGCGGCTTGCTGCGCTACCCGGTGGTGGCCTGGCGCACCTTGCTGCAACGCGCTGCCGAGCATCTGCGTGATCCCTTGCTCGGTCTGCATCTGGGCCAGACCATCACGCCGGCCCATTTCGGCGTGATGGGATATGTGCTGTTGGCTTGCCCGAATCTGGGCGCGGCGCTGGCGCGCACCTTGCAATACCAGCGCCTGCTGTATGACGTCAATCCGATGCGTACCACGATGGAGGGCAGTGATTTGCTGCTCGAATGGGGTGTCGACCAAGGCCGGCCCGGAGCGCTGGTTGATGAATGCGCCATCAGCGCATTAATGCAGTTGATGCACAACGCCACCGGCCGCCGTATCGTGGCGACAGAAATCTGCTTCGTGAATCCGTCGCCTGCCGACATCCAGCCTTATCGCGACTGGTTCGGCTGCCCGGTATTGTTCGGCCAGGCGGTTACCTCGATCCGCTTCCCGCGCGCGCTGCTGGCATTGCCGTTGCGGCAACCGGACACCGTTCTATTGAATGTATTGGAGAGACAGGCCGACGGCTTGCTGGCGCAATTACCGCCAAGCGACGATTTTGAACAGGCGGTGCGGCGCTGCATCGCCCGCCTGGTGCGCGAAGGCCAGCCGGAGCTGGAGATGGTGGCGAACGAGCTGCATGTTTCGACCCGCACTTTGCATCGCCGGCTGGCTGCCAGCGACATCAACTTCAGGGAATTGCGCGAGAGTATTCGCCAACACCTGGCCGAAGACTATCTGGCCGACCCGCGCCTGCAGCTGGCGGAAATCGCCCAGTTGCTGGGCTATTCCGAGCAGAGCGCATTTAGCCGTGCATTCCGCCGCTGGAGCGGACAGACGCCGTATGATTATCGGCAGCGCTTGCTCAGTTCAGGGTAGGCGCCTCTCCCACCCAGCCATCATCCGGTCACGCGAGTTCGCGAATGAGTTCTTCGGCCTGTGGCCATTCACCGTAGCCGGATGCCGGATTCAAATGTCCGACCGCACCAAGTTCGACGAAGCGGCTGCCCCAAGCCTTTGCCAGGTCACGGGCACGTTCGAGGCGTGTGAGAGGGTCGTTGCTGCTTGCCGCGACGATACTCGGAAACGGCAGCGCGACGCGCGGGATCGGCAGCCAGCCATGGTTGTCCAGAGTATCGGTGGTCGGGTAACCTTCCGGCATTGGCGTTTCCAGGTCCGCAGGCGCTGCCAGCAGCGCACCCTGGATCTCGCGGTTGGCGCGCAAGGCCGCCCAATGGGCAACCATCATCGTGCCCGCGCTATGTGCCACGATGATCACAGGTCCCTGAATGGAGGCCAAAGCGCGGTCGATCGCATCGACACGGGCTGTGCAGCTAAGCTTGTCGTGTTCGAGTGGGGCGACGCTATGCACGTTAGGCAGCTTCGCCGCCAGCAGGGTCTGCCAGTGTCCCGGCACATGTTCGCGCAAGCCTGGGACGATGAGAATGGTCGGTGTCGTAGATTGCATGTTGACCACTTGGTTAGTAGGGCAGGTCGCCGACGATTGCCGTGCGGTCCATCTTGCGGTGGCACGGCGGGTAATCCATCACTGCGTAGTGCTGAGTCGAACGGTTGTCCCAGAATGCGACACTGTTCTTCTTCCAACGAAAACGCACTTGGAATTCGGGGATGCAAGCTTGGCTGGTAAGGTAGTTGAGAAGACTACTGGAACCGGGCGCCTTGTCCTGGCCGAAGCGCACATTGGCTGGCGTATTGTAATTGGTGAAGTGTGTCGTGAAGCTTCCATTGACAAATAGGATCTTCTCTCCGGTTTCAGGATGGATACGCACTACCGGGTGCTCGGCGTCCGGGTACTGAGCCTTCAACGCAAGACGTTTTTCGATCGGCATCACTGCGCCGAAGCTGGGCTCGATGGCGTGGCGAGCGCGCAATGAGGCGATTTTCGTCTTGATATCCTCTGGCAGCTGGTTATAAGCCTCGACCATGTTGACCCACATCGTGTCGCCTCCCACCGGCGGGCATTCGACGCAGCGGAGCACGCACGCTGATGGGGGCTTGTCGCGCCAGGTGGCATCGGTGTGCCAGGAATTTTCGTTGCGTTCTCGAGGGCTCTCCGGGGTTTTGTAGATCTGAATCAGTCCCCGGTGATCGGGATGGCTGCCCACCACCGGATGATCCTCCAGCTCGCCGAAGCGACGCGCGAAGGCCACGTGCTCGGCGCACGTGATGTCCTGGTCGCGGAAAAATATCACGCGATGCTTTAGAAGCAACGCCCGGATCTCTGCCATCAGCGAGTCGTCCTCGGCTGCCGCTCCTATGTTAACGTTACTGAGCTCGGCGCCGATTGTGCAAGTGAGCGGCTCGACGCGGATCGAACTGCTTAGCGAAGTCGCGCGGACTACTGCGGGTGCGGCTTGAAGGTCTTGAGTCATGATGGCTTGTCTCCCATTTTAAATTGCCGGAATAGGTCGAGTATGACGGCGGAGGGGTGTCAATGCTTGATAATACATGACAGATATTTTGCATTTTGTGTCAATACCATATGCAGGTGCCGGCCCTTGTCCGTGCTGCGAACCTCGCGACCTGCGGCGAGGTCGAGTGTGTCGGGCGATTACTTCAGGCTTCTGCGTAACGTTGTGCAGTCGCTGGCAGTCGAGAAATATGCCGGAATGGTTATTATGCGCGCAGTAGTAATGGCTCGGGTTCAAGAGCTGAGCGCACTAAACCGTCAGTCGGCCTGATCGATTGACCGTTGCCCGCCTAAGCGGAGTCACGCTGCGGGCCGTCGCTCGCCAGGTTTTTCTTCCAGCGCGATGGCGGCATGCCGAACTGGGTGCTGAACCAGCGCGAGAACACGCTGGTTTCGGCAAAGCCTAGCAATGCCGCGATCTGCAAGATGCTGTGCGTCTGGCTGTTGAGGTAGCGCATGGCTTGCTCACGCCGCACGTCGTTGAGCAGTGACTGAAAGTTCGCGCCTACGTGCTCCAGTTGCCTTTGCAGGGTGCGTGGACTCACGCCCAGGCTCTGTCCCACCTGCTGGATGCTGTTTTCTCCGCGGGGCAGCAGCACATGCAGCGCACGCCGCACATCGTGAGTGACGGTGCCGCTGCCATTGCGGGGCTGCAGGTCGATGTAGTCCTTGGCATATCCGGCCATGTGCGGGTCGCACAGCGGATTGAGTTGGTCCAAATCGCCCTTGCTCAGCACAATGCCATCGAACTCCGAGCCGAACTCCAATGGCGCGTGGAAGACACGTTGGTGAATTTGCATGCTGTTGGGAGCGGGATGCGAAAAATGCACGCTACGGGGTAACCAGCGCGAACCGAGTTGGTGCCGGCACAAGGACAGCAACGCCCCGATTACCATCTCCACTGGCTGGCGCCCGGGGCTCGCCCGCCCCGTAACCAAAGCCACTTGTATTACCGTCACGGTCGGGTATTCCACCAGGTCCAAAACCAGCGAGTCGCTCAGCAGATGGCGGTAGCGCTTGAGTTCTGTCAAAGCGTGGCGCAGCGTCGGCTGGTGTTGCAGCAACAAACTGATCACACCGAAATCAGATAGGCGCCACGACTCGCCCACAAGCAGCCCGATAGATGCGCCGTTTGTCGCCCTGGCAGAGGCTTCCAGCAACTCGGCCAGCGAAGCCTCGGGCACCCACAGATCAGGCGTGAGAAAGCACGTCTGATCCAGGCCAACGTGCTGAATCATGCTCACCGGATCAATGCCTAAGCCGCGCGCGATGGTGGAGTATTTCGAAAAGTTGACACTGCGAACCAGAGTTGTCATGGAGATACTTGTTCGGATGATTGCGTTGCGAGGTTTCCTGCGCGACCACGCGCACCGGCTCACTGCTTCAGCACTGATTTGTAATTTGTATGGTGCATCAAAAAATGACTGTCCGGTGTCATCAATAATAAACGTATGGCGTGTTATGTCAAGCGCGAACCAGGGAGCGGGTCAAGAATAGCTCAACGTAATCAGCATAATAGCCGCATGAGCAAATTGCCGGATACGGGCCATACATACAGGAGACGACATTGGCGAAAATGATTAGGATCAACCGCGTCGACGGCCTCGAATTTCTGCGGTTCGAAGACAGCGATGTCTTCGAATCCGGTTCCGGCGCGATCCGCCTGCACCACGTGGCGACGGATTCGAACTACGCCTACACTAATTCTAACAACGGCACTTCCCCGATCCCCCTGGCCAAGAAAAGCTTCACCCGAACCGCAAGTTAAAAAGCCGCTAAAAGCACGGCGAAATAATATAAGGAGACAATTATGACCCCTATCGACAACGGTACAGAGCCGCAAGACGGCTACCTGACTGGCAAAAAAAACGCGTGGTTTGCCTTTATCATGACCTTCGCACTCATGCTGTTCGACTACATCGACCGGCAGGTGATCGTGTCGCTGTTTCCGCACATCAAGGCGGAATGGCTCCTTAGCGACAAGCAATTGGGTGGACTGGTTTCCATCATCTCCATTGTGGTGGGTCTTGGTGTCATTCCGGTAGCGCTGACGGCGGACCGCATGAGCCGTGTAAAGAGCGTGGTTGTCATGGCAGCCACCTGGAGCCTTGCCACCATCTCTTGCATGTTTGCGGGCAACTATGCCCAGCTGTTTGTGGCTCGAGCCGTTGTCGGAGTGGGCGAGACCGGATATGGCTCGGTGGGCGCGGCGCTGATCTCCAGCCTGTTCCCCAAGCGCCTGCGCAGTGTCTTGCTGGGGGCTTTTTTTGCCGCAGCTTCGCTGGGCTCGCTGCTGGGCGTGATGCTGGGTGGAGTAATTGCCGCCAAATGGGGCTGGAAGGCCGCTTTTGGCGTGGTCGGCGTGCCTGGCCTGGTACTGGCCTTGCTATATCTGCTGGTACGCGATTACAAAACTGTGGAGCTGCCCACAACGTCGGGCACGGGCACCATCAAGCATATTTTCAGCACCCTGATGCGGACCCGCACCCTGCTCTGGACTTGCCTGGCTGCAGCCATGCAAGTGATCGTGATGTCGGCCGTCTGGGCCTGGTTACCTAGCTACCTGAATCGCTTCCATGGCATGGCCCCCGAGGTGGCCGCCAAGCAGGCGGCGCTGGTGGTGCTGGTCGGGGCGGTGGGCTGCGTGTTCTGGGGATTTGTGGTGGACCGTGTCGCCCTGCGTCGGCCTCGCTACAAGTTGGCCACGCTGGCTGTATTGTGTGCGATCACCATGGTGCTGATGCTGGTGGCTTTTTCCTCCTCTCAGTCGGGTGCTGCGCAACTCAAACTGATATATCTGGGCGGCTTTTTTCTGAACTGCACCGTGGGTGTAGTGGCCGGCGTCGTAATGGATGTCATTCACCCCGGCATGCGTTCCACCGGTGGCGCCGTGCTGGCGCTGTCCCAGAATCTTCTTGGCTTTGCCGTGGGCCCGTTCCTGGTCGGTGCGCTGTCCGACAGATTGGGCCTGCAGTACGCCATGGAAGTGATCCCTGTCTTTAGCATACTGGCCGCCGTGTTTTTTATGGTCGCGATGCGCTACTACGATCAGGATGTCCGCCAGGTCGAGAAGATCCGTCTGGATTCTCTCGATGACAAGAAGCAGGTCGAGGACGGACCACTGGATTCTCGTCCAGCCAAAGCTGCCCGATCTTTCACCTGAACTGCAGCGAGAACGAAACATGGCTAAAGAACTCATTATTGATGCGTATTTCGACCTGATCTGTCCTTGGTGCCTGATCGGCAAACGCCATCTGGACCGGGCGCTGGCGGAGCTGGCCCGGACCGATCCTGAGGTGGCGGTGGATGTGCGCTGGCATTCTGTGCAGTTGCTGCCGGATCTGCCAGTCGAAGGTAGGGATTTCACCGAGTTTTATATTCAACGCAAGGGTAGTGCGCAGGCGGTGCTGGAAGGTCAGGAACGGGTCCGGCAGGCAGCCTTGGCTGCCGGCGCCGTGGTGAATTTTTCGATCATCGCGCGCATGCCCAATACGCTGCAGGCGCATCAGCTGCTGGCGTTTGCCAGCACGCGCCAGACGCCCGATCAGCAAACGCAATTGCTGGAGCGCTTGCTGGCCGCGCATTTCAGCTTGGGTGAAGATTTGGGTGAGCGCGCCACATTGCTGGCGATCGCCCAGGACTTTGATCTGCCGGTGGCTGAGTTGAGCCTCTGGCTGGAATCCGGCATGGGGAAGCCGATACCTTTGGAAGTGCCCGGCGTGCCATTCTTTGTTTTCAACCGCCGGCTCTCCTTGTCGGGCGCGCAGCCGCCCGAGGTGCTGCTCTATAGCATGCGCCAAGCCTCTTGAGGCTAAACAAAAGCATTAACTCCGCAAGAAAATTATAAATTCACAAAAATTGATGTGAAAACATCGGGACACTACGGATAAATAAAATGAAAAAAATTATATTGGGATCGATTGCGCTGCTCGGATCCGGCTTGTCGTTCGCACAATCATCGGTCACGGTGTTTGGTGTAGCGGATTCGGCCATCGAATACACGAAGGCGCAAGGAACCGGGGAGATCACGCGGCTTGTGTCGGGCAGCAACACACCAAGCAAGATTGGCTTCAGAGGCAGTGAGGACCTGGGGGGCGGCCTTTCTGCTGCATTCTGGCTGGAGGCCGGTATCTACATAGACACCGGCGGCGGCCAGGTGACCAACGTGAACAACACGCCGTCCGGTGCGCTTCCATCCAGCCTGGCATTCAATCGCCGGTCCACGGTGAGCTTGTTGGGCCGGTTCGGCGAGGTGCGCATGGGGCGCGACGTGGTGGCCAGTTCCCTGAATTATGTCGAGTTCGATACGTTCCGTGGCGTCGGCATTGGTAATTCCAGTGCGGTGATGTTAAGTAACGGCGTGTTTTCCAATGCCACGGCCTTGCGTGCTTCCAACACCGTCAGCTACTTTCTACCGCCCGATCTGGGTGGTTGGTACGGTGAAGTCATGGGCGCCCTTGGCGAAAACCCGTCAGGTCAGGCCACGACAGCTGCCGGCGGTAAGCATGATGGTGACTATTACGGTGCACGTATCGGCTATCGGAAAGCCAACTTGAATGTGGCACTGTCGGCCGGGCGTACGCGCTACGACCAGCTGCCGACATCCAGCGCGGTTGCAGGCAATGTGGATCGCATCAATCTCGGCGCGTCGTACGACTTCGGCATGGTGCGCGTGATAAGCCTGGTCAGCACCGAGCGGCGTGCCCGTGGAACCGGTGGCGTCGCCAGCAACGTCAGCTTCAGCTTGGGCGGCATCGTGCCCAGTGGCCCGAGCGATTTCATCCTGCAGTACGCGCAGGTCAACCAGAATGCGATCGCCGGCAGCCACGACGCACGGCAGCTTTCCGCCGGTTGGGTCTACAACCTGAGCAAACGCACGGCGCTCTACACAACGCTAAGCTGGCTGGACAACCGCAACAAATCGACGCTGTACGTGCTGAATACCACCGGCGGCCTTTCTACACCGGCTACGACGATACCTGGCGGCAATATCACCGGCTTCGATCTCGGCATCCGGCATAGTTTCTGAACCAGGACGGAGCGGTTTGCCGAGAGCGTCACGTGCGACGTCAAAAATTAGTGACTATGGTGCGGTTTCTGTCGTTAAAAGCCAAATCAAAGACATGTAACGTCAAGCGGAAGATGAAACACAGTCAGATAATTTACTCATCGTGACAAATCGACCCGAACGTTTTTTATCGGGTTCGACGTTCTCAATATTCATAATTCAACTTGGAGACCCATTACCATGAACTTCCTTGACGGCCACCTGTATCCCGAGAACCAGCAGCCCCTGATCATTACCGCTGCTCCCTATGCGCCGGGCTGGATTCCTTCAGACTTCCCGGAAGATATTCCGGTCACGATGGAGGATCAGATCCAGAAGGCGGTGGATTGCTACGAAGCCGGCGCCACCGTCCTGCATCTGCATGTACGCGAAGCCGATGGCAAGGGCAGCAAGCGCCTGTCCAAGTTCAATGAGTTGATCGCCGGTGTGCGCGCCCGCGTGCCGGAAATGGTGATTCAGGTGGGCGGGTCCATCAGCTTTGCGCCTGAGGACGATGGTTCTGCGGCCAAATGGCTAAGCGATGACACGCGCCATATGCTGGCCGAACTCAATCCGAAGCCGGACCAGGTGACTGTCACGGTCAACACTACGCAGATGAACGTGACAGAGCATGCCGGTATTGATGACTTCAAGGGCGTTTCGCGTGGATTCCCGCACCTCTATGCAACCTACAAGGACATGATCGTGCCCTCGAATCCTAGCTGGGTCGAAGAGCACATCCGACGTCTGACTGCCGCCGGCATCCAAAGTGAATTTCAATGCTACAACATCAACAGCTTTGAAACGATTGAACGGATGATTCGCCGCGGCGTCTACAAAGGACCGCTGGTGATGAACTGGGTGGCTATCAGCGGCGGTATGGATCAGGCAAACATCTACAACCTGGCCAATTTCCTGCGCGCTGCGCCCGACGGCGCGGTGATCACGGTGGAAAGTTCTGTGCTGAATGTGCTGCCAGTGAATATGATAGGCATTGCCTTGGGCCTGCATGTGCGGTGCGGTATCGAGGATGTGCTCTGGAACCAGACCCGCACGGGCAAGATGAGCTCCGTCGAGCAGATTAAGCAGCTGGTGCGTATCTCCGGCGAATTCGGGCGCCCCATAGCGACCGCGCAACAGGCACGAGAGATCATGAAGATCGGCGTCTTCTACGAGACGGCGGACGAGACGCTTCAGGCCAATGGTTTCGCACCCAATCGTAACGGTGGCAACCAGGGATTCCTGCGCAAGCCGGACTGAAGCAACAGGGGGAGTAGACATCACATCCAGCGTTGGCAGCTGGGTGTGTCAAAGTCAGGGTGAGGGGAAGTCACGGACTGACACGCTGCAAGTGAATTGTGATATTAGATAAAGAACAGGAGACAAAATGGCAAAAGTCGTTAAATTCTACGAAACTGGCGGACCCGAGGTACTTCGTTTTGAGGACGTTGACGTTGGTGAACCGGGACCGGGAGAAGTTCGCATCCGCCACGTGGCAGTAGGTTTGAATTTTGCTGATACTTACTTCCGCAGTGGCATCTACCCGGTTCCGCTGCCCAGCGGTATCGGCAACGAGGCGTCCGGCGTGGTCGAGGCTGTCGGTGCCGGCGTGACGGACTTCGTGGTCGGTGACCGTGTGACCTACACGGGTTTTACCAACACGCTGGGCGCCTACAGCACTGAGCGGCTGATTTCTACCGCACCACTGATCAAGCTGCCGGATGCAATCAGCTGCGAGGCCGCGGCGGCTATGACCATGCGCGGTTTGTCTGCGTCCTACTTGTGCCGCAAGATCTACCCGTTCCAGGGCGGTGAAACCGTATTGCTGCATGCTGCCGCCGGCGGTGTGGGCCTGATCGTTTCGCAGTGGGCCAAATTGCTCGGGCTGACGGTCATTGGGACGGTTTCGACCGACGCCAAGGCCGAAGTGGCACGCGCCCACGGTTGCGACCACATCATTAACTACAGCCATGAAGACGTTGCCAAGCGCGTGCGTGAGATCACTAACGGCGTGGGCGTCTCTGTGGTTTTTGACAGCGTGGGCAAAGACACATTCATGTCTTCGCTGGACTCGCTCAAGCGCCGCGGTTTGCTGGTGTGCGTGGGTACCGCCTCCGGAAAAATCCCCCCGTTTGACCCTGCGATCCTGGCCCGCAAAGGCTCCGCATACATTACCCGTCCAGGTTTGGCCGACTACATCGCCGATCCGGCCGAAAAGGCGGAACTGGTCGATGAGCTATTCGGGCACGTGGCGGCAGGGCGCATCCGTATCGAAATCAATCAGCGTTACGCGCTGGAAGATGCGGTACAGGCGCATCGTGATCTTGAAGGCCGGAAAACAACCGGATCGTCCATATTCGTTATGTGAGACGGGGAGTCTTCGCGATAAATGCACTGTCCTGGCGCTGGAACGGCCGGACAGACCCATTCGGCTGTCATGGCCGAATGGGTGCTGATAAATCAAATCAAAGCAAATCAAAGCAAATCAACGCAAATCAACGCAAATCAACGCAACTAACCTGGTGTGGTTATAGCCAGCTCGCGGAGTCTTTTAATCGCCGGGGATCTTTCATGGCGGCGAAATAATATCGAGAGCTCGGAACGCTCCAGTACCTCGTCCAGCGAAAGATACGTTATTCCTGGCATTGACAGCGATGACACAGAGGCGGGTACTGCCGCAATTCCGAAGCCGGCGCCAACTAGTGTAAGTGCGGTGATGAAATCACGTGTCTGATGTCCGATCTGAGGCGTGAAGCCGGCCTGTTCCCCAATTTTTGCAAGGTGCTTTGCAAATCCCGGCTCTCCGGCAAATTGGGGCACGATAAATAATTCATTTTCCAGATCCTTCAGTTTGATCTCTGGATTCGAAAGAATCGGATGATCTTTCGCCACGGCGATTACCGTCGCTTCACTTCCCAGGCTGACGCGTTCTATCCGGTCCTGGTCACCGGCAACCGTTCGTACGATGCAAGCATCCAATTTTCCTTCTTCAAGAAGCTGTACCTGGAGCGGGCTTTCCAATTCCAGCAAGGTCACGCTGACCAAGGGTGCGGCCTTCCGGTAGCGTGAAAGCAGCATTTGAACTACGCCCGAACAAGCCGCGGAGATCACATAGCCGATTTGAATCGACCCGGCCTCTCCTCGACCGGCTCGCCTAGCAACGATCTTCGCCTGTTCCAGCTGGAATAACGTCATTTTTGCTTCGATAAGGAAGAGTTGGCCTGCCGATGTGAGAGACACGGAACGTTTTGTCCGTTCAACCAGTTTCGCACCCAGTTCCAGTTCGAGCTTTTGCAGTTGCATGCTTAGCGCGGAAGGCGCCAGAGAAAGGGCCTCTGCCGCATGGGAAAAATGAAGATGTTCCGCCAAGGTGATGAAATATTTGAGCTGTCTGAATTCCATGATTAAGGCCTGGCTTTCCATAGAAGGTGTGGTTTGGTTTGCTGTCATCGGTTCTTCACACTACACCCTCCAGGGCGGCGATACTCGCCGCCCTGTGCAGATCTCACGCGGTTGAGACGCAGCTGGCGATGTATTTCCCGATTTCAATCGAGGCCGTTGCGGCTGGCGAAGGTGCGTTACACACATGCAGGCATCGCGTCCCTGGGACGACATGAAAATCGTCAACCAGGCTACCGTCGGATTTCAAGGCCTGGGCTCTCACGCCAGCAGGCGCCGGCACCAGATCCTCCGCTGTAATTTCCGGTATGAGCTCTTGCAAACTGCGTACGAAGGCCGCCTTGCTAACCGAACGAACCATTTCTTGCGCTCCTTCACGCCAATACTTTCCAGCAAGTTTCCAGAAACCGGGAAACATGGCGACCTCGGCCAGGTCGCGCAGATTGATGTCCGTTTTCCGGTAACCTTCGCGTTTAAATGCAAGTACCGCATTCGGTCCCGCCTCGACATGTCCGCCGATCATGCGCGTGTAGTGGACACCTAAAAAAGGAAACGACGGATTGGGTACCGGGTATATCAAATGTTTAACCAAATGCCTTTTCTCAGGCACTATTTCATAATATTCACCGCGGAACGGGACGATCTTCAGCCCCACATTACTGCCTTCCTGTTGCGCAATACGGTCACTGTGCAGCCCGGCGCAATTAATCAGAAAGCGCGCGGAAAATGCGCCTCCAGGCGTTTCAACCTCTACCCGGTCGTGACGATTCCTGACTGCGGTCACTTTTGTTCCCAACCTTACTTCTCCGCCTGCCGCGATCACCAGCTTACCGAACTGTTGGCAAACCTGTTTGTAGTTGACGATGCCGGCGCCTGGAACCGAGATGGCCTCTAATCCCATCACATGCGGTTCGATTTCCATCAGCTCCTGCTTGCTGATGAGGGAGACGTTGAGTTCGTTCTGCAACCCGCGTTGATACAGGTCTTTCAGTTGCGGAACTTGTTCCGGCTTCGTGGCAACGATCACTTTGCCGCAGATGTCGTGCTCGATGTCGTGCGTCTGGCAAAAATCCAGCATGGAGCGGCTACCTTGACGCGCAAACTTCGCTTTGAAACTTCCTGGCTTGTAATAGATGCCTGAATGGATAACGCCGCTGTTGTGACCGGTCTGATGCTGCGCGAGGGTGTCCTCCTTCTCAATCAGAAGAAGTTTCGCCTTCGGAAAGCGTCGCAATACCTCTATGGCACTCGACAAGCCGACAATTCCGCCACCAACGATGATGTAGTCATACAAAGAGTTTTTCATTTTTAAGCTTCCGAAAACATACCGCGCTGACGCATCAGCTCTCGATGGAGATCCGCATTTTTCTGGAACGGCGCCCGGCCGTGCAACCAGAACAGATTATTCAGCATGATCAAGTCCCCTACAGGAAGAGGGATGGTTGCGGTATTTTTAGCACTTTCCATGGAGTCTGATAAATCGTGCAGGTATTGCGCTTGCTCGATCGTTTCCGGTTGTACAAACTGATCGATAAAGCTGATACAAAATTTCCCGTTCATTTTGAAGAATGTGCGGCGCTGGATCATTTGCGCCATATTCTTGCTTGGCGGCGACTTATAAATGAATTTGTACGATGCCAAAGGATGTTCTGCGAAACGCGCCAGATCCTGCCAGTCGTCAAGATGCAAAATGCGAGACTCTCCTCCTACAGCGTTGCGCTCCTCGAATTTCATCATCAACAACCAATCGGTTGCCTCGTCCACGAATGTGCCGTCGGTATGCAGGGTAAAAAGCCGATACGCTTGTCGCAAATACGAATCGCTCTTGTCCGTGTCCTTGACTAAAAAGCGCGCGTAATAAGTACCCGACATCGAATCGAAGTTGCCAGGGCCGATCAAGTGGCTTACTGCCGTGCCAAATTTCACGTAGTCATCCGGGGTCGAAGCCACATTCTGGACTCCGAGGGTAAAACCGCCAGAGTTACGGTCGAGCAGGATTCCGCGGAGCACGTCCTGCAATTGCTGTCCGAACAGCTCCTTGAGCTTGCTGGCCAGCATGAAGCGCATGTGCGGTACGTATTCCAGATGTTGCGCATTGACCTTCGTCGTTTCCTCAAAGAACCTGGATAAGATCGCTTCGTCAAACACGACGTGGTAGAGGCGACCGTGATGAAGATTGACTTCCACATCGAATCCTTGATGCCGTTGAATAAAAGCTTCTTGACGAGCCGCAGGACATTGAGTCATTTCCATTTACTTCTCCCTTAAGTTGAATAGATAAGGGCCAGTCTAGAAATAATGGAGGTTGAAAACAATACACAAGAGAGCTCAAATAATTCAGTTTTTCTGAACAGTGGTCAGCGCCGCAAAAACTACCTGACCGCAGTACGCCGCGGTAAGCCGCAGTACATCGTCAGACCGTTCCGTTATCTTTCAATTTCTGAATTGCGAGATCGGATAAGCCGAGCACGTGGTTCAGCACGCTATCGGTGTGTTCGCCTAACGTCGGCGGTGCAAGCCGGTATTCGACCGGAGTACCTGACAGGCGGATGGGGTTGGCGACCAGCGGTATGGCGCCCAGTTCGGCATGCTGCATTGTGACCTGCATGCCGCGCGCCTGAACCTGAGGATCGGCGAACACTTCGGCCAATGTATTGATTGGCCCGCAGGGTACGGCCAGTGCTTCCAGCGCCGTGATCCACGCTGCGGTGGTGCGCCCGATTGTGATTTTTCGCAGCAGTGGGATCAGTACGGCGCGATGCTCGACCCTGGCCGTGTTGGTCACGAAGCGTGGATCAGCGGCCAGTTCGGGGCAACCTGCTTCCTGGCAAAAGCGGCCGAATTGCCCGTCATTGCCGATCGCCAGAATCATATAGCTATCTTCAGTCGGGAACGCCTCGTAAGGCACGATGCTCGGGTGGGCGTTGCCGAGTCGAGGCGGTACTTTGCCGGTGGCCAGATAGCCGGAGGCCTGGTTTGCAAGGCAAGCTACCTGCACATCAAGTAATGCCATGTCAATGTGCTGGCCGAGGCCCGAAATCTGCCGATGCGCCAGCGCAGCGAGAATGCCGGTACTGGCATAGAGTCCGGTAAGAATGTCGGCGACGGCCACGCCGACCTTCATCGGACCAGCGCCGTCTTCGTTATCGGGATGGCCAGTGATGCTCATCAGGCCACCCAGGCCCTGGACCAGAAAGTCATATCCTGCCCGCGGCGCGTATGGCCCGGTCTGGCCAAAGCCTGTGATGGAACAGTAGATAAGGCCCGGATTGATCGCCTTGAGGGATTCATAATCAAGGCCATATTGCCGTAGCCCGTCGACCTTGTAGTTCTCGATCAAAATGTCCGACTTGGCCACCAGCTCACGCAGCAGCTGCTGGCCATCAGCTGTTGCTATGTCGATGGTGATCGATTGCTTATTCCGGTTGGCGCTCAGGTAATAGGCGGCTAATGAAGTATCGTGTCCTTCCTTATCCTTAAAAAAGGGAGGCCCCCAGGTACGGGTGTCGTCTCCCGCTTTGGGGCGTTCCACCTTGATGACTTCTGCCCCCAGATCCGCCAATATCTGGCTAGCCCAGGGACCAGCCAGGATGCGGGACAGGTCAAGTACGCGTATGTGAGAAAGTGCACCAGCCATGTTATTTGACCTTTTAGTTGAATCCTGCCGCTTTTCCTGTTTCGTTCAGGGCGTCCGCACTCAGTTCGCGAAAGCTGGAATGCCTGTAATCGCGCGGCCAAGGATCAGGGCGTGAATGTCGTGGGTACCTTCGTAGGTGTTCACAACTTCAAGATTAACCATATGGCGGATGACAGAAAACTCGTCCGAAATGCCATTGCCGCCGAGCATGTCGCGGGCAACGCGCGCGATGTCCAGGGCCTTGCCGCAGGAGTTGCGTTTCATGAGGGAAGTCAGGTCGGTTGATGCAATGCCTTCGTCCTTCATGCGGCCAAGCCGGAGGCAGCCCTGAAGGCCGAGACTGATTTCAGTGACCATATCCGCCAGTTTTTTCTGAATCAGTTGATTCGCGGCCAAAGGACGACCAAATTGTTTGCGGTCGAGGACATATTGGCGTGCTGTTTCGTAGCAGGACTCGGCCGCGCCCAATGCGCCCCAGGCGATCCCGAAGCGTGCAGAGTTGAGGCAGGTGAAGGGGCCCTTCAGTCCGCTGGCGCCGGGCAGCATGTTTTCCTTGGGCACGAACACCTGATCCATGACGATTTCGCCGGTGATTGAAACACGCAGGCCAACCTTGCCGTGGATGGCGGGAGTGGAAAGGCCTTTCCAGCCTTTTTCAAGAATAAAGCCGCGTATCACGCCGTCTTCGGTCTTGGCCCATACGACGAATACATCTGCTATGGGGGCGTTGGTGATCCAGGTCTTGCTGCCTGAGAGTTCATAGCCGCCGTCCACCGCGCGCGCACGGGTAAGCATTGAGCCAGGATCAGAGCCGTGGTTGGGTTCAGTCAGGCCGAAGCAGCCTACCCACTCGCCGCTGCAGAGCTTTGGCAGATACTTGTGTTTCTGCTCCTCGGAACCGAATTCGTTGATCGGCACCATGACCAGGGACGACTGGACGCTCATCATTGAACGGTAGCCAGAATCGGTGCGTTCAACTTCCCGGGCGATCAGGCCATATGCAACGTAGTTCAGGCCTGCGCCGCCATATTGTTCTGGAATGGTCGCCCCAAGAAGGCCGAGTTCGCCCATTTCGTTGAAAATGGCGCGATCGGTATGTTCATTTCGAAAGGCGAGCTGGACGCGCGGCATCAGTCGCTCTTGCGAATAGGCGCGGGCTGCGTCGCGCACCATGCGCTCTTCGGCGCTCAGCTGCATATCCAGCAGCAGCGGGTCCTCGTGATTGAATTGAATTTTATGTGTGCTCATGTCAAATCTCCTTTGTTGTACAGGATAGGTTGCTGCCAACCGGCAGCTCCCCATGGTTGATCAATTGAGGCTGATCTTGGGTGTGGCTTTTGTGCTTTATCAGCATGACAGGTAACAGAAGCGTGGCTTTACGTCCTTTGCAGTCAGTCAGCTTCTCAGGCACCCAGCCTCCGATAGGAAAGAATTTGGGCGAAAAAAAACGCAACGCGGAGGCGGCATGTTCGTAGCAATCGCAGCTTGCCCTGTGCTCTTATGGAATATTTAAGGTTGACGCAAGGCATTTAATGCTGTCACATAAAAATTAATTCCTATACGCAGAGTCATGCTAAATGAGACTATTGATAGCGACAACCGAAATTAATGCACCACCGTGTGCGTTTAGCGCACTTCGTAATGTATTTTGTAAATGAGTCAATGAATTTGAGATCATGTTATTTTCCAGGTCTCCACGTTTTTTTTCGAGAAATGCCGGATGCGTAGAAAAATCCCCAATACAACGACACTAGTTGCCTTTGAGTCGGCCGCCAGGCACGAGAGTTTTACCGAGGCGGCAAGTGAACTGTCGCTGACCCAGAGCGCCATTTGCCGCCAGATTGCGAGCCTTGAGGATTTCCTTGGCGTCAGCATGTTCCGCCGCACAAAACGTGGCGTAGTGCTGACAGAAGCAGGGCGTTCCTACAGTCGGCAAATTGCCAACCGGCTCGATGCCGTTGAACGAGATACTTTGTCGATCATGGCGCAACAAGGTATAGGAGTGACCATCGAACTGGCCGTCGTTCCGACCTTCGCTACACGCTGGCTAATGCCGCGACTGGGACGTTTCCATGCGGATCATCCTGGAGTGACTGTCAATCTGACGACGCAGACGCGTCCTTTCCTCTTTGACCAAACTGAATTCGATGCCGCCCTGTACTACGGCAATGCCGGTTGGCCCGGTACCGAGGCACATTTTTTGATGCGCGAGTATCCCGTTCCAGTCTGTAGTGCCGCGCTGATGAACGGCTCGGCACAACTCTCGCCCGATCAGATTGCCAGCTTGCCGCTACTTCAACAGAGCACCAGACCTTACGCCTGGCGCGACTGGTTTCATTCAGTGCAAAGAAAAATTCCACATGACATGACGGGCACGCGCCTTGAACTCTTTACCATGTTAGCCCAGGCGGCTATGCAGGACATGGGCGTGGCCCTTATTCCGACCATGCTCATTGAAGACGAGTTGCAGTCAGGAAAGCTGGTGGTTGCCTGTAATCACTCGTTCGAGGACGAGAAGGCATATTTTCTGATATTTCCCGAGCAAAAGTCAGAAAAAGCGCTGCTGCAGTCATTTCGTGACTGGCTAGTACGGGAAGCGCACGACTACCAGCAGAGCCTGGCGAAGTGAAAGCAGGGCGAAGCCGCGTTAATAAAAACTGCTGAAATCCAGCGCCGCACCAGTCTTCTCAACCAATTCTTCCCTTGTCACGCCGGTCGCCAGTTCAACCACTTTCAAGCCTTCCGGCGTCACGTCCAGCACTGCCAGGTCGGTGATAATGCGGTTAACGACTGCGATACCGGTCAAGGGCAAACTACATGCATCAAGAATTTTGTGGGATGTAGATCCATCCTTCGCCTTCGCGACGTGTTCCATCAATACCACTACACGCTTGACACCTGCGACCAGATCCATCGCGCCGCCCATCCCTTTGACCATTTTTCCTGGGATCATCCAGTTCGCCAGGTCGCCGGTTTTCGACACTTGCATGGCGCCCAAAACAGCAAGATTCACTTTCCCGCCACGAATCATTGCAAATGAATCGGCCGAGCTGAAGTAGGACGATCCAGGCAGCGATGTAACGGTTTGTTTGCCTGCATTGATCAAGTCCGGATCGATCTTGTCGCTGGTTGGAAAAGGGCCAATCCCTAACAGACCGTTTTCCGACTGCAACCACACTTCCATATTCTTTGGTACATGATTTGCCACCAAGGTCGGCAAGCCGATACCAAGATTGACGTAAAAGCCGTCCTGCAACTCCTGCGCAGCACGCGCTGCCATTTCATCACGATTCCATGCCATGTCTATTCTCCGCTTTTATACTGTTTCACCCGGATTCCGGGCAATTAGCGCACTTGATCTACCTGTTGTGCGAAGGGTCAGATTTTGAAATTAATTGCTTACAGTGCGTTGTTCAATGCGTTTCTCAGGCGTCGCATTGACCACAATCCGGTGCACGAAAATACCCGGGGTATGCACCTCGTCCGGGTCGATTTCACCGACTTCAACCAAATGCTCTACTTCTACGATGGTGGTTTTTCCTGCCATGGCAACGTTTGGATTAAAGTTGCGCGCCGTTTTGTTATAAACCAAATTACCGCTACGATCCGCCTTGTAGGCTTTGACCAAAGAAATATCGGCTACTAACGACCGTTCCATAATGTACTGTTCGCCGTCAAATTCGCGCGTTTCCTTACCGTCTGCGACCAGGGTACCCACACCCGTCTTGGTAAAAAATGCAGGAATACCGGCGCCGCCAGCACGTAGTTTCTCCGCTAATGTCCCTTGCGGCGTGAATTCGAGTTCAAGTTCACCGGCGAGATACTGCCGCTCGAACTCTTTGTTTTCACCCACATAAGATGCAATCATTTTCTTGATTTGGCGCGTGGTCAGCAATTGGCCGAGACCAAATCCGTCGACGCCCGCATTATTCGAAATCGCAGTCAGGTTTTGTACGCCTGACTCCATCAAGGCGGTGATCAATGCTTCCGGGATGCCGCACAGACCAAATCCACCGACTGCAATCGTTTGACCATCACTCACGATACCTGCCAATGCGCTGACTGCGTCAGGATAGATTTTATTCATACCGCTATTTCCTCTTGAGTAAATTCAAATTATTTTGTCTTTATATCGGTACCCCTGGTTCAGGCGATACCCAACAGCTTGATCAGGCAAAAGCTGATCACGGACAATACGAGCAAGGACAGAGTGACCACCACGGTGACCCGTCCGCCGGCCTTCAACACCGATCGGGCATCAACGCCGAGTCCGAGTGCAGCCATCGACATGATGGTCAGGAAATTCGCCGATATCTGAGCCGGCTGGATCGCGAAATGCGGGATAAGACCGACGGAGCGCAGCACCATCAACAGCAGGAAGCCGACGATAAACCACGGTACCATCTGCGATAACGGTGGACGGATGCCACTTTCCTTGCGGCCGAACAGGGACAACACCAGCACCACCGGGCCCAGCATCAAGACGCGGACCAGCTTCACCAGCGTGCCGATGTGCGCACTTGTCATTGAGACCGCGCCGGTGGCTGCCAGCACCTGAGGCACCGCGTAGACGGTCAATCCAGCGAAAATACCGTATTGGACCGGCGACAGCGACAGCAACGGCACCAGGAATGGCAGCACCAGCACCACCACGACGCCTAGCACGGCGGTAAAAGCTATCGAGGAGGCGACATCCTTGCCGTCGGCGTTGATCACCGGCGCCACTGCGGCAATGGCCGAGTTGCCACAGATGGAGTTGCCGCAGGCAATCAGGATCGCCATTTTGCTCGGCAGGCCGGCAGCCCGTCCGATGCAATAACTGCCAAATATGGCGATCATCACCACGATCGCGATACCGCCGATCAGGTCGGCTCCTTTGTCCAGAATGGCGCCAGCGCTGACAGATACGCCCAGTAATACTACGGCGATCTCCAGTATCATCTTGGCGCCGAAACGGATGCCGGCTTCGAAGCGCGGACTCAGGCTGAAGCAAGTCCTCACGATACTGCCGAGCAAGATTGCCAGCACCAGGCTTTCCAGCCAGGCGCGACCGAACAGATGCGTTTCCAGGCTTTCCAGCGCAAAGGCGGCTACTGTGA
Organism: Collimonas sp. OK607; assembly: GCF_900111995.1. Classification (GTDB taxonomy): domain Bacteria; phylum Pseudomonadota; class Gammaproteobacteria; order Burkholderiales; family Burkholderiaceae_D; genus Collimonas. The sequence goes on from NZ_FOKF01000002.1 coordinate 176,417, forward strand.
CAAACCCGCACAGGGCTAGTCCGGGAAGAAGTGTTTTTGTATTTGTTATTACATTTGCGCTCATTTTACCCGCCCGTTATTACCTAAATGCGATGAGGTGATTATCGGGTGGACAAATTGTGAAGTCCATCTTACAATTTTTCACATTACGTTAAATAAAATCGAACGATTAAATAATGTTGGAACAATGACGCTGGAACAATTACGCATCTTTGTCGAGGTTGCTGAACGCGAGCACCTGACGCAAGCGGCGACGGCCCTCTCACTGACGCCTTCTGCAGTGAGCGCCTCTATTCGCATGTTGGAAAACCGGTACGGCACGCCGCTGTTTAACAGGGTGGGGCGGCGCATCGAGACCAGTGCAGCGGGTCGGATTTTTCTGACGGAAGCGCGAGCCACGCTGGCTAGCGCACGTGCGGCGGAGCTGACGTTGGCCGAATTGGGCGGGCTCACGCGTGGGACGGTGAGCATTCAAGCCAGCCAGACGATTGCCAGCTATTGGCTGCCGGCATTGCTGGTGCGGTTCCGCCAGACGTATCCGCAAATTGAACTCAACCTGACCGTCGGCAATACCCAGCAAGTGGCGCACGCCGTGGTGGAGGGCGCTGCCGACCTGGGATTCATCGAAGGGCACATCGACCAGGCGGCGTTGGCGATAGAAACGGTCGACGAAGACCGCATCGTTGCTGTCGTCGCCCCTGGCCATCCATGGGCAAACGGCGAGCGGCTGAAACCATCGGAATTACTTGCCGGCCAATGGATCATGCGTGAACAGGGCTCGGGCACCCGCTCTGCCTTCGAAGCAATCCTCGAGGAAATCGGAGTCGACCTGGGCGGACTGCAGATCGCCTTGACGTTACCGTCGAACGAAGCAGTGCGCTCGGCCGTGATGGCGGGGCCCTTTGCGACGGTGGTATCGGAACTTGTAGTCGCCTCGCACCTGCAAGCCGGCTTGCTTTGCAAGGTCAACATCGACCTGCCGCCGCGTTCGTTTTACCTGTTGCGCCACAAGGAACGCTACAAAACCAAGGCGTCGCTTGCGCTGCAAGAAGTGATCCAGCAGCGGCAAGCGGTAATGTGAAGCTGAAGCGGACGTCGCTGCAATACAGGGAACTTCAGGAAACTGTCATTGCTCCCGAGTCTTTGAAGATTTCCCTTGCGCTTTACCACTCGCCACGGCGGTGATTCGAGACCCAACGGTACATTCCCATGATATTCAAGACGTGCATCTGGTCATAAGCAATCCACTTCTTCACCTCGTCGCTGAAGTGAACGTTGCGGTAGAGTTCATCCCATGACTGGCCGTTGCGCACAAGATCGAGAATTTGCTGGTGCAAATCGATCATGTAGTCTCGCAGCGCACGTTCATCGTCCTTGGTGGCCGGAGTGTAGTGGCCGACATCGATGACATCCACGTCCTGAGCCAATACCCAGTTCAGGCTCTCGATCCATCCGTCATAGTAGAAATCGAGGAAGTCGTTGTAGGGCATGGATTTGCTTTCGCAGACATCGGTGCACTGCAGCGCTTTGTATTTTGGAAAAAGGATCATCGTCATGCTGTCCGAGTGGCTCGGCGCCACGCGATGGAGCAGTACCTTCTCTCCACCCAGGGTAATCGTCATATCTTCGTCGAACACACGGTCCGGGATAGCAGTCGGAATCCGCTCGCCGACGATGGGTTCCACCGCGCGCTGGTTGGCAACCACGATAGCGCCATCCTGCTGGAATACCTGGGCGCCGCTGATGTGATCGGCGTGGCCGTGCGTATAGACCACATACTTCACCTTCACATTAAAACGACTCTTGATTTCATCGCGCAGCCAGGTGGCTGTGCAAGTCATCGCCGGGTCGATCACCAGCGCACCTTCCTTGGTAATCAGCACCAGCCCGCTGTGTACCGCCAGGCCCGGGCCGGTAGTGTGCCGATACAAGTTTCCCTTGATCTGTGTCAGGCCACGCGGATTGTCGGGGCAGGGGGCGGCCGTGAAGTCCTTGAGTACCTGGCGGTTCGCGTATTTGGAGTGGTCCAGGGGGACGCCGTTGTCGCTTGCCCGTCCGGCGCCCGTCAGCGTGAAGAAGAGCGCAGTGACCGTGGCGATAAATGAGAATAATTTCATTTTATAAGATCTCCTCTGAATATTTTCATATTGCACTGCAAAAATCCACGTGGCTTGTTGATCTGTTCTGGTTCAACTACCTTCAACGTCGTCGATATTTCTTGCGTGTGATTTGATCATGGAAAACGAGGCATGAATTCATCATGCCTCACCTCGGCATCAAGGCGTATTTCCCCGGCCCGGTGACTGCTAATAGCAACAGGCCACCCATAATGCTGACGTTTTTTAGAAAATTGATCTTTTGCGCGTCACGCTCCGCACCGGTTGCGTCCCAAAAGCGGTGGCCGATCAGCGCGGTCACAAAGGTGAAGACGAAGTACAGCAACGCCAGCGGACCGGTAAACACGCCAACCACCAGCGCAATGGCGATGAAACATTCCATGCCGATCGCGGCGACGGTAGATAGCTTTGGCAGCGGTGAGCCGGTCGACGCCATATACGTAGCCGTGGCAGAGAAATTGGTAAGCTTTCTCCAGCCGGTCGTAAGAAAAAGCACCATCAGCAGTACGCGTGCCAGCAAGATCAATACGTCGTGATAAGCGAGTATCAGGTCGTCGAGCATGTTTCCTCTCCTTGTCGGATAGTTTTGGGGCGGGAAAACGTATGCGATGTTGCGTATCCTATGTCGAAATTTGACTACCGTGTACAGATTTATCCAACTTTCAGTTTGGTGTTCATATCGGCGTTGGCCGCCGGTCACTACGAAACCGGCATTAACATTTTTTGCCTTGACGAAAATAGAAAACTCGCCGAGCATGGACTGATGCCGCAATCCATCTCGATATATGCGGCTAGCGGCACCACGACGTTCTGACGACGCTTGCACACTACCATCTTGATTCCCATGAAAGGAAAATCAACATGATGCTCGAGTGGAATGACTACCAGAAAGAGTTGATGACCCGCATCGGCGAGATTGGCAAACTCAGCCCGGACACCCTGCGCGGATATCAGGCACTTTCCAATGCCGGCCAGAAGACAGGAAAGCTGGATGCCAAGACGCGCGAACTGATTGCCCTGGCGGTGGCCGTTACCCGTCAATGCGATGGCTGCATCACAGTTCATACCGACGCCGCAGCCAAGCATGGCGCCACCGTCGAGGAAATCGCCGAGGCACTGGGCGTCGCAATCGCGGTCAATGCTGGCGCAGCGATGGTGTATTCGGCACGGGTGATGGATGCCTTTTCAGTCAAACACCCCTAAGTCTACACTGCAGTGCAGCACCGGCAACTGATCGGGGAGGGCGCATGAGGGAAACATTTAGCGTTGCTTGTAGCCTGCGTGCCAGATCATGGTCATCTGCTCGATTGAACTCTTGAAACACCGCCAACGGGATCACCGATCAGGCGGAGTGCCATCAGCTGTCGCTGGAGTAAACCCTATTTGTTCTCTAATCAGACTGACTGTACTGATGGCAGGCTTGCGCCATTCCTTTTGACCTTCTTGTGGGATAGGAACGCACTATGGATCATCCTGGAAAAGCCGCTGAAATCTCCACTTCCCCCAATCTCGCACGACGCACATTGCTGGCCGGTTTGCTGTCCGCTTATAGCGCCTCGCTGATCCCGTGGGCGCTGGCGCAACCGGTGACCGACGCCGGCCAAGGCGCCTTTGTGGCGGTTTCCGCGATCCTCGCCGGACGTCAGGCTCTTGATGCGGTGCAGGCAAAGCGCCTGTATGAAGCGCTCACCGCGGATGATGCCGGTTTTCCTGCAGCTGCGCAGGCATTGCTGGCATTGATCAATGAGCGAAAAATCGACCCTCTCGCATTGCAGAAAACACTCGACGACGAGCACTCGCCGCTAGCCGCAGTGCCGCGAAAAATCGTGACAGCCTGGTGCATGGGCATCGTCGGCGATGGCGAGAAGGCGCGCTGCATTGCCTATGAAACCGCACTTAACGCCGTGATCGTCGAAGATGTGCTGAAACCACCCACCTACGCCTATGGCGTGTATGGAAGCTGGGCAAAAAAACCACTCTAAGGAGCGCCAGATGTCGGAACAATTGTCGGCTGACTTCGTTGTAATCGGCTCAGGAATCATTGGCTCGTTGACCGCACTCAAACTGTTGAAACAGGGGGGCTCGGTCGTGATCCTGGAGGCAGGTCCGCGGGTTAACCGCGGCCAGATCGTTGCCCGCTTCCGCAACTCTCCGCGCAAGGGCGACTGGATGTCGCCCTATCCATCCGTGCCATCCGCGCCGCATCCGATTTACCAGCCCAAGGACAGCGGTTATCTGGTGCAGGCCGGTCCGTATCCCTATCCCGCCGAGTACATCCGTCAGGTTGGCGGAACCACCTGGCACTGGGCTGCACAGGCCTGGCGCGTGGTCCCGAATGACTTGCGTATCAAGAGCTTGTACGGGGTCGGAGTCGACTGGCCGATGACCTATGAGGAACTCGATCCCTTTTATCAGGAAGCGGAGGAGATCATGGGCGTGTCGGGTGCGCCCGACACCGGCTCGCCACGCAGCAAACCGTTCCCGATGGAGCCCGTTGCAGAAACCTGGGCGATGCGTCGTTTCCGCGAGCGGCTGGCGCCTGGCGGCTATGAAGTCGTCGCCAATACGACCGCACGCAACAGCCGGTCTTATGATGGCCGGCCGGCCTGCTGCGGCAACAATAGTTGCCAACCGATTTGCCCGATCGACGCCCAATATCACGGCGGTCTGGCAGCGGAAGCCGCCGAAGCCGCCGGCGCCAAGCTGATCCCGAACGCCAACGTCTACAAGATCGAACATGATGCACAGGGCCGCATTGTCGCCGCGCTCTACTACGATCCTGACAAAATTTCACATCGCGTCACGGGTAAAACTTTTATTCTCGCGGCTAATGGCATTGAAAGTCCGAAGTTGTTGCTGCTGTCGTCCAGCGACAAATACCCCCACGGCCTGGCGAACAGTTCCGACATGGTCGGCCGCAACCTGATGGACCACCCGAGCACGTCACTGACGTTCTATGCCGAGGAAGAGTTGTGGCTTGGGCGCGGGCCGCAAAGCCCCAGCTCTATCAACACCCTGCGCGATGGGGCATTCCGTTCCGAGCATGCGGCGTATCGTCTTGATTTCACCAATATTTCGCAGGTACTGGCTTCGACCCAGGCATTGATCGCCGAAGGTGTGTATGGCCCGGAATTCGAGAAGCAGTTGCGTTATCGGGCGGCGCATCAGGTCAATGTCAAGAACGTCCTGGAAGTGTTGCCCAATCCGGAAAACCGCATCACGCTCAGCGACCAGAAGGATGCCATGGGCATCCCGAAACCGCAGGCGAGTTATTCGATAGATGAATACACGCGGCGCGGGGCAGAGGCGTCGAAAGCTGATTTTGCGCGGATTGCGGAATTGATGGGAGGAAGCGATCTTCGTTACAGCGCGGAAGGCAATTTCGCCAATAATCAACATATCACCGGCACCATGGGGATGGGCAACGATCCTAAAACTTCGGTGGTCGACGGCTTCGGACGCACCCATGACCACGAAAACCTGTTCATCGTCAGCACCGGCGTCATGCCGACTGCGGCCACCTGTAATTCGACCCAGACCGGAGTCGCGTTGGCGCTCAGAACTGCGCAGCACATATTAGAACAATTCAACGTGCGTACGCCAGCCCCGGCTACGTCGAAATCCTAATCGTCAAGGTAGCCTTCAATGAAATTGATGACACGCTTGCACGTTAATCTCGGCGCCACCGTGCTGGCGCTGGCGAGTTTCAACGTTTGCGCTGCTACACCGCCAGAGCCCGGCAATGCCGATCTGGTCAAGCGCGGCGAATATCTGGCTACCGCCGGCGATTGCATCGCCTGCCACACCGCACCTGGCCGTAAGTCCATGGCCGGCGGCCTGTCGCTGCCGACGCCGCTCGGCCCCATCGTTTCAACCAATATCACACCCTCGAAAACATACGGCATAGGTAACTATACGCTGGAACAATTCAGTGATGCCCTGCGCAAAGGGATACGCGCTGACGGGCGGCATCTCTATCCGGCGATGCCATATACGTCGTACGCGAAAGTCACGGACGACGATGTACAGGCCCTGTATGCGTATTTCATGCAGGCAGTTGCGCCGGTCGATGCCGCCGCTCCCGCCACGGCGCTGCCTTTCCCGTTCAATATCAGGCTTTCGATGGCGGGCTGGAATTTGCTGTTTCTGGATAAGCAACCGTTCACCCCAGATGCCGGAAAAAGCGCGGAATGGAATCGCGGCGCCTATCTGACTCTTGGACTCGCGCATTGCAGCACCTGCCACACGCCACGCAATATGCTGATGGCGGAAAACCTGTCGCGTGAACTTGGCGGTGGCGAGGTTGGCGTCTGGCACGCGCCCAACATTACGTCGGATGCAACCAGCGGCATCGGAGGATGGAGCGAACAGGAAATTGTCGATTACATGCACGTCGGCCATACGGCCAACAAGGCGCAGGCAGCAGGGCCGATGGCAGAGGCGGTCGATAACAGCCTGCGACACCTGAGCGACGGCGACTTGCGCGCAATTGCCACATATCTGAAGAGTGTGCCGGCACAACACGATGCAGCTGATACCCGCGCGACATACGCATGGGGTGCGGCTGCCGATGATCTGAATAGTATCCGCGGTGTGGCCTTACCCACGGATCCGAACCAGATGACTGGCCCGCAGCTCTACGACGCCCAGTGTGCGACTTGTCACCAGGCCCGCGGCCAGGGAAGTTTTGATGGCGGTCTGCCGCCACTGTTTCACAACACGGCGCTGGGCCGGACCAACACCAACAATCTGGTGATGGTGGTGCTTGAGGGCATACAGCGGAAGACCGAATCGTCCGAAGTAGTGATGCCTGGTTTCAAAAAGGAATTGTCGGATCAGCAGATTGCGACACTCGGGAATTACCTGACCAGGAATTTTGGCAACCCCGCAGCCGTGGTGAGTGTAGATCAGGTGAAAACGCTACGCGCAGGCGGCAGTGCGTCCAACCTGGTGGTGGTGGCAAGAGTGGGAATCGGGGCGTTCATCATCGTGATCATCGCCGCGATTTTCGGATTCAACAGGCGGAAGCGGCGCAATGCGCAGAAGCCAACGTGAAAATGTGAGTGGTGTTGCCGGCGCTAACGTGCGCCGGCCTGGTTTTTTTTGGCTAGCCTGTCGTGACTATCGTGATAGCAATGATAGATTCAGCGGCATTGACGAAATAATTTTTTATGTACGTCAACGCACAGACCCCGCACTGATTCCTGCATATTCTGACCTCAATCGTGAAGCGCCGATGTGGCAAGCCCCAAGGCCTTGCTCGCTGTCGGCTGCCGATACGGTCGTGCAGTAGCGGTGGCTTGATCTACCGACGCCCATCCTTGTAGCCAGAGACTGATCAAATCTGGGTAGCTACCCACAATAACGTGCGTAGTTCTGGTTAGTCAAACAAAGGAAATCCTCATGCGGTACTCAATGCAACTTGTCGCAATATTAGCGACACTCACGCTGGCCGGATGCTTTACGCTGCCCACGGGCCCAGCCGGACCACAAGGCGCGACCGGTTATACCGGCGCAACCGGTAACACCGGATATACAGGTGCAACCGGTCGTCCCGGAGCAACTGGCGGTACTGGCGCAACCGGAGATACGGGTGCGACCGGCAGCACTGGATATACAGGCGCAACCGGGGATACCGGCGCAACTGGCAGCACCGGATACACGGGGGCTACCGGTAGTACAGGCGCCCGAGGTAGTACCGGCGCCAAAGGAAGCACTGAAGCTGGAACCGTTGTGGTTATACCGGCTCGTTAACTGAGCTCAAGGCGAATCCAGGCTGACATAGATGGATTCGCCAACAATTGAAACTACCTGCGGGATGGGAAGAGATTGTCGTCCCGTTGCACACATGGACAGATCATGACGAAGATGCGGGGTCAGGAGATCTTGACGCGTTTTCCATTGCACGTGGCTCTGATCGCTTTTTGACACCAATACAATGATTTTTCCCGTTGCGGCTCACAGCCGGTTAGCAGGCACATGATGGTAACGCCCAGCATGTATAGCTTGAGCCACCAGGCCATCCGGAATTCAATCAGATCAGCGGCGTCGTTATCCTGATGTAAGAATGTTGCATCGGGATGCGTATCTGGCTTGGCATTCATTTTTCGCCCCTCGTTGTGGTTCACCGATTCAGTTCAATTTCAAACCGCGCTCAGGTGAATCTCCGGATACTTACGTGATTGATTATCTTGCCGACGCCGTCTATACGCCTGATCAGCGCCAGGTTGCGATCGATCTGAGCCCGGCTGTCAGCGAAGCCGTTCAATACAACCTCGTCCTTTCGCGTCTGGATTCTTATATCAAAATTGTCCATGTCGCCACTCGCCGCCAAAGCGGTTTTAATTTTAGTTGTGAGCGCTGAATTCTCAGCCGGGGCGCTGGTCCTGGTAAGCGGTGCGATAACGGGCATGCCTTCAACATTGTTGCAGCCTGATAAAGCTGCCGGCAACGCAAAAACAGTCAGTGTGGCCAGGAGTGCAAAGCGGCTGGTGGGCGTAATCATGATTTTTCAGTACAAGGTAAGAGAGTCCCAATCGATGTACAGGATTTTGATCTTCGCCATGATTTATCTCTGTTCGTCAGCGCACATAGGGTGACAACATCCTGACGCTGTCTTTTCCCGGCGTGGATAACAATTGACGCAATGTGGGATAGCGAACGGATAGGAGGCCAAATAAGTTTTATAAGATCATTCATTGGGTGAGTAATGCGGAATTCATCCTCGTTGCATTCGCTATTCCACACTCGCTCAATACTCAGAAGAGAGAACGATCATGGAAAAATATGTGCTGGGATGGATTCTGGGCTTACCGATAGTGATGTTGACAGTGCTCTATTTTTTGGTGCACTGATCGGCTGAATTTGTTGTTGTGTACACAAAATTCTTTATTGAATCGTCGCCTCACAAAAAGGATGGCAGCATGGGAATCGAATGGTTTAACGGATGGGCCGGACGGTACGCAGTGACCCCGGAAAAATTGGCGAAAAAAGAATTAAGCGATGCGCGCCTGTCATTATTCCAGTCGGAACGACAGTTGCTGGAAGCGGGGATGCGGGTCGATTACCATCGCAACATTCTGGTTTTCCTCGAAGCCATTGCTGCCGACGGCGTAGAAAGCGTCGCCGACAGGCAGAGGCCGCAACAGCCGTTTCCAGCGCAGCAAGCTCCTCTTGTGCTGCATCAGATCTTGCAAGAAGAACCAGGCGATACCAGGCGAGCGATACGCGCTGGGAAGGCGGGTTAATAGCAAGCGATAGTTTTAAGTGGCAAGAGCTGAAGGAGCTGAGGGCGTAACGCAAAGTAGCGTTGTCCAATTCAGAGGTTGTTTTTCTTTGTTTTTGGGGAACATCATGATTATGTTTCTGAACCGTTCTGCCCGATTAGGCGTTTTCGCCGCGAGCGCCCTGCTTGCCTCTTTATCCGGCTGTAATAAAACAAAAGACATGTCCGCAAGTCAGCCGCCGGTCGTAATCGATACTGCAGCTGACGACGCATTGATTACCGCCAAGGTGAAAGCAGCATTATCTGTGAGTGATGATCTCAAAAGTCTTGATTTGCAAGTGCAGGCGCAGAATCACGAGGTTACATTGAGTGGTTTTGCCAATAATCGGGATCAGGTTGATAACAGTATCGCTGTCACCAAGGCCGTGGACAGGGTAACCAACGTAGTCAACCATATCACCATCAAAAAATAAGAAACAAGAAATCCGGCAGGATGTAGTCCGGCCAGTTGGTGGTAAAGCGCTGCTGTATTTTGTCGCCGCGTTGCAGAGTTACCATCGCAGTCTTGTTGCGGCCGGTGAAAAGCGCCGTAATGCCGATTGCTGCGTTGAGCGCGCCGCCGCCGTTGATGCGTAAATCGAGAATCATCCCTTTGACTGCAGGATTTTTTTTGCGCTCAGCCTGTACCACGTCGATATAGTCGCCGATGGCTGGCTCGGGAAAACTGGCAAGCCGGGTGTACAGCACGTTGCCGTCGAGTAGTTTGGCGGTCACGGGGCGGGGTTTGATGAGCGCGCGTACCAGGGTGAATTCGAGTCGTTGTTGTGAAGCACCGCGCAGCAACGTGACCTTGAGCGGCGCGCCGGTTTCGCCGTTGCGCGTGCGCTGCTCTCTTTTAGTCTGTTCCTGCAACTCGGAGGCACTGCGGAATTGTGCGTAAGGCAGGGTTTTGACGCCAAGGCGAATGGTTTCGTCGAGAAAGGCGGGTATGTCGATTTCTGTCAGGTGCTCTTTCTTGAGCACCTCCACCACCGATTTGAGTTCACAAATTTGCGCTTCCCAATCCGGCGGGCAGGGCGAGACCTCGGCGGCGCGGGCTGTCGCATGAAAACCGGAAGCGACGAGCAGCAGCGGTGCGAGTAGCGAGGCAGGGCTTGGGGTGTGCATTTTTTCGCCGTCCGATCTGCAAGAAGCGCCGAGATTAAAGTCTATCAGCCGGCAGTCCAATCGTGGTGGTTTGTTCACCTGGCTTTAGTTATTGTGCGAGCAGGTCGCAATGAGATTTCGCACCTACAGAAAAGTAGCAAAAAAACTTGCGTCGACGCAGACAGTCCGGCATACTCGGTTTCGATGTAGACGTCATCGCACGCATCAAAAAATTATTTGATGGCAGATACCTGAGTAGATTCATTCGCGGCGCAATCACTTTGCAGATAGCATTGGATGGCGCGAATCTCCTCAAGTATCGGTAACTATCAAAGCCCGCTTCGGCGGGCTTTTTTTATGTGCGCCCCGCATGGCGCACCATACAAGACGCAACCTATAGATTCAGTCCCGCACGCGTGAGTGACGCGCGATCCAGTTAGTCTCCCACGTCTTGCCGCCATCAGTCGACAGCGCTTGCTCCCACGTTGCGTTATCGGCTGCGAGTACCGACCATGTGTAACGGACCCGGACTGGCTTGTTGTCCCATATGTCGTCGCCTTCGAAAATTCCTACGCCGTTGGTGAATTTTCCGACCACCGGCGCTAACAGTGAACCTGTTTTATCCATCCCTCCAGTCTTGTTGTCGAGCCAGTAGATGCTCCAGAGCTTGGTTTCGGGGTTGAAGATGCGCAGCGACATGGCGACAAAACCGGGCCGCCAGCTGATTGGATGAAAGTCATCGTAATTGCCGATGCCGGCCGGCAGCTGGCGCGCCTCTTCGGTGGATTCAAAGGTTTCCCATTCGTCCTTGCCTTGCAAGCTTGTCAGCCGCCGCTGGTTAACTGTGTGCCAGCGCCCTATGACGAAATCGAAATCGCGCGCGCCGTCCGATAGCTGTTCGACTTCTTTCATGGATGCCTCTCCTTTTTGCGTGGTAGCACAGCCGCTTATATAGGATGTTGATAAAAGTATCGCCAACACAAACGACAGGCGACGAAGATGCAATGCCGTTACCGAGAGTGCTGCCATTTTCTTTCCTTTCGTTGGAAGTGTTTTCTGTTTTGCGGAGCAGGGAATGGTTGCCGCAGACCGGTTGTTTGTCTGAAGCTGCATGCATGGTAGGAGCTAAATAGGACGTTATTCGCCCTGTTTCCGGGGGAGTTGAACAGATTATTTGATTGTTTTTCTGCGCAGGGCAGGCGCGGCGGAAGGGCAGTGATTCAATGTATTATTCTGGTGGTACAGGAACCGACAAGGCAAGCCTACCCAGGTAGGCTGCAATCCAGGCAGCTATCACAAGCCGATGTGCTGCACCGCGCAAAAAACCAATCGCCCGAGACAATGCCAATAAGCGACACGATTGAAGGTATTTACCGCAGCGAATCGCGACGCGTATTCGCCACCTTGATTCGTCTGCTGGGCGACTTCGATATGGCCGAAGAGGCCTTGCAAGAGGCATTCAAAGCCGCGATCGAACAATGGCCGCGCGACGGCATTCCCGACAAGCCGGTGCCATGGCTGGTATCGGCAGGGCGCTTCAAGGCGATTGACGGTATCCGTCGCGGGGCAAGATTCACCGCCTATGACGAAGTGGCCGAAACGATCGAAGCGATTGCCGACGACACGCCGGCTTTGGATGACCGTGAGCATGTCGAGGATGATCGCCTGCGCCTGATTTTCACCTGTTGCCACCCTTCGCTGGCGCCGGATGCGCAGATTGCGCTGACCTTGCGCGAGGTCTGCGGCCTGACAACCGAAGAGATCGCACACGCTTTCCTTGCGCCCGCCACCACGCTGGCGCAGCGGATTGTCCGTGCCAAGGCCAAGATCCGCGATGCCCGCATTCCGTACCAGATTCCCGGCCGCGACGAATTGCCTGCGCGTCTTGAGACGGTCCTGCGGGTCATCTACCTGGTTTTTAACGAAGGCTACTCCGCAACTTCGGGAGCGACGCTGACCCGCCATGATCTGTCGCAAGAAGCGATCCGGCTGGCGCGCCTCCTGCTGGAGCTGCTGCCCGAGCCCGAGGTAATGAGTCTGCTGGCTTTGATGCTGTTGCACGAATCGCGCCGCACTGCGCGCAGTTCTGCTGACGGCGACCTGATACCGCTAGACGAGCAGGACCGGACTCTGTGGAATGCCGAGCAGATAGCGGAAGGTTCAGCCCTGGTGGAGCGCGCCTTCTCAACGGGGCGTTTCGGAACCTATGCATTGCAGGCTGCCATTTCAGCCATCCATGCCGAAGCCCGCCACGCCGACGCCACCGATTGGGAACAAATCGTCGGCCTGTATGACGCTTTGCTGCGGCTGGAACCCACGCCGGTGATCGAATTGAATCGTGCGGTGGCAGTCGCCATGCATCAAGGCCCGGCGGTCGGGCTGGCCTTGGTGGATGACTTGATTACGGGTGGCCAGTTGCAAAACTATCATCTGGCACATGCCGCCCAGGCCGATTTGCACCGGCGCCTGGGTCACGTTGCAGAAGCACGTGCGGCGTACGGTCGCGCATTGGCTTTGACCCGGCAAGAGCCGGAGCGCCGATTTCTGCATCGGCGCCTGGCGGGTTTGCCTGATTAGCAACTCCTCGTTGCGCTTGTTCGTATCAGAGAAATAAAAATATTGAAGGTATTGTCGATTAGTTGCCAATTAGTTGTCGATTTTGCCGTTCCCGGTTCGACTATCTAATGTAAATGTTTTTGAAGCGACACCGGCGGGCAATGCACCGTTGGTCGTCATCCCCCCAATATCCATCCATCTATTGGAGACCATGATGAATTATTTATGCCTCGTCTATCTTGCGCAGGACAAACTCCACGCCTGTCCGGACAGCGTCTGTTTTGCGTATGGGGAGGAGCTGCGCAACAGTGGCCACTTCATCGCCGGACAAGCGCTGCAATCGACAGACACGGCCACCACCTTGCGGGTACGTAACGGCCAGCTCTCCCTGACCGACGGCCCGTTCGCCGAAACCAAAGAACAACTGGCGGGTTTCTACATGATCGAAGCCAAGGATCTCAACGAGGCAATCCATCTGGCCTCGAAAATCCCGCCGGCCAAGTTTGGCAGCATAGAGGTGCGCCCGGTACGGGAACTTGACCTTACCAACATCGCGCCGGCGCCAGCGGTCGCCTGAACCCGGATTGCGCTAATTGAAAGCTGAATGGCCATGTGCGGGAACTGGCGTATAAGGTGTCGCTGCCTAGACCGAAGACATGAGGCGCACGATTTCTTTCCACAGGAAGTTAGCCGCGGGGCTGAGTTTTCGTCCCACGCGCGTTGCCACATAGCGATCGAACGTATTGGCGATCGGATGCTGAATCGGCACAGCTACCACGAGTCCGGCGTCCACCTTTTCCCTGGCAGCCAACTTTGTCATGAATGCGATGCCCAGGCCTTCAGCCGCAAGCGATGACGCCACGGAGAAGAGATCGCAGGTGATTGTTGGCGATACACTCAGGTTGGCGTCCCAGAACATGGCGGTAACGTAACTCTGCGCCGCAAACTTTCCCGACATGAAAATGAGCGGGTCGTGTGTCAGATCTTCGATGCATATGGACGTTCTCGAAGCCAGCGGATGGCCAGCAGCGACGATCGCACACAACGGTTCTCGCTGGAACAGGCGCGCATTCAGAAGGGGATCGCGGGAAGTGCCGACGGAGACGCAGATGTCGGCCTCATCCTCCCGGATCATGCGAACCAGCTCCGGCAGTGGTCCCGTGCGGATATTAAGGGCGATGTCCGGGTACTTTTGATGGAAGCGCTTGAGCACCACTGAAATCAGGCTGCCAACCAGCCCCTCGCCAACCGCCAGCGTCACGTGCCCGCGCCGGAGGTCACGATACTCGGCTAGCTGCAGGCCAAAGCGCTTTGCATGACGCTCCCGCTCGTGGCCGTACTCAACGGCGGCAAGTCCCACCTGGGTGAGCGAAATACTACGCCCCTTGCGCGACACCAGCGCCAGTCTCAGGTGGCGTTCCGTCGCTGCGATCTGACGGCTAATCGTCGACACATTCACGCCTAGAGATGCGGCGGCTTGCCGCATTCCCCCATGTTTCGCCACCGCGCCCAAATACTCGAGCGTGCGCTCGCTGATCCCTTCGCCCTCTGTCGGCATACGTCTCTCCTGTTGCGTCCAACGCAACATTGTCGCACATTCGGATGTCGGTTTTAGTGCTGCTTCTGGCGCATACTTCGAGCTCAAACATAGGGCCCAATCGTTATCTATGGGGCGACAAGCCAGCGCGGCTGTCGATTCCGACGGCCGGCGCCCGCCAGAAAACCATATGAGGAGACAAAATGGAGGCTAACCAGATTTCGTCCGGCACGGTGGCGCCAGACACGCGCGACAACTCGCAACGCAAGCACACGGCGATCAGCCCGTATGTGTTGCTTTTCGCGGTGCTGATGATTGCGGCGATTGCCACATGGATAATTCCGGCCGGTGAATTCGACCGGGTGGTCAAGAACGGCATCAGCTTCGTGGTTCCACATAGCCTCAAGAGTGTTTCGCAGCACGGGATCGGTCTCGCGGCAGTCTTCATGGCAATTTCGAAGGGAATGATCGCTTCGGCGCCGATCATCTTCCTGATCCTGTTTACCGGTGGCGCATTGGCTGTGCTGGAGAAAACCGGCGCGGTAAAAGCCGCGCTCGGCCACATCGGGACCGGATCAAATGCGCAGGACGTCTCGGTTATTCTCACCGTCTGCGTCATCTTTTCGTTGTTGGGGACCATCGGTGTAGTAACTAATTCGGTAGTGGCGTTCGTGCCACTGGGCCTCTTGATTGCACGCTCACTTCGCCTGCCCGCCGTCTTCGGCGTGGCCTTCATCTACCTGGGGACATATTCGGGTTTCAACAGCGGCGTTCTTAATCCGGTAACCACCGGGCTGTCGCAGCGCCTGGCGGAATTGCCCATGTTCTCCGGGATCGCGTTTCGCTCCGCAGTGTACGTCCTCTTTGTCATCGCGACGATCGGGTTTCTCATTGTCAACGTCCGGGCATATCGGCGTAATCCGCAGTCGCAGAGATTCCTGATCGCCGAACACGATCTGGTTGCGGCTGTACCAACGGAGAGCAGCGTGCGGCTGACTTGGCGGCAGATTGCCGCGATCACTTTCTCTACCGTCGCGCTCTGTGTCTTTGTTTTCGGTGCCGTGGAACTGCATTGGGGGGAGACCGAGATGATCGCGATGTTCATGATCATCGCCATCGGCTCTGGTCTTATCTGCAGGGTGCAGCCGACCCAGATTGCGGATGAGTTCCTGGCCGGGTCGGGCAAACTGGTCCACGGGGCGCTCATAGTCGGTCTTGCGCGCGCCATTTCTACCGTGCTGAGCAACGGCAAGATTCTCGATCCCATCGTTAACCTGCTTTCCGAGCTACTGGCTCCCCTTCACCCCATGGCTGCCGCCATCGGCATGTTCCTGAGTGCGGCGGTAATGCATATCGCGATCTCGTCAGGCTCTGGAGAGTCGGCGGCATTGATCCCCATTTTCGCGCCGCTGGGCGATGCACTCCATTTGACGCGCCAGGTCACCGTGCAAGCCGTGCTCCTGGGCGAAGGGATCATGAACTGCTTCAATCCAACGTCCGGGGTGTTGATGGCCGTGCTTGCGACCGCGCGGATTCCTTACGGACAATGGGTACGTTTCCTCATGCCGCTCATCCTGCTGTGGAGTGTCATCAGCATTGCCGCGCTGATAGTCGGTGTCCTGATTAATTGGGGACCGTTCTAAACGACGCAGCTTGCCCCGCATCGATGCAAGGGCGTCCTGTGGCACCGCCGCAACCGTCGTTTCAATCAATCATTCATGGAGGCTCTCAATGCCGCTCAAGATTTTTACAACACTTACCGATATTGCGCCTCATGAGCCGGATCTGACACGCTTACGCTATCAGTTGCATTGCAATCCGGAACTGGCCTTCTGCGAGAATGAAACTTCGGATTTGGTGGCCGATCAGCTACGAGCATACGGTTATCAGGTTCACAGGAATATCGCGAAGACCGGACTGGTTGGAACACTCACGGCAGGCGAGGGGCGCCGTACGATAGGCATCAGGGCCGATCTCGACGCGTTGCCGATTACCGAGGCAAACACCTTCGCACACGTGAGCCGGAATCTCGGGAAAATGCATGCTTGCGGCCACGATGGCCACACGACAATGTTACTAGGCGCGGCGAAACATCTTGCGCAGACGCGGCGCTTTAGCGGCACAGTGAACCTGATCTTTCAACCTGCGGAAGAACGCGGGTTCGACAGCGGCGCCAAACAGATGGTTGCCGAGGGCCTGTTCGAGCGGTTTCCGTGCGACGCCGTGTTTGCCCTGCATAACCATCCCGGCAAGCCGGCAGGCACCTTCATGTTTCGCTCCGGTGCTTTCATGGCGGCAGGCGACCGCGTATATATCAAAATCGTCGGCCAGGGCGGCCATGCGGCCAGACCGCATCTTGCCCACGATCCCATCGTCGCCGCATCGAGCATTGTGATGGGGTTGCAGACCATTATTTCGCGAAACGTCGACCCGACGAAGTCAGCCGTGATCACAGTCGGGAAATTTGCGGGGGGAGATGCCCCTAACGTTATCCCCGGCCAGGTTGAGCTGAGCTTGAGCGTACGATCGTTTGACCCGGATGTTCGAGCCATGCTGAAAAACAGGATCATCGCGCTCGTGAATTCCCAGGCGAAGAGTTTCGAGGTTGACGCGGTCATCGACTATATGGAGGGATATCCGGTTGTCAGCAATACCGACGAGGAGACGCGCTTTGCCATCGAGGTAGCCCGGGAGCTGGTAGGCAGCGACGCAGTGAACGACAACATGGAAATGCTCATGGGCAGCGAGGATTTCGCCTATATGCTGCAGGCTCGTCCTGGCTGTTTTCTGCGCATCGGGAATGGTCTTGCCGATCAAGGGCGGGGCTTGCATAGCCCGAATTACGATTTCAACGACCAGAATCTTACGGTCGGGGCGGCGTTCTGGTCGCGCCTGGTCGAGCGTTATCTCGACCCGGATCGCGTGGCGGCTTGACGATAAATGTGTGTGTTCATCGTTCGCACAACGCCTGAACAAACAAATCAAATTAATGCGTGCAAGCCTTGATACCCTACATAGATGCCAACCAACAAGATCAATGCCCCCGAAAAATAGGGCGCTTTCCGCGCAAATTCACCGAATCCGCTCCAACGTTTGGAAACGTGTTTGACGCTCAAGGCTGCCAGCGCACCCGACAGTACCATGGTCAGCGCCAGGCCAATGCTGAAACACAAGACCAGTGTGGCGCCGAGCGCGATTTTTTTCAGCTGCAGGCATAGCAGCAGCACCGTAATTGAAGCTGGGCAAGGAATCAGTCCGCCGGTGAGGCCAAACATGATGATTTGTCCAGTCGTCACCTCGCGATTGGCGAAGCGGCGGCGGATGTCGTTGGCGTGGGCCAGCTCGTGCGGATCCTGATATCCCGGTGCCGCCACGTCCAATCCTTCATAGTCCTTAATCGCGTGATGATGGTGGTTGTGTTCAGCGTATTCCACATCATAATCATGGCTGTGATGCTCGTGCCCCAGGCGCAGCCGGGCGACGAATTCATGCGGCTCGGGAATCTCTTGCTGCGACTCGACAAAACCGCTGCGCTGTACAAAGGTAAATAACTGACTGCTGCCGTCCGGTCGTTCAGTCTCGATTCGTATCTGATCGGCTGTCCAGACGTGACCATGTTTGCTGTCGTTGAACAGCTGAAAACGCGGCGGAACACCGTCTTCGAAGATATCCAGGCGCACGACGCCGTGACCTGTGTCGATGCGCCTGGTTTCGTCATGTCCGTGATCATGGTCGTGGTCATGATCGGCAAGATGTTGCTGCCGCCAGGTGCGCCACATCATCCACGCCGCGACGCCGATGATCAAGACGGCAGAGGCCACCTGAAAATACGGTTCACTTGCCTCGGCGTTCCATTGCCTGCCGAAGTACAAACCAACCAATGCCACAGCCCACACCACGGCAGTATGAGAAAGCGTGGCCGACAAGCCGAGCAGTACAGCTTGTGTCATCGTCCCACGTATCGCGACAATGAAAGCCGCCATCATGGTCTTGGAGTGGCCGGGTTCGAGGCCATGTAAGGCGCCCAGCAAGATTGCACTGGGAATGAAAAGCCAGGCGTTGGACGCGCCTTGCTGTAGCAGGGTGGAAAATTCAGTCATGGGACAAACCTAAAGAATATTGCGATTGCGGAGTATTGAAGCGAGACGCACCAGGCGCTTATTTGAAGTAGCTTTTGACCACATCGATCAGTTGCTCGCGAGCATCGCCATGCCCATCATGGTCATGCTCGGCGTCAACCAGGTGAGTACGGATATGGTCTTCCAGCACCACGGCCAGCAAACCATTCATGGCGCCGCGACAGCTGGTGATTTGCTGCAGCACATCCATGCAGCCTTTTTCTTCTTCCAGTGCGCGCTCAATGGCGTCGACCTGGCCGCGAATGCGGCGCACGCGATTCAAGAGCTTTTGCTTGTCTTTGACGGTATGACCCATGGTCGCCTCAATAAATAATATAGGGGGGTATACTATATTTGGGCGTCAGGGTTGTAAACTATATTGACCGCAGGGAAGGCGATGGGTTACATTTTCGGCGGCCAGTTATGTGTCTCATTTTGGCAGCGCTTGCACCATGCGTAGAACGCGTCATACATTACCATGCCATGTTTTAGCATCTCCTGGTCATTGCTGAAGTTCTGCGACAGTCCCAGCGAAAGGGCATATAGCCCCGCCGACTGTGGGGTCAGATTCAACCTCGACGTATCGGCGCCACGCACAATAAGCGCAAGCTGGCTCAACGCAGGATCTTCAAGGTTATATTTTTTCAGGAACGCATCGAAGCTGCATAATTCGCCGTCATGGGTCAGCTCCACATCCGGTATGTCGTACGGAATCGCGCCGGTTTCACGGGCAACGCGCAACACGTCGCCAGGAGGAACATAGAGAAATTCGGCTTGCTGATCGATAAAGCGTGCCACCAGCCACGGACAGGCGATGCGGTCGATCTTTGGACGCTCGCGGGTAATCCATTTCATGATGTTTCTCCTTCATTTCAAATGTCACACCTATGCTTTTGACACTGCAGCAATCCGGCTCGCCACTGCATCCCACTGGATGTTCTTGAAAAAGGCGTCGATGTATTTGGCCGCCGCTGCGCCGTAGTCCATCTGGTAAGAATGTTCGTACATGTCCATCACCAGGAGCGGCAAAGTCGCCGCCGGGCCGTGGGCATGATCGGCAAGCCAGTAATTTTCCAGCAGGCGAGTATGCGTATTGAAGCCGAGCACAACCCAGCCTGAATCGCCGCCCAGGCCAGCGCCGATACGGCGGAATTCGGTTTCCCAGGTATCGAAGCTGCCGAATGCATCGGCAATCACCTTGCGCTCCGGCGCGCCGGCTTGGCCGCTGCCGCCCAGGTTGTCGAAGTAGTATTCGTGGAACACTACCGAGCCTGTACGTAGCAGATGCTCGCGCTTCAGCGCATTGTAGATATAGGGCGGCGTGTCCTTGTTGGCTAATGCCTCAGTGAGATGTTTCTTGACCACACCCAATGCCTTGACCGAGCCACCGTAATTGTTTTCCCAATGAGAACGGATCAGGCGTTCCGACAGGCCGCTTAGTTTGGCAGGATCAAACGCAAGCGGTCTTAGCGTTGTCTGGCTTTCAAAGGCAGGTAGCATGGGCATGATGGCTTTCTCCACAATAGGTGAGGTGCTGGCAGCTTTTGCCGTACCCAGCGCGGCTACGGTCGCGGCGGCTGTGCACAGCATGGATCGGCGTTGAAGATCGGGATGTTCTCTCATTGGGATAACTCCTGGTGGTGTCAGGTCAGTGATGTAACAAGGGGTACCCCACGATCCCGATCAGAGCCGCGCCAATCACGATGACTGGTTCAGGCAGTTTCTTGAATTTCCATAGCAGTGCAGCAGTCGTCAGCGCCAACAGTGCGGTGGGAATATCGATGATTGACCTCTGCGCAATCACTACCACCGACCCGGCGATGGCGCCGATGGCTGTCGCTGTAATGCCATCGACGAAGGCGATCAGCGCTGGCAGCTTGCCGTATTTCTTGAAGTACGGCGCAGCGATGACGGTCGCCAGGTAGCAGGGAACAAAGGTTCCTACGGCGGCCACGACGGCACCTGGCAGGCCGCTAATCAAGTAGCCAATGAAGCCGGTGGTAATCACCACGGGCCCCGGCGTAATCATGGCGACGGCTACGGCATCGACAAATTGTTTTTCGGTAAGCCAGTGATGCTCGGTGACGATGCCGCCATAGAGAAATGGCACGATGGCCAGGCCCGAGCCAAACACGAAGGCGCCGGCCTTGGTGAAAAAAAGCGCGATCTGAATCAGAGTGTTGGCATCCGTCGCCGATGCGAGAGCGATGTTCGGTAACTGTGTCGGCAGTAGCACAGCCAGGCTCGATGTGCCGAACTTAGGCTTGCAGCGGATCACCCAAACCAGCACGCCGGCGCCGATGAACAGCAATGCAATTTCGGACTGTGTGATGATAGTCACGGCCGCCAGCAATAAGAAAATGCCCCATAGAAGCTTATCGCGGCCCAGGTTCTTGCTGGCGAGTTTGTGGGCGCTGATAGCCATGATACCGATCACGGAAGCGCCTACGCCGTAGAAAACGGACTGCATCCATGTCAGTCCGCCGAACGCCACGTAGGCCCATCCCAGGGCGACCACCATCAGGAACGATGGCAACACGAAAGCAAGTCCCGCCACGGTCGCGCCGAGCAGCCGGAAATGTACGAATCCCAGATAGATTCCCAGCTGTGCGGCCAGCGGACCGGGTGCGATCTGCGCCAGCGCCAATCCCTCTTTGTAATCCGATTCGCTGATCCAGCCGCGGCGCTCGACCAGGTCGCGATGCATATAGCCAACCAGTGCGACCGGCCCGCCAAAGCCAAACGTACCCAGGCGCAGGAAGTACAGGATCAGTTGCCACAAGGTGTAAGTCGGTTTGCTTGTTTGTTCCATGATTACGATTCCTGTTGCGGCGTGGCTTCTTGTTGAAAGGCGGTCAGCAGCCCGTCGAACACGTTGCTGGCTGTCGCCAGAAGTTGGTCGTCATCGGTGATAGCTTCGCGCAGGCCGGCGAGGACGCTTTCAATTCCTACCGACTCCGGCGGCTGCACACCACCAACATCAAGGTAATGCACCAGCGCGCCAAGACGCTTGAGCGCCGCTTGCTCAAAGCCAAAACTCGCCAGCAGTACCTCGAAACTGACACGGCTTCCTACATGGCTGAAGGTCGCGCCGTCGAAGTCAAAGCCCAAGGCGTCGGCGGGGCAATCACTCGGAGATGCCAGCCACAATAGCCGCGCTTGTGGATCAATAAAGCGACGGATCAGCCAGGCGCAGGCCAGCCGATCCACCCAGGGGCGCCGCCGCGTTGCCCAGGTGCGTCCCTGGTATTGCTGCAATGACAGAAGGGAGATGGTTCCATGGACTGGATGAGGTTCATCCGGCGCCAGCACGCGGGCTGCTGTCAGCTCCAGCTCTTGGAGGGTTGCGTCGGTTTGCCGTTGGGCTTCACCGGGGAAAAAGTCGATATCGGCAAGGCCGGCAAAGGATTTACGCAGCTTGCGAATTTGCTTTAGCGTTTCCAGCACGGTGTCGGCGGTGAGTGTTTCCCGTACCTTGGCGGTGTCCGCCAGCAATGCCGCGTAGTCCTCGCTGCGGTCGAATAGTCCAACAAAATTAGCGCCATCGGGTTCTTCAACGCGCAGGACAAAGGCGGTGCCGCCGCCAGAGAGCACATCGGCAGCGACGGCCTCAAGCGTGTTGCGGCAGGTCTCGCGCTCTGGCATCAAATAAACGCCGTCGCGCAAGACGGCCGCGCCACTAGCCTTGAGTGCGCGCCAGGCGCGCATGCGCGCCGTCGCGTTCTCTGTTGGCAGGCTGGTAATAAGTGAAAGATATGCATTCATGTAGATAATCCTACACAATGGTATGAATATCTACAAGTGTACTTTTGTGGAAAATCAAAACAGCTGACGACATTACTTCACAGCGTCGTGTTCGCTCGCGTTAAGCAAAAAATAGGCAATTGTTTATGTCGTATATAAACAATGTGCTTATATTTTTGATAATGATGTGTGCCTTGCGGATATGAGAGAATTTGATGCAATAATTGTCGGGGCAGAGCCAACCAGGCTTGACGCATATGAAGAGATACCGGTTCAGGTGACCCGCAACCTTGGCCTACAGTGTCGAATGAATCGAAGCTCGCCGGCCGGCTTCCGCCACAGCAAGGGCGGCATATCGTACGCTGGCAGCGCAGCCAGTCGATCCGCTTGCTGCGGTCATGCCTGCCGCGTCGGCCGGGCCGAGTTAGCTAGGCTCGTGACTCAGCCGGCACATCGGTGCCGCGGGTTGAGTATTGGGCACGGCTATTGTTTCGCTGGCAAACGCTTAGAGGTTGATATATGCAACGCCAGCGCTTCGGAACGACGGAAGTAACATGTTGAGCGCCCGCTTTGGCGAGACTCGACGGGCGGCTTTTATCCTTTTTAACCGAGGATGGCTAAGCGCGTTGTCACACACTTGAGCGGTGTCGCGGTCGCGTATCTCAGGGAAGACAACGTCCCGGTGCGCCAGGTACAGATCGATTTTCTGCGTCTTGACAGGGTTGTTGTTACTGCCCCGATCGGGGCGAGGTCTGAAACAAATTGGCCGCATTATTTGTTGAAAGACCAGCGTCGCCACGCACTGGCGACGCTGGAGCAGCAGGCCCTGTCTATCCTTGAACCAGACAAGGCCCCTGGCAGTCGGCATTACGCGAGATCGAAGCGGTCCGCGTTCATGACCTTGACCCAAGCCGCGACGAAGTCCTTGGCGAACTTCTCCTTGGTATCCACAGCCGCATAGACCTCGGCATAAGCCCTCAGCACCGAGTTGGAACCGAAGATCAGATCGTTGCGCGTGCCTGTGTACTTGACCGCGCCGGTCTTGCGGTCGCGTCCTTCGAACAATTCGGCCTCGCTGTCCACGGCTTTCCACTCCAGGTCCATGTCCAGAAGATTGACGAAGAAGTCATTGCTGAGTACGCCGACCTTGTCGGTGAACACACCGTGCTTACTACGATCAAAGTTGGCGCCGAGTACCCGCAGGCCACCGACCAGCGCGGTGAGCTCCGGTGCAGTCAGCGTCAGCAGCTGGGCCCGGTCGACCAGCAATGCTTCGGTCGCCGCACTGGACTTGCCCTTGTTGTAGTTGCGGAAACCGTCGGCGAGTGGCTCCAGCACGGCAAAGGCTTCGACATCCGTCTGTTCCTGTTTGGCGTCGGTGCGGCCCGGTGCGAAGGGCACCTCGATCGAGATCCCGCCCGCCTTGGCCGCCTGTTCAACACCAACGCCGCCGGCGAGCACAATCACGTCAGCCAGCGAGGCCTTGCCCGAAGCCTTCTGGATGTCGACCAGCTTTGGCAAAACACTCACTGCCGTCGCGTTGACTTCCCAGTCCTTCTGAGGGGCCAGAGCCAGGCGTGCGCCATTGGCGCCGCCGCGTTTGTCACCGCCACGGAAGGTGGAGGCGGAAGCCCAGGCCACCGACACCAACTCGGCTACCGATAGACCAGAGGCTGCGATCTTGGCCTTGATATCGGCAATGTCGGCCGGTGATGGCTGGTGCGTTGCAGCCGGCAATGGGTCCTGCCAGATCATGTCTTCCTTCGGCACTTCGGGGCCGAGGTAACGTGCCTTTGGGCCCATGTCACGGTGGGTCAGCTTATACCAGGCGCGCGCAAAAGCTTCTGCAAAGGCTTGCGGATCCTCATGGAAGCGCTTGGATATCTTTCCGAACTCCGGGTCGAAGCGCAGCGTCAGGTCGGTGGTCAGCATGGTGGGCTTGTGGAACTTACCTTGCACATGCGCGTCGGGAATGATGTCCTCGGCATTCTTGGCCACCCACTGTTTGGCTCCAGCCGGCGACTGGGTGAGCTCCCAGTCGTACTTGAACAGGTTTTCGAAGAAGTTGTTACTCCACAATGCCGGAGTTTTGGTCCAGGTCACTTCCAGGCCGCTGGACACGGTGTCTTTGCCGTGGCCGCTGCCAAAGTTGCTGTTCCAGCCCAGGCCCTGGGCTTCGATGCCCGCGCCTTCCGGTTCGGGGCCCTTGTGCGATTCTGGCGCGGCGCCGTGCGCTTTGCCGAAGGTGTGGCCGCCGGCGATCAAGGCAACGATCTCCTCGTCGTCCATGGCCATGCGGCTAAAGGTGGCGCGAATGTCCTTGGCCGCAGCCATGTAGTCGCCGCTGGCGTTCGGGCCTTCCGGGTTCACGTAGATCAGGCCCATGTGGGTGGCCGCAAGGTTGTCGTCCAGTTCGCGGTCACCATGGAAACGCTTGTCGGTCCTCAGCCAAGTGGTCTCGGCGCCCCAGTTCACGTCCAGGTCCGGTTCCCACACATCTTCACGGCCGCCAGCGAAACCGAAGGTGCGGAAGCCCATGGACTCCAGCGCCACATTACCGGTCAGGATGAAAAGGTCGGCCCAGGAGATTTTCTGGCCATATTTTTGCTTGATCGGCCACAACAGGCGGCGCGATTTATCAATATTGACGTTGTCCGGCCACGAATTGAGCGGTGCGAAACGCTGTTGTCCACGACCGCCGCCGCCTCGACCGTCGAGGGTGCGATAGGTACCGGCCGAATGCCAGGCCATGCGGATGAACTGCGGACCATAGTGACCAAAATCGGCCGGCCACCAGTCCTGGCTGTCGGTCATGAGTTTGATCAGATCTGCCTTGAGCGCCTTGTAGTCAAGTTTCTTGAATTCTTCAGCGTAGTTAAACTGTTCGCCCAACGGGTTGGACTTATTGGAATGCTGGTTCAGCAAATCGGTGCGTAGCTGATTCGGCCACCACTCTTTGTTCGTTGTGCCGCCGCCGGCGTGATGGAAAGGACATTTGGCTTCAGTTGACATGGGGATCTCCTTTGTCGTGGGTGGGTTAGGTGACTACAGCATCTCTTTAACCAAGTCGTTCGGGCCAACAGTGTGTAAACTTTGATTATCGCCTATTGCAGCGCCCTTATCCCGAGCGGGAGCTGCTGCAATACTTGGACCGCTGCCAAGACAATGACCGCCACCGCGATGGTCGCTGGAGATAGAGCTGGCAGCCCGATATAGCGCCCGGGAAGTGAACTATTTTTCATGAGGCATCGCCTGATTCTCAAATAGCATATTTATAGTAATTGCAATTCAGTGATATCTGAAATTAATTATTTTCATTAAATCAATAGCTATATACAATCGCTAGCTCGGCTTAGACCGAGATAGCTCAAGTCATTCGACCATCTGCGCCTGATCGCCTCCGGCTACAACCAGATTAAGTGTAATGCGCCCCGTCTGCTCAGGCGTAGTGACCTCATCAGCAGAAATAGATTCAAAGCGAAGTTGGGGTTCCCTCTACGATCTAGTCGTCTCTGTTTGCAGCTATTCGACTATGACCAGATTTTTACGGCTAGTACCACCATACCGAATGCGGTCAGTAATCCGAGCGCGGATACAAACTCGTAATCAGCGCACTCGGCTCTTTTGGGATTGATGGTACGTGGGCAGCGGCCAAATGTCGCAATTTTGATAACCCAGTATCCGAACCAAAAGAAAATGAAACTAAAAATCAAATGCCTGAAAAGCCATGAGGCAAAGCAAACAAATGTTTCCATGCGCCAGAGTCCTTGCAATACGCGTTAATTAAAGGTCGGTTTACTACCGTCATGATCGTCCGTTAATAGACGATCAATAGATAATTACGGGTCCATTACGGAACAATTACGCTCCGTCGGGATGGAGATTTTCCGCTACCTTCCATTCCCTGTCGGCGTTGTGGTTGTTACCTGCGCCCGCCATTTTTTCAAATACTGATCAATCAGGGCAGTGTGATATATCTGTGGTTCCGAATGGACCACTTCGCCGGATTTTCCGGCGGCCGTGATGTCATCGTTTTCCCAGGTCGTGACCAGAGCCTTGGCTTTGTCGAAAGCATCGCTAAAGGATGCGCTGCCAGGCAATGATTTTTGGAAAAAAGCTTTGCCGAAATAGGTAAAATCATTGTCGTCGGAACATCCGAAGGAGGTCCTGTCCTGGCGTGCGGCGGTAATCACCATGGTGTGTTCGTCCTTTAACGGCGCAATGAAACCGCCGGCGTAGCAGGCTGAGACTACAACCACCTTCCAGCGTATGCCTGACTCGGACAGCAGTTTCCCTAGCTCCTTTGCTTCAAGATTGCGCAGCTCCATGCCATTCTGGGCCAGACTCAATTCATGATCCCGCGATCCGTGGCTGGTGAGGAACAGAAACAAGATGTCGTTTTCCTTGTCCATCCGGCTGGCGATGGCGTTCAGGCTTTCGCGGATGCTGGTCACCGTCGCCATCGGCGCCTGCGCTACCGTATTGCGGCTGTTCACCAGCACTACGGAACGTCCCCGGGTGCCAAAATCACGGTCGAATTGTTTGCGGACAAAATCTGTCTCGCGGTGAAATACTTCTTGCGAACCGTCGCCGGCGACGGCCAGCAGGTACATATTGATCTTGCCCGGTTCATGCGGCGCAATTGCCTCCAATTCCTTGTCGAGCAGGGTGCGTTGATTGTATAAGGCGGTTTCTATATTCAGCCTGGTTTGCGCTTCGGTGTTCTTGTCGTCCAGGACGCCGTAGCTCCAGGTGCCGCGGTCCTCGGTGCGGCCATCTTTTTGTGGTGAAGCGTAAGTAAGGACGCCTTTACCCTCATACATGCCGTAGGCAAAATTTCCTGTGTACCGATCGCCTTTGGCGTTCCGGTAAATCCCTTGTCCGTGGTATTTCCAGTTTTTGAACTCGCCCACATAGCTGCTGCCGTCCTTGCCGATGTAGTGCGCTTTTCCAGCCAGCCTGCCATCGGCAAAAATGCCTTCATAAATATTGCCGTTTGCATCGGTAAGCCGGCCACCGCCTTGCGGGCGCCATTTCTTGAAAGCGCCGACATAGCGAGAACCTTTGTGAACCTGGTAGATGCCGTACCCGGTGAATTCTCCTTTGTCGAATTCACCCTCGTAGAATTCTTCATCTTTTACTTCGAATCGCCCCTTGCCTTGATATTGCCCGTTGGCGAATTCACCGGCATATGTGCGTCCGTCCTGATACTTGATTTGACCTTTGCCAGCGTACGTTCCAAGCTTGAATTCGCCGTCATAGAGGTAGCCTGTCTCTGAACGATATTTTCCTCTTCCAGAAAACAGTCCTTTGTCAAAACCGCCTTCGTAGCTGGCGCCGCTAGCCCATTCGATTTTTCCATGGCCTTGCATCTTGCCGTCTGCGAGCTGGCCATAATATTGACCACCGTCTGGCGTAATTGTGCCCGGGGCAGGTGGCGTTGCAGCGGCGGCGATCATCAGTCCCGAGAAAAATACGCATGTAGCTATCGCGCTTGCGGCCATGAGGCTGCGGCCGCGATTGCCTTTTATAGTTTTGTTTTCATGCATATATTTTCCCGCTTCCAAGATTTTTGATTGCCGCAAGTTGTAGAGTGGCAATTTAACATGGAGTGTTGTCTTTTTGCATAAAATCTAAAGTTGGAGGGGGCTGTTGCTCTGTGCGCTATCGAACAAGCGAGCGTATTTCGGGTTTATACTCAAAACACGTTTCCAGCGTCGCCAGCGTCACTCCCAATAGCCAAACCAGCCTTGGAGTTTCATCATGGATAAGCCTCCAGATCCCAGGGAAAACCATTTGCTCGCCGCGCTTCCGGACGCTGAATGGCAACGTTGGCTACCGCAGCTGGAAGCTGTCGAAATGCCGCTCGGCCAGGTACTGTACGAATCGGGTAGTACGCTGAATTATGTCTATTTCCCGACCACGTCCATCGTTTCGCTGCTGTATCTGCTGGAAGACGGAGCCTCGGCCGAGATCGCCGTAGTGGGCAACGAGGGCATCGTCGGTGTTTCCCTGTTCATGGGGGGCGAATCCACCCCCAGCCGGGCGGTGGTGCAAAGCGCCGGCCAGGGTTTTCGGCTGCGAGCACGGGTGATGAAAGAAGAGTTCAACCGCGCCGGCCCGGTGCTGCACCTGCTGTTGCGCTACACCCAGGCTTTGATCACGCAGATGTCGCAGACGGCGGTGTGCAACCGGCACCATTCGCTGGATCAGCAGCTGTGCCGTTGGCTGCTGTTAAGCCTGGATAGGTTGCAGGGCAACGATCTGGTGATGACGCAGGAATTGATCGCCAACATGCTCGATGTACGTCGCGAAGGCGTTACCGAAGCCGCGGGAAGTTTGCAGGAGGCTGGATTGATTCGCTATGTGCGCGGACACATTACGGTATTAGACAGGGCGGGGCTGGAGAAGCGTACGTGTGAATGTTATGCAGTGGTCAAGAGGGAGTGCGACCGGTTGCTTCCTGATAAATTGGCAATCTGAATCGAGATCGAGATCGAGATCGTCCCCTCGGCTGTTCTACGTCTGGCGCATCAATTAAATTCCCCTATGTGTGCTAACAGACAGTCAGGCACTAATGTCTGCCGCAAACTACTATTACTACCCGACATTGTATTTGCCAATAACGCGATCTTCATCTCGCTCCGGCCCCCTGCAAATTAAGGTGGTGGGCCGGCAATATACCGGAGAACTGGTTTGGGCACCGTCGAGAATCATTTGATCGAACTGCTTCCGCGCAAGGAGCGGTTGCGCCTGCTTGCTGTCAGCGAGTTGATTGCGCTGGAGCCGGGTGACATATTGTGCGAACCCGGCAAGCCGATCCGCCACGTCTATTTTCCTATTGATGCATCGATTTCATTGATGGCTTTGATCGATGGCAGCCCCGGTGTGGAGGTTGGCATGGTGGGACGGGAAGGCATGTTGGGAGGACAGGTGGTGTTGGGTGTGGCCATCGCGCCGGTGCATGCAGTGGTGCAAAATCCTGGCACTGTACAGCGCATAAGTGTCAGCGCTTTCCGCAGCGAACTGGCGTGCAGCCCGGCTTTGCTACGCGGTATGCACAATTATCTGTATGTACGCATGGCGCAAATGATCACCTCGGCGGCGTGCCTGCGTTTTCATTTGATCGGACCGCGATTGGCGCGCTGGCTCCTGATGAGCCAGGATCGTGCACATTCCGACCACTTCCGGGTTACCCATGAATTTCTGGCTACGATGCTAGGTGTACGCCGCGAGGGCATCACTGCCGCCGCCAGCGCCTTGCAACGTGACGGGCTTATAGAGTATCGGCGCGGCAACCTCAAGGTACTTGACCGGCCGGGACTGGAGGCTGCTGCATGCGGGTGTTATGCAGTCGAGCGCGAGGCCTACGCAGCGTTGCTGTAGTTGGCGCGTACGGAAGCTTGTATAGAAGTGGGCCGCGGCCTGCTATTTTTATAGCAAGACGCCGACAATTTTGTCAGGAGTAAGCGCGTCGGCCCTGCCACACAATCAACGTTTTCCAGCCTGGTTACCGATGACGCCGCCAACTGCTGCGCCGCCGACGGTGCCAAGGGCGCTACCGTTGGTCAATACAGCACCGCCGACGGCGCCTATGCCGGCGCCGATTGCCGTGTCTGTGCCACGTCGGGACATGCCGTCACATGCGCTCAAGCCGAGCGCCATGATCAGAGTCATTGCGCCGACTGAAAGTTTTTGGTTCGTTTTCATGGAATACCTCTTTGTGAAATATCGAGTTATAGGGAAATGCCTACACCCTGATTCGAAAGTAATCTTAAAACTGTACCTGGTCGGTGCGGTGGCGCACTTAAGCTTGCATTCAGTTACGTGCCGGGCTTGGCAGCGGTTGCCTTCCCGGTGCATTCGTGGCAGCATGTTCTGGAGTCCTTTTCGCAGTCTGCAGTCATCACTGGGAGTAACCAGCTATGAATATCGACGAGCTAAAATCGGTGGCTAGCGCCATCGTTGCGCAACAAAAGGGTATCCTGGCCGCGGACGAAAGCGGGCCGACCATCAAGAAACGGTTCGATGCAATCAAACTCGAATGCACAGAAGAGAACCGCCGTCGCTATCGCGAAATCCTGTTCACTACCGAGGGTGTGGAGCCTTATATCGGTGGCGTCATCCTGTACGATGAAACGCTGCGCCAGAGCAGTGCCGATGGAACGCCTTTTGCCGAGCTGCTGACGCGCCGCGGCATCATCCCGGGGATCAAGGTGGATGGCGGCGCCAAGCCGCTGGCACTGCATGTGGGTGAAAAAATCACGGAAGGACTGGACGGCTTGCGCGAACGCCTTCAGGAGTATCAACAGCTGGGCGCCAGGTTTGCCAAATGGCGTGGCGTGATCGAGATTTATGAAAGCGATATTCCGAGCGCGTCAGCCATCCAGGCCAATGCCCACGCGCTGGCGCGCTACGCAGCGCTGTGCCAGGAAGTCGGTATTGTGCCTATCGTTGAACCGGAAGTGCTGATGGATGGTTCCCACAGCATCCAGCGCTGCGAGGCGGTGACCTCACAGGTGCTGGAAATGGTCTTTGCCGAGCTGGATGCGCAGCGGGTTGCGTTCGAGGGCATGCTGCTCAAGCCCAACATGGTCATCGCCGGTATGAAGTGCCCGCAGCAAGCCGATGTGCAGCAAGTTGCCGAGGCTACCATGCGTTGCCTGACACGCTATGTGCCGGCAGCCGTGCCGGGCATTGTCTTTTTGTCGGGGGGGCAAAGTGCACAAGATGCGACTGCCCATTTGAACGCAATGAACAAATTCGGCTCGCACCCGTGGCCGGTGAGTTTTTCTTACGGGCGGGCGCTGCAGGCACCGGTATTGACGGCTTGGAAAGGGTTGGAGCAGAACGTGGCGGAAGCGCAAAAAATCTTCTTCCATCGTTGCCAGTTGAACGGCCTGGCGCATCTCGGCAGGTACGAGAGCGCCATGGAGGAGAATCTGTCCTCATAAGATCTGAATCGAGAGCTGAACCACGCTCAATAGCGGATAAGAGCGGATGCCGGTCAGCCAGAGGTATTCCGTATCTTGGCGACCGGATGGGCGCGCAGGCGGAAGCCGTCTGGCATGCCCGACCCCAGCAAGGGTTGCAGGTAGAGCCGGAAAGCATCGGTGACGTCGGTGCCGCTGGCGGCGATCAGTTCATCTTCCATGACCCTGGTTTTACCAGCCACCACATCCAGATCCAGCAATTCGTAGTCTACCGAGTAAGCGCCGTTACGCTTGATGGCGACCGTGCCGTTGCGGCCTTTGTGCACCGCAAACTGCAGCGCCTTTTCACCGACCTCGCGCGCTTCCCGCTGGTCCACATCGGATACGCATCCCATGAACGAACGTTGCAGATAGCCGAACGTATCGCCGCGGACGCGCTTGATATTCAATTTCGATTTAATCTCTTCGCATAGCAAATCTGCCAGGGCGCCGTTGCCGGATAGCTGGACGTTGCCGTGGGCGTCGCGCTCCACTGTTTTCGCTAGCAAGCTGGCGATAGGCGTGCCCGATGCATCGTGTATACCTTCGGAAACGGCGATCACGCAACGACCGAAGCGTTGGTAAGCTTGTTTCACATCGGCCAGGAATTTCTCCAGTACAAAAACACGCTCCGGCAGATAAATCAGGTGCGGTCCGTCATCGGGAAATTTTCTGCCTAGCGCTGACGCTGCCGTCAAAAAGCCGGCGTGCCGTCCCATCACCACACCGACGTAGACGCCGGGCAGCGAGGCATTATCGAGGTTGGCGCCGGCAAATGCCTGGGCTACGAAGCGTGCCGCCGATGGAAAGCCTGGCGTGTGATCGTTGCTGACCAGATCGTTGTCGATGGTTTTGGGGATATGGATACAGCGTAAGGGGAAGGCTAGTTTTTCCGCCTCCAGGCTGAGAATGCGCAAGGTGTCGGATGAATCGTTGCCGCCTATGTAGAAAAAATGATTGATCTGGTGCGCTTGCAGCACCTGGATAATTTCCTGGCAATATTTAAGGTCAGGTTTGTCGCGTGTCGATCCCAGCGCGGAAGATGGCGTGTTCGCCACCAGCATCAGGTTGCTGCTGGTTTCCTGGCCGAGGTCGAGAAAGTCTTCGTTGACTATCCCGCGCACGCCATTCCGAGCACCATACACCAGCTCGACATCGGATATGCCGCGTGCTGCCAGGACCACACCCACCAGCGACTGGTTGATTACAGCGGTAGGGCCACCGCCTTGCGCGATAAGGATTCTTCTGGATTGCATTTGCATTCTCCTTGAACACTCACACTGGTTGAACGGAGCTGCCACGCTCCGATTCTACCTCCATCGCGCAGGCGCGGGCTAACCGCCTTATTTGGCCTTGTTTGGTCTTACTTCCCCCAGATTTTCTTATACTCCGCGCGATAGCCGTTAGTCGGTTCAAAGGTGTTTTGCTGGCCCCCGTGAAATGCGATGTTCTGCTCCGTGACCAGATACACAGGCGTGGTATAGGTGCTGGCTTTCTCGCCGGCAAACGAGCGGTTCAACTCATCGATGATTTGCCAGCCTTGCTGGCTGAACGGTTCCGGCACGGTGGCAACCTGCACACTCTTGCTACGGATGCGGCGATAGGCCGATTCAGAACCTTCTCCGGCAGACAGCGCCTCAATCTTGTTGCCGGCGATAATTGCCGCCGCGGCAGGCGTTGCCAGCAAGTCAAGATAGTTGTCATTGACGCCGATAATGTGCGTCCATTTTTTGCCGAAGCGCTGCGTCAGTGAAGTGAGCAAGGCCGGCATCTTGTCGGCTGTGGTGGTGGCTGGTAATGCCTCTACGCTGAGCAAGCTGCAGGTCCGGCATTGTTTGATTGCCGCGGCTATTGCGTTCGATTTCGACTGTTCATACAGACTGTTCGGATCAGTGAGAATCACCACGCCGGCCTTGCCGTTTGAGTTGACTACCCCTAACAAGGCTGCAATCAATGCCTCTTCTTTAGGATCGGCGGTGACGTTGGTGAACAAACCGTCGCTGGGGCCGATCCTGGTCGAAGCATGCCAGCCGATCACCGGCACTTTCTGGGCATTGGCATTATTCATTTCCTTGGGTTGTTCGTTGGCGTCGATCCCGGCGAGGACGATGCCATTCGGCTGCAAGGCCAGCGCTCTGCTGAAGGCCTCCGCGTGTTTGGTGTTGACACCCCAGCAATCGATCACAAACACGTCCCAGCCAGCTACAGCCGCCGCTTCCTTGACGCCGTTGGCGACGCGCATGACGCTATTGTTCTTGAGGTTGGAGGCGATCAGCACAATCGATTTTTTTTGTGCCGCAATTTTCGGGCCGCTGGTGGGGCCGTCCCAGGTGGTTTTGAAGGCCATCGCCTTGGCGATTCTGGCGTTGGCGCGGTTCAGGTATAACGTTGGATCTTCCTGGGCGAATGCTGAATTAGTGAAACAAAAGACAAGTGCTACCGTTACGAAATTAAAATTGATCAATTTCATTATTTTTATCCGGATTTGACTGCGTATGGTCGGAGCGGATTTCCCGCTTGTTTTTTTTATTGCAAACTAAAAGCTCCTGGCTACTCCCTGTACTGCAACCACCATATTTCTCCCTGAGCTAGTGCTGACGCCATTTTCAAGCAGATTGGCAGGCGTTGAAAACGGCGTCGGCAGCAGCGTGCCTTAGCTTACGCAAAGGTTAAATGCTTGTCTATTGGAAATCTATTCTAGAGTTGCCGAAGGGAATTTATTTGTGAAAATAAAGTTATTATTTGGATAATTTTATCTGTGTTGATATCTGACACTCGGTTCTTCAAGATTGCGGACAAACAACGGTAAAATGAGAAAGAAATAGGGTGGTCACGAAGTGCCCACGCGTGACCGCGATAAGCGGGGTACAGACCCTTGGGGCACTGAAATAGGCATGTACGTGGAGTGAGTTCACGCGTGGGCACAAAGGCGTGCCCACCCTACGGATAACGCTGGCAGATCAGGTCAGGGCCGAAGTGACTTTCAAGACTTCTTCCACCGTGGTGACGCCTTCCATTACCTTCAACGCGCCAGCCAGGCGCAATGGTTTCATCCCATCGGCGATGCTTTGCTGTTTCAGCGCGTGGATGTCGGTTTCGGTCTGGATCAGTTTCGAGAACGGCTGGGTGATGGTCAGCAGTTCGTACAGGCCGGTACGGCCACGGTAGCCGGTCTGGCGGCATTCCGGGCAGCCGACCGGATGGTAGACGGTGGCAGGCTTCGGCAGGTTCCAGCTTTCAACCAGCGTGGCCCAGACTTCATCGGCGACATGGCCATCGGCGCTTTTGCAGTGGATGCAAAGCGTACGCACCAGGCGTTGCGCCATGATGCCGATCAATGTGGTTTCCAGCAGATAGTAAGGCACCCCCAGTTCCAGCAAGCGCATCACCGCCGACGGCGCGTCGTTGGTATGCAGGGTCGACAATACCAGATGGCCGGTAAGGGCCGCCTGGATGGCCATTTCCGCGGTTTCCAAATCGCGGATTTCGCCCACCATGATGATGTCCGGATCCTGCCGCATCAAGGCCCGCACGCCGTCGGCGAAGGTGAGGTCGATGCCATGATTGACCTGCATCTGGTTGAACGAAGGTTCCACCATTTCAATCGGATCTTCCACCGAGCAGACGTTGACTTCGGAAGTGGCCAGCGCCTTGAGCGTGGTATACAGCGTCGTGGTTTTACCGGAGCCGGTCGGGCCGGTCACCAGGATAATGCCGTGCGGCCGCTTGGTCAGTGCATCCCAGCGCAAGGCATCGTCAGTCGGGAAGCCCAGTTCCGGCAAGGTTTTCACCACCACATCCGGATCGAAAATCCGCATCACCAGTTTCTCGCCGAAGGCAGTCGGCAGGGTAGACAGCCGCAGTTCGATTTCCTGGCCGCCGGCGGTACGGGTCTTGATACGGCCATCCTGCGGCCGGCGCTTTTCGATAACGTCCATCCGCCCCAGTAATTTGATACGCGCGGTCATAGCGATCATGACTACCGCCGGCACCTGGTACACCTGATGCAGGACGCCGTCGATACGGAAACGGATGGCGCTGAAATCGCGCTTGGGCTCCATGTGGATGTCGGAGGCGCGTTGTTCAAACGCGTATTGCCACAGCCAGTCGACGATATTGACGATGTGCTGGTCGTTGGCGTCGACTTGCTTGTTGGATTTGCCGAGTTCAACCAGTTGCTCGAAGTTGTTCCGCAGCGCCAGATCTTGTCCGCCTGTTTTGTGGGCGCTCTTGATCGATTTAGCCAGCGTGAAAAACTGCGTGATGTATTGCGTGATATCGAGTGGATTGGCAATCACGAGCCGGATGTTGCGGCGCGAAATCTTGGCGATTTCCGCCTGCCATTCGGTGCGGAACGGCTCGGCTGTGGCAATCACCAGATCGGTCAGGCTCAGTTCAACCGGCAGGATATTGAAGCGCGTGGCGTAACTAGCCGACATGACGTCGGCGACTTTGGCGAAATCGATCTTCAGCGGGTCGATCCGGTAGAACGGCATTTGCACCTGGCGCGCCAGCCACTCGGTGAGCCACTCGAGCGTGATGGCGCGGTGCGGCGGTAACGCCGACTGGCGTTTGCATTGGGCGACAGCATTGAGTGGATGGATCGCAATCGGAGCGTTGCGGAAAATTCCCTGCGCCTGGGTATAAAAAAGTTTGACTTCGTTTTTGTCAACGGTGCCATCGTTCAGCAACCAGGTGAAGATTTGCTGCAAGTCCAGGTTTTTTTGCGATGCAGTGTTCATTGCAATAGGGATGTCGGTTGGTTGAGCCAGGTTTATCTGATGTGCTTATCTTCAATTGAATTGAATTGAGAGGCACCACATTAATCTCTTATCTCTTTATCTCTTACTGCGGCGAATGCCAGGCCTTCAATCCATTGACCCACGATTTGGCCGGCAGCTTCGTGGCTGCGGTAATTTCGGCCGCGCGCTCGTACAAGGCGCTGAAATCGACTGGCGGCGCTTTCTTGAACGCGATGGCGATGACATTGCCTTCGTGGACTTCAGGCAGGCACCAGACAGCGTCGAAGGCGAATTTCATGGCTTTCAGGTTCTTGGCATAGCTGGGATGGTCACCAAACAGGTTGACCGTCATGATGCCGCCATCTTTCAGGCAAGCTGCGCAAGCACTGTAAAACTCAGGGGTATCCAGTACCGGGCCGCGCGCGGTGGCGTCGTACAGATCGACCTGCAGCGCATCGACGGTGTCGTGGTTGTGCGGATCGAGCACATAATCCATGGCGTCCATTTCCAGCACGGACAGTCGTTCGTCATCGGCAGGCAGTTTGAACATCGATGAGCAAATCGCCAATACTGACGGGTTCAGTTCGATTGCGGTGACACGCGCATCCGGAAACTGGCGATAGCTGAACTTGGTCAGCGCCGCGGTACCCAGGCCCAGTTGCACGATGTGTTGCGGTTCCGGATTAAACAGCATCCAGGCCATCATCTGCTGGGCGTATTCCAGTTCAGGCCAGTCAGGCTTGCGCAGCCGCATGGCACCTTGCACCCATTCGGTGCCGAAATGCAGGAAGCGCACGCCGTCTTGCTCGGATAGTGTGACCGGAGCGAATTTGGGTTTGCGGGCGGGTTTTGGCGTGTCTTTTTTTGCAACTTCGGAGCGTTTTCCGGGGCCGGGCTTACTAGGGCCGGCCATCCGGTTGGCATCGGCTTCTATGGATTTGCGTTTAATCAGCATGAGGCGTAATTGGTGACGTCGAATAAAAATGTAGGGCAATGATACCGTGCCGCAGCCACAATTAGCCCAAAGTTCGGCTGCTTTCTTATGTTATTGGCGCAGCGGGATTGTTATCGAAGCGTACAAGCTCAATCCAGGCAGTCTTGCAGCACCAGCCAGGCTTCCAGCTTTTCCGCATATGGCCGGGTATAAGCCGGACTGCTTGAGGGAAGCTGCACGATGCGATAGCGTGCAGCCTGCTGGCCCAGCGCCTTGAGCCCGAGTTTGGTTGCGGTGCCGCCGTTGAAGGCGATAGTGGTCAATTGTGGCAACGTGGCGGCCAAGGTGGGCAGATCGTTATGCACATGGTCGCGGATATTGCTGTCCAGGCTGCCATCGCGCTGCGCTTCGGCCACCACGTCCCATAAACCGATGTGTTTGGCCAGTAAAGTCTGCAGCCGGTCCGGATAGGGCAGGGCCGGCAAATCGGCGCCGGTCACTTCCGACAGCAATTTCCAAAA
This sequence comes from Collimonas sp. OK607, assembly GCF_900111995.1. Lineage (GTDB taxonomy): Bacteria > Pseudomonadota > Gammaproteobacteria > Burkholderiales > Burkholderiaceae_D > Collimonas. Next base: position 214,029 of record NZ_FOKF01000002.1, read on the forward strand.
GCGATTTTGCGGATGGGCGTAATACTGGCTGTGCGCCAGGGACACATTGCCCGGCAAACTGCCGAGTATCAGGATACGGACCTGTTCATCTACCACCGGCGGAAAGCTGCGCTTACGGGTCATTGCTGCGAGGCCGGTTTGTCAGGAGTGGAACTGGCGCAAGCCATCCAAGTCAAGAATGGTGATGCTGCCGTAATCCACCTTCAACAATCCCGCCTTTTCCAGTACCTGTAACGCCTGGTTGGCACGCTGGCGCGAGGCGCCGGAAAGGTTGCCGACTTCTTCCTGGGAAATTTGCAGCTCGCGGCCTATACCCGGGTTCAGATAGGGATTGAACAACGCCGCCAGGCAACGCGCAACGCGTGCGTCCGGTTCCAGCATGCGGTCGTATTCCACCAGCGAAATAAACAGCGCCAGCCGTTCATTGAGTTGCGTGACGAGGAAACGATTGAACGGGATGCTGTTATCGAGCAGCCATAGATAAGTCGCTTTCGGCATGTACAGCAGTTCGCTGTCGCGCAGCGCTACCACATCGTATTTGCGCGGTTCGCTCTTGAGCAATGAGCCTTCGCCCAGCCAGCCGCCGTTGGCCATGCCGGCAAAGGACACAGTTTTGCCCTCAGGGGAAACGCTGCTCATTTTCAGCAATCCCTCGTGCACGCCAATCCAATGGGTGACCGGATCGCCTTTGTGGCAAACAAAAGCACCGCCGGCAATCTTGCGGCTGAACATCTCCGCTTCAACGCGCGTCAGTTGTTCGCTAGTGAGCGAGCGCGCCCACATGGTCTTGGCCAGCATGTCTTTAATCGAGGTCTCTGTGATCATTATGATGCGTTGCAATATCGAAAATTCGGCAATTGTCTGCGAGATGACAACCCCATCCCCCGACTCACACTACTATCATCGCATAAAGCAGCGAATAACCGGCACTATAGTAAGTGCGACGTAAGGATGCCGGCCCAGACTGACTAGACACTGACAAGCGCGCATGGCACCGGTATCGATGCCATGGGGGCATATAAAAAAGGTGGGGGCGATGGTGGAGATAACACAACGTCCAGGAGCAGAGACATTTCCAGGTTTGCTCCTGAAGCATGCCAAGGAACGCCCGCAGCAGCCGGCGTTCCGGGAAAAAGATCTCGGCATCTGGCAAGCGACGAGCTGGGCTCAGGTTGCCGAAGAAGTCCGGGCCTTTGCCTGCGGTTTGGCGGCGCTTGGCTTCCGGCGCGGCATGAGCCTGGCGATAGTCGGCAATAACTGCCCGCGACTGTATTGGGCGATGTCAGCTGCCCAGTGCCTGGGCGGCATGCCGGTACCGTTATATCAGGATGCGCCTGCGGCCGACATGGCTTATGTCATGGACGATGCTGAAATCGATTTCGTGGTGGTTGAAGACCAGGAGCAGGTCGACAAGGTGTTTGAAATCAAACAGACGCTGTCGCCGCATCGGATCAGCCGCATCATCGTCGACGACGAGCGCGGCATGCGCAATTATCATCAGCCGGAACTGACATCGTTTGCCAAGGTGACGGAGATGGGCCGGGCGTATGACCAGATGCATCCCGATTTCTTCATGAGCCAGGTCAATGCCGGGCGGGCCGATGACATCGCTATCATCCTGTATACCTCCGGCACCACCGGTAAACCGAAAGGTGTGTGCCATACGCATGCGGCGATGATCACCACGGCCCAGACCCTGGTTGAGTTCGATCAGTTGAACCAGCAAGACGATGTGCTGTGTTATCTGCCGCTAGCCTGGGTCGGCGACTTCCTGTATTCGTTTGCCCAGGCGCATGTGGCCGGCTTCTGCCTGAATTGCCCGGAATCGCCGAATACCGTGATGATGGATCTGCGTGAGATCGGGCCGACTTATTATTTTGCACCGCCGCGTGTCTATGAAAATATCTTGACGCAAGTGATGATCAGGATCGAAGACGCCGGCTGGATAAAACGCAAGCTGTTCCATACCTTCATGAGTATCGCGCGGCGGGTCGGGATTCGCATACTCGATAAAAAGCCTGATGTGTCGCTCACCGATCGCTTGTTGTACGGGATCGGCGATCTGCTGATCTACGGGCCGTTGAAGAATGTACTCGGCATGTCGCGGATCCGGGTTGCCTATACCGGCGGCGAGGCTATCGGCCCCGATCTTTTCGATTTCTACCGTTCGCTGGGCATCAACCTGAAGCAGTTGTACGGCATGACCGAAACCTGCGTCACCGTCTGCATGCAGCCATCCGGCGACGTCAAGCTGGATACGGTGGGGCGGCCGATGAAAGGGGTCGAGGTACATATCGACAGCAAGGGCGAAGTGCTCGTGCGTTCGCCGGGTTTGATGAAAGCGTACTTCAAACGGCCGGAAGCAACCGCCGAAGCGATCGACTCCGACGGTTATTTTCATACTGGCGATGCCGGATTTTTCGACGGCGACGGCCATTTGAAGATCATCGACCGCGCCAAGGATGTCGGCAAGATGGCTGGCGGCACCTTGTTTGCACCGAAGTACATCGAAAACAAATTGAAGTTCTTTCCCTTCGTTAAAGAAGCGGTGGTGTTCGGCAATCAGCGTGAGCAATGCACGGCGTTTATCAATATCGACATGGATGCAGTCGGTAACTGGGCCGAGCGCCGCAACCTGGCTTACAGCAGTTATACCGATCTTGCAGCACAGAAGGCGGTATATGGCCTGATCGCCGATTGCGTCGAGAAAGTGAATGCCGACCTGGTGCAGGATCCTTTGCTGGCGGCGTCGCAGATTCACCGCTTTTTGATCCTGCACAAAGAGCTGGATGCCGATGACGACGAGTTGACGCGGACCCGCAAGGTGCGGCGCGATTTCATCGCCACCAAGTACGCAGTGCTGATTGACGCTCTGTATGGCGGCAGGCAATCGCAATACATAGAAACCCAGGTCAAGTTCGAAGACGGCCGGCAAGGCATGATCGCTGCCGACTTGCAGATCGTCGACGCCAAGACTTTCGCCACCATTGATAAAGCGGCCTGATCCTATGAGTGCGATCCTGAAAAGAGATGTCACGGAAGAAGTCTTCCCGGTGGAAACGGCGCTGGCTGGTGCAACGTTGCACGATCCGGAACCGCAAGCGACAGGCAAGGGCCGCAACATCGGCGAAGTGGTGCTGGACCTGCAGAATATTTCGCTGTCGTTCGGCGGCGTCAAGGCGCTCACCGATATTTCGTTCAATGTGAAAGAACATGAGATCCGCGCCATCATCGGCCCTAACGGCGCCGGGAAAAGCTCGATGATCAACGTCATCAACGGCGTCTACCATCCGCAAAAGGGCAGCATCGTATTTCACGGCGTGCCACGGCACAGCATGAATCCGAGCACGGTGGCGCGGCAGGGGATTGCGCGCACTTTCCAGAATATCGCCCTGTTCAAGGGGATGACGGTGCTGGATAACATCATGACCGGGCGTAATACCAAGATGCATTCCAGCTTCCTGGCCAACGCAATCTGGTGGGGGCGGGCGCGCAATGAAGAGGTCCAGCATCGGCGCAAGGTCGAGGAAGTCATCGATTTCCTGGAAATCCAGCACATCCGCAAAACACCGGTCGGACGTTTGCCCTATGGCCTGCAAAAACGGGTGGAGCTGGCGCGCGCGCTGGCGGCGGAGCCAAGCATGTTGCTGCTGGACGAGCCTATGGCCGGCATGAATGTCGAAGAAAAGCAGGATATGTGCCGCTTCATCCTGGACGTCAACGATCAGTTCGGCACCACCATCGTCCTGATCGAACACGACATGGGTGTGGTGATGGACATCTCGGACCGTGTCGTGGTGCTCGATTACGGCAAGAAAATCGGCGACGGCACCCCTGACGAAGTCATGAACAATCCCGAAGTCATCAAAGCCTACCTCGGTAGCTCTCACTAAACGGAGGCGGTAAATGCAATTTTTCTTTGAGGTGACGCTAAGCGGTTTGCTTTCGGGCCTGATGTACTCGCTGGTGGCGCTCGGTTTCGTGCTGATCTACAAGGCTTCCGGCGTATTCAATTTCGCCCAGGGCGCCATGGTTTATTTCGCCGCACTGGCGGTGGTTGGCTTGATGGACAAGGGTTTGCCAATGTGGGCGGCGATTATCGGCGCTTTTCTGGTGATGATAGTGGTGGCCGTGGCGACCGAACGGCTGGTGCTGCGCAAACTCGTCAACCAGCCGCCGATCACGCTATTCATGGCCACCATCGGGCTGGCTTTTTTTCTGGAGGGTTTGGGGCCGATGCTGTTCGGCAGCGAAGTGCGGGCGATCAACCTGGGTATCGTGGATGAGCCGATTGCTTCCATCATGGATGGTTTCGGCATCGGGATTTCCAAGTTCGACCTGTTCGCTTCCGGTATGGTGATCGGGCTGGTACTTCTGCTGGCCTTGTTTTTCCAGAAGACGAAAGTCGGGCGGGCCTTGCGCGCCGTAGCCGACGACCATCAGGCGGCGCTCTCGCTGGGGATTCCCTTGCGCCATATCTGGGTCATCGTCTGGGGCGTAGCCGGGTTTGTGGCGCTGGTTGCAGGCTTGCTGTGGGGTTCGCGTAACGGCGTCCAGTTCGCTTTGACGATGACCGCGTTGAAAGCCTTGCCGGTGCTGATACTCGGCGGCTTTACTTCGATTCCCGGGGCGATAGCGGGCGGCCTGATTATCGGCGTATCTGAAAAACTGGCCGAGATTTATATCCCGCCGGTCATGCAAGACATGTTTGGCGGCAATTTCGGTGGCATAGAAGGATGGTTCCCTTATGTGTTCGCTTTGCTGTTCCTGCTGGTGCGGCCGGAAGGCTTGTTCGGCGAGCGCCATATCGATCGTGTGTGATGCTTTGAACACCCACAGAACCCTGAGAATTCGAACGGAGACATGCCATGCTTTATCGTGAGGCCGGACAGTTTAAAACCTCGTACATCGCGGATAGCCAGATATTTCCGATTCGGCAGGACCGCATCGGCATGTTTATCTTGCTGGCCGTTGCATTTATCGGCATTCCCATGATCGGCAGCGAATACTGGTTTTCCGCCATCCTGATCCCATTTCTGGTGTTTGCGCTGGCGGCGCTGGGCTTGAACATATTGACCGGTTATGCTGGCCAGCTATCGCTGGGCTCTGCCGCGTTCATGGCGGTGGGCGCCTACGCTGCCTATAACTTCCAGCTACGAATCGAGGGTATTCCGATTTTGCTGTCCTTCATCCTGGCCGGATGCTGCGCGGCTGCCGTCGGTGTCTTGTTCGGCTTGCCGTCGTTGCGTATCAAGGGTTTCTACCTGGCGGTGGCGACGCTGGCCGCGCAATTTTTCGTAATCTGGGCGCTGACCAAGTTTCCTTGGTTTTCCAACGACAGCTCTTCCGGCGTGATCAGCGCGCAAAAGATCGATCTGTTCGGCATCGCCATCAACACGCCGGTCAAGAAATACCTGTTCGTACTGGCGATTGTCTGCGTGATGGCGCTGCTGGCCAAAAACCTGGTGCGTTCATCCACCGGACGGGCCTGGATGGCGGTACGCGATATGGACGTTGCCGCGGAAGTCATCGGCATTCGTCTGATGCCGACCAAGCTGCTGGCGTTTGCCGTCAGTTCCTTTTTCTGCGGTGTCGCTGGCGCTTTGTACGCCTTTTGCTACCTGGGTTCGGTGGAGCCGGATGGCTTTTCCCTGGATTTGTCGTTCCGCATCCTGTTCATGATTATCGTCGGTGGCGTCGGTAGCATCCTGGGGGCATTTCTTGGTTCTGCCTTTATTTTGCTGCTCCCGATTTTCCTGGATAACGTCTTGCCGCCGCTGGCCACCTGGCTGCACCTGCCATTCACCAACGCCACCGTGTCGCATATCCAGATGATGCTGTTTGGCGCTTTGATCATTTTTTTCCTGATAGTAGAACCGCACGGGCTGGCGCGCCTGTGGCAGATCACCAAAGAGAAACTGCGCTTGTGGCCGTTCCCGCATTGATTGGTACGGAAGGTTTTAAGCAGTTCCGAGTTCAGATAACCAGTACCAGGAGACCAGATAATGAAAACTATTAAACAAATCATGCTCGCTGTCGCCGCTGCAGCTTGCCTGCTGGCGCCGGCCTTGCCGGCGATGGCGCAGGCTACCGATCAATTCATTGCGATTCCAAGCTATCGGGTCGGTCCTTACGGCACCAACGGCCAATCCTATTACGGCGGCTATATCGACTACCTGAGCTACGTTAACCTGAAAGAAGGTGGCATCAACGGCGTCAAGTTGTCGTGGGAAGAATGTGAAACTGAATATAACAACGCCAAGGGCGTGGAATGCTACGAACGCCTGAAAGGGAAGAATCCGATTACGAAAGGTACGGCAATCAATGCCATGGCGACCGGCATCGCCTACGCCTTGATCGACAAAACGGCAGAAGACAAGGTGCCGCTGCTGATGGTGGGTTATGGCCGCACCGATGCGGTCGACGGCTCGGTGTTTCCGTACGCCTTCCCACTGGTGACTACCTACCAGATGCAGATTTCGGCGATCGTGAAATACCTGGCAAGTAAAAACAACGGTTCGCTGGCGGGCAAGAAGATCGTGTTCTTGTACCACGACTCGGCCTACGGCAAGGAACCGATAGTAGCTTTGGAAGCCGAGGCGACGCTGGGCAAGTTCAAAGTAGTGCAGATCCCGGTTGCCCATCCCGGCAACGAGCAGGGTGCGCAATGGCTGAAAATCCGCCAGGAAAATCCGGACTACGTCATCTTCTGGGGCTGGGGCGTGATGAACCAGACTGCCTTGAAAGCTGCGCAGAAGGTTGGTTTTGCACGCGACAAGATCATCGGCTCATGGTGGGCCGGGTCTGAGGAAGACACCGTCCCGGCCGGCGATGCCGCCAAGGGTTATCTGAGCGCTACCTGGAATGTTTCCGGCAAAAACGTCCCGCTGATCGCCGATATCGAGAAAGTGGTGTATGGCGCCGGCAAGGGAAATATGCAGGACAAGGCGAAGATCGGTTCGATACTTTATAACCGTGGCGTATCGGCGGCACTGGCTACCGTGGAAGCGATACGGACCGCCCAGACCAAGTACGGCAAAGGCAAGGTCATGAGCGGAGAAGATGTGCGCTGGGGACTGGAGAATCTGAACATCACCAACGCCCGCCTCCAGCAACTTGGCGCTACCGGCCTGCTGCCTGAAATCAAGACCTCCTGCGATAACCACGAAGGTTCGGGCAAGATCAAGGTCCAGCAATGGGATGGCAGCAAGTGGGTGCTGGTATCCGATTGGATCGAAGGCAACAAGAACCTGATCCACCCGCTGTTCAAGGCTTCCGCTGCGAAGTATGCAAAAGAAAAGGGCATCACGCCCGCCTGCCTGAAGTAAATAGCGTCAGCGTCGGCACCCGGCCGGGTGGCCGACGTTCTTATTGCATAGCTGAGGGAAGCATGGGTACAGCACTCAAAATTAACAATATCGAAGTGATCTACGACCACGTCATCCTGGTGCTGAAAGGGGTATCGTTGGCTGTGCCGCAAGGGAAAATCGTCGCTTTGCTGGGCGCCAACGGCGCCGGCAAAAGCACGACATTGAAAGCGATCTCCAATCTGTTGTCGGCGGAGCGCGGAGATGTTACCAAAGGCAGCATCGAATACAACGGCGAGCGGGTCGACCGCCTGACTCCGAACGACCTGGTAAAACGCGGTGTGATCCAGGTGATGGAAGGACGCCATTGTTTCGGCCATCTGACGGTGGAAGAAAATCTCTTGACCGGTGCTTACACCCGTAACATCAGCAATACCCAGGTCAAACAGGAGCTGGAAAAGATCTACGACTATTTCCCGCGTTTGAAAGTGCGGCGCAAATCGCAATCCGGCTATACCTCTGGCGGCGAACAGCAGATGACGGCAATCGGGCGGGCGATGATGGCCAAGCCATCGATGATCTTGCTGGATGAACCGTCGATGGGTCTTGCTCCGCAGGTGGTCGAGGAAATCTTTGAAATCGTCAAGGATCTGAACCGCAGGGAAAACGTATCCTTCCTGCTGGCCGAACAAAACACCATGGTGGCGCTGCGTTATGCCGATTTCGGCTACATCCTGGAAAACGGCCGGGTGGTGATGGAAGGCGCCGCCAGCGAGCTGGCCAGCAACGAAGACGTGAAAGAGTTCTATCTGGGCGTATCGGCTGCAGGGCGCAAGAATTTCCGCGACATGAAATTTTATCGGCGCCGCAAACGCTGGCTGGCCTGACCTTCTTATTTTTTTCCGATCTTTATCTACGTCGCTTTTCGCGCACGCATACAGGCCCGCCATGTCCGACATTCTCGATCCCCTTGAACAACGCCCGCCACAACAGCGCGAGACAGACCTGATGGCGAACCTGCCGCAACTGGTTGCGCGCGCGCAGGGGGCTGCAGGCTGGGCGCGTATTCTGCACGGCGTATCCGCCGCCGATATCCGGGATCGTGCCGCGCTGGCGCAATTGCCTGTCACGCGCAAATCGGACTTACACGATTTGCAGGCGCAAGAGCCGCCATTCGGAGGGTTGACGACAACCCCGCACCGCCAACTGCGGCGCCTGTACGTTTCGCCCGGGCCGATTTTCGATCCTGAGGGCTATAGCCAGGACTGGTGGCGTTTTGCGCGGCCGATGCGCGCCTTGGGATTGCGCGCCGGCCACTTGATACAAAATTGTTTCGCCTATCATTTCACGCCAGCTGCCTTCATGGTTGAAGGGGCGGCTGGCAAGCTGGGTTGTGCCGTGATCCCGGCCGGCATCGGACAGACGGAACTGCAGGTGCAGGCGATGGCGGCATTGCGCCCCGACGCTTATGTCGGCACTCCGTCTTTCCTCAAGATCATTATCGAGAAGGCGCGCGAGATGGGTGCCGATATAGGCAGCCTGCAGCGCGCGCTGCTCAGCGCCGAAGCCTTGCCGCCGTCGCTGCGCCAGTGGTTCCACGATAACGGCGTACCGAACGTGCTGCAATTGTACGCCTCGGCTGACATCGGCAATATAGCTTACGAGTCGCTCAGCAACGGTCAGCTCAATCCGGGTATGATCCTGGATGAGGACCTGATCCTGGAAATCGTACGGCCAGGCACCGGTGATCCGGTTGCCGCCGGTGAGGTCGGCGAGGTGGTGCTGACTTCTTTCAATCCGGATTATCCTCTGATACGTTTCGCCACCGGTGATTTGTCGGCGGTGCTGGAAGGTGTCTCGCCATGCGGCCGCACCAATACTCGCATCAAGGGCTGGATGGGGCGCGCCGACCAGGTAACCAAGGTGCGCGGCATGTTCGTCCATCCGTCGCAACTGGCAGAAGTGCTGAAGCGTCATCCGCAGATCCTGAAGGCGCGCCTGGTAGTGAGTGGCGCGATGGCGAATGATGTGATGACGCTGCATTGCGAGTTGCCAGCTTCAGCTGCTGCTACAGCAACGCATGCAGCAGAGCAGATTGCCGACAGTCTGCGCGAATTGACTAAACTACGCGGCGAGATTCTGTTTGTCGCGCCGGGCAGCCTGCCGAATGACGGTAAGGTCATCGAGGATGCCCGCAAATACGAATGAAGGAAGCAGGGCATGTCAAAGCAAGTAATTGTAATTACCGGCGCCAGCCGCGGGATTGGCGCCGCCACGGCCCATTTGGCCGCAGCGCGCGGTTACGCCGTGTGCGTCAACTATGTGCATAACCGCAGCGCCGCCGAGTCGGTGGTGGCGGCGATTCGCGCGGCTGGCGGCGAAGCGTTGGCGGTAGCCGGCGATGTTGCCGTCGAGGCTGACGTGCTGAATCTGTTTCAAACGGTGGATGCAGAACTCGGCACGGTGACCGCCTTGGTCAACAACGCCGGTATCCTGGAGCGGCAGATGCGTGTCGAAGAAATGGACGTGGCCCGTTTGCAGCGCGTGTTCACCACCAATATCGTCGGCAGTTTCTTGTGCGCCCGTGAGGCGGTGCGACGCATGTCTACCCGTTTCGGCGGCCACGGCGGCGCCATCGTCAATCTGTCGTCGATGGCGGCAAAACTCGGCGGTCCGGGAGAGTACGTCGATTACGCGGCATCCAAGGGAGCGATCGACGCCATGACGGTCGGCTTGGCGAAAGAGGTTGCCGATCAGGGTATCCGTGTCAATGCGGTCAGGCCCGGCGTCATCTATACCGATATCCATGCCAGCGGCGGCGAACCAGGCCGGGTCGATCGTGTCAAGGACTCGGTGCCGATGCAGCGCGGCGGCAGCGCCGAGGAAGTGGCGCGCGCGATCATGTGGCTGGTGTCGGACGAAGCATCCTATTGCACCGGCACATTTGTCGATGTTGCCGGCGGCCGTTAATCAAGTGTATTCGCAGGCGTTTTCGGCAAAATCCCGGTTGTTTGCAAAAATTGATAAAATGCCCAGTGTTGGCGAAAAGTCAATCCAGTGTCGCAAACTACAGCGCTGCAATATGCCAGGCTCGGCAGCCCCTCTATCGGTGCCCTTCGCGGGTGATTTACAGGTGATTTATCTGCGGCAATTTTTGTGTAAGAGAAATTTATGATGGAGCTATCAAGAATGAAGAATCTGATCGTAGTCGCCGCGTTGGTGGCCTTAAGCGGTTGTGCCGTGACGCCTAATTCGGCGAGCGTCTATAACAGCAGCCAGGCTCAAGGTGAGCAGACGGTGCGTATGGCGGTAGTTGATTCGGTGCGTCCGGTGACTATCGACAAGAGTCGTGACGGCAACGGCGCCGGCACCTTGGTCGGTGGTGCGCTCGGTGGCGTTGCCACCGGTTCGCTCATCGGTAGTGGCAACGGCTCGCTCGCCGCAGGTGTAGTGGGCGCGGTGCTCGGCGGGATTGCCGGTAACCAGGTGCAGAATAACCTGAACCAGCGCCCGGGGCTGGAAATCACCGTGCGCCTGAGTAACGGCGAATTGCGCGCCATTACCCAGGATGCCGACGAACGCTTCAATGTTGGCGACCGCGTTCGTTTATTGTCGTCGGGCGGCGTTACCCGGGTTACGCACTAATCGTCGGATTAAGCGCGTTTGTAAATTTACAAATGCAAAAGGCTGGGCGACAAGATTGTCTCCCAGCCTTTTTTGTTGCCCGTACATGGCGGGCGACACTTACTGTCCGTTATGAATCACCACTAGCAACGCGGTAGCCGCATTCTTGCCGACATTCTTGATGTAATGAGGGCGATCCGCCGCATAGCGTGCGGTTTCGCCCACTTTGATCTTGGTGATGTTGCTGCCGCTCTGGACTTCCAATGTGCCGGACAAGACCGTCAGATGTTCGCGCGAAGCCGGTTCGTGCGCCTCTGAATCGAGGCAACCGCCAGGCTCCACCGACAGTTCATACCATTCAAACTGGCCGGCCAGTTCGATCGGACCGAGGATGCGCAGCACGCAATGGCCGTCTCTTGACCGCAGCGATGGCGTCGCATGGCTGGGCAGGGTTTCTATCGATGCAGGAGCTGCCTGGTTACCGTCAACCAGCAGCGAGATAGGGACGCCCAGGGCATTGGCCAGGCGCCATACCACAGCAACCGTGGGGTTCGCCTGGTTGCGCTCGATTTGGGATAGCATGGACTTGGAGACGCCGGCGCGTTTCGATAAGGCATCCAGCGACAACCCGTCGGCCTGGCGCAGCTTGACCAAGGTATCGCCCACCTTCGGCGGTGCATCTTCCAAATTTTTAACTGTATTGATGCTCATCTGGTTGACAACCTCGTTTTTGTGCATTATCGTGGAATTCACGTTCGATATATCGAATTAGGGCAATATATTATATAAGATTGAGGCTGAAAATGACACTAACTACAGGCACAGAAGTAAGCGCGAGCGCTGGCTCTCCCGGGTTTTACACGCATCTGCAGGATGAATTGGCTGGAATCAAGGCCGCCGGGCTGTTGAAGTCCGAGCGCCTTATCCTTGGCCCGCAGGGCGGCAAGATCAATACCGCAAGTGGTGAGTTGATCAACTTGTGCGCCAACAACTACCTGGGATTGTCTTCTCATCCAGCCTTGATCAAAGCCGCGCACGCCGCCCTGGACAGCCATGGTTTCGGCATGAGTTCAGTGCGTTTCATTTGCGGCACGCAAGACATCCATCGCGAACTGGAACAGCGCTTGTCGGCGTTCCTGGGGACCGAGGACTGCATTCTGTATGCGGCGGCGTTCGATGCCAACGGCGGCTTGTTTGAACCGTTGCTGGGAGAACAGGACGCCATCATCAGCGATTCGCTCAACCATGCATCGATTATCGACGGCGTCCGCCTGTGCAAGGCCAAGCGCTACCGTTATGCCCACAACGACATGGAAGACCTGGAGCGCTGTCTGAAGCAGGCTAAAGCTGACAACGCCCGCTTTGCCATGGTGTTTACCGATGGCGTGTTTTCGATGGACGGCACGGTGGCGCAGCTCGACGTCATCCGCCAGCTGTGCGACAAGTACGATGCTCTGCTTGGCGTCGATGACTGCCACGCCACCGGTTTCATGGGCGCCCGCGGACGAGGCACACATGAAGCGCGCGGCATCTTCGGCAAAGTCGATGTGATTACCGGCACCTTGGGCAAAGCCCTGGGCGGCGCCAGCGGCGGCTTCACTGCGGGCCGGCGCGAGGTGATCGAATTGCTGCGGCAGCGGTCGCGGCCTTACCTGTTTTCAAATACCTTGATGCCGGCGATCGTCGGCGCTTCGATCGAGGCGCTTAATCTGCTGGAAGCGTCGACTGAGTTGCGCGACCACCTTGAGCGCAACACCGTTTACTTCCGCAAGGCCATCACTGAAGCCGGTTTCGAGATCAAGCCGGGTACCCATCCGATCGTGCCGTTGATGGTGTATGACGCCGTGGTGGCGCAAAACCTTTCGCGTCGCCTGTATGAACTCGGTGTCTACGCCGTTGGTTTTTTCTATCCGGTTGTACCGCAAGGGCAGGCGCGGATTCGTGTGCAGATGTCGGCGGTCCACGATGAGGCGACATTGCAGCGCGCGGTGGGTATCTTCCGGCAAGCCGGTGAAGAGCTTGGCCTGCTGAAGAACTGAAGAGAAGAATTGAAGAGAGGAATTGAAGATAAAACCATGAAAAAAATATTGGTAATCGGCGCCAACGGCCAGATCGGCACCGAACTGACGACCGCACTGGTCAAACTGCACGGCGCAAAGCAAGTTGTTGCGAGCGACATACAAGCCCTGGGCCGGCACCAGGAACTGGCATACGAAAAACTGGATGTGACAGACGCCAGGCGCCTGGCCGAGGTCGTGCAGCAACACGATATCGGTGAAATCTATCACCTGGCTGCGGCATTGTCGGCCAAAGGCGAAGAACATCCGGAATGGGCCTGGAACCTGAACATGACCGGTCTCTTGAACGTGCTGGAAGTAGCGCGCCAGGCCAAGCTGTCAAAAGTGTTCTGGCCTAGTTCGATTGCAGCGTTCGGTCCCTCGACGCCGCGCGACAACGCACCGCAGGTCGGCGCCATGGATCCGAAGACCGTCTACGGCATCTCCAAACTGGCGGGTGAGCATTGGTGTAGCTGGTATGCGGAGAAATACGGCATGGATATCCGCAGTTTGCGCTATCCGGGGTTGATCAGCTACTCGGCCGAACCGGGAGGCGGCACCACCGATTACGCCATTCAGGCCCTGTTTGCCGCCGCTGACGGTCATGACTACACCAGCTTCCTGGATGTGGATAGCACGCTGCCGATGATGTACATGCCGGATGCCGTGCGCGCCACCATCGAACTGATGAGTGCACCGAAAGAACAGTTGAAAGTTACCGGTTCATACAATCTCGCGGCATGGAGTTTTTCTCCGCGCGAGCTGGTCGATATCATCCAGCAGCGTTACCCATCGTTCAAGGTTGCGTACAAGCCGGATTTCCGCCAGGCGATTGCGGATGCATGGCCGCGCTCGATTGATGATTCGCAGGCTCGGCAGGATTGGCAGTGGTTGCCGGCATACAGCTTGACCGATATGGTTGACGACATGCTGGCGCATCTGGCCGCACGTAAGCAGGTAACCCAGGAACAAGCGGCTTGATACGTCCGCGTAGGGTGGGCATACATGCCCACCCTACGAGACTGTCATAAAGCAAAAGGGCTGGAGGACAATATTGTCCTCCAGCCCTTTTTATTACCCGCGAACGGGCGATAAGGGAATTCCCCCTGGCTTATTTACCAGCCATACCCAGCAACATTTCATTCAAACGCTTGACGAACCCAGCCGGGTCAGCCAACGCACCACCTTCAGCCAACAAGGCCTGATCGAACAAGATGTGCGACCAGTCGCCGAACTTGGCATCTTCATACTTCAGGCGTTGCACCAGCGGGTGATCCGGGTTGATTTCCAGGATCGGCTTGGAATCCGGAGCGTCCTGGCCGGCGGCCTTCAGCATGCGCAGCAGGTTGCCCGACAATTCATTTTCATCGGCCACCAGGCAGGCTGGCGAATCGGTCAGGCGGAAGGTGACGCGCACTTCCTTGGCCTTGTCGGCCAGCGCGGTCTTCATCTTTTCAACCAGGTCCTTGAACTGGGTTTCGGTTTCTTCGTGCTGCTTCTTCTCGGCTTCATCTTCCAATGTGCCGAGATCGAGGCCGCCCTTGGCTACCGATGCCAGTTCCTTGCCTTCGAAATCCTGCAGAAACGACAGCATCCACTCATCGACGCGATCGGTCAGCAGCAAGACTTCAACGCCTTTCTTGCGGAAAATTTCCAGGTGCGGGCTGTTCTTGGCCGCAGCATAGGTTTCACCGGTTGCGTAGTAAATCTTGTCCTGGCCTTCTTTCATGCGGCCGATATAGTCGGCGAAGGATACAGTCTGGGCATCGCTGTCGTTGGTGGTCGAGGCAAAGCGCAGCAGCTTGGCGATTCTTTCTTTGTTGCCGGCGTCTTCGCCAATACCTTCTTTCAAGACCTGGCCGAATTCTTTCCAGAATGTGGCGTACTTGTCTTTTTGCGCCTGGTCGTCGCTGTTCGCCAGTTCTTCCAGCAAGCTCAACACACGCTTGGTGGAGCCTTCGCGGATCACGCGTACATCACGCGATTCTTGCAGGATTTCACGCGATACATTCAACGGCAGGTCGCTGGAGTCGATCACGCCTTTGACGAAGCGCAGATAGACCGGCATCAGCTGCTCGGCATCGTCCATGATGAAGACGCGCTTGATGTACAGCTTGATACCGCCGCGCTTGTTGCGATCCCACAGATCGAATGGTGCGCGGCTTGGAACGTACAGCAGTTGCGTGTATTCGCTGCGGCCTTCAACCCGGTTATGGGTGTAGGTCAGCGGCGCTTCGAAATCGTGCGAGACATGCTTGTAGAACTCTACATATTGCTCTTCGGTGATGTCGGATTTGTTACGGGCCCACAGCGCGCTGGCCTGGTTGACGGTTTCGTATTCGTCCTTGACGACGGTTTCTTTCTTTTCTTCGTCCCATTCTTCTTTCTGCATCACGATCGGCAGCGAGATATGGTCGGAATATTTGCGGATGATGGATTTCAGTTTCCAGGCCGACAGGTATTCGTCTTCGCCTTCGCGCAGATGCAAGGTAATGTCGGTGCCGCGTGACGGCTTGTCGATCGCTTCGATGCTGAAATCGCCGGCGCCTTCGGATTCCCAGCGCACGCCTTCGGTGGCGTTGGCGCCAGCGCGGCGGGTATCAACCGTGATCTTGTCGGCGATGATGAAAGCGGAGTAGAAGCCGACGCCGAACTGGCCGATCAGGGCTGCATCTTTTTGCTGGTCGCCAGACAGTTTCGAGAAAAATTCCTTGGTGCCGGATTTGGCGATGGTGCCCAGGTGCGAGATGGCTTCATCGCGGCTCATGCCGATGCCGTTATCCGAAATCGTGATGGTGCGCGCGGCCTTGTCGAAAGTGACCTTGATTTTCAGTTCCGGATCGTTCTCGAACAGGGCGCCGTTGTTGATGGCTTCAAAGCGCAGCTTGTCGGCGGCATCGGATGCATTGGACACCAGCTCGCGCAGGAAAATTTCCTTGTTGGAGTACAGCGAGTGGATCATCAATTGCAGCAGCTGCTTTACTTCTGCCTGAAAACCAAGGGTTTGTTTTTCGGATACGGCCATTGTTTCCTCTGTATAAACGTAAAAAAATAATGTCAAAAAAATAAAATCGATGGGAAATCGGTAATGCGGTCTGCCTTACCAGGCACCGCGCTCATCGCGTAAATCAGTATATTGCCCAGAAATGGGGAGTAATCGGGATTTTACAAGAGTGGACCAAGAGCGGATTGCGTGAAGGTTGCCTGTATTGCCTTACTTGCCACACTCTTGTTCCAGGAATCGCCAGATCGCCGGATCCGACATCGCCGCCACATTAATCCGCATTCTCGAAGAAGGCAGCTGGCTGGGCGAGAACAGGGCGCCGGGCGCCAGCAGGAAGCCTTCAGCCAAGGCTTTTTCTGCCATCACATTGGTGTCGTGCCCGGTGTCGGCCCACACGAAGATGCCGGCCGGAGTACTGATGTCGACCGTCATGCCGATCCTTTCCATTTGCCGGATGGTGCGGTCGCGTACGCTGTCGAGCTTGTTGCGCAAGCGGTCGAGATGCTTGCGATAGTGCCCTTCGGAGAGGATTTTATAAACTACCCGTTCGCCGACTTCGGCACTGGTCAGGTTGGTCAGCATCTTGCGGTCGGCAAAATGCTGCGCCAGTTCGAGGGAGGTGGCGATAAAGCCGGAGCGCAGGTTAGGCGAGAGCGTCTTCGAGAAGCCGCCCATGTAGATCACGCGGTTGAGCTGGTCCAGCGATGCAATGCGGGTGGCGGGCTGGATTGCCGAGCCGGGATGCATGTCGCAATAGATGTCGTCCTCGACGATCATGAAATCATGCTCTTCAGCCAGCTTGAGGATCTGGAACGCCTTGGCCGCCGATAGCGAGGTCGAAGTCGGATTGTGCAGCACCGACACCAGCACATACAACTTGGGTTTGTGCAGCGCCGCCAGTTCTGCCAGCTTGACCATATCCGGGCCGTCGGCCAGGCGCGGCACGCCGACCACTTTGGCGCCCAGCGCCGCAAACGAGGCGAACATCAGGAACCACGATGGATCGTCGACGAAAATCACGTCGCCAGGCTGGGTAAAGTGGCGCGCCACCAGATCCAACGCCTGCGTGACGCCGGTGGTCGTGACGAATTGTTCCGGCGTCGCAGCGATTTCCAGCTCGGCCATTTTCAGCTGCAGTTGCTGGCGCAGCGGCAGGAAGCCTTGTGGAATCCCGTATGACAGCAACTGTGCCGGATTTTGCCGGCTGATGCTGCGCAAGGCGTTGGCGATCAGATCGGCATCCAGCCATTCGCTGGGAAACATGCCCGAGCCGGGCATTTTTTTGTTCGGCGCCTGCTGGTGCATATTGCGCACCAGCCAGACTACATCGATCAGCTGCGGCTGCTTGTCGCTGGCAGAATTGCTGCCGCGCTCAGCCAGTAGCGGCGAGCGTTCACGCACATAGAAACCTGACCCGCGCCGCGATTCCAGGCAACCCTTGGCAACCAGGCGGTCATAGGCTTCGACTACCGTGAAACGCGAGACGCTGTGGCTATCGGCAAACTGGCGGATCGACGGCATGCGGGCGCCGGTACGCAACAGGCGGTCGCTGATGCGGGTTTCGATGGAGCGCACGATTTGCTCGACCAGAGAGGTGTCGCTATCGCGCGACAGCAGTTGCTGGGCGGCCGGAACCGTAGCGGGAGCCGTAGCCGTAGCGGGAATCGGCAACTGGCTGCTGTTCAGCTTGCGTGGTGGGGTCGTGTTGGTCACTGTATTGGTGGTTTTGCCGGGACAATGTCAGGAATTACTTGCTTAACTGTATTGGTACTGTATTGGTTTTGTGGCTTAGCATAGACCTAAATCCTGAATCCAGCAACTCCCCCCAAGCCTTCGAAAGCGACTTAGCCATGCAAACACTATTCGAAAAACAGTCTCATAACTTGTCGGGCGGCAGTGCGCTGTCCGGCGTCACTGACGACGAAATGATCTTGCGGGTAGTGAGCGGCCGCGTCTGGGTAACATTTGAAGGACAGCCGGAAGATCATTGGCTGCACGCCGGCCGCTCGCTGACTTTACTGCCTGGCCGGATGGTAGTGGTGGAGTCCGATCCGGGAAACAGCCGCATCACCTTGAGCGGTCAGTCCCAACGCGGCACGACCAGCTTGTTGCGTGCTTTGCTAACGCGCCTGCGCGGCCCCGACTTCCATCCTGCGACGAGTGTTTCGTGATGCTTGAAACCTTGCTGCCGCTGGCCGTATTCGCCTTTGTGTCGTCGATCACGCCGGGGCCGAACAACATCATGCTGACCTCATCCGGCATCATGTTCGGCTTCAACCGGACCATCCCGCACATACTCGGCGTGACCTTCGGTTTCGGCCTGTTGCTGGTGCTGTGCGCTGCCGGCATCGGTAGCCTGGTGCTGGCGTTGCCATCAATTCACGTCATCCTGAAAACGCTGGGCTCGGCCTATTTGCTGTACCTGGCGTGGAAGCTGCGCAACATGTCGTTCAAGTCGGAGGTCGGCGCCAACCATAAGCCGATGACGTTCTTCGGAGCGGCGGCATTCCAGGCCGCCAATCCTAAAGCCTGGATCATGGGCATCACCAGCGCTTCGGCATTTTTGCCGCCGCTACAGCCGATCTGGTTGTCGATCACCATCTATTGCCTGGTGTTCTGCGTCATCAACCTGCCGTGCGTGGGCGTCTGGGCCGGCGCCGGCTCGGTATTGCGGCGCTATCTGGCGCAACCTTTGTGGCAACGCGTGTTTTGTACCGTAATGGTGGTGCTGACGATTTATTCCGCAGTATCGATCTGGCTCTGACAACAATTCAAAAGCAACGCGAAAGACAAGCAACATGACGGACGAAACGAAGGGTATGTGGCTGGGGCTGGTCGGGGTGGCGGTGTTCAGCCTGACCTTGCCGTTTACCCGGATGGCGGTGGCGGAGCTGAATCCGGTGTTTGTCGCATTCGGCCGGGCGGTGGTGGCTGCGCTGTGTTCGATCATATTGTTGTGGAAACTGAAGGCGCCGTTGCCGACCGCCGCCCAGTGGAAAGCCCTGGCGCTGACTGCGTTGGGCGTGGTGGTCGGCTTTCCCTTGTTTTCATCGGTGGCGATGCGTTATGTGCCGGCGGCACACGGCGCCATCGTGCTCGGCATCCTGCCGCTGGCGACGGCCATGTTCGGCGCCTTGCGATTTGGCGAACGGCCCTCTGCTGGATTCTGGATTGCTGCCGTGATCGGCAGCATTATTGTCATTGTTTTCGCCCTAAGCCAGGGGGGCGGCGGTTTGCAACCTGCAGATCTGGCATTGCTGGCGGCAGTGGTGGCCGCTGCCATGGGCTACGCGGAAGGTGGTCGTTTATCGCAAACCATGGGTGGGCAGCAGGTGATCTGTTGGGCGCTGGTGCTGGCATTGCCTATTTTGCTGCCGATAACTATCTTGCTGGGCTGGCAATATGGCGTCAGCGCTTCGCCCAAGGCTTGGCTGGGTTTTGCCTATGTGTCGCTGTTTTCGATGTTTATCGGCTTTTTCTTTTGGTACAAGGGCCTGGCGCTGGGCGGCATTGCGCGGGTTGGCCAAGTGCAACTATTGCAACCGTTCCTGACGTTGCTGGGAGCCGCATTGATACTGGGCGAGACATTGGATAGCAGCAACATGCTGTTTGCGCTGGCAGTGCTGGTGGTAGTGGCGCTTGGCCGCAAGATGGCGGTGCGGCGGCAAACGGCATAGCAAAATACAAAGTCAGGCATTCGCAAAGTTGGCGGTAGGTGAGATAATCATATATTGGCCGGGATCGAACCGGCCGTATCCCATTTATCCCGTCATTGCTGCTAGCGCCAAAAGCGTCGGCAAATGATCCCCCTTTTTCGGAGTGTCAGATGTCTGTATATGAAAAGTTGCAAGCCCTGAATATCACATTGCCAGCTGTAGTTACACCTGCGGCCGCTTATGTGATGTACGCCCAAAGCGGCAACACGGTTTACCTGTCAGGTCATTTACCTAAGAAAGACGGCAAGATCTGGGTCGGCCAACTGGGCAAAGACACGACTACCGAAGAAGCCAAATTGGCGGCACGCAGCATTGCGATTGATCTGATCGCTACCTTGCAAGCAGCTTGCGGCGGCGATCTGAAACGCGTCAAACGCATCGTCAAGCTGATGAGCCTGGTCAATTCAACGCCTGATTTCACGGAACAGCACCTGGTTACCAACGGTGCCTCCGAATTGATCGGCGAAGTATTTGGCGAACAGGGCAAGCATGCCCGTTCCGCATTTGGTGTGGCACAGCTGCCGTTGGGCGCTTGCGTGGAAATTGAAATGATTGCTGAACTGGAGTAGTCCTCAAAACGCAGTTGCGTAACACTGGTAGCGCTATCCGCTGCCAGCCCAGGAGACGGCAGATCATAAAAATCCACGGGCTGTTGCAATCCGGTTTGAGTGTTAATTTCAGCTCGGCCGGGTAATTGACAACAGTCACTCAGAATAAGATCACTTGAAGAGAATCGTATGAAAATCGAAAACCCAACACCGCTGCAATGGCATTTTTCGCAGCGTGCGCAAAAATTGCAAAGCTCGGCGATCCGTGAAATCCTCAAGATCACCATGCGCCCGGAAATCATTTCCTTCGCCGGCGGCCTGCCGTCGCCGGCCACTTTCCCGGTCGAGCAATTGAAGGTGGCGTTTGACAAAGTGCTGTCGGAACAAGGCAAGGTCGCTTTGCAATACGGCCCTACCGATGGTTACGGTCCGCTGCGCGAATGGGTCGCCAATTCCTTGTCGACCAACGGCGCCAAGATCATGGCGGATCAAGTCATGATGACTTCCGGTTCGCAGCAGGGCCTGGATTTGCTGGGTAAGGTATTGATCGACGAAGGCAGCAAGGTGCTGGTGGAAACGCCTAGTTACCTGGGCGCTCTGCAAGCCTTTTCCCTATACGGCCCTGAGTTCGTCTCGGTGCCTGCCGATGAAGGCGGCCTGATTCCGGAAACAGTGGCGACTCTGGGACAGGGCGCACGCATGTTGTATGCCTTGCCGAATTTCCAGAATCCTACCGGCCGCACCTTGTCGGTAGAACGTCGTCACGCCTTGGTAGATATCTGCGCGCGACTCGGCTTGCCGCTGATCGAAGATGATCCTTACGGCGCACTCAGCTATCGCACCGAACCGTTGCCGAAGATGCTGAGCATGAATCCGGGCGGGGTGATTTACATGGGTTCCTTCTCCAAGATCCTGACACCGGGAATACGCCTGGGTTACGTGGTAGCGCCGCGGCCGCTGATCGAGAAGCTTGAGCAAGCCAAGCAAGCCACCGACCTGCATACCGCGCAACTGACGCAAATGGTGGTGTACCAGACCATCAAGGACGGCTTCCTCGACCAGCATATCCCGACTATCCGCAAGTTGTACTCGGATCAGTGCGACGCCATGCTGGATGCGCTGAAGACCTATTTCCCGGCCGGCACCAGCTGGACCAAGCCGGAAGGCGGCATGTTTATCTGGGTCACCTTGCCGAAGCATATCGACAGCATGAAATTGCTGGACGAGGCAGTGGCGCAGCACGTAGCGTTTGTGCCAGGCGCGCCGTTCTATGGCAATACGCCGGAACAGCATACCTTGCGCCTGAGTTTCGTTACTGTGCCACCGGCCAAGATACGCGAAGGGATCGAGCGGCTGGGTAAGCTGATCGCTTCTAAAATCTGATTCCGTAGGGTGGGCACGCCTTTGTGCCCACGCGTGACCGCGATAACCGGAGTACACACCTGTGCGGCACGGAAATAAGCATGTGCGTGTTGTGAGTTCACGCGTGGGCACAAAGGCGTGCCCACCCTACTTCTTTCTTATTTCAACGCGGTTATTCGTGAGCTCAGTTATAGCAATATGAAAAAGCCGACTTCAAAGTCGGCTTTTTCATTTTCAGGTCTGCGCAGTCAGCGTCGCCGGTTTCAGTTTCGATTCCAGCATTTTCCCTTTACGCGCCCGCTTGCCGATATGCGGCGCCAGTCCCGACGCCGACAGAGCAACCTGTTGCGCCTTGCCGCCACGGCCGATGCCGGTCACCAGCACGCCGCGCTGGCTGATCGGTTGTGCCGCCAGCAGTTTCTCGTTGCTCTCCAGTTCCATCAGGATCACACCGCGGCCGCCATTGCTGAGCGTTTTGCATTCATCCAGGCCGAACACCAGCAAGCGGCCCTTTTCCGACAGGCAGGCGATGGCGCTGGCGCCGCTAGTCAAAGCTTGTGGTGGCAAAGGCAGATCGCCTTCATCCAGCGTGACATACGATTTGCCAGCTTTCACCCGGCTCAGCATATCGCCGATCTTGGCGGTGAAGCCATAGCCGCCCGAGCTAGCCAGCAGCAACATCAAATCGGACGGGCCGGCAAAATAGTGCAGTATGCTGCTGCCGTTAGCCAGGTCGATCAGGGTAGTGATAGGCACGCCGTC
The DNA here is from genome assembly GCF_900111995.1 of Collimonas sp. OK607. Lineage (GTDB taxonomy): Bacteria > Pseudomonadota > Gammaproteobacteria > Burkholderiales > Burkholderiaceae_D > Collimonas. Next base: position 236,409 of record NZ_FOKF01000002.1, read on the forward strand.
GCCGCGTGCGTTAGGCAAGCTAGCCACCGACACGGAGTAGATGCGGCCGTTGGAGCCGAAGGTCAGCAGGTTGTCGACGGTACGGCATTCGAACGCACCGTACAACGCATCACCGGCTTTGAAGCCGAACTGGCTGGCATCATGGCCGTGGCCGGTACGTGCGCGTACCCAGCCCTTTTGAGAAATGATGACAGTCACCGCTTCATCGACGATCCGGGTTTCCACTACGGCTTTTTCTGCTGCTTCGATCAGTGTGCGGCGGGCATCGCCGAACTGTTTCTGGTCGGCTTCGATTTCCTTGATGACCAGGCGTTTCATCGATGCCGGATTGTCGAGTAGATCGACCAGAGTTGCTTTTTCATTGCGCAGTTCAGCCAGTTCCTGCTGGATCTTGATCGATTCCAGGCGCGCCAGCTGGCGCAAGCGGATTTCAAGAATATCTTCGGCCTGGCGGTCGGACAGGTTGAACGCTGTAATCAACGCCGGTTTCGGTTCGTCCGATTCGCGGATGATCTTGATGACCTTGTCGATATTCAGCAAGATCGCTTCGCGGCCTTCCAGGATATGGATACGGTCTTCGATCTTTTGCAGCTTGAATTTGGAGCGGCGGGTAATAGTGGTGAAACGGAAATCGATCCACTCGCGCAAGATCATGCCCAGACCCTTCTGGCGCGGACGGCCATCGCCGCCGATCATCACCAGATTGATCGAGGCGCTGCTTTCCAGCGAGGTATGGGCCAACAGCATGTTGGTGAATTCGGTCTGGTCCAGGTTCTTCGATTTCGGCTCGAACACCAGCCGCACCGGCGCATCGCGCCCCGATTCGTCGCGCACGGTATCGAGTACCGACAAGATGGACGTCTTGAGCGCGAGTTGTTCCGGCGTCAGGGTTTTCTTGCCAAGCTTGATTTTCGGATTGGTCAGCTCTTCGATTTCTTCCAGGATCTTTTGCGAGGAAGCACCAGGCGGCAATTCCGTGACTACGGCCTGCCATTGGCCGCGCGCCAAGTCTTCGATTTTCCAGGTGGCGCGGACCTTGAGGCTGCCGCGTCCGCTTTCGTACATTTCCGAAATTGCGGTGGCAGAAGTAATGATCTGGCCGCCGCCGGGGAAGTCCGGGCCGGGAATGATTTGCATCAATTCGGCATGGCTTAAACCCGGGTTGCGGATCAGGGCAACCGCCGCCTTGGCGACTTCCTGCAAATTGTGCGATGGGATTTCGGTAGCGAGACCAACCGCAATACCGGAAGCGCCGTTCAGCAATACAAAGGGCAGACGCGCCGGCAGCAGCTTCGGTTCTTCGGTGGATCCATCGTAGTTGGGCTGGAAGTCGACTGTGCCCATGTCGATTTCTTCCAGCAGCAATCTGGCGATGGGCGTCAGGCGTGCCTCGGTGTAACGCATCGCCGCTGCTCCGTCGCCGTCGCGCGAACCGAAGTTACCCTGGCCGTCGACCAACGGATAACGCAGCGAGAAATCCTGGGTCATGCGCACCAGGGCGTCATATACCGATTGATCCCCGTGCGGATGCAGCTTACCCAGTACATCGCCGACCACCAGCGCCGATTTGCGCGGCTTGGCGGCGGCGTTCAGGCCGAGTTCGCTCATCGCATACAGGATGCGGCGCTGTACCGGCTTCTGGCCGTCGGAAACGTCGGGCAGGGCGCGTCCCTTGACTACCGAAATGGCGTAGTCAAGGTAGGCGCGTTCAGCGAAGGTGGCAAGGGTTAAGGATTCAGCATCCGGGGTTGGTGCATCTGGTGTAGCAAACAGATCGTTTTGGTCGGTCATGTAGAGTCGGTGCTTATTTTGATATTTATTCGATAAAAGGCGTTGCTGCTGCGGGTATTGCCGCAGCTGGCGAAATTGGCGTTGCGGCTACCGGCGGCATGTCTGCCGGCATGTTGCTGCGACCGGGAATTACCAGGCGGATGCGCTTCAGTCCGGCATTACTGCCGTCAACCTTGCTTTCGGCGGGCTGGTCAAATCCTGGTTTGTACAATTGATAAAATTGCCGCACCAGTTGTACATACATGCGTGTTTCAGGATACGGCGGCACCTTGTTATTGTACTTTTGTACGGCGCCTTCGCCGGCGTTGTAAGAGGCAATCACCAGCTCTTGCTGGGCCGGGTAGAGCTTCAGCAGATCGCGCAAGTAGCGGGCGCCCAGGCGGATATTGGTGCGTGGGTCGGTGAGCTTTTTCTCAACCGGTTTTTTGCTGTCGCCGGTCAAGCCATAGCGCTCGGCTGTGGCCGGCATGATTTGCATCAGGCCGATCGCGCCTTTCGGCGACACGGCGGCGGGATTGAAGCCGGATTCAGCGGCCATCACAGCCTTTAGCAACGCTGGCTCCAGCGCAAATTCTTGCGCTGCCTGGTCCACCAGCGCTTCGTATTTTTTAAGATTCGGATGTTGCGACAGGTAGCGGAACAACGGACTGTTACGCACCTTCGGATCAAGTGGCTTGACACTGCCGGCAGCTAGCTGGGATGAGTCGAAAAAGCCATCGCCGCGCATGAATAATTGATAACGGTTATCCAGTTTTTCGATCGAGAAATGTCCCATCCCATCCGCATCGATATAGCCGAAGATATCCGCGCGCGCGCTGCCGACCGTGGTCAGTAGTGCGAACGTCAGGAGAGTACCTGTGAAAAGTCGGCTCAAATGATGGCGGAGTTGCTTCATTGTTACTTTAAAGGATCGGAGCTGCGGGTAACCGGCAAGCTGAGTTGAGCTATAGAAGCGGTGATGCGTACAACTGCGCAGTATAGCCGCGTAAAACTCCGACCATGATAATACGTTTTGCAGATCCTGATGGCTGGCGCCGGTAAAGGCGCCATAGTTGCCAAAGGAGAATTTTTTAAATATCCGCCTCGGCCTCATTGCCATGCTCTTCGATCCAGGCCCGGCGTGCCGCAGCTTCACCCTTGCCCATCAGCATATTGAAGCGGTTTTCCGACGCTTCCAGGTCGAAATTGCCGAGCAAGACCGGCAGTAACCTGCGGGTATCCGGATTCATCGTGGTTTCCCACAGTTGTTCGGCATTCATTTCGCCCAGGCCTTTGAAGCGGGAGATAGACCAGGCACTATCCTTGACGCCGTCCTTGCGCAATTTATCTTCGATGGCTTCCAGTTCGCCATCGTCCAGGGCGTAAATTTTCTGTGCCGGCTTCTTGCCGCGCGCCGGAGCGTCAACCCGGTATAGCGGCGGCCGGGCGATGCAGATATTGCCGCGGTCGATCAACTGCGGGAAGTGGCGGAAGAACAAGGTCAGCAGCAATACCTGGATGTGTGAGCCGTCGACGTCCGCATCGGACAGGATGCAGATCTTGCCGTAACGCAGGCCGCTGAAATCGATGGTGTCGGTTTTACTGTGAGGATCGACGCCGATGGCAACTGCGATATCGTGGATTTCATTGTTGGCGAACAGTCGGTCGCGCTCGGTTTCCCAGGAGTTCAGCACCTTGCCGCGCAATGGCAGGATCGCCTGGAATTCCTTGTCGCGGCCCATTTTTGCGGAGCCGCCGGCGGAATCGCCCTCGACCAGGAACAGTTCATTGCGGGTGATGTCGCTGGATTCGCAATCAGTCAGTTTGCCAGGCAAGACGGCAACCCCGGAGGATTTCTTCTTTTCGACTTTTTGCGCCGAGCGCAGACGATTCTGGGCCTGCTTGATCACCAGGTCGGCCAGTTTCTTGCCGTATTCAACGTGCTGGTTCAGCCAAAGTTCCAGCGCCGGACGGGTATAGGTGGAGACCAGCCGCACCGCGTCGCGTGAATTCAAGCGTTCCTTGATCTGGCCCTGGAACTGCGGGTCCAGCACCTTGGCGGACAAGACGAAGGAGACGCGTGCAAACACGTCTTCCGGCAATAGCTTGACACCTTTGGGTAGCAGCGAGTGCATTTCAACAAAGCTTTTGACCGCGCCGAACAAGCCTTCGCGCAAGCCGGATTCATGGGTGCCGCCGGCTGAAGTCGGAATCAGGTTCACGTAGGATTCGCGCACAATGGCGCCGTCCTCGGTCCAGGCGACGACCCAGGCCGCACCTTCGCCTTCGGCAAATCCTTCGGCGTCGGCATTGGCGTATTGCTCGCCTTCGAACAGAGGAATCAGCGGATCGGCATTGGAGGATTGCGCCAGCGACTCCATCAGATAGCCGCGCAAGCCTTGGTCGTATTGCCAGGTCTGGCTATCGCCGCTCTTGGCGTTCAACAGGGTGACTTTGACGCCAGGCAGCAGCACCGCCTTGGAGCGCAGCAAACGCTGCAATTCCGGCTGCGAGATGGCTGGCGAGTCGAAGTATTTGGGATTCGGCCAGGCGGTAACGCGGGTACCTGATTTCTTGCTGTCTTCGCGGCTGAGCGGTTGAGATTTCAGCTTTTCAATTACATCGCCGTCGGCAAACACCATGTGATGCATGCCGCCTTCGCGCCAGACCGTGATTTCCAGCCGCGAGGAAAGGGCGTTGGTGACCGAGACGCCGACTCCGTGCAAGCCGCCGGAAAACGAGTAGGCGCCGCCGCTGCCTTTGTCGAACTTGCCGCCGGCATGCAGACGGGTGAATACGATTTCTACCGTCGGTACTTTTTCTTCCGGATGCATGCCGACTGGAATGCCGCGGCCATCATCCTCGACACTGACGCTGCCGTCGGTATTCAGGGTGACCAGGATATTCTTGCAAAATCCGCCGAGAGCTTCGTCCGAGGCGTTGTCAATCACTTCCTGAATGATATGCAGCGGATTTTCGGTGCGGGTGTACATGCCCGGGCGTTGCTTGACCGGCTCCAGGCCCTTCAGTACACGGATCGATGATTCGCTATAGTCAGATTGCGGTGATTTTTTGGTTGCCATTCAGTTGTGATGAGTTAAATGTGAATTGTTGTTGGTTTTTAAACTAATTTGCGACGCTTTTGCAACGCATTGTCAATTGAGGAAGAGATTACTCGTTATTATCCTTGCGCATTCTAATGAAAAAGCGCTTCGCTTGCGCAGGCAAGATGCGGTAAAAGAAATATCAGCCACAGGCGTTCAGGATGAATTTCTTATTTAATCGTGTATTAAGCGTCCATTAAGCGCCTATTTAATTGATGCACAGCAACAAAATGTTGTTGTTTTGCACAGTATATTGATAAAAACAAAAGTTAAATAAAGACACTGTTATCATATTTTCGCTCGCGTTCGAATAGCAGGGGAGGGCATAAAAAAATGAAAAATCATAACGCACCATTCGCCATCAGATTCATCGGGTTTTCCGCGCGTGAAATCAATATTTTCGACGCCACTTTTTCGGTCGAGCAAAACCGCGAGAAACAGTATTACCGCTTGTCCGAAGATAGCCTGCAGGAGCCGGACCTGTATCTGGTGAACGCCGACGACCTGAAAGCCCTGGCGATCCTGGCTGACATGGAACCCAATAATCTGCGGCCAGCGTTGCTGGTCGGCGCACCCCATGTGGAATTGCCGTTTGCCACTGTCGAGCGGCCGATACGCTGGTTGAAACTGTTCAGCGCGCTGGATACCTTGATTGAGCGGCGTTTGATCATGCTGGCAAAGCAAGATTCCGCTGACGGCGCATTGCACAACAGCGTGCCGGAACGTCGGCGGCGCGAGCGTCTGGATCTGGATTTGACCGATCCGCTTGAATATGAGCGCATGCGCAGCAGAGCGCCGCAGAGCGATCGTATCCTGGTGATCGATGAACAATCGACGTTTCGCGATGATTTGTCAGTCGCCATGGCGCACTATGTGGTGCCGGTCGAGTGGGTCGGCACTGCCGAGGCGGCGGCGGAGGTTTACACCCAGCTAAGTATCTCGGTGGTGCTGATCAATCCACAGCTGGAGCAGTTTGATCCCTATGATTTGTGCAGCACTATCAAACAACAGCACGACAACACCAGAGTTGCGGTTATTTTCCTGATCGATAAAGACTTCTCCTACGATCACGTGCGGGCACGGCAGGTTGAATGCGACGGTTTCCTGAGTCGGCATCTGGAGCAGCCGCAGATATTGCTGGCGCTCGGGAAATTCTTGTCGTTGCGTCGTTGAAGCGACGCAACAGCAGCCCTCTAGCAGTAAAACGAACGCAAACAACAACGTCTGCCGCCATCCCGCACCGGCTTCATTCGCCGGTAGTTGCCGCTTATTTACTTAACAGCCGCATGCCGCGTTCCAAGCCATCCATGGTCACCGGAAACATGCGGTTGCTCATCAACTGGCGGATCACTTCTACCGATTGGCGATATTGCCACAATCCTTCCGGTTCGGGATTGAGCCAGATGAACTTGGGGAAAGCCTTGGTGAATCGCTGCAGCCATTCGGCGCCGGCTTCTTCGTTTTTGTACTCGACGGAGCCGCCAGGCTGCAGGATTTCATAAGGGCTCATGGTGGCGTCGCCGACGAAGATCAGTTTGGTGTCCGGCGTGTACTTGCGCAAGATATCCCAGGTCGGGAAGCGCTCGGCATGGCGCCGCTGATTATTTTTCCAGACGTAATCGTAGACGCAATTGTGAAAATAAAAGAACTCCATGTTCTTGAATTCGGTCTTGGCGGCAGAAAACAATTCTTCGGTGCGGGCAATATGGTCGTCCATGGTGCCGCCGACATCCAGCAGCATCAACACCTTGATATTGTTCTTGCGCTCGGGCCGCATCTTGATGTCGAGGTAGCCGGCATTGTTGGCGGTAGCGCGTATGGTGTCGTCCAGCGCCAGCTCTTCCGCCAGGCCTTCACGCGCGAACTTGCGTAATCGCCGAAGGGCAATCTTGATGTTGCGTGTGCCCAGTTCAAGGTCGTCATCGTAATCGCGGTAAGCGCGCGCATCCCAGACTTTGACGGCGGTGCGATTGCCGCCGCTACCGCCAATGCGGATGCCTTCCGGATTGGTGCCGCCATGGCCGAACGGCGAAGTGCCGCCGGTGCCGATCCATTTGCTGCCGCCTTCGTGCCGCTCTTTCTGTTCTTTAAGCAGCTCTTGCAGCCGGTCCATCAGTTTGTCGTAGCCGAATTTCTCCAGCTGGGCCTGTTGTTCCGGCGTCAATTCGCGCTTGATACGCTGCATCAGCCATTCCAGCGGGATCTCGGCGTTTTTCTCGAACACCGTCTGGATGCCCTTGAAGTAACGCCCGAAAGCCTGGTCGAACTTGTCGAAATGGGCCTCGTCCTTGACCAGCGTGGTGCGCGCCAGATAATAAAAATTATCGAGCGTAGGCGTAATGACGTTGCGCTGCAAGGCCTCCAGCAAAATCAGGAATTCCTTAATCGACACCGGGATCTTGGCGTCTTTCAAGGTGAAGAAGAAATCAATCAGCATGGCGTGCTTTGCTTATAACCGTTATCTATCGCATTTATCTATTTTTCCTGGCCATGAATACCAGGCGTTCAAACAGGTGCACATCTTGCTCGTTTTTGAGCAAGGCGCCATGCAGCGGCGGCACCACGGCCTTGGCGTCGCTGCTGTGCAGTGCTTCCGGTGGAATGTCTTCTGCCAGCAACAGCTTGAGCCAGTCCAGCAGTTCCGACGTCGATGGTTTCTTTTTCAATCCCGCCACGTCGCGTACCTGGTAGAAGGTTTCCAGGGCCTGCGCCAGCATGTCTTTTTTCAGGTTCGGGAAATGGACGTTGACGATATCCTGCATGGTCGCCTTGTCCGGAAACTTGATGTAATGGAAGAAGCAGCGCCGCAGGAAAGCGTCCGGCAATTCTTTCTCGTTATTCGAGGTAATGATGACCAGCGGGCGGTGTCTGGCACGCACCATTTCACGTGTTTCATAAACGTAAAATTCCATGCGGTCGAGTTCGCGCAGCAAATCGTTGGGGAACTCAATGTCCGCTTTGTCGATCTCATCAATCAGCAACACCACCTGTTCGTCTGCGTTAAATGCTTGCCACAAGACGCCTTTGACAATGTAGTTGTGAATGTCCTTGACCCTGGCGTCTCCCAGCTGCGAATCCCGCAGGCGCGATACTGCATCGTATTCGTACAAGCCTTGCTGGGCTTTTGTGGTCGATTTGATATGCCATTGCAGCAACGGCATGTTCAGAGCAGCAGCCACTTCTTCCGCCAGCATGGTCTTGCCGGTGCCCGGCTCACCCTTGATCAATAGTGGTCTTTGCAGTGTCAGTGCAGCATTGACGGCTAGTTTCAGGTCGTCGGTGGCGACGTAGCCGGGGGAACTTTCAAAACGTGTCTCTGGTCGCATTGTCGTTAGTGATGGGGAAGCAATTAGGAAATAAGTAAGTCTGAGTATAAACGAGATGGCCGATTGGCTGGCCAAACTCAGAATCAGAAGGGTTGTCTTGATGATCAGACGACCACATCCTCACTGTTATAAAGAATAGCCAATGAAAATTCTGTTTCTCCGCTTGCGGGTAATGTGGCGCCGATTTCGACATGGCGAACGGCACCTGCAAACCGATAGCCGGCAGTACGCTACGCAAGTCGACGCTTTGATGCGCCGCGCCAATCCTTTTTATTCCTGGCAAGAACGCGCTAACTGGATTATCGATATTGTCCAATGGCTGCGCCATGTCCCCACCGTATCTATGCTCGACGACGACGCCAGACTGCGAGTCAAGCAGCAGCGTCTGGCTTTTTTGCTGGAGTGGCTGGATACCAACCGCGACGTCCGCCGGGTAGTGCAGGCCACGTTGCAGAAAACCCTGCGCGAAGCCGCCGGACCCGAGCTTTTTTGCGCCACCGGCTTGCCGAATGAACCGGCATTTTTTAGCGAGCTGACGGAGCACGCCATCAAGCTGGTGCTGCCGAAACCGCCGTTCGAGGCGGACTTGTCATCTTTGTTTACCGCCTTGTTTCCTACCTCGGAAGATGCCGACTGGTTGCTGGCGCTGGATACGCAAAGCGTGGCGAAGATCTGGAAGCTGATCGCCGATGACGGTATCGCACACAGCTATCAGCAGCAGATCGACGAGGCGTTGATCTATCTTGCCGCGATGATTCTGGCGGACGGCATCAGCAAGGCTTTCCGCCAGAAACTGGACCCCAAGATGCCGTTGCAGGCAACCCCGTTCATGGTCTTGCGGCGCGAGCTGGAAACCTATTTGTACGTCACCCCAAGGGATGAGGCCGCCTTGCGCAGCGTGCGTATGCTGATTGCCGTCTGCCAGGCGCAGACCGACAGGATTTACGCCCACCTTGACGAGCATGGCGTGTCGGTCAGCCTGGTCTACCGGGTCGAGCGCATGCGTGCGCAGCTGACGCGGATGGCGTTGCTGACCGATCTGCGCTCGGCGATTTACGGCACGGAGGGTCAGATTGCAGAGTCGAACTCGAGCGCGAGCCCAGAGCCGGGCGCCGGCCAGATCCAGGCTCTGCTCGGGGATTTAATCGCCGCGCATCATCAGCGCTCGTCGGCACGTGGGCTGATACGACGCAGCTTTTCCCTGCTGGCGCGCAAGATGGTAGAGCGCAATGCCGATCATGGCGAGCACTACATTGCACGCGATAACAAGGAATACCGGGCCATGCTCAAGGCCGCAGGTCGCGGCGGCGTCATTACGGCGTTTACCGTGCTCGGAAAATCGCTGCTCTCGTCGGTCGGTGCGGCGCGGTTTTTTGAGGGGATATTCGCTTCCCTGAATTATGCCGCCAGTTTCATGCTCATCTCGGCAGTGGGTGGCGTGCTGGCCACCAAACAGCCGGCGGTGACGGCGCCGGTGCTGGCCTCGAAGATGGGGCAACTGGATACGGTAGAAGGTTTGCGCGCGCTGCTGAATGAAATCGCCTTGCTGCTGCGCTCGCAAGCCGCTGCCGTGTTCGGTAATCTGATGGGTGTGATCCCTGTGATGTTGTTGATTTCCGGCCTCATCCTGCTGACTACCGGCGCCCCCATGATGACGGCGGAGCATGCCAGCGCCAGCTTGCACAGCCTGTCCGTCATCGGCCCGACGCCATTGTTTGCGGCTTTCACCGGCATCCTGCTATGGCTGTCGAGCCTGGTATCGGGTTTTGCCGATAACTGGTTTGCCCTGCGCCGCCTGCGTGAAGCGCTGACGCATCAGCGGCGCCTGGTATTCGTGCTGGGAGCGATGCGGGCCGAGCGCTGGGCCTCCTGTCTGGATCGTAACGTGGCACAGATTGCCGGTAACGTCTCGCTTGGTTTATTGCTGGGCATGACGCCGGTGCTGGCGCAGTTCTTCGGTTTGCCGCTGGATGTGCGCCATGTGACGCTGGCCACGGGTACCCTGACCGCCGCCGCCAGCAGCCTGGGCTGGCAGGTGCTGGCAGCGCCGCAATTCTGGCTGGCGATAGCCGGGATTGTCAGTGTCGGCATGTTGAATGTCGGCGTGTCGTTTGCCTGCGCACTGACCTTGGCCTTGCGCGCACGTAACGTGCCGGCACGCATAAGGCGGCTGGTATTTCGGGCGGTATTGCGCCGCTTCAGCGCCTCACCGCGTTCTTTCCTGTTCCTTGAACGGGCGGTGGTGTCGGTGCCGGAATCATCCTCGCTACAGGCAGATGCTGCCGATACCGTCAGCGGCGAAGCCCCCGAACGCGCCGAGCCCGTGCTGCCGCCGGAGCCATCTCCCGCGCCGCAACGCCGGCCCGGGAGGCGCCATGGATAAGGCCGGATAGCGCCGTCAAAGCCAGTCAACCCCGCCAATCCTCGCAGCAAACGACAGTCAAACGACTGTCGTCGGATTGCCGCGGGCGGCGATTTTGCCATTGGCGGGCGTGGACTGTGCATGTTTCTTGGGGTAAAATTAACCGGTTTTGGTGTGGGGTGGCGGCGGCAGTCGGCGTCGGGCAGGGCTACCTTTTAGTAAATGCGGCAGTAATTCAGCAAAAGGCGCAGCAGTATATGCAGCAAGGTATAGAGAATATATCTGTTGCCTGAGCTGTATTTCTTGCGGTATTTAAGGCAATATTCGCGGCAAGTTCGCAGTAAAAGGGACCACGAAAAACCGTAGTGAGCGGTGCAGGGTCGGCAGGGGACGCGTAGCTGTGCAGGAGTGCAGTGAGCTTCATCGTGCCGGAAGTGCGGCCGCAGCATAGGTTTTGCGTAGTTTCTTAAACCGGTTTCGCTACAAATTACCCAGCTAATATGAAAAAACTAATCGCACTTCTCGCGCTCGCGAGTCTTGCCAACCTGGCCGCAGCTGCGGACGTGGTCGGCAACGCCAAGGCAGCTGAAAACAAGGTATCGATGTGTATCGGTTGCCATGGCATTCCCGGCTATAAAGCTACCTTCCCGGAAGTCTATCAAGTGCCGATGCTTGGTGGCCAGTCGGCGAAATATATTGAGAGCGCGCTAAACGCCTATAAAAAGGGTGACCGCAAGATGCCAACCATGCGTGGTATCGCAGCCAGCCTGTCCGAACAGGACATGGCCGATATTGCAGCATATTATTCGCAGCAGAAATAAGGGATCCACACAATGAAAAAGATTTTTGCTGGCGTGGCGTTTCTACTTTCCACTGGCGCATTTGTGAATGCGCATGCAGCCGGAAATATCGCTGCAGGCGAAGCCGCTGTGAAAAAATATTCCTGCGCATCGTGCCACGGCGCCGATTTCCACACTCCGATCGATCCCAGCTATCCGAAGCTGGCCGGCCAGCCGCAAGATTACCTGCAGCATGCCTTGATTGCCTATCAGCGCGGTAGCGACGGCCCTAACGGCCGCAGCAATGCGATCATGGGCGGCCAGGCCAAGGCCTTGTCGCACCAGGATGTACAGGACATTGCAGCGTACCTGCACAGCCTGCCGACGACTCTGGTTTTGCGCAAGTAGGAATACGCAAATAAGATTACGCAAATAAGTTTGTACAAGTAAACTCTATCCGTCGCCGGATAATGAAAAAAACCACGCAATCGTTATTGCGTGGTTTTTTTTCATCTGCACACGGACAGGCTACACACGTTTCCTGACGCAATCGATGTAGGTAGCGCCATCCGGCGGCAGGCCGCTGCGTTGCGAGTTCCAGATCATCTCGCCCAGGCATTCCATGATGTGATGGTGCGCTTCATGCTCCGATTGCAGGCGCTGCGTCAAAGCGGTGGCCGCGGCGCGGATGCCGGGCGGCTGGTCGATCGAGATCTGCTCGGCGATCGACAGATGCATCGACAAATGCAGGAAGGGATTGGTCTGGCCGTTTTCGACCGAGTAATCGGCGCTCAGCGCGGCTTCGACATCTTTCAGGTCGTCGGCATACTCGGGATGTTGCTGCAACCAGTCGCTGGCGATGGCTTCCAGCGGCGTGAGTATTTCACCGGCCTCATGCTTGCGATAGGTCTCGCAGAAAAAACGTCGTACGTCGTCTTGGGATGGGTTGAACATGATGATTAGCTGATCAGTCTGGCGATGCCGAAAGCGGCGGCGGCGGCGAGGCCGCCGACCATCAGGGTTTGCAGCGCTGAATTGAGCGCGCCGGTGCCGGTCACGCTGCCTTTCAGATAGCCGAAGATAAACAGCGCGAGAAGCGTGACCACGGTGGACGCAGCGAGGGCTTTCGGAATCGAGGTCATCAGCATGTACGGCGCCAGTGGAATCAGGCCGCCAACCAGGTATGAAAGCGCGATGGTCATCGCACTTTTCCTGGCTGCGGCCGGGCGTGGTTCTTCCAGGCCGAGTTCAAAGCGCATCATGAAGTCGCGCCAGGCGATAGGATTGCGTTCCAGCCCGGCCAGCATCGGTTCGCACTCCTGTTTCGTGACCCCGTATTGCGCCATGATGTCGATCACTTCCTTGCGCTCGCGATGCGGCACATTGAGGATCTCCTGCTCTTCACGCTCGCGTTCGGCGTAATAATGCTGGCGCTGGGTGCGTCCGGCCAGGTAGCCGCCCAGACCCATGGCGATCGAACCGGCGGCTATTTCCGCAACGCCGGCGGTGACCACGATGTCGATGCCGACGGCGACGCCGCTGATGCCAGCCGCCAGTGCAAACGGCACGGTCAGGCCGTCGGCCATGCCGATGACGATATCGCGCACAGTGTCGCTGGCTTCGAAATGATGCTCGGTATGCGGATGAGAATGGGAGTGTGAGTGAGGTTGTTGCATAGGTTTATATCCCTTTTTCCGGCAACGGTGTTTTCACCTTGAAGTCGCACAGGTCAGCAATGTTGCAGTTCCAGCATAGCGGCTTGCGGGCGATGCAGGTATAGCGGCCATGCAGGATCAGCCAGTGATGGGCATCCAGCAGGAATTCGGTGGGCACCAGTTTCATCAGCTTGTGTTCAACCGCCTCGACATCCTTGCCGGGCGCGATGCCGGTACGGTTGGCAACCCGGAAGATATGGGTATCGACGGCAATCGTCGGTACCCCGAACGCAGTATTCAACACGACATTGGCGGTTTTGCGGCCAACCCCGGGCAAGGCTTCCAGTTGTTCGCGGCTACGCGGCACCTGGCTGTCATGCAGGGCAACCAGCATGCGGCAGGTTTCGATCACGTTCTTGGCTTTGGTGCGATACAAGCCTATGGTCTGGATATACGGAATCAGTCCGTCGACGCCAAGCGCGTAGATTTGCGCCGGCGTATTCGCCGCCGGGTACAGCTTGCGGGTCGCCTTGTTGACTGAAACATCGGTGGCTTGCGCCGACAGGATCACCGAGATTAGTAGTTCAAACGGTGAGGTGTATTCCAGTTCGGTGGTTGGATGCGGCATGGCGGCGCGCAGGCGGGTAAATATTTCCCGGCGTTTTTCGGCGTTCATTGTGCGTCCTTGCTGTCCTTGATGCTCGGCTGGGCTTGCTGTTCTTTCTTCACACGGGCGCGTTCGATAGCTGCCTGAATGATCGCTTTCTTGCGCAGCTGTTCTGCTTGCTGCTCTGGCGTTGCAGCAGATTCGGCTGCAACTGCCTTGAGTTTCTCCGCTGCCTTGGCCGCCAGGCGGTCATCGTTTTCGCGTTTTTCGCGCACCAGCCTGATCACATGGAAATCGTGACGGGCACGGGCTTCATCAGCCTGTTGCTGCGTCCAGGCGTCCCAGCCGGTATTTGCGCCGCTGACCTCGACCATGGTGATGCAATCGACCGGACAAGGCGGCACGCACAGATCGCAGCCGGTGCACAGGTCGTTGATTACCGTATGCATCTGCTTGGCGGCGCCGACGATGGCGTCGACCGGACATGCCTGGATGCAGAGTGTGCAGCCGATGCAAGCCGCCTCATCGATGACTGCCAGCGGCCGCGGCCGTTCGACACCATTCGCCGGATTCAGCGGGATGACCGGTTGCTGCAGCAGTTGCGCCAACCGGGCCACGCCTTGCTGGCCGCCCGGCGGGCATTGATTGTAGCTGGCGCTGCCATCGGCGATGGCTTCGGCATAGGGGCGGCAAGCCGGATAGCCGCACTTGGTGCATTGGGTCTGCGGCAGCAGCGCTTCAATGCGGTCGGCGAGGGAAGGTGAGGGCAGGACTGGCACAGGCGGTGAGGAGATTGAAGATGACAACATGGTTGCTATTATCCGAGTAAACCGGCGGTGCGCCAAGGCGGCGCACCAAATAAAAAAAGCCGTTCCTGGCGAAGGGACGGCTTTTGCAGCGGAATTATTACGCTTGGCAGACGAAGTTAAGCGTTGTCCTTGATAAAGGTCGTTATTTTAGGGCAAATCACTTCACGCCAGCGGCGACCCGAGAAAATCCCGTAATGGCCGCATTTCTCAGCCGTGAAATGTTGTTTTTTGGCTTTCGGGATGGAACTGCACAAGTCGTGCGCAGCCTGGGTTTGCCCGGAGCCCGAAATATCGTCCAGTTCGCCTTCAATCGTAAGCAGGGCGACAGTCTTGATATCCTGCGGCCGCACCAGCTTGCCTTCGACTTCCCAGGTGCCTTTGGGCAGGGCGAAATCCTGGAACACGGTCTTGATGGTATCCAGGTAGTACTCGGCCGGCATATCCAGCACGGCGTTGTACTCGTTATAGAATTTGCGATGGCTGTCGGCCGATTCGTTGTCGCCTTCGCGCAAGTGCATGTAAAAATCCCAATGGCTTTGAGCATGGCGGCTTGGGTTCATCGCGACAAAACCGGCATGTTGCAGAAAGCCCGGATATACCTTGCGGCCAAAACCCGGGTAGTTGGACGGAACGCTATAAATGACGGTGTTCTCAAACCAGCTGAACGGCTTTTCGGTGGCCAGGTTGTTGACGTCGGTAGGCGATTTACGTGGATCGATCGGGCCGCCCATCATGGTCATGCTCTTCGGCAGGTGGCTATCCTTGGCGCTGGCCATCAGCGCAATCGCGGCCAATACAGGGACGGTTGGCTGGCAGACTGAAATCACGTGCAGGTCCGGACCCAGCTGGCGGATGAAGTCCTGTACGTAATAAATATAGTCATGCAAATGGAAGGCGCCATCGCTGGCCGGCACCATGCGGGCGTCGGTCCAGTCGGTGATGTAGACATCGTGTTCCTGCAGCAGGCCCTGCACGGTATCGCGCAACAGCGTTGAATGGTGGCCGGACAAGGGGGCCACCAGCAATACAGTCGGCTGCTTGAGGGCGGAGAACTCCTTGCTGCTCAAGTCTTTTTTGAAATGCAGCAGGCGGCAAAACGGCCGCGTGACAGCAATTTCTTCGACTATCCCGACCTGTTTACCGTTGATCAACGTGCTGTTGATTTCAAACTCAGGCTTTTCATATTGCTTGCCGAGGCGGTACATCAATTCGTAACCGGCGGCGATGCGTTGTGCGAACGGCGTATGGGCTAACGGCGAGATCGGGTCGGTGAAGAGCCTGCTGCCGGCATCGGCCCATTGCACCAGCGGATGGAGTAAAGACCGGTTGAATTCGTGAAATTGGTAAAGCATGCATTGCCTCTTGGGTGATCCGCTACAACGTAGGTTGCCTATAATGCAACATACCTGTTATTTTATCTTATGTAATGGAATGTCGCAGAATTCCTGTAGTTTGACAACAGGGAAGGTAATAAATAGAGTAAACGATTTAATTGCAAATATAGCAGGTTACCGCTACCACGGCGTAAGGTCTTTCCGGATGAAGCTTACTTGGCGATCAGATCCGGCGCCATGACGGCTTTCAGATAGTTGGTGGTGATGTCGCCGCGCTCGCGCTGGGCAATCCACCAGACGCTGCCTTTCCTGATCGTCCACTCTTGCATCTGGCCGGCTATCAGCAAAGCGGCGACCCGGCCTAGCGTAGGCTGATGGCCGATGATCAATACCGGCTCGCGGCTGTTGGGCCAATTCGCTACCGCCAGCAATTGCTGTGCGCTGCAGTCGGGGGCGAGCTCGGGATGGGTCTTGAATTTGCGGCCGAGCGCTTCTACCGTTTGTATTGTGCGGGTGGCTGGACTGCTGATGATCTTGCAACTGTGGGGCAGGTTATGGTCTAGCCAGTCTGCCATTTTCCAGGCTTGTTTGTGTCCCTTGCCCGTCAACGCGCGCCCCTCGTCAGGTTCGCCGATTTCTGCCTCTGCATGCCGCCATAGAATCAGGTCCATGATGTTTCCTTGCTGATTTTTGCTTACTTATCTGAGGAGTGCGCCGGTGAAAGCGCGCCCAGAGCCAGCATCAAATGCCGTTGCGCACCGTATGGCTTATGGTGCCGATGCGGCTTGTTTTTTTTCCAGTTGCCATCGACCCCGAGAATCCAGGCATTGATGTTGTCTTTTAAATAGGGTGTCAGGCCTTCGTTGATGACTCTTCTCTTGAGCGATTTGTCGAGTACCGGAAAGGCGACCTCGACACGTCGGAACAGATTGCGGTTCATCCAGTCGGCGCTGGCGAGGTAAACATTGTGCTGCAGGTTGTTACGGAAATAGTAGATGCGGCTGTGTTCCAGGAAGCGACCGATGATGGAGCGCACATGAATGTTCTCGGACAGGCCCGGAACGCCTGGCCTGAGCGCGCAAGCACCGCGCACGATCAACTCGATCTTGACGCCATCGGCAGAAGCATCGTACAAGGCGCGGATGACGGATTCGTCCAGCAGCGCATTCATTTTGGCGACAATCCGCGCCGGCCGCCCTTTGCGGGCAATCTCGGCTTCATTGTGGATGGCCCGGATAATTTCCTTTTGCAACAGGAACGGCGCCAGCCACAGGTAATCCATTTTCTTGGGCTTGGTCAGGCTGGTCAGGTGCATGAAGACTTCGTTGACTTCGGCAGCGAGCTTCTGGTTTGAAGTAAGCAAGCCGAAGTCGGTGTAAAGCTTGGTCGTGGTGGGATGGTAGTTGCCGGTGCCGAGGTGGGCGTAATAGCGCAGTTCGCCAATACCGTTCTTGTCGGGCTCGCGCCGGAGCACCAGCGACAATTTGGCATGGGTCTTTAATCCGACCACGCCATATACCACCTGCGCGCCGGCGCGTTCCAGCTTGTCGGCCCAGTTGATATTGGCTTCCTCGTCAAAGCGCGCCATCAGTTCGACAATCACCATGACTTCTTTGCCGCGTTGTGCGGCGATAATCAACGCTTCCATCAGATCGGAATTCATGCCGGTGCGATAAATGGTTTGCTTGATTGCCACCACATTGCTGTCAAATGCCGCGGAACGGACAAAGTCGACCACCGGCTGGAACGATTGGAACGGATGATGCAACAGCACATCTTTCTGTTTCAACTGGTCGAAAATATCGTTGCCGTTATCCAGCTGCAGCGGCAAGCCTGGCGCAAATGAAGGGAAGCGCAAGCTGGCGTCGCTGATCTGATCGATCATCTCTGACAGGCGCACCATATTGACGGGACCATCCACTGCGTACAAGCGATTGGGCGCAATGCCAAACTGATCGAGCAGAAACTGGGCCAGGTGCGGCGGGCAGCTGCGCGCCACCTCAAGCCTTACCGCAACCCCGAACTGGCGGCTCTGGAGTTCGCTTTGCAGCGCCTGGCGCAGGTTCTTGACCTCTTCTTCATCAACCCACAGTTCGCTGTTACGGGTAACCCGGAATTGCGAATAAGCCAATATCTGGCGACCAGAAAACAGATCGCCGATATGGGCATGGATGATGGACGACAACAGGCAGAACGAGGTGCCATTTGGCGACAGCGTGTCGGGCAACTTGATCACCCGCGGTAATACGCGCGGCGCTTTGATGATGGCAATCGAGGTGCTGCGCCCGAACGCATCTTTACCCGCCATCTCGACGACGAAATTGAGACTCTTGTTTAATACCTGAGGGAAGGGGTGGGCCGGATCCAGCCCTATGGGCGTCAGCAGGGGGCGGATTTCCTGCTCAAAGAAGGATTTTACCCAGGCCCGCTGTTCTTCGTTGCGGTCGCTATGCCGTAGCAGGTGAATACCGCTGGCCGACAACTGCGGCAAAATCGTCTGGTTCAGAATGGCGTACTGGCGATCGACGATCTGGTGACATTCTTCGCTGGTGCGCTCAAGCGCTGCGACGAGCGCCGGTGGTTCTGTATTGACGCCGTCGATCTGACTGTTTGCCAGCAGGCTGGCGATGCGGACTTCAAAAAACTCATCAAGATTGTTGCTTACGATACATAAATATCGCAATCGCTCCAGCAATGGGATATGCCGGTCTTCAGCCTGCGCCATGACACGCCGGTTGAAGGCCAGTTGCGACAATTCACGGTTCAGATAGCTTGGGTTGGCGCCTAGTCTGGCGCTGGGGTGCTTGGTGTCATCGTCCGACTTGGTTTTTTTGTTCATGAAATCAGGCAGCTGGTCTGATGGTTACGGCGCAGTGTATGTAGTGAATATGACAGCTTGATGAAGAAAATGGAAGTGTTGCCAGGTATTAGTCATTCTGGCTTAGTGTCGGCAGATGGTTGGCTCGTCAAAAATTCCGCGTGGAAATAGAATGGCTTGCTGGTAACTTGCAGTTGGTTTTTTATTATTTTAATGTCATTCGCATTCATTTTTATCTCGTCATAAAGCTGTCATAAATGTTGGTTAGAGTTCGCCCTGTCTTAGGGACTGTTGTGAAATTTGCTTTCTGGCATGAGATGGATTTCACAACAGTCTCGACTTGGGCACACCACATCTATAGTCAACAAGGGAGTAACAAATGCGATTGAATCACTTCGTTAAAGCAGCTGTTCTTGCAATGGGTTCGACATTGGCGGTTTCTTCCGTCATGGCAGCGGAAATCACCGGCGCCGGCGCCTCTTTTCCTTACCCGATCTATTCGAAATGGGCTGAAGCCTACAAAACTGCAACCGGCACCAGCCTGAACTATCAATCGATCGGCTCCGGTGGCGGCATCAAGCAAATCAAAGCGAAGACAGTGGATTTTGGCGCTTCCGACATGCCATTGAAGGTTGAAGACCTGAACGCCGACAATCTGGCGCAATTCCCGGCAATCATGGGTGGCGTGGTGCCAGTCGTGAATCTGGATGGCGTTACCCCGGGTCAGGTCAAATTGACCGGTGCGGTGCTGGCCGACATCTACCTGGGCAAGATCACCAAGTGGAATGCAGCTGAAATCGTTGCCCTCAACCCAGGCGTGAAATTGCCGGCTGACGACATCACCGTGGTGTACCGCGCTGACGGTTCGGGCACTTCGTTTGTCTTCACCAGCTACCTGTCGAAGACCAACCCTGCGTTCAAGAGCGTTGTCGGTGCCGGTACTGCTGTCAAGTGGCCAGTCGGCGTCGGCGGCAAAGGTAACGAAGGCGTCGCTGCCAACGTCCAAAAGATCAAGGGTTCGATCGGCTATGTTGAATATGCTTATGCCAAGAAAAACAAGTTGTCGCATACCCAGCTGAAAAACCGCGACGGTGGTTTTGTACAGCCGGACGACGAAACTTTCAAGGCAGCGGCAGCTGGCGCAGACTGGGCTAAAACTCCAGGTTTCGCAGTAGATTTCACTGATGCAGCCGGCAAGACCAGCTGGCCTATCACCAGCGCTTCTTTCATCCTGATTCACAAAAGCCAGGCTGATGCAGCCAAGGGCAAGGAAGTGTTGAAGTTTTTTGACTGGGCATACAAGAACGGTGGCGCCTCTGCTACTGAACTGGATTACGTAGCGATTCCTGCTTCCGTGATCAAGCTGGTGGAAGAGTCCTGGAAAACCCAGATCAAGGACAACGCCGGTAAAGCGGTCTGGTAATAAATAAGTAGGTAGCAAATAGGTAGTTAGCTGTACGCCGAGACGGAGTTGGGCTGGTTCAATTCCGTCTCGCCGAATATTCCTGATACATCTGATCTTCACGCGAAGCATCTCCGGGACGTCGAGCACAAGTTGTTCCGCTGGAGTTCTCGCTGCCGCATGTTATTCTTCATCGGATATCGCTACTCATGAGTGCAAATATTCCTGTCATGGCACAATCGATCTCACCCCAGTCAATCAGCGCTGAAGAAGCGGGTTTGTCGCATCAGAGCCTGCTTGCCACGATGCGTAAGCAACGCATCCAGGATTTCCTGTTTCACAAAGTCACGCTAGTGTTCTCGCTACTCGTGCTGGCGGTCTTGCTCGGCATTATCGTCTGTCTGGCGATCGGCGCCTGGCCGGTATTCCGCGAATTCGGTCCATCCTTCATCACCACCGTCGAGTGGGACCCCGTCAACGACCAATATGGCGCGATGATTGCCATCGTCGGCACTCTGGTAACGTCGTTCATTGCCCTGGCGATCGCGTTTCCGGTGAGCTTCGGGATTGCCCTGTTCCTGACAGAAATCTGCCCTGCAAAATTGCGCCGTCCATTAGGTACCGCCGTGGAGCTTCTGGCGGGCGTGCCGAGCATCATCTACGGCATGTGGGGTTTGTTTGTATTCGCACCTTTATTTGCCAAGTACGGCCAGCCGTTCCTGGCAGATACGCTCGGCCAGCTGCCGCTGATCGGCACGTTGTTCAGCGGTCCCAAAATGGGCATAGGCTTGCTGACCGCAGGTCTGATCCTGGCCGTAATGATCATTCCATTTATATCGTCCGTCATGCGCGACGTGTTTGAAGTTGTCCCTGCGGTGCTGAAAGAATCCGCCTACGGCCTTGGCTGCACGCGCTGGGAAGTGGTACGTAAAGTTGTCCTGCCTTATGCTAAGACCGGCGTCGTCGGCGGCGTCATGCTGGGCCTGGGGCGTGCTTTGGGCGAGACCATGGCGGTAACTTTCGTGATCGGTAATGCGCAACGTCTATCGTGGTCGCTATTTGCTTCGGGTAACAGTATCGCTTCGACGCTGGCCAATGAAATTGCCGAAGCTTCCACCACGCTGCACGTATCGGCTTTGTTTGCGCTTGGCCTGATCCTGTTCGTGATTACCTTCATCGTGTTGTCGATCGCCAAAATCATGTTGATGGGCATGTCCCGTAAAGAAGGTGCCAAATGAAGAATTCTGCTGATATCCAGCCGAACCCGCTGGTCAATCCTGTCTATCGCAAACGTCTGCTGATGCACCGTATCGGTATGCTCTTGTCTTTCCTGGCGATGGCGATGGGTATCGCGGTGCTGGCCTGGATCCTGGCGACTTTGGTGATCAAGGGTTTCGGCGCGCTCAACCTTGGCATCCTGACGCAAAATACGCCGGCTCCCGGCTCAGGCCCCGGTGGCTTGCTGAACCCGATTATCGGTAGTTTGATGATGGTTGGCATAGCGACGCTGGTCAGTACCCCGATCGGCATCCTGGCCGGTATCTACCTGGCTGAGTATGGCGAGGAAAGCAAGCTGGCGCAGGTGACGCGCTTTGTTACCGACATCATGCTGTCTGCGCCATCGATCGTGATCGGCTTGTTTGTATATGCTATCTATGTCGCCAAGGTTGGTCATTTTTCCGGCTGGGCGGGCTCCTTTGCATTGTCCCTGATTGCCGTTCCGGTGATCGTGCGGACTACCGACAACATGCTGAAACTGGTTCCAGGCAGCTTGCGTGAAGCGGCATTTTCCCTCGGCGCGCCGCGCTGGAAAGTAGCGTTGCTGGTGCGTTTGCGTGCGGTCAAGGCTGGTGTAGTCACGGGTGTATTGCTGGCAGTGGCGCGGATTGCCGGAGAAACGGCGCCGCTGTTGTTCACCGCGCTGAATAACCAGTTCTTCAGCACCAACATGAATAAACCGATAGCGAATCTGCCGGTAGTCATCAGCCAGTTTGCGATGAGCCCGTTTGATAACTGGGTACCGCTGGCGTGGGGTGGCGCGTTGCTGATCACCTTCAGCGTACTAGCCTTGAACATCGTATCGCGTTCTTTGTTCAGCCAGAAGATCCCAGGCTAACGCACTTACCTGCAATCATTTAAATTGCCGTTCTTAATGAGCACTCACTGGTCACTCACTGGTCAATAACATGCAAACTTCTACCAAATTGAATCATCTCGATATGCAGTCGATGCACCCGATGCATTCGACCAAGCCGCCAACCATAGAAATCTCGCAACTGGATTTTTTCTACGGTAATTTCCAGGGCTTGAAGAATATCAACCTGCATATCAATGAAAAGAAAGTGACCGCGTTCATCGGGCCGTCCGGTTGCGGAAAATCGACCTTGCTGCGCACCTTGAACCGGATGTACGACTTGTATCCGGGGCAACGCGCAGAGGGCAAGATCATGTACGCGGGCCGCAACATCCTGGAAGCAGGGCAGGATCTGAACATGCTGCGTGCCAAGGTTGGCATGGTGTTCCAGAAGCCGACGCCGTTTCCGATGTCGATTTACGACAACATCGCTTTCGGGATCCGCCTGTACGAAAACCTGCCTAAGGGCGAAATGGACGAGCGCGTCGAATGGGCGTTGTCGAAAGCTGCCTTGTGGGGCGAAGTCAAAGACAAGCTGAACAAGAGCGGCCTGAGCTTGTCCGGCGGACAGCAACAACGTTTGTGCATCGCGCGCAGCGTTGCGGTACGCCCCGATGTCTTGCTGCTGGACGAGCCGACCTCGGCGCTGGATCCGATTTCGACCGCCAAGGTGGAAGAGCTGATCAGCGAACTGAAGCAGGATTACACCATCGCCATCGTTACGCACAACATGCAACAGGCAGCGCGTTGTTCCGATTACACCGCTTACATGTATCTGGGCGAGCTGGTGGAATTCGGCGAGACCGATCAGATTTTCATGAACCCGGCGCGTAAGGAAACCCAGGATTACATCACTGGCCGCTTCGGTTGAACGCAAATTTCTTAATGAAATTGCTGAAAATCATAGGCTGAAATAGATAAGCTGCAATAAATCAGCTGAAATACACACTGAATAGCAAAGAACAGAAAGAAATCAGATGACCGGCGAACATTCTTCGAAGCAGTACGACACCGATTTGGAAACCATCCGTTCCAAAGTGTTGCTCATGGGCGGACTGGTTGAGCGCCAGTTCCAGGAAGCGCTTAACGTTTTTCGCACCGGCAACCTGGATGCCGCGGAAAGAGTCATCAAGGATGACGATCAGGTCAACCGCCTGGAAGTCGAACTGGACGATGCCTGCAGCCATCTGATCGTGCGCCGCCAGCCGACCGCCAACGATTTGCGTACCGTGATGGCGACCATCAAGGTGATTACCGATCTCGAGCGCATCGGCGACGAAGCAGCGAAAATCGCACGCACGGCAATTCACCTGCACAAGCGCGGCGCCGGCACCATCGACCACACGGAAACCGTGCGCGTCATCGGTAGCGGCGCAGCCGACATGCTGCACGACGCGCTGGATGCTCTGGCGCGCCTGGACGAGAAACAGGCCACCAGGTTGATCGCCCAAGACGCGGTGATCGATCGCGATTTCCGTTCAATCATGCGTAACCTGATCACCTTCATGATGGAAGACCCGCGCACGATTTCGGCTTCGATGGATACCTTATGGGTGGCCAAGGCGATCGAACGTATCGGCGACCACGCCAAGAACATCGCCGAGTACGTGATTTACATCGTCGAGGGCAAGGATATCCGTCATACCGATTACGCTGCCAATCAACTCGGTGATGATGCGTAATCGATGCTCAATTGATGCGAAATCGAAACGTAACATTAACCTTGTCTTAAAAAATGGCTGCCGATAAAACATCCGTCCTGATTATCGAAGATGAGCCGGCAATTGCCGAACTGATTGGTTTCACGATCAAGGAAGCCGGCTGGAGTCCATCCATCGTCCATACCGCAGCCGAAGGCTGGGAGTTCGTCCAGCGCCGCATGCCGCATCTGGTGCTGCTGGACTGGATGCTGCCGGACCAGAGCGGCCTGCGCTTGCTGTCGCAAATGCGTGCCGATCGTCAGCTGCAGTCGATGCTGATCATGATGCTGACTGCAAAAAGCATGGAAGAGGACAAGATCTCGGGTCTTGATAACGGCGCCGACGACTACATGACCAAGCCGTTTTCGCCGCGTGAACTGACCTCGCGCGTCAAGGCTTTATTGCGGCGCAAAGGCGCGGATGAAGTCCCTGGCATGATGTCGGCCGGTTCGGTGTCGCTCGACCCGGCCAGCTGCTCGGTATGCCTGGAGAACCAGAAGATCGATATCGGCCACGCCGAATATCGTTTGCTGAAATTTTTCATGGCCAATCCGGACCGGGTCTTCTCGCGCAGCCAGTTGCTGGACAAGGTGTGGGGTGACCACGTGGTCATCGAAGAGCGCACCGTGGATGTCCATGTACTGCGCTTGCGCAAGGCGCTGCGGGAATCGGAGCACCTGATCCGTACCGTGCGTAGCGTCGGCTACATGCTTTCGGCAAAATAGTACAATAATTTCAAGCCCGAAGCCCCGGCGGCCAGCCGGGGCTCGCAGCTATGAACATTGCCTCCCTCGCAAAATAGTGATTTATGAATCCACAGATGTTGTTCTGGATCCCGGCAATGCTGCGGATCTTGCTGATCTTTGTCATCTCCGGCGTAGTCTGGGGCTTGTTTGGCGCTGTGCCCGGCCTGGTGCTGGGCTTGGTCTTGATGTCGATTGCGGTGGTGGTGCAACTGCACTACCTGTTTCGGCTGAGCGGCTGGCTTGACAATCCGCGCAGCGAAAAACTACCGGATGGCTGGGGTGCGTGGACCGATATTTTTTCGCGCCTGTACCGTTTGCGGCGCGACGATGAAAAACATCAGACTGAACTGAGCGAATGGCTGGCGCGCTTTCGCCAGGCCATGCATTTATTGCCGGACGGGGTGGTCATCATGGATGACGTCTTGTTCCTCGAATGGTGCAATCCGGCCGCCGAGCGGCATCTGGGCCTGCAGCACGGGCGCGATAAGGGAATGCGGGTCACCAATCTGATCCGTACCCCGGATTTCATCGATTACATCATCCTCGGCCGCTATGATCAGCCGCTGACATTGAGCTTGCGCGAGCGTAAGCTTATCGTGCAGATCATCCCGTTTGAAAATCGGCGTCAGATCCTGGTGACCCACGACGCTACCGAATCCGAAAGAATCGACATGATGCGGCGTGACTTCATCGCTAATGCCTCGCACGAACTGCGCACGCCATTGACGGTGATTAACGGCTTTCTGGAAATCGCGCAGGCACAGCCGGATCTTGATCAGAAGACCCGTGCTGCCCATTTGCAGTTGATGACGGAGCAGGGCCATCGCATGCAAAACCTGATCGGCGACATGCTTACCTTGACGCGCCTGGAATCGGTCGATTATCCCTTGCGTCCCGAGCCGGTAGATATGCAAGCCATGCTGCAAAGCTTGTTGCTGGAAGCTGAAGTACTGTCTGCGGGAAAACATACGTTTTCCCTTGCGGTCGACGGGCCCGATGTCACCGGTAGCAAGGACGAACTGCGCAGCGCATTCAGCAACCTGATTTCCAATGCCGTTCGTTATACGCCGGCGGATGGAAAAATCCAGATCATTTGGCAAAAAGGAAAATTGGGGCCCCAGCTGGTGGTCAAGGATTCCGGCATCGGTATCAGCGGCGAACATATCTCGCGGCTGACCGAACGGTTTTACCGGGTCGACAAGAGTCGCTCACGAGAAACCCAGGGTACCGGTCTCGGCCTGGCCATCGTCAAACACGTATTGTTGCGCCACCACGGCACGCTTGGGGTTGAGTCGCGGCCGGGCGAGGGGAGTGTGTTTACCGTCAACTTGCCTGCAACCTCAGTGGTTGCTACAGCGAAAGCTTGAAAATGGCGGGCAGACTGAGGGTTACCCGGGCCGGCTGAAGTCTTCAACATCAGCTACAATTCTGCTGCGACATGCGGAAGACCCGTGTCGCCTGCCGCGATCGTTGTCGATGATTGACAGCGCTCGCGTTTCTTATTCAAGCCCTTCCATCCAAGCCCCCTCCATTGTCATGTCCTTTTCGCGCTTACTGCCTACTCGTACACTTAGTCTCGTTCTATGCGCTCTGCTTGCCGCTTGCGGCAGCAATCCAATTGCGCCGCAGATACCGCCAGTGGCAGTGGTTCCCGCTGTGCAGCCAAAAGTCGCCAAACCGATCAAGATCGGTCTGGCACTGGGCGGCGGCGCGGCCCGAGGTTTCGCCCATATCGGCGTGATCAAAGCGCTGGAATCGCAAGGGATCGTGCCGGATATCGTGGTTGGCACCAGCGCGGGTAGTGTGGTCGGTGCCATGTATGCTGCCGGCAATAACGGCTTTGCGCTGCAAAAGATCGCGCTGCAAATGGATGAGGCCGCTATTTCGGATTGGTCGGTGCCGTTCTTTGCCAAGGTCAGCGGCGTGTTGAAGGGCGAGGCGATCCAGAACTACGTCAACAAGACCGTTCACAATGTGCCGATTGAGAAACTGAAAATCCCGTTTGGTGCGGTTGCCACTGATTTGCATAGCGGCGTCCCCATTCTGTTCCGTCGCGGTAACACTGGTTTAGCGGTGCGGGCGTCTTCGGCTGTGCCGGGTGTTTTCCAGTCGGTGAATATCGGCGGTCGCCTGTATGTTGATGGGGGCCTGGTGTCGCCGGTGCCGGTGCGTTTTGCGCATGAAATGGGGGCGGATTTTGTGATTGCCGTGAATATTTCCGCTTCGCCGGAAGCTCAAGCTGCGTCAAGCTCGGTCGACGTATTGCTGCAAACCTTTGCCATCATGGGGCAAACTATTAACAGCTATGAGTTGAAAGACGCAGATATTGTCATCCGGCCTGAATTGGGGGCGATGAAGGGTAACGATTTTGCCGCGCGTAATACCGCGATCCTGGCTGGTGAGCAGGCAGCAATGGCACAGATGGCGATCATCAAGAAGAAATTGAAGGAAAAGCGGGAGGAGTAAAGGTTGCTCAAAACGGCTGCTTAAAACGACCTGTCGTTTGCTGTTGCTGCTTCCGGAGTATTCCCGCAGAGTGGCTAGCCATGCTTACGCGCGACTTCTAGTGGGAGGTCTGTGGCAGATTTGCCGGCAGCTGTATCACTATCGGCTGTTGCGGTCCGGTTTTGAGGGCATTGCTCATTGCCAGGAAAAGGCCGCCGAACCCCATGAACAAGCCGATAACGGTTGCCCGCATCCATTTGTGCGTTTCGCCTACAATCTTGTGGATTTCGCTCTTGAGTGCTTGCATGTCCTCCCGTGTCGCCAAGGTAGGCAAGATTGCGTCGAATCTGGCTTCCAGCGCAGTCAGGCGATCCATGCCGTGATCATTTAATGATCTTCTATGTTTATCAGCACGCGCTTGTGGTTTGTTAAATTGTGAAAGCCTTGGGTTCATCATCTGAGAAACATCCCTTACCTATGAAAACGCCGCCCTGCAAAAATTCTTGCGGAGCGCTGTGTTTCTCATAATATCGCTGTGCGGGACCTGGGATCTCGATAATGGGCCATTTTAGGTGGATTGCTGATGTAGGAAAGCGAAGCATCTACCATGCAAGGGGGGGGCTTGCGAACTGGCAGCGGCGGCAACGTCGATTATTGATGGCTGTAGTTGTCCGGTTCCGGATCATTGATGCGGCGTGCACCATTAAAGCGCGATTTCCAGTAAGCCAGATCCATGCTTTCGATACGCACCTTGCCGCCGGTGGATGGGGCATGGATGAATTTATTGTCACCCAGGTAAATACCCACGTGCGAGAAGCTGCGGCGCAGCGTGTTATAGAACACAAGGTCACCCGGCTTCAAATCCTGCTTGTCGACCTTTTCGCCGCTGCGGCTCAATTCCGCGGCAGTGCGCGGAACGTTGACGCCCCACGCATCCTTGAAAACATAGCGTACCAAACCGCTGCAATCCAAACCGTTTTCCGGACTATTGCCACCATATTTATAGTGAATGCCGATCATGCCCATCGCGCTAACAGCCAGGTCCGACGCCCGGTCGGTAAATTGCTGGAGCTTGGTGCGGGTGCTGCTTGCTTGCGGCCGCGGATCGATATCGGTGATATCGGAAGCGCGCGCCGGGGTACACAGCAACAGCGTGGCGATCAGCGCGCAGGCGAGTGCAAATGTCTGGAATAAGGGGAAGGCTTCTTTAATCGACATCGTTATGGATGGGCTCTGGAACATTACGATCGCACGAATGTAAGTGAATAAGAGGTACCTGTCAAATTTGGCAGGCGACTGGGTAGCACTGTATCATGTCATTGTGATAATTTAAGTCCGATAAATCCTTAAAACCACAGGAATTTTCCTGCGTTTGGGATTTCTGTAAAGCAAATATCAGGCCAGAATATTTGATCGGAGTGCCAGGTCAAAATATTCCGCCAGAAATAATCTGGCGGCAAAACGGTCGATGCAGATGCCTATTGCAGAGCACTAAAGTACAATATTCAGTTATTTCACAAGGAGCAAAAATGAAATCGAAACAAGTTTTGACACTCGACGATGTAAAGAAAATTGCGGCAGCTGCTGAGGCGGAGGCGGTCAAGAACCGTTGGGCGGTCACAATTTCGATCGTTGATGATGGCGGTCACCTGCTGTGGTTGCAGCGCATGGACGGCTGTGCGCCAATCTCGGCCCATATCGCCCCGGCCAAGGCCAAGACAGCGGCCCTGGGGCAGCGCGAATCGAAGATTTACGAAGACATGATCAACAATGGTCGTTTTTCGTTCATTACCGCACCAAACCTGGAAGGCCTGCTGGAAGGCGGCGTGCCGATCCTGGTTGGTGGCGAGTATCTCGGTGCAGTTGGCGTTTCCGGCGTGAAGTCGAGCGAAGACGTGCAAATCGCCAAGGCAGGTATTGCTGCCCTGGGCGTTTAAGTCGGATTGTAGAAAATACGGTTGGCCGCGCTGGCGGGCGCAGATCGGCGATGGCTGCCGTGTTTTTCGAGCAAGGATTAAGGCAGCTTGCAGGTTCGGCATGCCGAACTGGCAAGCTGACCATTATTGGCAGTTATATTGGCAATTGAGATGCTAGCCAGTACGTTGCTTGTCAGTATTGTTATCAATTAAGTCATGGTTGTTGATTTTTCACAATTTTCCATAATTATTTCGTAATTATTTATACAAAAACCCCCAGCTTGGCGTCTGACCAGATTGCCGGGCAAGGTGTTGTCGGCTATAATTGCAGGGTTTAGCCCAATTTACTCCGCCGTAGCGCATACCACCATCCATCTCGTCCCAAAAAGACTATTTAAAGCCGCCAAACCGTAACTGTTTGGGGTTTCATAGCGGTCGTTTGGCGCAGCGCAGCGGCGGTAACAACATCAGGAGTTACCCCTTGCAGCCATTTTTTTCTGGCCTCACCGTACCGGCCATCCTCGCGCTAGCAGATGGGACGATTTTCAAAGGTATTTCAATTGGCGCCGTTGGTCATACGACTGGCGAAGTCGTATTCAATACCGCCATGACCGGCTACCAGGAAATCCTCACAGATCCTAGCTATAGCCGCCAGATCGTCACTCTCACTTATCCGCATATTGGCAATACCGGCGTCAATAAAGAGGATGTCGAATCCTCCCAAATTCACGCCGCCGGCCTGATCATTCGTGATCTGCCGCGCCTGGTATCGAATTTCCGTTCCACCCAAACGCTCGATGCGTACCTGCAAGAGTCGAATATCGTTGCCATCGCCGGCATCGATACGCGCAAGCTGACACGCATTTTGCGCGAAAAAGGTGCGCAGGGCGGCGCCATCGTCGCCGGCGAGTCTGACATCGCTGCCGCTACCGCAAAAGCGCTGGAACTGGCGCGCGGTTTCCCCGGCCTGGCCGGCATGGACCTGGCCAAAGTGGTGTCGACCACCAAGGCTTACAGCTGGAGCGAGACGGAATGGCGTCTCGGCCGCGGTTACGATCAGCAAATTACACCTAAGTATCATGTGGTGGCGTTTGACTACGGCGTCAAATTCAACATCCTGCGCATGCTGGCGCAACGCGGCTGCAAGATTACCGTATTGCCGGCGCAAGCTACTGCTGCCGATGCACTGGCACTCAATCCGGACGGTATTTTCCTGTCCAACGGTCCTGGCGATCCGGAGCCGTGCGATTACGCGGTTGCCGCCGTCAAGGAACTGATCGAGCGCGGGATTCCGACTTTCGGCATCTGCCTCGGCCATCAGATCATGGCGCTGGCATCCGGCGCCAAGACGCTCAAGATGAAGTTCGGCCACCATGGCGCCAATCATCCGGTGCAAGACCTGGATAGCAAGCAAGTGCTGATCACATCGCAAAACCACGGTTTTGCAGTAGACGGCGCAACCCTGCCGGCCAATTGCCGCGTGACGCACGTTTCGCTGTTCGACGGTTCGCTGCAGGGCTTCGCCCGCACCGACAAGCCGGCATTCTGCTTCCAGGGCCACCCGGAAGCATCGCCTGGCCCGCATGACATCGCCCCTTTGTTCGATCGTTTCATTCAGCTGATGAGTCAAACGATGTTGGAGAAAAATAAAAATGCCTAAGCGTAGTGATATAAAAAACATTCTGATTATCGGCGCTGGCCCGATCATCATCGGTCAGGCTTGCGAGTTCGACTACTCCGGCGCACAGGCCTGCAAGGCGCTGCGCGAAGAGGGTTATAAAGTAATCCTGGTTAACAGCAATCCGGCCACCATCATGACCGACCCGGAAATGGCCGATGTGACCTACATCGAGCCGATTACCTGGCAAGCGGTGGAACGCATCATCGCCAAGGAAAAGCCGGACGCGATCCTGCCGACCATGGGCGGCCAGACTGCGCTCAACTGCGCGCTGGATCTGCATCGCCACGGCATCCTGGAAAAGTACAATGTCGAATTGATCGGCGCTTCGCCCGAAGCGATCGACAAGGCCGAAGACCGCTCCAAGTTCAAGGAAGCGATGACCAAGATCGGCCTCGGTTCGGCCCGTTCCGGCGTTGCCCACACCATGGATGAATCCTGGGGCGTGCAGAAGGAGCTCGGTTTCCCGGTCATCATCCGTCCTTCGTTCACCATGGGTGGCACCGGCGGCGGTATTGCATATAACGCCGAAGAATTTGAGACCATCTGCCGCCGCGGCCTGGAAGCATCGCCGACCAAGGAATTGCTGATTGAAGAATCGCTGATCGGCTGGAAAGAGTATGAGATGGAAGTGGTGCGCGACAAGGCGGACAACTGCATCATCGTCTGCTCGATCGAAAACCTGGATCCGATGGGCGTGCATACCGGCGACTCGATCACGGTAGCGCCGGCCCAGACCCTGACCGACAAGGAATACCAGATCATGCGTAACGCCTCGCTGGCGGTATTGCGTGAGATCGGTGTCGATACCGGCGGCTCTAACGTGCAGTTCTCGGTCAACCCGGCCGATGGCCGCATGATCGTGATCGAAATGAATCCGCGTGTATCGCGCTCTTCGGCGCTGGCCTCCAAAGCCACCGGTTTCCCGATCGCCAAGATCGCGGCGAAACTGGCGGTGGGCTTTACGCTGGACGAGTTGCGCAATGAAATTACCGGCGGCGCGACACCGGCATCGTTCGAGCCTTCGATCGATTACGTGGTCACCAAGATTCCGCGTTTTGCATTTGAAAAATTCCCGACTGCCGACGATCACCTGACGACCCAGATGAAATCGGTGGGCGAGGTGATGGCGATCGGCCGCACCTTCCAGGAATCGTTCCAGAAAGCCTTGCGCGGCCTCGAAGTCGGCGTCGACGGCATGAACGAAAAGACGCAAGACCGCGAAGTTATCGAAGAAGAACTCGGCGAGCCGGGTCCGGACCGTATCTGGTATGTCGGCGATGCGTTCGCCCAGGGTTTCACGCTGGAAGAAGTGCATCAGCTGACTCACATCGATCCATGGTTCCTGTCGCAAATCAAGGAAATCGTCGATATCGAACTGTGGCTGGAAAACAGCCAGACGCTGGAAGGGCTGGACCGCGACACGCTGTTCCGTCTCAAGCAAAAGGGCTTTGGCGATCGCCGCCTGGCCAAGCTGCTGAAGACAACCGATACCGCAGTGCGCCTCAAGCGCCTGGCCTTGAATATCCGTCCGGTCTACAAGCGGGTGGATACCTGCGCCGGCGAGTTTTCGACCAACACGGCTTACATGTACTCGACCTACGAGGAAGAGTGCGAATCGAATCCGACCAATAAAAAGAAGATCATGGTGCTGGGCGGCGGTCCTAACCGTATCGGCCAGGGTATCGAATTCGATTATTGCTGCGTCCATGCGGCACTGGCGATGCGCGAAGACGGCTACGAGACCATCATGGTCAACTGTAATCCGGAAACCGTATCAACCGACTACGACACCTCGGATCGCCTGTATTTTGAACCGGTGACGCTGGAAGACGTGCTGGAAATCGTCGACAAGGAAAAGCCATACGGCGTGATCGTTCAGTACGGTGGCCAGACGCCGCTGAAGCTGGCGCTGGATCTGGAAGCCAACGGCGTGCCTATCGTCGGTACTTCGCCGGACATGATCGACGCTGCCGAAGACCGCGAGCGTTTCCAGAAGCTGCTGCACGACCTGAATTTGCGTCAACCGCCAAACCGTACTGCGCGTACAGAAGAAGATGCCTTGCGCCTGGCGCAGGAAATCGGTTATCCGCTGGTGGTGCGTCCATCCTACGTATTGGGCGGCCGCGCGATGGAAATCGTCCACGAGCAACGCGATCTCGAGCGCTACATGCGCGAAGCGGTCAAGGTCTCGCACGATTCGCCGGTATTGCTGGATCGATTCCTGAACGACGCTATCGAAGTTGACGTTGATTGTCTGTCCGACGGCGAACGCACCTTTATCGGCGGCGTCATGGAGCATATCGAGCAGGCAGGTGTCCACTCGGGCGATTCGGCATGTTCGCTGCCGCCTTACTCGCTGTCGCAGGCAACTATCGAAGAGATCAAGCGGCAGACATCGCTGATGGCCAAGGGCTTGAACGTGGTTGGTTTGATGAACGTGCAGTTTGCGATTCAGCAGATCGATGGCAAGGACGTCGTGTTCGTGCTGGAAGTCAATCCGCGCGCCTCGCGTACCGTGCCGTTTGTCTCCAAGGCTACCGGTTTGCAGCTGGCCAAGATTGCCGCCCGCTGCATGGTCGGTCAGTCGCTCGACAGCCAGGGTATCAAGGAAGAGGTCGTGCCGAAATACTTCAGCGTCAAGGAAGCAGTGTTCCCGTTCGTTAAGTTCCCGGGCGTCGACACCATTCTCGGACCGGAAATGAAATCTACCGGTGAAGTCATGGGCGTTGGCAAAACTTTCGGTGAAGCATTCGTCAAGTCGCAACTCGGCGCCGGCGTCAAGCTGCCAAGCTCGGGCAAGGTATTCCTTAGCGTCAAGGGTAGCGACAAGCCGCGTGCAGTGCAGGTTGCCAAGGATCTGGTGGCGATCGGCTTCACGGTGGTGGCGACCAAGGGTACCGCGGCGGCAATCAGCGCTGCCGGGATTCCCGTGGAAACCGTCAACAAGGTGGTCGAAGGACGTCCGCACGTGGTCGACATGATCAAGAACAATGAGATTTCATTGGTGATCAATACGGTCGAAGAAAAGCGTAGCGCGATTGTCGACTCACGGGCGATCCGTATCTCGGCCTTGGCGGCACGCGCCACGACCTATACGACGATTGCCGGTGCGGAAGCTGCGGTCGAGGGCATGCGTCATCTGGACGAGTTGCATGTCTATGATTTACAAGGGCTGCATAAAACCTTACACTAAGGTTAAATCAGGATGTGCCTAGGAGCCTGCCGGACTTAGGGGGTCGAAGCGAGAAAATAGCTGGGCGAGGACAGATTTTGCCGGATTCGCAGCGTCAATAGCCATGCTATTGACCAAGAAGTCGGTGAAATATGGACCGCTCAGATATTTTTGCAGCCGATCACCTAAGTCCGGCAGGCTCCTGGGGCACATCCTGAATCGCTTCCGGACTGCAGTTAGTGTCTGGAAGCCGCCGAAACGTACAATTTAGCTATAGAAGTTCCTGCGGAGGTCATAAGCGCACCCTTTTTTCGGTACGCTTTGACCTCCGTGACCTTTTATTGTGTACGTGATAGACCCTGCGTCATAAACCTTATTTTATATTTGTTGAGTACCATCCCTATGAGCTCAGTACCTCTTACCAAGCATGGCGCGCAATTGTTGAAAGATGAATTGCATCATTTGAAAACCAAAGAGCGTCAAACTGTCATCAAGGCCATCGCAGAAGCGCGCGCGCATGGCGATCTTTCGGAAAACGCGGATTATGACGCGGCGAAAGAGCGGCAAGGTTTTGTCGAAGGCCGGATTGCCGACCTCGAGGGCAAACTGGGAGCCGCGCAGGTTATCGATCCGGCAACCCTGGATGCAGACGGGCGCGTGGTGTTCGCCTCTACGGTCGATCTGGAAGACCTGGAGTCGGGCGATAAGGTAACGTATCAAATCGTCGGCACCGATGAAGCCGATATCAAGCTGTCCAAGGTTTCCGTTACCTCGCCGATCGCACGTGCGCTGATCGGCAAAACCGCCGGCGACGTGGTCGGCGTACAAGCGCCATCCGGCATCCGCGAATATGAAATTCTGGAAGTTCGCTACATCTAAGCAAGCGCGCTAGGCAGGTACGTCGGGCATCGCCGCACGCGGCCGATGCCTTGAGAGTAATCAGAGCGGCTTGATTCGAGTAGCTTGATCAGAAACCCGGGAGTGGCAATGCTTGTAGTAAGACTCAGATTGTTGATCGCCACCTTATGGGTGGGTAGTCTGTGGACGGTTGGTTATCTGGTCGCGCCGACGTTGTTCGCCACCTTGCCTGACCGCGTGCTGGCCGGCACCATCGCCGGCAGCCTGTTCAGGGTCGAAGCATGGCTGGCGATAGCCTGCGGCGTAGCGTTGATCCTGTTGTTCAGCTACAGGACCTATGACGATGCAGCACCGCTGCGCAAGACCTTGCTGAAGCTGACGCTGGCGATGCTGGCCTGTACCCTGGTCGGTTATTTCGGTATCCAGCCATTCATGGCCAGTCTGCGCGAAGCGTCTGCGGCAACCGGCGGTGTGATGAGTGACGGCGCCAGGACGCAGTTCGGGATTCTGCATGGCGTTGCCAGCGGCATCTTCCTGATCCAGAGTTTGTTGGGAGTGGGGCTGATTCTGCGGTTACGCAGTTTGCGCTAGAGCGTCGTCATGGTTGCCGCAGTCGCTGCAGCAACCATAAACGCCGGCATTAACGACCCAATGCCGATTTCTTGCCGCTTTTCTGACGTGGTTTGGCGCGCTTGATGTTGCCGCCCTGGGTCACGCGTTCATTGCCTTTTACCATGACCTTGGTCACCGATGGCCGCTTGGTGCCGCTCGGGCTTGGTTTGACGATGGTTACTTCACGCATGCCCCGGCCGCGAGTTTCGCTGCGTTCTTTTGCAGCATCCTTTTGCGGGCGATACAGGACCAGCAATTTGCCGATGTGCTGTACCGGCGCTGCGCTGAGTTTTTCGCAAATAGTTTCGTAGATGGCAATCCGTGCCTCGCGATCATCACCGAATACACGCACTTTAATCAGGCCATGAGCGTTCAGGCTGGCATCGATCTCTTTCATCAGGGATGGTTTTAAGCCATCTTCGCTGATCAGGACCACCGGATCCAGTCCGTGGGCTTGGGAACGGAGCTCGCTACGCTCGGCGGATGTAAGTTTCAACATAAAAATTCCTTAAAAACGGTATTCTACGCGAATGGCAAAGAAGAAATTAAACAAAAACTGGTTGCACGACCACATTAACGATCCTTACGTGAAGCTGGCGCAGAAAGAGGGCTATCGTGCGCGGGCAGCTTACAAGCTAAAAGAAATCGACGAATTGGACAAGCTGATCAAGCCTGGCCAGATCATTGTCGACCTCGGATCCACGCCGGGTAGCTGGTCGCAGTACGTTCGCAACAAGCTGGCCGGCCAGGATGGCGGCGGCATCCATGGCATGATCATCGGCTTGGATATATTACCGATGGATCCGATTGCCGACGTTTATTTCATCCAGGGTGATTTCCGCGAAGCAGACAGCTTGCGCCAGCTGGAGCGCCTGCTGGAAGGGCGTAAGGTGGATTTGGTGTTGTCCGACATGGCGCCCAACCTGTCCGGCATCGCTATTTCTGATGCGGCCCGGATGGAGGAAATTATCGATTTGGCAATTGAATTTGCGCAGCAACACATGAAACCAAGCGGCGCTTTGTTGGCAAAATGTTTCAACGGCACCGGTTACAATGAAATATTGATGAAATTTCGTCAGGAATTCAAAACCGTGGCCTCCAGAAAGCCGAAAGCCAGCCGCGATAAATCGTCCGAAATCTTCTTGCTTGGAAAGATATTGAAGAATCCGCGGTAGTTTTCACGGTACTTAACAAGTTTTCCTTGATTTATCATGGGTGCGGCCATATATCCAATCTAGCAAGCCGTACCCATTCCGAGTAAAATCTAAGGAATACCTCGAAGCTGTACCTATGTCAGGCGCGCAGCGCGTCCAAGGAGTTCTAGTGAACAACATGTTTTCCAAAGCCGCCATCTGGGTGGTCATCGCCCTGGTGCTTTTCACCGTATTCAAGCAGTTCGATGGGCGAGGACTGGCTAGCGGCGCAGGGCCGATTGCCTATTCCGATCTCATCAGCGAAATACGGTCAGGCCATATCACCGATGCGACGATTGAAGACCGCAGCATTGTTGCCACTACTTCGGACGGTAAGAAAGTCAAGACTGCCATCACGTCGCTGGATCGCGGCCTGATAGGCGACCTGGTCAACAACAACGTCAAATTCGAGATCAAGCAGCCGGAAGAACCATCATTCCTGCAGCAGATCTTCATCTCATGGTTCCCGATGATCCTGTTGCTGGGCGTCTGGATTTTCTTTATGCGGCAGATGCAGGGCGGCGGCAAGGGCGGGGCATTCTCGTTCGGCAAGTCGAAGGCGCGCATGCTGGATGAAAATAGCAATACCGTTACTTTTGGCGATGTTGCCGGTTGCGACGAGGCCAAGGAAGAAGTGTCTGAACTGGTCGACTTCCTGCGTGACCCGACCAAGTTCCAGAAACTGGGTGGTCGTATTCCGCATGGCGTTCTGTTGGTAGGCCCACCGGGTACCGGTAAGACTTTGCTGGCCCGTGCAATTGCCGGTGAAGCGAAAGTACCGTTCTTTACCATTTCCGGTTCCGATTTCGTTGAAATGTTTGTCGGCGTCGGCGCATCGCGGGTGCGCGATATGTTCGAAAACGCCAAGAAGCATGCTCCTTGCATTATTTTCATCGATGAAATTGATGCAGTCGGTCGCCATCGCGGCGCCGGCATGGGCGGCGGCAATGACGAACGCGAACAAACGCTGAACCAGATGCTGGTTGAGATGGATGGCTTCGAAGCCAATTCCGGCGTGATCGTGATCGCAGCCACCAACCGTTCCGACGTACTCGACAAAGCGTTGCTGCGTCCGGGTCGTTTCGACCGCCAGGTGGTGGTTGGCTTGCCGGATATCCGTGGCCGCGAACAGATTCTGAATGTTCACATGCGCAAGGTGCCGATTTCCACCGACGTCAAAGCCGACATCTTGGCACGTGGTACACCTGGCTTCTCGGGTGCCGACCTGGCCAATCTGGTCAATGAAGCGGCTCTGTTTGCTGCCCGTCGCGCCAAGCGCCTGGTAGAGATGCAGGATTTCGAGGATGCCAAGGACAAGATCGTCATGGGCCCTGAGCGTAAATCTGCAGTGATGCGTGAAGAAGAGCGCCGCAATACGGCATATCACGAATCCGGCCATGCGGTGGTAGCCAAGTTGCTGCCAAAAGCCGATCCGGTGCACAAGGTCACCATCATGCCACGCGGCTTTGCCCTTGGCCTGACCTGGCAATTGCCTGAGCATGACCGCGTCAACATGTATAAGGACAAAATGCTGGAAGAAATCGCCATCCTGTTCGGCGGCCGTATTTCAGAAGAGATTTTCATGCACCAGATGTCGACTGGCGCCTCGAACGACTTTGAACGCGCCACCAAGCTGGCACGTGCGATGGTGACACGTTACGGCATGTCCGAGACCCTGGGCACCATGGTCTACGAAGATACCGAGCAGGATGCGTACTTCGGCCGGTCATCCTCGAAAACAGTGTCGGAAGCCACCCAGCAAAAAGTCGATGCCGAGATTCGCAGCATTCTCGATCAGCAATACGCCTTGTCGCGCCGTTTGCTGGAAGAAAACAAGGACAAGGTTGAAGCGATGACCAAGGCCCTGCTTGATTGGGAAACCATCGATGCCGATCAGATCAATGACATCATGGAAGGTCTGGAGCCACGCCTGCCGAAAGCCGGCAGCTCGGTCCGCAAGGCGCCTGGCGACAGTTCGTCCGGCGGTGTTTCGCCGACTGCTACCGCACCGGCCTGATCCGGTCCGGCGCCTGCCAGGTTGACAGGCTCCAACGTAGCTTGTAAAAATTTATAAGCAAGGGTGAGGAGCAATCCTCGCCCTTTTTATTTGTCTTCGCGCGCTTAATATCTATGCTTCAGATCCATTCTTAAGACCCACTCCATTTTTCATTATGCAAGAATATTTCCAATGCGGCCGTTATCGGCTCCCGGTCAATACGCCGCAAGCGCGGCCGCTGGTGATGGGCATCCTCAACATCACGCCTGATTCATTTTCCGACGGCGGACAATTCCAGTCACTTGAATTCGCCTTGTCGCATGCCGAACAGATGATTGCGGACGGTGTCGATATCATCGACATAGGGGGCGAGTCGAGCCGTCCCGGCAGCCCGGCGCTATCGCTGGAAGAAGAGCTGGACCGGGTCATGCCGGCCATTTACGCCTTGCGCGATTGCGGCAAACCACTTTCCATCGATACCTACAAGCCAGCCGTGATGCGCGAAGCGCTTGCCGCCGGAGTCGACCTGATCAATGACATCAACGGTTTGCGTGCCCCCGGCACCTTGGAAGCGGTAGGCGACAGCGATTGCGGCCTGTGCATCATGCACATGCAGGCGGACCCGCAAACCATGCAAATCAAGCCGGAATACCAGGATGTGGTGGCCGAAGTCAGCGCTTTCCTGCAAGAGCGGGTGAGGGTGCTGGAGCTGGCCGGGATAGCGCGCAATCGCATCAGCATCGATCCGGGTTTTGGTTTTGGCAAGACCTTGGCGCATAATGTTGCCTTGTTGCAAAGAATGGGTGATATTCAACGTGCGCTGGACTTGCCTTTGCTGGCGGGAATCTCGCGTAAAACTATGCTGGGAGACCTGACCGGAAAGCCGGTGGAGCGGCGCCTTGCGGGCAGCCTTGCGGCGGCTTTGGCTGCCGTTTCGCAGGGTGCTAAGATGGTCCGGGTGCATGACGTGGCCGAGACGGTAGACGCGCTCAAGGTATGGCAGGCGGCGCAGCGGACATAGGCAAGCAGCAATAAACAAACAGAAATGCGGCGTTGATTGACTAGGAAATTTGAATGAAGACTGAGATGACAAGAAAATATTTTGGTACCGATGGCGTGCGCGGGCGTGTCGGTGTAGCGCCGATTACTCCGGATTTTGTGATGAGACTGGGTTACGCCGCCGGCAAGGTGCTGGCGCAGGCGGAATCCGGCGCAGGCAGGCCAACTGTGCTGATCGGCAAAGATACCCGGGTCTCGGGCTATATGCTGGAAGCTGCACTGGAAGCAGGTTTTGCCGCCGCCGGCGTCGACGTGATGCTGGCCGGGCCGATGCCGACTCCGGCGATTGCCTACCTGACGCGCGCGCTGCGTTTGGCGGCCGGCGTAGTGATTTCAGCATCGCATAATCCGTATGAAGATAACGGTATCAAATTCTTTTCGGCGCAGGGCAACAAATTGCCGGACGCCGTGGAAACCGCGATTGAGGATGCGCTGGAGTTGCCGATGGAGTGCGTGGCCTCCGATAAGCTGGGCAAGGCAAGGCGCCTGGATGACGCGGCCGGACGTTACATCGAATTTTGTAAAAGCACTTTCCCTAACGAGTTAGACTTGCGCGGGCTGACCATCGTGGTCGATAGCGCCCACGGCGCCGCCTATCATATTGCGTCGCACGTATTCCATGAGCTGGGGGCTGAAGTGATTTCTATCGGCAACCAGCCGAACGGATTCAACATCAATGCCGGCTTTGGCGCGACTGCGCCGGACGCGCTGGCGCTGGCAGTGCGCTCCAATCGTGCAGATATCGGCATTGCCCTGGACGGCGACGCCGATCGCCTGGTGATGGTGGATGCAAGCGGCCGTATTTATAATGGCGACGAGCTGCTGTATGTGATGGTCAAGGATCGCTTGAAGATCGGCCCGGTAAAAGGTGCAGTCGGCACCTTGATGACGAATATGGCGCTGGAAGTGGCGTTCCGGGAAATGGGGGTTGAATTCGCCCGTGCCAACGTCGGCGACCGCTATGTGCTGGAAGTAATGAAAGAGCGTGGCTGGATCCTCGGTGGCGAGGGCTCTGGCCATCTTCTGTGCCTGGATAAACATACTACCGGCGACGGCATCGTATCGGCCTTGCAGGTATTGTCGGCACTCAAGCGCGACGGCGAAACGCTGGCGCAATTGACCGCCGATATCGCAATGTATCCGCAAACCTTGATCAACAAGAAGGTGGGCGCGGGCTTCGACTGGAAAAAAAATCCGGCGATGGTGGCGGAGAAGGACGCTGTCGAGCAGGAGCTCGGCGATAACGGGCGCGTGCTGATCCGGGCTTCGGGCACTGAACCGCTGATCCGCGTCATGGTTGAAGCCAAGAGCGCCGATCTGGCGCAAACGATGGCACGCCGGATTGCCGATAAGGTATCTGACTGAGTGTCTGCCTGAGTGTCCACATAATTATCGACTGCCTACTGAATAGAGTTAATTGCCGATGTCGAAATTTCAAACCCACATTTTGATTGTCGAAGATGAGCCCGGCATCGCCGAGCTATTGCGGTTCACGCTCGATGACGCCGGCTTTTCATGCGAGATTGCGTATAGCGCCAATGAGGCGCGGCAAGCGATCACGGGCATTTTGCCCAAGGCTGTACTGCTGGACTGGATGCTGCCCGATACTTCCGGCCTGGCGTTATTGCAGGAGTGGCGCAGTCAGCCGCGCAGCGCTACCTTGCCGGTCATCATGCTGACTGCCAAGGGTATGGATGAGGACAAGGTACGCGGACTCAATGCAGGCGCCGACGATTACGTTACCAAACCGTTTTCGCCGAAGGAGTTGATTGCGCGGATTCAGGCGCTGTTACGGCGCAAGATACCGGAACTCGGGCAAAGCCTGCTTAGCCACGGTTTGATTCAGATCGATACCGATCGTTATCAGGTTACCGTCGATAGCCAGGAAATCGAACTGGATCAGGCCGAGTTCAAATTGCTGCGTTTCCTGGTGGCGCATCCGGACCGTATTTTTTCGCGCGCGCAACTGCTCGATAAAGTCTGGGGCGATCATACTTTCATCGAAGAGCGCACGGTCGACGTGCACATCATGCGTTTGCGTAAATCGCTTGGCCTCGCCGCTGATTACGTCAAGACCGTGCGCGGCGTCGGCTACAAACTCAACGCCGAGCCCGCAGCGTGACGAGAGCCGTGGCCAGCACCCGCAACGCGCGCGCATTCTGGGTGCCGGCGCTGCTCTGGTTTGGTTTGTTGTCGCTGGTGGCCGTGGCGGTAGCGGCCATTTGCGGCGCCATCATCGGACTGGTGTTCTTTAGTTTGTCGCTGACCCTGTTATTGTTCCTGCAGATGTGGTCGCTGTATCAGATCGAACGCTGGATGGATGGTCCGGTCGGCGTCCGGCGGCCGAAAACCTGGGGCTTATGGGCGCATGCATTCGCTGCGCTGGAAGATATCCGGCTGGAGGATGAGCGCTCGCGCGCCGAGATGGCGGAATGGCTGGCGCGTTTTCGGCAAGCCATGAGTTTGCTGCCGGACGGCGTGGTGATCGTCGACGGCGTGATGCATATGGAGTGGTGCAACCCGGCGGCGCAAAGCCATCTTGGCCTGGATCTGAAGCGCGATGAAGGGCGTTTGCTGACCAACCTGATACGCTCCCCTGATTTCGTCGATTACATGTTGTCAGGCCGCTTCGAGCAACCGCTCCCTTTCATGCATCACGACAGAAAAATTCTGGTGCAACTGATTTCCTTCGAAAACCGGCGCCAGATCCTGGTCACGCACGATGTGACTCAAAATGAAAAAACGGATACCATGCGGCGCGATTTCATCGCCAATGCATCGCACGAGCTACGTACCCCGCTGACAGTCATCAACGGCTTTCTGGAGCACGCGCTGAGCAGCGAAATGAGCGAGGAAACCCGCCAGCGCCAGCTGCATCTGATGGCCGAGCAAGGACAGCGCATGCAACGGCTGGTGGCAGACATGCTGACGTTGACCCGTCTCGAATCCCTGGTGCAGCAGCCGTCCAGCGATACGGTGCGCATCAAGCCGCTCCTGAACCGCATAGTGGAGGAGGCCAGGGCCCTG
This sequence comes from Collimonas sp. OK607, assembly GCF_900111995.1. Lineage (GTDB taxonomy): Bacteria > Pseudomonadota > Gammaproteobacteria > Burkholderiales > Burkholderiaceae_D > Collimonas. Next base: position 278,914 of record NZ_FOKF01000002.1, read on the forward strand.
TCCGGCGGCAAGCACCACATCACTTTGCAAGCGCAGGAAGTCGATCTTAAAGGCAATCACGACGAGCTGGAAAGCGCGTTTGCCAATCTGCTCTCGAATGCAGTTCGTTATACGCCGGATGGTGGGCACATCGATGTTAGCTGGGGCATGGAAAACGAGTACGCAAGTTTGATTGTTGTCGATGATGGCATCGGCATCGCAGCAGAACATCTGAGCAGGCTTACCGAACGTTTCTATCGCGTCGACAAAACGCGCTCGCGCTCCACGCAAGGAACCGGGCTCGGCCTGGCGATCGTAAAGCATGTTTTACTGCGCCACTGCGGCCGCCTTGAAATCACTTCGGAATATGGCAAGGGCAGTCGTTTTAAAGTGAGCTTTCAGCGCGCGCAATTAGCGTTGCGGCAGGACTGAGTGAGTTTGGAAATTAGTTTGCGAATTAGTCGGTAAATAATTTCATAAAGAATTACGTAAATGATTTTGAAGCTGCGATTTGGATAATGCATCGCGTTTTTTTCATTGTTTTGCCGATGTTTTAAGCAGAAGTAAAAGAAGAGATAAATTTTTACGAAAATATGCGATTTTCTCTCGCATATTTTTCTGAAATCTGGTCTAATCCGTCTCTCAAGTTTTTCAGCAGATAAGCTTTTGGCGGTACCGTTATTGGGTTGGTTTTTGCAGCAAAATTTCAAAATTTTCCTGTATAAAAATTTGACAAAAATCGGAATACTGTTTATTATCTTGCTTCTCGGAGTGTAGCGCAGCCCGGTAGCGCACCTGGTTTGGGACCAGGGGGTCCAAGGTTCGAATCCTTGTACTCCGACCAAAAAATAAGCGGGTTGTCTTCGGACAGCCCGTTTTTCATTTGTGGTTGATGAAAATCAATCGCGGCACTTGAAGATCTCACGATCGGAATCAAAGCATCACTAGGCGCATGAATCCGGCCGTAGCTCAACTGGATAGAGCATTCGGCTTCTACCCGAAATGTTGGGGGTTCGATTCCCTCCGGCCGGACCAGTTTTCTGCCTGTCTTTACCGCACTTTCCTTTAGTTAAATTCCATATTTGCAATATTTCGTCTGCGACATAAGCATGCTCGCGGATTTCTTACGTCCGTTTTGTTTTTCCGAAATTTTCTATCACTAAAGTTGGGCGCGTTGATTGGCTGGCTAGATCGATATCCCCATCTCGGCCTGGGGGAGCTGCATGACTGAATCCGGAAGAGTTGCATGACGCCTGAATCCGCTGCGGATCACGCTCATGGCTAGGAAATACAGATGTACTGATGTGGCGAACTTGCCGGAGTGCGTGTCGACGAGAGGGCCTCACCGGCGTGCATTGTCTGTTCTGCAGAGTGTTTAGGCGATGCCGCTTGAGGCGGCATCGCACTGGTATTAGCTCAGCCTAGCCAGTCTTAGCGACCGCGTCCGCCGGAGCGGCGTGGGGCTGCAGGACGTGCTTGCGTTCCAGTGCCGCCGCCATGTCCACGGGAAGGGCCTTGGGCTGGCTTGGCGCCGGGTGCTGCGCCTTGCGAGCGTCCGCGTCCACCACCACCACCGGCGCCACGATTGCCGCCGCCACCGCTACGCAGTTGTATCGGCTGAGCACGTGCATTAGGATCCGGTTCAAAACCGGCAACCACCTCTTTCGGCAATTCGCGTTTGATCAGCTTCTCGATGTCTTTCAACATCTGGTGCTCATCCACGCACACCAGCGATACCGCTTCACCGGTGGCGCCGGCACGGCCGGTACGGCCGATCCGGTGGACGTAGTCTTCCGGCACGTTAGGCAGGTCATAGTTGACCACGTGGGGCAGTTGATCGATATCGATGCCGCGCGCTGCGATGTCGGTTGCTACCAGCACCTGCAGGCTGCCATCCTTGAACTCGGCCAGCGCGCGGGTGCGTGCCGACTGGCTCTTGTTGCCATGGATCGCCATGCCGCTGATGCCGTCTTTTTCCAGTTGCTCGACCAGTTTGTTGGCGCCGTGCTTGGTGCGGGTAAATACCAGCACTTGCGACCATTGGTGGGTCTTGATCAAATGCGCCAACAGCGGGTGCTTGCGATCACGATCGACGGGGTGGATCTTTTGCTGGATCACTTCGACTGTGGAATTGCGGCGCGCTACTTCGATCATGGCCGGCGAGTTCAGCAAATTGTCGGCGAGGATCTTGATTTCGTCCGAGAAGGTGGCCGAGAACAGCAGATTCTGGCGCTTCTTCGGCAGTACCGCAAGAATCTTCTTGATGTCGCGGATGAAGCCCATGTCCAGCATGCGGTCGGCTTCGTCCAGGATCAGGATTTCCACGTGGTTCAGATTGACGGTGCCTTGCTGCATGTGATCCAGCAGGCGGCCCGGGGTGCACACAAGGATATCAACGCCATGCTTGAGCAGCTTGATTTGCGGATTGATGCCGACGCCGCCAAAAATTACGGCCGAGGTCAGCTTCAAATATTTGCCATACAGACGAACGCTTTCTTCGACTTGCGCCGCCAGTTCGCGCGTCGGTGTCAGCACCAGCGCACGGATCGGGCGTTGGCTGCCAGTCGGGTTGGTTGCGGAGGTCGACAGGCGATGCAGCACAGGCAGGGTAAAGCCAGCGGTCTTGCCGGTGCCGGTCTGGGCGCCGGCCAGCAAATCGCCGCCTGCTAATACCGCAGGAATAGCCTGGGTCTGGATCGGGGTAGGGGTGGTGTATCCGTGTTCGGTAACAGCACGAACGATGGCTTCGGACAAGCCGAGTTCAGAAAAAGACATGACAACTCAATAGAATAATATCGGCCTGTCGCCTTATATAAGGCGCCAGTCGCAGGCAAACGGGATTAGAGGAGATTGGAGCCGTTTCGACTCCCGGGAGGCTGTCAGCCTCCTTAACAGCAGCATTTGACTGGAGAATGTGCTGTGTCGCCGGAGAGTATAACAATGAAGCGCTACAGGCAAGCAATTCCGGCGCGTGGCGGGGTAACCCGCCATAAAATTGGCATTAGCGATCCGCCTGGGGAGTAAAGCGGATCGCTATAGGGCCGATCGGGAGTAATGCGCCAGGTAAAGGTCGATCAGTCGGCTTTTTTCATGGCGGCAGCGGCGCGCTCGCGTATTTCTTCTTCTGAATAATCGGCGATATGTGTGCTTATGGTCCAGACGTGGCCGAACGGGTCTTTCAGGGTGCCGGAACGGTCGCCATAAAACTGGTCTTGCAGTGGCCGCAGTTCCGTGCCGCCGGCGGCGATTGCCTGCGGGTAAAGTACATTCACGTTGTCTACGTACAGCACGATGCTGACGCCGGCTCCGCCCAGTGTTTTCGGGCTACGGATTTCCATCTCCGGGCATTCGTCGGCCAGCATTATGTGGGAATCGCCAATTTTAATTTCTGCGTGCCCGATTCTTTTATCGGGCATTTCCATACGCAGTACTTCCACAGCGTTGAAGGCTTTTTGATAAAACGCGATGGCCGTGGCGGCGCCGTCTACAACGAGGTAGGGGGTGACGGTGGTATAGCCGTCCGGAATTGGTTTGACTGCCATTATTGTTCTCCTGCGTGAGATGGTCGTTGAGAGTGTCCAATTACGCTGATGCGCATGAATTGTAGTCTCTGGCCTGCGCAGTTGAAATGACAAAAAGAAGGGTTTTTATTTCCTGCTGCAAGGGGGGGAGTTCCCCCTTGCGCTTACAGCTAACTAGCCAGCAGCTAGCTTATTTTTTAGCAAACGGTGACAGTAAGCCAACCATTTGCGCAAATACCTTCGGGCTGCCTGCCAGTACATCGCCCTTGTACAGATAATCGGATTCGCCGGTGAAGTCGCCGACAATCCCGCCCGATTCGCTGATCAGCAACGAGCCTGCAGCGATATCCCAAGGCTTCAGGCCTTTTTCAAAGAAGCCGTCAAGGCGACCGGCGGCAACATATGCCAGGTCAAGAGCGGCAGCGCCAGGGCGGCGCAGGCCGGCACAGCTTTGCGTCATGATGCGGAACATTTTCATGTACTCATCCATCGCCGGGCCTTCGGTTTCACGGAACGGGAAGCCGGTGCCGATCAGTGCGTCGGCAATCTTGTCGCGCTTGCCGACGCGAATCCGCTTTTCGTTCAAATAGGCGCCGGAACCCTTGGTGGCGGTGAACAAGTCGTTGCGGGTCGGGTCATACACTACGGCCTGGGTGATCTGGCCGCGGTGTTGCAATGCGATCGATACGCAGTATTGCGGAAAGCCGTGGATAAAATTGGTTGTGCCGTCGAGCGGATCGATGATCCAGACGTTTTCATTATCGTCATGCAGGTTGGCGGAAGCGCCGGATTCTTCGGCCAGGATGGCGTGGTCCGGATAGGCATTCTTCAATACATCAATGATCGCTGCCTCTGCAGCCTGGTCGACTTCGGTGACAAAATCGTTATGCTGTTTTTTTGTTACTTTCAGCAGGTCGAGGTCGAAAGACGCGCGCGAGATAACCTTGGCGCCGTTACGGGCGGCCTTGATGGCCGTATTGAGCATTGGATGCATGGTCGGGTTCCGTTAAAATGGCGGCACTGTGCCAACCGGGAACAGGACCACCTATATGAATGATAATGAACGAGGCGGATGTCCCAGATGAATATTTTAATAAATAAGCAACTTTTAATGGATGAGATCCGCGTAATGGCGCTATTTTAAATGAAGATGGCAAAAATCGACACGTCTCTTTTCAAACGCCTGCGCTTTGTGTTGGTTGAAACCAGCAGTCCAGGCAATGTCGGCGCGGCTGCGCGCGCTATCAAAACCATGGGATTTTCCGAGCTGGTCCTGGTGAATCCGCGTTTTCCCGATGTGTTGCAACGGGACGAGGCCATTGCATTTGCCAGCGGCGCGCAAGACGTTCTGGCGGCAGCGCGGATCGTCGACAGCGTGGAGCAGGCGCTGGAAGGTTGCAACTTTGCTGCGGCACTGAGCGCCCGTTTGCGTGAATTTTCTCCGCCGTTGACCGCGCCACGCGCCTTGGCGGCACAGCTTGCCGGTGACGTCAGCCTGAACGCGGCGGTCATATTCGGCAGCGAGCGTTATGGCTTGCCCAACGAAATTGTTGAAAAATGCAATGTGCTGTTGAACATTCCTGCCAACCCAGATTATTCGTCGTTGAATCTGGCACAGGCGGTACAGGTGCTGGCCTATGAGTGCCGGGTCGCGGCGAGCGAAGAGTTGCCGCCGGTAGCCGCCGGAGCGGAGATCGGTTTTCAGGGGAATGCGGCTAGCCTGGCCGATATCGACGGCATGTTCGCACATCTCGAAAAGGCTTTGATAGAAATTGAGTTTCTCGATCCGGCCAGCCCGAAAAAGTTGATGCCACGCTTGAAGCGTTTGTTCTCTCGTGCCCAGCTGGAAACTGAAGAGGTCAATATCTTGCGTGGTATCGCCAGTCAGATCTTGACCAAGCGGCGTCGGCTCGATCGCTCCTGAGTCTGGCGAACCGAATCTGGCTCTAATGCATCAGGCCCAGCTGCGCAGCAGACCGACTGCCAGTCCTTCCAGCACGAAATCCTCTTGCTTGGATGTCACGATAATCGGCTCGAAATCAGGATTCTCCGGGAGCAACTGGATCGTGGAGCCGGTTTTTTGATAGCGCTTGACCGTGACGTCGTCGCCCAGGCGGGCCACGACGATCTGGCCGTTACGGGCGCTGTCGGTTTTTTTTACCGCCAGTAAGTCGCCATCCAGGATGCCGGCGTCACGCATCGACATGCCGCGCACCTTCAATAAATAATCCGGTTTGGCGCTGAACAAGGCGGGGTCGACGTTATAGCTGGCCTGGATGTGCTCTTGCGCCAGGATTGGCGATCCTGCGGCGACGCGTCCGACCAGCGGCAGGCTGAGTTGCATCAGGGCAGGGTGCGGCAGCGCCAGTTGTGTGCCCTGGTTGCGATGAGCGCTTTCGGTGAGTCGGATTCCGCGCGAGGTGCCGGGCGCGATCACGATGGCACCCTTGCGCGCCAGCGCTTGCAGGTGTTCTTCCGCCGCATTGGCTGAGCGAAAGCCCAGCTCGGTAGCGATTTCAGCGCGCGTCGGCGGGAAGCCAGTGTTTTCGATGGCGTCCTTGATCAGATCGAGGATTTGTTGCTGACGGGCGGTCAATTTGATCATGGTGTGTATTTGGCGTAGAAAGTACTGGGTGATGCTAGAAAAAAGCAGCAAAGAAAGTGGCAAAAGCAACGCTACTGCGCCTGGACAATGCTGTGCATAACAACAGTCTGTATTTTTGTACAGTATTTGTGCAAATGCAAGACAATTTGATGCATTTAAGTCGCTTCTTACGGGCTCTTTAACTACATTTTTGAGCCGCCTCTGGCCTAAACACCTGAAAGCATTGAGTTTTGTTGCAATTGCGCGTACTATTGCTGGTTTTCCTCTTCCCACACTCGTCTTGACGCCGAGGTGGGCGATTCTTCAATCAGTCCAAAAGGAGCTTACATGCGTCATTATGAAATCGTATTTATCGTCCATCCAGATCAAAGCGAGCAAGTGCCTGCAATGATCGAACGCTACAAAGGTATCGTCACCACTCGTGGCGGCACCGTACATCGCGTGGAAGACTGGGGCCGCCGCCAACTGGCATACCTGATCCAGAAACTGGCTAAAGCACATTACGTCTGCCTCAACATCGAGTGCGACAGCGAAACTCTGGCTGAAATCGAAACCGGCTTCAAGTTCAATGATGCAGTATTGCGTCATCTGACCGTCAAGCTGAAGAAGGCCGAAACCGGTCCTTCGCCAATGATGAAGGCTGTGCAGAAGGAAGATGCTGCCAAGAGCCATCGTACTGAAGCACCGGCTGCCTGATTTATCAGCTAGCTACCAGCATTCATTGCATAGCAAATTAAGCTCGCTTTGAGTCCGTCAGGAGTGGAACAACCCAATAACGTGTTTCAACTGGTTGCCGAAGTCGCCGAACGTGAAGTCATACGCTACACCCCGGCAGGCATCCCGATCGTATCTGCGATATTGCAGCATCGCTCGGAACCGATTGAAGCAGGTATCAAACGCTTGATTGAATTCGAAATTGCCGCGCTGGCCGTAGGCGAGATTTCGGGAAGATTCAGCAAGGCGCAATTGGGCAGCACATTCTGGTTTACAGGATTCATGGCACGCAAGAGTCGCAACGGTAGAAGTCTGGTATTTCACATCACGGATTTCGCTGCAATAGAAGCAAATGCTTCCTCGGGAAACAAAGCTGAATTTGCAGATTAATTATTAAGCAAAATTTGAATACAGGAGCCAAAAATGGCATTCGGTAAAAAGTTCGATAAAAGCAAACTGAAAAACAAGCGTCAACAACAAAACCCGCTGTTCAAGCGTAAGAAATTCTGCCGTTTCACCGCTGCTCACGTAGCTAGCGTTGATTACAAAGATGTCGACACGCTGAAGGATTTTGTTCAAGAAAACGGCAAGATCATGCCAGCACGTCTGACCGGCACCAAGGCAATCTATCAACGTCAAGTGGACACTGCGATCAAGCGCGCACGTTTCCTGGCGCTGCTGCCATACACCGATCTGCACAACGCTTAATTGACGACTTGAAATAGGAGAAAAACATGCAAGTCATTCTGTTGGAAAAAGTCGTTAATCTCGGCAATCTGGGTGAAGTTGTTCGCGTCAAGGACGGTTACGCACGTAACTTCCTGATTCCGCAACGTATGGCACGTCGTGCTACAACTACTGCTATCGCTGAATTCGAAGCGAAGCGCGCTGATCTGGAAACTGCAGCAGCTGCCAAGCTGGCGATTGCCCAGGCTCAAGGCGAAAAACTGAACGGCCTGACCGTGCAGATTTCGCAAAAATCGGGTGTTGACGGCCGTTTGTTCGGTTCCGTGACCAACTTCGATATCGCTGAAGCGTTGACCAAGCAAGGTTTCGCAGTTGAAAAAGCGCAAGTGCGTCTGCCTAACGGCCCACTGAAGATCACAGGCGAGCACGCTGTTGCTGTTGCCTTGCATACCGATGTTGTAGTTGACATCGTTATCGCAGTGATCGGCGAACACGTTTAAGCAAGTCTTGGACGCAGCTGGAAAATAGTTGTTGTTGTAATAAAAAGCCGGGTTTTCCCGGCTTTTTTTATGTCCTTTTTTTGGGAAGCGGTGGCAAGACGGATAGTAGAAGCAGGTATAATTCGCGCCATGAAAGCACCTTCCAAAGCACCGTCCGATCCACAGTTAGATTCCCTCCGCGTACCACCCCATTCAATCGAAGCAGAGCAGTCCGTTTTAGGCGGATTACTGCTGGATAATGCGGCCTGGGACAAGATCGCCGACTTTGTGAATGCCGACGATTTCTATCGTTACGACCATCGCATCATCTTCCAGCACATGGTCAAGCTGATCAACGGCAGCAAACCGGCTGACGTGATCACTGTCTATGAGTCGCTGAGCGGCACCGGCAAGGCTGAAGAAGTCGGTGGCCTCAGCTATCTCAACGCACTCGCTCAAAACACCCCGTCCGCCGCCAATATCCGCCGCTATGCAGAAATCGTGCGTGACCGCGGCGTATTGCGCAAGCTGATTACCGTTGCCGATGAAATTTCCGGCCAGGCTTTCAGCCCGCAAGGCAAGGAAGTCAAGCAGATGCTGGACGAGGCCGAATCCAAGATTTTTGCGATTGCCGAGGAAGGTGCGCGCGGCGCCCAGGGTTTCCAGGAAATCCAGCCTTTGCTGACGCAAGTGGTGGAGCGCATCGACGAACTCTACAATCGCGACAACCAAAGCGACATCACCGGCGTATCGACCGGCTTCATCGATCTCGACAAGATGACTTCCGGCCTGCAAAAGGGCGATCTGGTTATCGTGGCGGGACGTCCTTCGATGGGTAAGACGGCGTTCTCAGTGAATATCGGAGAAAACGTCGCCATCGACAGCGGTTTGCCGGTAGCGATTTTTTCGATGGAAATGGGCGGTACCCAGCTCGCCATGCGTATGCTGGGTTCGGTCGGCAAGCTCGATCAGCACCGCTTGCGTACCGGTCGCCTGAACGACGAAGACTGGCCGCGCCTGACGCATGCGATCCAGAAAATGAACGATGCCCAGTTGTTCATCGATGAAACCCCGGCCCTGAGCTCGATCGAGTTGCGCGCGCGCGCGCGCCGCCTGTCGCGCCAGTGCGGCACGCTCGGTTTGATCATCATCGACTATTTGCAGCTGATGTCAGCCAATAACGCCGGTGAAAACCGGGCTACCGAAATTTCTGAAATCTCGCGTAACCTGAAGGGCCTGGCTAAAGAGCTGCAGTGCCCGGTGATTGCGTTATCGCAGTTGAATCGTTCGCTGGAACAACGCCCCAACAAACGCCCCGTGATGTCCGATCTGCGCGAATCCGGCGCTATCGAGCAGGATGCCGACGTCATCCTGTTTATTTATCGCGACGAAGTGTACAACCCTGATTCGCAGGAAAAGGGCACCGCCGAGATCATTATCGGCAAGCAGCGTAACGGCCCGATCGGTAGCGTACGCCTGAGCTTCCTTGGTCAATATACTAAATTCGACAATTACGTTGGTAACCTGGACGCGCCGTACGGCGGTGACTAAGTATCCCTGTAATCCTTGTTGCTTTACCCTTGATGTCATTTTGTTGCAATAACGCAAAACTAGCAAAACCTGTTTAGTGTTACCTACCCGAGCCTGATATATTTCAGTTTCGTGACATTTGTTTGCTTTAAATTAAGAAGTGCCGTAAGTAGATTCAGCTTAACCCTCAGAAGAGAGAATAAACATGTTTGGACGATTGATGCCCACCGAGGGCAAATTCTTTGAGCTCTTTAACCAGCACGCAGAGCTATGCGTCAAGGGCGCCAAAGAAATGGTGGCGTTGATGACTAATTTCGACGATCTGGAAATTCGCGTGCATGCGATCGAAGGCATAGAGAAGCAGGCCGACCAGGTCACGCACCATGCTATCGACATGTTGCACAAGACTTTCATCACACCTATCGATCGCGATGACATCCATCAGCTGATCACCCGCATGGATGACATCCTGGACTTGCTGGAAGATGCAGCGCAGACCATATCCCTGTACGACATCAAGGCGATTACACCAGAAGCAAAACGCCTGGCCGAGTTGTGCCTGGGTTGCGCGGAGAAGGTCAAGGCTGCAGTAGGCCTGTTGCACAATATGGATAACTCGCGCGAAATCCTGGCGATCTGCGTCGAGATCGACCGCCTGGAATCGGATGCCGATCACGTGATGCGCGCCGCCATGTCGAAACTGTTCCGCGACGAGCCCGACGTACGTACCCTGATCAAGCTGAAAGCCATTTACGAACTGCTGGAAACGGTCACCGACCGTTGTGAAGATGTGGCCAACATCATCGAAGGCATTATCGTAGAAAACGCCTGATCCATGCATACTCTTCAAATCAGTATCTACGTCCTCGTTTTTCTCATTGCACTGGCGCTGGTATTCGATTTCATGAACGGCTTCCATGATGCCGCCAATGCTATCGCTACCGTGGTGTCGACCGGTGTCTTGAAGCCGCAGCAGGCGGTAGCCATGGCGGCGCTTTTCAACTTCGTCGCGATTGCGGTGTTCCAGCTGCACGTTGCCGCAACTGTGGGCAAGGGCACTATCGATCCCAATGTGGTCGATCATTACGTCGTCTTCGGCGCATTGGTCGGTGCTATCTGCTGGAACATCCTGACCTGGTACTACGGTATTCCGTCGTCATCCTCGCATGCCTTGATCGGCGGCCTGGTCGGCGCTGCGGTAGCCAAGGCCGGCACCGGTTCGCTGATCTCGGCCGGCCTGATCAAGACGATTGCATTTATCGTGTTGTCGCCGCTGCTGGGTTTCGTGTTCGGTTCCATCATGATGGTGCTGGTGTCCTGGATTTTCGTGCGCTCGACGCCGCGCAAGGTCGATAAGTGGTTCCGCCGCCTGCAATTGGTATCGGCCTCCATGTATAGCCTTGGTCACGGCGGCAACGATGCGCAAAAGACCATCGGTATCATCTGGATGCTGTTGATTGCGACCGGATTTTCGCAAGCGAGCGATAGCTTGCCGCCATGGTGGGTGATTATTTCCTGCTACAGCGCGATCAGCCTGGGTACCTTGTTCGGCGGCTGGCGTATCGTCAAGACCATGGGCCAGAAAATCACCAAGCTGAAACCGGTGGGCGGCTTTTGCGCTGAAACCGGCGGCGCCATCACCTTGTTCATGGCGACCATGCTCGGCGTGCCGGTCTCGACTACCCACACAATTACCGGCGCCATCGTCGGTGTCGGCGCCGCACGCCGGGTCTCCGCGGTGCGCTGGGGCGTGGCGGGGAACATTGTTTGGGCCTGGGTCCTGACGATTCCAGCCTCGGCCTTCATGGCTGCGATTGCCTGGTGGATCGGCAAGCACATTTTGTAATCGAGCTGGCAAAAAATCAAAGAAGGGCGATGCAGTATGTTTCTGCATCGCCCTTTTTTTATGCTAATTTGGCAACATGATGCAACTTTTGTGTTGTTGCCAAGTCTTTCTATTGCTAATACAAAAGTTTTTATTGGGAAATTGATCGCAATTTTCTTACGAAAACACGTTCTCTATGCATCGAACCAGGAGCATACAATGCAACGAGCATTCAAGACAGGCATGAATGGCGTCATCATCACATTTGCTGGAGTATTGGTTTCACAAGCTCATGCTACCTGCAACAGCAACGCACCGGCCAGCGGCGCCTCAGTAATTTGTTCTGGCACTGGCGTAACGCCGGTTATTGCACAGGTTGGCAGCAGCGGCGTCGCCGTCACGCTCGACGCCAGTGTCGTCACCAGCATTCCACGCAGCACCAGTCCGATCGCGTTTAGCGTGGATACCTCCAGCAGTATTACCAATAATGGCAGCATCACCTTGACCGGTGGTGGCGGCACCGGCGGCAATCGCGGCGCGGCGTTGCTGGGTGTGAACAATAATAACCAGCTGACCAATACCGCGCAGGCGAGTATTACCACCACCGGCGCTTTCAACGACGGCATGGCCGCCAACGGCAGCGGCAATACACTGATCAACCAAGGCACTATTTCAACTTCTGGCCCTAGCGCATTCGGGATATCGGCCGCCTGGGGCCAGACCAACCTGGGCCAGTTGAATAACACCATCGGCAATTCGGGGACGATTACGACGGCCGGCAGCAATGCCCGCGCCATCTCTATCCTCGGTGGCAACGGCGTCGTGACGAATAGCGGCAAATTGTCGACCACCGGCGCTAACAGCCCGACCGTGTACATGCAGGGCAATAACGACAAGCTAACCAACAGCGGCACGATCAACGCTTCTGGCAGCGGCTCCGATGCAGTATTTTCCAATACAGTGGGGTCCAGCTTCTTCGCCAGTATCGAGAACCAGGCGGGCGGGCAAATCATCAGCCAGCAAGGTGCTGCGGTCCGCACTCTCAACGGCGCCAGCACCGTCATCAACGCCGGCCTGCTGCAAAGCGGCGCCGGTACTGCCATCTCGATGGGTACTGGACGGAATACGCTGATATTGCAAACCGGCTCGGTGATCAACGGCGCCGCCGACGGTGGCGGTAACGCCGGTAGCACCGTGGTGCTGCAGGGATCGGGCACCGCGTCGAACACGTTCAGGAACTTCGCCACCTTGCAAGCGCAAGGAGACGATTGGACCTGGAGCGGCAATGGTGCTTTCAATGTTGCCCAGATCCAGACCGGTCTATTTAACCTGACTGGGACCTTGGGTGGCGCGACCACCATCTCATCGGGAGCAACGTTGGCCGGCACCGGCGGCACGATCGCGGGCAATCTGGTGAATCAGGGCACCTTGCATCCAGGCGTCGGCGATGGTACCGGAGGCCTGTCTGTGACGGGCAATTTCACCCATGCGGCTAATGCGATATTCCAGACTGAAGCTTCGCCGGTTTCCGCCGGCTTGCTGACGGTAGGCGGCAGCGCCAGCTTACTGGGCGGCACTGTGAATGCCACCATGCTGCCGGGTGCATATCCTGACCAGATACGGCTGCCGATTGTCACGGCGGCGGGCGGCGTCAGCGGTAATTTCGGCCAATTGCAGGCAAATGCAACAGCATTGCTGACGCCGACCCTGGCCTATGACAACGGCAATGCCTATCTGGTCATTACCCGTGCGCCGATCGCGGCAGTGGTCACCAGCGGTAACAATGCGGCGATCGGCCAGGCTATCGATACCAGCCGTCCCCAGGCTACGCCTGAAGAGCCGGCGTCACCTACTGTTACGCCTGCCGGCGTGCCTGTAGCGACCGGCGCGCTGGCGGAGACGGTGAATACGCTGAATTTGCTGGATAAGGCAGAATTGCAAGCAACGGTCGGTAGCCTGACCGGTGGCGTACATGCAACCTTCTCGCAACTCGCGCTACGCGAAAATGATTTGTTCGGCCGCGCGTTTTCGATGCGCCTGGATACCCAGCGCGACGCCGAGCGCAAGACTACCGACAACGGCGTGTGGGTACGGCCTTACGGCTCATTTGGTAAATTGAGCGCTACTGCCGACACTTCAGGCGCCCGTTATCAGATAGGCGGCATCAGCGCCGGTATCGATCGCGTCGTGAGCCCGGACTGGATCGTCGGCGGCGGTCTCGATTATGCGCATTTGCATGCTGACTTCGATGACTATAACGGTAACGGCAAGCTCGACAGTTACAAGATAGGCGCATATGCCAGTTATGCGCCGGGGCCGCTGTATCTCGATGCGATTGTCAGCTATGCGATACAGAGCACTGATATCCAGCGAGACGTGCTGACCGGCACCGGCGCAACCTTGCGTGCCAAGGGTTCGTATGACGGCCGGCAAGCCAGCGCATACGGTGAACTGGGTTATCGGGCGAAACTGAGCAACCAGTTTGTTTTGCAGCCGTTCGCAGCGTTGCATTACACCCGCTTGCGCCAGGATGGATTCACTGAAACCGATGCCGAAAACCTCGGACTTTCCGCTCAGAGCAATACCTTGAATAGCTTGCGCAGCAGCCTCGGCGTCAAGGCCAGCCAGGAATTCCCGCTGTCCACGGGTTCAATTACCCTGGGCGCACAACTGCGCTGGATGCACGAATTCATGGACGCTCAAGCGCAATACCAGGCGACGCTGATTGGTGCCCCGGGTAGCGAGTTTACGGTGAAAGGTGTGGATTTCGGCCGCGATGCAGTGCTGGCAGGCGTTAACCTGTCTTATGCCGCTTCGGCGCGTTTGAACCTGTTTGCAGATTACGATCTGCAAGCGGAATCGCATAATCGGGTGAACCGGATTACGCTCGGTTTGCGTTATCTCTGGTGAGATCGATGCCACCGTCCAGGTGGCATCGATGTTTTCAGCCGGGTCTGAAGATAATCCGACCTAAGCTTTAGTGCGCACCACCGGCATCGACCGGCACGCTGGAGCGTGAAGGCTTGGTCAGCCAGACCAGCGCGATCAACATCAGGAACAATACCGCCGAGATCCAGAAAATATCGGTGGCGCCCTGCGTGGCGGCTTTCACTGTAATCAGGCGCTCGATAGTGGCCCAGGCGGCCGGCTCCGGCATGCCTTGGGCGGTGAGATTATGTACCGCCTCGGTAAACGCCGGGCTATGCGGGCCGGTGAACTCAGTCAGTTGCGAGTGATGCAGCGATGTACGCCGGTCCCACAGGGTACTGGTGATCGAAGTTCCCATGCCGCCGAACATGATCCGCACGAAGTTGGACAAACCTGCTGCCGACGGGATTTTTTCCGGCGGCTGGCCCGACAGGATGATCGAGGTCAGCGGGATAAAGAACATGGCCATCGCGGCGCCCTGGATGATGGTAGGAATCATCAGGGTGAAAGTGTCGACGTTCTCGGTGAACTGTGAGCGCATGTAGAACACCACCGCGAAGATGAAGAATGCCGTGCTGGCAACCCAGCGGGCATCGACCTTGGGCAAGATCTTGCCGATGAACGGCGACAGCAGGATGGCGAAAATACCCACCGGCGCCATCACTTCACCCGCCAGCGTTGCGGTATAGCCAAGAGTGGTCTGCAGCCACAGCGGCAGGATCACCAGGCCACCGAACATCAGGCCGTAGCCGACCGAGATCGCAATCACGCCGCCGCTGAAGTTGCGGCTCTTGAACAGCGTCAGGTCGACCACCGGATGATCGTCGCCCAGCTCCCAGATGACGAAGTAAATGAAGGAGACTAGCGAGACCGCGCCCAATATCACAATAGTCGAAGAATTGAACCAGTCGAGTTCCTTGCCCTTATCCAGCATGATCTGCAATGAGCCGACCCAGACCACCAGTAACGCCAGGCCGACTTTATCGATCGGCAGTTTATATGTCGTCGATTCCCGCTTGTGATAAATCGACCAGGTGGCCCAGGCGGCAAATACGCCAACCGGAATATTGATGTAGAAAATCCATGGCCAGGTGTAATTGTCCGAAATCCAGCCGCCCAGCAACGGCCCCATGACCGGCGCCACCAGTGTAGTCATGCCCCAGAACGCCAGGGCCATGCCGCTCTTGGAGGGAGTGTAACTAGACAGTAGTAACGATTGCGACAAAGGAATCATCGGTCCCGCGACCGCGCCTTGCAGCACCCGCGCCGCGATCAGCACTTCCATGCTGGGAGCCAGGCCGCACAGGATGGACGACAGCACGAACAGGATAATCGACGTAACGAACAGGCGGACCTGGCCGAAACGCTGGGTAAGCCAACCGGTCAGCGGCACCGAGATCGCGTTGGCGACGGCAAACGACGTAATGACCCAGGTACCTTGTTGCGGCGATACGCCCAGGTCGCCCGAGATGGCGGGGATGGAAACGTTGGCAATCGACGAATCGAGTACGTTCATGAACACGGCTAGCGAGAGTGCTACCGTACCCATGACTAGCTTGCCGCCGGTTAGCGGCGGCAGTGGTTGCGATGGCGGCCGCGCTGGCGGCGCCGGTTTTGGGGAACTCATGAATGCATTCCGGTAAGGGTTCGCGTAACGGATGCCGTCGCGACGACGGCACCCGGCAGAAGCTTAGTGATTTTTAATGATTTGCGGCGATGATGCTGGCGATGCGCGCATCGGCTTCCTGACCGCTCTTGTCGAAGACGTCGGTGGTGTAGGCCGGCGCAGTACGCGCGGTGCCTGCGGTCAGCGAAGTGCCTTCGGTCTGGGCTACGTCGACACTGACATCCATCGATACGCCGATACGCAGCGGATGGCTTTCCAGGTCTTTCGGATCCAGCGAAATACGTACTGGAATCCGCTGCACGATCTTGATCCAGTTACCGCTGGCGTTTTGCGCCGGCAGCAGCGCGAAAGCGGAACCGGTGCCAGCCGCCAGGCCGACTACCTTACCGTGGTACTCGATCTTGGAACCGTACAAATCAGACTTCAAGGTGACCGGCTGGCCGATCCGCATATTGTTGATCTGCACTTCCTTGAAGTTAGCGTCAACCCACAGTGCGTTCAGCGGCACGATCGACAGCAGCGGGGTACCGGCAGCAACACGCTGGCCAACCTGCACCGAACGCTTGGCGACATAACCGGTGGTTGGCGCCAGCAATGTGGTACGGGCCAGATTGATATAAGCGTTGCGTACTTGCGCAGCAGCGTTGAGCACGTTCGGATGCTGGTCGACCGTGGTACGGTCGGTCAATACCTTGTTCGACGCCAGTTGCTCGCGAGTGGCTTGCAACGCGGCTTCCGCTCCTTGCACTGCTACTTTAGCGTGTTCCAGTTCTTCCTTGGAGACAGCGCCGGTGCTGATCAGTTGCGAGCGGCGCGCCAGATCCGAGCGCGCCCGATCCAGTTCCGCAGCGCGGGCGGTGACATTGGAAGCCAGGGCGTTGTTGTTGACAAACAACGTACGCACCTGGCGCACGGTTTGCGCCAGCTGGGCTTCGGCCGAAGCCAGTGCTACCTTGGCGTCGGCCTGGTCCAGGTCCACCAGCGGGCTGCCGACCTGCACCAGCTCGGTATCGTCGGTGTGGATCGCCAAGACAGTACCGCCAACCTGCGGCGTGACCTGGACCACGTTGCCGCCGACATAAGCGTCGTCGGTGCCTTCGTAGTGGCGAGCATAGATGAACCACCAGATGCCATAGGCGATCAGGACAATGATAAGCGCGATAGTGACGCCGATCAGCAGACCGCGGCGTTTGCCGTTGCCATTGGTGGCGACAGATGCCGGCGCAGCAGAGGCTGCAGCGGTGGATGGTTCTTGCGGAGTTTGATTTGGTGTTGTCATGATGCGGGTTTCGCAATAAGTGAACGGTTTATTTAGTGAATCGGTTTTCAGTCGAAAGCGATCAGTTTGCCGTGCTTGCCTGAGGAGTGGCGGCGCTGCTTGCATTGGCTTCTGCAGGATTGAGTCCCTCGGCCGTAGCGTCAAAGCCGCCACCTAGCGACCTGATCAGGTTGACGCGCAAATCGGCTCTGCGGGCGCGCACATCAAGTTCGGTTTTACGTTGTGCCAGCCAGCCAATTTGGGTGCTCACCACTTGCAGCATGTTGCCGGTGCCGACCTGCTGCCGTTGCTCAGCCAGTTTCATGCCGCGCTCGGCTGCGTCGACCGCGGCTTGTTGACTCTTGTCCTGGGTTTCAGCCGCACGCAACGACTGCACGCTATCCGCCACTTCGTGGAAAGCGTCATTCAGCGCCTGGTTATAAGTCGCCACCGCGCCGTCATAAGCTGCGACCCGGCCTTTGAGCTGGGCGCGCAATGCACCGCCTTCAAAGATCGGCAGATGGATCGCCGGACCGATGCCGACTACCTTGCTGCCATGAGTCAAGAACTGTGAAAAACCAAGGCTGGAAAAACCGGCCATGGCCGACAGGTTGACGTTCGGGTAGAACTCGGTCTTGGCAACCTTGATGTCGCTTTGCGCGGCTTCGACTTGCCAGCGTGCGGCGACTACATCGGGACGGCGTCCCAGCAACCCTAGCGGCAACTGGTCCGGCAGGGCGATGCTGCTATCCGCAGGCAGCGTCGGCACCGGGATTTTCAAACCGCGATCAGGACCTTGCCCCATCAACGCCGCGATCTGGTTACGGGTCAGCGCGATCGCTTCCTGCCATTGCGACTGCTCCGCACGCAAGTTGGCCACCTGTTGCCGGCTTTGTTGATTATCGGTTTGCGTATCGAGGCCGGCGGCAAAGCGTTGCTGCGTCAGCTTGTCCAGCTTGTCGCGCAATGCCAGCTGCTGATTGGTCAGGTCCAGTTGCGCATACTGGCGTCCCAGCTGCAGCCAGGCTTTCGAGATGCCTGCAGTCAGCGCCAGGCGTGCTGCGTAGTGTTCGGCTTCCGCAGCTTTACTTTGCGATACGGCCGAGCTCAGCTGCGCACCGTGCTTGCCCCAGAAATCCAGGTCGTAAGAAAAATTCAGCGCGGTTTCATAGTCAGTTACATACATGCCGCCGAATGGCGGCGGGTAAATACTGTTCTCGCTGAAGCGCTCACGCGTTGCCGACAGACTGGCGCCGACCTGCGGTTTGCCGGTTGCACCAGCCGCTTCCACCATGGCGCGCGATGCTGCTATGCGGGCAGCAGCGGCTTGCAGATTAGGATTGCTCGCCAGCGCTTCATCGACCAACTGCTGTAGCTGGCTGCCACCTATATTGCTGACCCACGAAGTGGCCGGCCACATGCCGCCTTGTCCAGGCAAGGACGATGTCGATGCATAGTCGTCCGGGCTATTGGAGTGGGCGGTGCTATGGATGCCGCTGAAATTGGCGCAAGCCGCCAGCAGTAGTGCGGCGGCGCTGATGGCAAGGCGCTGGGTGCCGAGTTTTGGCAGGCTGCGTCGGACTGAAGATGGATGAGAGTTCATGTCGTTGTTGATGTGACTGGTTGGTTTAGCGGCCAAGGATAGAGCGACTGCGAGGACTACGAATGACTACGAATGACTATGCCAAGGCTGCTTGTTTAAAAGTAATATTGAATAAATTATTCTTGCTTAGTCAATGTGTTTTTTCTGACGGGGTATTAGAAACGTTATTCGCCAGCAAACGCTTTAGCATCGATTTCAAAAAGCCGATTTCCTCCGCGCTGAAGTCTGAAAAATGCTTGTTCAGTACGCCGCAAAATACCTGTGGCATCACTTTCGATAACGCCAGGCCATCCGCAGTCAGGTGCAATTTCATCAAACGCCTGTCGTGCACACATGGTTCGCGCTTAATCAGATCGCGGGCTACCAGACGGTCGATCATCCGTTTGGTAGAGGCGGCGTCGGTGTACGTGTCGCGCGCCAGATCGGCTGCAGTCGAATACTTTCCTGATGACAACATCAGGATAATAGCGCCTTGCGCATGGGTTATCCCGTATTGCGCCAGGGATTCATCAGAGCTTTTGGTCAGCATGGCGCGCGAGCGCGCCAATAAATAGCCTATGCTCTCTTCAATCTGATACGCATCCAGAGTGAATAGTGGTGGTTTGTTCACGACGCTCTCAACTTATTTCTCAACTTGGTACTTGATTTAATGCACTAATATTCATTGCCTAGGCAAGAATATACTGCAAAATAAAACTCCTTGCTGAGAACACTCTAGAACAGTTATTCAGATCTTGTTGGCGGCTGCTTCATCGGGGCCGGTTGCAAGCGCGGGCAGTTGCACCAGTACAGCCAGGCCGCGTTGTTGATCGCCGGCGGCCAACGTCACCGTGCCTTGTGCTGCGATCACAATTTCCTTGACGATGGCAAGGCCCAGGCCGGTGCCCTCCTGGCCTGGCGCCGCGTTACGGAAAAACCGCTCGAACACGCGGTTGCGTACTTCGGCGGGAATCCCCGGGCCGTTGTCGCTGACGCTGATGTCGACCTGTTCGTGACCGGCCGCGATGGCGACGGTGACCTTGCCATTGACGGGGGTGTAGCGGATGGCGTTGTCGACCAGGTTCATCATCATGGCCGTGAACAAGGCTTCGTTTCCCATCACCCAGGCATGCTGCATTTTTGTCTCAAGTCCAAGGTCGATATTCTTGCGCTGAGCCAGGTCGACAATATCTTCCAGCACCGCTGCCGAGACTGCCATCAAATCCACCGGCTGTCTGAGGAAAGCCGTGGTATTGGAGGCTTCCGCCTGCGACAGCAGCAGCAGCTTGTTGGTCAGCTCGGTCATGTTGCGGCTGCTTTCCTGCATCGCTTGCAGTACTTCGCTGCGCCGCTCTTCGTCGTTCAGTCGGCGGGCAAACTGGATCTGGGAATCGAGCAGAGTCAGGGGTGTGCGCAATTGATGGGCGGCGTCGGTGATGAAGCGTTTTTGCGCTGCGACCTGTGTGTTCAGGCGCTGGATGGTCTGGTTGATCGCTTCGACGATAGGCCGCAGTTCCAGTTGCAACTGGCCAGGCCTGATCGGCGACACAGAAGTGGAATCGCGCGAAGCCAGTTGATCTTTCAGGTGCATCAACGGCCGCAACTCCATGGTCAGGCCAAGCACTACCAGAATCGCGGCCAACAACAACATGGCGACTTGACGGAGCAGGGAAGGGCGCCACAGGTCTGCCACCATCTGGTCGTGGGCGCGGGGGGTCTGTCCAACCAGGATGGCGATCTTGTGCAACTGGCCGGCGTTATACAGCGTACGGACCTGGCTGACCACGCGCAACATCTGGCCATGGTAGTCGATGTCGCTGAAGGCTGGCGTACCTAGTGGAAAGCGCAGCGCCTGCGGGAAGTCGGGCCGGCCGGCCAGCAATCTGTCCTGGTCGGTAATCACCTGGTAATACACCTGGTCCTGTTCCGGAGAGACCAGCAACTCCAGCGCCGCCGGCGGTATGCTGGCATGCGGCACGCCGTCCAGCCACTGGATCTCGCCGGCGATCACCTGCGCCGACGCCAGCAACGCATGGTCTTGCAACAGGTCCGCGGTCTGCCGCGCACTGCGATACGACAGCGCAGCACTGACCGCGACAAATAAAGTCAGCGGAATCAGCAACCACAACAGTAAGCGCAGGCGCAGGCTGATGATCAATTGAGGTCTTTCTGCTTTAGTAGATAACCGAGTCCGCGCAGGGTCATGATGGCGGCCTGGCAGTGCTCCAGTTTCTTGCGCAAACGGTGGATATAGATTTCAATCGCGTCGGCGCTGGGTTCATCGTCGAGTCCGAATACGCCATCCATCAAGGCGCTCTTGGAGACGGTCTTGCCTTGTTTCAGCATCAGGATTTCGAGTACGTCGTGTTCGCGTCCGGGCAGCGCCAGCACCTGGCCGGCAATCGAAAACTGTCGCGTGTTGCTGTCATAGCGCAGGTCGCCACATTGCATTTCTGCGGTCTTGCCGGGCGTTTGACGGCGGATCAGTGCCTTGATCCGGGCGACCAGTTCGCGTACCTCGAACGGCTTGACCAGGTAGTCGTCGGCGCCGGCGCCGAGGCAATCGACTTTCTCGTCAATCGAGCCGCTGGCGGTGAGAATCATGACCGGCACGTTGTTATGCCGCTCGCGCAAGCGGCGCAAGACGCTCTTGCCGCTCATTTTCGGCAGCTGCAGGTCGAGCAAGACCACATCGTAGTTTTCGCTTTGCAGCAGGCGGTCGGCGGCTTCGCCATCGGTGGCGACATCAAGGGTGAACTTCTCTTCCTTGAGTATCTTGCTGAGCCATAGCGCAAGCGGTGGATTGTCTTCGATCAGGAGTAATTTCATGGAAACAGGATAGATTGGTTATGTTGCAGTGCAAGCTAAATTACACGAAATTTAAACGAAATAACGCGAATTTGGAAAGCTGGATGAAAGTTAGCGCACTCTAGAATACGCTCAAGACTGGAGCAACGGCACCCCGCCGCATGTATCCGGTCAATATCCCAATAATAAATGGAGACAACTTAATGCATACCCTCATTCGTGGATCACTGATTTCCGCTTTGCTCGTCGCTGCCGGTGTCGTTGGCGCAAGCCCGGCAATGGCAGCCGATTCAGGAAAAATCACCATCATGGTCGGTGGCATCACCAAGATGATCTACCTGCCGGCCAAGCTTACCGAGCAGCTGGGGTATTTCAAGGAAGAGGGACTGGACGTCGAGTTGCAATCGCAACCGGCCGGCGTGGATGCCGAAAATGAATTGCTGGCTGGCGCGGTGCAGGCGGTAGTCGGCTTTTACGATCACTCTATCGATTTGCAAAGCAAGGGTAAGGAAGTCACCGCGATTACGATTTTCGGCCAGGTTCCGGGCGAAGTGGAAATGGTATCGACCAAAGCCGCCGCTACGATCAAGAGCATGGCTGACGTCAAGGGAAAAACACTGGGCGTAACCGGCCTCGGTTCCTCGACTAATTTCCTGACCCAGTATCTGGCGGCCAAGCACGGTATCACTTCCAGCCAGTACTCGGTGTTGCCAGTGGGCGCCGACAACACTTTCATCGTCGCGATCAAGCAAGGACGCATCGATGCAGGCATGACTACCGAGCCGACCGTGTCGCAGCTACTGAAAACCGGTGAGGCTTCGGTGCTGGTCGACATGCGTACCGTCGAAGGCACGGTCAAGGCGCTGGGTGGTTTGTACCCTGCGTCCAGCCTGTATGTCCAAGGGCCTTGGCTGAAGTCGCATAAGGCTGAAGCCGGCAAGCTGGCACGTGCCTTTGTCAAGACACTCAAATACATCAATACCCACAGCGCTGAGGAAATCGCAGACAAGATGCCGAAGGATTACTACGGCAATAACAAGCCGATGTATGTGCAGGCCTTGCAAAACTCCCTGCCGATGTTTTCAGCGGACGGCAAAATGCCTGTCGGCGGCCCGGAAACAGTACTGTCGGTTCTGTCCGGCTTCAATCCGAACGTCAAGGGCAAGCATATTGACCTTGCTAAAACCTATACCAACGAGTTTGTCAGTCTGGCCAAATAAGGCTGACGCCGCACAAGCTTAACAGCGAATCTTAGTAACAAATAAGTGAGTGGACCGGAGTCGCGCAGCGGCTCCGGTGACGAGACTCGCGCCAACCGGATACGTCGGTGTGGCTACGATAGGCAAAACAACGCATAACCAGGAACTTCAAATGAACCAAGCAACTTACGCGCAAACCGCGGCATCGTCGGCGGCACCTCAAGTTTTGCGGGACACCCCCGCCATCGAATTACGTAACGTGTCGTGCCGTTTCATCTCGCCTGACGGCAAGGCCACGGTAGCGCTGCGTGATTTCACCATGAGCGTGGCGCGCGGTGAGTTCGTCGCTATCGTGGGACCGACCGGCTGCGGTAAATCGACGACGCTGAGCATGATCACCGGGTTGCTCAAGCCAACCGTGGGCGAAGTGCGCATCATGGGCGAACCGGTCAGCGGCATCGATCCGCGGATTGGTTTTGTATTCCAGAACGATGCGGTATTCCCTTGGCGCAGCGTGCTCCACAACGTGGCAGCCGGACCGCTGTTCCGCGGCAAACCGAAAGACGCCGCTTATGCCCTTGCCGAAGAGTGGATACGCCGTGTCGGCCTCGACAAGTTCGCCAATCACTATCCGCATCAATTGTCCGGTGGCATGCGCAAACGCGTTGCCCTGGCGCAGACGTTCATCAACAGCCCTGAGATCTTGTTGATGGACGAGCCTTTCAGCGCGCTCGACATGCAGACCCGCACCCTGATGCAAGACGAGTTGCTGCAGTTGTGGTCGTCGCAATCCGGTTCGGTGGTGTTCGTTACCCATGATCTGGAAGAAGCGATTGCGCTGGCCGACAAAGTCTATGTCTTGACCGCGCGTCCTGCCACCTTGAAGAGTGTGTACGAGATCGATCTGCCGCGCCCACGGGTGATGTCGGAAGTGCGTTATGAACAGCGCTTCATCGATATCTCCCGCAAGATCTGGGCCGATCTGCGCGAAGAAGTGCACATTAGCTAATCCCTGGCTTTATCCATTTACATACCGTTGCCCGGCTTGATATCAACATCGATATCATCCCGGACGGAAGCAAAAAGGCAATTATCATGAATCAAGTACACACAATCGACAAGCTCAGCGCGGCCAGCCTGGCCACTGTTGAACAAGAGGCGCAACGAAAAATCAAGCAACGCTATTGGCTGGTGATGTCACTGCGCGTCGCCATCCTGATTTTTACGCTAGGCGGCTGGGAGCTGGCGGCAAGACTGAACTGGATTGATCCATTCTTCTTTTCGCAACCTTCGCTGATCGTGGTGCAAATCTATGACTGGATCATGGAAGGTACCTCGCAAGGCCCGTTATGGACCCAGGTCCTGGTAACCCTGGAAGAAACCGTGCTGGGATTCCTGATCGGTTCCGTGGCCGGCGTTATTTGCGGTATTTTGCTGGGCCGTAATAAATTGCTGTCCGATGTCTTCAGTATTTATATCCAGATTGCCAATTCGATTCCACGGGTGGTGCTGGGTTCGATTTTCGTCATCGCGCTGGGTCTCGGCATGGCGTCCAAAGTTGCGCTGGCGGTGGTGATGGTGTTCTTCGTGGTGTTCGGCAACGCCTTCCAAGGTGTACGTGAAGCCGACCGTTACATGATTGCCAATGCGCAGATTCTCGGTGCGTCGCCGCGCCAGGTCACGATGTCGGTAGTAATTCCTTCCGCATTGAGCTGGATCCTGGCGAGTCTGCACGTGAGTTTCGGTTTTGCCCTGGTTGGTGCGGTGGTGGGTGAATTCCTCGGTTCCAAGCAAGGTATCGGCCTGTTGATATCAACCGCACAAGGCGCTTTCAATGCCAGCGGCGTGTTTGCAGCGATGATCGTGCTGGCGGTGGTGGCCCTGGCTGCGGACTATTTGCTGACCACTCTGGAAAAACGTTTGCTTAAATGGCGTCCTGTGGCATTCTGAGTTCTAGTAGTGTCTTAAGGTTGCGGCGCATCGTGTTCGATGCGCCGTTTTTTTTGCCCGATTTGCTCTGGCTCTTGCTTAGACTCTTCCCGTCGACAGCCACGTCGCCCAGTCGCTCCTGCCGTTCTTTAGCGCCGTCGCGGCTGCTTTGTGATGGTCGTAGCTGATATTCAGATGCATGACATTCCAGCCATGCGCGGTTTGTTCGCAAATGGCATAACGGGCATGCGGGCTGCCGTTCTCGATGGCGTGGAAGTAGGGCTGGTCGTCGTCGTATGCTTGCAAGCCGACGCTGCCGGGATTAACCACAAGGCGCTCGCCGGAGATCGCATGGGCGCGTGGCTTGTGTGTATGGCCACAAATGATCAGGCTATGCGTGATGCCTGCGGCACGGGTTTCGATATCGGCAGCCGCGGCCATGCGGCAGCCGTGCTGGTCGACCTGCTCAAGAAAATAAATCAAATCGCTGGCCGGCGTGCCGTGGCACATGAAAACCTCGTCGGAGATAACCAGTGTGCCTGGCAATCCTTTGATCCAGTCGCGCTGCGCCTGCGTCGTGTGTTCAAACGCGAACTGATCGCTGGGATGGCCGGCTTGCTGTTCGCAGGCAAGCAACTGGCGCTCGTGGTTGCCGCGAATGGTTGGCAGTTGCAGCGGCATCAATAAATCTGCGGTCGCCGCGGGTTCCAGCGGCCCGGACAGGATGTCGCCGGCGTTGACGATCAAATCCACCCCTTGCTTCCTGATGTCGGCCAGAACGGCTTCCAGCGCCCAGATGTTGGCGTGAATGTCGGAAAGAATGGCGAGTCTCATTGGCGTACCCATCGGCTGGTTTCGCCATGAAAGATGGCGGAATACCACATCATCAAATAAAAACGGGTGCAATTCAACCGAAATTGAATTGCACCCGTTCAGCCGTCCGGCCAGCGCATCTCTGCGCTAGCTATTAGCCGCTCTTACAACATTTTTTACAACATCTCTTACAGCACATCGCTGGCATGATCGGCCAGGCGCGAACGTTCGCCGCGCGCCAGCGTCACATGGCCGCTGTGCGACCAGCCCTTGAAACGATCGACAACATACGTCAGGCCGCTGGAGCCTTCGGTCAGGTAAGGCGTATCGATCTGGGCGATATTACCGAGGCAGATGATCTTGGTGCCAGGGCCGGCACGTGTGACCAGCGTTTTGATTTGCTTCGGCGTCAGGTTTTGCGCTTCGTCGATGATCAGGAACTTGTTGACGAAAGTACGGCCGCGCATGAAGTTGAGCGACTTGATCTTGATGCGCGAACGAATCAGATCCTGGGTGGCGGCGCGACCCCATTCGCCGGCATCCGAATCGGATTTGTTGAGCACTTCCAGATTGTCGTCGAAGGCGCCCATCCACGGCCCCATCTTCTCTTCTTCGGTACCCGGCAGGAAACCGATATCCTCACCGACCGGCACCGTGACGCGGGTCACGATGATTTCGTTGTAGGTCTTGGTTTCCAGCACCTGGGCCAAACCGGCCGCCAGCGCCAGCAAGGTTTTACCGGTGCCGGCCTGGCCGAGCAGGGTGACGAAGTCGCAATCCGGATTCATCAGCAGGTTCAACGCAAAATTCTGCTCACGGTTGCGCGCGGTAATGCCCCACACACTGTTCTTGGCGTGACCGTAATCGCGCAAGGTTTGCAGTACTGCCGTCTTGCCGTTGATCTGGGTGACTTGTCCGTAGAACGCAGGCTCGCCGTTTTTCGGTTCGATGAAGACGAACTGATTGACCAGCAACGACGGTACCAGTGGCCCGCTCAGGCGATAGTAAGTATAGCCGGTGCCATGCTTGTTTTCCTGCCAGGATTCGATGCCCTTGCCGTGCTTGATCCAGAAATCGTCCGGCAATTGCTGAATGCCCGAATACAGCAGGTCGGTGTCTTCCAGCACATGGTCGTTGAAATAATCTTCCGCCGGTAAGCCCATCGCCCGCGCCTTGATGCGCATGTTGATGTCTTTCGACACCAGCACCACCGCACGGCCAGGCGACTCGGCTTCCAGTCCGCGTACGACGCCGAGAATCTGGTTGTCGGCTTTACCAACCGGCAAACCTTCAGGCAGATCGGCGTTTTGCAGCTTGGTCTGGAAGAACAGGCGGCCCTTTGCGTCCTTGTTGCCGAGTTTCGATAAAGGAATGCCATGGTCGATCTGATCGTCCACCACATCGCCCACCAGCGCATCCAGTGAACGGGATACCTGACGCGCGTTACGTGCGACTTCCGACATGCCTTTCTTGTGGTTATCGAGTTCCTCCAACGTCACCATCGGCAGGTAGATGTCATGTTCTTCAAAACGGAACAGGGACGTTGGATCGTGCATCAGGACATTGGTGTCCAGCACGAACAATTTGGTCACGCCGGTTTTGTCGGCGGCGCGACTGGTCATCGACTTCGGTCGGATGTGGCCTTCGGCCGGTTTCGCGGATTTGTCGGCAACGGCACGCGAATTTTCCGCGGGGGCCTTGCCGGTTTTGCGGTTTTCTACGGTTTTGTTGCGCGCTTGTGGAGCAACTTCTTTGTTACGGGTAATCGGTTCAACTACGGCGATACGTGGTTTGACGGCTTTGCCGGCTTCCGCTTTCGGATAATCTTGAACGGACAGTAAAGCAGCGGGTTTGGTCGGTAATTTTGGTAAGGGCATCAGAACCTCGCTTTAAAGATGAAAAAAGTGTTCGCTTTGGTGATAACACGAACCGGACCAAACGGGTGAAGCAACGGCACTACACAAAAACAACAAAATATATTTAGAAAACATCAATGGACAACAGGCTCGGATAGGAATTTACAAATTAAAAAGTAAAAAAGCCGTTTGGGAAGGCCCTCAGGCCTTGTCCGCAAACGGCTTCCAGAAATAATTTTTTTGATTTCAATGACTTACAAACTCCAATACTTCCTCAACATGCGATGGCACCTTCACTCCACGCCATTCTTTCACCAATATGCCGGCGGCGTCAATCACAAACGTGCTGCGCTCGATACCGCGCACTTGCTTGCCGTACATATTTTTCATTTTCATGACATTGAACATGGCGCATAGCGTCTCGTCGGGATCGGCGATCAGATCGAACGGCAGCCCCAGCTTGCCCTTGAAACCCTCGTGAGAGCGAATGCTGTCGCGGCTGACGCCGAATATCAGGGTGTTGTTGCGTTGGAACTCAGCATACATGTCGCGGAATTGGATCGCCTCGGTGGTGCAGCCGGGCGTATTGTCCTTGGGATAAAAATACAACACTATTTTTTGACCGTGGTACTTCGACAACTGGAATGTCTGTTCGCCAGTCATGGCTGCAGAGAAGTCGGGCACGGTCATGTTGATGATGGAAGGATAGGTATTGTCGGCCACTGTATTGTCCTGTTCACTAGATTATGATGAATCGGTCACCAATCAGGGTCTTGGGCCTTGTGCGCCTTGCACTGATCAGCTATTGCTTGCCTGTGCCTGCATGATCATCTCACCCGATCGTCCCGGCAACTCCGCCCATGTCAGCGGGACAGTGGGCAACTCCCGGTCTTTGACTTGTCGATAATAATCTTCCATCGCGACCAGATCATAGCCCTGCGCCTGCCAGCCCTGCAGCAATTGTTCAAATATGGGGGCGAGTTTTTGGCCTTCAAGCTCTGCATGCAGAGTAAATACATGATCGCGGGGCGTTGCTGTCAGGGCCAGGATATGGGCTGCGATATTTGACGGCGTCAGCTCAACGCCGTTGAAACTCCTGCCCAACAATTCATCCAGTGTCGGCAGGGTGGTTGGCAGTTGTATGCATGCCAGCGTCTTGCCATTCACCTGCAAGCGATGCGGTCCGGCCGCGGCGTCGGCCAGGGCGCCGTCATCGTTCAGCATGGCGCGGCCGTCGGAGGAATAGGCAATGCCGAATTTTTCCAGCTGCTCGAAGGCGTAGGGATTCATTTGCCAGCCGGCGGCGCCGTGGGTTTTCGGCGGCTGGCCGAAAATCTGCGTGAAGCGATCGAACGAACGTTGCATCTGCTGGCTAGTCCAGTCTGCGCCGCGCTGCCGCACATGGTCTTGCCACACGCGGTGATCCCACGTATGGACGCCGCATTCGAAACCGGCGTCGCGTACCGCCTGCATATAGCTTGCACAAGTCTTGCCGATATCCGGAGCCGGCAACAGCACGCCGTACATCAAGGTCTTGAGACCGTAATGTTCGACCACCGAAGTGCGCGACACCTTTTGGAAAAAGCCGGGGCGAAATACTTGTTTCAATGCCCAGCCGGTATGGTCGTACCCGAGCGAAAACAGAAAAGTGGCGCGAGCCTGGTATTTGCTCAGCAGGCGCACCAGATTCGGCACCCCTTCACGTGTGCCGCGATAGGTGTCGGCGTCGATTTTTAAGGTGAGGAGGGGCAAGTTGTCTGGGCTAGCGAGAAAGAAGGGATGGGAAAACTTCGGAGCCGGCTATAAACCAAATACGTAAAACGGATTCTGTTGTTGCATCTACCAACTACAAGGGTGGAACAACCTTATCCGCTTTATTGACCTTCTAAAGCGCGGCTGTTCCACCGAGTACCTGTTTAGTCCATCAAGGCGCGAGCTTCGGCCACCTGGCCGCGGTATGCATCAAAAATATTGCGCAAGGTGTCAGCCATGGTGGTGGTCGGCTGCCAGTTCAGTTCGTCGCATGTGTTGGTGATTTTCGGCACGCGATTTTGCACGTCTTGATAGCCTTTACCGTAGTACGCCGCTGAAGTGGTCTCGATCAGCTTGACCTTCTTCGCCGAGTCGGCGTATTCAGGATATTCGGTCGCCAGTTTCAACATCATGTCGGCCAGGTCGCGGATCGAGTAGTTGTTGACCGGATTGCCGATGTTGTAGATCTTGCCGCTGGCAATACCGTCCTTGTTGGCGATGATCTTGATCAGGGCGTCGATACCGTCATCGATGTAAGTGAAGGCACGTTTTTGCTGGCCGCCATCGACCAGGGAGATATTCTCGCCGCGCACGATATGACCGAAGAACTGGGTCACTACGCGTGAGCTGCCTTCCTTCGGCGTATGGATCGAATCAAGGCCGGCGCCGATCCAGTTGAACGGACGGAACAGCGTGAAGTTCAAGCCTTCTTCCATGCCATAGCCCCAGATCACGCGATCCATCAATTGCTTGGCGCAGGAGTAGATCCAGCGTGGCTTGTTGATCGGGCCGCAGATCAGTTCGGATTGCTCCGGATCGAATTCTTCGTCGTGGCACATACCGTACACTTCCGACGTCGACGGGAATACCAGGTGCTTGCCATACTTGGCAGCCGAACGCACGATAGGCAGGTTGGCTTCAAAGTCCAGTTCGAATACGCGCAGCGGCTGCTTGACGTAGGTCGACGGTGTGGCGATCGCCACCAGCGGCAGGATCACATCGCATTTCTTGACGTGGTACTCAACCCATTCCTTGTTGATGGTGATGTCGCCCTCGAAGAAATGCATGCGCGACTTATAGGCATCGTTGTCCAGCAGGTCGCGGATGCGGTCGGTCATCATGTCCATGCCGTAGACGTGCCAGTCGGTAGTTTCCAGGATACGCTTGGACAGGTGGTGGCCGATGAAACCGTTGACGCCGAGGATGAGGACTTTTTTCATGGTGATCTATTATTGTTGGATTGGCATTCCGCAAGGCGGAATTTCAAACGCTGCAGTTCTTGGCAGGCAGGGTAATCAAAAACTCCCATCGTGCTCGCAGAATCATGCAGCAGGCTTTGTATTATTTATATTATAAAAGGATGTTATGTAATGCCTCTGGCGTAACGGTTTGACCATCCGCCAGCAATTCGTTAATCAATAGCGCACGGCCATCGCCGCAAACGCCAACAATGCGATTATCCACTACCGCCAAGCCCCGAGGCAAATTTGCAGGCAGATTTTCGATCAAGTTGGCCGATAATTGTGCTTTTCCGATAATAAAAGTGCGCTCTTTGACAATAGTCCATGCGCCGGGATAGGGTGGCGCGACTGCGCGATACAGGTTGTAGACCTCATGCGCAGGTTGATTCCAGTCGATTTTGCCATCTTCCGGCTTGCGTCCGCCGAAATAACTACCTTGCGACAGATCGTTCGGCAACCTGGGGATTTTCCCCGCCAGCATGGCCGGCAGCACATTCCACAGCGTCTGTTCGGCGGCAACCACGACTTTGCCGAATACTTCATAGGCGGTGTCGTCGGGCAGAATCGGCACCGAGGTTTGCGCCACGATAGCGCCGGCGTCGGGCTTGGCAGCCATTTCATGCAGCGTGGCGCCGGTTTCGGTTTCGCCATGCAAGACCGCCCAATTGATTGGCACCCGGCCGCGATATTTCGGCAACAGGGAGCCATGCATATTGTAAGCGCCGTGTTTGGCCAGTGCCAGCAAGGCGGCTGGCAGCATATGGCGGTAATAGAAACTGAAGATGAAATCCGGCTGCAAGGCTGCAACCTGGGCCAGCAACTCCGGCGCGGCAGGATCGCTCGGGGCGATCGCTGGAATACCGTGTTGCTTGCACAAAGCGGAGACCGACTCGAACCAGATGGTTTCGGCCGGATTGTCTTCGTGGGTAATGACCAGTGCGATGTCGACGCCGCGCGCCAGCAAGACTTTCAGGCAGCGCACACCGACATTGTGATAGGCGAAAACGACGGCTCTCATGATGTCTCTTTATCCTCGGCCGAGGATTGCTCCAGCATGGCTTGCACCACGTAACGTGGCCGGGCCCGCACTTGCTGATAAATACGGCCGACATACTCGCCGACCAGGCCGATGCCGAACAGGATCATGCCCATCAGGAAGAAGGCAAACGCGAACAGCGTGAACACACCTTGCACCTCGGCGCCGAACAGGAAGCGGCGCACCACCAGAATGGCAAACAGCGCCCCGGAAGCGAACGACAGGATAATCCCGATCAGCGAAAACAGCTGCAAGGGCACAATCGAAAAACCAGTGACCAGGTCGAAATTCAGGCGGATCAGGCTATACAGCGAGTACTTCGATTCGCCGGCCGAACGCTCTTCGTGCTCGACCACGATTTCGGTCTCGTTGCGGGCGAAGGTATAAGCCAGCGCCGGCACGAAGGTGTTGACTTCCTTGCATTGGTTGATCAGGTCGACCACGTTGCGGCCATAAGCGCGCAGCATGTTGCCCTGATCCGTCATCTTGATGCCGGTGATTTTTTCGCGCAGCACATTCATGGCTTTGGAGGCAATCGTGCGCCAGGCAGAATCCTGGCGTTTGCGGCGGATCGAGCCGACGTAATCGTAGCCCTCGCGCATCTTGGCGACCAGGTTGCCGATTTCTTCCGGCGGATTTTGCAGGTCGGCGTCGAGCGTTACGATAATTTCGCCGCGGCTGGCTTCAAAGCCGGCCAGTATCGCCATATGCTGGCCGAAATTGCCGTTGAACAGGACCACGCGGGTAACGTCCGGGCGCAAGCGGAATTGCTCGGCCAGTATCGCCGCCGATTTGTCGCGGCTGCCGTCGTTGACGTACAGGATTTCATAGCTGATGCCAAGTGCGTCAAGCGCCGGGTAGAGGCGCTCGAACAGTTTGGCGAGGCCCGATTCCTCGTTGTATACCGGGATGACGACGGAAAGTTCTGGTTTCATCAATCGCTTGTTAGTTTTGTTTAGTTTTGTTCGAGCACGGATTTTACCGCCGAAACCGCACGTTCGACATCGTTCTTCGTCATCACATTAAACATTGGCAGCGAGACGATCAGGCGGCCGACCCTTTCCGAGATCGGGAACATGCCTTCCTTGAAGCCACGTGCGCGGTACATGCTGAGCAGGTGGATCGCAGGATAGTGGTAGCCGATGCCGATGCCGCGTTCCTGCATCTGCTCCATGAAAGTGGCGCGCGCCGGTTTGCCGTCCTTGCGCTCCGGCAGCACCAGCTGAAACATGTGCCAGTTGCTGTTGTCGAAATCGGCAACCGGCAACTGCGCGCCGTACTTCGCTTCAAAATCGCTGCCGAAACAGGTGAAGTAGTACTGCGCCAGTTCGCGCCGATGGGCGGTAATCGCTTCGATATGGGCAAACTGGCCGAGGCCGATGGCTGCTGCAACGTCGGTCATGTTGAATTTGCCGCCCAGGACATCGACGTCAAGACCGTCGAAGCCGCTGCGGGTAACGCCTTGCAGGCGATATTTTTCTGCGAGGCGTGCTTCTTCGGCATTGTTCAACACCAGGCAGCCGCCTTCGGATGAAGTGACGTTCTTGTTGGCCTGGAAGCTGAACGAGACAAAGTCGCCCAAAGCACCGATGCGCTTGCCGTTCCAGGTCGATCCCAATGCTTGTGCGGCGTCTTCCACCACGCGCAGATTATGTTTTTTTGCCAGCGCGTACAGGCGATCCATATCCACCGGCAGACCCGACAGGTAGACCGGAATGATGGCCTTGGTGCGCGGTGTGATGGCGGCTTCTACCTGGGCCAGGTCGATATTGCGGGTAACCGGATCGATGTCGGCGAACACCGGCGTGGCGCCGGTTTCAATAATCACGTTGGCTGTGGCAACCCAGGAAATCGGCGTGGTGATGACTTCATCGCCGGCGCCGATGCCGGCGATGCGCAAGGCGATTTCCATGGTGCAGGTGCCGGAATTGAAGGTGCGCACCGGACGGCCGCCGAAATACTCGGACAGCTGCGCTTCGAATGCCTGCACCTTGGGGCCGCTGGTGATCCAGCCGGAACGCAGGACATCGCCGACCGCTGCGATCGTGGCTTCATCGATGGTAGGTTTGGCAAACGGCAGGAAGGGTTGTTGGCTCATGTTGGTTGTGAAATCCGATGTAAGTTTGGCAGAAATGTTGACAAAGTAAGCGACGAAATATTCAACAGCTTATCTATATATGGTTAACTATAAGGTTAACTGCGGGTCAGCATCACCACGCCGACAATAATGACGCCGATTGCCATCAACCGCTGCGCCGATACCGCTTCGCCCAGGAAGTACCAGGCGCCAGCAGCGCTGATGATATAGCCCAGCGACAGCATAGGGTAGGCGATGGTGACGTCGACCCGCGACAGGCCGATGATCCAGACCACCACCGAGATGACGTAGCAGCTCAGGCCGGCAATAATCGGCAGCTGGGTGGCCAGTTTGATGCCAGTGGCAAACCAGTTTTGCGGCGTCAGGCTGATGACGCCGACAGCGTTAGTGCCGGCTTTCAGCAAGAGTTGCGCTGCCGCGTTGAGGCATACGCCGGCGAAGATAAAGGCAAATGTGGTTAGATTCATGTGTGTCGCTGGTTAGTAAGGCGAGGCAGGTGCGCTAGACGGGGCGGATTCCGCTGCCGCAGGCGCAGGCTCAGCTACAGCCGGGGGAGCCGCTGGCGCCGGAGCGGCAGCAGGAATCCCCTGGTTGGTCACCACGACCCTGCGCGGATCCTGGCCGATGACACGCATCGGCACACCCTTTTGTTCCAGCTCGCGATAGTTTTCCGGGCGGATGATGGCGATATCCTTCTTGCCGGCTACGTGATCGGCGGTCCATTTGGTGGCAAATGCATCGATGGTTGGAATCCACAGTTCCGGTTGCTGGCCGATGCCGAACTCCAGTTCATCCTTATGCTGCACCATGGTCATGGTGCGGCGCAGGTAGAACGGCAGCGCCTGCTCGTATTTGCCGACCACGTAAAGCGTGGTTTGCGGCGTCATTTCTGCATTGATGGCAGGCACCAGGTCGATCCCGGCGGAATAACGTCCTTGCGGATCGTGACCGTACATCAACAGCTGGCCGCCGATGAAGCCGCTGGCAGCGAGGGCGACGATGGCCCATTCGCGTTGACGGCGCACCAGCATCAATGCCGCTATGCCGCCGATAAAGGCAACTACCGATGCGGCGAAAACCCAAGGCACGTGGGCTTGCATCAATGGCAGGGAGTAAGCGTCCTTGGCCAACGTCGGGATTTTGGAGGACAGCGCCAGGCCGGCGATAGCCGGCACCAGCAGCAGCCACGCCGAGGCTTGTACCGACTTGTTGCTGGCGTTATCCAGATGGCAGGCAATCAGCAGTGCCAGCGCCGGGAAGATCGGCAGGATGTACGACGGCAGCTTGGAATCGGAAATGCTGAAGAAAACGAAAATGAATATGCTCCAGATCAGCAGCATTTTTTTCGGCTGGAAGCCGGATGTCGCGCTACGTTCGTGCGCGCCGCTCCACAAGCTTTGGAACAAGATGCCAAGCCACGGCACGATGCCCAATATCAGGATAGGGACAAAGTAATAGGGCGGGCCATAGCGGTTGTGAATCTTGCTGGTGAAGCGCTGGAATTGTTCGTGGATAAAAAAGAATTGCGGGAATTCCGGATTTTTCATCGAAATCAGTACGAACCACGGTGTCGTGATCAGAAAGAACAGGATCAGGCCCCATACCATATGCAAGCGCTTCCAGATCGACCAGTCGCGTGAAAACAGGGTATACAACACCAATACCGCGCCGGGAATGAGCAGGCCGATCAAGCCCTTCGACAACACCGCCAGCGCCATGCCGGCCCAGCACAGCAACATCCAGTTGCGCTGTGCGCTATGGCTGATTTCACTGCGCTGCGCCAGCAACAGGGCGCACAAGGAAATCGTCATCATGCCGGACAAGCCCATGTCCAGCGTGTTGATGTGGCCAAGGCCGGCCCACAGGAAGCTGGAGCCAAGCACCAGCGCCGCATAGAAACCGATGCGCGCGGAGAACATGCGGGTACCGGTGAACGACACCAGCACCACGCCCAGCAAGCCGCACAAACCAGTCCACAAACGTGCCTGCCACTCACCCAGGCCAAACAACTCGAACGTGAGCGCATTCATCCAGGTTTGCAGTGGTGGTTTCTCAAAATATTTGAGGCCATTCAGCCGTAAGGTAATCCAGTCGCCGGTGGCGACCATTTCACGCGCCATTTCGGCGTAGCGGCCTTCATCGGTCGGCACCAGCGTACGGGCGCCAAGCATGTAAAACCAGATGATGCAGAACAACAGGAACAGCAGCCAGACGAAAGTTTTTGATTTGTGCAGTTCACGCATCTTGGGCGGTTTCCTTGTCGGTATCGAAAATCAGGGCCAGGGCGACTTTACGTCCCTCGGCCATTAAAATGTTGTAAGTCCGGCAAGCAGCCTTGTTGTCCATGCACTCGACGCCGATGCGGCGCGAGGTCAGCACCGTGGTCAGTTTCGGGTGCACAAAACGTTGGCGCGAGCCGGTGCCAAGGATCACGACATCGGGCCGGGTGCTGTCTATATGGGCAAAATGTTCGGCATGGAGGGCGTCGAAGCCGCTGACCGGCCATGCGACCGGCGCCACTTCGGGCAGCACCAGCAAGCTGTGCTCGTAGCGGACGGCGTTGATTTCCACGCCCTTGTCGTCGTAGGCCGTGACTGTCTGATACTGTTGGGTCGATGTGGTATGTAGCTTCATTGCATTATCTTTACTCGTTGAGGGAAAAATCCTACCCGCCAATAATTAGCAAAACCACAGGATAGACCGCAGACGATGTGCAAATTTCCGGAAAATGGAAAATAAAGTGCTGCATTGTAGCGTTTTCCGTCGCGGAACTTGCGTTATCGATTGATAAAACCTCACGCTTTCGGCAGAATGGGTGGTTCGGGCAGTGATTTGTGCACTGCCAGAAAGCTGTCTGAAAAGTCGTGAAATAGCTTGGGAGGCCCTTACAAGGGGCTATTGCTTGCATTTGCTGCGGCGCACGTAATCAAGTGTGACGATACCTCAATTTTCCAGACAGCTTTTTAAAGCTCGATAATGTTGCGTAAAATACAAGGGATTGTGCTGTGCGACCGATTCAAAAATCGAAAAAACTAGATGACGTTTGTTATGACATTCGCGGCCCGGTGCTGGAAAAGGCGCGGCAAATGGAAGAAGAAGGTCATAAGATCATCAAGCTGAACATCGGCAACCTGGCCGTGTTCGGTTTCGAGCCGCCCGATGAAATCGTGCAGGACATGATTCTCAACATGGGCAACGCTTCGGGCTATACCGATTCCAAAGGCATGTTCGCGCCACGCAAGTCGGTGATGCATTATTGCCAGCAAAAGAATATTCAGGGCGTCACGATTGACGATATCTACCTGGGTAACGGCGCTTCGGAGTTGATCGTGATGAGCATGAATGCGTTGCTCAACACCGGTGATGAGGTATTGGTGCCGGCGCCGGATTATCCGCTCTGGACCGCAGCGGTCAGCCTGTCCGGCGGCACCCCGCGTCATTATGTTTGCGACGAGCAAGCCGGCTGGTTTCCTGATATCGAAGATATCAAAAAGAAAATCAATTCGAATACCCGTGCGATTGTCGTCATCAATCCGAATAATCCTACCGGCGCTTTGTATCCGGTGGAGCTGCTGCAACAGATCGTCGATCTGGCGCGCCAGCATCAACTGATCATTTTTGCCGACGAAATCTACGACAAAGTACTGTATGACGGCGAGACCCATACCTCGCTGGCCTCGCTGGCTGACGATGTGCTGTTCATCACCTTTAACGGCTTGTCGAAAAACTATCGTTCCTGCGGTTATCGTGCCGGCTGGATGGTGGTGTCGGGCGAGAAAAAACACGCCAAGAGTTATATAGAGGGCTTGAACATGCTGGCGTCCATGCGCCTGTGCGCCAATGCGCCCGGTCAGTATGCAATCCAGACAGCGTTGGGCGGCTACCAGAGCATCAATGACCTGGTCGGGCCGCACGGCCGTTTGACGCGCCAGCGCGACATGGCCTACAAGCTGCTGACCGATATCCCGGGCGTTACCTGCGTCAAGCCGAAGGCTGCGCTGTATATGTTTCCACGCCTGGATCCGAAGATATATCCGATTGCAGACGACCAGGATTTCGCTTACGAATTGCTGGCAGAGCAGCGCGTACTGATTGTGCAGGGCACCGGTTTCAACTGCCCGACGCCGGACCATTTCCGCGTGGTGTTCTTGCCCAACACCGACGACCTGGCGGAATCGATGGGGCGCATTGCGAATTTCCTCGAAGGTTATCGCCGGCGTCACGGCACGACCTGATGTAGGGTTTAGGGTCGGGTTTTTAGTTGGGTTTATAGTTTATTTATTACGTCGGACTGGTGCAGCTGCCAGCCCGGCATCATCAGATTTTTTTTACAGACAACAGAGATCATGAAATCCATCAAGGTAGGTTTGCTTGGCATAGGTACGGTCGGTTCCGGCACGTTCAACGTATTGAAGCGTAATCAGCAAGAAATTGCAGCGCGCGCAGGGAGAGCTATTGAAATTACGATGGTGGCCGATCTCGACGTCGAGCGTGCCAAACAGCTGACCAACGGTGAAGTCACCGTGGTCAACGACGCCAAACTGGTAGTCAACAATCCCGACATCGATATCGTCATCGAGTTGATCGGCGGCTACGGTATCGCCAAGGATCTGGTGCTGCAGGCGATCGCCAACGGCAAGCATGTGGTCACCGCCAACAAGGCGCTGATTGCAACGCATGGCAACGAGATTTTCAAGGCGGCGCAAGAGAAGGGCGTGATCGTTGCCTTTGAAGCCGCGGTTGCCGGCGGTATTCCTATCATTAAAGCACTGCGCGAAGGCTTGACCGCCAACAGCATCCAGTGGATTGCCGGCATCATCAACGGCACCACCAATTTCATCCTGTCCGAAATGCGCGACAAGGGGCTCGACTTTGATGTCGTGCTGAAGGAAGCGCAACGCCTTGGATATGCCGAAGCCGATCCGACCTTCGATATCGAAGGCGTAGATGCTGCCCACAAGCTGACCATCATGGCCTCGATCGCGTTCGGCATCCCGGTGCAGTTCAACAAAGCGCATGTAGAAGGCATTACCAAGCTGCAGGCCACCGATATCCGCTACGCCGAACAACTCGGCTATCGCATCAAGCTGCTCGGCATCACCAAGCGCACTGCGGGCGGCATCGAGCTGCGCGTGCATCCGACGCTGATTCCGAGCGCACGCCTGATCGCCAACGTTGAAGGCGCCATGAATGCGGTGCTGGTGCGCGGCGATGCTGTCGGCGATACGCTGTACTACGGTAAAGGCGCTGGCGCCGAGCCTACCGCTTCGGCGGTGATCGCCGACCTGGTCGACATCACGCGCCTGGCGACCGCCGATCCTGAGCATCGCGTACCGCATCTGGCATTCCAGCCGAACGCCATGGCTGACACGCCTATCCTGCCGATGGCGGAAATCACCACCAGCTATTATCTGCGCATGCACGTCGCCGATCAGCCTGGAGTGCTGGCCGATGTCACGCGGATTCTGGCGGACTCGTCGATTTCGATAGATGCCATGCTGCAAAAAGAGCCGGCAGCGGGCGAGACCCGTACCGATATCATCATGCTGACGCATCAGACGCAGGAAAAAAATGTCGAAGCGGCGATTGCAAAGATTGAAGCCTTGGCGACCGTAGTTGGCACGGTGACCAAGATTCGGTTGGAAGAGTTGGGTTAATCGTCTGTCTTGATGGTTGATGACTTATTTGCTGACTTAATGGCTGATTTGATGGCTGACTACAAGGAGAGTGTATGCGTAAGATGTTGATGGCCCTGTGCCTGGTACTACCCGCAGCAGCATTTGCCCAAGTCGACCCTTGTCTTTCGCAGAGCAGCACCGTGGATATGAATGCCTGCGCCAAGACCGAGTTCGACAAAGACGAAAAAACCTTGAACGACACCTATCAGCAATTGGTTCAGCAAATCACCAAGCCTGACCAGGATGGCGTGCGCTATGGCGAGGTCAAGAAAAAATTGATCGAGGCACAGCGTGCCTGGGTCACTTTCCGTAAAAAAGATTGTGACGCTGTCTATACCTACAACGAGAGCGGATCCATTCGTAACCTCGAATTCCTGGGATGCATGCGCGGCCACACCGTACAGCGCACCAAGGAACTGAAGAACTTCATCGCCGCGAAGTAAGCGCCGGGGAAAATTGCCCGCATCAGGCAAAAAGCCGCTGCAGATGTCATATCTGCAGCGGCTTTTCAGTTTACGGGGGTACGACTGCTTGCTATTCGAGGTTCTGCACCTGTTCACGCATCTGGTCGATCAGCAGCTTCAATTCCATGGAGGCGTCGGCTAGTTCCTTGATCGCAGCCTTGGAGCCAACGGTGTTGGCTTCGCGGTTGAGTTCCTGCATCATGAAATCCAGGCGCTTGCCAACCTGGCCGCCTTTTTTCAGGATATGACGGGTTTCGCCCAAGTGCGCCGCCAGCCGTGATAATTCTTCGGCAATATCGATGCGAATGCCATACAAGGTGACTTCCTGGCGAATCCGGTCCAGCGCTTCTTCACGCGACAGGCTTGAATTACTAGCATCCTGTTGCGCCAGGCCCAGCGCCTCTTGCATGCGCTCTATGGCTTTTTGCTGGAATTGCGCCACCACTTGCGGTACCAGTGGCGTGATGCGTTGTACGATGGCTTCCATGGCATCGATACGGGTGATCAACGTGGCTTGTAGAGCCGCGCCTTCGCGCGCGCGCGACTCGACAAACGCTTCCAGCGTTGCGCCCATGGTGGCCTGGATATCGGCCTGTAATGTATCCTGGCTGATCACCGCTTCTTCGATGACGCCGGGCCAGCGCAGCAATTCATTGACGGTGAACGGCGCCGCTTCGATGAATTGCTGGCGTACCGCGTTTTGCAAATCGACAAGAGATGCCAGCAGCGTCGTGTTCAGGGCTTGCGATGCGCCGGAAGCCGTCTTGCGCCCGAAACTCAGCCGACATTCGACTTTGCCGCGTGCAATGCGGCCGATGATGGCCTCGCGCAACGCCGGTTCGAGCGAGCGCAGGTCGTCATTGATGCGGAATTGCAGGTCGAGAAAACGCGAGTTGACGCTCTTGATTTCGATGGTAATCGTGCCTGCGGCCGTCTCGCGGTTGGTGACGGCGTAACCTGTCATGCTACAGATAGTCAAAATGCTGTCCTTTGTTTCTGGTTTGCAAGGGTTTTTCTTTACAAGTCAGCGATTTATCAAGACAATCCTTACACCAATTACTAGGGTAGGATCGCATGGCCGCGCAAAACAATGCACCATTGCCTGACGGGCTAAAAATTGCTGGATACCGCATTGTAAAGAAGATTGCTTCTGGCGGGTTCAGTATTGTCTATCTGGCATACGATGAAGATGGCAACGCAGTCGCCATCAAGGAATATTTGCCAAGTTCGCTGGCGTTACGACAGTGGGGCGAACTGGCGCCGGCAATTTCGCCGGAAAACCTGCCGACCTTCAGGATCGGCCTTAAGTGCTTTTTCGAGGAAGGCCGCGCTTTGGCGCGCATCGCGCATCCGAACGTGGTGAGCGTTATCAATTTCTTCCGCGCCAATGAAACGGTGTACATGGTGATGGCCTACGAGTCCGGACGCTCGCTGCAGGAACATATCCTGCGCCGCCGCGATAAAGGGGAAAAGCCGCTGGTGTCGGAAAAATTCATCCGCAAGATGTTCCGTCACGTGATGAACGGCCTGCGCGAGGTGCATACGCATAAGCTGCTGCATCTGGACCTGAAGCCGGCAAATATCTATTTGCGCGCTGACGGCACGCCGATCCTGCTGGACTTCGGCGCCGCCCGCCAGACCCTGCGCTCCGATTCGCCCAAGTTGTACCCGATGTATACACCGGGTTTCGCTCCGGCCGAACTATATGAGCGCAATGGCAACCTGGGGCCGTGGACCGATATCTATAGTATCGGCGCCTCGATTTTTGCCTGCATGGTCGGTGCGCCGCCGCAGCCGGTGGATCAGCGCAAGGTCAACGACAAGATGGAAGGGCATTTCCGCAAGCTGGAAGGCCTGTATTCGCCGGAATTGATCCAGGTGGTGCGTTGGTGCCTGATGATCGATCCGCTGCAACGGCCGCAAAGCGTGTTTGCGGTGCA
This sequence comes from Collimonas sp. OK607, assembly GCF_900111995.1. GTDB lineage: Bacteria > Pseudomonadota > Gammaproteobacteria > Burkholderiales > Burkholderiaceae_D > Collimonas. The sequence continues at coordinate 320,463 of NZ_FOKF01000002.1, forward strand.
GCGCGCGTTGATGGAGCCGGTACAGGAAGAAGAGGTAAGCGTGCGCGATATGGTGACGCGCAAGATACGTAACGTCTTTTTCACGCATATCCAGTTCCGCCGGAAAGCCGAGAGCAATCCGGATACGACGATCCAGGAAAACACGCAGTAAAAAATACGAAAAAACCACAATAAACATGCAGTGACGTGCTCCACAAAGTGTTCCACAAAGTGCACCGCATAGCGCTCTGCAACGCGCCGCGTCATTGCCCCGTTTTTTAGCTGCATTTTTAGCAAGAATTGTACATAGTCATGCGATTTTCTGTTTATCAAGAAAGCCATATCGGCGGCCGTAAGGTCAACCAGGACCGGATGGGCTACAGCTTCACGCGTGATGCCTTGTTGCTGTTGCTGACCGACGGTATGGGTGGTCATTTGCACGGCGAGATCGCCGCCAACATTACGATGCAGACCATCGGTTCGCTATTCCAGAAGAATGCCCAGCCTTATATCAAAAAGCCGGAGCGGTTTCTGGAAGACGCTTTCTACGCTGCGCACATGGAAATCCATCGTTACCGGGAAGTGCACAAACTCTCGGAAACACCGCGCACCACGGTGGTGGCCTGCCTGATCCAGCACAACAGCGCATTCTGGGCACACTGCGGTGATTCGCGCCTGTACTGGATGCGTAACGGCCAGATCCTGGCGCGCACTCGCGATCACTCTCGCATCGAAAGCCTGATTGCGCAGGGCAAGGCAGATCCTTCCGAGCGTGCTACCCATCCGGACCGCAACAAGCTGTTCAACTGTCTCGGCGCCACCAACATGCCGATCGTTGAGCTGTCGCGCCGCGTCAGCCTGCAGGCGGGCGATGTCGTGCTGTTATGCTCTGACGGGCTGTGGTCGATGTTGCCCGATCACGTATTGGCGCAACGTCTGCAAACCAGCACCATCGTGCGGGCAGTGCCGGAGCTGGTGAACAATGCGCTTGGGATTGCCGGTAAAACCAGCGATAATGTTACCGCTTTGGCAATGGCCTGGGGCAGCGATCCGAATATTGATGATCCTTCTACTTCAATCGTTACCCATACGCTGCCGATTGGCAGCCTGACCACCACCATCCAGGCGCCGCGACTTGGGGCGACAGACGCTCCGGACGGCTTCAGCGATGCCGATATCGAACAGGCGATTGCGGAAATCCGCGGCGCTATTGAAAAAAATATTTAAGGAATTTACATGTTGCCTATTACCCGTCCCAGCGGACGCGCCGCCGATGCTTTGCGCACCGTCCGCCTGACCCGCAATTACACTAAACACGCCGAAGGTTCGGTACTGGTTGAATTCGGCGACACCAAGGTTATCTGTACCGCCAGCCTGGAAGAAAAAGTCCCTGGTTTCCTGAAGGGCAAAGGACAGGGCTGGCTGACGGCTGAATACGGCATGTTGCCGCGCTCTACCAATACCCGCATGGACCGCGAAGCAGCACGCGGCAAGCAATCCGGCCGTACCCAGGAAATCCAGCGTTTGATCGGACGTTCATTACGGGCAGCATTTGATCTGCAGGCTTTCGGCGAACGCACCCTGCATCTGGATTGCGACGTGATCCAGGCTGACGGCGGTACCCGCACTGCCTCGATTACCGGCGCCATGGTGGCGGCTTACGATGCATTTTCCCGCTTGTTGGAAAGGAAGGCAATCGCAGCGATTCCTTTGAAGCACTTTGTCGCGGCGATTTCGGTCGGCGTTTATCAAGGCACGCCGGTGCTGGACCTGGATTATGTCGAGGATTCCGGTTGCGATACCGATATGAATGTGGTGATGACCGACACCGGCCATTTCATCGAAGTGCAAGGTACGGCGGAAGGCGTTGCTTTCGACCGGCCTACCTTGAATAGCCTGCTGGATCTGGCGCAAGGCGGGATCGGCGAGTTGATCCAGTTGCAAAAACAAGCTTTGGGTTTGGCTGAATAAATTGGCGCGTGGGCACAAAAACGTGCCCACCCTACGCCCGCGTTATCGATGGGCCGTGTGTAAGCGATATAATCCGGTCTATGTATATCGATTCCCACTGCCATATCAATTTTCCGGAGCTGTCCGCAAGGATGCCGGAAGTACTCGCCAAAATGGCGCAAAACCAGGTTACCCATGCATTGTGCGTATCGGTCGACCTGCCCGATTTCCCGCAAGTGCTGGAACTGGCCAAGACCTATCCGCATATCTACGCATCAGTCGGGGTGCACCCTGACTATGAAGATACGCCTGAGCCTAGCGTCGACGATCTGATTCGTCTTTCCGATCATCCGAAAATCATCGCCATCGGTGAAACCGGCCTTGATTATTACCGTTTGCAAGGCGACCTGGAATGGCAGCGCGAGCGTTTCCGACGCCACATCCGGGCCTCGCGCGCGACCGGCAAGCCTTTGATCATTCATACCCGTGCGGCCTCGGCAGATACCATTCGCATCATGCAGGAAGAGGGCGCCGGTACCAATGCAGGTGGCGCCGGCGGCGTCATGCACTGCTTTACGGAATCGCTGGAAGTGGCCGAGGCGGCAATGGCGATGGGGTTCTATATTTCGTTTTCCGGCATCGTCACCTTCAAGAGCGCCAAGGAGCTGCAGGCTGTCGCCCTGGCGGTGCCTTTGAGCAGCACGTTGATTGAAACCGATTCGCCGTATCTGGCGCCGGTGCCGCATCGCGGCAAAATGAACGAGCCGGGATGGGTCATGCATGTCGGCGAATTCCTGGCCAATTTAAAGGGCGTGCCGGCGACGCAGGTGGCGCAGCAAACCACCGATAATTTCTTCAATTTGTTCAAACTGGCAAAGGATCAGGCGCATGCCTAACTTATTTAATCGCACGGTCAATCGAATAAACATGCGTTCGCAGTTTTCAATATTTGTGTTGCTGCTGTTGGCGCTGGCTTGTTTGCCGTCCGTGAGTCATGCCGCTGGTAATGACAGCAAAGCCGCCGACGCCTATGCCAAGGCAGTCCAGCTGGATGACGAGCGTGGCATGAAGAAACTTCTGGCTGCCGGCGTCGATCCGAATCTGATAGCGCAAAAGCAGCGTGGCGAAACCGGCTTGATGCTGGCAGTGCATGAGGACTCGAAGAAAGTGTTCAACGTCTTGCTCAACGCGCACGGTATCGATCTCAACCTGCGCTCGCGCAACGGCGACACCGCTTTGATGATTGCGTCCTACAAGGGCGACGTAACGGCAGTCAAGGCTTTGCTGGACAAGGAAGCCGAGCCCAACAACACCGGCTGGACGGCGCTGCACTATGCCGCCGCGGTCGGTAATGATGAAATCGTGCAGATGCTGCTGGATGCCTCGGCTTACATCGACGCCGGCTCACCCAATAACACGACGCCGATCATGATGGCTGCGCGCGCCGGCAAAATCCAGACAGTCAAGCTGCTGCTCGATAGCGGCGCCGACGTCACCTTGAAAAACGATGTCGGCATGACAGCGATCGACCTCGCCAGGAAATTCGATCACAACGATATCGCCGACGGCTTGACTCATCGCCTCAAACAAGCCGGCAAACTTTAACTTGATTTAACTTAAGTCAGGATGTGCGGACCCACATCCTTGATATCCTTAGTGCCGGTCAGCGCCATGCTGACATCGAGTTCCTGCTGCAGGATCTGCAGCATCTTGGTGACGCCGGCTTCCCCCATTGCACCCAGGCTATACAGGAACGCACGGCCGATCATGGTGCCCTTCGCGCCCAGGGCGACCGCTTTCAGCACGTCCTGGCCGCTGCGGATGCCACCGTCGAACCAGACTTCAATCTGATCGCCTACCGCATCGACAATCGCCGGCAGCGCCGAGATCGACGACACCGCGCCATCCAGTTGCCGCCCGCCGTGATTGCTGACGACGATGGCGTCGGCGCCGGTAGTGGCAGCGATCTTGGCGTCCTCGATATCCAGAATCCCTTTCAGGATCAGCTTGCCACCCCATTGCTCCTTGATCCAGGCGATGTCGTCCCAGTTCAGGGTTGGGTCGAACTGGCTGGCAGTCCATTTGCTCAGGGTCATGATGCCGTCGGCGCCGGAGACGTGGCCAGCCAGGTTGCCAAACGATTTACGGCCACCCAGTGCGCGCAGAGCCCAGCCGGGTTTGCTGGCGAGGTCAATCAGGTTGGCCAGGGTCATTTTCGGCGGTACCGACATACCGTTTTTCAGATCCTTGTGGCGCTGGCCGAGGATTTGCAGATCCAGCGTCAGCACCAGCGCCGAACATTTGGCGGCCTTGGCGCGTTCGATCAGCGATTTGATAAAACCACGGTCGCGCATCACGTACAGTTGAAACCAGAACGGCTTGGTGGTGACGCTGGCGACATCTTCGATAGAGCAGATGCTCATGGTCGACAGCGTGAACGGGATGCCGAATTTCTCGGCAGCGATGGCGCCCAGCATTTCACCGTTGGCCCATTGCATGCCGGTCAGTCCGGTAGGGGCGATGGCCACCGGCATCGTCACGTCGTGGCCGATCATGGTGCTGCGGGTTGAGCGTTGATCGACGTTGATGGCAACCCGCTGGCGCAAATGAAGCGCGGCGAGGTCGCTGCTGTTGGCGCGGTAGGTCGATTCGGTATACGAGCCGCTGTCAGCATAATCGTAAAATGCTTTAGGTACACGTTTCTTGGCCAGCAGACGCAAGTCTTCAACGCAGGTAATCACAGGCATAGGGTTCTCTTGGTGGCTTGTATGGCGCTATATTAGATGAAAAGAATGCCGACATAGTAGAAATCAATTGATGTCTGGCATGAATCATTTTCAACCCATTTTCAACCCAAACGATCAGCGGAGTTGGACCAGCAGTTCCTGTGCTGCCTGTTTACCGCTGCGTACCGCCGACTCCAGCGTCGCCGGATAGTCGCTGGCGGTGTAGTCGCCGGCCAGCATCAGCTTGTCCAGTCCGCTATCGTTGGCTGGCCGAACCAGTCCCGGGGTGCAGGCGAAGGTGGCGCGCTTTTCTGAAATGACCTTAGTCCAGGAAGGCGCTGCCAGTTGTGGCTGCTTGAAGGTTGCGGCCAGTTGTGCAGCGACGGCTTTTGCCAATTCTTCGTGGCCAGCTTGTATCGCTGCGGACGAGGCGCTGATGACTACCGCCAGCAAGCCAGCCTGAGTCGGATCGAGCTGGCCGCGATCGAACACGAACTGGCCCCAGGCCGCTGTGTCGTCAACATTTTTGCCAGCATTTTCCGGGTCGTCCAGCAAAGCGAAGAAAGGCCGCGGCAGGCGCGTGTCGCTGGCATATTGCAGATAGCAGGTGGTAATCGGTTCGTACTCAAAACTGCGTAAAGTGGCAAGAAGTGCGGCATCGGCACTGCCATCCAGCAGCGTGGCCGCGGTTTCAGGCGGTGTGGCGATCACGACGGCATCGAAATCCAGGTTGGCGTCGTTGCCCTGCAATTGCCATTGTTCGCCGTTGCGGCGCAATTGCCTGATGCTGCAGCCGGACTCGACATTACCGCCGCGTTCCTCGATAAATGCTGCGGCCCGTTGCGGAAACAGGCTGCTCAGGTCCAGCCGCGGCAGCAACATGTCCGATGCGCGTCTGCGGGCGCCGAGGCTATCGCGCAGCACTGCCAGGAAAACTTGCGCCGAGGCGTGCTCCGGCCTGGTATTCAGTGCCGCGATGCACAGCGGCCGCCACATCAGCCGGATCAAACGGTCGGTCTGGTCGAAGCGTTCCAGCAGCGTGCTGACGCTGCAATCGTCGTGCAACTGCCAGCCCATCCAGCGCGCCGCGGAAGAAAATCGCGCAAGCGCCAGTTTGTCCTGACGCTCCAGGCCCTGTGCGCGCCAGAGCGCAAACAGCAGATGCAAAGGCGCCGGCAGACGCGGTGCGGTAAAGGTCATGCCGCCGCTATCGGCGGGGTAACACATTTGCAGGGGCAGGCGCAGCATGGCGCTGGCCGGATCTATGCCGACCTTGCGCATCATTTGCAGGGTTTGGTTATACGCGCCAAGCAGGATGTGCTGGCCGTTGTCCAGCGCGATCTCATTGATGTCGACCCGCCGCGCACGGCCGCCGAGTTGTCGGCTCGCTTCAAACAGGGTTACCTGATGACCAGCCTGCGTCAGCTCGACGGCGGCAGTGCAACCGGCCCAGCCGCCGCCGATGACGGCGATGTGTTGTGCTTCTGCGGCCATTTTCAGAGCGAAGAAAAGGGTAGTGACAGCATGCTGTTATTAACCACGCACATACGTTTTCCATGCCAGCCACAATTTGCGGATCGGTGTGAGCGAGATGCGTTGATTCAATACATGGAAACCGTCGCGCTCGATCTCGTTCAGCAAGGCCCGATAGATGGCGGCCATCATCAAGCCGGGTCGCTGTGCGCGCCGGTCTTGCTTGGGCAGCAAGGCAAATGCATCGTCGTAGGCTTGCTGCGCACGCGCTACCTGGAAACGCATCAGGTTGACAAAATTCTCGCTATAGCGTGCGTTCAGGATGTCGGCAGCGGTAACGCCGAACTGCTGCAATTCATTGACCGGCAGGTAGATACGGCCTTTGCGGCCATCCTCGCCGACGTCGCGGATGATATTGGTCAGCTGGAATGCGAGGCCGAGTTTTTCGGCAAACTGCAGCGTCTGCGGCTGGCTCACGCCAAAGATGCTGGCCGACAGGATGCCGACCACGCCGGCCACATGCCAGCAATATTGCTTCAAGCCCGGATAGTCCAGATAACGGGTCTGGTTCAGATCCATCTCCATGCCATCGATGATGGCTTGCAGGTGTTTGCCGTCCAATCCGTAGGTTTGCAGATGCGGTTGCAAAGCCTGGGTCACCGGATGGGATGGATTGCCGGCCAGCATGGCTGTGATTTCTTTACGCCACCACATCAATTTGGTGCGCGCCACGCTCTCGTCGGTGCAGTCGTCGACCATATCGTCGACCTCGCGGCAGAAGGCGTACAGCGCCGTGATGGCGCGTCGCCGCTCCGCCGGCAGGAACAGGAAGCTGTAATAAAAACTGGATCCGCTCTGAGCGGCCTTTTGCTGGCAGTAATCGTCTGGGGACATGGATATGGAGAACGGCTTAAAAACAATTTGCCCGAAGTATACGTAAGAACACGGATTGTTTGCTGATTTTTAGTATTTTCATCGATACAGACTGTGATCCAGGAGAGCGAGCCCCTTTATCTCATGCGCAAGGCACGCCAGAGCAGCAGGAACCAGTCGCCTTTGCTCAGTTTCGGACGGTGGCGGAACATGTCGTAGTCAACCGTTTCCAGCATCTCAAGGATGCGCAAGCCGCCCTGTATCACCAGCCGCAATTCCCAGCCGATCCGGCCAGGCAGCCTCAGCGCCAGTGCCTGAGCACCGGTCATCATGCTGCGCGCGCGTTGCACCTCGAACTGCATCAGGCGGCGCCAGGCGTGATCCACCGTACCGCTGGCCAGTTGTGTCTGCGACACGCCGAACCGTTGCAGGTCTTCCAGCGGCAGATAGATCCGCGCCTTTTGCCAATCGATCGCGACGTCTTGCCAAAAATTAATCAATTGCAATGCCGAACAGATGGCGTCCGAATCGCTCAGGTTCTGTTCGGTGGCCGCGCCATACAGATGCAACATCAGGGTGCCGACCGGATTGGCGGAGCGCCGGCAGTAATCGAGCAAATCGGTGAACTGGCTGTAGCGGGTAGTGACCACGTCCTGCTTGAAGGCGGACAGCAAGTCACGGAACGGCGCCAGCGGCAGCCGGTATTCAATAATCACTTGTTCCAGGGTTTGAAACAACGGGCTTTCCGCGGCTTGCTTATGTTCTATCCTGTCTAAAGCCGCTTCATAGGCGTGCAGTTCGCGCAGGCGCTGGTCGGCGCTGGCATTGCCTTCGTCGGCGATATCGTCTGCGCTACGGGCAAATGCGTAGATGGCTTTGACTGCAGGACGCAAACGGGCTGGCAGGAGCAGGGAAGCAACGGGAAAATTTTCGTAATGATTGATAGACATTAAGGCATTAGTTAAGAAACTTTGGGACGGCAAGAAGATGGTAAAAAGACAGAAAAAAACGGAAATATTTTTATCAAAAGAACAATTTTTCTATCTTGTTGTCAGATGCAAAAAAAGCTTTGGGCAAACTTGATCCGGCGCAATTATAATAACTGACTTGAGAGTTATTAACTTGCGATCTGTAGCAACATTACTGCCCAGAATAGTAAAGGAAAAACCGTGTTGACCCAGATAAATCCGCGTCCGGTTGCAGCGATCCCATCGCTCATGCGCGCTCCAGGCTTGTTGCTTATTTGTACATTGCTGCTGGGAGCTTGTTCCAAGCACGTCGAAAAGGTTGAAGATATCCGCCCGGTGCGGGTGGTGGTGCTGAATCCGGCCAATGCCGACGTCACCTCAGAGTTTCCGGGCACCGTGCAAGCCCGTTATGAATCGCAACTCGGATTCCGGGTGGCGGGCAAGATTATTGCTCGCCAGGTCGACGTCGGTACTATCGTCAAACGCGGCCAGGTACTGATGCGGGTGGATCCGAAAGATCTGCAGCTGGCGCAAGCACAGTCTGTGGCTGCGGTTACCTCGGCTACCAGCAATCGCGATACGGCCAGGGCCGACTTGAAGCGTTACCAGGAACTGCGCGACAAGAATTTCGTCAGCCAGGCCGCATTGGATGCGAAAGAGTCGCAGTTCAAGGCCGCACAAGCCACTTACGATCAGGCTGAGGCTGCATTAAAGACGCAATCGAACCAGACCGCTTACGCCACTCTGGAGTCGGACGTGGACGGCGTGGTCACTGCCATCAATGCCGAGGCGGGGCAGGTCGTTGCGGCAGGCACGCCGGTGGTTAGCGTGGCGCGTCAGGGAGCGAAGGAAGTGGTGGTGGGCGCTCCCGAAAACCTGGTCGACAAATTGCGCGGCAGCCACGATGTGCAAGTGCGTCTGTGGGCCGATCCCAAGCAAGTAATTCAAGGCACGGTACGCGAGGTGTCGCCGATTGCCGATCCGGCAACCCGCACTTACGCTATCAAGATTGCGATCCCCGACGATACGCCTAACGTGAAGCTGGGAATGACGGCTTATGCCAGCTTCATCAGTAAGACCAGCGACGATGCGATCAAGGTTCCGTTGACGGCGCTTTTGCGGGTGCAGGACCATAGCGCGGTATGGGTGGTCGATGGTGGCGCGGTGCGCCAGGTGGTGGTGCAAGTCACCGGACAGCACGGCAACGAGGTGTGGATTCAAGGCGCGCTGCGTGCTGGCCAGCAGGTGGTTACCGCCGGCGTCAACCAACTGAAGCCGGGACAAAAAGTCACTATTCTGAATGCGCCGGAAGGTAGTCTGCCTGCGCCTAAGAGCGTGTCGAATCAGCCATTGGCGTCGAATGAGGCATCAGTTTCCACTCCAGCGGGCGGAGCGGCCCGATGAGCGATGGCAAAAAGACCGGATTCAATCTGTCGCGCTGGGCGCTGGAACACATACCGCTGACACGTTACCTGATGGTAGTGCTGGTGATCGGCGGCATCCTCAGTTATGGCCGCCTGGGGCAGGATGAAGATCCGCCGTTTACCTTTCGCGCGATGGTGGTGTCGGCTCAGTGGCCCGGCGCCACCGCCTTGCAAATGGCCGACCAGGTGACTGACAAACTGGAAAAGAAGCTGCAGGAAACGCCGCACGTCGATACCATCCGCAGTTATTCCAAACCGGGCGAAACGCTGATCATCCTGCAGTTGCAGGAATCGGCCACACCCAAGGAAACGGTCGATGCCTGGTATCAGGTGCGCAAGAAGATCAACGACATCAAGCTGACCCTGCCGCAAGGTGTGCTGGGGCCGTTCTTCAATGATGAATTCGGTGAAACCTACGGCTCGATTTTTGCGGTCTCGGGCGATGGTTTCAACTATGCCGACGTCAAGGACTATGCCGATTTCGTCCGTCAGCAATTGCTGACCTTGCCTTCGGTTGCCAAGGTGGATTTGTTCGGCGTCCAGGATGAAAAAATATTCATCGAATTTTCGCAGAAAAAATTCTCGCAGCTGGGGATTACCGTACAAGACATCGTCAACCAGCTGAGCGCGCAAAATGCCTTGCAGTCGACCGGCATGCTGGCGACGGCCACCGATAATCTGCAGATCCGCGTAAGCGGCGCGCTGGCATCTCCCAAGGATCTGGAAAACCTGCAATTGCGGGCCAATAACACGACCTTCAGGCTGGGCGATTTTGCCGTAGTCAAGCGCGAGTACCAGGATCCGCCGCAGACCAAGATGCGCTTCAATGGCAAGGAAGTGATCGGACTCGGCGTGTCGATGGAGAAGGGCGGCGATATTATTCAGCTCGGCAAGGATATGGAAATCATCACGGCCCAGATCAAGGCCAAGCTGCCGGTCGGTATCGATCTGGAGCGGGTCACGAACCAGCCGAAGATCGTTGCCGAATCCGTCAACGAATTCTTGAAGACCCTGATGGAAGCAGTCTTGATCGTGCTGGCAGTGAGTTTCCTGTCGCTCGGTTTTCATACCAAACCGTTCCGCATCGACGTGCGGCCCGGGCTGGTGGTGGCTTTGACGATTCCTTTGGTGCTGGCGATCACTTTCCTGTTCATGAGTATCTTCAGCATCGATTTGCACAAGATTTCGCTGGGAGCGCTGATCATTGCGCTGGGTTTGCTGGTCGACGACGCCATCATCGCGGTGGAAATGATGGTGCGCAAGATGGAGGAGGGTTTGTCGCGCCTGGAAGCTGCAACCTTTGCCTATACCTCGACCGCCATGCCAATGCTGACCGGAACGTTGATCACCGCGGCCGGTTTCCTGCCTATCGGGCTGGCCAAATCGGCGGCGGGTGAATATACCTTTTCCATGTTCTCGGTGAATGCACTGGCCTTGCTGATCTCGTGGCTGGTGGCGGTGCTGTTTACGCCATATATCGGCTATCTGCTGTTGAAAGTGAAGCCGGCAGCCGGCGCCGACGGGCATCACGAGTTGTTCAATACACCGTTCTATACACGTGTCAGGAATGCCGTTAACTGGTGTGTCGAATGGCGCAAGACCACCATCGCCTTGACGTTGATGATCTTCGCATTGGGTGTGTTCGGTTTCAAGTTTATCGAAGAACAATTTTTCCCCGATTCCAGCCGGCCCGAACTGATGATCGAACTGTGGTTGCCGGAAGGTTCGTCTTTCGCCGCAACCGAAGCCCAGGCCAGGAAGTTCGAAGCATTCATTCATGCCGCGCCTGAACTGGAAAGCATGACCACCTATGTCGGCAGCGGCAGTCCGCGCTTTTATCTGCCGCTGGACCAGATCCTGCCGCAAACCAATGTGGCGCAAGTGGTGTTGTTGACCAAGAACCTGGCGGCGCGTGATGCCCTGCGCCTGAGAATTACCGAGGCGTTCAAACACGGCTTCCCGGAAGTAAGAGGCCGCGTCAAATTGCTGCCTAGCGGCCCGCCGGTGCCGTATGCGGTGCAATTCCGCGTCAGCGGCACCGACGCCGCCAAGGTCAGGACGATCGCCGACCAGGTCAAGAACGTCATGAACGGCAATCCGAATATCATCGGCCTGAATGACAACTGGAACGAGTCGGTCAAGGTACTGCGGGTCGACCTGGACCAGGACAAGCTGCGCGCCCTCGGCATCGGCTCGCAAACCGTGATGCAGACCGTGAACACCTTGTTGACCGGCACCACCATCGGCCAATATCGCGAGCATGATCGTTTGATCGACATCGTGGTGCGGCAACCGCTGGATGAGCGGGCCACCATCGACGCCTTGAACCAGGCCAACGTGCCGACAGCCAGTGGCAAGTCGGTGCCGCTGGCGCAAATTGCTACCGTCAAGCTGGTGTGGGAGCCGGGTGTCGTATGGCGCGAATGGCGCAATTGGGCCATCACGGTGCAAGCCGATGTGATCGATGGCGTGCAAGGGCCGACCGTCACCGACCAGATCAATCCGCAGCTCGACAAGATACGGGCGCAATTGCCGCCAGGGTACGTGATCGACGTCGCTGGCGCCGCCCATGACAGCGGCAAGGCACAGGCTTCGATTGCCGCCAATGTGCCGTTGGTCATCTTCATTATCTTCACCTTGCTGATGCTGCAATTGCATAGCTTTTCACGATCCTTGCTGGTGTTCCTGACAGGGCCGCTGGGCATCGCCGGTGCAGCGGCGGCGTTGTTATTGTTGCAGCGGCCGTTCGGGTTTGTCGCCCAGTTGGGAGTGATTGCACTGTTCGGCATGATCATCCGCAACTCGGTGATCCTGATCGACCAGATCGAACACGATATCGCCAATGGCGTAGCGCCATGGGATGCGATTGTCGAATCGGCGGTGCGTCGTTGCCGGCCAATCATGCTGACTGCGGCAGCGGCGGTGCTGGCCATGATTCCCTTGTCGCGCTCAGTGTTCTGGGGGCCGATGGCGGTGGCGATCATGGGCGGCCTGATTGTTGCAACTGGCTTGACCCTGCTGTTTTTGCCGGCTTTGTATGCGGCCTGGTTCAGGGTTAAGAAACCGCAGTAAACATCGCGTGTTGGCAGCAGCAATTCAATAGTAAAGCTCAATCGTAGAGTGCAATTATAGAGTGACCCAGAAGACCGCCACCTCCGGAGGTCTTTGCATTTTCACGCCTCGACGATGCGATCTCATCTTTAAAAAATACAGGCAATATCGACAATCGATTGTTATTGTTTGTGTAATTGTTTTTATTGCATCATGATGCTTCTTGTGCAATAGTCGATCTTGCCCGAGCCGTAGACGCTGAGAAAAATGCGCTCCGTATTCGGTAAATATAAAAATTAATGGAGACTGCAATGACAAGCGACTTCACTTCCGAGAATGCAGGCGAAACATCTGCAAATTCACCACAGCGCAGGAAATTTCTAGCCGGCGGCGGCCTGGCAATGTTGGGAGGTTCTTCGCTGGGAGGCCTGCTTGTGAGTACCAGTGTCGTTATCAGGGTGTCCTGCTATCAACGTGCCGGTTGGTTTTGGTGTGCAAGGTTTGCCGATGGGCGTTCAAATCATAGGCAAGCGTGGCGCCGATCTCGCTGTATTGCAGTTGGCCTATGCATATGAACAAGCCACGCAATGGGTGCAACGCCGGCCTCCGGCATTGTTAACAGCCTGAGCAGAAAACTGCGCCGGCAATTTATCCCTGCGGCCCAGACGGAACCATCATTCCCAGCTCTACCTGCGCACCTGCGGTGAAGGGCAATGAATATATAAGCAGACGTTGCAAGAATGGAGGCAGCATCATGATTATCTATGGCGTAGCGATACTCGCTATTTGCACTTTAATCGGTCAGTTTGCAGGGAATATTCTTGGCGTGGTGTTGGGCGTGCAGGCTAACGTCGGTGGAGTCGGTTTTGCGATGATATTGCTGTTGGTGGCAACCGATTATCTGCAGCGCGCAAAAAAAATGCCTGCAATGTCAACGCAGGGAATTACTTTTTGGACCGCAATGTATATCCCTGTGGTGGTGGCGATGGCAGCGCAGCAAAATGTGGTTGCTGCCTTGAAAGGAGGGCCTGCGGCGATATTGGCCGGTGTGCTGGCCGTGGCGGTGAGTTTTGTGCTGATTCCTGTAGTTGATCGTATCGGTAAAGCCAGGTTTATCGCGGCCGAACATCTTGCCGACAAAAATGAACAGGAGTCGACATGAACGAGGTGTTGACCGATTTGCTGGTTAAAAATGGCTTGTTGACTGCTTTTGCCGTGATCGGGCTGACAATGTGGGTTTCTTATTTTTTATCTGCGCGATTAACCCGCGGTCAATTACACGGTTCGGCACTGGCGATCATCATAGGTCTGTTGTTGGCCTATATGGGCGGTGTCGCTACCGGCGGCAAGCAAGGTCTTGTCGATCTCAAATTATTTAGCGGGATCGGCTTGATGGGCGGCGCCATGATGCGTGATTTTGCGATTGTCTCGACCGCTTACGGCGCCACGCTGAGCGATATGCGGCGCTGCGGCCTGAGTGGCCTCATTTCACTCCTGGTCGGGGTATTCATGTCCTTTATCGTCGGCGCGGGAGTGGCTTACGCATTCGGTTACACCGATGCCGTCAGCATGACTACTATCGGCGCCGGCGCGGTAACTTATATTGTCGGCCCGGTCACAGGCGCTGCAATTGGCGCAAGTTCTGAAGTCATTGTGCTCAGCATCGCGGCTGGCTTGGTCAAATCTGTATTGGTGATGGTTGTTACGCCTTTTGTAAGCAAGTACATCGGCCTGGACAATCCACGCACAGCCATGATTTTCGGCGGCATGATGGGGACCACCAGCGGTGTTTGCGGTGCGTTGGCTGCGGTCGATCCCAAGCTGGTGCCTTATGGTGCGATGACATCGACTTTTTATACGGGATTAGGTTGTCTGCTTGGCCCTTCGCTGCTGTTTTTTGCTACCAAGGCATTGATGGCGCAATAAACTGAATAACGGGGGGTAAGTGAGTCGAAAATTGCTCTAGCCTATCGCCATATCGGACAGCTTGCAGTAGAATAGCGGGCTGTCCAATCTTGCTGAGCAGGATTGCGCTGTATTTGATGGAAATGCGACCGTGGCGAAATTGGTAGACGCAACAGGTTTAGGTCCTGTCGAGAGCAATCTTGTGGAGGTTCGAGTCCTCTCGGTCGCACCAGCTCTGCCAGTGTTATTGATTATTGGCGGCTAGCTGACAATGGAAGAACCCTCTGATGAGGGTTTTTTTACGCCTGCAATTTTCCCTTTGAGTATTCGCTCGAATTTTCATTCGAATATCCCCTGCAATGGCCGGCGGCAAATGGATTCTCCGGCATACAATCAATGGTAATTTCTTTCCTGGAATAAATATGCGTACAAAATCCTTGGTGTTGATCGTATCGCTTGGTTTGGGTTTGGGGCTGGCAGCAATTACGATGGGCTCGGTACAGGCGGCTTCGGAGCAGGTGGGTGAGGTGAGTACCGCATTTCGCTGGGTCGGGCGCAATGACCGGGTAGTGGTCGAGGCTTATGACGATCCCAAGGTGCAAGGGATTACCTGCTATGTGTCGCGGGCGCGTACCGGCGGCGTCAAGGGCACGGTGGGATTGGCTGAGGACCGGACTGAGGCGTCGATAGCCTGTCGCCAGGTCGCCGCCACGGTGCAGTTCAGCGCCAAGCTGCCGCTGCAGGAAGATGTATTTACCGAGCGCATGTCGGTGCTGTTCAAGCGCCTGCATATTGTACGGCTGGTTGATCCCAAGCGTAATACACTTGTGTATCTGACCTATTCGGATAAATTGGTCGATGGCAGCCCGCAAAACAGTGTCACGGCGGTGCCGGTGCCGGCCAGTAATCCGATTCCGCTCAAATGAGCGGGCTTGATATTGCGTTATTTATAGCGTTATTGCAGTAGCGGAGTGACGCGTTTTGGCGCAACGGACTGTTTTACGTATAGAATATCGGACTTTAGCGCGGCTGGGTTGGGGTTGAAATGACATCATTTCATCGCTTTACTCCGCATTTACCTTAGCCGCACCACGGAATTTTTAATTTTTGGACGATCCACATGGCAACTGCAGTCGAAACTCTGGATAAACTTGAACGCCGCCTTACCCTCACTATCGCTCTGAGCGAAGTGCAAACCGAAGTCGAAAAGCGCCTGAAAGTTCGCGCCCGCACAGCAAAAGCGCCTGGCTTCCGCCCAGGTAAAGTGCCGATGAAGATGGTCGCTGCACAATACGGCTATCAGGTCGAAACCGAAGTGCTGAACGACAAGGTCGGCAATGCTTTCAACACCGCTGCCAACGAAAACAACCTGCGCGTTGCCGGTTACCCGAAGATCGAGCCAAAGAATAGCGAAGGCGTAGCCGAAGGCACGCTGGCATTCGACGCTACTTTCGAAATCTATCCTGAAGTCAAGATCGGTGATCTGACCGGCGTTGAAGTCGAAAAGACCAAGGCTGAAGTCAGCGACGCTGAAATCGATAAAACCATCGATATCCTGCGCAAGCAACGCGTGCACTACCACGTCAAGGGCGAGCAAGGCGCGCACGGCGATGGCGGCAGCGACCTGACAGCCAAGAACGGCGACCGCGTGACTGTCGACTTCGTCGGCAAGATCGACGGCGTTGAATTCCAAGGCGGCAAAGCTGACGATTACGCTTACGTACTGGGCGAAGGCCGCATGTTGCCTGAGTTCGAGAACGCGACTATCGGTTTGAAAGTCGGCGAAGCCAAGACTTTCGAACTGGCTTTCCCTGCGGATTACCACGGCAAGGATGTAGCCGGCAAGACTGCAGAATTCACCATCACGCTGAAGAAGCTGGAATGGGCACACCTGCCGGAAGTTGATGCCGAGTTTGCAAAAACCCTGGGCGTCGAAGACGGCGACCTGGCAAAAATGCGCGCTGACATCAAGCTGAACCTGGAGCGCGAAGTCGGTTCCCGCGTCAAGGCGAAGAACAAAGACAGCGTCATGGATGCACTGATCAAGGTCAGCGACCTGGACGTGCCGAAAGCACTGGTCGAGCAAGACATCGAGCGTCTGGTTGAAATGACACGCCAGGATATGGCGCAGCGTGGCATGAAGGTCAATGACATGCCGTTCCCGCCAGAGCTGTTCACAGCCCAGGCTGAGCGTCGCGTTCGCCTGGGTCTGATCCTGGCCGAAGTGGTCAAGGAAAACAAACTGCAGGCAACTCCTGAGCAAGTTAAGGCTCAAGTTGAAGATTTCGCCCAAAGCTACGAAGACCCGCAACAAGTCCTGAAATATTATTTTAGCGATCGCCGCCGCCTGGCAGAGGTCGAAGCCCTTGTTTTGGAAGAAAACGTCGTCAACTACGTGTTGGGCAAATCGAAAGTGACCGAAAAAGCGGTCGCGTTCGATGAATTGATGAGCAACAACGGGCAACAGGCTTAATCGAGCCGCAGCTTAGCTGTACTTCGGCTGAGTTCCAGGTTCAGACGTAATGTCTGGACCTGTTCGGTGGATTGATTAAGTTTTGAGCGCTCTCCATAAGGAAAAATATGACAGGCTTTAATCGTAATTCGGCACTGGATACTGACATGCTTGGCATGGTGCCTATCGTGATTGAGCAGAGTGGCCGCGGCGAGCGATCCTATGATATTTATTCGCGTTTGCTGCGTGAGCGCGTGATTTTCCTGGTGGGTCCGGTCAACGACCAGACCGCCAACCTGATCGTGGCGCAATTGCTGTTCCTGGAAAGTGAAAATCCTGACAAGGATATTTCCTTGTACATCAATTCTCCTGGCGGTTCGGTATCTGCCGGCATGGCGATTTTCGATACCATGCAGTTCATCAAGCCGGATGTTTCGACTTTGTGTACCGGTATGGCAGCTTCGATGGGTGCATTCCTGTTGGCGGCCGGCGCCAAGGGCAAGCGTTTTTCGCTGCCTAACTCGCGCATCATGATTCACCAGCCGTTGGGCGGCGCTCAGGGGCAGGCTTCGGATATCGAAATCCAGGCACGCGAAATCCTGTATTTGCGCGAGCGCCTGAACGGTATCCTGGCTGACAAGACCGGCAGGACCATTGAGCAGATCAGCAAGGATACAGATCGGGATAATTTCATGTCTGCAGATGCAGCTGTGGAATATGGCCTGATTGATAAAGTCCTGGCGACACGCGCTTGATTGCTAAGTAATTGATGGAATGCTAGGCGCCCGGCCCCAAAGGTACGGGCGTTTTGCTTTTCAAAAAACGCCCGGGCGTGACGGATTCGGATTTCGCGGGTAATATAAAATCGTTACTGCGATTCCATACCGGATTTCAATACTGGATATCCGTGCAACAAATCAATGCTGCGGCCCACCCTCTAAAGTTTTAATTAAAGTCTGCCTTTTATGTCTGATAAAAAATCTTCCAGCGGCGAAAAACTGCTTTATTGTTCCTTCTGCGGCAAAAGCCAGCATGAAGTGAAAAAACTCATCGCCGGGCCGTCGGTATTCATTTGTGATGAATGTATCGATCTCTGTAATGACATCATTACCGATGAAGCCTCGAACGTCGAGACGCTGGATGGTCAAAAATCGGAACTGCCGATCCCGCAAGAGATTTGCGAGCTGCTCGACCAATACGTGATCGGCCAGGAGCCTGCCAAGCGGATTTTGTCGGTGGCGGTGTACAACCACTACAAGCGCCTCAAGCATCTCGGTAAGAAGGACGACATCGAACTGGCAAAAAGCAATATTTTGCTGGTCGGCCCAACCGGCTCCGGTAAAACCTTGCTGGCGCAGACTTTGGCGCGCATGTTGAACGTGCCGTTCGTGATCGCTGACGCTACTACCTTGACCGAAGCCGGTTATGTCGGTGAAGACGTTGAAAACATCATTCAGAAATTGCTGCAAAATTGCAATTATGAAGTCGAGAAGGCGCAACGAGGCATCGTCTATATCGATGAAATCGACAAGATTTCCCGTAAGTCCGATAACCCGTCGATTACCCGCGATGTGTCGGGTGAGGGCGTGCAGCAGGCTTTGCTGAAGCTGATCGAAGGCACCATGGCTTCGGTGCCGCCACAAGGCGGACGCAAGCATCCTAACCAGGATTTCGTGCAAATCGACACTACCAATATCCTGTTCATTTGCGGCGGCGCTTTTGATGGCCTGGCCAAGATTATTTCCGAACGTTCGGAAAAGAGTGGAATCGGTTTTTCGGCAAATGTGAAAAGCCAGAGCCAGCGCACCTCCAGCGAAGTGTTGCTGGACGCAGAGCCAGAGGATTTGACGCGTTTCGGCTTGATTCCAGAGTTGGTCGGCCGTTTGCCGGTGATTGCAACGCTGGCCGAGTTGAATGAAGAAGCGCTGATCGAGATCCTGATCGCGCCGAAGAACGCGCTGGTCAAGCAATACTCGAAATTGCTGCAAATGGAAGGCGCTGAGCTGGAAATCCGGCCTGCCGCGCTTCAAGCCATCGCCAAACGTGCGTTGGCGCGTAAAACCGGCGCCCGTGGCTTGCGTTCGATCCTGGAGCATGTATTGCTCGACGTAATGTACGACTTGCCAAGTCAGCAAAATGTCGCCAAGGTCGTGGTTGATGAAAATACTGTCAACAACGGCGCTAAACCATTGTTGATTTACCATGATCAACCGAAGGTGTCGGGCGCGAAATAAGATAGCCCCGTGGGCAAAAAAACTTGCCCATCCTACAGTCATGGTTTGAACTTGTAGGGCGGGCGCCAGTGCCCACGCCGTGCCACGGATCCTTGCCGGCAAGGCCAATCCCGCTAAATTTGTAAAACCATGTAAAAGGCAGGGGTTTAAGCAGGTTTTTGACCTAAAAGTAGTACAATTTACCAAAATATACGATTTGGCTTCAATCGCAAAGCCACCCGAAGTTAACTTCGCGTGTGGCTTTTTTATTGGCCATCGCAAATGTATCGCAAGCGCATTACCAATAGAAGTGGTGATTTATTGTTGAAACCGGGGCTTGTGTTTCGGCCACTCGTGCCAACATCATTAATAAGTTTTTTTGATAGGGCTCACCATGACGACTTCTACATTTACTGAACAAACTCAGTTACCTCTCTTGCCTTTACGGGATGTCGTGGTATTCCCGCATATGGTGATTCCACTGTTCGTCGGCCGCCCGAAATCGATCAAGGCTCTTGAAGCCGCGATGGAGCAAGGCAAGAGCATCATGCTCGCGGCCCAGAAAGCCGCAGCCAAGGACGAACCGTCGCCGGACGATATTTATGAAATCGGCTGCGTTGCCAACATCTTGCAAATGTTGAAATTGCCTGATGGCACGGTCAAAGTGCTGGTGGAGGGGGCGCAACGTGCCCGCATTCATCACATCAGCGAACTCGACACGCACTTTGTGGCCGATCTGACGCCGGTAGAATCCGAGTTGGGCGATGAGGCTGAGGTGGAAGCGATGCGTCGCGCCATCGTTCAGCAATTCGACCAGTACGTCAAACTGAACAAGAAAATCCCGCCAGAGATCCTGACTTCGCTGTCCGGTATCGATGATGCCGGCCGCCTGGCCGATACCATTGCTGCGCACTTGCCGTTGAAGCTTGAGCAAAAACAGGTAATCCTGGAAATTTTCAATATCGCCAAGCGTTACGAGCACCTGCTGGGTCAGCTCGAAGGCGAGCTGGATATCCTGCAAGTTGAAAAACGCATCCGCGGCCGCGTCAAACGCCAGATGGAAAAATCGCAGCGCGAATACTATCTGAACGAGCAGGTCAAGGCGATCCAGAAGGAATTGGGCGAAGGCGAAGAAGGCGCGGATCTGGAAGAGCTGGAAAAGAAGATCCTGTCCGCCAAGATGCCTAAGGAAGCGCTGGAAAAGGCGCAAAGCGAACTGAAGAAGCTGAAACTGATGTCGCCGATGTCAGCCGAAGCGACGGTGGTGCGCAACTACATCGATACGCTGGTCGCTTTGCCGTGGAAGAAAAAATCCAAGGTCAACAATGAACTGGGTAATGCGGAAAAAGTCCTGGAAGGCGATCACTACGGCCTTGATAAGGTTAAAGAACGCATCCTGGAATATCTTGCCGTGCAACAGCGCGTCGACAAACTGAAAGCGCCGATCCTGTGTTTCGTGGGTCCTCCAGGCGTGGGTAAAACCTCGCTGGGTCAATCGATCGCTCGTGCCACCAACCGTAAATTCGTGCGGATGGCCTTGGGTGGCGTGCGCGATGAAGCTGAGATCCGCGGTCATCGCCGTACCTACATCGGCTCCATGCCAGGCAAGATTTTGCAAAGCCTGTCCAAGGTCGGGGTGCGCAATCCGCTGTTCCTGCTGGATGAGATCGACAAGCTCGGCATGGATTTCCGTGGTGATCCGTCGTCGGCCTTGCTGGAAGTGCTTGATCCTGAGCAAAACCATACGTTCTCGGACCATTACATCGAAGTCGATTTCGATTTGTCGGATGTGATGTTCGTGGCGACTTCGAACTCCTTCAACATTCCACCAGCGTTGCTGGACCGGATGGAAGTGATTCGTTTGTCCGGCTACACCGAAGATGAGAAGACCAATATCGCGCTGCGTTACCTGCTGCCTAAACAAATCAAGAACAATGGTTTGAAGGTCGAGGAAATCAGCCTTGCCGAAGGTGCGATCCGCGACATCATCCGTTACTACACGCGTGAAGCCGGGGTGCGTTCGCTTGAGCGGGAAATCTCGAAAATCTGCCGCAAGGTGGTGAAGCTGCTGCTGTTGAAGAAGCAAGAGAAGAAAGTGGCGGTCACTTCCAAGAACATCGATAAATTCCTCGGTGTGCGGCGCTTCGACTACGGTGTGGCCGAGAAGGAAAATCAAATCGGCCAGGTGGTCGGCTTGGCATGGACTGAGGTGGGTGGCGAATTGCTGACCATCGAAGCCGTCAAGATGCCGGGTAAGGGTGCGATCATTCGTACCGGTACCTTGGGCGATGTGATGAAGGAATCGATCGAGGCAGCGCGCACTGTCATGCGTAGCCGCGCCGCGAAGTTGGGCATAAAAGGAGAGGCGTTCGAAAAGAGCGATATCCATATCCACGTGCCCGAAGGCGCAACACCGAAAGACGGTCCGTCGGCCGGTGTCGGAATGACTACCGCCCTGGTCTCGATCTTTACCGGGATTCCGGTGCGTGCCGATGTCGCCATGACTGGCGAAATCACTTTGCGCGGCGAAGTCTTGCCTATCGGCGGCTTGAAAGAGAAGCTGTTGGCGGCACATCGCGGCGGCATCAAGACGGTATTGATTCCAGAGCAGAATGTGAAGGACCTGGCCGAGATTCCGGACAACGTCAAGAACAAGCTGGAAATCGTACCGGTGCGCTGGATCGACAAGGTACTGGAGGTCGCTCTGGAGCGTCAGCCGGTGCCGCTGACCGAAGAGGAAGCCATACTGGATGCGACGGTCGCCAAGAGTAGCGAGAAGTCGGATCCCAGTGTAGTCAAGCATTAAGACGAAACTAAGCTGCCAGGCGACTGGAATAAGCTGTTGAATTCACAGGCTTAATTTTCGTTCTTTAAAAAAGCGCTCGCAAGAGCGCTTTTTTTTTGCATACATGTATGCGTTTAATGTTGAAAATATCAAGTTTGTAAAATCAAGTTAATCCACGGCCATATCGCCCGCAAACCGCTTGACACAAGGCTTTGCGGCTTGTTTAATACGTCCTTGCAGATTTTTTCCGTACTCCGTCTGCGATGATTTTCTGAAAAAATGCTGGAATATCCATCATCATCCACCATCTCGAATTTCAATCCATGTGAGGGGACTTAAGTGAATAAAACCGAACTAATCGATCACATCGCCAAGTCGGCAGATATCTCCAAGGCCGCGTCGGCACGCGCATTGGACGCCGTAGTCGCCGCGGTTAAAGCCACTCTGAAGAAGAGCGGCTCCGTGACGCTGGTTGGTTTTGGCACGTTCTCGGTAAGCAAACGTGCAGCGCGTACCGGTCGTAATCCACGTACCGGAGAGGCAATTAAAATCAAGGCAGCGAAAGTTCCTAAATTTAAGCCTGGCAAAGCGTTGAAAGATGCTGTAAACTAGCGTCTTTTGGCGTGGTGACAAACGCCAAATGTTTGACTGGCTAATCTGTCGTGTTTTATTTCAGGTGGTTTTGTATTGATCCTGATAAATCCGGCAAACGAGGGTGCTTAGCTCAGTTGGTAGAGCGGCGCCCTTACAAGGCGTAGGTCGGGAGTTCGAGCCTCTCAGCACCCACCAACAACAGTCAGGCAGAAAAAACGAATTTTAAATGGGTTCATGAAACCGTAGGTTTTGTGAGAACAGCTTAGATTTGTGAGTAGTTTTAGGAGTGGTAGTTCAGCTGGTTAGAATACCGGCCTGTCACGCCGGGGGTCGCGGGTTCGAGTCCCGTCCACTCCGCCAAAATACAAAAAAGGCGAACGAAAGTTCGCCTTTTTTCTTATGTCCATCTGGTTTGTATTGCAGCCTTACTTGATCTCGATTGGCCGACCATGTTTGAATTTGTCCGTACCCACCAGCGCTTGATGCAATTCCTGTTGCTGTTGTTGATCATCCCTTCTTTTGCTCTAGTCGGGCTGCAAAGCTATAGCAGCTTTGGCGATGGCGCCAACACGGTGGCGAAGGTCGCCGGCCAGCCGATCACTCAGCAGGAACTGGACAACGCCCTGCGCCAGCAAATGGATAGCATGCGCCAGGCGTTCGGCGAGCGTTTCGACCCGAAGATGCTTGAGACGCCGGAAGCCAAGCAAGGCGTACTGGATAATCTGATCTCACAACGTGTGTTGGCCGCAACTGTCAACAGTGAACACCTGTCCGTCTCCGATCAAAGCCTGCAACAAGCTATTCTGAGCGTGCCTGCATTGCAGGGCGCGGATGGCAAGTTCGATAACGAACGATACAAGTCTTTGCTGGCCGCACAAGGCATGGCGCCGACCATGTACGAGGCCCGTTTGCGTCAGGACATGGCTATGCAGCAATTGAATGGCGCGGTGCAAGCTACGGCATTTACACCTAAAACCGTTGCCATGCGTTTGTCTGATATCAACGATCAGGAACGTGATGTGCAGGAATTGCTGTTCAAGACTGCCGACTATGCCGCGCAGGTGAAAGTCACTGACGCCATGCTGCAGGACTATTACACCAGGAACGCCAAGGAATTCGAGATTCCAGAACAAATCAAGGCCGACTATGTACTGCTCGACAGTGCCGCAATTGCCGCGCAAGTGACGGTCAGCGATGCCGACATCAAATCCTATTACGATCAGAACCAGAGCCGTTACACAACGCCGGAAGAGCGCCGCGCCAGCCATATCCTGGTTTCGGTAAAGAAGGATGCACCGGCTACCGAGCAGGCTGCGGCTAAAGCCAAGGCTGAGGCTTTGCTGGCAGAAGTGCGCAAGAATCCGGCTGAATTTGCCAAAGTAGCCAAGGCTAATTCGCAAGATACTGCCTCCGCTGAAATGGGCGGCGACCTCGGTTATTTCGGCAGCGGCATGATGGTCAAGCCGTTCGACGATGCTGCCAGCAAGCTGAAGCAAGGCGAGATCAGCGATCTGGTGCAGTCCGATTTCGGTTATCACATTATCGAACTGACCGGCATCAAGGCCGCCCAGCTCAAGCCGCTGGATGAAGTCAAGGCCGAAATCGGCGCTGAAATCAAGAAACAACTGGCTGCGCGCAAATTCACTGAAATGGCTGAAACCTTCAGCAACACAGTGTATGAGCAAGGTGATAGCCTGAAGGCGGTCGCTGACAAGCTGCATCTGCAAATTCAGTCGGCAGCGAATCTGGGCCGCCAGCCTAATCCAGCCGTTGCTGCTACCGCTCCATACAACAACCAAAAATTCCTGACAGCGCTGTATTCGGACGAGTCGCTGAAGAACAAGCACAATACTGAAGCAGTCGAAGTTGCGCCGAATACGTTTATCGCCGGCCATGTAGTTGAATACAAGCCGGTCACGAAACGTTCGTTTGAAGAAGTCCAGGCGATCATTCGCGACAAGGTTACCCGCACCGAAGAAACTGCACTGGCCAAGAAGGCCGGCGAAGAAAAGCTGGCAGCTTTGAAAGCGCAAGACAACGCCAGTGGTTTCGGTGCAACGCAAACTGTATCGCGCGCCAAGAACCAAGGTATCGATCCGTTGGCATTCGAGGCAGTGATGAAGGCCAATACCACTAAATTGCCAGCCTATGTCGGCGTGACATTGCCGCAGCAAGGCTACGCGGTATATCGCATTGCCAAGGTTGGCCAGCCGGCAACCCAGGATCAGGCGCGCCGGATCGCTGAGCAGCAGCAAATTACTGGCGTCCTGGCGCAACAGGAAATGCTGGCTTACGTCGACGTGTTGAAAGAGAAGGCCAAGGTCAAAATCTTGAAGCCGGTGGTAGCTACGCCGGTTGACGGCGGAGATAAGCAAAACTGATTTGGCTAAAGCGATTTGATTAAGCCGGATTTAAAAAAGCCCATCCAACGCAAGTTGAATGGGCTTTTTCTATGTTTATGTGTAATAGCTCAGACTTGACCGGACATTTGTTGTGTGAATCTTCGTCGGGAAACGCCCCATAGCCGCCGGTCGAAAAAAAACAAAAAAACAGACATTCTGGGTCCAAATACGAGGGGTTAGGCCGAACGTTTGGCAAAAGGCAGCCTAAATGCCTGTGGCGAAAGAAATGCGAGAACGGCGGCAATGATAAATAATGCGGAAACGTCGCCGTATAGGTGATGAACGTGCGTCGGGTTCTGCACTGACTGGACCGCCATCACCGCACCATGCACGATGCTTGACCAAATGGCAAAGGAGACCAAGCCCAGATGCTGATTCGGATTACGGGAGGCAATGAGCAAGAATACACCCAGAGTCGCGTAAATGGCGATGATCATCTCGAGATATTCAGACCGTCCGCTGGACCAGGCCCACCCCGATGGCCAAAAGACCGTAAGTGGGTAGAAGCCAAAAGTAGCAATAACACCGACGATGCGGAGCGCGAGCTTGAGGTGCTTAAGGCGCTTGATTTCATTCATAAGACCCTCTTTCTTTGGCGCTGCTGCTCGAGAACTGAGGCCTGGGCAATGTCCGCTGTTGGCCCAGAGTGTGTAAAAACGTAAAAATTCGTTGGCACAACCAATAACGTGTTCAACGACCGCCATCAAAGTCACCAGAGCGCTTTATTCTGACGAGTTTTTCCGGTTGCGGCACAAAATATTTTTTGAATGGCGGTCTAAAAGTCGCCGCAATGCGCTCCAAATCGTATTCATTTTCACAGCAAAAAGAGCCCTTCAGGCCCGCATCTCTCGCATTAATCGGTCGACGCCCAATATCTTCATTACGCGCTTCAAATTGTACGCAAGTACATGCAGACTCATCTCTGTTTTGACCCGTTTCAAAGTCTTC
>NZ_FOKF01000023.1 GCF_900111995.1 Collimonas sp. OK607
AATGTCTACCGACCCGGCCGAAAATTCGACCGGGTCACAAAGGCAAAACCGCAACGTTACCCAGAACGCCGTCTTAGAAAACCACTAACTTAACGGCATTAGGGTCAGAGTCAAGTTTCGCGATAAAGCCTGCGAAAGTTGACTGACCCTATTTAACTAGTTGTCTTGTAGTGCGTAGCGTGCGCAGTATTCGTCCGTGATTAAGCCCGACCACCAACCCCCACGCAATACCGCCCGAATCGCTTCAGCCTTCTTGACACCACCGGCCATGCCAATCACCGGCCGTGTCGGCGGCGAAGTCAGCGGCAAACTGGTGACGCGTTCTTCCAGCGGCGATGCAATCAGGCGGCCGTCGCCGGCAATCGCATGCCCGATCATCTCCCCCACCGCCCCGTATCCCTGCAACTGCCTAACCTCATCAGCCGTAATAAAACCATCCTCATGCATCGGGCAACCAAGCGCAATCGTACCGACCCCGATAAAGGTCACATCCGCCTGCTGCGCCAGATCCGCAACGATCCGATACACCCGATGGTTACACCACTGCCGCATATCCTCAGCACTGTCAGCCACCAGCGGCGCCGGCAAGAAAAAGAAACGCGCCTGGATTTTATCGGCAGCCGTAAGCGCCACGTCATAACGGTTCGACGAACCATCGGCAGCAATCGCCCCCACCATCGAAACGATCCGATGCTGCGGCCGCTCCATTTCGGTAACCGCCTCCAGCACCGCCTTCAAGGTCCGCCCCGAACCGACATTCACCACCAGCGGCGTCTCCTGCTGCAGATAGCGTTCCATCACCTCGGCCCCGACCACCGCCAGCATCTGCTGCACCCCGGCCTCGTCGACCACGTTGCCGCCCGCGCCTTCGCTCGGCACCACATGGCATTGCTCGAGGCCGTAGCGCTGCTGCAATGCCGCCGCCAGTTCCAGGCAAGTCGACACCGGATGTTCAACCCGCACCTTGACCAGCCCGGATTCGCGCGCATAGGCCACCAGCCGCTGCGCCATCTGGCGCGAAATGCCAAGGTGATCGGCGATTTCGTTTTGCGTATTGCCAGCCACGTAATACATCCACGCCGCACGCGCGGCGAGATCCAGTTTTTCATTTCTTGATGCCATCTGATTTCCTTTTTTGCGGCATGGATCGCTCTGCACGCGCCTCCACAACATGCATCGCCAGCGTCGCAACTATCCTGTTTTTTTGGCATTCGACCCTAGAATTGTCCCAGATAGTGCAGCGCAGCAGAACAAAATCTTGACACGCATTGAATCATGGATGATTATTTGCTCAACTAAAAGTCTTTTGCTCAATATTTGAATCAAGCATACAAAAATACAAATCAAAAGACAACGTTAAATAATTTTCCCGATGGCAACCGAGCGTTAATTGCCATCTGTGAAAGCGATAACGCGAAGCCGCGCAAGTCGGCATGGCGTATTGATCATTCCAACCATGGAGACAAACATGAAACGTCGCAGCATTCGTGCCAGTTCGCTTTCAGCCGTCCTGGCGCCGTTCAGCCTTATCTCGATAGCGATGCTCTGCAGCAGCGCCTGGGCAGCACCGACTACCGTCAACATCGCAACGATCAACAATCCGGACATGATCGAACTGCAAAAACTCTCATCGAATTTCGAAGCAGCCAACCCCGACATCAAATTACGCTGGGTGGTACTGGAAGAAAACGTGCTGCGGCAGCGGGTTACCACCGACATCGCCACCGGCAGCGGCCAGTTCGACCTGATGACTATCGGCGCATATGAAGCGCCGATCTGGGCCAAGAAAGGCTGGCTGGCGCCGATGGAAGGCTTGCCTGCCAGCTACGACGAAGCCGACCTGATCAAGACAGTACGCGAAGGGCTGACCGAAGGCGGCAAGTTGTACGCGTTGCCGTTCTATGCCGAAAGCTCGATGACCTATTACCGCAAAGACCTGTTTGCGGAAAAGGGCTTGAAAATGCCTGAGCATCCGACGTTCCAGGATATCGCCGGTTTCGCTGAAAAGCTGACCGACAAGCAAAACGGCATCGCCGGTATCTGCTTGCGTGGCCGCGCCGGATGGGGCGAGAACATGGCGCTGGTCGGCACCATGGTGAACACTTTCGGCGCCCGCTGGTTCGATGAAAAATGGCAGCCGCAACTCAATTCTCCCGAGTGGAAAAATGCGGTCACCACCTATGTCGACCTGCTGCGCAAATACGGTCCCGCTGGCGCCACCTCCAACGGCTTCAACGAAAACCTAGTGCTGTTCTCCAGCGGAAAATGCAGCATGTGGATCGACGCTACGGTGGCAGCCGGCATGATCTACAGCAGCAAGGAATCGAAGGTAGTCGGCAAGGTCGCGTTTGCGCCATCACCGGTGGCAGTCACGCCTAAAGGCTCGCACTGGTTGTGGATCTGGTCGCTAGCGATTCCGAAATCGTCGAAATCGCAGGACGCCGCCAAGAAATTTGCCGCCTGGGCGACTTCCAAGGAATACGTGCAGCTGGTAGCCAAGGAAAAAGACTGGGGCCTGGTACCTCCTGGCACCCGCATGTCGACTTATGCCTCGCCCGAATACAAAAAGGCGGCGCCGTATTCCGACTTCGTGCTGAACGCGATCCAGTCGGCCGACACCAAAGATGCGACCTTGCAAAAAGTGCCTTACACCGGCATCCAGTTCGTGACGATTCCCGAGTTCCAATCGCTGGGCACGGTAGTCGGCCAGGCAATTGCCGGCGCACTGGCGGGCAAGTCGACCGTCGAAGCCGCATTGCAGACATCGCAGGCGCAAGCAGACCGGGTGATGCGTCAAGGACGCTACATCAAGTAATACGCTGTTGGTAATGCTCCGTAGGGTGGGCACCTTGTGTCCACCCTGGCCATCCGTCTATCGGCGCGCAAAACGTAAAAGGTAATTCATCATGTCGACTCCTTCCGCCCAGATCGCAAACGCGGCCGTACCGGTGCGGCCAAACGCCAGCAAATTCAAGCCGGTACGGCTGCTGCAAACGCCTTCGGTTTTCTTGTTGCTGCTGTGGATGATAGTGCCGCTGGCAATGACACTGTACTTCTCTGTCATCCGCTATAACTTGATGATGCCGGATGTAACCGGTTTTGTCGGGCTGGACAATTATGCCTTCCTGCTAAACGATCCGGCGTTCTGGCCGTCGATCCTGAATACAATGGTGCTGATCGGCTCGGTGCTGGTCATCAGCGTAGTCTCGGGCACGCTGCTGGCGGTACTGTTCGACCAGCCGTTTTTCGGCCGCGGCATCGCCCGCCTGCTGGTGATCGGGCCGTTCTTCGTGATGCCTACCGTTGCCGCCCTGATCTGGAAAAACATGATCCTGCACCCGGTGTACGGCCTGTTGGCGTGGGCCATGCGCCTGCTCGGCCTGGAGCCGATCGACTGGCTGGCCGAATATCCGATGCTGTCGGTGATCATGATCGTCGCCTGGCAATGGATTCCATTCGCCTTCCTGATCCTGCTGACGGCGCTGCAATCGCTGGATATGGAACAGAAAGAAGCGGCGCAACTGGATGGCGCCGGACCGATCCGGGTGTTCTGGTATGTGGTGCTGCCCCATCTCAAGCGGGCGATCACCGTTGTCATCATGATCGAAACCATTTTCCTGTTATCGATCTTCGCCGAAATTTTCACTACCACCGCCGGCGGTCCTGGCACTGCGACCACTAACCTGGCTTACCTGGTGTATTCGATCGGCTTGCAGCAGTTCGACATCGGCATCGCTTCGGCCGGCGGCATCATCGCCGTGATACTGGCCAATATTGTGTCGTTCTTCCTGGTACGGATGATGGCCAAGAACCTGAAAGGAGCGAACGAAAAATGAACGCCAAAAATAAAAACCGGCTGTGGCTGGGACTGGTAGCGTGGGCTTGCGCCATCATCCTGTTTTTTCCAATCTTCTGGGTTGCGATCACCGCCTTCAAGACCGAACACCAAGCCTACGTGCCGACCTTGATTTTCTGGCCGACGCTGGAAAGCTTCCATGAAGTGATGGCGCGCAGTAACTACATGGACTTTGTCGTGAATTCACTGATCGTCTCGCTGGGTTCTACCGCGCTGGCATTGCTGATCGCGGTGCCGGCGGCGTATGCGATGGCATTTTTCCCCACCGCCCGTACCCAGAAACTGTTGCTGTGGATGCTGTCGACCAAGATGATGCCTGCGGTTGGCGTGCTGATCCCGATTTATCTGCTAGCCAAGAATACCGGCCTGCTCGATACGGTAACCGGGTTGACCATCATCTACACTTTGATCAACTTGCCGATTGCGGTCTGGATGGCGTTCACCTACTTCAACGACGTACCAAAGGAAATCCTCGAAGCGGCACGAATCGATGGCGCCAACGCCTGGCAGGAAATGGCGTACCTGCTGCTGCCGACCTCCATGCCGGGACTGGTCTCGACTGGCCTGCTGCTGATTATCCTGTCATGGAACGAGGCATTCTGGAGCATCAACCTGACCAGCGTCAGCGGTGCGCCGCTTACCGTATTCATCGCCTCTTACTCGAATCCGGAGGGTCTGTTCTGGGCCAAGCTGTCAGCCGCTTCGCTGCTGGCGATCGCACCGATCATGGTGCTCGGCTGGCTGGCGCAAAAGCAACTGGTGCGCGGCCTTACCTTTGGCGCGGTGAAATGACGGATTCAATGGATAAAGCGATGACTACCCATATCAGCCACCTCATCTGCGATTGCGACGGCGTTTTGCTGGATAGCGAAAGCATCGCCCTCAGTGTGTTGCATCGCCAGCTGACGCCGTATTTGTCGTCTTCGCCATCAATGCAGCATGCCGGCCCCGCATTGCATAGCGCAATTGCAGAACGGCTGGGAATGATGACCGATCAGTTGCTGGATGAAGTCAATCGCGAGTTCAAGTTAGAGCTGGCGCCGGCGGACTATAGCGCGATCAACCTGTTTGTCAGCCGTGCGTGCAGCGAGGAAGTCAATCCTGTGCCCGGTGTCAGGCAGGCGCTGGCAGCAATCCCGTTGCCCAAGGCGGTGGCCAGCAACAGTAGCCTGGATCGTATCCGCGCGGGCTTGCATCACTGTGATTTGCTGGAGCAATTCGAAGGCCACATCCATAGCGGCCATGAAATCGGCAGTCCCAAACCGGCGCCCGATGTCTACCTGGCCGCAGCTGCCGGCTTTGGCGTATCGCCACAACAATGCATCGCGATTGACGACAGCGTCACCGGCGTCCGTTCCGCAGTAGCCGCCGGCATCCGCGTCATCGGTTTCATCGGTGTAGCGCACGATCGCAAACGCGCCGGCGCAAGATTGCTGGCAGCCGGCGCCGAACGGATATTCGACGACATGCAACAGCTGGCGGAACTGCTCGGCAGACAGACGGCGTAGTTCCACGCATTTACATTGAATCGCCGCCATCCGTAATCCAAGGCGGCGATCTACGAAGAAAACAGAAGGAGACCATCATGGCAGGCGTAACGATCAGAAATCTCATCAAGAGCTACGACGATAATGAAGTCATGCGCGACATCAATCTCGACATCGAAGACGGCGAATTCGTCGTCTTCGTCGGTCCCAGCGGCTGTGGTAAATCCACTTTACTGCGCATGATCGCCGGCCTGGAAGATATCAGCAGCGGCGACCTGTTCATCGGCGACGCCCGCATGAACGATGTGCCGCCAGCCAAGCGCGGCATTGCGATGGTGTTCCAGTCTTATGCCCTGTATCCGCACATGACGCTGTATGACAACATGGCTTTCGGCCTCAAGATCGCCGGCAAGTCGAAGCAAGAGATCGACACCGCAGTGCAACGTGCGGCCAAGACATTGCACATCGATCATTTGCTGGATCGCAAGCCGAAGGCTTTGTCAGGCGGCCAGCGCCAGCGGGTGGCAATCGGCCGCGCCATTACGCGCGAGCCGAGCGTGTTCTTGTTCGACGAGCCTTTGTCGAACCTGGATTCCGCCCTGCGGGTCAAGATGCGCCTTGAATTTTCACGGTTGCACGACCAGCTCAAGACCACCATGATCTACGTCACTCACGACCAGATCGAAGCCATGACGCTAGCCGACAAGATCGTAGTGCTGTCAGCTGGCCGGGTCGAGCAAGTCGGTTCGCCGCAGCAGCTCTATCATCATCCGGCGAATCGGTTTGTGGCAGGTTTCATCGGCTCGCCAAAAATGAATTTCATCGATGGCAAAGTAGCTGCCATCGCCAATAACGGTGTGCTGGTTGAACTGGCCAGCGGCGGCAGGCAATCGGTTGCGGTCGACGGCAGCAGCTTGCAGATCGGCGCCCCTGTCAGCATCGGCGTGCGCGCGGAGCACCTGATGCTTGATCCGCACAATCCGATGCTGAAGGCAAAATTCACGGTGCTGGAAGCACTCGGCGATTTTTCCTATCTGTACGCCGACTCCGCACTGTCCGAAGAACCACTGGTGCTGCGTGTGGCCGATACTGTGAGCATGCAGCGCGGCAGCGAAATCGGCGTGTCTGCCGATCCGCAGCGCTGCCACCTGTTCGATCAAAGCGGCCGCGCCCTGCGCCGGCTGGATTCGACGGTCTCCGCTCCGCACGCGGCGACGGACCAGGCACAACAAGCTGCTTCGCAGACGGCATAAAATTTTATTTATTCAGGACACACCATGCAAGTCACTTCCTCCGCTTCCGTTGCTGAGCCTTCCGACAACATCTGGCTGCACATCGGTGCAGGTTCTTTCCACCGCGCGCATCAGGCCGTCTATCTGCATCATCTGATGGAAGCCGGAGACACCGGCTGGTCACTCGCACTGGCCAATATCCGCGATGACATGACACCGTTGCTGGACGCACTGGAGCGCCAGGGCGGCGTATATACGCTAGAAACCGTGACGCCGGGCGGTGTCCGTAATTACGAAACGATCCGATCTATCAAGACCATCGTCCCCTGGGATGCAGCACTGCTTGAATTGACAAGCTGCGGCGCAAAAAGCGCCACCAGAATAATTTCATTCACCGTCACCGAAGGTGGCTATTATCTTGATCACCATCACCGCCTGGACAGCAGCAATCCCGATCTTGCCGCCGACCTGCAAGGCGAACTGAATACGATCTATGGCGCGCTGACGGCCATCCTGCGCGCGCGCGCCGCTGCCAACGGCGGTCCGGTCACCCTGCTCAACTGCGACAACCTGCGTCACAACGGCGAACGCTTTCACGACGGCTTGTTGCAATTTCTGGCATTACGCGGAGAGACCGCTCTGCAGCAATGGGTGGCAGAACACATCAGCAGCCCCAATTCCATGGTCGATCGCATCACGCCGCGCCCCACTGAAGAAGTCCGGACGCGCGTGGCGCAAGCCTGCGGCCAGGCCGACCCCTGCGCGCTGATGGCCGAGTCATTTATCCAATGGGTGATTGAAGACAATTTTGTCGCCGGACGTCCGCCTCTGGAAAAAGTCGGCGTCGAAATGGTGCAGTCGGTGCTGCCTTATGAAGAAGCCAAGATCCGCATACTCAACGCCACTCACAGTTGCATCGCGTGGGCCGGCACGTTGGTCGGACTAAACTATATCCATGAAGGTTGCGCGCGGGCTGACATCCGCAAAATGGCTTACGACTATGTCACGCAAGACGTCATTCCGTGCCTGACGCCGAGCCCGCTCAACCTGGCGGAGTATCGCGACGTTGTGCTGGAACGCTTTGGCAATCCGAATATCCAGGACAGTAATCAGCGGGTTGCCGCCGACGGCTTCTCGAAGATTCCCGGCTTCATCGTGCCGACTCTACAAGAATGTATTGAGCGTGGCGTCGTGCCGCATGCCACCCTCGTCCTGCCGGCGCTATTCTTCCTGTTCTTGCAACGCTGGGCCAAGGATGAATTACCCTATGTCTATCAGGATGGCGTCTTCGACGAAACAGCCACCCGCACCATGCTAAACAGCGCCGATCCGGTCCGCGCCTATTGCGCCGATCCCGCCTTATGGGGCACACTAGCTGGCAGCTTGCAACTTGAAGTGCCACTGCATGAAGCACTGGTCCATGTACAGAATTGGCTCGCCCTGCAGACCTGACGGCATGCCGGACTTGCAACATCTGTTACCGCAACAACCATGCATAAAAATACAATAGGATGGAGATATGTATCTCGGCATCGACTTGGGCACTTCGGAAGTCAAGATAGTTTTGATGGATCAGGCTGGCAATTTGCTGGCCGATGCCGGCACCGCATTAACCGTGTCCCGCCCGCAACCACGCTGGTCGGAACAAGACCCTGAACAATGGTGGCAGGCTACCTGTGAAGCCATCGCTAAACTACGCGCAAAAGCACCGGCGCAGTTTCGCGCTGTGCGCGCCATCGGCCTGTCTGGCCAGATGCACGGTGCTGTGCTGCTCGGCGCACAAGATCGCGTCTTGCGTCCGGCGATCCTTTGGAACGACTTGCGCAGCATCAGCGAATGCGCCGAACTGACCGAACTGGCGCCGCAATTGCATCAGATCGCCGGCAACCTGGCCATGCCAGGTTTTACCGCTCCCAAACTGCTATGGCTGGCGCGTCACGAACCGGAAATATTTGCCGCCATGCAGATGGTACTGCTGCCGAAAGACTGGCTGCGCCTGAAAATGACCGGCAACAAGGTATCCGAACCATCCGATGCCGCCGGCACCCTGTGGCTCGATGTCGCCAAACGCGACTGGTCGGATGCATTGCTGGCAGCGACCGGCATGCGCCGCTCGCACATGCCGCGCCTGGTGGAAGGTGGAGAATCATCCGGCACGTTGTTGCCTGAAGTGGCAGATGCCTGGGGCTTATCGCCAGAAGTCATCGTGGCCGGCGGTGGCGGCGACGGCGCCGCCAGTGCGGTAGGTATCGGCGCGGTGAACCCCGGCGATGGTTTTGTCTCGCTCGGCACCTCCGGCGTACTGTTCGTCGTCAATGACCGCTTCCGCCCCAATCCAGCCCAGGCCGTGCACGCCTTCTGCCACGCCCTGCCCGGCCGCTGGCACCAGATGAGCGTGATGCTGTCGGCCGCCAGCTGCCTGCGCTGGTTCTGCCGACTGGTCAGTGTCGACGAGGCCACATTGCTGAGCGAAATCACCGAGCTTGATTCAGCCGCGCTGGAAAACGCACCGCTATTCCTGCCCTACTTGTCCGGCGAACGCACGCCTCACAACGATCCCTATGCACAAGGCGTATTCCATGGCCTGTCGCACGCGCACGGCCGCGCCGCGCTCGGTTATGCCGTGATCGAAGGCGTCACCTTCGGCATGGCCGACGGCCTCGCCGCCCTGCACACTGCCGGCACTGAAGTCACCGAATTATCACTGGTTGGCGGCGGTTCACGTAGCCCGTACTGGGCGCAACTTATTGCTGATGCGCTGAATGTACGCATGGTGACCCACGTCGGCAGCGAAACCGGCGGTGCACTGGGCGCGGCTCGCCTGGCGTGGCTGGCCGCTAACGACCAGCCGGGCAAGGAAGCCGTCATCTGCGCAAAACCGCCATTACGGGAGGCATTTACTCCAAACCCGCAACGCCATGCAGCGCTGCAGCCGCGGCTGGCGGCGTTCCGTGAGATTTACCGGTGTCGTCCTGAACGGAGCGTAGATGCCAGCCATACTGGACATTGAATAGCTTTAATTTGTCGATTAATTGCTGCTAGAATCTATTCGTGTTCTTGTTTGTTTTTTTGCAAAAGCAATGCCGATGTAGCTCAGTTGGTAGAGCAACGCACTCGTAACGCGTAGGTCACCAGTTCGATTCCGGTCATCGGCACCAATTTAAGATAGCCTCCCTAGAGGGAGCTGCGACATTCGCTACGTGCGTTTTGGCTCTTCCTCTACCGCGGCATTGCTTTCATTGTCCGGGACAAAAGGACCTTGCATCCGCATCTTGGCATGCCTTTCCCCGTTTTCGCCGCCGTACGCTTTGATATAGAAGTAGATGCCGAGCGCCGGAGCGCCGATCACCACGATGAGAGTAACGATCGAGTGCCAGTCTTCCATTTTTATCTTCCTCGTTCAAGGCTTGCCAACTACAGTCAGATCCCTCGATATCAGTCGACTTTCTCCAGGCCACGAGGGAAATAGTACTCTTCCTGGCTGCCATATGCATTAGCAGGGCTCACAAGCCAATCCCGCACCTGTTCCGCCACCCAATGCCCCGCATCCAGTGTGAGGTCATGACCGGCGGTGGCGTTGGTCGCCAGGGATGCCTGCCATTGATGCGCCAGTTGCTGTGAGCAGCGTGGATCAATCAGCCGGTCTGCACCGCCGGCGAGAATCAACAGCGGCGGCTTCGGCGCCTGCGCGGGCGCGCGATAACGGATTGCCGCGCATAACTGCCGCAGGGCGTTCTGATATGTGACGGGATGGCCGTGTTGATAACTGATCCAGTCAGCCAGCACATCGGCTTGTTGCGCGTGCTGATTGCTGGTCAAGCGTAACAGGAGGCTTTCTTGTCGCTCCACATTGCGGTTAACCAGACTTGATAAGCCAAGAGCCAGCAGTGCCGGATAATTGCGTGGCCTCAGGCGCCGATAGAATGGATTGAGAGGGCGTAAGCTGGTATTGAGCAGAACACAGCCAGCTATTTCATCTGGATAACGCATAGCCCAATCGGTCGCGACCATTCCCCCCAAGGATAAGGCAAATAAATTATGGGGAGGTGCGATGTTCCTGCTTAAGAGCTGTCTCCGGCACGAGTCGGTCATCTCCTCTACTCGCATAGGGCTTCTGAGCGTATGCAGGCTGCCATTACCGGGTAAATCGAGAAGTGTGATGTCGGCCTCCGGCACCATCGAACGGAACAGGTCTGGAAATTCTCCCCAGTGCCGCGTCTCCCGCATCAGCCCCCGCAGAAACACCCATTTACTCATGATGCATCCCGTGTTCCTGTTGCGCTTGCTGCCCGAGACTGCCTGGCATCCAGTACTGATGAGCACCGGCGGCCCGGGTAAGGAAATCGAGCCACACCAGGTGACTACGCAGCACGCGATGCAAACGCCCGGGTGATTTGGGATTAAACATGCCCAAACGGGAAAATAACTGGCGCGGATTTTCTTTTACCCAACGCCAGGATCCCATCTCCAGCGTTAGCGGGAGAAACACACGGTCACTGCTGGCCGGCACCTGCAGGTAAAGGTAGTCCCACAAATCGCCATGGGTCAGATACTGGCAGTTTTGCGCCTCGAACAAATAATTGTGTTCACGATAGGTTTGATTAAACAGATCCTTGAGAGCCAGAACTTGCGGCAAGTGCCGGATTGGCGTCCTGCTGTGCGCGTAAGGAAACCAGATCCGGTCCTTCAATCCGAAGCCCGAGTGGCAATCCAGCGCGATACTGAATTCACGACTCAGCAGCTCTTGCTGCACAACGCCGCACAGTGCCTGGGCTTCGGCTTCCATCGGCGCGTCGCTTACCCCTCGGTACCAAGGCAAACGAGAGCTGATACGTTGCCCGCCGAGCAGGAAAAGGACTTTTTCGCTGGCATTTATGGGCGCATTGCGCATCAGGTCCACGCCTCTCGGATTGCAGCGGGTACTGTCCCACATCCCTGCAGGATTTACCAAAGGCATGAAAATCAAGCGTACCGACGCCAGCTGGTGATGCAATGCCGCATCCCATTTCAGGCGCGCCAGCAAGCTGCGCAAAAAGGCCAGGAGAACTCGGGTGCCGATGCGCTCAAGACCATGAACGCCGCCGAAGAAACCGACCGCCGGCGCCGCTGGATCTTTGCTGCCGATAGACAGGACATAAACCGGGAAATGATGGCCCTTCAATTCGATTTCACACACGGACCGGCCTTCCAGGTAAGGGTGCCCCTCCTGAATGATGCGTTCCAGTTCAGTCAATTCCGGTAAATTGAAGTCCATTTCCGCGCCTCCGCTGCCCCGCTTACAGGATGAATCGAAATCGGATCGGGGCAAGGAAACTTTTGCTCCTTGTTTGAGGCATTGTCAAGGGGATATCTAAAAACTGTGCCCTCATCGTGGCCAGTCTGGCGCAATCAATTTACCTGCTAAAATTTCCACCTTGTCAGAACAGCAGGTTTTCCATGTCCACTTACGCCTTCCGTATCCTCAACGTCTTTGCCGAATCCACTTTCGGCGGCAATCAGCTATGCGTGTTTGAAGACGCGCGTGGCATGGATGACGCCACCATGCAAGCCCTGGCGCTGCAGTTCAATCTGTCGGAAACCACATTCATCCTGCCCTCCGAGCGTGCCAACGCCCGTGTGCGCATCTTTACTCCTGGTTATGAAATGCGGTTTGCCGGCCACCCTACGTTGGGCACGGCGCATGTGGTGCGTGACCTTGCCAATACCGGCGACGCACTCTCGTTGAACGCACTTTCGTTAGAGTTTACGGCTGGGGTCGTTCCGGTATTAGCCGAAGGCGACGTCTGGACTTTCACTGCACCTCAGCCTGGCGGGCTAAAGACGGCCGCGGCAAATATGACGCGGGCCGGGATGGCTGCATTACTCAGCTTGAAGGAAGACAATTTGCTGGCCGCGCCTTTGTGGGTCGACACCGGCACCGATCAGTTGCTGGTCGCGCTGCGCAGCACAGACGCGGTGCGCCGCGCCCGTCCAGATAGCGCGCAGATCGATGTTTGGCCTGAAAGCAGCCTGGAACGCAAGACTGTGTATGTGTTTGCTTTCGATCCGGAGCGCCCCGGCCGGGTCCTGTCCCGCTACTTCTTTGCCAAGCAAGGCGGCGGTGTAGTTGAAGATCCCGGCACCGGATCGGCTTGCGCCAATCTTGGCGGCTGGCTGATCGCCAATGGCCATGCGCTGCCTGCCGAATATAACGTCGAACAAGGCGAGGCGGTGCAACGCCCTTGCCTGTTGCGACTCAAAGTGACGGCTGACTCCGCGATCCAGGTGGGCGGCAAGGTCATCGAAATCGGCCGCGGCAAGATCAGTCTGTAGCCCTAACCTGAACGATCAGGCACGCGCCTGCGACCAGCGCCGATAACGCCGCGTCAGGCGCCAGGTGCGCGTCTGGTCGATGATCAAGGTCAGCAGTGCTGAATGATTGCGGGTTGCTACACGGCTGGCGCCAAGCAAGCGCAAGCGGCGTTTGACCAGGGCCATGCGCGCCACTGCTGCCATGACCTGATCTTTCCACTCGACTTGTTGACTACGGGCAGTCTGGTCGCCGCCGGCCAGCCATTGTGCTGGCAAGTCAGGCACTATCGCCAGCGCCGTAGCCATGCCTGCCACCGCCACCCCGCTGGCCAGCACCTGCTCGGCCACTGCTTTGCGGCTGATGCCTCCGGTGGTCATTACTGGCATATGTGCAACGGCGGCCAGCTCCTTGGCAAACTCCAGGAAATACGCTTCGCGCGCCAGGGTACGGCCATCTGCGGTGCGCCCTTGCATCGCGGGACTTTCGTAGCTGCCGCCGGACAGCTCGACCAGATCCACTTGCAATTCGTTCAGCCACAGGATGACTTGCCTAGCGTCGGCCTCACTAAAACCGCCGCGCTGAAAATCGGCGGAGTTGAGTTTCACCGCAACGCAAAATCCTGCCGAGACCGTGTCCCGCACAGCGCGTACCACTTCCAACAGCAAGCGCGCCCGGTTTGGCAAACTGCCGCCCCAGTCGTCCTGGCGTTGATTGCTCAAAGGCGACAGGAATTGTGAAATCAGGTAACCGTGTGCGGCGTGGATTTCTACTCCGGTAAATCCTGCCCGCTCGGCAGCAGCGGCGCTGGCGGCGAAGCGCGCGATGATTTCCTGGATTTCAGCATCATTCATGGCTTTGGGCTGTACGAAGAGCTTGCTATGTTTACCCATGTCCAACGCCAGCGCTGACGGCGCCCAAGCGGTGCCGCCCATGGCGGCCATCACCTGGCGGCCAGGATGATTGAGCTGCATCCACACCTGTGCACCCTTGTGCTTTGCCGCCTCGGCCCATTGCGTAAAGGGCGCCAATGGCGTCTCGGCTTCCAGCACGATGCCGCCCGGGCCGGTCAGCGCCCGTCCGTCGATCATGACATTGCCGGTAATGATCAAACCCGCGCCACCGTCGGCCCAGGCGCGGTAAAGTCGACGAATGGCGGGGCCTGGCAACTGGCCGCTATCGGCCATGTTTTCCTCCATCGCGGCTTTGGCGAGGCGGTTGGGCAAGACGCTGCCGTTCGGCAGTTGCAAAGATGAAAACATGGTTGAAGTCATGGCGGGTCCGCTTGCAAAGGGTGGAAATACTGTATCCTAAGCTTGAAGTCAACTTGAAGGTCAAGCACTATGAAGATTGGTGAACTGGCGGACAAAACCGGCATGGCTTCCTCAGCCATCCGCTATTACGAGCAAAGCGGCTTGCTGCCTAAAGCTGAACGCGGCGCCAACGGCTATCGCGATTACTCCGAGGCGGCCGTGGAACGCCTGCGCCGGATCCAGATGGCGCAAAGCCTGGGGTTTTCGCTGGATGCTATCCGCAGCGTATTTGCCAGCCACGAGGAATTATCGAAAGACGATCTGCTGCGCAAGCTGGATGGGCGGCTGCAAGAGATAGAACAGCTCATGGATACGCTGCGCGAACAGCAACAACATTTGCGCGCCCTGCGCACCACGCTGCGCGAAACCTGGGCTGAAGGAGAATGTCTGAACACCGCGTCCTTGATCAATGGCAAGCTTGCGGTGAAAGAAAAGCACTAAGAGCTTGAGCGATTAGCGCGACGTAGTGATCTGGGGTCGGAGTCAACTTTCGCAGGCTTTATCGCGAAACTTGACTCCGACCCCAGATCACGGCCACGGAGTAAGGCAGTTCACTTATCCCCGGTTTGTTTGTTTCTGTTTTTACCACCTCTACTCCGTGGTCCACTAAGCGGGGTCAGAGTGAAGTTTCGGCGGTGAAACATGCCGAAAGTTCACTCTGACCCCGCTTAGTTCTGGCTTCCCGTTGCATTCGGATTCCAGTGGCTGCTGCTATTCGTCCTCATATTCCGAGTACTTGCGCGCATCGCCACGTACTTTATCTGCAGGATATTTAAGCCGGTTCAGGACCATTTTTTCTGATACGGCGGCGCTGAGATCGACATCGAGTTTGTCGGCCAGGCGAATCAGGTAGACCAGCACATCAGCCATTTCATGCCGGACCTGCTGCAACTTGGCTGGATTGAGCTCATCGCCGTTGCCGGTTGGCAGCCATTGAAAATGTTCAAGAAGCTCGGCCGCTTCGACGCACAGTGCTGAGGACAGGTTTTTAGGGGTATGAAATTGATCCCAATCGCGTTCGGCGACGAATTGGCGAATTTCTTCGCGTAAACGGGAGAATTCACCTTTTTCAGATTGATCGGCCATGACAACGCTCCGTTTTAAGTTTTCACCATCATATAGGCAGTCGGTGCTCTATATCCATATCACCGATCTGTTCCAGATAGCTCCACGGATAAATCCCACGGTTGTGGCCATCTTCAAAAAATAACCTTATCCCGTAACTGCCGACAGCTTCAACCGCCTGTACCTTGAATGCCGGCTCAGCGTCCACCGGCGGCAAATCCTGTTGACGATCGCTACTGCAATCCCCGCACCTGCATGCCATGCGCAGTTTCCTACCCTTGATCTGCAGGCAGCTGCCATCAAGCCAGATAATCTCAAGCAGATTGCTGTTGCGCAGATAACTTAGCGTGTCGACCTGTTTCATTAAATTGACGTAGTGTTAATCTGCTGTATTGCCAGGCGTACGGATTTTCTGACTTCCGGATCCGGATCGGCTTGATGTTTTTCCAATTCGTCCAGCGCCAAGCCGGAGCCGATTTCCCCCAGCGCCAGCGCTGCTTCCTTGCGCAAGTTGCTGATCTGGTGCGACAGCAGCGTTAGCAACGCAGCTACCGCTGATGGATTACGTAATCGTCCAAGGCTACGTGCGGCACGCAGGCGAACTTGCCAGTAGGAGTCCTGCAGGCTGTCGATCAGCGGGTCGATCGCCGCCGCCAGACGCAGCTTGCCTATCGTGGTTGCGGCTTCTTCGCGAACTTGCCATGCCTCGTCGTGCAATCCCTTCAATAACGCAGGCAAACCATTTTCATCGCTGGCGTAACCCAGTGCTCCCACTGCCGCTCGACGCACCTCGGCATCGCTGTCGCTGTATAACAAAGTCTGCAACGACGACAATGCCTGCGGATGTTTCAAATAACCGAGCACGGCTACCGCTTCACGCCGGACCATCGCGTCCTGATCCGACAGTGCGGCAATTGCAGGTTGATAGCTAGCCATCACTCGTAAAGGTTTGAGCGCACGCAGCGCGGATGCCCGCACCTGCGGCAACGGGTGCGAAACAGCAGGCAGAAGATATTTCGCGGACGAAGTCAGTTTCAAGTCGCTCAGGCTATCCGATGCGGTATTGTGGACTTGGGCATCTTCGTCGCCAAGCAGGTTCACCAAGGCGGCCACGCCCTGCTCGCATTCAAAGGCCTGCAGCGCAGCCGCAGCTTCACGACGCACCGGCGGCGATGCATCGTTCAGGGCGCTGACAAACAAGTAGACATGCTCGTCGCCGGCAAGATCGGTCAGATCGAGGATGGCGATGCGCCGGATTTCACTGTCCGGCGATTGCAGCCTTGCACTGATGACTTGCAGCTCAGGTGTTGCGTCGGCGGGATGGCTCAAAAGTAGTTCCTTCATGAATATGTGGCCGTGGTTCATATCGCGAATCGTAATTGCCTCGCGTGGATCACCCCGAGCGGACTGAGCCGTTCCAGGGACAGCATGTCGCGCTGCGGATGCAACAGTGCCAGGCAACGCGCCTTGAGCGCGACGAAATCGGCAGAGGTCACCAGCTGGTGGCTGCGCGGCCGCGCGAAATCGATATCAAGTTCTTCGATAATGCGACCGGGATGCGCACTCATCACGAATAGCCGGTCTGCCAGAAACAATGCCTCATCGATATCGTGGGTAATGAAAATGATCGAGGTGCGGATCGACGACCATACCTGCAACAACAGCTGCTGCATCATCAGCCGCGTTTGTGCGTCGAGTGCGCCAAACGGTTCATCCATCAGCAATACCTTGGGACGATTGATCAGCACCCGCGCAATTTCCACCTGCTGTTGCATGCCGCCCGACAGCTGCGCCGGATACGAACGCTCGAAACCCGCCAGGCCAACCAGTTCCAGCAAATCCTGCGCACGCCGGTTGCGCTCGGCACGCTTGACGCCTTGCATCTTGAGTCCGAAGGCGACGTTGTCGAGCACGTTCTTCCACGGGAACAACGTATGATGCTGGAATACCAGGCCGCGGTCCGGATGCGGTCCGTTGATCGTATCGCCATCCAGCCGGATGCTGCCGGCGGCGCTGCTCAGATGGCCTGCGATGGCACCCAGCAAAGTCGACTTTCCGCAACCGGACGGGCCCAGCAGGCACACCAGCTGGCCCGGCTCAACCGTGAACGAGATATCGCGGACGGCATCGAACGCACGTTCGCCGCGCCCCAGCCGGATATGCAGCTGGTCGATGGCTAGCTTGCCGCTTGTTACAGAATTCATTACCGGATTCACTGCAGGATTCGTCATTTTCTCTTCTTCTGCAGATACCAGGGCATCAAGGCCGTACCCAGCCGGCGGATCAGGGCGCTGCTGCCCATTCCCATCAAGCCGATGAATAACATGCCAACCACGATCTCCGGATAATTTTGTACGGTATAAGAGGCCCAGGTGAAATAGCCGATACCGTATTGGCCGGAAATCATTTCTGCAGTCACCAGGCAAAACCAGGCGGTCCCCATGCCGATCGACAAACCGGTGACGATGCTTGGCGCGGCCGCCGGAAAAATCACTTCTGAAAATATGGCGCGCTTGCCGCAACCCAAACTCTTGGCGGAAGCTATCAGCCGCGCATCGATCCCGTCCACGCCGTGGATCGTATTGAGCAGGATCGGAAACAACGCCCCGAGGAAAGTGATAAAAACCATCGACATTTCAGACGACGGAAACATCAGGATCGCCAGCGGAATCCACGCCACGGCGGGTATCGGCCGCAACACTTCCAGCGGCGGTAACAAGCTGTCTTCCAGCAGCAGCGAACGCCCGATCAACAGCCCGAGGGCTATACCGGCTACCGCAGCAATGCCGAATCCTGCAAACACGCGCAGCAGGCTGCTGCCCACATGCTGTAGCAGTTTCGGTGAATGCAGAAACTCCCACGCCGCCGCAGCTACTTCGAGCGGCGTCGGTACATTGCTGAAGGTGATCAGGCCCAGATCAAGGTGATGCCCGGCTGTCCATTGCCAGGCCAGCACGCAAACGATGAGCGACACCAGTTTCAACAACGGCCGCACGATAGCCAGACGTCCGATTGGCAATCGCCATGCGGAGCGCAAAATGAAGACAGTCATAGGATCGTCTTCAGACTGCGGCCCGGGCAGCGGCATAGTCGACGATCTTGCCGCCGTGCTGCTTGACCCACGCTTCGGCCGCCTCTTTCAACAGGAATGCATTGATCTCTTTTCCATTGACGACGTACCAGCCATCGCTGGCAAACAG
The DNA here is from genome assembly GCF_900111995.1 of Collimonas sp. OK607. Classification (GTDB taxonomy): domain Bacteria; phylum Pseudomonadota; class Gammaproteobacteria; order Burkholderiales; family Burkholderiaceae_D; genus Collimonas. The sequence continues at coordinate 18,443 of NZ_FOKF01000023.1, forward strand.
CTTCAATCCATTGCTGCGATCCGTGCCGTAGATCACGCGAATTTTCTTGCCGCTCTGCTCCAGCCCGGAGAGATCGAGGAATGCCGACTCCGGCGACGCATAGTTGCGCACGCGTGCCTCTCCCTGGACCCAGATCTGGGCAGCGCGCTGTGTGTCCTCGATGGCCTTGCCGGTGCGCGCATCTTTTGCCGTCAATGGCTGTTTCGCATAGTTTTTCAGTTGCGTTTCGTAATTCAGGCTGGCTTGCTGAAAGGCGGTGCGCACGTAGCGATCATCGATAAAAGCATTAACGTCGAGGTCACTGTCGACGCGCTTAAGCAAACGCAAGGTTTCTATCGCCGTCTTCAGCGCCTGGCGATATTCCGGCTTCCAGCTCAGATCCCGGGTCTGCAAACCCTGCGGCCCGTGAAACAGGTAAATCACTTCGGCATCGATACCGGTATTCTTGGCCACCAGCTCGCTGTATTTTTCGGGCTCGGCCGCAAACAAGCGGTCGGCTTCGATCGCGGCACGTTCGAATGCGACGACAATTTCCGGATATTTACGCGCATATTCGGCATCCGCCAAAGTGCCGTGGAAAGTGGCGGCATTGGCTTGTGAGCCGTCGTAAATCTTACGTGCGTACCCGCGGTACGGGAACAGCTCGGCAAACGGCACAAAGTCGGCGTGGGCGTCGATCTTGTTGGCTTGCAATGCCGGCCCCGCAATTTCAGGCGCCTGGGTGACGATGGTGATGTCCTTTTCCGGATCCCAGCCTTGCGCCTTCGCCGCGCGCAACAGCAAACCGTGCGCGGTGGAGGCGAACGGCACGGAAATGGTCTTACCTTTCAAATCCGCCAGCGATTGCACCGACGATGTCTTGGGGACTACGATGCCGTTGCCGCTGCCGATGGTGCTGCCGGATAAGACGTTGATGAAAACACTCTTCCTGCCGGCTTTTTGAAACGTGGCGCCGTTCAATGCACCGGGAAAATCGGCCATCGATCCGATATCAAGTTTTCCGGCTACCATTTCACTGGTCAGCGGCGCACCGGAAGTAAAATTTTTCCATTCGATCTGATAATTTACATCCTTGTACTTGCCATCATGCGGCAGGTATTTTTCCAGCAATTTCAGTTCGCGTATCAATACGCCGCCGGTGGCGCAATTGATGGTTGTATCCTGGGTGCCGATTGCCACGCGAATGGTTTCCGCCCGGGCCGCTCCGGCTGCCAACACGAACAAGACCGACAGCGCGCTCATGGATCGATTCAAATGCATATTCGTTTCTCCCTATATGGCTTGGTGTAAAAATTCTAGACGGCAATGACTTGCGCTGGCATCAGCGCAACAGGTATGGAATATCGACATGCACGGCACCAGTCGGACAATCCTGTTCACATGGCATGCAGTACCAGCATTCGTCGAATTTCATGTAGGCCTTGCCCTTGATCATGTCGATGGCCAGCACATCGAGCGGGCAAACGTCGACGCAGACTGTGCAGCCTTTATGGGCGATGCATTTATCTGCATCGACCGTGACCGGTACGCTGGATGGGCTGAAAGCTAGCGGCATGGTTGTCTCCTAAATGACTATTGACGGTTCTGGCTTTGATTCGGCTTCGACCTTGACCCGCAGGTGCCGGTAGGCGTCTTTTTCCTGCTCGTCCAGTGCGACGATGTATGGCTCGATCGAACGTTTGAAGCAAGTCATGCGACCGTTTTCCAGCTTCACCTGGACATGGACAAACCAATCCTTGTCGTTGCGCTCCGGGTAATCGACCCGATCGTGATACAAACCCCACCGGCTTTCGGTGCGATACAGCGAGGCGCGCGCCGCCATCTCGGCGCAATCGCGGATCGCATGCACTTCCATCGCCCGCATCAGCTCATGCGGATTGCTGGCAGAAAGGCGTTCCAGATCCGCGCTGATGGCTTCGAAGCGGCTCAGCCCGATCTCCATCTTGCGCGTCACCTTCGGCGGTTGCAGGTAATCGTTGACCATGCGCCGCAGCTTGTATTCGACCTGCGCCGGCGGCAAGCCGTCAGTACGCGACAGCGGCGCCCAGACGCGATTTCTCTCTGTTTCGACCTGTTGCTCGTCGAGCTCGGCCAGCTCGTGCCCGGCGCAGCGCCGCGCCGCGCTTTCTCCGGCCAGCTTGCCGTAGACGAAGGCGCCTAGCATGTAGTTGTGCGGAACACATGCCAGGTCGCCGGCGGCATACAGGCCGGCTACCGTAGTTTCCGCATGTTCATTGACCCACACCCCGGATGCCGAATGGCCGCTGCACAGGCCGATTTCTGAAATATGCATTTCCACCATCTGTTCCCGATAGTCGGTTCCACGCCCGGCATGGAAGCGGCCGCGGCTCGGGCGTTCGTTGGTATGCAAGATGGTTTCTATGGTGCTGATGGTTTCTTCCGCCAGGTGATTCAACTTGAGGAATACCGGCCCGTTACCGCCTTGCAGTTCGCGATAGAACTCCATCATCATCTGGCCGCTCCAATAATCGCATTCGATGAAACGTTCGCCCTTGCTGTTGGTGGTATAGCCACCGAACGGCCCGGTGACATACGCGCACGCAGGACCGTTGTAATCCTTGATCAGGGGATTGATCTGGAAGCACTCAATACCGCTGAGCTCGGCGCCGGCGTGATAAGCCATGCTGTAGCCGTCGCCGGCATTGGTCGGATTTTCGTAGGTGCCGAACAAGTAGCCGGAGGAAGGCAAACCCAGGCGCCCTGCCGCACCGGTGCTGAGGACCACCGTCTTGGCGCGCACCACGTGAAAATCTGCGGTGCGGCAATCGAATGCCATCGCTCCGGCGATGCTGCCGTCCTGCGCCAGCAATAACCGGGTGACTACCAGCCGATTGGAAATCTCGACCCGGGTGCGCTTGAGGCGGCGATACAGCACTTTCTTGATGTCGTGGCCTTCCGGCATCGGCAGTACATAACTGCCCATGTGATGCACCTTGCGCATCGCATAGTCACCGGTTTCATCCTTTTCAAATTTGATGCCCCAGCGATCCAGTTCTTCTATCATCGAAAAACTGTTTTCGGCATACGCCATTACCGTCTTTTGATTGACGATGCCGTCGTTGGCGATCGTGATTTCCTTCACATATTGGGTTGGCGTAGCGTGGCCCGGAACCACTGCATTGTTCAAGCCATCCATCCCCATCGAAATCGCGCCGCTGCGTTTGACATTGGCCTTTTCAAGCAGCAGCACGCGCAGCGCGGGATTGGCTTCCTTGGCTTTGACTGCGGCCATCGGCCCGGCGGTGCCGCCGCCAATAACCAGCACGTCTACGGTTTGTATATGTGTTTGCATGGTGTTCCCGGTTATTCGGAGGCGGTGCTGCGCGTCTTGTTGTCAAGCTTGCGCGCAGGCGATGGTGAAGCTGTGGCATCAGCTGCTTTGCGCTCGATCTGTAAGCGGTATTGGAAGGCGTCGCCGCGGAAGTATAGGTATTCGAAGTCCAGCGGCGTGCGGTCGGCGCGATGCGTCAAGCGCTGTAGACGTAGCAACGCCGTACCTTCCGGCACGCGCAGCGCATGCGCCAGGGTGACATCGGCCAGCAAGGCGTCGATTTGCAAATCGGCATGGCCCAGTGCGATGCCGTAGTCATTCTCCAGGATCAGAAAGATATCCCGTGTCGCCAAGTCTTCCTTGCGCAAACGTTCACCGATTTCCTGCGGCAAATAAGTAATCTCAAGGGAAACCGGCTCGCGATTCAGAAAACGGATGCGCTTGATTTCGGTGATCGGTACGCCTGCGCTCAACCCGAATTGCTGCGCCACCTTGGGCGGCGCATTGATGATTTTGTGGCTGATTACCTGATTGTAGATTTCATAACCCATGCGCGACATCGCTTCTGCAAAACCTTCCAGCTGCGTCAATTGCTGGAAAGCTTTCGGCTTCGATACGAAGCTGCCCTTACCGGGAATCTTGAAGATCACGCCTTCCTTCTGGAGATCGCTCAATGCCTGGCGGATAGTGATGCGACTAACGCCGAAAATCGCGCTCATCTCACTTTCCGCAGGCAGTTGGGCATGCGGCGCATAACTGCCGTCCAGTATGCGTTCCCGCAAATTCTCCTTGACCTGGGTATACAAGGGAACCGGCGACAGCTCCAGCGTACGAAAATTTTTCATGATGCATTCCCGCCTGTTATGACAGGTTATGTCGATAGCACTGGATGCTACGGAGAATGCCGTATGGCGTGAACGAATCTATTTACAGATGCTTATGCGAAATTCCAGCTACAGCTACTTATGCGCGGAGCGATAGCAGAATTTGTCACGGGCTGAAAAGATGCCAATCTTGCAAGCACTTTCATCGCCACGACCTACGTGATATAAGTTAATTGCTGCCTTGCTTGCCGGAATTTGTTTTCGACTGTAAATTTATGAACTGATGTGTCGCCGCTAACTAACGGAGACGACCGAACCATCATCACGGTTGAGGATGCATATGGACATGAGCGCAACAATCGGCGTGCGGCCAGAGCCAATCCGCCGGGTGACCAAAATTTATACGGCTTTCTTGCTTGCCGTCTTCGCACTATCTCCCGCTGCCTTGATTGCCTACCTGTATTTCTTCCAGGATCCGACGCTTAAGTTCGACAATCACCTCTTCCATGAAATTGCCATTGCTGCGGCCACCCTTGAAGGTCTTTTTATTACCTATGTGAGTTGGCGCTGCTATCGGTCGTCCGGCGAACCGATGCTGCGCTGGCTGACCTTGGGTTTTCTCGGTTTTACCCTGATCTATGCCCCGCACGGCGTGTTTACCGGCATGGCGCATCACAATATCTGGCTATTCCTGCTGTATGGTCCGGCATCCCGTTTTGCAATGGCGATATTGCTGCTGATTGGTTTGTTGTCATTCAACCTGGAACCAGATACGCCAGAACAGCGCGTCAATCCACGCTCATGGCTGCTATGGGTAGCAGTGTTCTTGCTGATCGACATCGCGGTTGCGATTGTCGCTTACTCGCCAATTGCCGGAAGTCCGGCGGTGCGCCTGACGATGGAAGGCGGTGCGCTGTTCTTTTCCGCCCTCAACATCACTATCATGTTGGCCGGCCGCATCCGCTCGCCGCTGATGACGATTTTCGGCATTTCGATCGCTTTGTTCGGCTTGTCATCGTTAGCCTTCATTCTTGGCCGCCCGTGGAATCACATGTGGTGGCTGGCGCATGCCATTTTTGCCGGCGGCTTTTTCTTCCTCAGCTACGGCATCATCCAGGCATTCCACACTACCCGTTCATTCTCCAATATCTACAATCAGGAAGAAATGGTGAATTGCCTGGCGATGTCGATGGTGAGGACTGAAAACGCATTGCAAGAATTGAAGCATAGCAACCAGATGCTGGAGCACCTGGCATCCACCGATCCGTTGACCGGCGCTTCCAACCGGCGTCATTTTATTGAACTTGTAGACGCTGAAATCGCCAGGGCAAAACGGGACAATCTATCGTTTTCCCTGTTGGCTCTCGACCTGGATAATTTCAAGGCCATCAACGACCATTACGGCCATCAGGTAGGCGACGAAGTGTTACAGGGGTTCGTGCAGAAATGCATGGAAGAGATCCGCCCTTATGACGGTGTGGCGCGCATGGGTGGCGAGGAGTTCATGATCTTACTGCCGCTGGCAACGCTCGAAGTGGCAATGGCGATTGGCGAACGCATCCGGTCGGCCACGGAAAGCACCGCGTTTACCAGCGTCGCTGTGCCGAAAGTGATACTCACGGTGAGTATTGGCGTTTCGCAGTTCGGCCACGATGGCAATACCATCGATACGATTTTCCGTGCCGCGGACGAGCGGCTTTACCGTGCAAAAAATCATGGCCGTAACTGCGTGGTTACGACATGAGATGTTACTAGTTCAGGCTTGACCTGATATTTGCTGTATGTGGTTTTGCCACTGATGAAAACCCGGAAAGCCTCAGACCAGTCGAGATAGGAGGCTTCCAACGTATTCATTTTTTTTGCACTGCCCAGTTTCCCTCAGCCGTCTTGCAAGCAGGTATCGACAAAGTCTGATCCTGGCCTTTTGCATGAAGCGCAATATGTATTCTGCGACAGATCCTGGCATCTGTCTTGACTGTGTCCGCAGCACTCAACTCAGCCTGAATAGCCACAGAATTACCCAGACCGTCATTGGTCCATTGCTGCGTCTCGCCATCCCCTTTATTGGTCAGAACACTATCGACAGCTGCGACGAGCGATGTCTTGTCTTTCGGTTTCAGATAGGTCATCGGCGTGTCATTCAAAAACCGCAGGTTTGCCGCATGAGAGGCGGTAATTAAACAACTAACCAAAACGACACTCACTAAAAACGGCAGTTGCTTACGCATTTGAGTTTCTCCATATAGCATATTTAACAATGAATTATTACATATAATTCATCATGGCGATAACAATCAAAAATTTGCCTGCACCCGCAATCCTGAGTTCTTCCGTGTGACGCTCGTCGCTCATGACACTGCCTATAAATCGTAATTTATCGGCCCAAAAGTGCCTGGTAAAGGCAGAGCGATTCAGTAGTGACTGAACTTGTACAGATCAACCGGCTCCGGTGTTGCGATATTTGCCTATGCCTATTCCGAAAATGCTGGTTTGATGAGTCTTGCTCTTCACTACCCGCAGCTTTTTGCTGGGATCCAATAACGTAAACCGCTCTCTGATGTCAGCTTCGCTTGGCAGTGAATTTGCGCGCCACCTGATGATATCGATGCCGGCCTTTTTCAGCGCTTTGTACTTTTGCTCATCCTCTTTGCTGAGGGTCTTGTTGTTATGATTCTTGGTATCGATTTCAATTACCGCAACCACGTCACTGGCTTTGTCGCAAATCACGAAATCCAGATTCTTCGATGTCAGGGTATCCAGGCCGCCGCTATCTTTAGTGCCAAGGCAACGGCTCAAACCGACTTGCGCCAGCACCATGTAATCAGGCAGCGCACCGACCAGTCGCCAGTACATGACTTGCTCGTTGTTCGACAAAGGCTTTTTCTTGATGTATTCACGGCGCTTCTGCTGGATCGCCTGCTTCTCCCGAGTTAGCACGGCGATAACTGCCATGACAATGATCGTGAGCACCGTCAGTGCAATGATTGCTTTCATTATTATGTCCCCCTGGTTGAACGCAGCGGCCATTATATTTCCTTATGGAAATATAATGAAGCCAAAAATGCGGTGTTACCGACAGGTTTGCTCTAGTCGCAGACACAAGCCTGGTATTGACGTGCCGGATCAGAAGGGAGAACTTAAAGGAATCGCAAGTGGCTGCAGGACGCAAGCACGAGTGGACACGAACGGGCATGCCTTGGGGACAGGCGGAGGAAGGGAAAGCGGAAGGTGTCGACCTCCCCCCTTTTAACCCTGTCAGCCCGCTGAACCGAGCTGACAGTATCAGGCTGAACTGTTACTCGCTTAAACCGAAAATCGCGTCGTAGCCGTTCTTGGCGCGATCGGCTTCGTCCAACTCATTGCTCAAGCCCAGGTCTTCCAGCTCTTCCGATGCATTGATGAACTGCTTGCTGCTGGAAGCGCCGATAACGCGGTAGATTTCTTGCTTTGCATTGCGGATGCCGAGCAATATCTGCTCTTGCCGGACAACGTTCAACTCTACCGTCTTGATCAGCAGGTTGGTCATGATATCGTGATCGAATTCGGGGATATCCTTATCTCCGACTAGTGCTGTTTTCAATCTGTTCCTCTTGTATTCATTGATTAATATTTCTGCAAATGCGATTGCTGCAGGTGTGCGATTTTACTAGGTCTGGCGTTTTGCCGTCATCGCACTCCGCGAAGCGCCTGATCTACTTCTGACCAGGCCTCGCAGAGAGGGTTCCTGCTTTTTCCGGCCTATTCCTGATGGTAGCGCGTCACCAGTTCGACTTCGCTCCTGGAACCGAGAAACACCGGCACACGCTGGTGTAATTTCTCAGGCTGGATATCCAGGATCGCCTGCTTGCCGTCAGTGGCTGCGCCGCCGGCTTGCTCGACGATGAAGGCCATCGGGTTGGCTTCGTACATCAGGCGCAGCTTGCCTGGCTTGTCCGGTTCACGCGCATCAGCCGGGTACATGAAGATGCCGCCGCGGTTCAGGATACGGTGGACGTCAGCGACCATCGATGCAATCCAGCGCATGTTGAAGTCTTTTTGACGCGGACCGGTGCTGCCGGCCAGCATTTCGTTGACGTAACGCGTGACCGGCGGATGCCAGTGGCGAGCGTTAGACGCGTTAATTGCAAATTCCTTGGTCTCTGCCGGGATCTGCATGTCGCGCTGGGTCAATACCCACGAACCCATCTCACGATCCAGGGTAAAGCAGTGCACGCCGTTACCGGTAGTCAGCACCAGCATGGTTTGCGGGCCGTACACAGCGTAGCCGGCAGCAACCTGCTTGCGGCCTGACTGCATGAAATCCTGTTCGGTCGGCGAACTCATGCCATCCGGTGCTTTCAGCACCGAGAAAATAGTGCCGATGGAAACATTGACGTCGATATTGCTGGAGCCGTCGAGCGGGTCGAACAAAAGCAAGTATTCGCCTTGCGGATAGCGGTTTGGAATCGGATGGATGGATTCCATTTCTTCCGAAGCCATGGCGGCCAGGTGACCACCCCACTCATTGGCTTCCAGCAGGATTTCATTGGAAATGATATCCAGTTTTTTCTGAACTTCGCCTTGCACGTTCTCGCTACCGGCGCTGCCCAGCACTTCACCCAGCGCACCTTTGCCGACAGCGTGGCTGATGGTTTTGCAGGCGCGGCCGACTACTTCGATCAGCAGGCGCAGTTCTGCCGGAATGCTGTTGTGCAGACGTTGCTGCTCTATCAAATGCTGGGTAAGACTGATACGTTTCATATTACTCTTTCTTTATTGTGGCTCTTCACTGTCTTGTCACTGTCAGCCGCGGGAAAACCCGCGACTAAAAATAAAACTTGCAGTGAAATCAAAAACTAATTGGCTAGCGCTTTGCCGATGACTTCAAGTACATCCTTCGATAAGTTCGGTGCTGCTGCGACGCGTTGCAAAGCGGTGCGCATTTTTTCCTGCAGCGCCGGCGCGTATTTGCGCCAGCGATCCAGGCTGCGCGCCAGCCGTGCCGCAACTTGCGGGTTAACACCGTTGAGTGCGATCACCTGGTCTGCCCAGAATTCATAACCGCTGCCGTCGACCGCATGGAAATTGACCGGATTGCCGCTGCAGAAACTAAAAATCAAGCTGCGCGCACGGTTCGGGTTTTTCAGCGTGAAGGCTGGATGTTCCGACAAAGTGCGGATAGCCGCAACATCGGCAGTGTAAGCCGTAGCTTGCAAGGCGAACCACTTGTCGATGACCAGCGCTTCCTGTTCGAAATCCTTATAGAATTTTTCCAGGGCAGCGGCCTTCCCTGGCGCGCTGCTGTTGGTCAGCGCGACCAGTGCGGCCAGGCGGTCGGTCATGTTGTTGGCGTTATCGTATTGTTGCTGTGCCAGCGTATGCGCATCGGCATCGTCGGCCTGGATCAGATACGCCAGCGCTACGTTCTTCAACGCGCGCTTGCCGGAAGCTTCTGCATCAGGGCTGTAAGCGCCTGGTGTCTGGTTGGCGTGATAAGCGGTCAACAGATCATCCTTGAGCGCCAGGCCTAGCTTGCCGCGCAGGTATTGACGCGACCGGTGGATCGCTTGCGGGTCGATCACTTCGGTCTGCTCTGCCAGCAGCGCTTCCGACGGCAGCGTCAAGGCTAGCTCGCGGAAAGCAGCGTCAAGCGTTGCATCGTTAAGTATCAAGCCGAATGCCGTCCCCAAGGCGCCGCTATTCGAGGCTGCGTTGTTCAAGACGTCTTGCAGCGCAACTACATGGCCGGCTAACGAGGCCCCCTGGACTGCTGCGGTCAACGCCAGCAAGCTACGTGTAGCCAGGCGCTGGCCGGCTTCCCAGCGATTGAATGGATCGCTGTCGTGCGCCAACAGGAAGGCCAGCTCGGCATCGCTGTATTCGACATCCAGCACCACCGGCGCGGAAAAATTACGCAAGATCGACGGCACCGGTGCTTCGGCCACATCGACGAAACGGAAAATCTGCTGCGCTTTGGTCAGCTCAAGCACGCGCGTGGTTTCATCGGCGGCGCTACCTTTGCCGTCTGTGCTCAGGCGCAACGCCATGTCCTTGCCGTTAGCGTCGAGCAGGCCGACCGCAACCGGAATATGGAATGGCAATTTCTTGGACTGGCCAGGAGTCGCGGCGCAGGTCTGCGACAGTGTCAGCTCGTAGGTTTTCTTGGCGGCGTCGTACTTGCTTTGCACCTGCACCCGCGGTGTGCCGGCCTGGCTGTACCAGCGTTCGAACTGGCTCAGATCGCGGCCGTTGGCATCTACCATCGCGGCACGGAAATCGTCGCACTCTACTGCCTGGCCGTCGTGGCGTTCGAAGTACAGGTCCATACCCTTGCGGAAGCCGTCGCGGCCAAACAAAGTCTGGTACATGCGCACTACTTCGGCGCCCTTTTCATAAATCGTGACAGTGTAGAAATTATTGATCTCAACGTAGGAGTCAGGCCGCACCGAGTGCGCCATCGGGCCTGCGTCTTCAGGGAACTGCGCCTGGCGCAAGACGCGCACATCATCGATCCGCTTGACGGCGCGGCCGCTGTCGGTGCCGACCATGTCCGCTGAAAATTCCTGGTCGCGGAATACGGTCAAGCCTTCTTTCAAGGACAGCTGGAACCAGTCGCGGCAAGTGACGCGGTTACCAGTCCAGTTATGGAAATATTCATGGCCGACTACGGCTTCGATATTAGCGTAGTCGACATCGGTGGCGATACGCGAATTGGCCAGAACATATTTGGTATTGAAAATGTTCAGGCCCTTGTTTTCCATCGCGCCCATGTTGAAGTCGCCGACGGCAACGATCATGAAGCGATCGAGGTCAAGCTCCAGGCCGAAGCGCTCTTCATCCCAGCGAATGCTATTGATCAGCGAATCCATTGCGTGCTGGGTCTTGTCGAGGTTGCCGTCTTCTACCCAGACCTGCAGCAAGACTTCGCGGCCGGATTTCAATGTGTATTTTTGCTCCTGGCAAACCAGGTTGCCGGCCACCAGCGCAAACAGATAGGACGGTTTCTTGAACGGGTCTTCCCATTTGGCGTAGTGACGGCCATCGGCCAGGTCGCCCTCTTCGATCAGATTGCCGTTCGACAGCAGCACCGGATATTTCTTCTTGTCTGCGCGCAGCATGACGGTGTACTTGGCCATCACATCGGGACGGTCCGGAAAATAGGTAATCTTGCGGAAGCCTTCAGCTTCGCACTGGGTGAAGAAATTGCCGTTGGACACATACAAACCCATCAACGACGTATTCTTTTCCGGGCTGGTCAGCGTTTCAATTTCCAGCACGACCTTGGCCGGCGCCGATGCGATACGCAATTTTCCGGCTTCCAGCTGGTACTGGCCAGGTTTCAATTGCTTGCCGTTGAGGCGCAATTGCACCAGTTCCAGTTCTTCGCCGAATAGGACGATTTCCTTGCTGCTGCTGGCCGGATTGCGGCGCATCGTGATGCGGGTGGCAATACGGGTCGCTGCGGGATCGAGATCGAAACCCATGTCGACGGTGTCGACCAGGAAGGCGGGAACGGTGTAATCCTTACGAAGGATAGTGAGTGGTGTAGCGGAAGTATCTGTGCGCATGGGAAGTAGTCTGGTTACGGTTAATTTTGATAACTGCGATTGATAACTACGGTTGATAACTATGGCTGGTAACTACAGTCGGCAACTAAGTGGGTCAGCTAAGGATCGCTCAGTGACTTGCTCAGTAACTAGGTTAATAACGTGGCCGATAAGGTGGCCGGTTAGTCTCAATAATTCGGGCAGACTGTGATTCTACCAATCAAAACGTAAAGCTTCATGTGATTTGCGACGAGTTTGCAACCCTATCGGCGATCTGACGCTATCAAACTGCAAATATGGCCTTGGCGTGCAAATTCATTAAAATTGTCATAAAATCATTTATTTGTTTCTATCAAGTTGTGAGCTGGTCGCTCAGGTTACAGAGCGTGACAAAGCGATAGAGCAACACTATGAGGACTTGGCTAAAATACGCATAGTCCGGCCATCTCCGCCAGCCCGACGGAATTGACGCTGCCAACACCAGAGCCGCCTATCAGGCAAGCCATGGAACGGGTCTGCACATCCCCCACGAAGAGGAAATACATGAAACGCATCATTAGTCTCGGTTTAGCTGCACTTACCCTGCTGCTGAGCGGCTGTGCCACCGTCATCAGCAGCGACGTTACCGCCTTTAACGAATGGCCCGCCGATTTGCCGAATAAATCCTATGTATTCGCGCATACGCCGGCACAGGACAACGACCTGGAATACCGGAATTACGAAAATCTGGTGGCTGCAGAACTACAACGCCTGGGATTCGTGCCTGCCGGCAACTCCACTCCAGAATTGAAAGTCGCCCTTCACTACGACATCGCCGGGCGCGAGGTCCGCGTGGTGGAGCCGGTCGTGGCCGACCCGATGTGGTACGGCCCTTACGGACCTTACGGCTGGGGACGACCTGGGATCTACAGCCCGTTTTACGACCCGTTCTGGTACGCACCACAAGTGGTGGGGCAACGCGAATACAACTATCAATTATTCCAACGTCGCCTGAATATCACGATCACGCGCGCCGGCAATGGTCAAAAACTGTATGACGTCACCGTCACCAGCGAAGGCAAGATGAATTCGCTGCCGGCTGTGATGCCGTATCTGATACGCAGTGCATTTACCGATTTCCCGGGGAAAAGCGGTGTCCCGCATCAGGTGAAGTTAAAGGTTGAAGATCAAAAATAGAAATCCCGTAGAAATCTCCCATACGACAAAACGGCCTGTGCTCTCATTTCGATGAGACCACAGGCCGTTTTTGTATTGCACGGGAGTGTTTTCAGCTATAAAACCATTCGCTGGCAAACGTGATGAAACCGATCAGTATCACCGACAGCACCAGCACGATCAGCAAGCGGCCAAACTTGGGCGAACCGTCGCTGCCGGTTGCCGGCTCTTCCGGATGATTCATCGGGTTGTCCAGATGTGCATCCGGTTGCTGCGACTGTTTCAGGGGGTCATTCATAGCTGTCTCAGGGAATCAAAATAGTGGAGCCGGTGGTTTTACGCGACTCCAGATCGATATGCGCTTGCGCCACATCTTTCAAGGCATAGCGCTGATTGATTTCAATCGTGATTTTCTTACTGTCCACCATCTGGAACAGGTCTGCTGCCGCCGCATCCAGGTCGGCCCGACTGGAAATATAGCTAGGCAGCGAAGGCCGGGTGATAGTCAGCGAACCGCGCGAAGCCAGCTCATTCAGGCTGAACGGTGGCACCGCGCCGGAAGCGTTGCCGAAACTGACCATGGTGCCCAGTGGCGCCAGGCTATCCAGCGAGCCGATGAAGGTATCCTTGCCGATCGAGTCATAGACCACCGGCACGCCTTTGCCGCCGGTAATTTCCCGCACCCGTTCGACGAAATTTTCGGTTTTGTAATTGATCACATGGGTGCAACCGGCTGCTGTCGCCAGCGCCGCTTTTTCAGCTGAGCTGACCGTGCCGATCATGGTTACGCCCAGCGCTTTGGCCCATTGGCAGGCAATCAGGCCGACGCCGCCGGCAGCCGCGTGAAACAGGATGGTTTCGCCACCGCGTAAAGGGAAGGTACGGCGAAACAGGTATTGCACAGTCAGGCCTTGCAACGTCATCGCTGCGGCTGTATCGAAACTGATGGAGTCCGGTAATTTGACCAGGAACGCGGCAGGCATCACACGTGCTTCGGAATACGCGCCATTTGGACGCGCGGCATACGATACCCGATCCCCCACTTTGACATGCTGCACGCCAGCGCCAACCGCCTCGATCACGCCGGCAGCTTCCTGCCCCAGGCCGCCTGGCAATGGCTGCGGATACAAGCCGGTGCGAAAGTAGACATCGATGAAATTCAGACCGCAAGCGACATGCCGTATCCGCACTTCGCCCAACCCTGGCTCGCCGACCTCCACGTCGACATACTCCATCACTTCCGGGCCACCGGTCCTCGACATCCTGATTGCTTTTACCATGATTGTTATCACCTCCAAATAGTGCGTCTAACTTCCTCAAATCCCCGTTTTTTGCTCTTTTTTTGCTCTTGTTTTTGTTTTTTTTGTTTTTTCTTACTTTTTCTACGATTTCTTTTTTGAAATCAGATAAATACCAACCAACACCAGACCGGTACCGGTCAATTGAATCGCGGTAATCGGTTCCGCCAAAATCAATGCCCCCAAAAACAGAGTGGAGACCGGCCCCACCATGCCGGCCTGCGCCGCAGTCGCCGGACCGATGCGCGCCACTGCGATCATCGTCATGAATACCGGCAATACAGTGCAAAACACCGCATTAATGATGGACAAGCCATACACCGCCGGCGGCTGTTGCCACAGGATCGGCAACGGCCGTAACAGCACGAATTGCAAAATACAAGCGGCACAAGACACGCACATCGCGTAGGCCACCAGACGCATCGCACCGACCCGGCTCACCAATTCACCCGAGAGCATCAGGTACAGCGCATAACTGATTGCCGCGCCTAGCACCAGCGCGCTACCCAGGCCGATATTCGATCCGCCCAGACGTACATCGTGCAGGAACACCAGCACCGTTCCCAAATAGGAAATCAGTAAAGCAATCCATTCCAGCCAACTCACCCGGCGCCGATAAAACAAGAACGACATCAACAGCACGAACGAAGGCGTCAAGAACAGGATCAAGCGCTCCAACCCGGCAGAAATATACTGCAAACCGAGAAAATCGAGAAAACTCGACAGGTAGTACCCGATCAGTCCCAGCACCACAATCCGCACCCAGTCGCCATTCGACAGCGGCGCTTCGCTACGCGCCTTCCACAAGGCCACAGCAGCAAACAAGGGCAACGCAAACAACATGCGAAACGTAATCAGCAACACCGCATCAACCTGATAACGATATATCAGCTTGGCGACGATCGCCTTGGCGGAAAACAGAATGGCGCCGGCGACCGCGATTGCCAAGCCGCCAAGAAAAATCTGGCGACTACCAGGGTGTAACTTGCTGCTCATTGCTTGCCCGTGATGGAATTGTAATAGGTATGTGGAAATCGCGTTGCTAAGGGAGCGGATAGGAACGAACAGAAAAAATTCGCTCCCCTCCCCGCCGGGAAAACGCAATCACGGAAGACAGACAATCTCACTTCTTTTTCAGCAAGGATCCCAATACGCCGCGTATCAATTCACGGCCGACTTGCGAGCCGATAGTGCGTGCAGCGGATTTGACTACCGCTTGCACCACGCTGTCCTTGCGCCCCGAACCACCGCCGAGCAGCCCTCCCAATACGCTGCCCCACGAAGTGCTTGAACCGCTGCTGGAATCACTTGAAGAATCTGCACCCGCTTCAGCGCCACCTTTGGCAGATGGCGCCGAGGCAGCAGCGGCACGTCCTTTCAGTTTTTCATACGCGGACTCACGGTCGACCGCAGCTTCATACACGCCGGCGACGATCGAGGTTGCCATCAACTGTTTGCGCTCGTCATCTGTGAGCGGGCCGATTTGCGATGCCGGCGGCAGGATGAAGGCGCGCTCGACGATATTCGGACGGCCTTTCTCATCCAGGAAAGACACCAGCGCCTCGCCGACGCCGAGCTCGCTGATGATTTGCGCAGTATTCAATGCCGGGTTGGCGCGGAAGGTATCGGCGGCGGCTTGCACTGCCTTCTGGTCGCGTGGCGTATAGGCGCGCAACGCATGTTGCACGCGGTTGCCCAACTGGCCCAGCACGGTATCGGGAATATCCAGCGGATTTTGCGTGACGAAGAATACGCCTACGCCTTTGGAGCGGATCAGGCGCACCACCTGTTCGATTTTTTGCAGCAAAGGTTTAGGCGCTTCACTGAACAGCAAATGAGCTTCATCGAAGAAGAACACCAGCTTCGGCTTGTCCAGATCGCCGACTTCCGGCAGATGCTCGAACAGCTCCGACAGCATCCACAGCAAAAAGGTGGAATACAGGCGCGGTGCGTTCATCAGTTTGTCGGCAGCCAGGATATTCACCACGCCCTTACCGTTGCCGTCGGTCTGGATCAGGTCGTCGATGTTCAGCATCGGCTCGCCGAAGAATTGCTCCCCGCCCTGCTCGCCGATGCCGATCAGGCCGCGCTGGATAGCGCCGATGCTGGCGGCGGAAATATTGCCGTATTCGGTCTGGAAGCTGGCGGCGTTATCGCCGACGTGCTGCAGCATCGCCCGCAGGTCCTTCAGATCCAGCAACAGCAAGCCGTTATCGTCGGCAATCTTGAAAACCAGCTGCAGCACCCCCTGTTGCGTGTCGTTCAGATTGAGCATGCGCGCCAGCAGCAACGGCCCCATGTCGGAAATGGTGGCCCGCACCGGATGTCCCTGCGCGCCGTACACATCCCAGAAAGTCACAGGCGTCGCCGCCCATTTCGGTTCATCGATTCCGAGTGTTGCGAGGCGCTGCTTGAGCTTGTCCGACGCCGCTCCAGCCTTGCCGAGACCGCCCAGGTCGCCCTTGACGTCCGCCATGAATACCGGCACGCCACTGTCCGACAGTGCTTGGGCGATGACCTGCAAAGTCACAGTTTTACCGGTACCGGTGGCGCCGGTGATGCAGCCGTGGCGGTTCACCAATGCAGGCAGAAGCGTCAGGTCTTGCTGGGCGTTTTTGGCAATCAGGAGGGGATTTGACATGTTTTGGCAGGCTTGGCTGGTAGGTAAATAAGTGGATAAGCAGTGGATTTCAGTCGATTTCAGGAAAGTGCAATATGGTAAAATTGCGCTTTGATTATAGCTAACTCAAGCAAGAAAGAACCATCATGGCTGGACACAGCAAATGGGCCAACATTAAGCATAAGAAGGCCGCCACCGATGCCAAACGCGGCAAAATCTGGACCCGACTGATCAAGGAAATCACTGTGGCAGCCCGTATGGGCGGCGGCGATGTCGATGCCAACCCGCGTTTGCGGCTGGCAATCGACAAGGCATCCGATGCCAATATGCCAAAGGATAACGTAACCCGGGCAATCCAGCGCGGCAGCGGCGGCCTGGATGGCGTCAACTATGAAGAAGTGCGTTACGAAGGCTACGGCATCAACGGCGCCGCCATCATTGTCGATTGCATGACTGACAACAGAATCCGCACCGTGGCTGAAGTCCGCCATGCGTTTTCCAAGTTCGGCGGCAACATGGGCACCGAAGGCTCGGTAGCCTTCATGTTCAAGCATTGCGGCCAGTTGCTGTTCGCGCCTGGCACCAATGAGGACGCCTTGATGGAAGCCGCGCTGGAAGCCGGCGCCGAGGATGTCGTTACCGATGACGAAGGCGGGATTGAAGTTATTTCCGCACCACATGATTTTGCAGCACTCAAAGAGGCATTGGAAAAAGCCGGTTTCAAGGCTGAAATGGCGGAAATAATCATGAAGCCGGCGACCGAAACTGTGTTTTCGGGCGACGATGCGATCAAGATGCAAAAGCTGCTCGACGCCCTGGAAAACCTGGACGACGTGCAAGAAATTTACAGTAACGCAATAATCGAAGACTGAATCAGGTTCTTATGAAAATTCTGGTAGTGGGCTCTGGCGGCCGTGAGCATGCCCTGGCGTGGAAAATCGCCCAATCACCGCGCATACAAACTGTCTACGTCGCGCCTGGCAATGGCGGTACGGCGCTGGATCAGCGGCTGGAAAACATCAACATTACCGATCCTGCGGAGCTCGCGGATTTCGTCGTGCGGGAACATGTCGCGCTGACCGTAGTCGGCCCGGAAACCCCGCTGGCTGCCGGTATCGTGAATATCTTCCGCGACCGCGGTTTGAAGATTTTCGGACCGACGCGTGAAGCGGCGCAGCTGGAAAGCTCGAAAGACTTCGCCAAGTCGTTCATGCAACGGCATCACATCCCGACTGCCGAATATCAAACTTTCTCCGACGTCGACGCTGCCCATCAATACATCGACCAAAAAGGCGCCCCGATCGTCATCAAGGCCGATGGCCTGGCTGCCGGCAAAGGCGTAGTGGTCGCCATGACGCTCGAAGAAGCGCATGGCGCAGTCGACATGATGCTGTCCGACAATCGCCTTGGCGATGCCGGTGCACGCGTGGTGATCGAAGAATTCCTGGCGGGCGAGGAAGCCAGCTTCATCGTCATGGTCGACGGCAAGAACATCTTGCCGCTGGCAACCAGCCAGGACCATAAACGCCTCAAGGATGACGACCAGGGCCCGAACACCGGCGGCATGGGCGCTTATTCACCGGCGCCGATCGTCACCCCGGCATTGCACGCGCGCGTCATGCGGGAAATCATTACTCCCACCGTGCAAGGCATGGCCAAGGACGGCATTCCATTCAGCGGCTTTTTGTATGCCGGCCTGATGATCGACGACAAAGGCAACCCGAAGACACTGGAGTTCAATTGCCGCATGGGCGATCCGGAAACCCAGCCGATCATGGCGCGCCTGAAAACCGATCTGCTGACGGTGATGGAACATGCTGTCAGCGGCACACTGGACACGATTGAACTGGAGTGGGATCGCCGTACCGCGCTGGGCGTGGTGATGGCCGCAGCCGGTTACCCCGACGCTCCGCGCAAGGATGACCTGATTTCCGGGATTCCCGCCGAGACTGCCGACACAGTCACATTCCATGCCGGCACCACCCTCAACGGCGAGCGCCTGACCACTTCCGGTGGCCGGGTTCTCTGCGTAGTCGGCCTGGGCGACAGTGTCAAAGTGGCACAGAAGCAAGCTTATAGCGTGATCGACTCGATTCATTTCAGCGGTGCGCAATTCCGCCGCGATATCGGTTGGCGGGCACTCAAGAAGCATGCCTGATCGGGCACATTTAACACGTAGGGTGGGCTCCCGCGCCCACGCGGGATGCCACGCCGACTTAGTGCCGCAGTGCATTGCAGCGTGGGCAAAAGAACTTGCCCACCCTACTTCTTTTAGCGCAAGCACTACCTCTATCTCTCGATGAGCTTAAACATCACTCCCGACAATCCGGCCGAGGCCGTCAAATTCTACTTGCTCGACCTGCAAGCGCGTATCGTCGCGGCGCTGGAACAGATTGACGGCAAGCCGTTCGGCAGCGATCAATGGCAGCGCGCAGAAGGTGGCGGCGGCATTTCGCGCATCATCGAAGAAGGCAACGTACTGGAACGCGGCGGCGTCGGCTTTTCGCACGTGATGGGAAAAAGCCTGCCGCCGTCGGCAGCCGCCAACCGTCCCGAGCTTGCAGGCCGGCACTGGGAAGCCATGGGCGTGTCGCTGGTCATGCATCCGCGCAACCCGTTTGCACCCACCGTGCACATGAACGTGCGCTTCTTTATCGCCAGCGCAGAAGGCCAGGAGCCGGTATGGTGGTTTGGCGGTGGCATCGATCTGACGCCGTATTACGGCTTTACGGAAGACGTCGAGCATTTTCACCGTAGCTGCCGCGACGCCTTGACGCCGTTTGACGACGCTGGCAGCCAGGATACCGCGCTTTACCCGCGCTTCAAAAAATGGTGTGACGACTACTTCTATCTGAAGCACCGCAAGGAACCGCGCGGCGTCGGCGGCATTTTCTTCGATGATTTCAACCAGTTGGGATTCGAACAGAGCTTTGCGATGATGCAGAGCGTCGGCAATGCTTTCATCCCGGCATATATCCCGATCCTGGCGCGCCGCAAGGATATTCCCTACGGTGAAACCGAGCGCGATTTCCAGGCATATCGTCGCGGCCGCTATGTTGAATTCAATTTAGTGTATGATCGCGGCACTTTGTTCGGTCTGCAATCCGGGGGACGTACCGAGTCCATCCTGATGTCGATGCCACCTGTGGTCAAGTGGCGTTACGACTGGCAACCGGCGGCTGGAAGCCCGGAAGCCAAGCTATATACCGATTTTCTGATCCATCGCGAGTGGGTTTGATGGGCAGTTCTCCTATGACATCCAATCAAACCTCCGGGCCTGGGCCCAGGCCATGTATCGCAGTCCTCGGCGGTAGTTTCGATCCGGTCCATAATGGTCATGTGGCGCTGGCGAAATACTTTGTGACCTTGTTGGCGCCAGACGAGTTGCGGGTGATTCCTACCGGCAACCCCTGGCAAAAGCATGGTCTGCAAGCCACTCCGGAGCAACGGGTGGAGATGGTCAGGCGTGCATTTAGCCAGCAAAGCGTAGCGGTCGTCATCGACCAGCAGGAAATCCAGCGGCAGACCGCGACGTATACGATAGATACGTTGCAAGCATTGCGGGCCGAACTTGGGCCGCAGGCGTCTATCGTGTTCCTGATGGGTGCAGACCAGTTGCAGCACTTGAACAGCTGGCAGGGTTGGAATCGCTTGTTTGACTATGCCCATCTGGGCGTGGCCTCGCGGCCCGGTTTTGCCATGGACGAATCACGGGTTCCAGCCGAGGTTACGCGCGAATTTACACGCCGCGCCGCCACCCCGGAGCAGATTCGCCAGAGCGCGCACGGTTTGACCTACCTGGCGAAAAATTTAGCTGTAGACATTTCGGCAACAGAAATTCGTTCCGCGCTGCACAATGCAAAAAGACCCGATACGCTGGTCCCGGCGGCAGTACTGGACTATATTGAACAACACCATCTCTATAAGAATTAAATGGATATCAAAAAACTACAAAGTCTCGTCATCGATGCACTCGAAGACGTCAAAGCCCAAGACATTCGCGTCTACGACACGGTCCACCTGACCGGTTTGTTCGATCGTATCGCGATTGCTTCCGGTACCTCCAATCGCCAAACCAAAGCGCTGGCCTCCTCGGTACGCGATAAGGTCAAGGAAAACGGCGGCACGATTCTCAGCGTCGAAGGCGAAGATACTGGCGAATGGGTACTGGTCGACATGGGCGACATGGTGGTGCACATCATGCAACCGGCGATCCGCGCTTACTACCGCCTGGAAGAAATCTGGGGCGACAAGGAAGTCAAGTTCGGCGCCGCCAAACGGCTTTCCACCCAGACTGCAGCTGAAGAAGCAGCGCCGAAGAAGGTTTCGCGCCACCTGACTACTTCGCAAGCATTGAAGGCAGAAGAAGAAACGCCGAAGAAAGCGCCAGCGCGCAAGAAGCCGGTCAAGACTGACGGCACCAAGAAGGCAGTCGGCAAAACCATCAAGGTCGCACCATCGAAGAGCTCGGTGCCCCCCAAAAAGGCTGCCGCGCCAAAGAAAGCGCCTGCCAAGAAACCTGCTGTCAAGCGTGCTCCGGCAAAAACCAAAGCAGCTGAATAAGCTGCTGCATCCATAGCATCCTCATGCAGCTCATCATCGCTGCGGTCGGCCACAAGATGCCGGCATGGATAGAAAACGGCTTCGGCGAGTATGCGAAACGCATGCCGCCGGATTGCCGCATCGTCCTCAAGGAAATCAAGCCAGTCGAGCGCTCCGGCAGCAAGACCGCGGAAACAGCCATGGCGCTGGAACGCAGCCGGATCGAGGCAGTACTGCCGAAAGGCGTGCGTATCATCGCCCTCGATGAGCGCGGCAAAGACCTTACCAGTGTCCAGTTATCGCAACAGCTGACCCAATGGCAGCGCGACGGGCGTGATGTCGCCTTCATCATTGGCGGCGCCGATGGCCTGGATCCCGAATTCAAGGCCGGTGCCGATAGCTTGCTGCGCATCTCCAGCCTGACTCTACCGCACGGCATGGTCAGGGTGCTGCTGGCCGAACAGCTTTACCGGGCCTGGTCGATTACACAGAACCATCCTTATCACCGAGTCTGAACCCTTTGCCCCCTGTGATACCCTTGGACGCGCCAATAAGCCACCCAATACCTATGTAACTCTGTAATAATCGCTGGAATTATCAGACGACGCGTCGCCGTAACCGCCAGCAATGAAAAATCCTTTCCAGAAAATCTACCTTGCCTCGAAAAGCCCGCGCCGGCGGGAGTTGCTGCGACAGATCGACGTCGCGTTTGAATTGCTGCTGCTGCGTGACCAGACGCCGCGCGGCCCCGATGTCAGCGAAGAAGTCTTGCCGGACGAATCGCCGCAGGATTATGTCGCCAGGGTGACCATGGAAAAGGCCCAGGCTGCACGCCAGATGATGATCTGGCGCAGTTTGCCGGCACGCCCTATCCTGGCTGCCGATACCACGGTGACAATCGATGGCCGGATTCTCGGCAAACCTTCCGGCAAGGCCGAGGCGATCGCCATGTTGCGACTCTTGTCGGGCCGCACCCATCAGGTCCTCACCAGCGTTGCTGTCATCAACCGTGAAGAATCCTGGCAACTCACCCAAGTTTCCGATGTCTTATTCCAAGAGCTGCCAGAGGCCATGATCGAAGCCTACTGCAATACCAGCGAGCCTTACGATAAGGCCGGTGCTTATGGCATCCAGGGGCCGGCAGCGATTTTCATCGAAAGCATACGCGGCAGCCATTCAGGCATCATGGGCTTACCTCTTTTCGAAACCGCGCAACTACTACAACAGGCAGGCATCCGCATTTTATGAGCGAAGACATCCTCGTCAATATCACCCCCCAGGAAACGCGCGTTGCGCTGATTTTCCAGGGAGCGGTACAGGAATTGCATATCGAACGCACGCTGTCGCGCGGCCTGGCCGGCAATATCTATCTGGGTAAAGTGGTTCGTGTGCTACCCGGCATGCAATCGGCATTTATCGATATCGGACTCGAGCGCGCAGCCTTTCTGCACGTCGCCGACATATGGGAAACCCGTGCCCACGATGGCCAGGCGGCGCAGCAGACCCCGATTGAAAAACTGCTGTTCGACGGCCAGTCGCTGACGGTGCAAGTGGTGAAAGACCCTATCGGCACCAAAGGCGCCAGGCTGTCGACCCAGATTTCCATCGCCGGCCGGATGCTGGTGTATCTGCCGCAAGACCGGCATATCGGCATTTCGCAACGGATTGAAAATGAAGCCGAGCGCGAACTGCTGAAGAACAAAGTACAAAAGCTGCTGCCGCCTGAGGAAAAAGGCGGTTTCATCATCCGCACCATGGCCGAAGACGCTTCGGATGCCGATCTGCAGATGGACATCGAGTATTTGCGCAAAACCTGGTCGTCCATCACGCTGCTGGCAAAAAGCAAACCGGCGCCGACCTTGCTGCATCAGGACTTGAGTCTGGCACAGCGCGTGCTGCGTGATTTTGTCAACGACGAGACCACCACCATCCAGGTCGACTCGCGCGAGAATTTCCAGAAGCTGCAAGAATTCGCCGCCAGCTACACGCCGTCGGTCACAGCACGGCTGATGCATTACACCGGTGAGCGTCCCTTGTTCGACCTGTACGGCGTAGAAGAAGAAATCCAGGAAGCATTGAGCCGCCGCGTGCCGCTCAAGTCGGGCGGCTACCTGATCGTCGACCAGACTGAAGCGATGACTACCATCGACGTCAACACCGGCAGTTTCGTCAACGGCCGCAATTTCGACGACACCATTTTCAAAACCAATCTGGAAGCGGCCCACGCCATCGCGCGCCAGCTCAGGTTGCGTAACCTGGGCGGCATCATCATTCTCGACTTCATCGATATGGAGAATAGCGAGCACAAGCTTGCGGTGCTGGCCGAATTGCACAAAGCCCTGCTGCGCGACCGTACCAAGAAATCGGTATCGGAATTTTCCGCGCTGGGCCTGGTGGAAATGACCCGCAAACGCACGCGCGAATCGCTGGCGCATATCTTGTGCGAGCCCTGCCCCGCCTGTAACGGCAAGGGCCAGGTCAAGACTGCGCGCACCATTTGCTACGAAATCCTGCGCGAAGTACTGCGCGAAGCCAAACAGTTCAATCCACGCGAATTCCGCATCCTGGCATCGCAGGTGGTGGTCGACATGTTCCTCGAAGAAGAATCGCAGCATCTGGCCATGCTGGGCGATTTCATTCATAAACCGATTTCCCTGCAAGTGGAAACGGTTTATCCGCAGGAGCAATACGACATCATCCTTATGTAAGGTTTACATGAATAGTTCTTTACCGACTGCTGCTGCCGCTCCTGACGCTCTTAACGCTTCCGGCGAAGCTGACAATTCTTTCCACATCGCCTTCTGTGTCGACGACCACTATTGCCGCAGCATGGGAGCGACGATCGCCTCCATCATCGCCAACAGCCCGGGCGTGACTTTCACTTTCCATGTGTTCGCCTTTTCACTTTCAGAGGATAACCGCAGGCGCTTCAAAGAGCTGGAACAGATGTACGAGCTCAAGACGCATGTGCACATCATCGATCCGGCGGTTTTCCAGCCGTTCGCGCACATCTCGCAGTTCTCTTACTATTCACCGACCATCTTTACACGCCTGCTGATCCCCACCACTTTGCGTGGAATGTGCGACAAGGTTCTCTACCTGGACGCGGATATCCTGTGCGTCGGCAGCATGGCTGAGTTGCTGCAAATGGATTTCGGCGATAGCGCGGCGATCGTCGTGCCGGATGCCGATGAAACCACCCGGAGGCGCTGCGCAGCCTTGCAATTGTCATCGCAAAAATATTTCAATTCCGGTGTGATGTACATGCACGTGGATAACTGGATGGCGCAGGAAATCACTGAAAAGACCATCCTTGCCATTCTCGAAAACGGCAAGGACTACAGGTTCCCGGATCAGGACGCGCTCAACGTGGTGCTGGAAGGAAAAATCAAGTACATCGACCGGAAATGGAATTTCCTCTATGACCTGATCCATGACCTGCAAAAAGACAAGCGCCAGATGCGCGATATCGGCAAGGTGGTCTTCATTCACTTCGCTGGCGCGGTAAAACCGTGGAATGACTGGTGTTTGCATGCATCCCGGGACTTATTCGTCAAATACCAGGCGCTTTCGCCCTGGGCTGACCTTGCGCTTGATCCGGTGCCAAGAAACTATAAAGAGATGCGGATGTATTCCCGTTTCCTGATGAAACGGGGTCAGGTGCTTGATAGCTTCAGGTGGTATATGAAATATCTTTCCGCAAGGTAAATATTTGCAATAAGTAACAAATAGTGAGAACCTCACCGGCCGTCCTGACGGCCGGATATAATTTCAGCAACTCACCACTCATAGCTCGTTTTCACCGATCCAATAATGGCAATAACCAGTTCTCACGTCTTAATATGCCGCACTGACAATATCGGCGACGTTATCCTGACATTACCTATTGCTGCTTTTCTAAAGCAGCATTATCCAACGCTGAAAATAAGTTTTCTGTGCCGGGCCTATGCCGCGCCGGTAGTCAAGCAATGCCGCAGCATTGATGATGTGGTGGAGCTTGAGGGTTTCTTGCAGGATCCCGCTGCATATTTTGCAGATGCCAATGTCGACACCATCATCCTGGCGCAACCGAATAAACGCATGGCGATCGAAGCGTTCAAGGCACGCATCCCTAACCGTATCGGCAACGCGCGTCATAAGTTGTATCAAATGCTGTATTGCAATCGTCGGGTACGATTCAAGAAAGGGAACTCGGCGTACCATGAGGCGCAATTCAATTTCGAATTTTTGCGCCCTTTCGGCCTAACCAACATTCCGGAACTTGCAGAAATTTCGGCACTCTATGATTTCGATGTCCCAAAGAATCCGGAAATAAACCAGTTGTTCCAGGCACATCCGTTCAATCTCATTCTTCATACAAAATCTAATGGGCATGGGCGGGAATGGCCAATCAAGCATTACATCGCACTTGCCAGGCAACTGAGTGAATATCCGGATATCAAACTATGGCTAACAGGAAGTCCGGCCGAAGGACAATGGCTCGCTGAAAATGCTTCGGAATTATTGCAATTGCAAAATGTGGGTAATGTCTGCGGCAAGTTCACACTTGACCAGCTGAGTTCATTGATTAAAGCAGCAGATGGCTTGATCGCAAGCGGTACTGGCCCACTTCATGTTTCCGCCGCACTGGGCCAGCGTACGCTCGGCTTGTTCCCGCCGACTCGCCCAATGCATCCGGGCCGGTGGGCTCCACTGGGAAGACAGGCGCAAGCGTTGTGCATGCCAGTCAGCTGTAACGGCTGCGAAGACAGCAAGGCTCCGAGTTGCGACTGCATGGAGAAGATCACTCCGGAAAGTGTTGCTGAAATCGTGCTGCAATGGCGACGGGAGGCACAAGCAACACAAGCAGCGAAACTCTCCGACGCTGTTATTTCCGATTCAATACAGTCATAACTTGCGCTACCGTAATCGCCTTCACCCAATCTCGACGATTGGTGGCGGTGATTACAATACTATTCTCCTTATCGATCGGCGCCCATTCAGGATTTTTCTGACGCATCAACGCGATCACCGGCACCTGCACGGCATTCGCCAAATGCATTACCGCAGTTTCAACAGAGATAATCAGATCGCATTCACGCAACATTGCCGGCAACTGAAAAAAATTGTCCTGAGCGCTAAATAACTGCACTCTATCGAGAGTGTGGCCGTCGAAAAATGCTTTAGCCCGGGCCATTTCCTCAGGCACCACATTCACGACAAAGCGTGTATCTTTCCAGCCAACCTGCGCGCGCATCGCAGCAACCAGTTCGACTACCCGTTCCAGCGGCCAGCAACGTTTGGGAGTCTTGGCATAGGGATTGATGAAAACCAGCTTGGCCGGATTGGCAGATTGCCGTCTATCCCGCTCAAAATCCCAGCTCTTCAGCTGTTCCTGTGCGTACCGGCTCCATTGTTCGGGAATCCGTACGAAAGGCTGCCTTGAAGACGGTGTGCTCTGCATTCCGAACAAACGATTGAACCAGGCCGCATAGACCGCGCTGATATGCACTCCCCGCTCGGCCACACCGTCCGGATCAAACCCGGCATCCAGCTGACGATATGCAAGACGCTTATGCAGGGCAAAAATTCCGGCAGGTTTCTTCATCCCCACAACAAAGCCACGCGGACTGATTTGGCGCGCCAGCTTCGCATACATCGGCGGCCTCAGCGTCGCCAATGATACTACCAAGGGATAGTCCTGTTGCTGTGCCTCGGCGATCGACTGTTCAAACAAGGCCGGACTGTAAGTCTGCTGATAAATCCTGGCAACGAACGGGCACTCAGCCAGCCAGTCGTATAGGGCATATTTCTTCAGATACGGCCATGCCTCGGTTTTATTGGTGCGTCGCACCTCATCTACCCAGACGTGGATTTTGATATGGGGAAAGGCCTGTGCAAAAGCCTGGAAGCAGTTTTGCAGATAAGTGAAATCGCCAAGGGCAAGATGGGCGATGAACAGGATCTTATCTGTTTTTTTTAAAATTTCGACTGGAACCAGTTGTGCTGTCATGAGATTTTCTTTTTGATTTTCTTGCGGACGATATTTTCAGATGAGGCAGGTCGGAGATCTCAGGTACGCGCTCTGAGATCCCATTACTACACCTCTACATCTCAACATTCACCGCGTCCTTGGAAAACTGAAGGTGATATAGATTTGCGTATGCACCGTGCTTGCTCAGCAATTCATCATGGGTGCCCACTTCAACAATGCTGCCCTTCGAGAGCACGACGATCCGGCTGGCGCGCTCGATAGTCGATAACCGGTGCGCGATCACGAAAGTGGTGCGGCCCTGCATCAGCTGGTCGAGCGCAGACTGCACAGCCCGTTCCGACTCGGTATCAAGCGCCGATGTTGCCTCGTCCAGAATCAGGATCGGTGCATCCTTGTAGATAGCGCGCGCCATCGCCAGCCGTTGGCGCTGGCCGCCGGATAAGCGTGAACCGTTGTCGCCGATTTGCGTTTCGTAACCCTCGGGCAAAGCGGCGATCATTTCGGTCAGATGCGCTGCCTTGGCTGCAGCTTCAATCCGCGGGCGGTCAGGTGCGCTGTCGCCATAGGCGATATTTGCCGCGATCGTATCGTTGAACAGTACGACACTCTGGCTGACCATGGCTATCTGTGCCCTCAGGCTGTTTAAAGATATGTCCTCGATAGGCACGTCATCCAGAAGAATGCGCCCTTCAGTCGCCGAATAAAATCCGGGAATCAAATTCACCAGTGTCGACTTCCCACCGCCCGACATCCCCACAAAGGCGACGGTTTCACCAGGCATCACGGTCAGGTTAATGCCGGTTAACGCAGGTTTATCCTGACCCGGATATGAAAAGCCCACATTGGAAAATGCGACTTTCCCTTTGGTACGTTTGTCCAACTGTATGCCGCCGGTGCGCTCGACTGGGCTATCGATCAGTTTAAACACTGCCTCTGCTGCAGCCATACCCCGTTGCAGCGGGCCATTCACTTCAGCCAACTGTTTGAGAGGCACTTGCAAAGCGATCATCGCCGCCAAAAATGACACGAAATCGCCGGCGGTAAGCTGTCCATGACCGGCTTGCACCAACCCCATCGTAATCATCGCCGACATCGCGCAAGCCATCATGATCTGCGTGACCGGCACGGTGGCGGCAAAGGTGCTGGTCATGCGCATGCTGTAGTGACGGATATGTTCGGCTGATTCTGCGAATCGCTTCCTCTCATAAGTCTCGCCGCCAAACACTTTGACGACCTGCTGTGCACGCGTGGTTTCTTCTATTACCTGGGTCAATTGGGCATTGACGTCGAGAGAGTCCTTGTTCAGCTTTTTCAAGCGCTTGGCGGTAGTGCGCACCACCAGGATCATCAGAGGCATCAGCACCAAAGCCACAATCGTCAATTTCCAGCTGATAAACAGCATGTAGCCCAGCAAACCCGCAACCGTCAGCACACAACGCACAATCGATGTAAACAGCTTGCTGATCATTTCTATGATTTGCTGCACTTCAAACATGATCGAATTGATTACGCGCCCGACCGTATGGGTGGCATGGAAATCAATCGACACGCCCAAGATGCGATTGAACATTTGCTGCCGCAATGTCGTCAACACACGGGTAGACACCCAGTTAGTCATGTAGGTTGTCAAAAAAGTCGAGGCGCCACGGGCGACAAATGCACCAATCACGGCTACCGGCACCAGCCATAGCGGAAACGTAGGTTTTGCCACAAAGCCGTTATCCAGCAGAATCTTGAAAATGTAAGCTACCAGCGGTTCCGTCGCTGCAGTCACAACCATGCCAAGAAGACCCAGGATCAATCGCTTTTTGTATGGCCGATGCAATACCGCAAGGCGCTTGAAAATTGTTGTATAGGAAAATGCGCTCATAAGTCAGTCTGCTTTAAATTCTTTTTTTACACTTTACTATCAAGGAAAATTTCTTCTCCGAAAGTAGAGCTAAGTGATATGGGACGTCAGAGCCAATCGGCAAATCAAGGGACAGCACAGCGCAGCAAGTTGCACCTTAGTACTCCACGGCGACAGCTTCCTTCCCTATTTTTTCCACCAGGGCCTGCTGCAAGCCATCACTGGGGGATACTCGCCATTCGTCGCCGAGCAATATTTCGCAAGCCACCCCATCGCCGGTGTAGCGTAGCGTCATCGGCAAGCCGCTGCCGGAGCGGTGCGACGACAACATTTCCCTAAGCTGTACTGCATCAATTTTTTGTGACGGCGACGACAGCGACAACACAATTTGGCGCCCGTAATGAATCCGCGCAGTCGCGATATCCATCACCTTTTCTGCCGAGACCCGCAAACCGCCATTAAAGCGATCTTCCGAGACCTTACCCTGCACCACCAAAAATTCGTCTTCTTTGAAGAACACCTTGTTCGGCTCGAACTGTTCGTTGTAAACCGTGACATCAACTGTCGCACTACCATCGTCCAACGTGACAATCATCATCTTCCCGCGCTGGGTCATTTGCGTCCGCAAGCCTGAGATGATACCGGCCAGGGTACGCGGTTCGCGCGAAGGTTCCAGGCTACCCAGCGGCGTGCGCGCAAAACGACGCGCCTCCGCAACGTAGGCATGGAACAAATGTCCTGACAGATAGAAACCGAGCGCGATCTTCTCTTCGGTCAATTTCTGCTTGTCAGTCCACGGCGCCGCCTGCACGTATTCGATCGGCGCTTCAAGATCGCTGTCGTCGCCGCCAAACAGGCTGACCTGGTTTGCGGATGCCAGTTTCTGA
Source organism: Collimonas sp. OK607 (assembly GCF_900111995.1). GTDB lineage: Bacteria > Pseudomonadota > Gammaproteobacteria > Burkholderiales > Burkholderiaceae_D > Collimonas. Next base: position 48,410 of record NZ_FOKF01000023.1, read on the forward strand.
TCTGCAGCTTCCATCGCACGCGGCACCGAAGCCAGCAGAATCCCGCGGTCCACCTTGAAACAATCGAATGCACCGGCGCGTATCAGTGATTCGATGGTGCGGCGATTGATCTGGCGCTTATCCACGCGCAGGCAAAAATCGAACAAATCGACGAAAGGTTTTTCCTTGCGCGCGGCGATGATGGCTTCAATCGCGTTTTGCCCCGATCCTTTTACCGCACCCAGGCCGTAACGGATGAAAGTGGCTTTTTTACCCGGCTCGCCTTCAGGGGTAAAACGATAATCCGACAGATTGATGTCCGGCGGCAGCAAGGTCAGCTTGCACACGACCAGCGAATCCTCCACCAGGATCTTGACCTTCTCCGTGTCATCCATCGCCAGCGACAAGTTGGCGGCCATGAACGCGGCGGGGTGATGTGCTTTCAGGTAAGCCGTGTGGTACGACAGTAGCGCATAGGCGGCAGCGTGCGACTTGTTAAAACCGTAGCCCGCAAACTTTTCCATCAAGTCGAAAATCTCGTCAGCCTTGGCTTCGCTCAAGCCATCCTTGGCTGCTCCGTCGCGGAAAATCTGGCGGTGCTCTGCCATTTCTTCCGCTTTCTTTTTACCCATCGCCCGCCGCAGCAAATCCGCGCCGCCGAGCGAGTAGCCGCCGACCACCTGCGCCATCTGCATCACCTGCTCCTGATACACCATGATGCCGTAAGTTTCAGACAAGATGCCTTCAGTGCGTGGGTCCGGATAGTCGAAGCGTTCACCGTGCTTACGTTTGCAGAAATCCGGAATCAGATCCATCGGACCCGGACGATACAACGCCACCAGCGCGATAATGTCCTCAAAGCGGTCGGGACGCGCATCTTTCAGCATGCCTTGCATGCCGCGGCTTTCCAGCTGGAACACGGCCACCGTTCTGGCTGCGGTCAGCAATTCATAGGATGCCCGGTCGTTGAGCGGCAGCTTTTCCAGGCTGAAATCGGCCATGGCCGGATCGAGCTGCTTGATGTAGCGCACTGCGCGATCAAGAATCGTCAGCGTGGTCAACCCCAAAAAGTCGAACTTGACCAGGCCGACTGCTTCGACGTCATCCTTGTCGTACTGCGAAACAACGCCGGCATCGCCGCCCTGCGTATACAGCGGGCAGAAATCGGTCAGTTTTCCAGGAGCGATCAGCACGCCACCGGCATGCATACCGATATTGCGCGCGATGCCTTCGACTTGCTGCGCCAGGTTGAGCAGCTGCTTGACCTCTTCCTCATTCTCCAGGCGCTCGGCCAGCATCGGCTCTTCCTGGATGGCATCGGCAATCGTCACATGTTTGCCCGGCTTGAACGGGATCAGCTTGGAGATGCCGTCGCAAAAATTGTAGCCGAAATCGAGCACCCGGCCGACGTCACGGATGGCGCCCTTGGCTGCCATCGTACCGAAGGTGGCAATCTGCGACACCGCATCCTTACCATACAGATCCTTGACGTGCTGGATGACGCGATCACGGCCTTCCTGGCAAAAGTCGATATCGAAGTCTGGCATCGATACCCGTTCAGGATTCAGGAAACGTTCGAACAGCAAATTGTATTTGAGCGGATCGAGGTCGGTAATCTGCAGCGAATACGCCACCAGCGAACCTGCCCCCGAACCCCGCCCCGGTCCGACCGGTACGCCGTTCTGTTTGGCCCAACGGATAAATTCGGCAACGATCAGGAAGTAACCGGGGAAACCCATCTTGATGATGGTGTCGGTTTCAAATTTCAACCTATCCTGATAACGCTGACGCTGTTGTTCGCGCTTGGTTTCATCAGGAAACAGGTGCACCAGGCGCAGCTCCAGTCCTTCCTGCGATTGCTGTATCAGGAATTCGCCGATCGTCATGCCGTCCGGCGTCGGAAAATCCGGCAATTGAGGCTTGCCCAGTTGCAGTATCAGGTTACAACGCTTGGCAATTTCGATCGAATTCTGCAAAGCAGCCGGCATATCGGCGAACAGCTCGGCCATTTCCGCTTGTGTCTTGAACGATTGCTGGTCATTGAAGCGACGCACGCGGCGCGCATTGGCCAGCATTTCCCCTTCAGCGATACAGGTCCGCGCTTCATGCGCGATGAATTCCTCTTTATCCAGAAACTGGATAGGATGGGTGGCCACTACCGGCACGTTGAATTTCGCCGCCAGCGCCACTGCCTGACGCACATGCGCTTCCATATTGGGCTGATCGGCGCGCTGGATTTCGACGTAGAAATTGTCGGGGAAAATAGTCGCCCAGCGTTCAATGCAACGCTCCGCCAGCCCCACGTTACCATTATCGATTGCAATGCCGATGTCGCCGAAGTGCGCACCAGACAATGCAATCAGGCCGTTGCCGCCGCCCTGATTCTTCAGGTCGGCCAGCCATTCAGCGCGAATTTCAGCGCGGCCGCGGTGCAGGTTTTCCAGCCAGGCACGGGACAGCAGTTCACACAATTGCAAATAGCCGCCGCGGTTCTTGACTAGCAATAGCAAGCGCGATGGCTTATCGCGATCGTCGTCATTGGTGATCCAGACGTCGCAGCCGATAATCGGCTTGATGCCTTTACCGCGTGCAGCCTTGTAGAATTTGACCATGCCAAACAAATTGGCGAGGTCGGAAATACCAAGCGCTGCCTGGTTATCTTTGGCTGCGGCTTTCACTACGTCGTCGATGCGTACCAAGCCGTCAACGATGGAGTACTCAGAGTGGAGGCGGAGATGAATAAATTGCGGTGTCGTCATGGACGGTATTTTACCCCGAGGCCTAGCTGACTATCGGCAAAATTGGGCAATCCTGCTGTCGGCGTTTATAATACTGATAAATCAACGACTTACCGAGAAATAAGCCATGCAGTCCAGTCATCCTTACGTCAATATCGCCGCCTATAAATTCATCACTTTCATAGACACAGAGCAGAAACGCCCCGAATTTGTTGCAATTTGCAAGCAATTGCAGCTAAAAGGCACGATCTTACTCACCCCGGAAGGAATTAACCTGTTTCTGGCCGGCATGCGTGAGCAAATCGATCAGTTTTTGGCATGGTTACGCGCTGACGAACGTTTTTCAGACCTGGAAGTGAAAGAAAGTTACTCCGAAAAACAGCCTTTCACTCGCATGCTGGTCAAGCTGAAAGCTGAAATCATTACGATGAAGCACCCTTTGATCAAGCCGGAACTGGGCCGCGCTCCAGCGGTACAAGCCCAGACGCTGAAGCGCTGGCTCGACCAGGGTCATGACGATAACGGCCGGCCGGTGGTCATGCTCGACACGCGCAATGCGTTTGAAGTCGATGTCGGCACCTTTGAAAACACCATTGATTACCGCATCGAAAAATTCAGCGAATTTCCGGCCGTGATCGCCGAGCATAAGGATGAATTGGCGGACAAGACGGTGGTCACGTTCTGCACCGGCGGCATCCGCTGCGAAAAAGCCGCGATCCACATGCAAAATATCGGCTACGACAGCGTCTATCAGCTGGAAGGCGGAATTCTCAAATATTTCGAAGAATGCGGCGGCGCCCATTATGACGGCGATTGTTTTGTATTCGACTATCGCACCGCGCTCAATCCGCAACTGCAGGAAACCGCAACGGTGCAATGCTACGCTTGCCGTGCGGTGGTGACGCCTCGTCAGCAACTGTCGCCGCAATTCGTGGCGGGCAAGTCTTGCCCGCATTGCCAGCCGGAAGCGGTCACCGCGCTGTAAACGTAAGGACGACGTAACGGCAACATAACCGCGAAGACCAACAAAAAGCCCGCTGGCATTACGCAGCGGGCTTTTTACTTTTTTCGGCAGATCATGATATCAGGCGAACGAAAGGCGAAAATGTTGGTCAAGCCAAGCATGGCCAGATCCGAACTGAATCTGCGCCTTTACGTAATTGGACCACGATATATCCGAAAATTTATTTTGCTATAGAAATACGTTATACGAATCCACCGCATTATTTGGCACCATAGACTTACGGAACGGCTTAAGACAGAAGCTAAATTCCGATATATCATTCGATTCATCTGAATGAAATTTTCACAACATTTTTGCAACGCTTTTGCAACGTTTTTGTAACCTTCTTACTCGCCAAGCATCAATGAATCCGACGCTAGAAGCACCGCAAGTTCTCGATACGATACCCGCAAAGGCAGTTTTGCTACCGCCATATCATCACGAATCGACGAACAATGTCTAATCAAGCAAGCTACATCGGCCGCTTCGCCCCCTCGCCCACCGGACCGTTGCATGCCGGCTCGCTGGTCGCGGCGATGGCCAGCTACCTGGATGCCAAGGCCAATCGCGGCCGCTGGTTGTTGCGGATGGAAGATGTCGATGAAGCCCGCACCGCAGCAGGTGCCGCGGAATCGATCTTGGCCGATCTGGACAAGCTAGGCATGCATTGGGATGGCGAAGTAGTGCTCCAAAGCCAGCGTACAGGATTGTATGAAGCGGCATTCGATCGGCTCGGGCGATTAGCCTATCCATGCGGTTGCACACGCCGTGAGATTGTCGACTCCCGCATCTGTGTGGCGGCCGACGGTGCGGCGGTCTATCCGGGCACCTGCCGCGACGGTTTACCGGTTGGCAAGCCGGCACGCGCTTACCGCCTGCGGGTACCAGATCCAGGGCATGTCGATGAATTGATTATTTTTGACGATCGCTGGCTTGGTCGCGTGCAGCAACACCTGGCGATAGAAGTGGGAGATTTCGTTCTGAAACGCGCAGATGGTTTTTGGGCGTACCAGCTAGCGGTGGTTGTCGACGATGCCGACCAAGGCATTACACATGTGGTGCGCGGCGCAGATTTGCTGGATTCGACCGCGCGCCAGATTTACCTGCAGCGCCAATTGAAACTGGCAACGCCGCAATACTTGCACGTACCGGTGATCACCAATGCCGACGGCGAAAAACTATCCAAACAGAACGGTGCGCAAGCTATCGACATCAAGCAACCGCTGCTTGCGCTGAGCAAGGCTGCCTGGTTCCTGGGGCTGGATATCGGTCAGGTAGACAGCATCGCCGCGTTCTGGCCGCTGGCGACGACAGCGTGGGCGAATCTCGAAATGACTCGCCAGAGCTGAGTTGATCTGATCTGAAAAGCTTACTGGCGCTTCGGCAAGCCACCCAGCAAGGCTGCCAATTTCACTTTTGGCGGTTTAATCGCGCCACCTGTCGGCGCTACGTTGGATGCCGCCGCTTCAGGCTCGAGCGCCGGCTCGTAAGGCTTGAGGAACCAGGGATCGATTTTTTCCCTGCGCGAAGGCGAAGTCGGGGTCGAAGTATAGGCGCTGCGTGTGTGCTGCAAGCTGCGGCCAGACGGTGCACCGCGGCCTTCGCCACCACGATCACCGCCGCTGCGATCACTGCCACGATCGCTACGGCCCTCGGCGCCGCGCCCCGAACGCTCGCGCTCGCCGCTTGACGGCTTTGCCACAAATCCGGTCAGCTCGGCGCGGACGAACTTGTGCTTGATCATCTTTTCGATATCAACCAGCAAGCGCTCGTCCTTGTCGGCATACAAGGAAATAGCATCGCCTGACGCGCCGGCACGGCCGGTACGGCCAATCCGGTGCACATAATCTTCGGCGTTATAAGGCAAATCAAAATTGATCACGCATGGCAGTTCGGCGATATCCAGACCGCGCGCGGCGACATCGGTCGCCACCAGCACTTCGATCTCGCCTTGCTTGAATGCTTCGAGCGCAGCCATCCGTTCATTCTGCGTTTTGTCGCCATGAATGGCCGAAGCCTTGACGCCTTCATTTTCCAGATGACGGGCCAGTTTCGATGCGCCGATTTTGGTATTTGAAAAAACGATTACCTGCTTGAGATTGCGCTCGCGAATTATGTACGACACCGCCTCTGCCTTGGCTTGCTCGTTGACGTGGTACATGGTTTGCGTCACGTTATCGGCAGTCGCGTTGCTGCGCGCCACTTCGATCGTCACGGGATTTCTGAGGAAAGTCGACGCCAGCTTTTTGATTTCGCCCGAGAACGTGGCAGAGAACATCAGATTCTGCCGCTCTTTCGGCAACAGGTTGATGATGCGCTGCAAATCAGGCAGGAAACCCATGTCCAGCATCCGGTCGGCTTCATCCATCACCAGGATTTGCGTTTGCGACAGGTTCAGCGTCTTTTGCTGGACATGGTCCAGCAAGCGTCCTGGCGTAGCAATCACGATTTCGATGCCTGAGCGCAAAGCGGCAGTTTGCGGCGCGATATCGACACCGCCAAACACCACGGTCGACCTCAACGGAGTATGGCGGCAATAGGCCTTGACGTTCTCAGCCACCTGATCGGCCAGTTCACGTGTAGGGGTCAGGATCAAGGCGCGTACCGGATGTCGCGCCGGCGAAGCACTGTTGTTGGCATGCGCCAGCAACAATTGAATGATAGGTAAGGAAAAACCGGCAGTCTTGCCGGTTCCTGTCTGTGCCGCGCCCATGACATCGCGCCCTTGCAATACCACCGGAATCGCTTCCGCCTGGATCGGGGTTGGATGGACATAGCCCTGATCGCTCAACGCGCGCAGGATATCCGGGGACAACCCGAAGTCCGCAAAACGGACGGCGGGCGTGGTTGGCACTGCTGGATCAGCTTGCTTCTCAGACTGTATCTCGGACTGTATCTCGGACATGGTAGTTGGCGGCCTTCGGTGCACTATGCACTCCAACAAAGGCACTATTTGCTCTCAATTGAATTCGTGAATTTCGTGTTGGCTCATTGACGACCAGTCCTTGCCAGGACAAACAACAGCGTCGCCATTCGAGCCAAATGATTGTGGGTGTGCCATAACAGGCACTACAAGTCGGATTATTACTTTGACATCATTGCCGACATGTTTTATACCACAGTCGCGCATTATACGCCTAGCTGGGAAATTGCTCAGGTTCAGATACTAGGGCCTATTGACCCATGATTTGGGAGATGCGTTCAAACCAAAACGTGCGCTGGCAAGGCGCGTGGTGTAGCAGGGGCCGAGGCCCCTGCAAGCCATGCAACGCGGCCAGCGCACGTTTTGGTTTGAACCCTCCGGGAACGGCTGCAGGCGTCGCATGCCGTTGTTGCAACTCCTTGCCGTAGCACCGCTACGTCGCGTCGCTGCGCCTAGGCACGCAACGCCTGCCGCACGTTCGCACTCCCAAATCATGGGTCAATAGGCCCTAAGCTCATCGAGCGGCCAGCGCGGCCGCACATTGAATCCATATGTACGTTGCGCCGCCTGCGGATTGATTTGTAGTCGCATCGCGCCGGCGAAGGCGATCATCGCCCCGTTGTCAGTACAAAACTCTAGTTCCGGGTAGTACACCCGGAAGCGCCGCTTTTCAGCCGCCGCATTAAGAGCGCTGCGCAATTGCTGGTTGGCGCCCACTCCGCCCGCAATTATCAGGCGTTTGAGACCGGTCTGCTTGAGGGCAGCCAGGCATTTGGCCAGCAACACCTCAACCAGCGCGTCCACAAAGGCACGTGCGATATTGGCTTTGTCCTGGTCGCAAATATTGGTCGTATGATTTTTGACTAGTGTCAGTACCGCTGTTTTGAGGCCGGAAAAACTGAAATCCAGATTTTTCGAATGTAGCATCGGCCGTGGCAGCTGATACACCGATGGGTCGCCGAATTCAGCCAAACGTGAAATCGCGGGGCCACCGGGATAACCAAGACCTAACAGCTTGGCCGATTTATCGAACGCTTCGCCGGCGGCATCGTCCAGTGTTTCCCCCAGCAAACTATATTGTCCGACGCCGTCGACCCGCATCAATTGCGTGTGACCACCGGACACCAGCAAGGCAACGAACGGAAATTTTGGCGGATCGCTAGCCAACAGGGGCGATAACAAATGCCCTTCCAGGTGATGCACGCCCAGCATGGGCTTATCCAGCGCCAGTCCGAGGCCGCAAGCAACCGATGCGCCAACCAGCAGCGCACCGGCCAGGCCCGGTCCCTGGGTATAGGCGATGGCATCGATGTCGTGCCGCGCGATGCCGCTTTCGGCCAGCACTTGTTGCAACAGAGGGATCGCGCGCCGAATGTGGTCGCGCGAAGCCAGTTCCGGCACCACGCCGCCGTACTGCTCATGCATCGCTACTTGCGAATACAAGGCATGCGACAGCAAGCCGCGCTCGGTATCGTAGAGCGCGAGGCCGGTTTCGTCACAGGAAGATTCAACGCCGAGAACAATCATGGGTGGGGCAAAATTTATACAATGCCGCATTGTAAAGGAAAGCGCGGCCGACGCGCGATGCCATGCAAAGGCGTCGATTAATCCTTGCCCAGTTGCTCCATCGCCTTGCGCATGAAAGCCAGTTGTTGCGAAAATCGGGTGCAAGCGGTGCAAGTCCACAGATGTATGCGGACCCGAATCCGGGTTAATGGCGACAAATTGCTATCCTGCGCCTGGGAAAGCAGGAATTGCGTATCGCGGCAGTGTGGGATCAAACGCTTATACGACATAAATTAGATATGACATAAAAATAAACTAACTGGCTTGGCAAACTTTTCGGTATCCATGAATAGTCGCGCCACGGATGCAATCCTTACAATGAAATTCGCACTATCTTATATTGCTCACGAAGTCAGGCGGTTCAAGATTGCGTGCCGAACCAGTTCAATTGCAAGCATTCCCGCAGCCGGGCGCGTGCCCGGTACAGCAATACCCATGCATTCGCAGCGGTGATATCCAACTCTTTGCAAATCGCCTCGGTATCCAGTTCCAGCCATTCCCGCATCATGAAAATGCGTCCGGTTTTGGCAGGCAATTTGTCGATGCACAGCTGCAAAATATCAAAAAACTCCTTGCGTTCCAGCGTCTGGTCTGGATTTCCCCAGCTGGGCGCTGCTTCCACGGCATGACCTGTCGATGTAAATAAAGCATCGATCATCTCAGCATCGCTACGTTCTCCGTCATCGTCGATATTCAGTAGTTGTACCTCGCGCTTGCCCCGTCGCAGCTGGTCCAGCAATTTGTGCTTAAGGATGCCAATGACATAGGTTTTGAATGAGGACTGCTGTTGAAAACGGTCCGGATGCTCAAGCACCGCGAGGATGGTTTCCGAGACGGCATCTTCGGCCAGTGCGTCATTGCGCAACTGCAGCGCGGCAAACCGCACTAGTTGCGGCCGCAATGTTTCAAGCTGGCTAGGATCGAATGCCATATAAACCCGATAGGAGAAGCCAAGGAGAAGTCAAAACAAGCACCAATTGCCGGTCTCCCGACAGGCGACGATTTTACCTGATGGCCATAAACTCTGGCTGGTAAAGTAAAATCGCTACAAATATGCCCACCTTCATTCGTTGCTCGCAAACCTCGATCGTTATCTATACATGAAAAATATTCCGCCCGCCGAACCGTTCCCCGCCGCCCGCTTCATCAAGGAAATCGGGCGCGGCAAGGACGGCGCGCGCAGCCTGTCACGCGACGATGCGCATGATTTATACACTGCCATGCTGGACGGTCGCGTCTCAGATCTGGAGCTGGGCGGGATCCTGTTGGCGATGCGCATCAAGGGCGAATCGGTAGAGGAAATCACCGGCTTTCTGGAAGCGGCGGAAGCATCATTTACGCAAATATCGCTCGTGGCCAATACCGATGCAGATGCAAACCCTGCAAGCACCTGGCAGTACGCACCGGTCGTCATCCCCAGCTACAACGGCGCGCGACACATGGCCAACCTGACCCCTTTGCTGGCGATGTTGCTGGCGCGTGAAGGCGTGCCGGTGCTGCTGCACGGCGTCTTGACAGATCCAGGCCGCGTCACCAGTGCCGAAGTTTTTCAAGCGCTGGGCCAGCCGATCTGCAACAGCATCGAGCAGGCACAACAGTGTTTTGCCAAACACCTGCCAGCCTTCATGCCGATTGATGCACTGGCGCCGAAAATGGCAAGGCTACTCGCCATGCGGCGGATCCTCGGAGTCCGTAACTCAACCCACACGCTGGTCAAAATCATGCAACCGTTTGTGATTCCTGCCCTGCGCCTGAGTTCGTACACGCATCCCGAATATCTGACAATGCTGACAGCCTATTTCACGACTACCGCTGCAGCTGAACGCGGAGATGTGTTTTTAATGCGCGGCACTGAAGGTGAAACGGTAGCCAATGCCAGGAAGGCGCAAAAAATCGACTGGTTACATGGCGGCGCCCAAACCACACTGGTAGAGAAACAAAACATCGCCGACGAGATCCCGCCCCTGCCTGAGCAGCGCGACGCCGTCACAACCGCCAGCTGGATACAGCAGGCACTGGTGCAAAAAGAACTGATTCCGAAACCGATTGCCGAACAGGTCGAACAATGCCTGAGGGTTTCCCGCTCGCTACACATGCAATACAATAAGTCACGGTAATCAACAAACAGTAATTCCTCAGGGGAACTAATTCTTTCAAGGAAGTACAAACACCGTAGATTGACTATGCCAAGAGCAGATGCATGTACTATCTGGCAGTCGACCGCTTAAAGTGTTGCCGTTAAGCGTTTCATATTGTGTGTATTCTTAGGTTAAAGCTTAAACAGATTCGATAGCGCAACGCAAATATAATCAAGCAAGGAGAGTGCGCCTGGCTGTTAAGCAAGTAAGCATTTATTCGTGTAATTCAGCAATATCCCCATTCATCCGCCTATACGGCAACTTGTCCAGCAGTCGTACTTTGCTGCAAGACTAACTTTCTGGAGGATCCATGGATTGGACTCTTCCGCCCTTTGCGCTAGCACAGCCCATTCAATGGAATGCGCTGTTACTGTTCGGCAGCTTGCTGCTGTTCGGGCTGGTGGGCGGTCATATCGTAACGAAAAACCCTTGGTTCCCACGCATCACCGGTTACTTGATCGTCGGCTTTTTGCTGGGTGTCGGCGGACTCGATTTGTTGTCCGGAGATGTACTCAAACTGGCGAATATTTTTGCCGACATGGCGATGGCGCTGGTGGTATATCAACTGGGACGCTATGTCGATATCGGCTGGCTGCGCCGGGAAAAATGGTTGTTGGCGACGGTCGTCCTGAGCGCCGTATTGTGTTTTGCGTTCGTCAGCGGCGCATTGATCTGGTTTGGCACTTCCAAGGTATTGGCGTTGCTGGGCGGCGTGCTGGCCATCGCCACCGCGCCGGCGGTAGTCATGGTGGTAGTGCGCGACCTCAAGGCGGAAGGCCAGGTGACGCGTCGCCTCGCCGCCATGACGGCGTTGAATAATTTTGTCGCGCTGCTGGCCGCCTATGCGTTGCTGCCGGTTGTCGCCCATGAAAGCGCTACCCCGTTCGGTACGTTGCTGGCGCATACTTTTTATTCACTGGGCGGCTCGCTGATATTGGCGTATCTGACTTATCGCCTGATGATCCCGCTGGCGCGCTTGCTTGGACGCCAGCCGAGCCGCCAGTTCGTACTGGTGATCGCCGTCATCACACTGGCGATTGGCGCCGCGCATGCACTGCAATTGCCGATATTGCTGACCATGCTGATCTTCGCCATCATGTCGAAGAACCTTGATCATCAGTATGATCTGATGGAGCTTGAGTTTGGCGTCGCCAATGAATTGTTCATCGTGATGCTGTTTATCACGATAGGCGCTTCGATCCGCTTGTCCGATCTGTCGATGGTAGGCGCCTCGGTTGCAGTACTCATCGCAGCGCGCTTTCTCGCCATGGCTTGCGGGGTCTTTGCGTTTGCCCATTTTGCCAAGATGAAATGGAAGCAGGCGGCGCTCATTACCTTGGGAACGTTACCCATGACCGAGGCTGGACTGGGATTAATGCAAACGACTGCCTATCTCTATCCAACCACCACAGCAGATGTCTTGCCGTTGCTGGCCGGCTGCCTGATTGTGCTGGAGTTGCTGGGGCCGATAGCGACCCAGTTTGCCTTGATCAAATCTGGAGAAAGCGGGCGCGAATGATGGATAAGGCCATGAATGAAAATACCAAAGGCGGCGCCGCAGGCGGAGAAACTCAATCCGCAGCAGCTGGCCTGCCTTTCACCAGTTCCAGCCCGTTCACGATGGGAATCGAACTTGAATTGCAGCTGGTCAACCGCCGCAACTACAACCTCGCCAGCGACGCCGTTGACCTGCTGACCTGGATCGAGCCGCGCGACTTGCAAAAACAGATCAAGCTGGAAATGACGCAGGGCATGATCGAGCTGAATTCAGACGTTCACACCCGGGTCGACCATCTGGTCGAGGAACTGAAAGGTTTGCGCGCTGCGCTGAACCGGGGCGCGCACTATCTGAATATCGACGTCTCCGGCGGCGGTGCGCATCCATTCCAGCATTGGAACGAACAACGGATTACACCTAGTGAACGCTTCCATCATCTGCATGAAAAATACGGTTATCTGGCAAAGACGTTTACCGTCTTCGGCCAGCATATCCACATCGGCGTGCCAAACGGCGACGACGCGCTCTACCTGACGCATGCGTTTTCGCGTTTCGTGCCGCATTTCATTGCGCTCTCGGCCGCCTCGCCGTTTTATCAAGGTGCCGATACCAAATTCGAATCATCGCGCAGTAACGTGGTGCGCGCATTCCCGCTGTCGGGAACCGCGCCGACACTGACCCGATGGACCGATTTTGAATCGTATTACGATGAATTGCTGCGCATGGGAATCATCGGCAGCATGAAGGATTTCTACTGGGATATCCGGCCCAAACCGGAATACGGCACGGTTGAAATCCGCGTTTGCGACACGCCGTTGACGATCGAGCACGCAGCACACCTGGGATGCTATGCGCAATTGCTGGCACGCTGGATTTTGACGGAACGGCCATTTGTCATCACTAACGATTTTTATCTGCTGTATCAATACAATCGCTTCGAAGCCAGCCGTTACGGCCTGAACGGCTCCATGGCGTTGCATGGCAACAACCCGGCCGACTCGTCGAAATTACCGATCTACCAGCATCTGCTAGACCATCTGCAGGACTTGCAGCAGTATACTCAGAACGAAGCGGAGCAACTGACCATAAAGCGCCTGCGCCACATGGCGGAAGACCGTCTCAGTGACGCCAGCTGGCTCAGACAAACATTTACCCAGCGCGGCTCTCTCAACGACATGATGCGGCTGTCGTCCGAACTATGGATGGGGCAAGAGCCGCCACCGTATTTCCAGTAACGTGGCTCTAAATATCATTTCAACAATAATCAATGCAAAAACAATTTGATGTCGCCGTCATCGGCGCCGGCGCTGCGGGCATGATGTGTGCTGCAGTAGCCGGGCAACGCGGGAAAAAAGTCGTCCTTATCGATCACGCCACCAAACTGGCGGAAAAAATCCGTATCTCGGGCGGCGGCCGTTGCAATTTCACTAACATCAACGCAGGACCGCAGAATTTCCTGTCGCAGAACCCGCATTTTTGCAAAAGTGCCCTGTCGCGCTACACGCCGCAAGATTTCCTTAGCTTGATGAAACGCCATCGGATTGGCTATCACGAGAAGCACAAAGGGCAATTGTTTTGTGACGACTCGTCGGAACAAGTGATCGCCATGCTGAAAGCCGAGTGCGATCTGGGCAACGTCAGCTGGCGCATGCCTTGCAGCGTTGCCAATGTGGGTAAGAGCGGCGATCTGTTCAGGATAGACAGCAGCGCCGGAGAAATACTTGCGAGCAATGTCGTCATCGCAACCGGCGGCTTGTCCATACCAAAAATTGGCGCCACCGACTTCGCCTATCGCATCGCGCGTCAATTTGATTTGGGCGTGATAGAACCTCAACCCGGCCTGGTACCCCTGACCTTTGATGCAGCAGCCTGGCAGCCATTTTTGCCGCTGGCCGGCATTGCCTTGCCGGTTGAAGTCGAAACCGGCGACAAAAAAAAACGCGGCGAATTCAAGGAAGACCTCCTGTTCACGCATCGCGGACTATCAGGGCCGGCGATCCTGCAGATTTCCAGCTTTTGGAAGGCTGGTACCCCCCTGTCATTGAATCTCCTGCCTGAAATCGACGTCGTCAGCACGTTAATTGAAGGTAAAACCTCGGTTAAAAAAAATCTTGGCAACGTCTTCGCACAATGGCTGCCGACACGGCTGGCGCACGGCATCATCGAGGCCAACAAGCTGGATCCGGCAGCGCGCCTGGCAGACATGCCAGACCGCCAGCTGCGAAATTTAGGGGATGCAATCAATCGCTGGACCATCTTGCCCAGCGGCTCTGAAGGATATCGCAAAGCTGAAGTCACCTTGGGCGGGATCGATACCAGGGAACTATCACAGCAGAGCATGATGTCCAAGCAGGTAAATGGCTTGTATTTTATTGGCGAGTCGGTGGACGTCACCGGGTGGCTGGGCGGCTACAACTTTCAGTGGGCCTGGGCCTCGGGTACTGCAGCAGGGCTGGCAATTTGACCATAAAAATGGACATCTATTGCCTTGCAAGCAGTAAAATCACGCTACAAAACAATACAATCAATAAAATCTATTAGAAATATTACTTTCCCATGCCCAATAATTTTTCACACAGTACTGACGCAACACAACTCGAAGATAACGAACTGATTGATCTGGCCGCAATATTAGGCAGCTTCAAACGCCATTGGCTGGTTTTGCTGGCGTGCATTATCATCGCCCTGATAGTTGCAATCGCACTCAAATTCGCCTTGCCGCCCCAATGGCAGGCATCAGCAACCATACAAATTGGTCAATTGCCAGTCAATCCAACGACTTTGATCGAACCTACGGCACAAGCTGCCGAGCGCTTCAAGCAGCGCCAACTGCAAGATCAGGCATTGACTGCGATCGGCCTCCCTTTAAATGAGGACAGCGACGACCGTACCCGCCTTTTTCGCAAGACACTTAAAGCCACTCCTGGAAAAAACACCGATTTCGTAGATATCAACGTTGCCGGCCTTTCCCAGGCAGACGCCAAAAACAACTTGAACGCAGCGGTACAAGCGCTGGTCAGCGTACATAATGTGCGCTTAGCGCCAATGGTGAAAAACCTGAACGACCGCCTTGAAGCCAATACGCGCGACATGCTGCAGGCAACAACCGAGAAAGGCCGCATGGAAGCCAATCTCAAGAATGCAACAAGTTCCGCTGCCGGAGCCAGATTTGAACCAAGCGTAGTAGCCATTAATGTGCTGGCAAAACAGGACGACTTGATACGCGCCCTAACAAATGAACAAGCCGCCCTGGTGGATCTACGCACGAAAACTGACAGTTTCCCGACCGTGTTAGTGGACGCTATTTTTGTGCCGGTAAAACCTTACTTCCCAAAACTCTCGATATTTCTCGCGATTGGACTGATTCTCGGCGCTGTAGTAGGCGGTGCAATAGCCCTCTTTCTAGATCGCAATCGTCCCAAAACATCGCCATAAGCGCCACAAACGATGTTGCAAAATAAGCGGCAAGATTAAAACATTGCGGGATAAGACTTCCATTTATTGGTTTTCCCCGCTATAATCTCGTTCTTCCCTACACAAACATTGGTTTGAATTTACATGACCACAATTCGTCTTAAAGAAAATGAGCCCTTCGAAGTTGCGATGCGTCGCTTCAAGCGCACTATTGAAAAAACAGGTCTGCTGACTGAGTTGCGTGCACGTGAATTTTACGAAAAGCCAACTGCAGAGCGCAAGCGCAAGCTGGCAGCTGCTGTAAAACGTCATTACAAACGCATTCGCAGCCAGCAATTGCCGAAAAAACTGTACTAATATTTGTACTAGTTCTTCACCGCATACAAGTTTTGTTGCGGCTGACTGAATCGCGTTACAAACCCGCTCCGGTGTTGCTCCGCAGCGGGTTTTGCCGTTTTTCACACCATCAACGGTAGCCTTGTACGTTTGTACTGCCGCCATCGTCATCGAGTATTTTTGTTTTTCTGATTTCAGATGAAAAACACCACCGAATGGAGAACCGCATGGGCTTGAAAGAACAGATCACCGAAGACATGAAGGCCGCGATGCGCGCCAAAGAGACTGCAAAACTGGGCACCATCCGTCTGATCACTGCAGCAATCAAACAAAAAGAAGTAGATGAACGCATCGAACTGGGCGACGCCCACGTGCTGGCCATCATCGAAAAGATGATCAAGCAACGCAAAGACTCGATCAGCCAGTTTGAAGCCGGTGGCCGCCAGGATCTGGCCGATATCGAGAAAGCCGAACTGGTTATCCTCGCCAACTACATGCCGGCAGGCCTGACAGATGCTGAAATCCAGGTCGAGGTGGCAGCAGCCGTTGCGGCCAGCGGCGCCGCCGGTCCGCAGGACATGGGCAAAGTCATGGCCATCCTGAAACCTAAGCTGGCCGGCCGTGTCGACATGACTGCGGTTTCGGCGCTGGTGAAAGTCGCACTGACTAAAGCCTGATTGCTTGATTGCCCGATAAACACACAAACACGCTGCCCGCCCTCTAGTCTACGTGATCCCTCAATCCTTTATTCAGGACCTGCTCAACCGCGTCGACATTGTCGATGTGGTGGGCAAGTACGTGCAGCTGAAAAAAGGCGGCGCAAACCTGATGGGCTTGTGCCCTTTCCATAACGAAAAATCACCTAGTTTCACGGTGAGTCCGACCAAGCAGTTTTATCACTGCTTTGGTTGTGGCGCGCATGGCACGGCGATCGGTTTTCTGATCGAATATTCCGGTCTTGGCTTCGTTGAAGCAGTGAAAGACCTGGCGCAAGGCGTCGGCATGACGGTGCCGGATAACGACGACAAGATCCCGCCGGCGCAACGCGCCGAATACCAGGCAAAGAGCCTGGCCCTGTCCGATGCGATGAGCGCTGCCTGCGATTTTTATCGACAGCATTTACGCACTGCACCCAACGCCGTCGACTACTTGAAGCGGCGCGGCCTGACTGGCGAGGTTGCCGCGAAGTTCGGGCTGGGTTATTCGCCAGACAACTGGGACAGCCTGCGCCAGGTGTTCCCTGACTATGAAGTGACTGCCCTGGTCGAATCCGGCCTGGTGATCGACCGCACTGATGAAGAAGGCAACAATCGCAAGCGCTATGACCGCTTTCGCGATCGCATCATGTTTCCAATACGCAACACCAAAGGGCAAGTTATCGGGTTTGGCGGCCGCGTATTGGATGTCGGCGAACCGAAGTACTTGAATTCGCCGGAAACACCCTTATTTCAGAAGGGTAATGAGCTGTATGGTTTGTTCGAAGCGCGGCAGGCAATCCGCGATGCGGGTTACGTGCTGGTAACTGAAGGCTATATGGATGTGGTGGCGTTGGCCCAGTTGGGATTCCCGCAGGCAGTAGCCACGTTGGGAACCGCCTGCACGCCGACCCACGTGCATAAATTGCTGCGCCAGACCGATCATGTCGTCTTCAGTTTCGATGGCGACCGTGCCGGCCGCAAAGCGGCGCGGCGTGCTTTGGATGCGTGCCTGCCCCATGCGACCGACAATAAAGTCATCAAATTCCTGTTTCTACCGCAGGAACACGATCCGGACAGTTTTGTACGGGAAATGGGCGCGGAGGCATTTGAGCGGCAGATTCATGACGCCATGCCATTATCGCAATTTTTACTGAACGAGGTCACGGCCGAAGCCGATTTGAACACGTCCGAAGGACGAGCCCGTGCGCAATACGACGCCAAGCCATTGCTGCAATTGATGCCACCCTCGTCATTGAGGCTGCAGATAGTGCGTGGTCTGGCGCAGCTGACGCAATCGACGCCGAACGAAATCGAGTCCTTGTTTGAACTGACGAAGCCGATCGCTACCGCGCGCCGCGCGCCACCGCGCAGCAACCGGCCGGCGCCAGTCGGACTGGAGCGGCAAATCATCCGTTTGCTGGTCGCCCACCCGGCATTCGCCTCGGAACTGGATGATGCGGCGCTGGACGCTGTAGCGCACTTTGCACCGGATCGCGCAGAAATGCTGGCGCGCCTGATCAGCGCTAGCCACGCGATGGGCGAACAAGCCAATTTTGCAACGTTGGCTGAACATTTACGCGAAGGCGGCGAGGATTTTGAATCGTTGATTGCAGAAATTGCAGCAGAATCGGAGTCCGAAACCGAAGCGGCGCGATTAGAACTGGCGGGCGCAATTCGCCAGACTAAAATGAAGATATTGAAAGACGAGCTTGATCAGTTGGCAGCAACCGGACTTGGCAATGAAGAAGCGCGCAATCGCTATCGGGAATTGATGCAAAAACAGGAACAGTTACGGCGCGAGGCTGAAGCGGAAATGAATTTGCGTTAAAAATTTGCTTAAAATATAAGCGGATCGATGTAAAAGAAGGAAATCCGGCAGCACAAAGCGGCCGCTTCCATTGGAGGAAAGGCCCTCCATATGCTATAATTAAAGGCTTTAGATTCAACACCTTAGGCTTAGCCAAATTGGGCGTTGAATTGATAGTAGCACCAGATTGATTTAGATGGATAGGACGTAACGAGGAAAGAACCGGCGCTCAGGTGATTCTGTCAGCGATTCAGGCTTATCAAAATTCAACGGACAGAGTACAGGCAGCTGCTGCACGCAAATCAGTGTAACCAATTGGTATTTAATTCCATGACGAATGCAATGAAGAGACCAGCGAAACCCCTGACACTTTCTGTAAAAAATACGAAGCCGGCAGCAGCCAAGGCCAAAACAAGCAGCTCTTCCTCAATCGCGAAATCCGCCGTTAAAAAAACGGCAGCTTCACCCAAAACAACAGTGAAGCCCGTTAGCAAGAAGGTAGTTTCTAAAGCAACTGCAACGACCACGAATGCATCAAGAGCTGTTGCAAAACCAGTATCTGTGAAATCGAAAGCCCCTGTGACAAACAAGAAACCACAACTCAAAGTCGTCAAATCATCCAAAAACGTAGCGGCGGCTCCAGTTAAAGCCGACGTCAGCGTGATGATTGGATCAGGCGTAAGTCAAACCACGGATGCCGCAACATTGGCGGCGATTGATACTTCCGGCTATATCTTGCCGTCGGTGAAGGTACCGGGACGTCGTGGCCGCAAGCCAAAAGAATTCCAGCCGGAAAACGACGAAGTCGCGGCACTCAACGCCGTCGAGCGCGCTGAACTGAAAGCGGTCGACAAGGCCAAGGCGAAAGATCGCAAAGCCAAGGAAAAGGCCTTGCTGAAAGACGCCTTCTCGTCCGACACCGAAGCTAGCGAAGAAGAACTCGAAGCCCGCCGTCAAAAGCTCAAGACCCTGATCAAGATGGGTAAAGAGCGCGGCTTCCTGACCTTCGCCGAAATCAACGATCACCTGCCTGAAAACATTATCGATCCGGAAGCCATTGAAGGCATCATCGGTACTTTCAGCGACATGGGTATCGCCGTTTCCGAACAAGCGCCAGACGCAGAGACTTTGCTGCTGTCCGATAACGTTGCCACCGTCGCCAGCGACGACGATGCAGAAGCTGCGGCGGAAGCTGCGCTGTCTACCGTCGACTCAGACTTCGGCCGCACCACCGATCCGGTCCGCATGTACATGCGTGAAATGGGTTCGGTCGAACTGCTGACACGCGAAGGCGAAATCGAAATCGCCAAGCGTATCGAAGATGGCTTGAAAGACATGATCCAGGCAATTTCCGCCTGCCCGACAACCATCGCCGAGATTTTGCTGGCTGCCGACAAGATCGGCAAGGACGAGATCAAGATTGACGAAATCGTCGATGGCCTGGTCGATCCTAACCAGACTGACGAAGCCGCAACCGCCAGTGCAGCAGTAGTTGCCACCGACGACGACAGCGAAGAAGACGAAGAAGAGGAAGAGGAAGCCGAGGAAGAAGATGACGCCAGCTCAACCTCTGGCGCTGCCGGCTTCTCGGCTGAACAACTTGAACAATTGAAGCGCGATGCACTCGGCAAGTTCGAGACCATCTCGACGCAATTCGACAAGATGCGCAAAGCTTTCGAAAAAGAAGGCTACAACTCGAAGCCTTACGTCAAGGCACAGGAAATCATCTCGAATGAATTGCTGGGGATTCGCTTTACTGCAAAAGTCGTCGAAAAATTGTGCGACACCCTGCGCGGCCAGGTCGATGAAGTCCGTCAGATCGAGCGCCAGATCCTTGACGTCGCGGTGAACAAGTGCGGCATGCCGCGCCCGCATTTCATCAAGGTTTTCCCAGGCAACGAAACCAATCTCGACTGGGTCGACGGCGAAGTCAACGGCAACCATGCATACAGCACCGTGCTTGGCCGTAACGTCCCTGCAGTGAAAGAGTTGCAGCAACGCCTGATCGACTTGCAAGCACGCGTCGTGTTGCCGTTGCCGGATCTGCGCGGCATCAACAAGAAGATGGGCGCCGGCGAGCGGAAAGCACGCATGGCCAAGCGCGAGATGACCGAAGCCAACTTGCGTCTGGTGATCTCGATCGCGAAAAAATACACCAACCGTGGTTTGCAATTCCTGGATTTGATCCAGGAAGGCAATATCGGTTTGATGAAAGCAGTCGACAAGTTCGAATATCGCCGCGGCTATAAATTCTCGACCTATGCAACATGGTGGATCCGTCAGGCCATCACCCGTTCGATCGCCGATCAGGCCCGCACCATCCGTATTCCGGTGCACATGATCGAAACGATCAACAAGATGAACCGCATCTCGCGCCAGATCTTGCAGGAAACCGGCGCCGAGCCGGACCCAGCGACTCTCGCGATCAAGATGGAAATGCCGGAAGACAAAATCCGCAAGATCATGAAGATCGCCAAAGAACCGATTTCGATGGAAACACCGATCGGCGACGACGACGATTCCCACCTGGGTGACTTCATCGAGGATAACAACACGCTGGCGCCGGCAGATGCGGCTTTGCATGCATCGATGCGCGGTGTGGTGAAAGATATCCTGGACTCGCTGACCCCACGTGAAGCGAAGGTATTGCGGATGCGTTTCGGCATTGAAATGTCGACCGACCATACATTGGAAGAAGTCGGCAAGCAATTCGACGTGACGCGTGAGCGGATTCGTCAAATAGAAGCGAAAGCGCTACGCAAGCTGCGCCATCCATCGCGTTCCGACAAGCTGAAGAGCTTCCTCGAAGGTAATTAAGATTATTCGTGAATCATTCAGTGTTTTTGAATGCTTTTTGAATGATTCACGATAATTCAACTACCTTTCATTCAGGTATTTTTCTATAATACGGAATTGATTTTAAGATGCTGTAGTGCGGTCAAGCGGATATGTACTCTGCAGACACCGTGAGCATGACAACTACAGCGCCCTAAGGAATTGGGCCCCTAGCTCATGCTTGGTTAGAGCAGCGGACTCATAATCCGTTGGTGCCCAGTTCGACTCTGGGGGGGCCCACCATATAAAACAAAGGGTTACAGGCAATTACGCTTGTAACCCTTTTTTATTTCCGACTTCGTTCATCGCTCCATGTAACCGCTGTGTAACCCGATTTGAGGAATAGTCGGCTTTTTCCGGGCAGCATAGCGCGCATGAAAAAACTCGCACGCGCTAAATGCAGCAATTACCATCACGATTAACATTGGCGTTGGTGACTAGCCTATGTCAAAGAGATGCGCTGAGTCATTGCTGACTAGCGGCAAGTACAGCTAGAAGACTTAAGGTACTCCCGGATGAGGCGGTGCAGACGGTGTTGCAGCAGACCGGTTTCCCAAAGCAAGGTGACTACCACAGCACCCGCAAGCCAAAACTGCCCTGTACCGAATTACTCACGCGAGACTCGCCGCCCGAAGCCCACAGCTTGCCGACCTCCCCGTACAGGCTGGTTGTGCTGTTGAGCGCCACCGTCAAGCCAGCGGCAAGTTCGCTGGACGCGCTGCCTGTGCTGCTGCGGATATTGGTGGTCGCCGCAGGCCCGATGAAGCGTGCGACATCAGTACCCCCTGACGATCGATAGACATTGAATCTTGCGTATGGCTGCAAGGTACCGGCACCAGTGGTGATCTCGCCCTTTATCCGCACACCAGCGCGCAACAGCCAGCTGTTATCGGT
Source organism: Collimonas sp. OK607 (assembly GCF_900111995.1). GTDB lineage: Bacteria > Pseudomonadota > Gammaproteobacteria > Burkholderiales > Burkholderiaceae_D > Collimonas. The sequence goes on from NZ_FOKF01000023.1 coordinate 70,239, forward strand.
GTTCTGCTGCACCAGGGCCCCGATGATTGACACGTCGTCCAGGCTCAGGTGCTGCTGCACGAGTTGCAACTGCGGCTCGAGCTTCCAGTGCTCTGCGATGGCAATGGATTGGCCGACCTCAACCGAGGTCAGCACACTGCTACCCTTGCCCGAAGCACTGGCGTTGTTTGACGGGTTGACGCTGTAGCGGTGGCGTCCCGCTTGTAGCACGGCATCCAGATAGAAACCGGAGGTGCCGCTGTAGGTAACGTAACCGCCCAGGTACTGGTTGTGCAAGTCATTGCTACCAACAGCCAGATTGTCGACACCACTGGCAAAGCCGTTGACGCCCATGTCGCCATCGAGTTGGCCGACATACAAACCGGCGCGCCAGTCGGTGCTGGCAAAGAGGTCGGTGCCAGCCTGGAAACCCGTGAGCCGGCCGTTGCTGGCCGGGCTAACGGTGCCGCCTTGGCGGATATGCAGATCGGTGGACAGGATACGGCCCCAGGCGTGGCGTTCACCGTTCGCGGCGGAGCTGCCCGAGCTCTTCGGATCGTCGTCGCCGATACGCTGATGAAGGTTGCCCAGCATGGCCAGGTTACTTTGGCGCAGTTGCTCGGGTAGTGCCGCGTACAAAGGGACTTCCTGGCGGTAAGTTGGCAGCGTGGCCGGAGGCGCTGGCGGATCGACTGGCACCGCCACGGTAGTGCTGGAACGCAGGTACCAGTTCTGACCAGCGCCGTTGGCGTCAGCCGCGTACAGGCGGTATTCATAGGCGCCGGCATTGACTTGGCCGCCAGCCAAGCTGAAGGCGTCTTTGGTGGTTTGTGCGGTGGTGGTGGCGCCATTGAGGGCGCTGACGAGAGTGATGCCGTTGCCGGTGGTCAGCGCGCCAAGGCCACCCAGGTTGGTGATCTGCACCGAGGTATTGCCGCTGGCCACGGCGCTCGGACCGTTCAGTACGAGCTGGTCACTCACGCTGGCGCTGCTGCCCAACGCTGTACCCAGGCGCAACACGCCGTTGTTGCCGACGTAGGCGCCGTTCACGGTGAGAGTGGTGCCCGGTGTTGTACCTGGCAAGGAAACAGTCCCGCTGTTGGCTAGCGACGCCACGCTTTGGCTGAAGCCTGCGAGGTCAAGGGTGGCGCCTGCGGCTACGCTGAGCGCCGAGCTTGCGCTGAAGGTGTTGGTCCCACCGGCCTTCAGCGTGCCTTGGGCCACGTTAGTAGCGCCGGTGTAGGTGTTGGCGCCCGATAGCGTCAGCGTGCCCGTACCCTGCTTCGTAATGAAGCCGGCGCCGCTGATCGCACCGCTCAAGGTCGCAGCGAACGCGCCGGTGTCGATGACAGAGTCGGACTGGCCGGTTAGATGAATCGCATTGGCAATGCTCAGGCCATCGGCGCTGAAGCCCAGCGTGGTGTCGTCATCCATCGCCAGTGTGCCAGTGCCCAGCGCGCTGCTGCTACCCAGGTTGAGGCGGCCCTGATGCAGGGCCGTGCCGCCGGCGTAGGTGCTGGCACCGGGCAGCGTCAATGTAGCGCTGCCAATTTTGACTATCGACCCGGCTCCCGAAATGACCCCGCCGTATGTACCGCCGTTTACCGTCACGCTACCGTTGCCCAGAGCTAGATTGCCATTGCCGTTCAAGTCGCTCAGAGCTATCTGGAAACCGTTCACGTCGAGTTGCCCGTTATTCAAGACCAGGCTACCAGTGCCGAGTGCGACAATATTTCCCAAGGTGATCGTACCCCCATTCAGGGCCGTACCACCGCTGTAGGTGTTGGCATTGGACAGCGTCAGATTGGCTGTGCCGCCCTTGGTCAGGCTGCCGATTCCGGAGACAACGCTATTCAACGTCAGGTCGTGACTTCCCGCCACAGTGAGGCCTCCATTGAGGACTACGGCATTATTCAACGCTAGCGGAATATTATTGTCGATGGTTGCGGCGCCGCCGACAGTCAGGGGGCCGGTGCTGAGCGCTGCGCTGTTGCCTAATATCAGAGTGCCGGAATTGATGGCGGTGCCCCCGGTGTATGTATTGCCGCCGGTTAGGGTCGCGGCGCCCGAGCCTTGCTTGACCAATCCGCCTGTGCCGCCGATAACGCCTCCGAAGGTCTGGTTAGTGGCATCGCCGAAGGTCAACGTGTTGGCGCCCAAGTTCACGGTGCTGCCGGCGACGCCGGCCAGGGAGCCGATGGTCTGGTTGCCTGCCGCAGAGATATCAAAGCTGGCGCTGGCGCCGGCCACGTTCACCGCAACGGTCGGTGCTAGGCTGCCGCCAGCGCCCAGGGCCAGCGTACCGGCATTGATGGTGGCGCCGCCGCTAAAGGTATTCGCGCCGGTCAGGGTTTCAGTACCGCTTCCTTGCTTGACCAATCCACCTGTGCCGCCGATGACGCCACCGAAGGTTTGATTAGTCGCATCGCCAAAGGTCAGCGTGTTGCCGCCCAAGGCTACGGTGCTGCCGGCGACACCGGCCAGGGAGCCGATGGTCTGGTTGCCTGCCGCAGAGATATCAAAATTGGCGCTGGCGCTGGCGCCGGCGACATTCACTGCGCCGCTAGTCGTCAGGCTGCCGCCCGCGCCCAAGGCCAGCGTGCCGGCATTGATGATGGCGCCTCCGCTAAAGGTATTCGCGCCGGTCAGGGTTTCAGTACCGCTTCCTTGCTTGACCAATCCACCTGTGCCGCCGATGACGCCGCCAAAGGTCTGGTTAGTGGCGTCGCCGAAGGTCAAGGTATTCGCCCCCAGAGCCACGGTACTGCCGGCGACACCGGCCAGGGAGCCGATGGTCTGGTTGCCTGCCGCAGAGATATCAAAATTGGCGCTGGCGCCGGCGACATTCACTCCGCCTGTAGCCGCCAGGCTGCCGCCCGCGCCCAGGGCCAGCGTGCCGGCATTGATGGTGGCGCCGCCGCTAAAGGTATTCGCACCGGTCAGGGTTTCGGTACCGCTTCCTTGCTTGACCAATCCGCCTGTGCCGCCGATGACGCCGCCGAAGGTTTGGTTAGTGGCATCGCCGAAGGTCAACGTGTTGGCGCCCAAGGCCACGGTGCTGCCGGCGATACCGGCCAGGGAGCCGATGGTCTGGTTGCCTGCCGCAGAGATATCAAAGCCAGCGCTGGCGCCGGCTACATTCACTGCGCCTGTAGCCGCCAGGCTGCCGCCCGCGCCCAAGGCCAGCGTGCCGGCATTGATCGTGGTGCCGCCTGTATACGTATTCGCTGCCGTCAGGGTGGTGGTCGCGGCGCCGTTCTTGATCAGTCCGCCGGCGCCGGAAATCGCGCCGCTCAAGCCCAGATTATTGCTGCCGCTCAGGCTCAGGTTGGTGCCGCTCGCCAGTGTGATGGTGTTGCCGAGAGTCAGGCCGGTGCTGGTGTCCAGCGTTGCCGAGCCGCCGACCGCGAGCGTGCCGCTGCCGATGGCCGAGGCATTGCCCAGCACCAGTCCGCCGCCGTTCAGGTTGGTGTTGCCGCTATAAGTGTTGGCGCCATTCAGCGTCAGTATGCCGGCATCGTTCTTGGTCAGTCCGCCGGCGCCGCTGATCACGCCCGACAGGGTGAGGCCGTTGGCGCCCTGGACCGTAAGGCCGGCGCCCTGCAAGCCGATATTGTTGGCGACATTGAGGCCGCCGGCGCTGGCCTGGATGGCGCCGCCGTTGGCCGAGATCGCCCCGGTGCCAAACGAAGCCGAATTGTCGAAAGTCGCCAGTCCGCCGTTCAGCGTCGCGTCCTGGAATGTCTGCGCACCGCTCAAGGTCCAGCTGCCGCTGTTCATGCCCAAGTGCTGGAAGTTGATGTAGGTGCCGCTTGTGATTGTGCCGGCACCGGCTGTTCCGCTGCCGGTGCCCGTCGCTGCGTTCTGCAACAGCAGGGTATTGTTGCCGCCGGCACCGCCGTCGATCGTCCCGGTGGCGGCAAAGCCGAGGTTCAGGCCGGCCACACTCAGCAGGTTGAGGCCGAGGCTGCCACCGGCGCTGACCGTGGAACCGGTCACCGCGGTAAAGGTATTGGTGCTGGCCGCACCCATCGAGACGCTGCCGTTGATGGCGCCGGCATTGATAAAGGTGTTGCCGGTGCCGGGCGTGCCGGAAGCCTCGAACGCCACCCGGCCGTTGATGGTGCCGCTGCTGGTGTTGACAAAGTTGACCTGGCCGCCGCCATAGGCGGCCACCACCGGTGCATCCGATGCCAGCACAGAGACTCCCAGCAAGGGGGTGCTGCCGATGCTGCCGCTGTTGGACAGATTACTGACACCGCCGGTGCCGTTCTGTACCGCCAGGGCGACGCCGTTCAGGTTGCTCAGGCTGACCCCGAGCAGGCCGGTGGTGCCTTTCATGGTGCCGCTGTTATTGACGGTGACCGTGCTGGCGGCAGCGTTGCCGATCACGGTGCCGGTCGAGAGCAGGCTGCCGATGCCGAGCAGCGAGGGATCGATGGTGCCGCCATTATTCAGGGTGACGTTGCTGCCGGTCAGGGTCATCGCGTTGCCGAGCAGGCCCAGCAGCACGCCGGCGCTGGCGCCGGTATTCACGTTGACGGTCAGGTTATTGGCGGCGCTGCTGTATGAGGGCGCCAGCAGGTTGGCGGCGCCGCTGCAGGTGACCGTGGCGCCGTCGGCCGGATTGGCCGGCGTGCAATTAGCCCATGCTGCCGAACTGTTCAAGGCAAAAAAACCGCTGATCGCCAATGCAAGCAATGCGGGCAGGCGCCGCAGCTGCGAGGCATCGGTGCCGTAACCGGACAGGTCGCCGACCAAGGCGGTCGACAGTAGCAGGTTCGAGGCCCACTTACCATTGGTCTTGGCAAGCTCCGACGTCACCACCTGCGCACCTTGCGTTTTGCTCCATACCAAACGATAAGTATTGTTCATGAGCCCTCAGCGGAAATGCAAAAAAATAACGGGAAAGACACCTTTTAGTCCAGAACGGGGCCGTCGCGCAGACAATTGAGAGAAAAATGAGGAGTTGTCTCAGCCTGACTTCCGACAAATCATGCTTGATGCGAAGGCAGTATTTTTTTATCGTTACTGTAGGTTCGACCGCCCGCCAACATAGCGGACGAAATCAAAGTACGGATACTCATGCCCCCCAACAGTTTCGACAGGGGCAGCGAGGTCCGTAGATTAATTATTAATATCTATAACCATTATGTCCTTACATTTTCTTGATTCGCAACAACTTTCTATCGACAGCATTTGTACGCCAACGTGCTGAGCGTGTTGAAGATGTGCTGACCGGCAGCTTTAGGGCAGATGTACGTATTTGGCATTCACCTAGGTCACATGCCAATCGACCAAAATTTCATCTGGTCATTTTTGCGCTAAACGTCAGCTTCCAGTAATCGCGAATGTCGCAAACTCGGCCAATCGCGAATGCCCCAGTCGATTTTCACGTTTCGTGAACTGCCCCCATCAGCGCGGCCGCCGCCAGCATCAGCTTATCGAACGGTGATGACCAGCGCATGCTGGCCCCTGACGTTTTCCCGGACGACATCTAGCCTCACTTGGGAATTCCCAAGTGACCCGCCATACATTGAAAGTTGCGTAGAATCAATACTGGCCTGTCGTGAACGGCGGGAGTCGGCCACTAGTGGCCGTTCGGATAGCGGGGGGCAATTCCTGTTGAGGATCCATATTTTTTTGTAGACGCTCATCAAGCTGTTGCTCATAAAACCGGAATTGCCCACTGCCCTCGGCTTTTGCAGAATACATTGCCAAATCCGCATTCCTGAGAAGTGTTTCTGCATCGTGCCCATCGCGGGGAAACAGGCTGATCCCGATAGACGCATTGATTACATATTTACGTCCTGAGATATTAAACGGTGCGCGAAATTCCTGATTAATGCGAGTTGCCACCTGGGCTGCTTCATCTTGATTGGCGACAGCATCCAACAATACCGTGAACTCATCTCCTCCAAGCCGAACTACCCTGTCACCCGGCCTCAATATTGACTTAAAACGCGTCGCCGCAGCCTGTAGCATTGCATCTCCGGCGGAATGGCCCAATGTATCATTGATAATCTTGAATTTATCCAGGTCGATAAATAGCAGTGCAAATATCGTGTCGCTATTTCTTGCCTGGTTCAGTGCCGCGGGCAGAAAATTCATCAACCAGTGACGATTAGGAAGCGACGTCAGTGCATCCATATTCGCCATGCTCAAAAGCACCTGCTCGTACGCTTTCGTCTCAGAAATATCCCGAACCGTCATCGCCAAGCTTTGCCCAGAGCGGACCAGCCTTCGAGACATCCAAGTGACGTGCGATGAACCGGGATGTTGGATCTTGAATTCGTCTTCGTAATAGCCGGTTTCCATCGCACTCCGAAAAATGGTCATTACATGCTCCGCGTGCTGGCCAAAATACAGGTCGGAAAACGTTACTCCGGCAAGTTCTTTTTTTGTTTGGCCGACCAAGGCAGCACCACGTTCATTGCAATCTTTCACCACAAAATCGACCACGTCATGGCGTTGGCCGTAGAGCGCACGCACCATGTAAAACCCTTCATGTGCACCGTCGACGGCCAAACGGTATGTATTTTTCACCTCCTCCGCCTGATGCTTTCTCCATGCAAGCCTCGACGAAAAGAAGATACCCGTCACAGCTAGCACAAGCAAGAACGCGCTCCCCGCAATGGCAATGTTGCGATAATTGTCTGCTCTTGCATGATATGCGGCAAACATTTCTACTTCGGACAGGCCAACAAAAGCAAGCAGCGGGTAGTCATTAAGTTTCCGCCAAGCGATGATACGAGGCTCGCTGTCCACAAATTTTTCTTTTGGCATGCGAGTGACACCACTGCTCGACGCAAATATCGGAGGGGAGCGAAAAATTGAAGGCAGCGCCCGGATACGTTCGCCCATTTTTGCTGCCAGTACGACGCCGTCCATATCCCGTACTGACACACAATCGCTGACACCTAGGCTGGACTCGGCGTTAAACGATGCAAGATAGGTCGGCTCGACATCGACTACGACAATCCCGTCAAATGCGCCATTGAGCGCTTCCAGCCTTCGCGTAAAACGGATGACCTTTTTCCCTGAACGACGCCCAATGCTCGGTTTGTTGATAAGCAAGCTCTTGGTCAAGTTCGATTTTTGGGCTTGGAAATAATCCTTGTCGGCGACATTTTGAGCGTCAGTCCTATCTAATGTACTCGTGACGACCGCTCCGTTGCGATCGATGACGGTTACATAAAGTTGCGCAGACCGTGGATAAAGTCCTTGTTGCAACTGGTCTTCAAGCTTGAGCGCGCCATGCGTCGTCTGCAAGGCGTATTTGACACTACGCGTTATTTGGTCGATTTGATCAAGCGAGCGGGACAACTGTTCTGTATAGGCCTTTGAGAGATGAGTGGCTTCCCGGAGCGCATTTTTCTCAACTTCAGCTTTATCACGTCCGATTTTCGCCAGAGTTACCCCCCACGTCAAAGCACCCAAGAGGATACAGACCAGAGGCCAGCAAAGGATCACGCCGATATTTCCCCTAAGAAACGCAAGGCGTTGGGTTCCTCGGGTCAGACGCTTACCTAGACTGCTGTCGGTCATGGCGCGGCATTTACCTTATAAAGGCAATTGGAGAAAAACAGCGGCAGACGCCATGTCGCGCAACTGACTGCCAGGCATTGGGCGCCCTACATTTAATGAGCTGGCCAGATGATTAGCGTTAACGGAATCTGGCAGAAAATATTACCATAATGTAATTTATGTGGGTGAATTTTACTGCGAGGATAGCCGGCGTGTCAGACCACGGCAGAGAAAGATGGCCGACGCGAAGTGCCATTGCTATGCGAGTGCTTCTCAGGCAGACTGGGCTGACCGCCTGATTTGGCGCGTATCGGTCTTGGGAAATTTAGTGGAAGATTCGCGCTAAAAATAACCGACAATATTTCCACGAGTGGGGAGATGACGATGAAATATCTTGATATTCACGCTGACAAAGCCGTGTTGAAATTCGTCGGGGGCCTAGCCCTGGCAACCATGGGGTTGCTTATGGCGGCATCGCCAACAGCCAGTGCCGCTAACAAAACCAAACTCAGCGTTTATACCACCGGGACGCCAGCTGTCGGCTTACCCTGCACGCCTTCGACTCCGTCAGCCGTTCTCATGGGGGGGCGGCACGGATGTCAGTCAGGCCTACACCTGGATGATCAATAAGGCCAACTGTGGAGGCACGCCGACACAGTTAGGCAACGTTGTCGTTTTGCGGGCTACCGGAAACGGTGACTACGACAAGTACATCTACAAGCTCGGTCCCGTCGCTGCAGTCCAGACGCTGGTCATTCCGGATCGTGCTTCTGCCAACGACGCCAGATTGAACAGCTACATCCAGAACGCCGCCGTCATATGGATCGCGGCAGGTGACCAGAGCGTTTATTACGCTCAGTGGAAGGGAACTCTACTGGAAAATCTGATCCAGCAACAAATCAGGAACAAGAACGTCCCATTTGGCGGCACGAGTGCAGGCCTCATGATGTTGGGTAACTTTAACTATGTGGGAGGGGCGACCTACTCGGTCACCTCGGCTGAAGCCCTTGCCAACCCATACAACACCTACATGAATCTCCAGAAGGACTTTTGGTCGGCCAACATGCCTTCAGTGGTTCTTGGCAGTGCGCCCCTGCCGGTATTGCTCAATACAGTGACCGATTCACATTTCAACACTCGTGACCGCATGGGACGCACACTTGCTTTCATGGCCCGCAACGTTGCTGACGGATGGGTATCTCCTGCCGCAGCGACGATTACCAACGAGCATGCTATCGCCGTGGATGAGCAGACAGCACTCCTTCTCGAGACGGAGCCTGTTACGGGTGACGTCCAGGCCTCTATCGTCACCAATCCGAAAGTTACGGGCTACGCGTATTTCATGAACACGGTTTCCCCGCCCATGTGCGATGCGACAAGCACGGTTGCGACCAAGGCGCTTGACAACTCCTGCTCCGGAACATTTACGATGACCAATACACCTGTTAATCGCCTGACAGGAACTTCGATACGCTCGGCAAACTTGTTCGACCTGAGCGCCTGGAAAGCGACAACCAATGCCGACACAGCCAATTTTCGGTCATATTCCATTGACGTCAATCACCGTACATTGAACTCGACCGGCAACGGCGGCAGCATCTACTAAGGCCGGGCTGTAGTGCCTGACGCGTTTCTGATCCAGTGTGCGGGAATTCATTGGCCTACTCGTGCACTTGGCAAAGGGTTGCCCTTTGCGAGATTTTAGAAATTGAACAAGAGCAGTGAAAATCGGCGGCCCGGTTCAGAAATACGTCAGCATCCACCGGTTGAATCCACGGGGCAAACTCGGCCTGCAGCGAATGCCTCCATTCGATCTTCCCATTTCGTGAACTGCCGCCATCAGCGCGACCACCGCCAGCATCAGCTTGCCGGGTGGTGGCAACGAGCATGCTTGCGCCAAAAGTTTTCCCGGATGGTACGTGAAAGAGTAATTGCTGCGACGTCGCATTCCCGCATTGGGTTAACTGGGCTGACCGATAACAACCGGCAAATCGCGACCGGTCACCTCTAAGTAATGTTTGCAAACCAAAAAATATCGACTATGTTGATTGCATGCTGGTGCCGTCAGCCGCGAGCTGACCGGCGATCCTGCCGGCTGGCAAGCGCAGCACACCGACGTGACCAGCACCGGGGGCCACAAGCCTAAACTGCGCCTGCAACTCAAGATGGTCGCCGGCCTGATCGCGCACAAGGTTTCGGGCGCGTCATGCCCCAGTTCCACAAAGGAGATCGCATGACAACAACCAGGCGGTGGCTCAAGCGCAGTGCCATCGCGCTCGTGGTGCTGGTCGCGCTGGCGGCGGCCGCGCTCTTTGCCGGCGACCAGCTAGCCCGGCACAAGATGCAGCGCAAGGTCGAGGTGGCGCTGAAGACAGCGGTGCCCTTCCGCGACGACGCGGCGGCCGTCGAGCGTGGGCGTTACCTCTTCGCATCGCGCGGCTGCGTCGAGTGCCACGGCGCCAAAGGCAACGGTCACATGTTCCTCGACGACGGCAAGGGCATGCGCATCGCCGGTCCCAACATTAGCCCCGGCGCGGGCAGCGTGGTGGCCGGCTTCACGCCGGAAGACTGGGACCGCGCAATCCGCCATGGCGTCGGCCCGAAGAACCGGGTGCTGCTGGTAATGCCGAGCGAAGACTACAACCGCCTCACCGACGACGACCTCGCTTCGCTGGTCGGCTACATCCGCCATCTGGAGCCTGCAGCGGGCGGCGGTGCCGTGATCGACCTACCGTTGCCGGTGCGCGCCTTCTACGGCTTCGGTCTGATGCACGACGCCGCGAGCAAGATCGACCACTCGCTGCCGTCCGCGCAGCCAGTGCTCGCCGATGTGAGTGTGACGCACGGCGCCTACGTGGCCAACATGTGCCTGGGCTGCCACGGCGTCAAGCTCAACGGCGGCAAGATCCCCGGCGGTCCGCCCGACTGGCCCGCCGCGGCCAACCTGACGCCGGGCGAAGGCACGGCGATGGTCCGCTATGCCGATGCCGACGCCTTCGCACGCCTCTTCAAGACCGGCAACCGCCCCGACGGCACGCCGGTGAAGGTCATGCCCTTCGGATCCCTGAGCCAGATGAACGACATCGACGTGCGCGCCCTCTTCCTGTACTTGAAGAGCCTGCCGTCGACACCCAAGGGCTAGGAGTCTGCGCGGCAAAAGCTGTGCGCCCAAACAAGTGGCAGTTTCAGGGTTTTCGCGAGCCAGGACAGACGACGCGGACTCCAATCAGTTTGCCGGGTGACGCCAACGAGCATGCTGGCCCCTAATGGCATTCGCGGGCAGGGTTCCTATCTGAAAAGCGGGCTTGATGCTCTGGACGACTAGCGAATGACCCTGTCCCGTTGTGATCTGTCATTACTCAAGACAGACCGAAGGATCGGAGGCTTTCCTCAGCTGCGGTGCGCGTTCTTCATCATCCCGTAGTAGATTGCAGCGCCCGCCACGGCGCCGATTAACCAGCCGAAGTTGTTCTCCGGCAGAACCTTGAACAGTTGGGTACACAGCTCCCAGCCGATGGAGAGGAACCCGGAGATCGCCAGCGAAGCGAGGCCAACCTTGTTCCAGCCGCCATCGTAGTAGAAGCGCCCCTCTGGCGACATCGTGTAGAGTTCGGCGGTATTGACGATCTCCTTCTTCAGCAGGTAGTAGTCGGCCACCATGACGCCGTAGAGGGGGGCGAGTACCGCGCCGAAGATGCTGACGAAGATGGTGATCGCCTTCGGGCTGTCGACGAAAATCCAGGGGCACACCATCGCGGCGAGGACCGAGGCGATCAAGCCGCCCTTCTTGAAGTCGACGTGCTTCGGGAACAGGTTGGCGATGTCGTAGGCGGGCGAGACGAAGTTGGCCACGATGTTGATGCCCATGGTGGCGATGATGAAGGTCACGCTGCCGATGAAGACGGCGACCTTGTTGTCTATCTTGGAGACGATCTCCACCGGATCCATGATCATGTGCCCGAACACCTTCACGCTTCCGGACGTCACGATTACGACGATGATCGCAAACAGAATGAAGTTCACGGGCAGGCCGAGAAAGTTGCCGATCTTCATCTGCCGCTCGCTCTTGCCGAAGCGCGAGAAGTCGCCGAAGTTCAACAGCAATGCGGCGAAATAGCTGACCACCAGCAGAATGGCGCTGCCCATCGCGGTGAACGATTCGGCGCCAGTCAGCACATTGTCGCCCAAGGTGAGGTTCAGCGATCCGATGCCAGCTTGCGACAGGATCCACCCCATCAGCACGAACATCACCACGTACACCGCGGGGCCGCAGAAGTCGATGAACTTGCGGATCGTCTCCATGCCGCGCTGGAAGATCATGAGCTGGAAGAACCACATGAACAGAAAGCTGATCCAGCCCAGCATGTCTAGCCGCAGAAAACTCGAATCGCGCAGCACCGCCGCTCCTGGCGCGAAAAGCAGGATCAGGATCGCAACTGCCTTCGAGGCGAAATAGGTCTGCACCCCGTACCAGACGACGCCCACGACGCCGCGGATGATGGCCGCGAGGTTGGCGCCCATGACGCCCATGCTGACCCGTGCCATGACCGGGAACGGAATGCCGTGGACCAGGCTCGGCTTGCCGATCCAGTTCATAAGGATGAAGACCAGCACGATGCCGACCGTGAGCGCGATTAGCACTTGCCAACCCGACAGGCCAAGTAGGAACAGGCTGGCGGCGAAGGTATAGCCTCCCACGCTATGCACATCCGACATCCACATCGCGAAGATGCTGTAGCCGGTCCAGGTGCGTTTCTCCTTCGAGACCGGCGCGAGGTCTTCGTTGTAAAGGCGTGGATCGGCGCCCGGTATCACATGGTCCGAATCGAATTGTCCGGGCGGCAGGCGACCGTCAGCGACTGTGGTAGCGACGTTTGACATCATCGTCTCCTTTTGGTTTGTCGATCATGATGCAACATGTTATGACTGGCCAGCTAAGAGCTGGGTCAGATTGATTGCAGGTTGCTCGATAACATCGTTTGAACCAAACCTATCCGGTTGATTTAACCTTGAGACGGACATTAAATAGATTCGACGCATCTCTCGGCCTCCAACTGGCGCGGTCTCAAGTTGTTGGAGTTGACTTCACGGGATCATTCCCTTCCGGTCGGCCTCACTGGAATCGGCATTGTATGACTTGGTTTGGAGACGTAGCGAGCCATCAACTGGTGCGGGGTTTGGCGCCAGATGTCGATCAAATAGAGTGTGGAGGTGACAATCTTACCCTTCACGACTCGCCGACTGTCGAGAAGAAAACTCACGACAGCGATGTCGTTGAACTCGCGTGCGGACAGGTTGCGCACGCTGGCCGCCTTGATGGGGCTGCGCTGCTCGCCTTGCAACCAATCAGCGGCCGAAGTCTCATCTACGTCGACTGCGGATCGAACCTCGAAGCCGTCGCCCAACATTTGGAGTACAGCGTCCCGGTTTCCGTCCTTCAGCGAGTCGAGCAGGTCGCGTTCAAGGGCCAGATATGTCGACACGCTGCGAGTTGCCGAGCCAGACTCTGGGCCGCGAACGCCTGGTGGCAACTGAGGCTGGGACAGCGCATCGAGGGAAATGCAGGCGAGAATTACAATCAGCATTTTTCGCATCGAAAACCTCAATCTCAATTGGGTGAAAATGCGATAGCCAGGGCAGTAATCGGACCATGGCCGCAAATCGCCCGAACGTCGCTAAAAAAATAACGCGATAGATCAATCACTTAGATGAAGCGCCTTAAGATATCAAGAATGTCGCCGGGTGTTCGAGAACAGCTCGAACAGCCCCACTGCACTTTATTTACCAAAGCCGATTAGTCAGGGTGACTCATTTGCCAGATAGACAGCCCTTCTGTCCGGAAGCGTTGGGGTAGCCGGTGCCCGCCGTATAGGCCGCATTCGACCATTCGCCTTGAATCTTCCAGCTGATGTTGTTCGTAAAAGCTACGAGCGGGGCACCGAAGGTCCATGCGCACTTGTCGCCGTTTTCGGAGCCGCTACTGTCATACCACGTACCCAAAGATGGATCGGTGCGCGCCTCGGACAACTCGTGACCTGAAACGTTTGCAAGCGCGGCTAAGCCTTGAGAATGCTGACCCGAGGTATCCTGTGGGTCGCAGCCACTGTCACCATCGAGATTCCAGAAGAAGGCGAACTGGACTGGCACGCCGCCGCAGGTTCCCTCGCTATGGTAGGCACAGTAGTTGGCGTTACCGCGCTTCACATCGCTGTATACCGAATAGTAGCCATTACCCGATGGATCGGGCGAAATCCGTTTACACACTTCGGCGAGGATCGTGGACGTTCTGTTTCCCCCCGAGGCAGTTGTCGTATCGACGATATGTCCAGCGTATGTCGTGCCCGGCCCCACTTTTCCGTTCGATCCGCTGTACTCGTCGGTGGTGTGAGCATAGTTCGACAGGCTAAATCCGGTGTACCAAGCCTCCAATCCAGTGATCTTGTCGCCGACAAACGTACTGTTTGCCCAGCTCGCACCCCAAAAAATGTTCTGCATGATGGCTGTCGTCATGACCTTGCCGCCGTGATTCGTCATAAGTGGTTTGCTTGTGCGACTGGCCTGCAAGTTGCCGGAGAACTCACGCGACCAGTGAATGCCGAGCATCGGCGGCTCGCCGCGAAGCGTCAGATCCTGCACCTTCGGATCGTAGGGACTGGTCATATCAACGTCGCGTGCATGGACAAGGCCCGCGAACGCTTGAGCGACAAGCGTGGCCATCAGCAATTTGCGTAGCATATGTTTCTCCTGTTTGATCCAAGATCCACGGAGGCTAGACTCCGGCCGTTTTCAAGCCTAATTTTCTTTATATTTTTGAGAGCCGAGATGCCCTCGCACGCGTCATTTGAGTTCACTTCTCGAACGGATTGCAAAGTAGGCGTTCCAGGCGCAAACCGTCGGAATATGTCCAATGTGTCTTGAAAGCTAGTACTGGTGCAGATTTCGCCGGAAAACAGATGTTTTCCGGCACAGTGCCATATCGTCAAACTTCAGTCGATTTGAGGCTGAAAAGTGTACGGAAAACCATGTCGAAATTGCTTGTCATACCGGAGCTTTGTCAAACGGGTTTTCGGCACATTATTTTTGGCGAACTAGAGAAATTCCGCCGGCTTGAGCTTATAACCTCTAGGAGAGAATGTTTTTTGTTTTGTAACAACCGGCTTGACTTGGTATATAACCTTCAGTGAATTGGCTCCCAGACGTTATTCGATTCCTCATACAGGTTGACCAGCAACGATTGAAAACAACCGTCTTTTGAACCATATCAGCGCCGTCATATTCAGGCTGACCAAAGGGCGTTCATGGCCGTCATTGCCGCCGTGCATTACCGCCCCTGCACTCCTACGGCAGCGTGTAAGCGCTGGCACGTGTTGAAAATATAGTTTAAGAATACCTATTTAACAACCCGATTTGATTTGATTGTTAGCTCACAGTCATAATCTCCCGTCTTTGGCAAATGTGCGTCCTTCGCTGTTCCCTCGGGTTCTTCAATCACGGTTACTTTACATGCCATGCGGGAAGAATAGACGCAGGTAAGCTACGACCAAAATAGCGCGGATAGAAGGCATCGGTAACGCGACAATTAGCTCGACGGTGACCTCGAAACTGGCAAGGCGTCATTTAATACTAACGACATGCCAAGCGGCGGTCGATTCGATCTCAGTTTGTCATCGTCGATACAAGCGCGCTTGGTCAGTTAACAAACAGTCGCACCAATTCAATACAGCTGCTGACCTGAGGTAAAAACATTCGGGCGTGGCGCCAGCTTGAACAGTGACAAGATAAGGTCAACGGCTGAACCATTGAACGCGGCATACAGCGCGGCCTGTTTTTCTCCCCATGCATCCCAACGCTGCCATAGCTGCAAATGCTGTTGCCGCATCTGCTTCTCCCAGGCGGCATCCAGAGCTTGCTCGTGCCGGATCCAGTCTTTCAGTTCTGCGGTTTGCTGTGGGGGTGGGCGCGGGCCAAGGATTTGCTCAGTGCTCACACAAAATGCGCCATACAAATCATCCATTTGGCGCTGTTCGCTGTCGGTCCAGAAATCAGACCGGGCTTGCTCTCCAGTCAAATACGCCGCGGCGCCACACAGCCGTCCCATTTGCTCGACGTCAATCCTCTGCAAAGGAGTAGCGAAAGAGGCGAGCAAATCCTCCAGATGCCGGCCGTCCTCTTCGTCAGCAGCGCCTGTCTCCATAGGGGTATCCGGTTCAAGCGTGGGCCACTCGCTGTCGTCAATCGCAAGGCCGGCGAGTTCTTTGTCGTGCAATGCTTTAAGTCGTGCCGCGAAACCCATCAACGGTTCCGTAGCGCAATATTGAGCAATGCCCCATTGCGCATCATGCAGCAGCCAATGGGCGTAACGTTGCGAGACTGTGCCGAGGTCCACCCCTACCGGGATGGCTTCGATCAGGCCTATTGCCTGCGCACGTGCGCTGATTTTTCCTTCCGACTGGCGCAGCCAGCATAGAACGTCGATGACTACCGCAAGCGTCCCGGGCATGCCAAGTTCGTCGCTAAAGCGGTGTTTGCCCCCTGCCGCGCAATCCGAGGGTTGGTTGTCCGGGCCAAGTTCGGCCTCGCGCAAACGCGCCAGGCAACGCTCCTTCTGCGCCGGATCCGCCGCGAAGCTGATCCAGCCGCCGGCTATCGCTTGTGTTCCGAGTGAAGTCATACGCGATGAGTTCTTCTCATCCATATCATTCCCCTTGTCGCCGTTGCCATCTTTGCCACGCTAAGTATGCTCGCAGTTCTGGCAATGCACTACTGTCCGGTACGCAACACCTGAAGCTTTTTCGGTTAATATCACCTACTTTGATTTCAGGACGTCCCGCCTACCCCGTCGGGCTTCCTTCGCTCCGGGCAGCGGATCCGGCTTGTGTCGATCCTGCCGTATCGCGATTAGCATAAGCCTCCAGATTGCCGGACATCGATTTTTCGTTGAATTTGAGTATGCATATAGCAGTTTTCAGTTGGTTCGGATGGTCTTTACTTTGGTTTACTCCTTTGCTTGTACGCGTGTTTAAAGCGCGCCATTCGGGGATAAACCCGCTCCGCGGCCCGGGATCGATCCGTTTGTGGCTGGGTACGTTCCTGTTACTTTGCAGCAGCAGTGCATTGGAAGCCATGCTGCGCACACACGAATCGACGCCACCCGACGGCGTTCGGCTGGGTTACGCGCTGGCACATGGTTTCATGGGCGTGCTGGGCACTTTCGGCAGCGTATTTGTGTTGATGGCAATCGGCGTCCTGGCGCTCTCGTGGCTGTTCGGGAATGAATGGTTGAAATCGGTCGTGCCCAAAAGCACTCTGCTGCAACATATTTTTCCTGCAAACAAACAGCAGTCCGATACCCCGCGCGAACAGCGGATAGCGCCAGTCGTCACGCCTGTCCACTCAGCACCCAGACTGGCAAGATCGCGCGAAAGTATCGCGGTACCGCCGCGCAGCAGAAAATCCTGGCAATTGCCGTCAAGCTCGGATCTCCCCGAAATTCCTGGAAGGCAGCAAAAGCAACAAACGCCCCCGGCTAAGCGGGTTGAGGTAAAAATCAGCGCCAGAAGCATGGCGGAATGGGCCACGGTTGAACAGATCATTCCGACGCCGGCAATGCGTGCGCGCGCAAATATGGCGCAACAGGCGCGCAATGCAAGCTCGGCGCACAAAGATGCCATGCACATGCGTCTGACCGAGCGTATCCAGACTCGGGCCGCACCGCGGACAACAACCATCAGCACGCGTCCCGGCCCCATTTCCACATCTGCTTCAATAGTAGCTGCGACCGGCCTTGCTCAAGCAACGGCAGCCGTCACTTCGATACCAGGCAAAACCGTTCCCGAGCGGCCGGTAACGCTTGCGAGCGCACCGGCCGGCGTATCAAATACGACAGCGCCGACGCCAGCGGCAGCGCCACCTGCTGCTGCCAATCCTGTTTCTCCAATCAATATCATCCATCCGGAAGCAATCACATCTGATCTTGCAGCCACATGCCCACAGTTTCGCGCGGTGCCGGCTTCATCATCAGCTGAGATTACTACCGCCTATCCTGTAACAGATAAAATGGATACCGTTGTTGTACAAGCAGTATTGCCGTCGCCGATTTCAAACGAAGTACCGGCATGGCCTGCGAACGATAACGAAGCTGATTTCTCGTTCCACCCGCTGCACGAAGTGCGCATTGATTTGCCCGGGCTCGACTTGCTGGATCCGGCGGTCAACGAACTGATCGACATTCCGCTTGAACGCCTGGCCGAAACCGGCTTGCTGATCGAACAGCGCCTGAAGGAATTCAAGGTGCCGGTGACCGTGCTGGGCGCCGACGCCGGGCCGGTGATTACACGCTTCGAGGTGGAGCCGGCACTGGGCGTGCGCGGCAGCCAGATTGTCGGTCTGATGAAGGATTTGTCGCGCGCATTGGGCCTGACGTCCATCCGGGTGGTGGAAACCATTCCCGGAAAAACCTGCATGGGTCTTGAGTTGCCCAATCCAAAACGGCAGATGATTCGCTTGTCGGAAATTCTGGAATCGCCAGCCTATCAGGATTCCGCATCGCACTTGACGCTGGCCCTGGGTAAAGACATCACCGGCGCTCCGGTGGTCGCCGACCTGGCGCGGGCGCCGCATATGCTGGTGGCCGGCACTACCGGCTCCGGTAAATCGGTGGCCATCAATGCGATGATTTTGTCGCTGCTGTATAAAGCTACGCCGGAAGAAGTACGCCTGATCATGATCGATCCCAAGATGCTGGAACTCTCGGTATACGAGGGCATTCCACATCTGCTGGCGCCGGTGGTCACGGACATGAAACTGGCCTCCAATGCGCTGACCTGGTGCGTGGCCGAGATGGATAAACGTTACCGTCTCATGTCTGCACTCGGCGTGCGTAACGTGGCGGGATTCAACCAGAAAATCCGCGATGGCGAAATGCGCGGCAAGAAAGTCAGCAATCCATTCTCGCTTACTCCGGATGCACCCGAACCACTCTCTACCCTGCCGCTGATCGTCGTGATCATCGACGAACTGGCGGATCTGATGATGGTAACTGGCAAGAAGATCGAAGAACTGATCGCGCGCCTGGCGCAGAAAGCCCGGGCGGCTGGCATTCACTTGATTTTGGCTACGCAACGCCCTTCGGTCGATGTCATCACCGGACTGATCAAAGCCAATATCCCGACCCGGGTGGCATTCCAGGTATCGTCGAAAATCGATTCCAGGACCATCCTCGACCAGATGGGCGCCGAAGCCTTGCTCGGCCACGGCGACATGCTTTTCCTGCCGCCAGGGTCCGGCTACCCGCAGCGGGTTCATGGGGCCTTTGTCTCGGATGCAGAAGTACATCGGGTAGTCGAGCACTTGAAACAGTTTGGCGAACCTGAATACGAAGAAGCGATTTTGGCCGGCGTGCCTGCTGAGGGAGCCAGCACAGACCTGCTCGGTGATAGCCAGGATGTCGAGGCCGATCCGCTGTACGACGAGGCCGTGGCTTTCGTCGTGCGCACCCGGCGCGCCTCGATTTCATCGGTACAACGGCAATTCCGCGTCGGCTACAATCGTGCCGCCCGTTTGGTCGAGCAAATGGAAGCCGCGGGGATTGTTTCTTCGGTGGCTACCAACGGTAGTCGTGAGGTACTGACGCCGGTGCAAGCGGAATAAAACAATGGGTACGTAGGATGGGCACGGAGTGTCCATCCTACAGAAGCACAGCCGATCAATCAAATTTGTAGCGCAGCCCCAGCGACAGCACATTGTTACCCAGGCCGCCGTCGCCTAGCTGCGCATCGTAGTTGAGATACCAGCCCCAGCGCTTGTCCACCGCCGTATTCAATCCCAGCCCGACCCAGCCGGCATTGCGCGACAAGCCGATCCCCTGCACCGTAAATCCCGCCGCCGGCGCACCCACATACGCCGCCCTGAAATCCAGGCTGCCCGCCGTGAACGCATGCTGCCAGGCTGCATACGCCTGTATTACGCTCAAACCTCCCGACCATTGGACACTGCTGGCGCCACGCAAACCCAGCAAGCCTGCCGTTTGCTGATACGCCTGGCTGTCCGCCGTCAGTCCGAACAC
>NZ_FOKF01000027.1 GCF_900111995.1 Collimonas sp. OK607
ACCTGAGAGTCCGGCAACGCCAAGCCGAGATCATCGAGTACTTCACTGATGGACTTGTGACGATATAGCGCCAATGCCACCATTAGCCAGACCACTTGCTCGGCAGGCAGGCGGCGATGGCGGATGCTCGTTGCGTCGGTGCGCTGCACGGCCTGTTCAATCCATTCGACAGGCAAATGCTCTCCTAGCCGACGCCAGTCAGGCGCTTCGAGGTGGTTTGCAAGGAAATGGAGAGTGTCATCGAGCATCGACACGCAGGTTAACAGCTGGCCCGAACGTTTACAAGCCCAAAATAAAAATGCCGTCCAGTCTTAACTGAACGGCATTACCCGTCAGACGGGGCGTTTCCAGATGCTGCGCGAGACGATTATTTTGTCACTGTCAGCAAAGTGCGTTTGCCATCCTTGTAGGTATACAAAGTCAGCGAACCGTCCTTGATGTCGCCCTTAGGGTCGAACGAGATCACGCCCGTCACGCCTTGGTGGTGAATCTTGGCCAGTTCCGGCAAGTATTTTTTCGGATCGGACGACTTGGCTTTTTGCATGGCGTCAACCATTGTCATCAGCGCGTCGTATTCATACGGTGCGTAGATCACGACTTCCTGGTTGAATCTCTTTTGGTACTTGGCCTTGAAGTCTTCCAGCGCTGCCTTGCCTGCATCTGGCACACCGCCAGCTTCGGCGCAGACTACCTGGTCGTCTTTCAAGCCTGCACCGGCCAGCTTGGCCAGTTCAGTGGTGCACAAGCCGTCGCCGCCCATGTATTTGGCTTTGATGCCGAGCTGGTCCATCTGACGCAGCATCGGGCCGCCGACCGCATCCATGCCGCCGAAGAAAATCAGGTCGGGATTCTTGGCCTTGATCGAGGTCAGAATCGCGTTGAAGTCGGTAGCTTTGTCGGTGGTGAACTGAGTGGCGACGATAGTACCGCCGGCCTTCTTGGCGCTCTTGGCGAACTCTTCCGCAACCCCTTGGCCGTACGCGGTACGGTCATCGATCACGGCGATGTTCTTGGCCTTCAGTGTATTGATGGCGTAGCGGCCCAGGGTGCCGCCCAGCTGGCCATCATTGGCCACCACGCGGAACGCGGTGTTGAAGCCTTGCTGGGTGTACTTAGGATTGGTGGCGGATGGCGAGATTTGCGGAATGCCTGCATCGTAATAGATCTTCGATGCCGGGATGGTCGTGCCGGAATTCATGTGGCCGATAACACCCTTGACCTTGGCGTCCACCAGCTTCTGCGCAACTGCAGTGCCTTGTTTCGGATCGGATGCATCATCCTCGGAAGCCAATACGAAAGTAACTTTTTTACCGCCGATCATGGTGCCTTTGGCGTTCAGCTCCTCGATCGCCATCGTGGCGCCGTTTTCATTGTCCTTGCCGATGTGGGCGTTAGGACCTGTAAGCGGGCTGACTTGACCGATGGTGACGACTTCTTGAGCTGAAACTGGGCCGGCAAAGGCGAAAGCCATTGCAATTGCGCCAGCCAACGGAATCATTTTGATCTTGTTCTGCATGAATATCCTCCTGAGGATTTAAAATAAAACAATCTAACTACAGTTTTACCGTCCGCTGCTTTTCTATTATTTATTCAGACTGATCCGAATAAAGCAACGTTACAACATAAAAAACGCTTCGCATAGCGGTTTTTGCGAATTCTTAAGACAGCTGGCGCACCCCCTAATCTCCATGGCATGAGCAAACAACACACCCTAGACAAAGTCGATCGAAAACTGCTGAACTTGCTGCAGCGCGACAATCAAATGCCGACCCGCACCCTGGCCGAAAAAGCGCACATTTCGCAGCCAACCTGCCTGCGCCGCTTGCGTGACTTGCGCGAGGCCGGCATCATCAGCGCCGATGTCTCCCTGGTCGATCCGTTCGCACTCGGTTACGGCATGCTGGCGTTTCTTGAAATCTCGCTGAACCACCAGTCGGACGAGCACATGCAGGAATTCGAACTGCGCATGAACAAGGAAGCCGAGGTCATGCAATGCTATTTCGTGTCCGGCGATTACGATTATTTTCTGGTCGTGCACGTGATCGATATGGATGCCTATTATCAGTTTGTGCGCAGGGTCATTTCGGGTTCCGGTAATGTCCGCCATTTCCAGTCTCGTTTTCCGATGAAGCGCGCCAAGTTCGTTACACGGGTCGCCTTCGACGAGAAGCCGGCAACGGTCGAGGTGCGCATCGCCAAGTGATGCACTCGAACAGTGCGCCGAAACAACAAAAAAGCGGCGCGACTGATTCCCGCAGACACATACGCAAAAACCGCGCCATGTCACAGCCGATCGCCGTGGATAAAAAACAGATAAAAAAAGACCGATGCTGGCGACAGCATCGGTCTTTTTTATTGCGTGCTCATTGCCTTGCTACAGCAGGCATGACGGCAATCATGCCTGCACAGGGCGCGGCAAAATCAACGGTTGGGGTGCCTGTCGCGGCATGCCGGTAAAGGCAAAATCCACCTCCGGCCGGCGGCCCGAGACGATCTCGGCGATAGCGCGGCCGGAACCGCAACCCATGGTCCAGCCGAGCGTGCCATGGCCGGTATTGAGGAACAGGTTGCTGATTCTGGTCTTGCCGATATACGGCACGTTGGATGGCGTCATCGGGCGCAGGCCGGTCCAGTAAACCGGATTGTCGTAGTCGCAGCCGTCCGGGAACAGCTCGCGGGTACGACGTGTGATTGCTTCGCAACGCGTGGTGTTGAGTTCACGCGTGTAGCCGTTCAGTTCGCAGGTGCCGGCCACCCGCAGGCGGTCGCCCAGGCGTGACACCACCAGTTTGTAACCGTCGTCGGTCAGCGAGACGCTTGGCGCGGCTTCGGAATTGGTAATCTGATAGGTGGCGGAGTAACCTTTGCCCGGATAAATCATCAGCTCGATACCAAGCGGTTTCAGCAACGGTGTCGAGAAGCTGCCCATGGCAACCACGAAAGCGTCGGCATGCAGTACCTCGTGACGGCCGTCGGCATTGATGACTTCGACTCCGGTGATCTTGGCGCCGGCGCCGCTGCCTTCAGTAATCAGGCGGGTGACACTGGTGTTGTACTGGAAATTTACGCCCGCTTCGGCGGCTTTATCGGCCAGGCCCGAGGTGAATTTATAGACGTCGCCGGATTCATCGGTGGCGGTAAAGTCGCCGCCGACGATTTTGTCGCGGATGCTGGCCAGGGCCGGTTCGATTTTCACCACTTCATCGGCGCTGATCGAGTCGCGCGGACAGCCCAGGTCGCGCATCAGTTTCGCGGCCGGCAGCGAGATATCGAATTCTTTTTGGTCGGTATAGAAATGCAGGATGCCGCGGGTCAGGCAATCGTAGTCGACACCGGTGTCGGCGCGTACGGCTTGCAAGGTCTGGCGGCTATATTCGCAGATGGCGACGATCTGGCGGATATTGTCGTTGGTGCGTGCCGGCGTGCATTCACGCAGGAAGTTCAACGCCCATTTCCATTGCAGCCATTCCGGACGAAAGCGATACAGCAACGGCGCATCTTCCTGCCCCAGCCATTTCAACACCTTCAACGGCGCTTGCGGATTGGCCCAAGGCTCGGCATGCGATACCGAAATCTGGCAACCGTTGGCAAAGCTGGTCTCCTGCGCCGCACCTGGCTGGCGTTCGATCACTGTCACATCGTGACCTTCCTTGTTCAGGAACCAGGCAGAGCTAGTGCCGATAACGCCGGCGCCCAATACAATTACTTTCATCTCATCTCCAAAAGCCACCGTTTTTAAACAAAATTACCGCTTTTCAATAGCGCTATTGTAAGAAAACATAGATTTTTTAGGCGATCAAAATGAGATCTATTTTTTTTGCTTTTATCTACGGCATTGCAAATAGTGATTGAAAATCAAAAAAATTACGCTAAATGTTTGTTTTTTTTAATTTGACTAATTCCAGGCTTACTGCTCGGCAAATCACTTCATCCAGGGTCTGATGCAAGCCACTTCTGATTTGCGCCGCCATGCCTTCCACCGCAGTCTGCAACACGTCCGCCAGGCCGTCGCGGACCCGCTGCTCGATGACGAAATCGATCCGGTCCTGCAGTTGCTGCAATACTTTTTCCCTGACCTCCGCCTCGAGCCGCTCCCAGTCGTGCTGGCTCAGCGTGATTTCCCGCTGGGCCGAGGGCAACTCGAAACTGTCTTCATCCTCGATGGCCGATGTCGACGCCGATGGTGATGTCGACGCCGCCACTTCAGCGTTGACAATAGCCGCTGGCGGCGTCTCTATAATGTCGGTCAAAGTCGGTAGCGGAACAATGACCTCGGTCAATAAAGGGATATTCGCGTCAAGCTTGCTGTTGTTCATCAGATATTCCTCAAACATTTTCAGCAACAAAATGGGTCAGCGGATAGCCGCGTTGCTGGTAGAAACGATAGCGCTCGCGCCCGCCGGCCTTGTCGTCTTCGGCCAGCGAGATGATTTCGAACATTCTTTCGAAGCGGGCGAAATGCTGTGGAGTCCTGCCGGACAGGTTGACCAGGATCTGGTGATGCGGCCACTCGGTTTCTTCGTCGGCGGCCAGGATCACCGGGGTTTGTGCCGCCAGCGGATCGCCGGCCCTGACGTGCGGCAGGAAGTCGTGCTCGGAAAATGTCCAGAGTGCCTGGTCAAGCGTCGCCAGATCCTCGGCATTACTGCTCAATATGACGATCTGGCGTTGTGCCATGCGGGCTTTGCGCACCAGTCGGCAGGTGTACAGAAATTTGTCCGAGATATTGGTGTGAAAGTCGATTTGCGTCATGAGTAATGATAGTGGGGCGGCAATGTCTTAAAAGCGAAAACCGGGGGGCGCGTTACCTGCCGCCGGCAATGCGTCGCCGTTGCCGGCAGTGCTGGTAGTATTGGCGGCAGGCGCTGCGGATTTACCCGGGGAGGCGGCGCCAGGTGCGGCGGCTACCGGAGCAGCATTGCGATAAGTTTTTGGCAAACGATTGCTTTCGGGGTAACCGGCCGCGGTCAGCGCGGTACCCCAGGCGGTGGGCGAGAAGGTACTTTCCTTGTTGCTGCCAATGGTCAGCACGGGCACCTGGTCGTCCTTCGAGATTTTGTGTAATGCAGCAATGTCTTCATTGCTCTTCACGGTTTTTTCACTGAACGGAATGCCGCGTTCGTTCAGCAGTTTGCGGCCATCGTCGCAGGGGATGCATTTTTCCGAGCTATACAGGGTGACAGGATGGTTCTTGACCGCCAGCGCCAGTTCATATGGCAGGCCGTCGCCGCTGTTGCTACCTTCGCCAGCGACGGCTTTTTGCGGTATCACCTTGCCAGCGGCCGGCGGCGTATCGCTATAAGTTACCTTGCCATCCGGGCCGGTGGATTTATACAGTTGTGCCTGTACGCTAGCGGCCGACATCAGTAGAAAAAACGTTGCAGCGAATTTCATCCCAACCCTCATCCTCTTCCCCTTGTTGTAGTAAGAATCGCCGACTCGCGGCGAAGGTTTTTCCGTGTTGCTACTAACTGCTATGCCGCCATGCCGCCATGCCGCTATGCCGCAGCAGGGCGTCGATACTCGGTTCGCGTCCGCGGAATGCCTTGAAAGATTCCAGCGCCGGACGTGAACCGCCGACGGCCAGGATTTCGTCGTGGAATTTTTTGCCAGTCTCCGCCGACACCACATTCCCACCGTGCGACGCCGCTTCTTCAAACGCACTATACGCATCTGCCGACAATACTTCAGCCCACTTGTAGCTGTAATAACCGGCAGCGTAGCCGCCGGCGAAAATGTGGCCGAAGGAGTGCTGGAAGCGATTGAACGGCGGTGGGTTGATGACCGCGATCCTGGCGCGTACCTGATTGATTACGTCTTGCACGCTTTGGCTGCCATACGGATCGTAATCGTCATGCAAGCGCATATCGAACAAGGAAAACTCAACCTGGCGCAGGGTTTGCAGGCCGGACTGGAAATTCCTGGCGGCGATCATCTTGTCGTACAGCGCACGCGGCAAGGGCTCGCCGCTTTCTGCCTCGGATGTCATGTGCTGCAAGACTTCCCATTCCCAGCAAAAGTTTTCCATGAACTGCGAAGGCAATTCGACTGCATCCCACTCGACGCCGGAAATGCCGGATACGCCGATCTCGTCAACCCGGGTCAGCATGTGATGCAAGCCGTGGCCGAATTCGTGGAACAGGGTGATCACTTCATCATGCGTAAACAAAGCCGGTTTGACGACGCCTTCGATTACCGCCGGTGCGGTGAAATTACAGGTCAGGTAAGCAATCGGAGTTTGTATTTCACTGCCGACGCGGCGACGGGCGCGTGCATCGTCCATCCATGCGCCGCCACGCTTGCCGTTTCGGGCATACAGATCGAGATAGAACTGGCCGATCAGCTTGCCGTCTTTTTGGATCCGGAAAAACTTGACGTCCGGATGCCACACCGCAGCCTGGTCGGCGCTGATGTCGATGGAAAATAATTTTTGCACCAGTTGGAACAAGCCTTCGACCACCACCTGTTCCGGGAAATACTGTTTCACTTCTTGCTCGGAAAAAGCATAGCGCTGCTCGCGCAGTTTTTCGGCTGCGTAAGCCAGGTCCCAGGCTTCCAGCGAGGCCAGGCCCAGCTGTTCTGCGGCGAAGGCGCGCAGCTCGGCCAGATCTTGTTCGGCAAACGGCCGTGCGCGCTGGCCCAGGTCTTTCAGGAAATGCATCACTTCGGCAGGCGTTTTTGCCATCTTCGGCACCAGCGACAGCTCGGCATAATTCTTGAAGCCCAGCAGTTTCGCTTCTTCATTGCGCAAGCGCAGGATCTCGACAATGTTGGCGCTGTTGTCCCATTCCGGCTTTTCGCCCAGCTCGGATGCCTTGGTCGCATTGGCGCGGTAGATTTTTTCACGCAAGCCGCGGTTGTCCGCATATTGCAGGATCGGGAAATAAGACGGGAAGTGCAGCGTAAATTTATACCCGGGCTTGCCATCCTGCTCGGCTGCGGCGCGTGCGGCCTGGCGCACGTCGTCCGGCAATCCTGCCAATTCGGCCTCGTCGCTGACAAACAAGCCGTAGGAGTTAGTGGCGTCGAGAATGTTTTCCGAGAACCGGGTGGTGAGGGCTGCGTGTTTTTCCTGGATTTCGGCGAAACGGGTCTTCTTGGCCGGCGCGAGTTCTGCGCCACCCAGCTTGAAATCGCGCAGTGCGTTGTTGACTATCTTGCGCCGTGCCGCCGACAGATCGGCGAAATCGAGGTTGTTCTTGATGGCCTTGTACTTATCGAACAAGGCCAGGTTTTGCGCCAGCGCAGTCCAGAACTCGATCAGTTTCGGCTGGTTCTCGTTATACGCGGCACGCAATTCCGGTGTATCCGCTACCGCATTCAAATGGCTGACAATGCCCCAGGCTCGGCTCAATTTTTCGGTCACGTGCTCCAGCGGGACGACAAAATTGTCCCAGGTGACGGCATCGGTCGACGCTTCCAGCAGGGCGACAACGGTATGCGCCTGCTTGAGCAGCGCGGCAATCGCCGGCGTGATGTCGGCCGGCGTTATTTTGTCGAACTTGGCGAGGCCGGTAAAGTCGAGCAGGGGATTGCTGGCGTTGATAGCGGTAGATGTCATTGCAATTACATTCTTTCTGCGGCTTCGATGGTGTTGACCAACAACATGGTGATGGTCATCGGGCCGACGCCGCCTGGTACCGGGGTGATGTAGCCGGCGACTTCCTTGGCGTTGGCAAAGTCGACGTCGCCGCACAGCTTGCCGTTATCGTCGCGGTTCATGCCGACGTCGATCACGGCGGCGCCGGGCTTGATCATGTCGGCGGTAACGATATTGCGTTTGCCGGTAGCCACCACCAGGATATCGGCCATGCGGGTATGCAGCCCGAGATCGCGCGTCTTCGAATTACAGATGGTGACAGTGGCGCCGGCTTGCAACAGCAGCATGGCTTGCGGTTTGCCGACGATATTCGAGGCGCCGACGACCACTGCATGGGCGCCGCGCACCGGGAAGTTGACCGATTCCAGCATTTTCATCACGCCGTAAGGCGTACACGGGCGGAACAGCGGCTGGCCAGTCATCAACAGGCCGGCATTGCTGATATGGAAGCCGTCGACGTCTTTTTCCGCGGCGATGGCTTCGATCACTTTGTGGGCATCGATGTGGGCCGGCAATGGCAATTGCACCAGGATGCCGTTGATCTTCGGATCGTGATTCAAGGCATCGATACGCGCCAGCAGGGCTGCTTCGGTCAGGTCCGCATCGTATTTCTCCAGCACAGAATACAAGCCGTTGTCTTCGCACGCCTTGACCTTGTTGCGGACATACACCTGCGAAGCCGGGCTGTCGCCGACCAGGATCACCGCCAGGCCAGGCTGCTTGCCCTGTGCGGTCAGTGCGGCGGCACGCTTGGCGACATCGGCGCGCAGTTGTTTAGAAAGGAGGTTTCCGTCAATCAGTTGAGCTGGCATAGTGGTGGCGTGAAAATTGAAAGCAAAGCAGGATTATAAGGGGTGCGCCCCCATAAGTTTGCGCCGACAGCGAGTTCCTTGCGGATTCTTGTAAATTTGCTGAAGATTGCCTATTTGATAAAATGCAGTGTCGACCAGCGCGCAGCCAGTACGTTGTCGACGCGATTTTCACCTGTCGATTGCGCTCCGGGCGACATCCAACGCGTTCTTTCATTTTCGGCTATTCTCGCCTTCTACGACCCGAGTTACGGGCAGCAATAACGTCGCGAAACCAAAAATCACGAAATCATGAAATCACCAAAGGCCAAAGAGCCCAAGATGATGAATTTGACAACAAAGGATGCTGAATTGACTGATCATTACACTCGCCGGCTGGCGCTGCTAGGACAAGAGCAGCATCGCGGCTTGCTAGGCCAGGGCTTGCGCGGCATCGAGAGAGAGACATTACGGGTTGACGGCAACGGCCGGCTGGCCCTGACGCCGCATCCGCGCGCGCTGGGCTCGGCGCTGACGCAGCCGCAGATCACAACCGATTATTCGGAATCGCTGCTGGAATTCATTACTCCCGCCGAGCACGACATCGCAACGGCGCTGGCCGAGCTGGATGTGATCCATCGTTTCGTCTATTCGAAGCTGGGCGATGAATTACTCTGGAGTCAGTCGATGCCGGCCCATCTGCCGGCTGAAGAGCAGATTCCGATCGCCTGGTACGGCACATCGCACATGGGCATGCTGAAGCACGTTTACCGGCGTGGCCTGGCGCTGCGTTACGGTAAGCGCATGCAATGCATCGCCGGCATCCATTACAACTATTCGCTGGCGGAAGGGCTGTGGCAGGTTTTGCAGGAGGCTGACGGCGCCAACGGCACGGCAATGCATTTTCAATCGGAAAGTTATATCGCGACGGTGCGTAATTTCCGTCGTTACAGCTGGCTGCTGATGTATCTGTTTGGTGCATCGCCGGCCCTGTCGACCTGTTTTCTGGACGGCCGCCAGCATCGCCTGGAGCAACTGGACAAGGATACCTTGTACCTGCCGTACGCCACCAGCCTGCGCATGAGCGACCTCGGTTACACCAGCGAAGCCCAGGCCCGTCTGACGCCGCAGTTCAACAGTCTCGACAGTTACATCAAGAGCCTGGCGCGGGCGGTCAGCCAGCCTTACCCGCCGTATGAAGCAATCGGCACCCATCGCGACGGCGAGTGGGTGCAAATCAATACTAATATCCTGCAGATCGAAAACGAGTACTACTCGACGATCCGGCCGAAACGCGTGATCAATTCCGGTGAACGGCCGATCCAGGCGCTCTCTGCACGCGGCGTGCAATACATCGAAGTGCGCTGCATGGACATAGATCCATTCGAGCCGATGGGCATCAACCTGGAAACTTCGCGCTTCCTTGACGCCTTCCTGCTGTTCTGCGCGTTGGACGACAGCCCGTTGACCAGCGATGAGGAAAGTCTGGAAAACACCGAGAATTTCTCGCGTGCGGTGAAAGAAGGGCGGCGTCCCGGATTGCAATTGCGGCGCGACGGCAATCCGGTCGGCTTGCAAACCTGGGGCAAGGAATTGCTGGAGCGGATCGGCGCGGCTGCGGCCTTGCTCGACGCCCAACGCAGCGATGGCGCCCATGCCGCATCGCTGGCAAAACAAAGCCTCAAGCTGGATCAGGTTGAACTGACACCTTCGGCGCAAGTGTTGTCTATCCTGCAGCAGAACAAGGAATCGTTTGCCAGCTTTGCACTGCGCCAAAGCAAGGCGCATGCGGCTTATTTCCTGGCGAATCCTCCGAGCCTGGAAGAACGTAATTACTTCGAAACTCTGGCCGCCACCTCGCTGTCCGAGCAAGAGAGCCTGGAGCGTAGCCAGACCGGTGACTTCGATACCTTCGTCGCGGCTTATCGGGCCAGCACCTTGGGCAATATGAGTGTGTAAGTAGCGACAAGTCGCCGGGCATAGCTAAATGCAATCCCGGCGATAGTTATAAATGCAAACTAGATTGCTTGCAATTTAATTTTGAGCTATGTAATATTCAAGCCATGGAAACCAGCAAACAAACAACCGCAAGCATCCCGTCCGAGTCATTCGGGCCGGAAAGCCTGCTGCTGGATAACCAGTTGTGCTTTGCGTTGTATTCGGCATCGCTGACCATGACCAAGATTTACAAGCCGCTGTTGCAGAAACTGGGCCTGACTTATCCGCAGTACCTGGTGCTGCTGACCTTGTGGGAGCGCGACGAACTCACCGTATCGGCCTTGGGAGAGCGCCTGTATCTGGATTCCGGCACCCTGACGCCGCTACTCAAACGGCTGGAAAGCAGTGGGTTTTTACGCCGCCAACGCGCGTCCCACGACGAACGCCAGGTAATTGTCAGCTTGACCGCCGCGGGTAAAAATCTGCGTCAGCAAGCCCAGGCAATACCGCAGCAGGTGAGTTGCAGTGCTGAATGTTCGCTAGATGAATTGAATGCCTTGACCAAGGAATTGCAGCGGTTACGTGCTGCCATGGCAGGTAATATTGCTTGAAGATAGGGGCATGATTTCGCACTTGATATAAATTGCGAACAATATAATTGTGTATAAGTTTTGTCTTGCCTGACGTTTCATTCTTGCGTCATTTTAATGTTGTATCTTTTAATCCGGATCGTCAGTACGGCCGACTGGTCTGATCCAAAGGATTTCCCCAACGGCCATTAAAGGAAATAATCATGTCAGTTGAAAATATCTTGTATACAGCGCAAGCCACAGCAACCGGTGGCCGTGATGGCCGCGCTGTCTCGTCCGACAATGTGCTGGACGTTAAATTGACGACGCCAAAAGAATTGGGCGGCGCCGGTGGTGTCGGCACCAATCCTGAGCAATTGTTTGCAGCCGGCTATTCTGCATGCTTCATCGGTGCAATGAAATTCGTCGCCGGGCAAGAAAAAATCACTTTGCCAGCTGACGTGGCGATTACCGGCCTGGTCGGCATCGGCGTGATTCCTGGCGGCTTCGGCATCGCAGTAGAATTGCAAATCTCCTTGCCAGGCATGGATGCCGGCGCAGCTGAAGCGCTGGTCAACAAGGCGCACAAGGTTTGCCCATATTCCAACGCTACGCGCGGCAATGTCGACGTTACCCTGACTCTGGTGTAATTCTGACAAAACACTTCTGATGTAGCGACAGAGGCGGAAGATACGCCTCATCCCCAGCCTGGCTTGCCAGGCTTTTTTTCGTCCAGCGTATTAAGAAGTAGCCGTGTAGGGTGGGCACCCGTTCCCACGCGCAACCTGAGCTGCAATCCTTAAGAAACGGCACGCGCTGCCGTTAACACGATCAGGCAAGCGAATATGCCGCTGGAATTCCGAGTCTCCGGCGAAATTCAAATTCCTGATTTGCCGACCGTGTACCAAATGCTCTTGGGCGTAAACGAAACCCCCATCTGAAAAGAAAATCATGACCTGGTTCTATAACTTGAAAATTGCGACCAAACTTCTGCTGTCGTTCGCTTTGATACTGCTGCTGACTCTGGTATTGGGCGTGACCTCCATCGCTCAGCTTGGTCAGGTCAACGCCACCACCACCGAAATCAATACCAACTGGCTGCCGAGCGTGCGGGTGCTGCTCACTCTAAAGAGTAACCTGGCGCTGCTGCGCAATATCGAAATGCAGCACGTCATGTCGAACGATGTGAGGGATATGGACAAAAGCGCCCAGTTCATCAGCGATATCAAAGGCGACCTGCAAAAAAACATGAGCGAATACGCGCCTATGGTTACGGAGCAGGAGCGTGCCGCGTACGATCAGTTAAAAGAAAAAATCCCGGCGTATCTGGAAATGGACAAGAAGATCGTCGAACTCTCGCGTGCATTCAGAAAAGATGATGCAATAAGCGTTATACGCGGTGAATCGCTGGCCGCCATCGTAGAGCTGGATAAGCAGGTTGAACATTTGGTGAAAGTCAATACCGATGGCAGCGCTACCGCTGCCAAAAATGGCGAAGCCATCTATAACAAAGCCAGGATATGGACGGCCGGCCTGATGGCCGGCATGGTGGTGTTGGGTTTTGCGTTGGCGTTGTGGATTGCACGGGTAGTTGCGCAACCCCTGGGATTTGCTGTCGAAGTGGCGCGCCGTGTCGCCGATGGCGACCTGACAGCCAACATCGAAGTCAGGTCGAAGGACGAGACCGGACAGCTGATGCAAGCATTGAAAGACATGAATGTGAGCTTGCAAAAGATCGTCGGTGAAGTACGTAACGGCACCGACACGATTGCAACGGCCTCCAGCCAGATTGCAGCGGGCAATCAAAATCTGTCGCAACGCACCGAAGAGCAAGCCAGTTCGCTGGAGGAAACCGCTGCTTCGATGGAACAACTGACCTCGACCGTCAAGCAAAATGCCGACAATGCCAGCCAGGCCAACCAGCTCGCGGTGTCCGCTTCGGAAGTGGCGATCCATGGCGGCGCGGTGGTGACGCAGGTGGTCAGCACCATGGGCGCCATCAATACTTCGTCGAAGAAGATCGTCGACATCATCGGCGTTATCGACGGCATCGCCTTTCAAACCAACATCCTGGCGCTGAACGCTGCGGTCGAGGCCGCGCGAGCGGGGGAGCAGGGCCGCGGTTTTGCCGTGGTAGCAGCAGAGGTGCGCAATCTGGCGCAACGTTCCGCCGCCGCCGCCAAGGAAATCAAATCCCTGATTGACGATTCGGTGGAAAAAGTCGGCATCGGCTCGCGTCTGGTGGATCAAGCCGGCAGCACCATGGGCGAAATCGTTGCCAGCGTTCGGCGCGTGACCGACATCATGGGCGAAATCACCGCAGCCAGCCAGGAACAGACCTCGGGTATCGACCAGATCAACCAGGCCATCAGCCAGATGGACCAGGTGACACAGCAAAACGCCGCCTTGGTGGAAGAGGCGGCTGCCGCTGCAGCCAGCCTGCAAGACCAGGCCGGTGCGCTGGCCGAGGTGGTCAGCGGCTTCAAGCTGGAGCGGGTGCAGATCGCGGCACAAACAAAGAGAGTGATCGATATCACGCCGCATGCGCAAATGCTGCACCGTGCAGCTGCATAGCAGTAGGCCAGGTATTTGAGCGGCGGCATGCGCCGATAGCTGGAGAAAGCGGTGTTTCAGGCCGTTGTTCGCAGCATCGCCTTGCCGTTGCGGTGCTTATATTGCACTACAAGTAATTGGACAGGCGGTTGGCGCCGCGCACCGTTTTCAGCCGACAACGACTGGCAACCATTTTAACCACCCGTCTCATGCGCGTTACATGCATGTTACATGTCAAGGCTTACTGAGCAAGGCTTACTAAATGAGCATCAAGCAGACTGCCCGTCCGGTTGCGACTTCAGCACGGGATTTTTTGCTGACCGATAGCGATTTCTCCCGCGTCCGTGCGCTGATTCACCAGCGTGCCGGTATTGCGTTGGGGGAGCAGAAGCGTGAAATGGTTTACAGCCGTCTGTCACGCCGTTTGCGCGAACTTGGCATGAGCGACTTTACCTCGTATCTGGCATTGCTGGAATCCGAGAAGGACAGTGCTGAATGGCAATCTTTCACCAATGCCTTGACTACCAATCTGACGGCTTTTTTTCGCGAAGCACATCATTTTCCATTGCTGGCCGAGCATATGAAAAATTGCACGACACCGGTGACGGTCTGGTGTTCCGCCGCTTCCACCGGAGAAGAGCCGTACTCGATCGCGATGACCTTGATTGAAGCGTTGGGCAGTCGCGCCAATACCGCCACGGTCATCGCAACCGACATCGATACCCAGGTCCTGGAAAAAGCGGCGACCGGCGTCTACACCATGGAGCAGGTCAGCAAATTGCCGTTGGAACGTCTCAGGCGTTTCTTCCTGAAGGGCAGCGGCGTCCGCGAGGGGCAGGTGCGGATACGGCCGGAAGTGGCCGCCATGGTGCAATTCAGCCAGCTCAACTTGCTGGATACGCAGTGGGGACTGAAAGAACAGTTTGACGCCATTTTCTGTCGCAACGTGATGATCTATTTCGACAAGCCGACGCAGAACAAGATCCTGCAGCGGTTTGCGCCGCTGATGAAATCTCATGGCTTGTTGTTTGCCGGGCATTCCGAGAATTTTTCTTATGCCAGCCAGCCGTTCCGGCTGCGCGGACAAACTGTTTACGAGCTGAACCGTGAGCTGGATTCCCGGCAAACCAAGGGCGGCACATGATTTCAGCTGCGGAAGAGTCGGTGGCGACTCATCATTACTTCGATCGCGAGTTCGACAGCGCGGCGGTCAAGCTATTGCCGAATGAATACTACGTCACGCCGGACGACATGATGTTGAGCACGGTGCTCGGCTCTTGCGTGTCTGCCTGCGTGCGCGATAGTACTGCCGGCATCGGCGGCATGAATCATTTCATGCTGCCGGACGACGATAGTTCCGGGGGCAGCAGGAACGGTAGCAACGCCACGGCCTCCATGCGCTACGGCGCTTATGCAATGGAAATGTTGCTGAACGAGCTGCTCAAGGCAGGCGCCCGGCGCGAACGCCTGGAAGCCAAGGTATTCGGCGGCGGTGCGGTGCTGGCCAATATGACGATGCTGAATATCGGCGATCGCAATGCCGATTTTGTGTTGCGCTATTTGCAGATGGAGCAGGTGCGGGTGGCAGCGCAAGACTTGCGCGGCAATTTACCGCGACGGATCAGCTATTTTCCCAAAAGCGGCAAGGTCCTGGTGCGCAAGCTGCACCGCATCAACGATGTCGAGCAGATCCAGCGCGATGAGCAGCAACTGGTGCAGACACTGGCACAGCAGCCGGTGCGCAGCAGGGTTGAATTATTTGATACGACGAATCGTACGGCGACTCGCAAGAAGGTCGTACTACAAGGTGGGGGCAGCGCGTGAACGATAAAAAAATCAAAGTACTGTGCGTGGACGATTCAGCGCTGATACGCAGCTTGATGACAGAGATCATCAATAGCCAGCCGGACATGACGGTGGTAGCGACTGCACCTGATCCGTTGGTGGCGCGGGATCTGATCAAGCAGTTGAATCCGGATGTGCTGACTCTGGACGTCGAAATGCCGCGCATGGATGGTCTCGATTTCCTGGAAAAACTGATGCGGCTGCGGCCGATGCCGGTGTTGATGGTGTCCTCGCTGACTGAACGTGGTTCGGAAATAACGCTGCGGGCGCTGGAGCTGGGAGCGGTCGATTTCGTCACCAAGCCGCGCCTCGGCATCCGCGAAGGTTTGCTGGAATATACCGACCTGATTGCCGATAAGATCCGCGCCGCCGCCCGTGCCCGCTTGCAGTCGGCGCGTCGACCCGGCGTCGATGCAAAGACGGGGACGGGATTGACGCCGATGCTCCACAGCCCATTATTGAGTACTGAAAAACTGATCATCATCGGCGCCTCCACCGGCGGCACCGAAGCGATCCGCGAAGTATTGCAACCGCTGCCTCCGGATAGTCCCGGCATCATGATCGCGCAGCATATGCCGCCCGGCTTTACCCGGTCGTTTGCGCAGCGCCTGGATGGTTTGTGCCGAATCACCGTCAAAGAAGCCGAACACGGCGAGCGGGTACTGCCTGGCCATGCCTACATCGCCCCAGGAGGCTTTCATCTGTCGCTGGCACGCAGCGGCGCCAACTACGTTGCCCATCTGGACCAGGAAGCGGCGGTCAATCGCCATCGGCCATCGATCGATGTGTTGTTCGATTCGGTAGCCAGGCACGCCGGCAAGAACGCCATCGGCATGATCCTGACCGGCATGGGGCGCGACGGTGCGGCAGGTTTGCTGCGCATGCGCCAGGCCGGCGCCTACACCCTGGCGCAAGACGAAGCCAGTTGTGTCGTATTCGGCATGCCGCGCGAAGCGATTGAGATGGGCGCGGCTAACGAGGTAGCCGGAATCAGTGAGATGAGCCAGCGTTTGATGGCGCGTCTGATGTCATACGGCGAACGTTCTAACCGGGTATGAGTGGTGACGGCAGGTCCGACCTGTTCTTTTCCTGCATTTGTGACGTTATATAGAAAGAGCGTCAGGAATTTGTGCAAGTTTCAATTGCTGGCAGGTCCTATTTTTAGTGTGGAGTATTTAGTGCGGAGTAATCATGGTTGATAAAAGTATCAAAATTCTGGTCGTGGACGATTTTCCGACCATGCGGCGGATTGTACGAAATCTTTTGAAGGAGCTGGATTTCGTCAATGTCGACGAAGCCGAAGACGGCGCAGCAGGACTGGCCAAGCTCAAGGATGGCAATTTCGGCTTTGTCGTATCGGACTGGAACATGCCGAACATGGACGGCCTGACCATGTTGCAATCGATCCGTGCCGATCCTGCCATGGCCAAACTGCCGGTGCTGATGGTAACTGCCGAAGCCAAAAAGGAAAACATCATCGCCGCTGCCCAGGCCGGCGCCAACGGTTACGTGGTCAAGCCCTTTACTGCGGCAACTCTGGAGGAGAAGATCACCAAGATATTCGAGAAAATTGCGAAAGAGAGCGCGTGATATGAGCCTGCACGCCTTACAGATGCCGGCCGCCGGAGATTCCGCCGAGCAGCTGGTCAACCGCATCGGGCACCTGACGCGCCTGTTGCGCGAGAGCATGCGAGAGCTAGGCCTGGACCAGGAAATCGCCAAAGCAGCGCAAGCAATCCCAGACGCCCGCGACCGTTTGAACTATGTGGCGGCGATGACCGAGCGCGCAGCCGAAAGAGCTCTGAACGCAATCGACGTCGCCCAGCCAATCCAGGAAAAACTAAGCAAGCAAGCCAAGACCCTCAATCAGCGTTGGGACGAGTGGTTCGTCAGCCCGGTAGAGCTCGACGACGCACGAGTGCTGGTGCTGGACACGCGCAATTATCTGAAAGACGTACCGCAGCAAGCCTCAGCCATCAATGCACAACTGATGGAAATCATGATGGCACAGGACTTCCAGGATCTGACTGGGCAGGTAATCAAGAAGATGATGGAAGTCGTGCACGAAATGGAGAAGCAGCTGCTACAGGTATTAATCGACAACACGCCCCTGGAAAAACGTAGCGACAACAACAGCTTGCTGAATGGTCCGCAAATGAAAGCTGACGAGAATCCAGACGCGGTTTCCGATCAAGAGCAAGTCGATGACTTGCTGTCCAGCCTGGGGTTTTAGGAGCCAAGTAGATTAAATAATAATCACAGACCGTCATGGCAACAAGGCTATTGCAGTTGCGGTTGTTTTTGATGTGGTTTTTGAATTTGAAGTCCGCATTGGGACGCTGCTAAATGTGGCGCGTGTCAGTCGGGAATTGTGGGAAGACATGTTTGAGCGCAGCGAGTTGGTCTTTCCACCCGGCTGATACGCACCACATTTGGGGACCTGACCGAAGGGAGGGCAATGGCTTTGCGGTCGCCTTTCTTTGCTTACTTTCTTTGGCGAAGCAAAGTGAGTAGCTGCCGGGCTACCCCCGGCATGTATCCACGGAGTAGCTACCGTTTTAGATAACGCTGAACCCTCGTCGCATGCAACAACACGTACTCCGTGGGCCGTTAAATGGGGTCAGAGTAATTTTCGCAAAGGGCGCGAAAAAAAACTCTGACCCCATTTAACTACAGCGCCAATGCTGGCAATTCCCGTCGATTGCCCGAGCAACACTCCGTTCCCCACCCTGTTTGGCCGATTGCATCCCCCCGCTTGCATCAATAATCCACATTGATAGGGCGCAATTCGTCCCTTCTGGTACGGAGCATGCATGGCGGAAGAAAGCGATCTCGAAAAAACGGAACCCGGTTCTCCACGCCGCCTCGAAAAGGCGCGTGAAGAAGGCCAGGTTGCCCGTTCACGCGAGTTAAGCACCTTCGTCATGCTCACCACCGGCATCGGCGGCCTGTGGCTAACGGCAGTACCCATGGCCGAACACATCGGCCACGCCCTGCGCAACGGCATGCAATTCAAGCGCGCCGCCGCCTTCGATACCTCTTACATGCTAACCCAGGCCGCCGCCGCCGCGCAGGAAGCCCTGCAAGCCCTGCTACCGCTGCTGGGCATGATGGCACTGGCAGCACTGACAGCACCGTTAATGCTAGGCGGATGGCTGTTCTCGCCAGACGCAATAGCGCCGAAATTCTCAAAACTCAATCCGGTAGCCGGCATCGGCCGCATCTTCTCCAGCCAATCCCTGGCCGAGCTAATCAAAGCGTGCACCAAATCGGTACTGGTCGGCGGCATCGCCTACTGGGTCATTTCCCGTAACCTGGACAATCTGCTCGGCCTGCTGAGCGAGCCGATACATGGCGCCCTGGCGCACACGGTACGGCTAGTGGCCAATTGCTGCGGCCTGATCATCGCGTCGCTGCTACTGGTGGCAGCCATCGATGTGCCATACCAGCTGTGGACCTATTACCGCAAGCTACGCATGACGCGCGAAGAATTGAAACAGGAACACAAGGAAAGCGAAGGCGATCCCCATGTCAAAAGCCAGATCCGCCGTCAGCAACAGCAGATGGCGCGGCGTCGCATGATGGCCGAAGTCGCCACTGCCGACGTAGTCGTCACCAACCCGACCCACTTCGCAGTCGCCCTCAAATATAGCGACAAAGAAATGCGCGCCCCCCGGGTGGTTGCCAAAGGCACCGACCTGGTGGCGTTGCGGATTCGCGCAATCGGTGCCGAACACAAGATCCCGATGCTGGAAGCGCCACCCTTGACCCGTGCGCTATATCGCCATACCAATCTGGGCGAAGAGATTCCGGCCGCCCTGTATACCGCGGTGGCCGAAGTGCTGGCCTGGGTATACCAATTGCAGCGCTGGCGCAGCGAAGGCGGCATTGCACCACGCACGCCAGCTGATTTACCGGTTCCCGATTCACTTGACACATTAGGAAGCCCGGCATGAAGCCCGCAGGTTCAGATTTCTCATTCAGTGCCTTGCCACGCTTAGGCGCGGCGTTATTGGCAGGCAACAGCATCAAGGGCATGGCAGGCCCGGTGCTGATCATCATGATTCTCGGCATGATGATCCTGCCTTTGCCGCCGTTCCTGCTCGATTTGCTGTTCACTTTCAATATCGCACTGTCGGTGATGGTGCTGCTGGTCAGCATGTACACCATGAAAGCACTGGATTTCGCCGCTTTCCCGGCGGTCTTGTTGTTTTCTACTTTGCTGCGCTTGTCGCTCAATGTGGCTTCCACCCGCGTGGTGCTGCTGGAAGGCCATACCGGGCCGGATGCCGCAGGCAAAGTGATCGAAGCCTTCGGCCACTTTCTGGTGGGCGGCAATTTCGCCGTCGGTATCGTGGTGTTCGTGATCCTGGTGGTGATCAATTTCATGGTCATTACCAAGGGCGCCGGACGGATTGCCGAAGTCGGCGCGCGCTTCACGCTGGATGCGATGCCAGGCAAGCAGATGGCGATCGACGCCGATTTGAACGCCGGCCTGATCGGCGAAGACGTAGCGCGTAAACGCCGCGCCGAAGTCGCCCAGGAAGCGGATTTCTACGGTTCCATGGACGGCGCCAGCAAGTTCGTGCGCGGCGATGCGGTGGCAGGTTTGCTGATCATGGTGATCAACGTGGTCGGCGGTCTCATCGTCGGCGTCGCTCAGCATGGCCTGGATATTTCGGTGGCGGCCAAGAATTACACTCTGCTGACCATTGGCGACGGTCTGGTAGCACAGATTCCGGCGCTGGTAATTTCCACTGCCGCCGGCGTGATCGTCTCGCGCGTGACTACCGATGAGGATGTCGGCCAGCAGTTGATGGGGCAGTTGTTCTCCAATCCGCAAGTGCTGTTCCTGACCGCGGGCATTATCGGCTTGATGGGGCTGGTGCCGGGCATGCCGCACGTGGCGTTCCTGATTATCTCTGGCGGCCTGGTGTATCTCGGCCGCCGTTTGCTGCAACGTACTGCCGCAGCCGAGTATGCGGCCGCAACGCCGCCGCCGTCTGCCGCTGCAGCAGAACCAGCCGACGCCAGCTGGGATGACGTGGCGCTGGTAGATCCGCTAGGGCTGGAAGTCGGCTATCGCTTGATTTCATTGGTGGACCGCAGCCAGGACGGTGAATTGTTGGGACGGATCAAGAGCATACGCAAGAAATTTGCCCAGGACATCGGGTTCCTGGTGCCGGTAGTGCACATCCGCGACAACCTCGAACTCAAGCCGAACACCTATGTGATTACCCTCAAAGGCGTACAGATCGCCCAAGGCGAAGCATGGCCGGGGCAATGGATGGCGATCAATCCGGGGCAGGTCAGCGCGACGTTGCCAGGTACCCAGACTGTCGATCCGGCGTTTGGCTTGCCGGCGTTCTGGATCGAAAACCATATGCGGGAGCAGGCGCAGATCTTTGGCTATACCGTGGTCGACGCCAGCACAGTGATCGCTACTCATCTGAATCATCTGATCCATGCCCATTCGGCCGAACTGCTGGGGCGCCAGGAAGTGCAACAACTGCTGGACCGGGTCGGCAAGGACGCGCCGAAGCTGATCGAGGACCTGGTGCCGAAGATGCTGTCGCTGACGACCTTGCAGAAAGTACTGCAAAACTTGCTGGATGAAGGTGTTTCGATCCGCGACATGCGCACCATTCTCGATGTGCTGCTAGAGCACGGCGCCACAGTCACCGATGCCAATGAGTTGACATCGCTGGTGCGGCTGGCGCTGGGACGCGCTATCACGCAACAACTATTCCCGGGGACCGGCGAGTTGCAGGTGATTGGTCTCGACAGTTCGCTTGACAGGGTCCTGTTGCAGGCGTTGACCAACGGCAGCGGCCTGGAGCCGGGCCTGGCCGACAGTTTGTTGACACAAACACAGGTTGCGATTGCGCGCCAGGAACAGTTCGGCTTGTCGCCGGTGCTGGTTGTGCAACATCCGTTGCGTGTCTTGCTGGCGCGATTCTTACGCCGCAGCTTGCCGCAGCTGAAGGTGCTGTCGCACGCCGAAATTCCTGATACCCGCACCATCAAAGTAACCGCCACCATCGGAGGCAAGGCTTGAACATGAGTAATCACATCGACAACCGCATCACCATCGTCGCCCCTTCCGGCCGCGAAGCGCTGCGCCTGGTACGCGAACGGCTGGGAGCGGATGCGATTATCGTTTCCAACCGGGTCACCGCTGCCGGCGCCGAAATCGTCGCCATGCTGGAAACTGCGCTTGATCAACAGATCGCCTTAACACCGCCAACGGCTGTCGTACCTGTCGCAGCGGCTACCGCAGTATCCGCACCAGTATCTCCACCTGTATCCGCGCCAGTATCGGTTGCGGTGCAGCCGGCGCCAGCCACAATCGCGTCCATCGGCAACGACAGCGTCATCAGCGAGATCCATTCGATGCGCGGCATGATCGAAGAGCAGTTGGCCGGCCTGGTGTGGAATGACAAACAGCGCCGCGATCCGGTGCGTGGCCATCTGCTGCGCACCTTGCTGGGCGCCGGCTTCAGCGCCAGCCTGGCGAAGGCGATGCTGGATCATTTGCCGACCGGTCAGAATTTTGCGACAGGCATGGCTTGGGTCAAAGCTGAACTGGCGCGCAATCTGCCATTGATGGAAAACGAAGACGCCATGATGGATAACGGTGGCGTCTACGCTTTGATGGGGCCGACCGGCGTCGGGAAAACCACCACTACCGCAAAGCTGGCGGCACGCTGTGTCATGCGTTTTGGCGCCGACAAGCTGGCGCTGCTGACTACTGACAGTTATCGGATCGGTGCGTTTGAACAGCTGCGCATCTACGGCAAGATCCTTGGCGTATCGGTGCATGCAGTGAAAGATGCGGCCGATTTGCGACTGGTGCTGGATGACCTGCGCGACAAGCACATGGTATTGATCGATACCGTCGGCAAGAGCCAGCGCGATCGCAGTGTCTCCGACCAGGTTGCCATGCTGTGCGGCGCCGGCCGGCCTGTCAAGCGCCTGCTGCTGCTGAATGCAGCCAGCCATGGCGATACCTTGAACGAAGTAGTGCATGCCTATAAAGACAGCGCCGGCGGCAATCAGCTGGCGGGTTGCATCTTTACAAAAACCGACGAGGCCACCCATCCGGGGGCATTGCTGGATACCGTGATACGCCATCGGCTGCCGGTGCACTACGTCTCCTGCGGCCAGAAAGTACCGGAAAACCTGATGATCGCCGAGCGTTCCGAGCTGGTCGACAGCGTGTTCAGAAGCGCCAGCCGGAGTGCCTTGTTCGTACCTGGCGAAGCCGATCTGGGCGAGTTGCCGGCGGCGTTGAGCAATGACACCGAGCTGGCGGTTGCCGCCGCAACTACGGAGCGCTTGCGCACGCAATGCCAGCAATTGATCCGGGTATTGGCGCATGATGCTGAAGAGCTGGCGGTCAACGCTGCTGCGCTGACCAACGGCAAGATCGGTTTCGAGGCAAGCAGCGCATTGTGGCGTGACATGGCAGACGACAGCGTCGGCAGCCAAGAGACGAGCCACAAGCTGTTGATGCAAGCGAATACAGAAATTGAGACTGCTTGCGCTACCTATGTGCTTGCGATCAGTGGCAAGACTGAATTGACTGCCAGCCGCAGCGGCGATGCCTACACTCTGCAATCCAGCGTAGTGCTGTCAGACCGCGATGGCATGCCGCTGGCGGCACCACATCAATTGTTGTCTACTGCGCGTGCGGCCGACACAGCGGGCGCCCTGCCAACCCCGGCGCAGCGCCAGCTAGCGTGGATTAGCAAGCAGGATTTCGGCAAGCCTCTGGTACACCTGCTCGACAGAATGCCGGCGTCAGATACGATTCAATCCTGGCAAGCTGATGGCCTGCTTTGGCTGACACGAGCGCGCGGCACGACCAGTGTGAAAGACGGCGCCGGCAAGACGACACTCGCAAAATTGACTACGCAGCTGACCTTCAGTGCTCCCCAGGAGGTCGTCTACAAAGGCAAACCGGCGCAACAAACGCTGGCAGAGGTTGCTGTCAATTTGCCAGGCGACGACACAATGCATGGCGCGTACCTGTCCAACTTGCGTTGCGTGGTCTCGCGCATTGCCGATCCACACAACGGCAAGCTGCTTGCCAGCTGGTATTTGCTGAGCAATGTCGCGTCGTCGGCGACGGCATCGCAACTTGTGGCATGGACTTGCTGGAAACAAGCCGCCGATCCCTATTACAAACTGCTTAAACAGGCCATCCAGCAACTTGATGCTTGCACTGAACCAGGTGACGGCCACATGCAGAAGCGGCTGTTGATTGCGGCGCAGGTCAGCACCACCATTTGGCGTTTGGCGCACAGGCAGGATGGCTGGGCTGCTGCGGCACGCGCGCTTTTGGCGCAACTGGCGGGGCACCGGATACGTTCCGGCGCTATCACTGTCGCCTCCACGGCGGGGCTGTTTGAAGGATTCGGCAAATTGATCGCAGTGCTGGATGCGTTGGCGCTGGATGTCGAAAATGCGATTGACGCAACGCCTGCTCCTGCTGCGGCAAGCAGCGCCGCAGCGTTGCAAGGTTGAGGTGGCAGCTTTGAACAAAGTGGTCAGCGATCAGGCAGACGGTTTGCGCTGCCTGATGGCGCAGCATTCAGGTATGCACGCTGCACAAGTCATTGCATTGGTCGGCAGCAGTCCTCGGGTTGGCGTCACGAGTGTGGCGTTGAACCTGGCTGCGGCTCTGGTGCAACAAGGAAAGGAAGTGTTGTTGCTGGATGAGCAGAGCGGGGCGCAGTCGGCCACTGCGATGTCGGCGGCAGATGCGGCCGGTAGCTGGTCGGAGGTTGTTGTCGGTGGCGTGCCGCTGTCGGTTGCGGCATCGCGCATGGCTTGCGGCGCGTTGTTGTTGCGAGTGTCCAAAGACGATTCGACTGCAGCTGCAGTCGAGGTGCGCAGCGTGTTTCAAGGCCAGGTAATCCTGATCGACGCCAGCCTTGATGAAAACGGCGCGTTGTCGCCTTTGGCCGCACAGGCCGACGATGTGGTTGTGGTGTTGCAGCCGCAGGCGGCATCGATTACCGCGGCTTACACCTGTATCAAGCAATTGCACTATGCGCACGCGTTGCAGCGGTTGAGAATCATGGTCAATCTGGCGGCGGGCATGCCGGAAGCGCAGCGCGTATTGAGCAACCTGATCGCTACCGGCAGCCGTTATCTGGGATTGGCGCTGGAATCTGCCGGTTGCGTGGCGGCGGATCCGTATCTGGTACGCGCCCAAGGTCTGAAACTGAGCGTGGTAGAGGCATTCCAGACCAGTGTAGCGGCGGTCGATTTCCGTCGCATGGCTGCGCAGCTGCTGCAATGGCCCCGAATTGTTGCCACCCCGGTCGCCACTAAAGTTGCAGCCACCGTGAGGGCGCACTGATGAAATCGCGCATTGTTGTTAACCGAAATCTGAACACTGTGTGAGTAAGGCAGGAAGAGGAACCCATCATGTATACAGCTCAGGGAAAAATAGATAAATCCGATACGC
The DNA here is from genome assembly GCF_900111995.1 of Collimonas sp. OK607. GTDB lineage: Bacteria > Pseudomonadota > Gammaproteobacteria > Burkholderiales > Burkholderiaceae_D > Collimonas. The sequence goes on from NZ_FOKF01000027.1 coordinate 24,772, forward strand.
TGGTGAAGTACGCGCCACTGGTGCGGCGCCTGGCGTTGCAGCTGATTGCGAAATTGCCGGCCAGCGTGGAACTGGACGACATGATCCAGGCCGGCATGCTGGGTTTGCTGGATGCCGCCAATCGTTATCAGGATGACCAGGGCGCGCAATTCGAAACCTATGCCAGCCAGCGCATTCGAGGTGCGATGCTGGATGAACTGCGCGCCAACGACTGGTTGTCGCGCGGCTTGCGGCAATCCTCGCGTAAGGTAGATGCGGCGGTGCAGGCATTGGAGCAGAAACTGTCGCGCTCGCCCACCGAACGTGAAATCGCAGCATCCATGCAACTGTCTTTGGAAGACTATCAGCATCTGCTGCAGGAAATTCACGGTTCGCAACTGGTGTATTACGAAGACTGCGAAGGCGGCAGCAACGAAAATTCCTTTCTCGACCGGCAGAACGGTACTGGCGATCGCTGCAGTGCTAACGATCCACTGCAGCGGATGCTGGATAGCGGCATGCGCCATATGCTGGTGGACGCGATTGGCCTGATGCCGGAGCGTGAGCGGCTGTTGCTCAGTTTGTATTACGAGCAAGAGATGAATTTGCGTGAAATCGGCGCCGTGCTGGAGGTCAGCCAGTCACGGGTGTGTCAGCTGCATAGCCAGGCTATCAGCCGCTTACGGGTGCGTTTGAGCGAAGCCAGCTGGAGCGAGGTAGCCTGAGATGGCGGTCTCGTCTTACGGCGTATCCAGATCGCGCGGATTATTGCGCAATTTATGTGTCGCTGCTTCCTGCTTGCTGGTGTTGCCGGCCGCAAGTGTCTATGGCGGCGACAGGCCAGCGGCGGCAATCAGTCTGAGCACTTATTTCGAGCGTAACAAAAATTTGGTGGCCGGCCCCGGCGCCATGCAACTTGACAGCGGCGCCATCACCGGTAGCGCCAGTCAAGTTACCGGTTCCTGGAGCAGTTCCACTTCTGTGCCGGCAATGTTCCGACGTGGCGTGCATTATCAATCGGCCCAGATTGCTCCGGTCGGCGGGGGGATCAATGCAACCTCGAAAACGCACCGGGTCGGCTGGCAATACAGCTTCCTGACTGCGCCGCCCGCCGGTATCCATGCTTACCTGTGCAATTACGCCAGATGCGTCGGTCTGACCAGCGTCAGCGGCAGCGGTTTTTCGAATTTTGTATTTGCTTTTGTTATCGACGGCCGAGGCTCCTTGACCCCCGCGTTGCAGGGATCGGCCAGCCAGGTATTGGTCAGCTACAAATAGAAACCGGGAAGCCCTGCCCGGGCCTGGTGCGGCGCTTCAGCCCGATGCCAGGCTATGGCCGTTGCCAAGTCCGACCTGATGCTTGCCATCTGCGCCGTACAGCGATTGCCCGTGGGCGCGCAGGTAATTGATGGAGCGTCGCACAAAATCCAGATGGGTATGGATCATGATGCCGTTGCGATGATTGTTGTCGCGGGCCTGGGCGGCGCTTTTCAGCAACGCATGCCACAGCTGTTGCGCATCGCTGCCACTGGCGGTAGCTACTGCGTCGCCACCTTCGCGCCCTGGTGCAAATCCGACCGCCTGCTGCCGCTGCTCTCGCTCCTGCTCAAGCAGGGTGATACGTTCGGCCAGCTCAGCCTTGCGCTCAGTGATGAGTGACAATTCCTCAAAACGGCTCTTGATCAGTGCCTCGGCCTCTTGATCCAGCAGGCTGAGGAAACTCTCCATGACGGCCCGTTCCTGGTAGAGGTGCTTGATCAGGTGCTTGGATAAGGCGCTGCTCATGACGGTTTCTTGCCCAGCAGGTCGCGTACCGTATCGAGCAAGCCGTCGGCGATCTTTTCGGGGTTGATCTGATAGCGGCCTTCGCTGATAGCCTGGCGGATCTCTGCCACCTTGGCCGCATCGAAATCGCCGGCGCCGGGTTGCAATAACTGGGTTTGCAGCTGGCGCACTTGCGCGGACAGTGAGTTCAGGGCGGCTGGCATAGGCGGACTGGCGCTGTTGGCGTTGCCGGTGGCCGAGGCGTCAGTGGATGCGGCACGGGCCGCACTATCCTTGCTGGACCCCACGTTGGCTTGATTCGGCACACTACTAAGCGGCTTTGCAGGTTGATCGATTTTCAAGATGTTTCCTCTAAGGGATCTGTCCGGTATAACGGCAGCTGGTATGAGAAGTTTAGGGTTATGGCAAAAAATAGAGTTTCTTGCAAGAATTGATGTCAATTAGGTAATTCAACCGAGCCGTCGGGCCGGACCAGGCCGCTCAGCATCTGACCGGCCTGGGTCTTGACCTGGATTGTCGCACCGGCAGCGGCATTGGTCATCGCCCGTCCTTCGGTGCTGACTACGAATCCCGAGCCCTGGGATTGTACTTTGACGTTTTGTCCCTGTTGTATCACGGTTGCGCCACGCAGCAGTTCCAGCCGCAGCGGCGCGCCCGAGGCAATCCGGTTCGAGGCTACCATGCCGCTGGCTTGCCGTGGGTTGGTAATCACGCCGCGAGGCAGGGCGCTGAGATCGCCCTGGCGCAACTGGATATCGGCGGCGCTCAGAGTGTCGCCGGCGTTGATGGGGCGGCTGGCTACATAATAATCCGCTACTACAGCCACATAGGCGGGAACATAGCGGGTCCACGATGGCGTCGCGAGACCGTCGCCGCTGCCAGTGCTGTTGCCATTACAGCGCAAGCCGACCGAGACGCGGCCCCACACCCGGGCGCCGTTGGGCAGGAAGGCTTCGAGCGCATCGCAGGGGGGCAGGGCGCCTGACATGGGCGTATCGATGCGAATGCTGACCTTGCCTGGCAGGCCGCCGGTCTGGGTCAGCAGGAACTGTTCAATCACGGGTTTGGCGCTGCCGCTGAGTTCTGCGGCCCGGGCGCATGCGGTATGGCTGCCGATGCTCAATCCTGCGGCTACAAGTAAGGACAGGAAGTGCGAGCAGGTAATTTTAGGAATGCGTGCAGAAAGACTCGCAGAACGGCGCCGCCGGAATAAATTCGCATGCATAAAAATCTTCCCTATCCAAAATCCGTTGCGGCCGAATATCCGCGATCAGATTCTAGACAATAGTCCGGCATCGCCAAGCGCCGAACTGGATAGCGATTCGCGTGTTGTTTGGGCCATTGGATTGAAATCCCATACCTATAATGAACTGTGAAAATTTGTCCTGCCGGCGCAAAGATCTGGCGGCCCACGCACAGTGAACTAAGGATATCGAATGGCGAATGTGAACGATTGCAATGAGGAGTTCCCGGCTACGCTGGCAGGCTTTCTGCGGCAGATGCGTTTGAAGCAAACCGGCGAGAACGGCAAGAGAATGTCGTTGACTGCAATGCACCGCCGTTGCGGTTTATCAGTACCGGTGCTGAGCAAACTCGAAACCGGCAGGGTAATCGATCCCAGCGGTTCGACTATCAAGCGGATACTCGCCGGCTACCAGCTTAGCTTCGACGACGTGGCCAGATATTTTCCGAATCCAAAAAGATGATGGTGTGTCTTTGAATCTCAATTCTGATTCTCAATCTTGATTCTTGATTTTGAATCTTGAATTAAAGCCCATTAAGCCGCCTGTTCCAGCGATTGCCGCCAGTTGCCGATACCTATAATCGCTTTCATCAAAAGGTCTGTTGAGGGTAGGTACAAGATGGTCGATAAACTGGATGCAGCACTGCGCTTTCAACAGGAAGCACTGAATTTGCGGGCGCGCCGGCAAGAAGTTTTGTCGTCGAATATCGCGCATGCCGACACGCCTAATTACAAGGCACGCGATTTCGATTTCAGCAGCAGCCTGACGCAAGCCATGGCGCAAGGCCGGCAAGCGCAATCGATCAGCATGGCAACCACTTCCGGGCGCCACATCCAGGGTGAAGCCACAGTCGCCGGCGATCCGGATTTATTGTATCGGGTGCCAACCCAATCCAGCATCGACGGCAACACAGTGGAGATGGATGTCGAGCGCGTCAATTTTACCGACAACGCTGTGCATTATGAGTCCGGCCTGACCATCATAGGCGCACAAATCAAGTCATTGCTGTCGGCAGTACAGCAATGATTAATTATTCAATGACCCGTCTGTAATAGCCAAGGGATCAGGTATGTCATCTTCCAATGTTTCCATGAATATTTTCGACGTTGCAGGTTCCGCCATGAGTGCGCAATCGCAACGCATGAACGTCACCGCCAGCAACCTGGCCAATGCCGATAGCGTGTCCGGCCCGGACGGCCAGCCGTATCGCGCCAAGCAGGTAGTGTTTGCAGTGGCGGCAGGCGATCAGCAAGACGGGTCCGCTGCGGTCGGCGGGGTGCAGGTAACGGGTGTGGTGGAAGACCAGTCGCCCTTGCGGATGGTGTACAACCCCAAGCATCCACTGGCCGATGCCAGCGGTTACGTCACCATGCCGAACGTCAACGTGGTGGAAGAAATGGTCAACATGATCTCGGCTTCGCGCTCGTATCAAGCCAACGTGGAAGTACTCAATACCGCCAAGACCATGATGTTGAAAACGCTGACGATTGGTCAGTGAGCAGTACAGCATTAAATTCAGAATCAATTGATTGAATAATTCGCGGTGTCGCACCGCATCAGGAGAGAACCATCATGGCAGTTTCGGGCGTCACATCAACGGATAACAGTGCGGCAAATGCGCTGGCGGGAGCGTCGTCCAGCAGTTCGGATCAAGAGCAGCGCTTTCTCAAATTGCTGGTTACTCAATTGAATAACCAGGATCCTCTGAATCCCTTGAGCAATTCTGAACTGACTTCCCAGCTGGCGCAGATGAGCACCGTCAGCGGCATCGAAAACCTGAATAGCACGCTGTCATCGCTGGTAGCGCAAACCGGCGCCAGCCAGACCCTGCAGGCGGCTTCATTGATCGGCCATACGGTATTGACGCCGGGCAGCGAGGTCGCGCTCAAGGACAGCGCCGCGACTTCGTTCGGGATCGACATGCAAGGTGGCGCCGATGCGGTCAAGGTCACGATTACAGACGCCGCCGGCAATACGGTACGGACGATTGATGTGGGAGCGCTGCCTCAAGGCACCAAGACCTTGTCATGGGACGGCAAGAACGATACCGGTACCGCGATGGGCGATGGCGCATACAAGATCAGCGTGGCCGCGTCTGTTGGCGGCAGCGCAGTCGCCGCCAACACGCTGACGTACTCGCAAGTTGCGAGCGTGGCGCAGACGGCCAGCGGCGTCACATTGAATCTGGGTGCAGCCGGTACGGTGGCATTGAGCGACGTTAAGCAATTTCTATAAATCCGGCTTTTTTCATTATTTTTCCGGCGCTCGGAAACTGAAAAAATTGCTGCAAATTGATTTCAAAAGGAGTTAACCATGGGTTTTCAACAAGGCGTAAGCGGATTGAATGCAAGTTCCAGCAATCTCGATGTGATCGGCAATAACGTTGCCAACTCGGGTACCGTGGGCTTCAAGGCAGGCAGTGTATTGTTTGCCGACGTATATGCAGGGTCGCGCGTCGGCCTGGGCACCCAGGTAGCTGGCGTTTCGCAGAATTTCACGCAGGGAGCGGTGCAGACCAGCACCCGCGCACTGGATGTGGCTATCACCAATGGCGATGGCTTTTTCCGCCTGGCCAGTCCTTCCGGCGAAGTATCTTATTCGCGCAATGGCCAGTTCAATATCGATAAAGACAACTACATCGTCAATTCCGGCGGCCTGCGCCTGACCGGCTACCAGGTTGGCGCTAACGGCAGCATCGCCGGCGGCTCGCCGGCACCGTTGCAGCTGCCGGCTACCGCAATGACGCCAAATGCGACCACCAAGATTAACGCGCAATACAACATCGATTCACGCAGCACGGTACCGGCAACTGCAACATTCGATGCGACCGATTCGACCAGTTTCAATTATCAGAATGCGGTTACCGGTTATGACTCGCTGGGTAATCCGCATGAAATCACGAATTTCTTTGTCAAGACCGCGGCCAATTCCTGGGACGTCTATCAAACCGTCGACGGCGGCGCCAGCAGCAACATCGGTTCGCTGGTCTTCGATGCGACCGGCACGCTGAAAACGCCAGCCAACGGCATTATTACGCCTCCTGCTCCGACCACGTTAACCAACGGCGCTAATCCGCTCAACTTCACGATCAACCTGACCGGCACTACGCAGTTCGGCAATGACAACGCTGTCGCCAAGCAGACTCAGGACGGTTACACCTCGGGCACTCTGACCGCCTTTGCAATCAATCCAAACGGCACGGTAACCGGCAAATATTCGAATGAACAGACCAAGACCCTGGGTCAGATCGTCTTGACTTCGTTTGCCAATCCGGACGGCTTGAAGTCCCAGGGCGGCAACGTGTGGTCGGAAACAGCGGCATCGGGCCAGCCTCTGGTCGGTACCGCCGGCGCCGGCACCAAGGTAGGTTCCTTGACATCCGGCGCGCTGGAATCTTCCAACGTCGACCTTACTGCCGAGCTGGTCAACATGATCATTGCGCAACGGACTTATCAAGCCAATGCGCAAACCGTGAAGACGCAGGATCAGGTCATGCAGACCTTGGTCAGCATGCGTTGATGATGGATTTCGTTAGCGTTAATGCTGGTGCTGCAATCGAAATTATCCAGGAGAAAACATGGATCGCATGATCTATATCGCCATGAGCGGCGCCAAGCAGGTCATGGAGCAGCAAGCTTCGGCGGCTAACAATATGGCGAACGTGTCGACTCCCGGGTTCCGGGCTCAGCTGAATAATTTCCGGGCGGTGCCGGTAGTCGGCCAGGAAGCGGCAACCAGGGCTTTTGTGGTGACATCGACACCAGGCGCCGACATGAGTAACGGGCCCGTGACGGAAACCGGGCGGCCGATGGATGTGGCGGTGCGCGGCGACGGCTGGCTGGCGGTGCAGACCGCAGACGGCGGCGAGGCGTATACCCGGGTCGGCAATTTGCAGGTTGGCGCCGACGGCCAGTTGATGACAATGAGCAAGTTGCCCGTAATCGGCGATGCCGGGCCGATGGCGGTGCCGCCGGGCGCCGCCGTGATGATCTCTGCCGACGGCCTGGTGAGCGCCATCGGCGCTGGCGATCCGGCCACCAATGTAGCCCAGGTTGGCCGTTTGAAACTGGTCAATCCGGCCGCTGCCGATTTGCAACGCGGCGATGACGGCCTGTTTCGCATGCGCGCCGGCGCCGCAACGCCGGATACCGATCCGACGGTGACGCTGCAGACCGGGGCGATCGAAGGCAGCAATGTCAATCCGGTGTCGGCGATGGTCGACATGATTGCCAATGCGCGCAGTTTTGAAATGCAGATGAAGGCGGTCAAGAGTGCCGATGAAAATGACCAGCGCGCGAACCAGTTGCTGAGCATGAGCACCTAATTTGCCGTCGTTATTTCACCGCAGTTATTTGACTGCAGTTAGTTTAATTTTTTGACAGGAATTTCACCATGATGCGTTCCCTTTCCATTGCCAAAAGCGGTCTCGACGCGCAACAGCAGCAGCTCGACGTGATTTCCAATAACCTGGCCAACGTCAGCACTACCGGCTTCAAGCGCAGCCGCGCGGTGTTCGAAGATCTGATGTATCAAAACCTGCGCCAGGTAGGCGGCCAGACTTCCGACCAGACCAATCTGCCGTCGGGTTTGCAGATCGGCACCGGGGTACGGCTGGTGGCGACCGAACGGATCCATACCCAGGGTAATCCGACCAAGACCGACAATACAAAAGATGTGGCGATCACCGGCGAAGGTTTTTTTCAGGTGCAAATGCCTGATGGCACCACGGCCTACACACGCGATGGTTCGTTTCAATCAGATTCGACCGGCCAGTTGGTCACCGCCAGCGGTTATCCGGTGCAACCGGCCATCACGATTCCGCAAAATGCTACCAGCATGACCATCGCCAAGGACGGCACGGTATCGGTAACCCAGGCTGGCAGCACTGCCAGCGTGCAGGTTGGCCAGATCCAGCTGGCGACCTTCTTGAATTCGACCGGCCTGCAAAGCAATGGCGAGAACCTGTACACGGAAACCAATGCTTCCGGCACCGCTAACCAAACCACACCGGGCCAGAACGGCGCCGGCACGCTGAGCCAGGGGTATACCGAATCGTCGAACGTGAATGTGGTGGAAGAACTGGTGAACATGATCCAGACCCAGCGTTCCTACGAAATCAACAGCAAGGCAGTCACCACTTCAGACCAGATGTTGCAGCGCCTGACGCAGTTGTGATGACGGAGCCGACATTGAAATATTGCGCCAAATTTTTGTTGCTGATGGCTGCGTTGCTAGGTGGTTGTGCGCAATTGCCGCGCGAGCCGCTGGTGCAGCAGCCCATGACCGCGCGCGCCGAAGTGCGTCCGGCAGTGGCAGTGAATGGCGCCATCTATCAATCCGGCTTCGGCAGCCAGGCTTTATTTGAGGATCGGCGGCCGCGCAATGTCGGCGATATCCTGACCATTATCGTCAGTGAGAACGTTAACGCCAGCAAGAATTCGGCCGCCAACGCCAGCCGCAACGGCAGCGCCAGTAGCGGCCTGGCGGCGATACCAAAGATTTTCGGTGGCTTGTTCGGTAATCTGGATACCGATGCCAAGGCCACCAACGCACTCACCTCCAAAGGCGGCGCCAATGCGGCCAATACCTTTAACGGCGTGATTACCGTTACCGTGACTGAAGTACTGGGCAACGGCAACCTGATGGTCAGCGGCGAGAAACAGATGATGATCAACCAGGGCACGGAATTCATCCGTTTTTCCGGCGTGGTCAATCCGCGCACGGTAAGCGGCAACAACAGCGTGGCCTCGACCCAGGTGGCCGATGCCAGAATCGAATATAGCGCCAAAGGCTATATCGACGAAGCACAAAACATGGGCTGGCTGCAGCGTTTCTTCCTCAACGTCTTACCGTTCTGACCATGCGATCACGAATTCAGCGTTTCCTTCAGCAATTTTTGCAACCTGCCGGCTGCAGTCGGGCCGGCTTGTGTTTGATGCTTTGCATGATGGGCAGTACGCCGGCAGTGCAGGCGGAGCGACTCAAGGAACTGGCCAGCATCCAGGGCGTGCGCGATAACCCGTTGATCGGCTACGGCCTGATGGTCGGCCTGGATGGCAGCGGCGACCAGACCATGCAAACGCCGTTCACCACGCAAACGTTGAACAACATGCTGTCGCAACTCGGCATTTCGATGGCGCCTGGCACCAACATGCAGCTGAAGAACGTGGCTGCAGTGATGGTGACCGCAACCTTGCCATCATTCGCACGACCCGGACAAAACATCGATGTCACAGTGTCTTCGATGGGTAACGCCAAGAGCCTGCGCGGCGGCACCTTGCTGATGACGCCGCTCAAGGGCGCCGACGGCACCGTGTATGCGATCGCCCAGGGCAATATGGTAGTGGGCGGCGCCGGCGCATCGGCCAACGGCAGCAAGGTGCAAATCAATCAGCTCAGCTCCGGCCGGATTCCTGCCGGCGCTATCGTCGAGCGTGCTGTGACTTCACCGCTGGGTGAGGCAAATACGCTGACCTTGGAATTGAATGTCTCCGATTTCGGCACGGCGCAGAAAGCAGTCGATGCGATCAATCGCAGTTTCGGCGCCGGTACCGCCAATGCCCTCGACGGACGGGTGATCCAGGTGGCGGCGCCGGCACAGGCGGAGGCGCGAGTGAGCTTCCTGGCGCGCATGGAAAATCTCGATATCACGCCGGCGCAGGCTGCTGCGCGGGTAGTCATCAATGCGCGCACCGGTTCGGTGGTAATGAACCAGACTGTGCGGGTACTGGATTGCGCGGTGGCACATGGCAATTTGTCAGTAGTGATCAACACCCAGCCTGTGATCAGCCAGCCTGGCCCGTTTTCAGGTGGCAGCACGGTGGTTACGCAGACCTCGCAAATCCAGGTGAACCAGTCCGGCGGCGCCTTGCAGGTAGTCAAGAGCGGTGCTTCACTGGCCGATGTGGTGAAAGGTTTGAATTCGCTGGGCGCCAATCCGCAGGATCTGGTCTCGATCCTGCAGGCGATGAAGGCAGCAGGTGCTTTGCGCGCCGAACTTGAAATCATTTGAGGTAGCGCATGAGTGTCTCCTGGCCTGCAGGAACTATCAATAGCAACAACCGCAGCGGCGATCTGGATCAACGCTTCGCGCTGGATGTGCAGGGCGTCGACGCTTTGCGCCGCACCACCAGGAATTCGCCGCAAGACGGTTTGAAACAGGTTTCGCGCCAGTTTGAAGCGATGTTCATGCAGATGGTGTTGAAAAGCATGCGCGAGGCGACACCGTCGGATGGCATGTTCGATAGCCAGCAGGAAAAAATGTATACCTCCATGCTGGATCAGCAACTGGCGCAGAATCTGTCAGGGCGCGGCCTTGGCCTGGCAGAAGCCATGCAGGCCCAGCTTAGCCGCACCGTCGATCCGGCCCAGCAGCAGCCATCGGCGCTCAGCAAGATGTCGGCGCAACTGCTGGAACAGCATCCGGCCCACCCCCCCGCAGCGGCTCCCGCGGCAGCGCCAATACCGAACTCCGGCAATTTGCAGAATCTATCCCTGTACGATGCGGCCGATTATGGTTCCGGGCGCAATGCCGCCGGTAACTCGCAAGGGTACGTCGACCAGTTCCTGTCCCGCATGACTTCTTCGGCACAGGTCGCCAGCAAGGCCAGCGGCGTGCCGGCGCAACTGATCCTGGCGCAGGCGGCACTGGAGTCGGGCTGGGGCAAGCGCGAAATCAAGGGCGACGACGGCAGCCGCAGCCATAACCTGTTTGGCATCAAGGCCAGCAAGGCATGGAAGGGGCCGGTGGTCCAGGCGGTCACGACCGAATACATAGATGGCGTGCCACAGCAGACCAAGGCTTCGTTCCGCGCGTACGCTTCGTATGACGAAGCATTCACCGACTACGCCCGATTCCTGGCGAGCAATCCGCGCTATGCGCAGGTGCTGGCGACGCGCGATCCGGCCGAGGCCGCACATGGCTTGCAACGCGCAGGCTACGCCACCGATCCGCAGTATGGCGAGAAGCTGGTGCGCATCATGAAGCAAATTCTCTGATTTCTTTGCATAGAACCGATCATTACCCTCAAATTTCCCGGGCTGCTGCCGTTATATCTTAAGTGAGCTTGGCGGAGTCGCCGGGCAGTTGCCCTCTTAAAGGACGAATGTATGGCAAACAGCTTGTTTTTTACCGGGCTCAGCGGGCTCAACGCAGCGCAAGCAGCAATGGTCACTACCGGCCACAACACAGCCAACGTGAATACGCCTGGTTATAGCCGGCAAACGGTGCAGATAGTGTCGGCTGGCGGCACCTATACCCCTACCGTCGGCTTTTTCGGCAACGGTGCACAAGTAGTTGATGTCAGCCGCAGTTACGATCAATTCCTGACATCGCAGCTGAACCAGGCGCAATCCACCAATCAGGCATTGACGACTTACTCTACCCAGATCAATCAGATTAACAATCTGCTGGCCAACCAGACCACCGGCCTGGCGCCGATGCTGCAGACCATGTTCAAAGGTGTGCAGGCTGTAGCCAATACACCGGCCGATACGGCGGCACGGCAACAATTGATCAGCTCAGGCCAGGCGTTGGCGAATCAGTTCCGCACCATGAGCCAGGTGCTGACCGGCCTGAACAGTAATGTCAACGATCAGATTTCCGGTTCTGTCGACCAGATCAATACCTACGCGACTCAGATCGCCAGCATCAACAAGCAGATCGCCTTGCTCAGCAACGCCGCCGGCGGTCAGGCTCCGAACGACTTGCTGGATCAGCGTGACAGCCTGGTGAACGGCTTGGGCCAATTGGTGGCGACCAAGGTGGTGGTGCAGGACGGTGGTCAATACAATGTATTTATCGGCACCGGCCAGACCCTGGTGTTAGGCGACAAGGCCTCCACCTTGAAGGCGGTTACTTCTGCTGCTGATCCCAGCCGTACTTCAGTGGCCCTGGTCAATGCTGCCGGTGTCGCGGTGGAATTGCAAGACAATGTAATCAGCGGCGGATCGATGGGCGGCTTGATGCAATTTCGTAACCAGACCTTGGGCGATGCCCAGAACGCCGTGGGACGGATGGCGATCGGCTTGGCCGACACTTTCAATGCCCAGCACAATCTGGGCATAGACTTGAATGGCGCCGCCGGCCAGGATTTTTTTTCGCAAGCCAGTCCGGTTGCAATTGCCAATGCGCGCAATACCGGTAACCTAGCGATCACTCCATCGTTCAGCGATACCACTCAACTGACTACCAGCGATTACCGGGTCGACGTTGTCAACGTCGCCGGCAGTCCGCAATATTCAGTGACGCGTCTGGCTGACAACAAAGTGGTTGGCAGTTATGCAAGCTTGCCAGCAAGTTTCGACGGCGTCTCGCTGCAAGCTGCCAGCGGCGCGCCGCAAGTCGGCGATTCCTTCCTGGTGCAACCGACGCGTACCGGAGCGCGCGATTTGACAGTGACGGTTACCGATCCTGCCAAGATAGCTGCCGCTGCGCCTATCGTCACCGGCAACGCGGCCGGTAATCTGGGCAGCGCCAGCATCAGTGCCGGCAAGGTCGACGCCGCGTATCTGGCGACACCGCTGACTACGCCGGTGACGCTCAAATACGACAGCACTACCGCGCCGGCCAGCCTCTCGGGCTTTCCTGCCAGTGCCGCAGTCACGGTAACCAATCCGGATGGCACGGTGGTCAACTATGGGGCCGGCGCCAGTGTCAGCTATACCGCCGGTGCTTCTTACAGTTTCAATGGCATCACGGCCACTGTCAGCGGTGCGCCGGCGAACGGCGATACCTTCACCGTCGGACCAAATGCCGGCGGCATTTCGGACGGCAGCAATGCCTTGCTGCTGGGCGCTTTGCAAAACACGAAAACGCTGGCCGGAGGTACCGCCAGCTATACCGATGCCTATGGTCAGCTGGTCAGCACGATTGGCAATAAAGCCAACCAGCTGACCGTCGCCAATACTGCACAAACCAGCCTGGCTGGACAAATCAAGGCGGCCCAGCAATCGGTGTCGGGAGTGAATCAAGATGAAGAAACCGCCAACTTGCTGATGTATCAGCAAATGTATCAGGCTAATGCCAAGGTGATCCAGACCGCCACGACCATGTTTAACGCGATCCTCGGGATTGCTGGCTGATGGATGTTTATGGCGGCCGTATTGGCCGGCAAGATGAGCTGCAGGATAAATTGTAATTCAGGAGAACCAGATGCGTATCAGTACCCAGTCGTTTTATGATCAAAGCATGGCTTCGATGAGCTCCCAGCAAACAAGTCTGTTGCGTGTGCAACAGCAGATCGGCTCCGGGACAAAAATCCTGACACCTTCCGACGATCCGCTTGGCGCAACCCGGGCACTGAGCGTATCGCAATCGATTTCTCTCAACGATCAATATTCGACCAGCCGTGCCCAGGCATCACGCACGTTGGGGCTGGAAGATAATACCCTGCAAAGCGTCACCACGCTTTTGCAAAATATCAAAGGCCTGGTGGTGCAAGCGGGTAACGGCTCGATGACCGATGCCGACCGCATGTCGGTAGCCACCAGCTTGCAAAGTAATTACGATCAATTGCTCGGCTTGGCGAATACCGATGACGGCAACGGCCAGTTTCTGTTCGCCGGTTTTAAAAGCGGTAGTGCGCCCTTCGTGCAACAAGCAGGCGGCAATGTACAGTATGTCGGCGATCAAGGTCAGCAACTACTGCAAGTTGACGTTTCGCGGCAGATGGCGGGAACCGATGACGGCCGCAGCATTTTTCAAAGTACGCAAGGCAGCGCAGGTTACGTCACGACTTCGGCAGCTGCCAATACCGGTGACGGCGTATACGGCGCTACTTCCGTGGTAGATGCTACCAATCCGGATTTCGGCAAGAATTTCTCGGTCCAATTCACCTCGGCTACCACGTTTACCGTGACCAATTCTGATACGCCACCGGTAGTGACGCCAGGTACTTACACATCCGGCACGCCGATTCAGTTCGGCGGGTTGCAGATTACCTTGACCGGCGCACCGGCCAGCGGCGACAGTTTTAACGTCAATACCGCAAAGAGCGCCAATCCTGACATGTTTGGCGCACTCAAGGATTTGATTGGCGCGCTCAGGACACCGGTCGACAACGGTACTCCTGCGGCCCAGGCGCAATTGCAGAATTCGCTAAGCACAGCCAACGTCAAGCTATCCAATTCGCTCGACAACGTGCTGACGGTGCGTTCGTCGGTGGGATCGCGCATGCAAGAGCTTGATACGCTCAACACGAATGGCGATGCCCGCAATTTATCGAATAAGAGCTATTTGTCTGACATCCAGGATCTTGACTACACCAGCGCGATTACCGAGTTGTATCAACGGCAGACGGCACTGCAGGCAACGCAGCAGACCTTCGTCCAGATTCGGAAAATTTCGCTGCTTAATTACCTCTAATACCGTTGAGCCGGGCCGTAGGGTGGGCACAAAAGCGTGCCCACCCTACGGCCGCAATGCCTGCGCTACATGGAGCATGTTGGCCAGGCCGAGCGCAAATTCCTGTTCCAGAAATGGCCTCAAGTGTGGTATCAACTGTTGCAGCATCATGATACCGCCCAGCAGAGTCAAAGGAAAGCCGACGGCAAAGATGCTTAGTTGCGGTGAAGCCCGGTTGAGAATGCCCATGGCCAGATTCAACGTCAGCAGGGTGGCTACCAGGGGCAGCGCCAGCATCAACCCTGCCGAAATCACATTGGCGCCGGCCAATACCAGGAAATACCAGCCTTCTGCGGCCAGCGGCGCATCGGAAATCGGTAGAACCTGGAAGCTTTCGACCAGCGTGCTGATGACCATCAGATGGCCGTCCACCGCCAGGAACATCAGCATCGCCAGCATATTCAGCAGACTGGCCAGCACCATGGTGTTGCCGCCGCTGTTGGGGTCGAAGAACGAGGCGAAGGACAAGCCCATCTGCAAGCCGGCATAATCGCCGGCAGCTTGTACCGCGGCAAATACCAGCCGCATGGAAAATCCCATGGCCGAGCCGATCAGGACTTGCTGGATCAGAATCCACACGCCACCGGCCGAGACCAAGGGTACGGATGGCATGGCGCCGAGGGTAGGGCCGATGGCAATCGCCAGCAATGCAGCGAGGCCGACCTTGACCTGACGCGCCACTTTTTTCTCGCCGAATATCGGGCTGCTGCTGATCAGGGCCAGCATCCGGACGAAGGGCCACACAAATGCCACTATCCAGGCACTGAGTTGGGTTGAGGTGACTGACAGGACCGGCGGCATCAGCCAACCAGTTGCGGAATGCTGGAAAACAGCTGGCGCATGTAATCCAGGATGGAGTTCAGCATCCACGGCCCGGCGATGACCATGGTCGCACACACAGCTAATAATTTTGGAATGAATGACAGGGTCATTTCATTGATCTGAGTGGCTGCTTGAAACAGACTGATGATCAAACCGCTGATCAAGGCCACCAGCAACAGCGGCGCGCCTAGCAGGAGAGTCATTTTCATGGCCTGGTAGCCAAGCGCCATTACCGATTCAGGAGTCATTTTATCACCTCACGTATAGAAACTTTGGGCCAGGGCGCCGATCAGCAGATTCCACCCATCGACCAGCACGAACAGCATCAGCTTGAACGGTAGCGAGATGGTGGCGGGCGGTACCATCATCATCCCCATCGACATCAAGACGCTGGCCACCACCAGGTCGACGATCAGGAACGGGATAAAGATGGTGAAGCCGATCTGGAACGCGGTCTTGAGCTCGCTGATGACAAACGCCGGCACCAGTATCCTTAGCGGAACTTCTTCCGGACCTTGCATCTGCGGAACTTGCGCCAACCTGGCAAACAGGGCCAGGTCGCCTTCCCGGGTCTGCTTCAACATGAACTGCTTGAACGGCTGGATCCCGCGGTCGAGCGCTTGTTCGGCGCTGATCTTGTTGTCGGAGAACGGTTTGTAGGCGTCGCTGTAGGCTTTATCGAATACAGGCGACATGACGAAAAAGGTCAGGAATAGCGATAGTCCGACCAGGATCTGGTTGGGTGGCGAACTCTGCGCGCCGATGGCGGTACGCAACAGGCCCAGCACGATGATGATGCGGGTGAAACTGGTCATCGTCAGCAACAGCGCCGGCAGGAACGAGAGCGAGGTCAGCAGCAGCATGGTCTGGACGCTGAGCGACCAGGTCTGGCTGCCGCCTGGTCCGGCGGTGCTGGTGATGCCGGGAAGTGCCTGTGCGCCAGCTATTGCCGGCAGCAGGCCAAGAGCCAGAATAAGAGTCGGAAACAGTGCCGGCAACAGCGCTGACAGCAATTTACCGTGTCGTGCGAGGAGGGAAAGAGGGCGCATTCTGCCAATCGGTTTGAATAGATGAATAGTTGTGCGGCGTGAGCGCGGGGTGTCTACGCAGAATCGCTACTTGCGCCCCAGCGACTCTCGCAATTTTTGTGCGAAGGCGCTGGCTGCATTAGTGGCTGCGATTGCGCCGCGTGCGATCGGTAATTTGACCTCTTCCGCCAATTCTTGTGCCGGCATGGTATGCAGGGATTGAATCTGTCCCGGCGTTACTCCCAGCGCCAGCCAGGTGCCGCCGATTTCAACCACCACCACCCTTTCTCGCTGACCGATAGAGGTACTGGCAATCACTTTAACCAGCCGACCGCTATTGTGTTTTTGCAATCCAAGGCGGCGCGCCACCCAGGCGCACAGGAAAATCAGCGCAAGTACCACCGCCAGGCCGGAAGCCGCCTGCAGCAAGCCGGTGGCGCCCCATGATGGAGCCGCCGTGGCAGTTACTGCGGCAGGCGGTGTAGCGATCATGGCTGAAGCGGGCAGGGCGACAAAAGGTAACAGCGACAGCAGCAGTAGCGTTCGCCGTACCATGAGCAAGGGTTTCATCGGTTCAGTTTGTGTATGCGCTCGGACGGCGTGATGATGTCGGTCAGGCGAATCCCGAATTTGTCATTGACCACCACCACTTCGCCCTGGGCGATCAGGTAGCCGTTGATCAGCACGTCCATCGGCTCGCCGGCCAGGCCATCCAGTTCCACTACCGATCCTTGTGCCAGTTGCAGCAGGTTCTTGATGGTGATCCGGGTGCGGCCCAGCTCGGCAGTCATCTGCACCGGGATATCCAGGATCATGTCGATATCGGTCTTGGCTACTTCTGCGGGTTCACCGCTGAGCGGCTGAAATACCTTGGCAGCAGCTGAAGCAGGGGCGGCCGGTGCTGGTTGCGACGCAGCGGTCTGGGCGGCGAGCGCGCTGGCCCAGTCGTCGGCGGCTTCGGCGTTTGGATCCGGCTTGTTTTCGTCACTCATGTTTATTTCCCTTTAATTCACCTGATTCACCTGAATCACCTTCGCGGTGATTGATCATTTTTTCTACTCGCAACGCATAGCGGCCGTTGGAAGTACCGTATCCGCATTCCATCACCGGCACGCCGTCTACCTTGGCGATAATCGACTCCGGCATTTCTATCGGCAGCACATCGCCGACTTTCAGTTTGAGCAGCTGGCCTATGGTCGACGGCAGGGTCTGGAAATCGACTTTCAGCTGGACATCGGCGCTTTGCACCTGTTGCGACAGTTGCTTGACCCAGCGCTTGTCAATTTCCACCTCATCCTGAACCGGATTGGAGAGCAAATCGCGTATCGGTTCTATCATCGAATACGGAATGCATATATGCAGGGCGCCGCCGATTGGTCCGAACTCGATATGGAAAGTGGTGTTAACCACGACTTCATTCGGTGTCGCGATGTTGGCGAACTTGGTATGCATCTCCGAGCGCACGTGTTCGAATTCGAGCGGGTAAATCGGATT
Source organism: Collimonas sp. OK607 (assembly GCF_900111995.1). GTDB lineage: Bacteria > Pseudomonadota > Gammaproteobacteria > Burkholderiales > Burkholderiaceae_D > Collimonas. Next base: position 42,528 of record NZ_FOKF01000027.1, read on the forward strand.
CCAGGCGCTGCCATAGCTTTCCAGCGCCAGGTTCAACAGTCGAGTGATGATGCGTTGTTCGGTCGGGGTAAAGTCGCGCCCCTCGACCCGCATGTGGAAACGACCATCGCCGCCGAACAGATTGTCGACTACCAGGAACACCAGGTTCGGATCGAACACGAACAGCGCCGTGCCGCGCAACGGTTTCATGTGCAGCAGGTTGATGTTTGCCGGCACCGGCAGATGGCGGATGAATTCGCTGTATTTCTGGACGTGCACCGCGCCTACCGAAATGTCGGCGCTGCGGCGCATGAAATTGAAGAGTGAGCTGCGCAGTTGGCGCGCAAATCGCTCGTTGATGATTTCCAGCGTATGCATGCGGCCGCGCACGATACGTTCCTGGGTCCCAAGGTTGTAGGCTTGCACACCTTCCGTGCTCGGGGCCGGCGCGGCGGCTGCATCGGCCTCGCCGGTGACGCCTTGCAGTAATGCATCTACTTCGTCCTGAGACAGTAGCTGTTCATAAGCCATAGCTGGATCTCGGTTTCACTGCACCACGAAGGCGGTAAACAACACATTGGTGATGTGTTGCGGCGGCTGGCTGCTGGCCAGGGGCTTGTTCAATGCCTTAAGGATTTCTGCGGCAAGCAGGTTCTTGTCGTCGGCGGTAATCAGGGTATTCGGATCGCGGTTCGACAATAGGCTGAGAATCCGGCTGCGCGTCTCAGGCAAGTACTGGACAATCTGCGCCTGGGTTTTGGCGTCCGCCACTTTCAAGGTCAGGCCGATATGCAGGAACCGATCGCGGTCTTCCGCCTGCAGGTTGACCGTAAACGGATCGAGGGCGACAAAAATCGGTGTTTCCGGGATTGGCGCCGCGACTGTCTTGACGGCTGGTTGCATACGGGTGAAATAATAAGCCGCTCCGGCCGCAACCAAGGCCGCGGTCAGGACGATCAAGATCAATCCAAGCTTGTTTTTTTTAGGTGCTGCTACTGCGTTGTCGGTGATGGTTGCCATGGTTTTTCCTGCATCAGATTTCAGCGTCCATTCTTTGCCAAAAGGGCGTCGAACCATCTGCTGATATAAAGGGAGAAAGCGCTTCAGATCCTGCATTTGTTGCGCCGCGAAGTTCTGTTTTTTTCTGTTAGGCAAAAATGTCGACCTTGCCGTTGCCATTCCGGCTAACCGGAACAGCGCTACGTCCGACGTTGCCGCTCAACTCGCCTGCGGCCATGCCGGCCTGGGATTGGTGATTGGAACCCCTATGACCGCTCTGGCTTTGGGCAAATGCACTTTGCTGCCGTTGTTGCGGTTGCTGGGCGTCTGCGCTGACGGAGGTGTTGCCCAGGTTGATACCGCTCTCAGCCAGACTGTTGCGCAGCTGTGGCAGGGCCGCTTCAAGTGCCGCCCGCACCGATTGATGGGCCGAGACAAACATGGCTTGCGCCTGGTTGTCATTGATGGTCAACGTAACTTTCAGCGGGCCCAGGTCTGGCGGGTTGAGGTGCAGCTCAGCGCTCTGGTTGTTGGTGTTACCCATCCAGATAACTTGTTTACCGAGTGCGGTACCCCAGCCGTCGCTGCCCACCACAGGGGATAGAGCCAGCTTGACCTGGGGTGGCGCTGAGCTAGCTGTCGCCGCTGTCGTTTGGGCATGCGCCATGGCTGGATTGATCTGAGCTGTCATATCCAGATTCGGCTGGCCGGAGTTGCCGGCGGCCGCCTTGGCTGCCGTGACGCCGTTCACACTGGCGGCGGCCGCAACGTCGGTCTTCCCGGCGTCGACCTTGGCTGCGGTTTGACTATCCTGGCGTCCCGGTTTTCCCAATTTTTCGTGTTTGCCGTCATCATGTGCCGCTTGCTGTCCGGCGGCGCCGCCTGCAGCCATCTGGTTGATGGTCTGCTGCGGATTCTGTGTCAGCGTGGTGTACTCGCCACTACCTGGCTCTTGGCTCGCCAGACCACTCTGTTTAGATGATGTTGCACCGGCCGGACTAGCGTGAGCTGCCAATTGACCCGCGGCGGGCAGAGCCGCTTCAGCGAGGGGAGTGCTTTTATCGCCTGTTTCCGCGTCCGCTATGGTGGTCGCAGCGGGCGCACCGGATTTGCTGCCGGCCGCGGCGATTGCCGCATTTAGCCGGATCTCCGCGGCTGATTGCGGTTGGCTGTCACTGCCGGATTGAGCATTGACCTCGATTGCTTTGGCGCTGGTCGGCGGCAATGCCAGGAACGCTAACGCCGGCACTGCGACCGGATCTTGCTGATGCCCGCTGTCCTGGCCGGTATTGGCGCTGCCGTTGGCCGGGCGACGTGCTGCCGGGCGATCGGCTGGCTTGGCGCTGTTTGCGGCGTTGTCGGCCGACTTGTCGGAACCCGCGAGCGAACGGTCCAGTACCTTGCCGAAATGATCGGCGTCGGGCTGCTGTGCATTCGCGCTGCTACCGGCCTTGTTTGCGGAAGGCGCCGCTTGCAGGGCAGCGGTGCCGGATGAAACTATTAGAGACATGACGATTCCTTGATGAATTATTCTGCTGCTGCGGAGAGCATGCGTAGCCGGAATTGCCGGGCAGCGTGTTCGTCGCTGGCGTGCTGCTCGCGTTTATTGGCTAGCTGTGCCTGTTGTTCCTTGACCCGTGCGGCCAGCGTGTCGAACGAACTCAGGCGGCGCTTGTTCTGCTGCCAGTCGGTGCGCCCGCGCGCCAGCCTCGAATCGGCCTGGGCGGCGACCGCGCGTTGCTGTTCGATAGCACCGTCCAGAGTGCCGATGAAGTGCTGGAAATTGCGCCAGCGTGACGACGACACCCCATCCTGCATCTGGGTTTGCAGCTGATCGTAGTATTCCTGGCGATAGCGGATCAGCATCTCCAGCTTTTCCGCCGCGCTGATCTGCGTGCGCTGCAACTGTCCCAGGCGACGGGTTGCTTCGTCGGTCTTGTTCTGGGCCAGTTCAATCAACATGGCGAGCGGTAATGTATTTGACATGATTTCCTCTCAAACCTGGGGGATCTCTCCGTTTGTCTTCATTGCGGCGTATCTGTAAGTTAACGGCAACCCTAATAAAAAATGTAGAAGCGGCTAGAGCCGTTGCGTTTAATTCCCATGATCCGCTTGAAACAATTGCTCCAGTTGCGTAATCGCTTCTATATAGTCGGCACGCTCGGCCATTCCCTGCTGCAAAAATGCTTCGATCTTCGGGTACAGCGCAATCGCTTTATCCAACTGCAAGTCATGCCCCGGGGCATAAGCGCCGACACTGATCAGATCGCGGTTGCGTTGATAGCGCGACAACATTTGCTTGAAACGTCGCACGGCATCGAACTGGGCCGGTTCGATCAGCGAAGTCATGGCGCGGCTGATCGAGGCTTCGATATCGATCGCCGGGTAGTGGCCTGATTCGGCCAGGCTGCGCGAGAGCACCACGTGGCCGTCCAGGATCGCGCGCGCGGCATCGGCAATCGGGTCTTGCTGATCGTCGCCTTCGGTCAGTACGGTATAGAAGGCGGTAATCGCGCCGCCTTTGCCTGAGGCGTCGCGTGCGCCATTGCCGGCACGTTCCACCAGCGCCGGCAGTTTGGCGAATACCGACGGCGGATAACCTTTAGTGGCCGGCGGTTCGCCCACCGCCAGGGCGATTTCGCGTTGCGCCATGGCGTATCGCGTGAGCGAGTCCATGATCAGCAAGACATCTTTGCCTTGGTCGCGAAAATATTCGGCCAGCGAGGTGGCATAGGCGGCGCCCTGCAAGCGCAATAGCGGCGAAGTATCGGCCGGAGCGGCGACTACGACCGCCCGCGCCAGTCCTTCCACGCCTAAGGTGTTTTCGATGAAATCCTTGACTTCGCGGCCGCGTTCGCCGATCAGGCCGACGATGATCACTTCGGCGCTGGTATAGCGCGCCATCATGCCAAGCAGTACGCTTTTGCCGACCCCGGAACCGGCAAACAATCCCATGCGCTGGCCGCGGCCGACTGTCAGCAGGGCGTTGATGGCGCGCACACCGACATCCAGCACGCTGTCGATAGGCGCGCGCGCCAATGGGTTGATGGGGGCTGCGGATAGCGGCACTTCGCGGCTGAAATCCAATGGGCCGAGGCCATCCAGCGGCCGGCCTGCGGCATCGACGACCCGCCCCAGCATGCCTTCACCGACCGGCAGACGCTTGCTGCCGGGTTCAGCCGGCGGGTTGCCGGTACCAGCGCTGTTGGAAGACGATGCGGCTGCTTCGAGCGGATACACGCGTGCCCCGGGTAATAATCCCGCGACTTCGGTTTGCGGCATCAGGAACAGGCGGTCGCCGGCAAAACCGACTACTTCGGCCTCCGTCGTGCGTTGCGCGTATCCCGGCGGCAGTTCAATCAGGCAATCGCTACCCACCGGCAGCCGTAAACCGACAGCTTCCAGCACCAGGCCGACCGCACGGGTCAGACGGCCGTAAGTACGGATCGGAATGCTACGGCCGACGCTGATGCTGGCGTTGCCAAGCACGTTGTGCCAGGCTTGCAGATGGCGGTTGTTTGCCGGCTGGCCGTCGCCGGACGGATGCCGGACGTCAGTCATGGGACGCTATTGTTACGCTGGCCTGGCTACGGCCAAGTGCAGCCGCTACGCGTTGCCAACGGGTTTCCATGGTGGCGTCCAGTTCGCCGCTGCTGGCTTGTACCCGGCAGCCGCCGCGGGTGATGGTTGGATCGCTGCGTAACAGCCAGCCGGCAGCTTGCAGATCTTCTGCCAGATACTGCTGCACCAGCGCCATATCGTCGGCATGCATCAGCAGACGCGGGGTGCCGCTCAATGCCGGCTCGGTTTGCAATAACTCCCTTACCGCGGCCAGGATCAGCTGCGGTTCAACCGTCAGCGCCTGGCGCACTACCTGGCGCGCAATATCCAGCGCCAGAGTCAATAAATCGTCGGCCAGTTCTTTTTCCGCCAGGCGCAGTGCGCCGGGCATGGCCAGGCTTAGTGCACGCAAGCCTTCAGCTTCGTTGCGTGCAATCTCCAGGCCGGCGGCATAACCTTCTTGCCAGCCTTCGGCATGGCCTTGCTGGCGGCCTTCGCTGGCGCCGGCCTGTTGCGCGTCCTGGCGCAGACGCTGCAATTCGGCTTCGTCTATCAGCAGTTTCGGTTCCAGCACTGCCAGCATCGGCTCGGCCGCGAGCGCTGGCGCCGACGTCTCTGCCGCCGAGCGGTCTGCCGGTTGCTGCACATCTCCCATCTCCCACCGTTGCCAGGCGCTCATCGGCGGTTTTGGCAGATGTGCAGGATTTGCAGCCGCCGGCGTTTTGCGGCGGGAAGACAACTTGCCGTAGCCTTGATCGAGATCAGACATAGGCGTCGCTGCCCTGTCCGCCGATCACGATTTCGCCAGAATCGGCCAGACGCCGTACGATCTGCAGGATACTCTTTTGCTCGCTCTCGACTTGCGAAACCCTGACCGGGCCGCGCACTTCCAGATCCTCGCGCAGCATTTCGGCAGCGCGTTGCGACATGTTGCGCAGGAATTTCTCGCGCAACTCCGGGGCTGCGCCCTTGAGGGCGACGATCAGCGATTCCGATTCGACTTCCTTGAGCAACAGCTGGATGCCGCGGTCTTCGATTTCCAGCAGATTCTCGAACAAGAACATTTCGTCGATAATTCGTTGCGCCAGGTCGCCGTCGTGTTCGCGCACGTGCTGGATCACGCTTTCTTCTTGCGTACTGCTCATCAGGTTGAGAATCTCGGCCGCGGCTCTGACGCCACCCAGGCGGCTACGCTTGACGCCCTGGCCGGACAACAGGCCGGTCAGCACTTCGGTCAGTTCGGCGAGCGCCGCCGGTTGCACGCCGCCGAAGGTGGCGACCCGCAGGATCACGTCATGCCGCAAACGCTCGGTGAACAATTCCAGCACCTCGGATGCCTTGCTGCGATCCAGGTGCACCAGCAAGGTGGCGATGATCTGCGGATGTTCGTCGCGGATCAGCTCTGCCACCTCGTTGGCTTCCAGCCAGTTCAGCGTATCGATGCCGTTGGTGGAATTGTTGCCGGATTCGAGAATGTCTTCGATCAGGCTGGCGGCGCGATCGCTGCCCAGCGCCTTGTTCAGCACCGCCCGGATATAGCTGCCGGAATCCAGGTTGAGCGCAGAGAACTGCTCGGTTTCAAGCCGGAATTCATCCATGACTTCGGCAATCTGTTCGCGTGTTACCTGGCGCAGCTTGGACATCGCCAAGCCGAGCTTTTGAACCTCTTGCGGGGCCAGGTGCTGGAACACGGCAGCGGCGCCGTCCTCGCCCAGCGACATTAGCAGGATTGCGCTTTTTCTGATTCCGTCGTCATTCATCGTTGCCCATCCAGTTCTTGATTACCATGGCGACCAGGCGTGGATCTTTCTCGGCCATGCTTTGTGCGTGCTGCATATTCTCTTGATGGCGGTCGGCCTGGCGTTGTTTTGCTTCTTCGCTCAACTTGATTTGTTCTGGCGACTGCGCATCCGCTGCTTTGGCGGGTGCTTCGGTGGTTGCGGACCCGGCAGCCGGCGCCCCTTGCAAATGCTTGCGCAGCAGCGGACGGACCAGGCCGAACCACAGCCACAGGCCAAGGATGCCGAGCAGCAGATACTTGCCTGCGCTTTTGGCCAGTTCGATGTTGTCGGGCTGGCGCCAGACTGGCAGCTCCGGTTCCGGCGCATCGCCGGCAAACTGGCTGTTCACCACATTCAGCGAATCACCGCGGTCGACGCTGTAGCCCATTGCCTGCTTGACCAGGTTTTTCACCTGCTCCAGCTCGGCCGCCGGCAGTGCCTGCGTGACCACCTTACCCTGAGCATTGGTGGCGCCGCGGTAGTTCACTACCACCGCTACCGACAGGCGTTTGATGGCGCCGGCGCTCTGCTGCACATGGCTGATCGATTTATCCACTTCATAGTTAGTGGTGACGTCGCGGCGAACGTTGCTGGAGCCGCCGCTGCGAGGTGCACTGTTAGCGGCATTGGCGGCGTTTGCAACACTGGCCGGATTGGCTTGTCCATTGGCCGGGGAAGCCGGGGCGGTGTTAAGGGGCGCAGTCGGATTGGCCGGCGGCTGATTCGACAAGGCGCCGGGAACGCCACCCGCCGGACTTGCCCCTTGCTGATTGGCGTCGCTCGACTGCTGGCTGCGGATGGCGGCCTTGGTCGGATCCTGGTTCGGCGTGTATTTTTCGTCGGTATGCTCGACCGTTGAGAAATCGATGTCTGCAGCAACTTGCGCACGCACATTGCTGGCGCCGACTATCGGTTGCAGGATGGCTTCGATCCGGCGGATATAAGTCTGCTCGATTTCCTGCGCATATTTCAACTGGGTCGCATCCAGGCCGCGATTGCCGGTGGCCGGCGTCGACAGCAGATTTCCGCTCTGATCGACGATCGTGACATTCTTGGCATTCAGTTCCGGCACGCTGCTAGATACCAGGTGCGCGATGGCGCTTACCTGGCCGTCATCGATGGAACGTCCCCGATGCAAGGTGAGGATGACCGATGCGCTGGGTTTTTGCTGGTCGCGCACAAATAGCGAAGGTTTGGGCAGCGCCAGATGGATACGCGCCGCTTCGACTGCTGAAATCGATTCTATCGAACGGGCCAGTTCACCTTCCAGCGCGCGCTGGTAGTTGACCTGCTCGGCAAACTGGCTGACGCCGAATTTCTGATTATCCATCAGTTCGAAACCGACCGATCCGCCCTTAGGCAGGCCTTGCGACGCCAGCCGCAAACGCGCTTCATGGACCTGTTCGGATGCGACCAATACCGCACCGCCGCCTTCGGCGAATTTATACGGGATATTCATTTGCTGCAGCGAGGCGATGATAGCGCCACCATCACGATCTGACAGATTGCTGTACAGGACACGATAATCGGGAGCCCGGCTCCAGAGCCAGAAAGCGGCTATGGCCGCTACCGCGAGCGAGGCGCCGACGATCAGTGGTAGTTTTGGATTGGTGCGCACTTGCTCCAGCAGCGTCGGTTTCTTGTCGCCAGCGAGGTTGGCGCCCGTTGCGGCTGCGTTCATGCAGCCACCTCGGATGAAGTCTGGCTGTGTTGGTTACTGCTGTTCACTATGCGCTTCTGTGTATCGGACATACAGCAAGCTTTCCTTAGAATGGATAACAGATGTCAACAAAGGTAAATCGGATAATCCAAGGCAGCCTGTGTCGACGCTAATGATTGTCAACGGCCAGGCCGTTTTTCGATCGCTCGAATAGCTGCGCTTTTTCCCATCATTTGCCGCTATGCAAAAAAATCATTGCTGTTACGCTGGTTGGCAACAGCTAGCATTTATCGTCAGATCCAGGCGGCACATAGGCCTGTCCCGTGGACGACGATGAGAATTCAGAAAAATCAGGTAGGAGAGGATGGAATATGGCGATAGCAGCGATCGAATCGGTATTACAGCAATTAACTGCGACGGCGCAAATCGCCGGCGGCGGGGCGGCGGCCAGTAATGGCATAGCCGGCGGCGGCTTTGCCGACGAAATGAAAAAAACGCTGGAACGCATCAGCACCGGCCAGCAGCACGCGGCCGGCCAGGCCGAGGCATTCGAGCTGGGTAAGCCCGGCGTATCCCTGAATGACGTGATGATCGATTTACAAAAGGCGAATGTCGGTTTTCAGATGGGCCTGCAAGTGCGTAACAAGGTAGTTGCGGCTTATCAGGAAATTATGAATATGCCAGCCTGAAAGTCGTTTCTGGAGCAAGCATGTATAAAACAGGGCGATAGTCTTACTGTGTCATAAAGTAAATTATGTGTGTAGTGTGTATACCGTTGAACTATCTATAACGACAGGAGACGGGAATCACGAATTTGGCTGAGTTGGATATCACCTTGAGCACCTCGGCGAGGCATTGAGTCATATGGATCGCAAGGCAGGTTTTAAAAATGACTGCTAAGGACTTATGCTTCCGATTGCCCGCAAGAGCGTCGAGCCGTTACATGTGCGCGCCAGACATCAATCCCTCCATAATGGCGGAGTCGGCGTGGTAGGACAGCGTCGTACCGGCATCGGTGGGTGATCACGTCAAACCATTGCTGGTCACCGATACCGGGCATTATTGGATCATCGGAGACACCGGTTTCCCCAAGAAAGGCAAACATTCGGTAGGCGTGGTGCGTCAGTACTGCGGTCAACCTGGTAAGCAGGACAACTGCCAGGTTGCCGTCACTTGTCGCTCGCCACCGAGTCGGGTAGTGTGTAGATCGCTTATCAACGAAAGGTGTCACACCGCTCATGACGGCATATGAAGCTTATTGATCGTAAGCCTGATTGATATCCTGCTGACGCCTGAGGTTGCCCATCAAGGTGCTTAGCCGTGCGAACTGTGGTGTCACCAGATCGCGAATCTCCGCATCGTCGGCAAGTATTCTGCGCAACAACTGCTGTTTTTGCGCCAGTTGTGATGCATCGAGCGCAGCCACAGGAGTGATTTCCTTCAGGCGTTCGACGCAGGAGCGAACCTGCGTTTCCAGCGTCATCATGCCATCCCAGTCGCCCACCCGCGCCAGCTCCAGCATGCGTCCGGTTAACGGTGCGATTTGTTCGTAACAGTCCATCAGCTCGTGTTGATATCCCATATCACTCTCCTATCTACAAATGCCTTGAAGCGCTCGCCACAGCGGTGTCCGGTTCCCGGACGGTCTTGTGACTGCTAATACCGTTCAGTCAGGGATAGTTGCGTATCGAAGGAAGTCAGCGCCTCAGCATAGAAATTGCCTTAACTGAACGGAATTACTGGTGACGGCCCACTTCGCGCCATGCGGAAGCTATGCTTTCCAGCAGCCGGTCCGCCTCATCCAGCAAGGCCGGATCGTTGCGCAGGTTGGCCTGCAGCAGGCGCTGACCGATGTAATCGTATAGCGCCGACAGATTGGCCACCAGTTCGCAGCCGGCCGGATCGTTGGCATCGGCGTCCAGAGCGGCTTTCAAACCGTTATCAACAATATTTATAACCTTCGAGATGGCATTCCCCTTGGCCGCAATCTCACCCTGCGCCATATGATGCCGAGCCATGCTGATGGCGGTTTTGGCGCCGTCGAACAGCATCAGCATCAATTGCTGCTGCGAAGCGTTCATCACGCTGGTTTCGAGTCCTAGCCGGCCATAAGCCTTAGCACCGGCGTTGGATGATGCGTAGGGGGCGTACATAATGGTTTCTGCCTTTATGAAGTTGTAGCGGGGGCGAATTGCGCTGTCAAATAAGCACTGGTCGTCTTCATCGAACTCATCAATACATCGAGCTGATTAAACTGCAGCTTATAGCGCGCAATCGTGTCATCGGCCACGCTTTGCGCACTCTTGATCTGCGTCGCCAGCGACTTCAGTGTGTTATTCACGCCAGCGGTCGCAGATTGCAGGGCTCCGCCCGTGTTAATGAAACCGGTGATCAGCGTCGACATTTGCGAACCGAGGCCGGTGCTGCCGGTGGCACTGGAAAACAGATTCTGGACACCGCTCATGTTGCTGTTCAATGCCGCCGTCAATTTGGTCGAATCGATTGCCAGCGTGCCATCGGTCTGGAATGATACGCCGATATTCGACAACATCGTCAGGTTGCCGCCAGCCTGCGGCGTGTTCAACTGTGAACGGATACGCGTCTGAATGTTGCGTAGTGTTGCATCGCCGGTCAGAGCTGACTGGGTGTTTGCAGCCACGTTAAAGGAGCTCAGGTTATTCTCTATGCTCACCGAATTGTTATAAGTCTTCACAAAATTTGAGATCGCCGTCTGCACGTCGGCGGTGTTGTTCGCCAGTGTCAGCGTACTGCTGCCGATCGCGGTCAAGGTCATGGTGGTGCCTTGCACTGCTTCCGCGACGGTATTGCTAGCGCTGCTGACAGCGATTCCGTTGACCGTCAGTTTGGCATCTTGTCCGACCACGGTTTGCTGCATATTCTGGGTCGCCGCCGGGTCATTTGCCAGCAGATTCGACACTGCCGCATCGCCGCTGACCGTAATACTCATGCTTGATTTCACGCCAGTGGCGTTGGACGTCAATACCAGTCGATCCGGTGTACTGCTGCCATCATTGACGATCGTTGCCGTAACGCCCATCGCGGCGTTGCCATTGATGGCATCGCGGATACCGGCCAGTGTGTTATTCGAAGAATCGATCGTGATCGAGGTGGCGGGACGTGTGGCATCTGCGGTAAACGTCGCACCGGAATAAGTGCCGGTGCCGGCATTCAGCGTCCCGCCGGAAATCGCGCCGAACTGTAACGTGACCGTAGTAGGGGCACCGCTGCCAATCGCGGTAGTGGTGCTGGCAACGCCAGTTGCCACCAGCGACTGCGCTTGCGTCAGTTGCGTCACATTCACCGCATAAGTACCGCTCTTGGCCGTGGCAGTGGCGCTAGCCGCCAACACGCCGGTGGCGCTGGAGCTCGCCGTCACGCTTTGGAACAGGGATACCGAGCCGAGCGCCGCCGCAGCAGCCTGCAATCCACTCAATGCGCTTTGCAGCGTGCCATAGGCCGATAGCTTGGCATTGTAGCTGCTTTGCTGATTCGTCAGCATTGTTACCGGTACCTGTTCAGACGTCGTCAGACCGGCCAGCAAAGTATTCAAATCAAGTCCAGAGCCAACACCCAGGCTAGAAACCGTTGTCATATCAGATCCTATCAATTTCAGTTAATCGTGACTCAGCGATGCTCCATGCGGAACTGCATTAGCAAGGCCTTGAGAAACTATTTTCACTATCAGCACAGCCTTCATCTGCTCGGGATTGACGGTAGTCACATTCTTTGTTTTTTTTCATCCACGCTATCGGTACTGCCTGCCGCGACAGGCACGACGCTTGAAGTTGAAACGACATGCTTGCTTTCCCGTAAAAACCGCTGTCCGCTCACGCCTGTATTCCAATGCGCATTTTCGAAGTCGCATTGTCCAGGCATGACTGGACAGCCTTAGTTACGTCAATTCACTACGCCCACTCGATCGGCACGCCGGAAAAAATGGGCCGCCGCACGGGCAGCCCACCGCCACAAACGCATGTAGCAGCCGTTTGTGCCGTCGTCTATAAGCTTATTGCAGCAGCGACAGAACGCCTTGAGTCGATTGGTTAGCCTTCGCCAACACCGAAGTTCCTGCCTGTTGCAAGATCTGCGCACGTGTCATGTTCGACACTTCAGTTGCATAGTCTGCATCTTGAATACGCGAACGGGAAGAAGACAGGTTGGTGATCGTGGAGCCAAGGTTGGAAATCACCGAGTCAAATCGGTTTTGTACCGCACCCAGCGAGCCGCGCAATTTATCTACCTTTGACAAAGCTTCGTCCAACGCCTTCAAAGGGTCAACAGTTACCGTGGCGTTGCTAACAGTCTTGGTGGTGAGTTTGCCAGGATTGGCCGTATCGGTATAAACCACGTTGGCAGATGCATCAGTCACAACGCCATTGCTATTCAGATTGACTGTCTCGAGGGCGGTCTTTGTCAATCCGCTTGCACCGATAAAAGCACCAGTCAATGCTCCGCCAGCAGTCGCTGTGTATGTAGTAGCGCCCGTACCATCGACGTCGACAGTGCCACCGTTAGTTTTGAGGTCGGCGGCAACCGCGGTAGACGAAGCTGCTTCACCAGCCACGGTAAAGTTGGCGCCGGCCGAAGTGTAGGTAGCGCCAGTGGCACCGATCTTGATCGTATCACCAGATTGCATACCCGTTGCAGCAGCAGTCAGATTCGTGACGGTAGCAGCGACGGAAGCCGTTCCTGTCTTGGTCAGGTTCTTGGTTGCATCCAGGTACAGTGCAGAACCATCGGAAGCGTCTGTCAGGGCACCCTTGCTATCGATATTGACATTTGTGGACTTGCCGCCAATGGTGACAGTAGCAGTTACACTGCCGCCAGCGGGGGGAGTCAGTGAGGCGTTCGTGTTAGCAAGTGTGCGAGCAGAGTCGGCGACAGAATAGCTCTGGTTCGCAGCGTTATAGGTGTAAGTTTGCGTACCGACGGCGACTGTACCCTTATCTTGAATGGCAGCCAGAGCGTTGTCTGAAGTGGCGCCATTAGCGGCTGCAGTCAATGTGCGGCTGTAAGCAGTGACGCCATTAGTCGTTGCGCCGGCAGCAAACCCTGCGATCAACAAATCGGTAGAGGCTGCCCCTTTATTTGGCGAGCCAGTGCCGTCCACATTGAAGCCGGTCAAACCCAGCGTCTTCGAACTGATTTCGGATAAGCCAATCGAAATAGTTTCTCCATCATTGGCACCGACCTGCACGCTGAGCGTCTTGGCCGATGAAGAAAGTACTTTCACGCCATTGAAATCGGTTTGTGCCGAAGTACGGTCGATTTCACCAAGGCGTTGGGTAATTTCAGCCTGAATCGAGGCCTTGTCAGCAGCGGAGTTACTGCCATTGGCCGCTTGCACTGTCAGTTCACGGACGCGTTGCAAGTTGTTGTTGATTTCGTTCAGCGCGCCTTCGGTGGTTTGCGCCAGCGAGATGCCGTCGTTAGCATTACGTTGTGCCGTCGTCAAACCCGTAATACTGGCGGTGAAGCGATTGGCGATGGCCTGACCCGCAGCATCGTCCTTGGCGCTGTTGATACGCAGGCCGGAAGACAAGCGCCCGATCGCACTGCTTAACGCAGATTGCGATTTGGTCAGGTTGTTTTGTGCAACTAACGAGAGGATATTGGTATTAATGACTGACATGTTGTGACCCCTGTAACTAAAATTGTTGGATGTCGGCTAAGTCGCCGTAACGTTTGCCCACCCTTACCGGGATGAAAGCCACCGTTAGTCATGTTATCGACAGCGACATCGGAAACATTTAGGGTTACGTGAAAATAAATGTTCCTGAATTAACTTTAAACCGAATTGCAGGTGCTCTAAGGTTTGCTCCAGGTCATGCAGAGCTTGCTTCAAGCTCGGGGAAGTCCCTTGCTGGGGCCGCAGCGAAAGCAGTCTTTGAGCAGCTTCCAGGCCGGTAAATTGAAAATTTCTTGATACGCTGCCACCAGCTTGTTACGCACCTGCAAATCCATTTGAAAGCCGACACCCGCTTTTTGCAAATCGACCATCACGTCATTCAGCAACATGCCAAGCTTCAAAGCGTACCAGCTATCAATGCAATGCAAAGCGACAACTGCTGCCAAAAAACCTGGCTATTCAACGGATCGAAATTCAGGCTGATAATTGACAATCGTTAAGATCGCCAAATTGACGACGGCACTGAGTACGAATCTGAGCGGCATTCAAAACTTGTTTTCCAGCGCTACGGGGACTACCGGCATCGGTGCGCAGATGTCGACCTTGCTTACCACCGGTATCACCGGCAGCGGCCTGTCGAAAACGGCGACAGACGGTTTGAATAGCAACTAAAGACACTGGCTACGCAAATGACCAGCATCCAGGCGTCGATCAGTGCGACGATCACAAGTTATGCAATGTAATTCACGGAGCTCGGCGGGCTGGTTGCCAGCATGAGCCAGACCAGCAGCTACCTGCCCCAGCAATTTGCGACAATCAACGATACTTCCAAGTAAGATAATTAAAATAACGGTTTATGTACACATCATCTGCACCTAATCAAGCCATTAGTCCGGGCGCTCGGGCCTACGCACGGATCGGCATCGAAAGCGCTGAAATTCTGGTCGAAGGCAATGCCATATCGAAAGCCATCAACATCGTCGATAACGGCCTCAAAGCCAGCCTGGATGCTACCGATCTTTCGACAAGGGGATGATATGGCGTCTCAACATAATGTGATGGATTGCTACGAGCAACTCGCGCCGCTCACTAGTCGCATGCTGGAACTGGCGCGCGCCAGCGACTGGGACGGCCTGGTACTGCTGGAACAGCAGTTTCTGTCTTGTGTCGAGCGTTTGAAAGAGATTGAACTGACGGCGCCTCTGGGGCCGTCGCAACTGGTACGCAAGCATGACTTGCTGACTCTGATCCTGGCCGCCGATGCAGAAATCCGCGATATCGTTACTCCGGAACTGGCGCAACTGAGCAGGTTGCTGGGCAATCTGCATCGTCAGCAACACCTCAACCATGCTTATGGTCAGTAATTTCGGCTATGTGCCATGAGTGGCGGCACGCCCCTGATTGACAAGGTGTTGGCGACGGCGCCGATGCAACGTTCTGATCTGGTGCCGTTGAAAGGGCAGCTCGCCATCTATGCGCCGGATGCGACTACCGATATCGAAGCGATTGCGAACGATACCCGTCTGCCGTCGCGCGCGGCAGTCGACCGCCAGCTCGGCGTCGACCTTGGCCAGCCGGTGCAGCCTGGCGTCGCCCGGCTGGCGCCGGGTGTTGCTGACGGCGCCAGCTTGAGCGCAGCTGCGCGGGTCATCAGTGAGTTGCTGGGTAGCGCGCCAGCCAAGGGCGAGCCGGTACGTGGCAGCGCACCCTTGTGGCCGGCAACCGCTGCACAGGAACCGGAGCCGCAACAACTGTCCGCCGCTCTGGCGCGCAGTGTGGCGGACAGCGGCTTATTTTACGAATCCCATCTGTTGCAATTTTTCAGCGGCCAGCGTTCGTTGGCCCAGCTGCTGCAAGAACCGCAAGCACACCTGAGGCTGCAGTTAGCGGCCGCCGAGACACCTGCCACTGCCTCCAGTCCCGTCACCAGCCACGTTGCAGCAAGCATAGCGGCGGATGCAATTCCCCTGGTGCGTCAACAGCTTGAGCTGCTGGCGCTGTCGCAATTCCGTTGGAGCGGTGAGGCCTGGCCGGGTGCCGGCATGGAATGGGAGGTCACGGAGCAGGGGCGGCGCCAGCAAGGCGGTGCAGACAGTAACAATCCGCATAGCACCCCGCCCACCTGGAGTACCCGCGTGAGCATGACGTTGCCCCGGCTCGGCAGTATCGAACTACGTCTGAGTCTGGTGAACGATCGCTGGCGTGCAGATCTTGGCGCTGCCGAGGTAGCCACGATGAATGCCATGCGCGCCGACAGCGGACAGTTGCGGCAGCGATTTTCGGCGGCTGGCTTGCCCCTAGGCGGCTTGGAAGTGGCGCAATTGCCACAAGCGGCAACCGAAGACGAATCGGATAAAAAAAATGTCAACAAAAGTAAATAATTGTATTAGAGTAATGTTCGTTGTCTGGGGGACACATCCCCGGGTGATACATTTTCCTTGCGTTTGGCAAGCTGGAGCACTGCAAATGCATCGCGTTGACGAGCCGGTGGGCCGCTATGGAAACTGAGGGTTCAAGCCGTAAAAGCGTGATAGCGTTATCGCATGCCAGCCCGGACCAGGCGTCGGTGGTTGTGGCAAAGGGTTATGGCGCGGTGGCAGATGCGATTGTGCAGCGGGCGCGTGAAAACGGCTTGTATGTACATGCCTCACCCGATCTGGTGAAGCTGTTGATGCACGTTGACCTGGACCAGCAGATTCCGCCGCAACTTTATCTGGCGGTGGCTGAATTACTGGCGTGGATATATAGCTTGGAAAATGATTCGACGCAGCCGGAGCCCGCTTGAATCTTGCAAGATTGACGACAGCTCGAAGACAAGTATTATCTATTTAATATGAATGGGCGACATTGCAACAAAATGTGCGCATATTGTAGGTAAAGTTGTTTCTGTCGCATTGTGCAGACATAATTGCCGATCGATAATATTCGGTTTTCGATTGTGAAATGAGATTGTTCAAAGAATCATGGATATGAACGCTGCGTCGCCGATTCGGGTATTGATCGCTGATGATCATCGCATTGTCAGGCGTGGGTTGCAGCATATCCTGAATGCCAGCCCCGGTATCACCGTGATCGGCGAGGCTAGCGACTATAACGGCATCATCGATATCCTGAGAGAGCAGCAGTGCGATGTCCTGTTGCTGGATATTTCCATGCCGGGCAAAGACGGCATTGAAATCCTGCATTTGCTCAAAAGGCGCGAACCTGGGCTGCGCATCATGGTGCTAAGCAGTCACAGTCCGGAACAATTTGCCGTACGTGCCCTGAAGGCGGGTGCGGCCTCCTACCTGACCAAAGACGGCGCTCCCGATGAACTGGTGGAAGCGGTGAGGGTAGTCGCGCGCGGTCGTAAATACATCAGCAAAGGCTTGGCCGAATCACTGGCGAATCACGTCATTGAAGAAGACATGCTGATGCCACATGAACAATTGTCGAACCGGGAGTTTCAGACTGTGCGGATGATCGCCTCGGGCCAGACCCGCGCCGAAATTGCAAAAAGTCTTTCCATCAGCCCCAAGACCGTGAGTGTCTATCGTTCGCGCGTACTTGAAAAAATGGGGGTAAGCACTAACGCCGAGCTGACCCATTACGCCATCGAGCACGGTCTACTCGAATAAGCCTGCAGATTTCCTCCCACGAGCGGGATGATCACCCGTCCAAGCCTTGAATAGAGGGCTGTTTCAAGCCCTTTTCCCACCATCGATAGCGTTTGCTCCTGTTTATATTGAGTCACTTAACCTGCTGCACCAAACCAGACTTTTAAGCTGGATTTCGCCGTTCGATACGACAGCAGGTGCATTTCAATTTATCAAGGATCAAGTTCATGACGCTTGCCGCTCAAACGCCGACTCAGATGCGCCGTTCCGCCGTTCAAAATGAAGTCGCCGGCCACGAATTCCTTACCTTTACCTTGGGTAAGGAAGAGTACGGGATCGACATCCTCAAAGTGCAGGAACTGCGCGGTTACGACAACGTTACCCAAATTGCGAACGCACCTGATTTCCTGAAAGGGGTGGTCAATCTGCGTGGGGTCATTACGCCCATCATCGACATGCGCATCAAGTTCAAACTGGATGCTTCCAGCTATGACCAGTTTACCGTGGTCGTGATCCTGCATCTGGGGCAGCGCACGGTAGGCATGGTGGTGGACGGCGTGTCCGACGTGATTACCCTGTCCAGCCAGCAAATCAAGCCGGCGCCGGAAATGGGGACAGTCCTCAACACGGATTATCTGATCGGCCTGGGGACGCTCGACGACCGCATGCTGATTTTGCTGGATATCGACAAATTGATGTCGAGCGATGAAATCGGGTTGATTGACAAGCTAACAACAAACTGACCACCTGACAGCCGCACCGGCCAAGTGGTTGAAACTGGAGTGAGACATGCAGTTTACAAATACCAGAATAGGGATCCGGCTGGCAGTCGGTTTTACGTCCATCTTGTTACTGGTAGTGGCAATTACAGGAATAGGTATCTGGCGCTTGCAGCAAACTGGCGCCGCTGTCGAGACCATGGTGTCGCAATCCCTGGTGCGTGAAAGACTAGCCGGGGACTGGCAGGATGCGGTAGCGGTCAATGCGGTGCGTACGATGGCGGTAGTGCGTAGTGACGATAGTAAAATCCAGAAAATTTTTCAGTCGGAAATGAACGCAACCTCGGAGCGCGCCTCCGAATTGCAAACCAAGCTACACGGACTGTCTGACGACAAGGGCCGGCAGGAATTGGCCGAAATAGCCGCTGCCCGCGCCGCCTACACCGAAATGCGGGATACCGTGCTGACTACGCGGCTGTACGGCAGCGCAGAAAGCGCTACAGCCATGATAGAGAAGGATCTGGATCCGGCGCGCAAGGCGTACATGGACAAGTTGCAGAAGTTCGTCGATGCGCAACGCCAGGCAATTGATGCCGGTGCGCTCGACATTGCCGCCAACTATCGCTCCGGCAGGATGTTGCTGGTCACGTTTGGTGTCCTGGCAATCGTGCTCGGAGCATTGTTTGGGTGGCGCTTGACCGCCGGCATCGTCAAGCCGCTGCATGATGCTGTCGCCGTGGCGCAGCGCGTGGCGCAAGGTGACCTTGGTGCCAGTGTCGAAGTAAAAAGCCGAGATGAAACCGGGCAGCTGCTGCAGGGTATTAAAGAGATGATTTTCTCCTTGCGGGACACGGTAAGCCGGGTGCGCAACGGTACGGAAAATATCGTCACAGCCTCGCGTCAGATCGCCGCCGGCAACCTGGATTTGTCTAGCCGTACCGAAGAACAGGCCGCCAGCCTGGAGCAAACCGCGGCTTCGATGGAGCAACTGACCTCGACCGTCAGGCAAAATGCCGACAATGCGCGACAGGCCAGCCAACTAGCTGAAAACGCGGCTACGGTGGCCGTGGGCGGTGGCCAGATAGTGTCTGACGTGGTTGCCACCATGGCCTTGATCAAGGGTAGCTCGCACCAGATCAGCGACATCATCGGCGTTATCGACAGTATTGCCTTTCAGACAAATATATTGGCACTGAATGCCGCCGTGGAAGCAGCGCGTGCCGGTGAGCAGGGCCGTGGTTTTGCGGTGGTGGCAGCCGAGGTGCGCAATCTGGCCAAGCGTTCGGCAGTGGCCGCCAAAGATATCAAGCTGTTGATCGGGGCATCGGTCGACAGGGTTGACGCTGGCAGCAAGCAGGTCGACGCAGCGGGCGCCGCGATGAGCGAGATTGTTGCTTCGATCCGGCGCGTGGTCGACATCATGGCCGAAATTGCTGCAGCCAGCGAGGAGCAGAGCAGCGGCATCGAACAAGTCAACCAGGCAGTGGGGCAAATGGATCAGGCCACGCAACAGAATGCCGCGCTGGTAGAGCAGGCAGCGGCGGCAGCGCACAGTTTGCAGGAGCAGGCCGGGGAACTGCTGCAAGCCGTCAGTATCTTCCGCCTGGAAGCGGAAGCCGGGCGATCATATCGATCGCATTCAGCCATGCCGAAACAGCACGATTCGGCGAAATCGCCTGCATCTTTCGATTTGGCGGAAAAGCATGCTGCCGATGAGCAGCCGATGTCGATGTCGGCGCCAATGCTGGCAAGTGTAAATTGATCAGCGGCCAGCTTCGACGATGCGGGATAATAGCGGGTACGTTTAAGTTACTCCGGTGCTAAAACCACAATCACCGACATGCTGCGCCTATTGTGACGGTAATATCTGTCACAGTTCCCAATTGATTGTATGCTCATCGTAATGCAAAGATTTACCTCTGCCTGGCGTCGCCTGCTAGCCGTTTCAAAGACGGACAACCTGTTTTGCGGCCCGCGTTTCATGCGCCTTGTCTACGCGATCGTCGTAATTGCCATTCTTATCATTGGCTACGTCTGGCTGTACGCCGGTTATCAAATCGGTTCCGACTATGAACGCGACGTTAAAACCATCCAGCTTAGCCACACCATCGTGGTACGCGATTTTTCCCAGCGTTTGCTACGATCGATAGATGAGCGCGATCGCTTGCTAAAACTGGTTCGCAGCGACTACCAGAATGCCGGTGGAAAAATCGACCTGCAGCGCTACACCGCGATATTTGGCGGTTTATACACGCAGTTGACGATAGTTGACCAGGCTGGGCGCCTGGTGACCTCAACCCGAAATACGATCGGTTCCGATTGGAGCGGCAATGAATTGTATATCGCCCATCGCGACCATCTGGACGATTCGTTGCGCTTTTCCCGACCGCGCAGATTGCTCGGCAGCGATCAATGGGTGATGCATATAGCGCGCCGTATCTTCTCTGACAAGGGAGATTTCACCGGCATCGTGGAGCTGGAATTCGCAGTAGATCGCCTACCGGCGCTGTATGCGAATCTGGACCGGATTCGTGCCGGCCAGCAGCAGGTAGTCGGCACCGATGGCATCGCTTCCGAGGCGTCGCATCTAAACGAAAGAATGATCTTGCGCCGGATTGATGAAACGATCATGGAACTGGACAATAGCGAACTTGACAAGGATCAGCTGTTCACCGGTCAAAAAGCGTCTGACGACCAGCATTCGTGGGTGTCGCGCAAACTGGCGCCTTACCCGCTTCTGTTGTCGGTGAAACTGCCTGATCCGGAGCCGTTGCCGGGACAGGAAGACTCCAAGCTGATGGGGTACGTCATGTACGCCTGCGTGCCGACCTTATTGATCTTGTTATTGATTACACTGACCTACCGGACCATCAGGCGACAATATGAGGTAGTAAGAAAATACGATGCCATGCGGCGCAGCGCGAGCGAATCCAACAAGCGGAAATCGCGCTTTCTGGCGACCGTGGTGCACGAACTGCGCACCCCCCTGAGCGGCGTCCACGGTTATTCCGAGCTGGTGCGAGATACCAGCAGCGATCCGCAGAGTCGCGAGTTCGGCGACCTGATTCATCAAAGCGCGATCTATTTGCATGGTTTGTTGAATACTTTGTTCGACCTGGCACGTATCGAAACCGGCAGGGTAGTGATATTCCACGAGAATATCGATACGCTGAGCTATTTCGAATACGTCGGCTCCATGCATAAAATCAACGCCGACAAGAAGGGCCTGAGTTTCCAGATGCGGCTGGCGCCGGACTTGCCACGCAATTTCCTGTGCGATCGGGTCAGGTTGTCGCAAATTCTCAATAACATGCTCGATAACGCTGTCAAATTTACCGTGACCGGCGGTGTTACGATAGAGGTGACCACACGCATGAATAAACTCAAGATCAAAGTGCTGGATACCGGTCCCGGCATCGCCAAAGGAGAACTGAAACATTTGTTCGAATTTTTCTATCAAGCTGAATCGGTGCGCGCCGGCCGTAGCCGCGGCTTGGGTCTGGGTTTGTCGCTGGCCAAGGAGTTTACAGATTTGATACGCGGCAGCATTCGCATCGAATCGGAGGTGGGAATCGGCACTGTGGTCAATTTGAGCATTCCCTTGCATGCGCGCTAGGCGGACGGAAAGCTGGCGTATTCCGCTTATATATTGCGCGTATGGGTGGCGCCAGGGTTGATGTCAAAACAGGATATCTTCTCCTTCTCTAGGGGGTGGTGATGCGGTCCGCGTTAATTCTGGTGGTTGAAGATCATCCTATCAACCGCCGTATGCTGCAGGCGCAGCTTGCGGCTGAAGGCTGGCAAAGCGAACTGGTTGCTACCGGCGCTGAAGCCTTGCTATGGCTGACGCATACCCGGCCGGTGGCGGTAATCACCGATTATGTGCTGGAGGACATGACCGGTGTCGAACTGCTGCATCAGGTTCGGCGCTGGGAGGCCGATGCATCGGCATTGCCTCCGATCCCGATGATTCTATACAGCGGCATGTCGCTCGAATATCTGCAGCGTGAGTCAAGAGGCCTGGATTGCACCGCTATCCTCACCAAGCCTATCAGCCGTGAGCAATTGCGACAGACGCTGGCGCCGGTGGTTCCGCAGAAACCGGCGCCGACTACCCCTAGCGCGCCCGACGAGTTATTGACGGATTTTCTACAGTTCGGGTATCTGCAACTGGCCAGTCTCAATGCCAGCATCAAAGACAGGCGATGGGTGGAGTCCGCGAACTTCGCGCATGGCTTGCGCGGCGCCGCCGCCGTACTGCAACAGACAGAAATTTCACAATCTGCAGCAGAAATCGAGAACCAATTGCGAAATAACGTATCAGAGGTTACAGAAGAAGCTTACAGCCGTTTGCAAAATGCGCTGGACAAGCTTGCTTTGCAACTCAAGGCAGGCCAGCAGTGCCGCTGACAAGACTGTCGTAACGGCATTTCTCTCATCTCCCCCCCAAGCTACCGCGCAATGCGGTGCTGAAGTAGGAACAATGCCTACATCAATTCAGCCGAATATTTCACTCATATCAAGACCCTTCCCGACTCATTTCTTTATTGAAACATTCCATAATTGCTTGGAAGCAGCAAAAAAATACAAAAACTAAAAGATTGCTCACCAATTGCCGTAAACACTCATAAGTAGTCTCAGTCTGGGGAAAAGCATGGACAGTAATGGATTTGTAAACGAGGTAAGTGAAGTCAATCTATCCTATCTGCTGTTGGCGCAGCGTCTGTTGCGAGAGGATAAAGCGACAGCCATGTTCCGTATGGGATTGAGCCGGGAACTGGCCGATCTGCTGGGTAATCTCTCGTTGTCGCAAGTGGTGAAACTGGCGGCATCCAGCCTCTTGTTGTGCCGCTTCCGGTTCGACGATCACGCGATTCTTTCATCGTTGACGCATAGCGACAAAGACCATGCGTTACAGCAGGCCCACGCTTCCATCCTGCTGGCAGGGCAACCACTGGAAGGCATCCGATGATGCGCTCCGCCCTGGTCGTCGTCATCGCGTTTACCTTCGGCACTGGCAATCGTGGCTACTAACAAAAGCGTGATCCTGGAAGCCCAGGAAATCCAGTTGGCCATCGACCTGATCAAACTCGGCGCGCGCCTGCAATTTCTGGAAGCGGAAACCTCCTTGAGCCGTGATCGCCTGATCAAGCTGTACAAAGAGATCAAAGGTATTTCACCACCCAAGGGACTGCTACCGTTTTCCACGGACTGGTTCATGACCTGGCTGTCGAATATCCATTCGTCGATGTTCTACAACATCTATCGCTTCATGCTGGCGCATGGCGACGGCAAGCAGATTGTCGCGGTGGTTAAGAGTTACCGGCTCTATCTGGAGCAAGTTGAGCGGCAGGGCGGCACGCCGATCCTGGATTTCACCCGCGCCTGGACCCTGACCCGCTTCTTCGACAGCGGCATGCTGCAGCTAAGTACCTGTAGCCGTTGCAGCGGCCGCTTCGTGGCGCACGCCCATGATCTGCAAAACGGTTTCGTCTGCGTCTTGTGCCGGCCGCCGTCGCGTGCCGGCAAGACCCGCAAGTCGCGTTCCCCGCTGGTCGAGCAAGAGTCGGAGCAGAATCATGATCCGGCGCACGGCTACCGGCCGGTGCCACAGTGGATTGCGAGTCATGCCAAGGGCGGTTTCGCCTGAGCATGATAGCAATGCCGGTCGATCCGGCTGATCTGGCCAATCCGGCAGCTGGAATTGATGAGGTTTATTTCAAGGGGAATCAAAAGTGCTAGTTTTTGTCGGCTATATCGTTGTTATAGCTTCTGTGTTTGGCGGTTACGCCATGATGGGCGGCCATCTCGGGGTGTTGTTTCAACCGGTCGAATTGCTGATGATCGGTGGCGCCGGGGTTGGTGCTTTTGTGGTCGGCAACGATGGCAAGGCCATCATGGCCACCCTCAAGGAATTGCCGAAACTGTTGCGTAGCTCGAAGCACAATAAAGAGTTGTACATGGAGTTGATGGCCTTGCTTTATGTACTGCTGGCGAAAGCGCGCAAAGACGGCATGCTGGCGCTGGAAGCGGATATCGACGATCCATTGAACAGCCCCATTTTCGCGCAGTATCCGCTGGTGCAGCATGACCCGCGCGTGATTGAATTCCTGACCGATTACCTGCGCCTGATTGTCAGCGGCAACATGGATGCGTTTGAAATCGAATCGCTGATGGATCATGAAATAGAGACCTACAAGCACGAGGCCGAAGTGCCGGCACACAGCCTGGCCAAAGTTGGAGATGCATTGCCTGCGTTTGGTATCGTGGCGGCGGTAATGGGGGTGGTGCATGCGCTCGCATCTGCCAATTTGCCGCCATCGGAAATGGGTGAATTGATTGCGCATGCGATGGTGGGTACTTTCCTCGGGATTTTGCTGGCATACGGCTTTGTGTCGCCGCTGGCGACATTGATCGAGCATCAGGTTGCGGAATCGGTGAAAGTGTACCAATGCATCAAGGTCACTTTGCTGGCAAACCTGAACGGCTACGCGCCGCAACTGGCGGTGGAATTCGGCCGCAAGGTGCTGTATTCGACCGAACGTCCTTCGTTCACGGAACTGGATGATCATGTGCGCCAAGTCAAGAGCCGCTAGTTCTTCCGGACGCAAGGTGGAGGCCGCATGAGCAAGACTAACAAACAGCACATCGTCGTCAAACGGATCACTGCCAGCAAGCACCAGGCGCATGGCGGCAGCTGGAAGATCGCTTACGCCGACTTCATGACGGCGATGATGGCGTTTTTCCTGGTGATGTGGTTGCTATCGAACTCTTCGCCAAAACAAAAGGAAGGAATTGCCGAATATTTCAAGATGCCGTTGAAGGTTGCTATCAGCGGCGGCGAGAAAAGCAGCTCCAGCAGCAGCGTGATTCCCGGTGGTGGAACTGATTTCACACAGGTGGATGGCGACGACAAGCGAAGCAATCCCGATGCCGCCGATACCGATCGCTTGCGGGTATTGAAGAAACGGCTGGAGCAGGTGATTGACGCCAATCCCGTGCTCAAGCAGTTTCGGCCGCAATTGTTGATTGATATCACCAGCGAAGGGCTGCGAATTCAGATCGTCGATAGCCGCAACCGGCCGATGTTCGATATTTCCAGCGCCAAGGTGCAGCCATACATGAGCGTCATCCTGCGCGAGATAGGACCGGTGCTGAATGAACTGCCAAACAAAATCACGCTGGCAGGACACACGGACGCCACACCTTATGTGCTTGGATCGAAGTCTTACAGCAATTGGGAGTTGTCGGCGGACAGAGCCAATGCTTCGCGCCGCGAGCTGATCGGCGGCGGCATGACCGAGCAGAAGGTGCTGCGCGTGATGGGAGTGGCGTCGACCATGGACCTGAACAAGGCCGATCCGTTGGATCCGGTCAATCGGCGCATCAGCATCGTGGTACTGAATCGGCGTGCGCAGACACAGATAGAACAGGAAAATGTCAGCGGCAGCGATGCCGGCCTCAAGCTCGATGCGCAGAAAGACAGCGCAAGTCAGTTGCGGGAGGGCGCATCCAAGCCGTCGCCAGGTGCAGCGGAACATCGTGAAAAGCCGTGAACGCGAGCTCATATGATAACTAAAACAATATTGGTGGTGGACGACTCGACGGTAATGCGCAACCTGATTGCCGCGACCCTGGCTGACGGTGCTTACCAGGTTCTGCTGGCGGCAGATGGCAAGGCCGCGATGCAGCATGCGCATGGGCACGCTGCCGCGATCGATCTGGTGCTGACCGATTGGAATATGCCGACCATGGGCGGCCATCAGCTGATTTGCGAGCTGCGTCAGCTGGAAAATTATGCCGAGACACCGATCCTGGTACTCACCACCGAGGCCAGCGATACAGAAAAATCCGAAGCGCGCGCAGCAGGCGCAAGTGGCTGGTTGAGAAAACCGATAGAACCCGCAACCTTGCTGGAAGTGGTCGGCAGTTTGCTGGATGCGGAGTAGCGATGGCGGCAGGTCACGCGTCTTTGCGGTTGGAGTGCCGTAGGCCAAACAATCAGAGAGTGCAGTAAGGAGATCACAACGATATGGATATTACCGAGTTTTACCAGACCTTCTTTGAAGAAGCGGACGAGCTGCTGGCCGAAATGGAGCAGTTGCTGCTGGGGCTGGATATGGATGCGCCTGACAGCGAGCATTTGAACGCCATATTTCGCGCTGCGCATTCGATCAAAGGCGGCGCCGCCACTTTCGGGTTTGTAGCGTTGACCGACACTACGCATCTTTTAGAAAATTTACTGGACCGTGCCCGTCATCAGGAAATACGACTGCGCAAGGAAATGATCGACGCTTTTTTGGAAACCAAAGACGTGCTACAAGAACAGATAAGTGCTTATCGGGCCGGTACTGAACCAGATCCTGAAATGGTCGCGCGGATTTGCGCGGTTTTGCAGCAATTGGCGAATGAAGAAAACGCAGGCACCGCTAGTCAGGCGGTGGTGGCGCCGGTGCTCCCAGTGCTGGCCGTCAGCGCTGCACCGGCGGCCGGGCCAACACCTGCCGTCGCGGCTGGCAGTTCGCAACTGCGGGTAAAGTTTTCCAGGATATCCGAAAGCGATCGCAAGCTGCTCGGGTCAGAGCTGGAGAATCTGGGGACTGTGGTGGCGCAGACGCAAAGTGAGGATAGCCTGACCTTGTGGCTGGAAACCAGCTGCAAGGCAGACGACATCATCGCAGTATGCTGTTTCATCATCGATATCGATCAGATCGACATCAAACAGGACGCGGGTGCGCCGGCGGAACCGGTGGAATCTACGTTTGCCGCGCAACCGATGGCCGAGCCGCAATCAATTGCGGTGGCAGAACCTGTGGCGGCGAAGGTAATCGCTATCGCGACGGCGGCAGCAGTGTCAACCTCGGCACAGTCAAAGGCTGCAGCGACTGCAGCCACTCCGGTTGCATCCGCAGCCGCCAAGGAGTCCAGTTCGATTCGCGTCGACGTGGAAAAGGTTGACCAGATCATCAATCTTGTGGGTGAACTGGTGATCACTCAGTCGATGCTGGCGCAGACCGCGGCGACATTGGATCCGGTACTGCATGAACGCCTGTTGAACGGCATGGGACAGCTGGAACGCAACGCGCGCGATCTGCAGGAATCGGTGATGTCGATCCGCATGATGCAGATGGATTATGTATTCAGCCGCTTCCCGCGCCTGGTAAGGGATCTGACCGATAAACTCGGCAAGCAGGTGCAACTGGTGACCTTTGGCAAGGCCACGGAACTGGACAAGAGCCTGATTGAACGCATCATCGATCCGCTTACGCATCTGGTGCGTAACAGCCTGGATCACGGTATTGAAAAACCTGAACAGCGTATCGCTGCCGGCAAGGACCCGGTCGGCCAGTTGCTGCTGTCGGCTCAGCATCAGGGCGGCAATATCGTGATTGAAGTCAGCGACGACGGTGCCGGATTGAACCGGGAAAAAATCCTGGCAAAGGCGATCCAGCAAGGAATGGCGATCAGCGACACCATCAGCGACGACGAAGTCTGGCAATTGATTTTCGCCCCGGGTTTTTCCACTGCTGAGAAGATTACCGATGTTTCAGGACGTGGCGTCGGCATGGACGTGGTCAAGCGCAACATCCAGGAAATGGGTGGGCATGTCGAAATTTCCTCACGTCAGGGCAACGGCACCACTACCAAGATTGTGTTGCCGTTGACGCTGGCGATTCTTGACGGCATGTCGGTCAAGGTCGGCAATGAAGTCTATATCCTGCCGCTGAACTATGTCATCGAATCCTTGCAGCCGCGCGCTGAAGACATTCATTCCGTGAGCAACGAAGAGCAGGTCCTGCATGTGCGCGGCGAGTATCTGCCATTGACAGAATTGCATCGGGTGTTCAATGTTGCCGATGCGCGCACCGATCCTACCCAGGGCATCGTGGTGATTTTGCACGGTGAAGGAAAACGTTTCGCTTTGCTGGTGGATCAACTGGTCGGCCAGCATCAGGTAGTGGTGAAGAATCTGGAGACCAATTATCGCAAAGTCCCAGGCATCTCTGCCGCCACCATTCTTGGCGACGGCAGCGTTGCCCTGATTGTCGATGTCTCGGCGTTGCAACGCGCCAATCGCGAGAAAGCGCCGCTATTGGCTGCAGCTTGAAGTGCCGAGGGCGCCAGGCGGTAAGCGGCGTCCGCGTAGCGTAAGAAATCTTGAAAAAAGAAAGAATGGAATGGCTAACGATCACAACAAAATTCTGACAGGACAGGATGAGTCAGAGGGACAAAAATTTCTGGTGTTCACGCTTGGCAGCGAAGAGTACGGCATTGATATTCTAAAAGTGCAGGAAATCCGCGATTATGAAGCGGTCACCCGGATTGCTCATGCGCCGGACTTCATCAAGGGCGTCACTAATTTGCGCGGCATCATCGTGCCCATCGTCGATTTACGGATTAAATTCCGTCTTGAGAATATTCAATATAACCATCACACGGTGGTGATCATCTTGAATATCGCCGAGCGTGTCGTCGGCATACTGGTTGATGGCGTTTCTGATGTGCTTACCTTGAGCCGTGACGAAATCAAGCCGCCTCCGGAGTTTGGTGCGGCCTTGTCGGCTGAATACCTGAGCGGCCTGGGAACGGTAGAGCAGCGCATGTTGATTCTGATCGATATAGAAAAACTCATGTGCAGCCCTGACATGGCATTGTTTGAAACCGCGGAAGCAGCCTGAGACAGTGGCGGTATAGGCGCATGACGACAGGAATGTAGAGATGAAACTTGACGATAGTCAATGGCAAAAGCTGGAACCTTTAATGGTGGGAAAGCAAGGCGATCCCGGCGCCAGAGGACGCGATAACCGCTTGTTTATCGATGCCGTACTTTGGGTCATCAGCAATAAATCCATATGGCGCAACCTGCCTGCCGAATTTGGCAAATGGAACACCACCTATATGCGTTTTCGACGCTGGAACGAATGCGATATCTGGCGTCAGCTGGAACAGGATATGGTTGACCAACCGCTTCTGAAATCCATGTTCCACGAGATCGTTGCGTATGGCGACCAGCAGACCGGGCGCATCAAACAGCGGCTGGACAGGCGTGCAAAAAAGCTGGTTTACAATTCGGCGCTCGGTAAGTTGGATAGCGGTAGAAACAAGTCGGCCAACGCAGACGAATCGACTTCGCATTGGGTTGGCCTGGTGATGAGGGGAGTCGCGGTTTAACAGGTATTTTTGCAGGTGTTTTGAATTTGTTTTCTGAAATATAAAGGTAAAGAAGCAGCTCCTGACAATCTCGTAATTTGCTCTCAAGAAAGTCCGACGACGTCCGTTAATACAGTAAACGGATGGCCCGTCTGGCCAATGATAGAAGCAAATATTCTGAGGATGTTATGAACAAGGAACTGTCTGCCGGATGTTCGTTGTCGATGATTGCGATGGCCGTATCGGTCCTGATCGCGGGTTGCGGCGGGGGCGGCGGCGGTAGTGCCGGTACCAGCCCGCCAGCACCTGCCGTGCCTACGGCACCGCCTGTTACGACAACTCCCACACCGGATAACAACAGCGGCAATGCGATAGTCCCTCCACCTGTAGTGACACCGCCGCCGACCATGCTGAACGTGCTGGATCCCAGCAATATCAAGGCTGCCCGTAGCCAAGGCCTGACTGGCGCCGGCATCACGGTCGGCATAGTCGATACCGATTTCGATACCAGCGATCCGCAACTGGCCGGACGCATCAGCAAGACGGTCTACAGCGTCGGCGGCGCCAACGGCAATAGCCATGGCACGGAAGTGGCGGAGGTTCTGGCGGGGAGTATTTCAGGTGTGGCTCCCGGCGCGTTCTTGCAGGTAGCGGCCGCCGGCACTACCGACAACAGTCTACTGCTCAATAACCAGATGTATCAGGATCTGTTTAGCAAGGGCGTGCGGATTTTCAACCAGTCCAACGGCGTCAGTCCCGTCGGCGCGTCGGTCGGTATGGCACTTGCCCTGCATACTCTGTACCAGCCGTATGTGGCCCAGCAGGGGTTGTTCATCTGGTCCACCGGCAATGACAGCGCAACCCAGCCGAACCTGAATGCCAGCCTGCCCAGCTTGTTCTCCGACCTGCAAAAGGGCTGGCTGGCGGTGACGGCGGTCAATGCTGTCGGTGGCGCTAGTGGCTATTCCTTCAGCGATACGGTGCCGGGCATGATTTCAAGCTACGCCAACCGCTGCGGCGTTGCCGCCAACTGGTGCCTGGCGGCAGCCGGCGATTTTATCTCTGGCACCACCGGCACCCGCGTCTACGGCACCTCGTTTGCCGCGCCGGCGGTGAGTGGTGCGGCAGCCCTGGTGCAACAAGCCTATCCCTGGATGAATGCCGACCTGATCCGCCAAACCATTCTCTCGACAGCGACAGATATGCACGATCCGGCCACTTACGGCTGGGGATTGCTCAATGCCAGCAAGGCGGTCAACGGCCCGGCGCTGTTTGATCAGCGACTGGCGCTGGGGCCGAATGTGAATGTCCAGTTCGATAACGCCAGTTCAGTGTTCAAGAACGATATCGGCGGCGATGCCGGCTTGAACAAGAGCGGCAACGGCCAATTGACCCTGGCCGGCAACAATACCTATACCGGCGCCAGCAATATCCTCGGTGGCCGCTTGAATATCACCGGGGCGGTCGCTTCCAGCGTGAATGTCGGCGCGTCCGGCCAGCTCGGCGGCGACGGCGGCCGTATCCACGGCAATGTGAACAATAGCGGCCGGGTCAACAATAGCGGCGCCGGCCTGACCATCGACGGCAATTACGTAGCGGTGCCGACGGCGGTGCTGGCCAATCAGCTCAATACCACCTTGACGGTGGGCGGCGCGGCGATACTCGGCAATTCGCACCTGATCGCCACCACGCCGAGCGGCAACCAGGATCCCTCGGGTTATGTCACGCAGCAGGCCGGTATCACCGGCAAGGTGCTGAGCGCTGCCGGCGGTGTCAGCGGCCAGTTCAAGGATCTCAGCTTCGAGGCCGACGGTGTCAGCTTCGCGCCGGGGGTGTTTATTGCGGCGACCTTGTCATACCAGGCGCAGCAAGTCGATCTGCAGATCAGCCGCACCAATGTGGCCAGCATGGCTGCGGCGGCGTTTGGCAACGACCCTACCCGCAACAATGCGGCCGCCAACCTGGAGACCGGATTGCAGGCGGCGGACCAGATGGTCGCCAGCGGCAATGTAAGCGGGACCAACGGGGCGTTCCTGGCGAGCGCTGCGGCCTTGCAGAAGAGCGCCAGCGTGGCGGTGGCAGGGCAGGTGCTCGATAGCCTGTCGGGGCAGATCCACGCCTCGGCCCAGGCGCTGACGTTCCAGCAATCGCAGGCGCTCAATCGCGATCTGGGCAATCGGCTGGCGGCATTGGGCAGCCAGGCGGAAGGGAAAGACGGTACCGGATTGTGGGTCAGCGCCATCGGCGCTTCAGGCAAGCTGAGCGAGAGCGGTTATGCCACTGGCGATACATCGCTCTGGGGTGGCCAGTTCGGGGTCGACACTCATCTCGGTCCGGACACGATCGTCGGTGCGGCGCTGGCGTATGCCGACAGCAAGGCCAGCTTTGACCGGCTAGGCGGCCAATCCAAGGGACACAATACCGGTGTCTCCCTGTATGGCCGCCATGCGTTTGGCGAGAGCGGCTGGTACGTATCGGGTAGGGCAGGCGTGGCCGGCATCGACAGCACGGTGTCGCGCACGGCGGTGATTGGCAATACGGAACAAAACCTGGGAGCGGGACACACGGATAGTCTGTGGTCGGCTTATGCGGAAAGCGGTTATGTGCTGCCCCTGTCCGCCGATGCCCGGCTGACGCCTTATGCCGGACTGGCCTACGATCACCTCAAGCGCGGTGGTTTTACGGAAAGCGGCGGGGTGTTCGGACTGACGGCGGACAGCCAGGCGTATCAGCAAACGGCAGGCTTGCTGGGTTTGCGTGGCGCCAGCAGTGTCCAATGGTCGGGAGGTTTGAGCGTAATACAGGCGTATGCAGCCTGGCAGCATGCGTTCACGGCGGGCAGCCTGGATTTCAGGGCGGCGTATGTGGGTGCGCCGGCGGCGGGATTTACGGTGCAGGGGATCGGCTTGTCGCGCAATGCCGGCTGGGTCGGGCTGGGATTGAATACGGCGGTGGACAAGCGCTGGGGCTGGTATCTCAACTACGATGCGCAGCTAGGCGACGGCGGCCTGGGTAACAATGTGCTGTCGCTGGGGCTGCGCT
>NZ_FOKF01000030.1 GCF_900111995.1 Collimonas sp. OK607
GTAAGCGTCTTCCCTGTACCGTGTGGACAAGGCCTGCTGAGTTTAGGATGATTGAGAGTAACGACGCGAAGCCGAATCGTGATTTTCACCTGTTTTGGCATGCATGAATGGCATATCCAAATTTGCGTCGAAATTTATGTTAACGGGTCAGTTGTGTTTGTTTTTTTTCCTACACAATCTGCTTTTCAGTAAAGCAGATTGTGTAGGAAATGTTCGCATTATCGCAAAGCAGATTGTGTGGGAATTATGTGCTTCTCGAGTGGTTGGAACTAGATGGCACTAGCGTCGCGCAGTTCCATGGCAGGAAGTCTTCAACACGGTTGACCGGATGGTCAGCGATATGGGCCAGCACATGGCGCAACCAAGCCTCGGGGTCGACACCATTGAGTTTGGCAGTGCCAATCAACGAGTAGATGGCGGCAGCGCGCTCGCCGCCGCTGTCGGCACCGGCAAATAGGTAGTTGCGACGGCCGATCGCCACGCCGCGCAAGGCGCGCTCGGCAGCAGAGTTGTCGATCTCGATGGTGCCATCGTCGCAGTAGCGCACCAGCGCCGGCCACAGCTTGAGGGCATACAGGATCGCCGCTGCCGTGTCGGACTTGCGCGACAGTGTCTCTAACGTGGCACGCAGCCAGTGTTCGAAGTTATCGACCAGCGGGCGTGATCGGGCTTGGCGGATATGTCTTCGTTCATCGGGCGGCTTGCCCCGGATCTCGGCCTCGATCACATACAGCTCTGCGACCCGGCGCAGCGCCTCGGTAGTCAAGGCCGTTGGCCTGGCCGCGTGCAGATCGTAGAACTTGCGCCGCGCATGCGCCCAGCATGCCGCTTCGCGGATGGTGCCGCCTTCAAACAGCGCGTTGAAGCCCGCATACGCGTCAGCCTGCAGCACGCCTTCGAACTTTGCCAGGTGGGTTTGCGGATGGATGCCTTTACGATCCGGCGTATAAGCAAACCACACCGCCGGCGGCGTGGTATCACCAGCGGGCCGGTCATCGCGCACATAGGTCCACAGACGTGCCGTCTTGGTCTTGCCGTTGCCGGGCGCGAGCACCGGGATCGGGGTGTCGTCGGCATGCAGCTTGGACGCTGCCAGCACGTGGCGCCGGATTGCATCGACCAACGGGCGCAACAGCGCACTGGCGGCACCGACCCAGCTGGCCAGCAAGGCGCGATCAAGCTCAACACCTTCGCGTGCATAGATCACCGACTGGCGATACAACGGCAAGTGGTCGGCGAACTTGGCCACCAGGATGTGCGCCAGCAGGCCCGGGCCGGCGATGCCTCGTTCGATTGGCCGGCTGGGCGCTGGCGCCTGCACGATCGCGTCGCAGCAGGAGCAGGCCAGCTTGGGGCGTACATGGCGGATCACGCGGAAGCTTGCCGGCACGAACTCAAGCTGCTCGGCCACGTCGCAGCCGAGCTGGCGCAAACCGCCGCCGCAGGCCGGGCAGGCATCAGCTGGCGGTGCATAGATCTTCTCGTCGCGCGGCAGATGGTCAGGCAAGGGGCGGCGCACCGACTTCTTGCGCGGTGCCTGGTCGGCGGCCGGCATCTCGCGCCCCGCTTCGCCTTCGTCGGCCTGCAGGTCTTCGAGTTGCAGTTCCAGTTGCTCGATCTGATGGTCAAGTTTCTCGGACTTGCGACCGAACTGCATACGCCGCAGCTTGGCGATCTGCAACTTGAGGTGCTCGATCTCGACGGCGCGCGTATTGAGTTGCTCGGTCAGGCCGGCCAGTTGATCGTCACGTTCTTGCAACAAGCGCTCGCTGGCGAGCAACAACGCCTTCAAGGCATCGATGTCGTTGGGCAGGTCGGCTGAGCTGAGCATGCGCCAAGTTTACGCGAGCCTCGCAACGTTTACAAGGCCGACGATGGCCGCCAAGTGCGCTCAGGGCGGCGCCAGTCTATGCCTTCAAGCAGCATCGACAGCTGGGCCTGGGTCAGCGACACCACGCCGTCGACGGCCTGCGGCCAGACGAAGCGGCCGCGCTCAAGCCGTTTAGCCAGCAGGCACAAACCGTCACCGGTCCACCAGAGCAATTTGATGATGTCGCCGCGCCGGCCCCGGAACACGAACACATGCCCGCTGAACGGATCTTCCTGCAAAGCCGTTTGGGCTTTGGCGGCCAGACCATTGAAGCCGCAACGCATGTCCGTGACGCCGGCCGCCAGCCAGATGCGCGTGCCCGCCGGCAGGCCGATCACGGTAGCAGGCGCCCCAGCACCTGGGCTAGCGTCGTCGCGTCAACGCTGCCTTCCAGGCGCAGTTGCACCCGTCCCACGTTAAGCACGATCACACCGGCAGCGGGCATTGCGCTCTCAGCGCTATCGCAAGATAGCGGCGCCGATTCGGTCACCGTGATCGGTAGCAGTTGGCAAGCTCCGTCGGCAGCGACGTTGTGCGGCACTTCACCAAACTGCTTGCGCCAGGCGAAGACTTGGTTGGCGTTCACGTTGTACTCGCGAGCCACACGTGAGACCGACGTGCCGATCGCCAACGAGCGCGCAACAACGGCACGCTTAAATTCGACTGTGTGCCGACGGTACGGGCCGCGCTTTGGGGACGAAATGACTGGTTGAATTTTTGTGTCCATAATTGAAATTGTGGGCACATTCAATTTGTGCACCCAATTCAATCATGCAGGCATCGGATCAGGTAGTACAGACGGCGCTAAGCAGACGCTTACTTTTCACATCGCCTGTTTACCAAAACACGATGAAATCCATGTCGTTAGTTCAGCACAAATTCCGTCGCCGTATTAGCTGATGCAGAGGCACAGCATTGGATATGAAAAGGCGTCAATGACGTGCAATGACAGCGAACTGCCCCCTTGGCCCTGGTCCAGTCCGAGGGTTGAGGAAGAAGCTCTGGCGCGGATAAAAGCGCTTGAAGCCGTAGCGGAATTCTTTTTCTATCGCAAAATTTGAACACTTTGTGCCCTTGCAAAAGTCAATGCGACTAAAATAGTTTTCGCATGGAAACTATTGTTAATCATAGACCTAATTGGATCAATGCCAAAAGTTATTTTTTATTTAATTGACTGAATCTGGAGTTTTCGGGATACATCGCACCGAGTAATCACTTACAAGCCACAAAATGCCCGATGCTGCTTTGTCTTTGTAATAGCAGTCGATGTACAACGCTTTAATAGTGTGTAAAATAAATTCCACAGGGAATCTTTCAACTGGGGCCGAACGCTTCAATTGACATGCGTAACACTTATATGTTGGTTGACGCGCGATAAATTCGGCTCTCCTTTTTTTGGAAGCGTTATGGACTCAATCCCATTCGAAAAAGTTTCAGTTTCGGAAGCAAAAGCCGTACTTGATGAGGCGTTGCGTAACAGGCAAGAAAAAAACTGGGAGCACTTGCGTCGCATGCTGGGACCTGCCGATTTGAATTTGCAGGAGCAGACATATAACTGGTTGTTATCGTTGCCTACAGAAATTTGGCCGCTATGGTTAATTAAGCATTATCCGCGTATCGCTAACCAATTTGCCGAAATTTGGCTGAGGCGTACTGCCTGCGAGAGACTATTTGCCGAACTCTTGCTGGATCAAAGAGGGACGCGCAAAGGTTTTCCTGAGGAGGTGTCGCGCGAGATCATGGCCTTGAAGCAGTATTTTGACAAGACGGAAGCGCCAGCTGCCAAGCAACCGATACAGCTGGAGAAGGTAAATGATTCCTGATCGTTTTGAGTGAAATCCATCCGTCTCCTGAGCAGGAGGCGGATGTTTAATCGATCTACGGCCGGCCGCCTTAGAGCATTCTTACTTGCTCCCAGTCAGTTAAGCCCTGAAATATTTTGTCGATCCCATCTTGTTTTAAGGTGCGCATGCCTTCACCGATGGCGGTTTGTAAGATCTCCGGTACATTCGCTCTCGCATGAATTTTTTTCTTAATGGCGGACGTGTTAAGCAGCAGCTCATGCACCCCTAATCTTCCTTTGTAACCGCTCTTATCGCATTTTTCGCAGCCTACCGCCTTGCATAAAGTGAGCGTGTTGCCGTCGTGACCATATTGCTTTTTCCAATGCGCTACTATTTCGTCTGCTCGCAGTTCAGTTTCCAAACAATATTCATAGGCAAGCATTTGGACTTGCTCAGCTGTCGCAGAATAACGTTGGCGGCAGGCTGTGCACAATCTACGTGTGAGTCGTTGTCCGAGCACCCCTAGCAATGCGTCTGCAAAATTGAACGGGTCCAGGCCAAGATCCAATAACCTGACGACACTTTCGACAGCACTGTTGGTATGCAAGGTCGAAAATACCAGATGACCGGTAAGTGAAGCCTCAATGACCGTCTTGGCCGTTTCTGGATCCCTTGTTTCTCCCACCATAATGACATCAGGATCTGCGCGCAAAAAGCTGCGCAATACAGCGGCAAAAGTTAAATCGATTTTTGCGTGAACCTGAACTTGCCGCAGACCTTTCTGGGTAATTTCTATGGGATCCTCGACCGTCCATATTTTGCGCTCGGGGGTATTGATATAACTGAGCAAAGAATGCAACGTTGTCGTCTTGCCTGACCCTGTCGGGCCGCAAACGAATAACAGCCCATGTGGTTTGAGGGCGAGTTTTTTGAGTCCTTCCAGTACCGCGGGGGACAAGCCCAATGCATCCAGGGATAAAGCCTTGGGCGCGGCAAGTATCCGCATCACGATGTCTTCCAGGCCTTCGGTAGTCGGCATGGTGACGACGCGAAGCTCAATTTTTGCAGGGCCAAACTGCTCAAAATTCATCTTCCCGTCCTGCGAACGCCGCTTCTCCGAAATGTCGAGACGGCTCATGATTTTAAGGCGGGAAATCAAGGCGTTGCGGTAGTTCGCCGGAATGTCGGAGTAAGCGACCATGATCCCGTCCTTACGAAAGCGGACCTGAGTGGGTTCATTTCCTTTCATGACTTCGATGTGGATATCGGATGCGCCTTGTTCATAGGCATCAAGGATAATCTTGTTGACTAGGCGAACCATGGTGTTGTCTGATTCTGTAATCACTTCGTTTGCGGCCTGGCTTGCTTCGATGCCGCTACCGCCGTCTAATTTGGAAACAAATTCAGCGATATCCTGACGTTCCCCTTGCCCGCCAAAAAATTTTGCAATGATAGTGACCAGGTCAATCTCAGACGCCATGACGGGGTCGATCGAGAGTTTGCTACAAAACGCTAATGCCTTCAAAGCTTCCGATGACAGGGGATCTTCCATTGCGACCACCATGCGCGACTGGGTTCGGTATAGCGGCATCACAGAATATTTGCGTACGATGTCGACAGGTACGATCTTGGTCAACTCCAAGTCAAACTGAAATTTAGGTAACGTAACAAAAGGAATACCTAGCTTTTGCGCCAATATCCTCTTTATGCTTTCTTTAGTGACAAAACCCATGTCAATAAGAATTTCACCTAAGTGCAACTTCCTATCTTCCTCCTGTCTCTTTAGCGCTTGCGCCAGCTGCTCATTGGTGATCAGATTTTCCTGAATCAACGCTTCTCCAAGTTTAAGACGGGGCATTGATTTTTGCTTTTGCAGCGCCATTTCCACTTGTTTTTCTGTGACCAGATGCTCTAGTTGCAAGTAGTCTCCCAGCTTGGATTCCCGCAGTCGGCTCTGTTTTTCCAGCCCCGCTTCAATCGCGTCGGCCGGCACAATATTCTCATCTATCAGCATCTTTCCTAGCTTGTCGCCAATCTGATAACTGGCAATTGTTTGCGTTGGAATGAACCAGCGCAAAACGCTGTTGCCTGCACTGATCAGGAATAAAAAAAGCCCGATTTCACGAGGTACGTGGCCGACTGTTTCAGATACCAAACGTTCGCCATCTTTAAAAAAAATTACGCATCTTTGTTTGACTGGGATGGCTGGGTTTTTTTGCGCTTCTACCGTCAAAGGCAATGCCATTTTCTTCAGTTCTATCGGCGACGTTAAGCGGATGCTTCTGAGTTTGGAAAAACTAATACGAAGATTGTCGACGGTGTGCTCAGGACGAAATTCGAGAAATGAGGCCTCTTGATCAAAGCCCAGCAGATTGCCTGCATGCCGATGGCCATCGTTCAAGGTTACGATGCATGGCGTATTGCCATTATGCGTTGTGCGAGGTGCGGGGGCCAACTCCAAGTGCGGTGGCAATGGCCAGCCGAAATCGATATCCATTGATTTCTCCTTTTATTTTAAAAGAATCATCTTGCTCAACAAAGGAAACGTTTTTCATGGAACGTGATTTTCAAATTACACCGTCTGCAGCGAAATTGAAGATTTTCACCTTTATTACTATTTGAATCGATGCGGTATGTCGGTGTCAGCGCTTTTAGCGACTTAAAAATAGTGATCAGGACAAGAGGGGCTGGTTGCCAATTTGGATAGCTGTGACTACGCGATTGCGCCCTTGGTGTTTAGCGTCGTATAGTCGCTCGTCGGCTGCGCTTACGATCGCGTCTATGGTGTCGCCGTCGCGGCCGAATTGTGATACGCCGATACTTACCGTGACCGGGATTTGTCGCTGCCGGCCGCTCTCAAATGAACTACTTGCAATGGATGCTCGGAGGCGCTCGGCGATATCACGCGCAGCTTCGAGAACAGTCCGCGGCAACAGCACCATGAACTCTTCTCCCCCCACTCGGGCGACTCCGTCATACGGCCGGATCGCATCGAGGCATCTCTGCACGAATCCCTTCAGGATGTCATCACCAGCCTGATGGCCGTAGCGGTCGTTGATGGCCTTGAAATTATCCAGATCGAGTGCCAGAACGGAAAACGGTTCACCACCGCGATGAATCCGGGCCATCTCGGCTTCGACCTGCTCGGTGAACCGCCGTCGATTGTCCGCGCCCGTCAGCGGGTCGGTCGCCGCCAGGCGCTCGAGCGTTCGATTGGTGCGCTCAAGTTCGCGTAGTGCGTTCTCAGTTCGCGCCATTGCTGCGGCGAGCCTCGCCATCATTTCCTCCTGGCTGTATATCGTCGAGAATGATCGCGTGGTGAGGAATGCTTGCACTACCCCATAGCTCAACAAGAAAAATCCGGCGGCGAAGATCGCATGCGCGAGCCACCACATATGATTCCACGGTCGCCCTAGGATGAACGCGAGAGAGGCCAGTGCGAACGCCGTTACCGAGATGGCGAAAATCGTCATGAGCGGCGAACGGATTCGGCGCTGCAGGAGCACCGTCACATTCAATACGGAAAAAACGAGAGCTCCACCTTCCATCGACAGACGCACCGCAAGATGACCGGCGATGGTCGAATTCGCGACGTATGCCACTGCCAGATCCACCAGTACGAACAACCCTACCCACATCAACCACGGCCGGGGCTGTATGCGTTGGTCCGCAGCGTCAGACGGACGGTGGTAAGACAGTAGCGCGACGAACAGTAAGATTGCCATGACCAAGCGCGAGGCAGGGCCATACAGCAGGAATAGCCAGAGGTTGTGGTGTGCGAGTCCTGTGAACGCGCCATGCAGTGCATAGATCAACACAAAACCGAGAAAACCTAGCGTCATCCAGCGAAGTAGCGGTTCTCCGGATGACCGGTAGCAGCGCCACGTTACGTAGGTCACAAACAGCCCTTCCAGGGTGGCTGCCGCGATCGCAATGACATGGAACGCATGATCTTCGAATTTGAGGGTGGGATCCTGAAAAAAGAACAGATAGGCAATCAGATAGGCTGGAAGTAGCGCAAAACATGCCAGGAGCAGGCTCGCATAGACCTTGGTCACGAGTCGGATGGCCCCGGATGTTTCGTCTGCAACAATGATGCCACTCATGTGCGCCTCCGATTTTTGCCTGAACTTAGTCCTAAACACAGGGCCGGTCCCGGCTCCAAAGGCGCACTCAGGCGTAAATGATAATGCTCAATACAGATATAGTACGACGAAAAACTTGCTGAAAATCATTTTTTCTAAAATCACCTTTGCTGACAACAAAACAAAGTCAAGATCCTTTTGTTTGCAATTTTTATCATTCCTGGCGTTTACCGGCTCTGTGGCAATCGGGGGAATGGTGGGAAGGGAATCGAACACCCGTCTGGAATCAGGACATCACTCCCCCCTTACAGATTACTTCTTGGTCGAACGAGCTGCAGTCTTGGTAGCAGCCTGGGACAATTGGTCGACAGCGTTGTTAACGTTGGTTTCCAGAGTTTCAACAGCTTGCCTGGTGTTTTTGGCGAACTGTTCGTAACCGGTGTTGGCGCTGCCGATTGCCGATTTGACGAAAGCAACTGCGCCTTCTGCGCCTGGTGGCACGTTTTTCGATGCCTGGTCAACGAACTCGATGACTTTACGCTTGGTTTCTGCAACTTGCGCTTCTGCTGTCTTGGCCAGCTCAGCTTGTGTGCCGGAAGCGATGCTGGCGAAATGACGACCGTAAGCAATGGCTTTTTCCGCGTTCGGTTGGGCCAGGGCCGCGCTCAGTGTGAAAAATTCTTGCGGGTCTTTCGCGGCAAACAGTTTCTGGGTTGTGGCGGTCGACTCTGCCAGAGAAGCTTTGGCAGCACTCAGGTTGAGGTCGATCAATTTTTCCACGCCAGCAAATGCTTTTGTAGTGAAATCGGTGAACAGGGCCAGATTCGCTTCAAAATTGGCTTTAGTGGCGGCTGAAAATTGTTCTGCGACGGTAGACATGGCTTCTCCAAGGAGTCGGGGTTATAAAAACAGACGACATTAATAGGACGAATAGGACGACGAAAGGTGGTTAAAGACTAGCCGTTGTTTGCAGAGTGCTATGGATTCAAATGGCGCATTGTGCGGTGCACAAATATGATTATAGATTTTTGTTGCCAGATGTCTAGCTGGTAGTTTTGACAGTGCCAACTGCATTTTTAATGGGATGACATGACGTTATCCGATGCCAAAATCGGCGGCTTTATTAGGTGGAAGACAGCGCGTAAATCGCTCCGAAAAATATTTGAACCCGCGCAATTGCGGGGACGGAGGACGAAAAAATTTGGATATTTGCGGAGCGGAAATCGGCTGTAAAGCCGCGCCACATATGGAAAAACAGATGAGATTGGGAAGCTTTCGTTCCACCATTGAACTACACCCGCGATAGGTGCCTTTTACGCGGGTTTGCAAACTTGAAAGATGTTTGAGGGGATGGGGAATGTGATGCCCGATTTATCCGAAGTGTGATCGCTTGTTTACAAATTCTTTGCGACTTAACTTCATCGTCCCAAGATATTGCGCAGCACATGTCGCAAATCATCTGCAATCGGCACAATCGCTAAAGCCATCAACGTTGCGGCCAGCGGTACCGTTGAGATAAATCCTATATTTTTAAAACCCAGTGCGCCAACAAAGCCACCGCTAAAGAACAATAAAACCAGGGTTCCCAGCAAACGTATTTTGAGCAGGTCGGCGTGGACCGCATATTTGAGGTCATGTCTGCCGCTGTTCCAATAGAACATTTTGCCCAGTTCTATGCCGATATCGGTGACCATGCCGGTCATATGGGTGGTGCGAATTTCCGCTTTCGAGATTTTGGTAATGATGGCATTTTGCAGCCCCATGATGAAGCACAACAGTAACACCGTAGCTGGAGCCAACAACCATTGGTGATTTTCCAGATTGCCGCCCAGCAGGCCGAACAATAGTAGCAAAACGGCTTCCAGCATCAGCGGTAATGCATATTCTCCATGCAGATTCCGCTTTCTAGCCCAATTAATGCAGACTGCAGAGCAGGCGGCGCCAAACGTGAAGAGCACAAGTGAAGCAAAACCAGCCACCATCAGGCTAATCGAGCCAAGCGCGAGGTGATCTGCCATTGCCGAAATAATTCCGGACATATGCGATGTATATTGTCCCACGGCCAGGAAGCCGCCAGCATTGATCGCGCCTGCAATAAACGACAGGAAGCACGCCAGATGGCGGTTGGCCTGCTGGGTACGCACTTTGCCGGTCAGTCGTCTCAGATACGGGATTGGCATTTGGTTTTTATTGTGTTGCCATAATCCGTCTTAGTCAACACGATCATGACACAGGCTAAATCAATTCCGAGAATGTCGATATCCATGACAGACCTCCACACGTAAATTGGATGAAACGTTAGTCTGATCCTATTGGTGGTGTCGGGTCCATCTCAGTAAATTAACATTTGTTTTAAGTGAAGCATATGCCGGAAGCAATCGCGATCCGGCTCTTGATATCTCAAGCAATCCTCAATCATTGTCATCAGCATTTGTCGAATAGAAATAAGCGAGTCCGCCAAGAAGTTTGGTGGTTCAGGGGCAATTTCGGAATCAAAAAAACATCATATGAACCTTCCCTTCACCTTAAAGTTTTTGCAGATGTTGCCGTTAATGCATGTGTCGCACAAAAATTGGTGGGTAATGCGTTTCTATTTCTACTCAAAGACGTACACCCGGCAACAACATTTCCATCAGGCGCTATGAATTGGCAGATCGCTTGAAGCGTGTACTTGGCGGGAATGTTCCGGTTCAAGATCTTGTGTATTGAATGACTAATAGAGCCTGGCAGTCCGTCGGTCTGGATGAACGCCTTCTGTATCTGATTGACATTGATCAGCAGGTGCCGACAACTGGGTCGGCATCATCGAAATACAGATTACAGATGCATGAAATCGCTTCATTAACTAAGGAAAATAGAATGAATCTCCGAAATCTGAAAATTGGTCAGAAATTATTCCTGGGTTTTAGTGCCGTCATCACATTGCTGTTAGTGCTAGCGACCCTTTCCTATGTTCGTGTCGGCGGGTTGAGCGAAAATATCGATTTGACAAATACGGACCGTTATCCAAAAACGGTTCTCATCCATATGATCAAGGATGAGCTGAATGAAACCGCGCAATCCCTGCGTAATATCCTTCTAGTGACGAATCCTGATAGCCTGAAGAAGGAGTTTTCAGGTATCGAGAAAAATTCCAAAGTCATCACCGAGTCGATTGATAAACTGGACAAAACCATCACGACCAAAAATGGCCGTGAGCTTCTCAAGGCACTCACGGAAATCAGACAAAAATTTATCGCCGCAAGAACCAACTTCCTCAAACTTGTGACGGACGATAAGAGGGAGGAAGCAAAGAACCTCCTGTTCGACGACTTGAGTCCGGTGCAACTGAGCTATCAGGATACTCTCGACAAACTGGCCAAATTTCAATCCGGGCTGATGGAGGAATCCGGCAAAGCGTCGGAACTGCAAGCCAATGAAACACGCATGATCGTATTGGTACTCTCGATTGCAGCCACTCTGATTGGCATACTCGTCGGCGTGCTGGCGACGCGCAGCATTACGCGACCGTTGAGCGGAGCCGTCATCATCGCACGCAAGGTTGCGGACGGCGACCTTACCAGTACCATCGTGGTGAACTCGACGGATGAAACAGGACAATTGTTGGGGGCGCTGAAGGATATGAACGGTAGTCTGGAAAACATTATCGGCCAGGTGCGTAACGGTACCGATACCATCGCCACCGCATCGGCGCAGATCGCTAGTGGCAACCAGGATCTCTCTTCGCGCACCGAGCAGCAGGCGAGTTCGCTGGAGGAAACCGCATCCTCGATGGAGGAAATGACCTCCATAGTTAAGCAAAATGCAGATAATGCACATCAAGCTAACCGGTTGGCGGTATCCGCATCGGAGGTGGCGGTCAAGGGAGGGGAGGTCGTATCTCAGGTAGTTGACACCATGAGTTCAATCAAGGATTCTTCGCGGAAGATCGTCGACATCATCGGCGTGATCGACGGCATCGCTTTCCAAACCAACATCCTTGCGCTGAATGCGGCGGTCGAAGCGGCCCGTGCGGGCGAACAGGGGCGCGGCTTTGCCGTGGTGGCGACGGAAGTGCGCAACCTGGCGCAGCGTTCTGCCGGTGCAGCTAAAGAAATCAAGCTCCTGATTGACGATTCGGTCGAGAAAGTCGACGTTGGCAGCACCTTGGTCAATCAGGCCGGCAGCACCATGAGCGAGATCGTCGCCAGCGTCAAGCGGGTAACCGACATCATGGGCGAGATCACCTCTGCCAGCCGAGAGCAGGAAGCTGGCATCGAGCAGATTAATCAGGCCATTGGCGAGATGGACACGGTGACGCAGCAGAATGCGGCATTGGTGGAAGAAGCTGCGGCCGCGACCTTGTCACTGCAAGAGCAGGCTGATAATCTGGCGCAAGTGGTCAGGGTGTTCAAACTCAATGGCGAGCATGGGGTAGGCGCAGTGTCGATTGCCGCTCAACCACGTGGATCGTTCACCCAGGCGGAAACTCAACGACGCGCTAAGCAGGGCCGGATCGGAGTTGTGGCAAGCAACAGCGCGCATAAAAAAATGGTCGCAAACGGCGAATTGGAAGAGCTTTAACCGAGGCTGCCAGCGCGTATTACCAGTTGAATAAAGAGAACGTAAAATGCTTTTCTGGATCCGTCCCTGAGTTTTGTTGATCAGGGGCGGATCGATTCACAGAAGTACATGCCGAAAGCTTTCGCGATCCGTTTAATTTGGGTTTGCTTCCTGCGAATTTTTGGACGTTAATTGAAAGAAATTGCCAAGGATGCCTACAAATTTCAGATGTCGAGTCCCCAGGTTCGAGTCGTAAGTGCTGAACAGAACATAGTTATTTCTCACCGTGCTGCTAGTGATCAGGCTGCTAGCCACTCCGCCAAATAACGTTCCCAGTGTTCGGGTTACGTCATCCCGTTTATTGGCTTCCTGAGTGATTACCTGATGAATGTACTGCTCGTAGCTGTCTAGTTTGGGATTTGTGAATGCCAACAACCCGACAATCGATAGCACTACGATGGTTGATGATAATTTCATTCTTCGCCTCTACCTTTGCAGATTAAAATCCATGGTTCCA
This sequence comes from Collimonas sp. OK607, assembly GCF_900111995.1. GTDB lineage: Bacteria > Pseudomonadota > Gammaproteobacteria > Burkholderiales > Burkholderiaceae_D > Collimonas. Next base: position 12,799 of record NZ_FOKF01000030.1, read on the forward strand.
GACGCGACTAGCTCGTTTCATCGCTGGAACTATATGGTAACCGCCTCGCCGATAATAGCGATACAAATGTATGAATGTTCTCATGTCAACGCTCATGTAGTCAGGGTCAATAAAAATCAGTTGTCGTGGCCATGCTGTTCATTGCGGTCATGGTCATGGCCGCGGCGGCCCTGGTCATCATGCTCGCGGCGATCGTGTCCACGCTCTTCTTGCCACCGGTGCGCCCGCAGCTGGCGCTCCCGCCATTCTTGTTCATGTTCCGGCTGAATATAGACCGGGCGCGTTTGCACATAAACCGCTTCTGGCTGCACATACACCGGACGAGGCTGTACATAGACGCCCGGGAGCCCAATACTTACACCAACGTCGACGCCTCCTGCCATGGCCGGGGCCGTAAGTATCATCAGTGTGGCGCCTGCCATTATTCCTGCGGCAACGGTGAGATATTTCTTCATTTTTTACTCCTGAAAAATTGATTCGGGGCCAAAGATCGGCCGAAATGACTCAGCCGATCTTTGAGATTTCTGCTTTTAAGGCGCCGGCACGTTAATGATGGTGTTGGTCATTGTCACGGAAGCATTCAGCCCGACTGCCCTGCCGTTCAATACCACCGTTTGTACGTTACCGACAGTAGAGAACGAAACTGCAGATGAAGCGAGGATGGTTCCTACCATGGTGCCGCCGCCCGCTCCGTTAATCGTGGCAGACGTGCCGACCTGCCAAAATACGTTCTTGGCTTGCGCGCCGTTGATCAGGATGACGCTACGCGGCGCTCCCGGACCGCCCACGGTGAGCGTACTCGCAGTCTGGAAAACCCAGACGGCATTCGCATCGCCCTGTGCATCCAAGGTAAGATCCGACCCCGTTATCTGGAATGAGCCTCCTGCCGCTTGATAGGTGCCAGGGAAGAGAGTGAGACCGCCTAGTTGTCCGGCGCCAGGATCCGTCCCGCCAGGCAACGCAGCAGGAGACAGGTTGTTAAAGGCGGTCTGGGCGTCGCTTCTGGCCTGGGTTGCGATTGCGCATGACTGGACATTGATTGCAGCAGATGTCGGTCCAAGGGTAGAGACGGTGCAAGTGTAGATCTTACCGTTCACTGCGCCTTTATTGGATCCGGTTTCCGTATAAATATCTCCCGCCAGATCGTGGAATCCGGTCAGTGCTGAAGTCGTCGTCGATGTGCTTCCGATATCTCCGTTGACCACTGTAAGCGTTCCGGCATTGGTGGCGCCGGCGGAACCTCCCAGATTGCCGAAAGGGGCGGCTGCGCCAAGTGCTACCGGCCCTGTCGGCCCACAGTTGGTGGTGCCGGTTGTAAAAGTCCATATCTTGTCGCTGGCCAGTGCATTGCCCGCGAGATCTTTGAGGCCGCCGGATCCTCCGTGAATCGTGGCTGTATATGTGGCGCTAGCTGCAAGGCTGGCGGCAGGCGTAAAGGTCGCAATGTTGATCGCCGGGTTGTAGGCTGCGGTTCCTGCGATAGCCGCTGCGCCAGATCCTGTCACCGTAAAGGTTGCGGTGCTGACGGTTAATGGATCGATCGCTTTGTTGAAGGTGGCGTTGATAGATTTGTTGGTGCATACGCCTGAGGCGGCATCAGCCGGGTTGGTCGAAACCACTGTGGGAGATGTGGTGTCAGCGCTAGCCCCGGTCGTAAAGGTCCATACGAAGTTGCTGGCTAGCGCAACGCCTCCTGCATCCAGAGCCGCGGTAGTAATCGTGGCGGTAAACTGAGTGTTCGCTGCGAGATTGCCTGTTGGCGTGAAGGTTGCGCTGTTACCTGTGGGATTTAACATCACGCTTCCCGCTACTGCAGCTGCGCCAGGAGCCGCTAGCGTAAAAGTCGTTGCATTGATCGATGCCGGGGTCATCGCCTTGCTGAAGCTGGCAAGGATCTTGGTGTTGATCGCGATACCAGCAGCACCAGCGGCGGGATCGGTGAACGTCACCGCGGGCCGGCTCGTCTGCGGTGTTAAATCAGATCCGCCCGGGACCGGGGCGTGTCCGTTGCTATCTCCACCCCCTCCGCATCCCGCCGCCAGGCAGCACAGCAGCAATGTCATGAGCCATGTCAGGCACTTGCCGTAACTGTTGAATTTGTTCATATACTTCCCGATAAGTTAGAGTCTGATTGCGGATCGTGCCGTAGCTCGTTATAGGCTTGATTTTTGGCCAGATCCGTGCGGCCGCGCACATAGCGCTGGAAAGTTGGCTGGTCACGCGTCGCGGGAGATGACCTGGTAGCTTGGGAGGCAAGGGTATGGCGCAGCCGTGAACGGACAAGCGCCTGGCCACTGTCAATCGGAGCAGCCATCACACAATCACATCAGCAGCTTCTGGTTACACCGTTGGGGTGGAAAATGTGATGGCTGCTTTATCTGAAGTATGATCGTTTATTACAGGTATCGATAATTGCGCTATGCCAAAACACAAGTGTGCGCTGTAATTTTGTTTGCCAGACTAAGAATGTAGACACTAATGAATAGCCAATGCCCGCACTCGCCGATGGTTTCCATAATTGTTCCGGTATACATTTTTGCAGGAGTGCCTGCAGTCCTTGCTTAATCAATCCTTTACGGACATTGAAATCATTGTAGTAAATGACGGATCAACCGATGAGACATCGGCTTTACTGAAACAATATGAAAATTTCAAAAATATAGTCGTCTGTCATTTATCCCGCAATCGAGGTGAAGCCGCCGCCACCAACGTCGGGATACAGATTGCAAAAGGGAAGTACATCGCCCGGATGGACGCCGACGATATCTCTTTACCCGATCGTCTGTTTCTTCAGGTAGCAGCGCTGGAGAGCGATCCGGATCTGATACTGGTTGGCGCCCAAACTCAAGTCTTCGGACGCGATGGAGAGTCGACGACTAATTTATTTCTAGCTGATGGTGACATCAAGTGCGCTCTTCTGGTTGGTGGCGGTCATTTCGTAACAACCAGCGTAATTTGGCGCCGCGACTGGTTTATACAGAGAGGAATATGGTGGAACACGTCTTTGCCAAGTGCACGCGATCTCCGGTTCTGGTCAGATGCAATGCTGGCGGGGGCAAAATTCCGCAATTTGCCGGAAACGCTGGTCCGATACCGGATTCACAATGCCAATGCCAGTCATCAGGTGGAAGCAGTACGCCAGTCAAGTAGAAGCACTCGGGCCATGCTGCTTCGGGCGCTTTATCCTTCCCTGGACGAAAACGCCATATCAAACCTGGTTCCGGTCCTTGAAATTCAATTTGGCGATGTACATTTAAACGACGCAAATGCTTTGCTGACGGCCGAAAAAAGCCTCTTGCAGATGCGCTCGGAAGCCGTTTCGCTCTACGGTGAGAATCGGCGCATTTTGCGTGATTACATAGATCAGTGGATCAGCCGCGTGCAAAAACGAATAAATGTACTTGAGGGGGAAAACTAGTGCCAAGCCCATCAATGCAGCTCATGTATAGTGGCGACGGTCCGGTGCAGTTGCGCTCGGTCTGGTTTGTCGCCAATGAGTTTCCGTGTGGGACAGCAGAAAAGAGAGCGTCTTGGAATTCATCATTCAGAGCGCGATAATTTTTAATCAGGAGCCAGTCGTGCGATGAGTCACCCACAGTTTCATATATGCCTGATGAGTCGGTTCCTCGACGATATCGGCGAAGCCTATCAATGGGGTTTGCAAAGTTTGGGCTACGAGACAAGTTACGGGCTAAGCGTAGTCTCCCCGGATCGGATCAACTTGCTTTTCGCCGGGTTTGCGCTGCCGCTGTCGGAGTATCGCAAACATGGCATGGCGCGCGGGATCAATATCAATCTGGAGCAGGTAGGTTCCACCCATCCCCAGGTCGTGACGGCAACCAATTTTCATTTGATGCGACAACTCCCCAACTGGGATTACAGCCGCCGCAATATGTCCCTTCTGCCTCAGTATGGCATCGCCGATATGCAGCACGTCCCGATCGGCTACAGCCCGATATGGGAGCGGGTAAAGCACCAGCAGCAAGACATCGACGTGCTGTTTTATGGGAGCCTGTCGCCGAGGCGCCGCGCCGTCCTGGACAAGCTCGTGGCGGCGGGATTGCGCGTGGTATTTCCCGACACCGTCGACTCATGGAGTCGCGAGCAACGCGACGAATACATCGGGCGGGCGAAATTGGTGCTCAATATGCCTTATTACGACGAAGTTCACGTGCTGGAAGATGTGCGCCTGAGCTTTCTGTACGCTAACCGCAAGGCTGTTGTATCGGAAATCCGCCCCGACACTTACGCCGAGAACGATATGCTGGCCGGCTTGGCCGGCGCGCCCATCGACGCTTTGCCCGCATTATGTGTCGAGCTGTGCGCAGACCCTGTCCGCCGCGAAGAACTGGCCAACCGGGCATACAGCGCCATTCGCGGGCGCGATTGGCTGACCAGCCTGCAGGCGGCGGTCGACAATTATCTGGAACGTGAGCCGATCGGCTTCCTGGCCGTCAAGTCGGACCTCTCACCCCCGAAAAAGCTCAATATCGGCTCGGGCAAGACCTGGAAATACGATTGTCTGAATCTGGACATCATGCCTGAGCGCGGAGCCGACCTGATTTTCGACCTGAATCATTCTCTCGATCACCAACAGGTATTCGACAGCTGGCGCTTCGGCAAGATCAAGCTGGCTAAGGAGTCGTTCGATTACATCTTGTCCGAGCACGTATTTGAACACATTCAAAACCTTACGCAATGCATGCGCACTTGCCTCGATTTGTTGTGTGACGGAGGTATTCTGGAGGTCGAGGTTCCCTATGATCTGTCATATGGCGCCTGGCAGGACCCGACCCATGTGCGCGCCTTTAACGAGCGCTCGTGGCTTTATTACACCGACTGGTGCTGGTACCTCAACTGGCGGGAGTGCCGCTTCGATACTGTGAGTCTGGTCTATCTTTTGTCGCCCTACGGCGACGAACTTGCAGCCCAAGGCAAGTCGCAAGAAGAAATCGTCCGCCAGCCTCGTGCCGTCGATGCGATGCGCGTCAAGCTCAAGAAGCGCTTTTTGACCGAGGCAGAAAAAGTGCACCACGGTCAATTTTTCCGTGAAGTGATTGATAGTCTCTAAAGACGTTCTGCCTGTCGCCGCAGTCGGAAAATTCTCCTAATACCGGAATCTGAGATCATGAAGATAAACGTCGCCATCACTCTGAACATCAGTGACGATCCGCAGCAATCGATCTGGTACAACGGTGCCAACCAGAATTGTTTTTTCCTGTACCAGCTGCTGAGGAAGTCGCCGCTGGTCGATCAGGTCTGGCTGGTGCACAGCGACGGCATCAAGACCTATCCTGCCGGCCTGTTGATGGGAGACCTGCAGCGCGCGCTACGGCCCATATCGAGCGTCCTGGACAAGACAGATCTGCTGGTAGAGATGAACGGTTTCGTGTCGCCGGAACAGGTTGCGCATGTACGCCAGCGCAACGGCAAGGCGGTGTCGTTCCGCTTTGGCAACGACTACGTGATCGCTGTCGAGACCATGACCTTCGGACGCGACCAGTGGCAGCCCAATCCCCATCGGGTCACGTTTGACGAGCTGTGGACCAATCCCCAGCATGTCCATACCTGCAAGAGCTATTGGGAAAGCATCTATAAGGCCCCGGTGTTTGTGCTACCGCATATCTGGGCGCCTTATTTCATCGAAGCCGCGCTGGCGGAAAATCCTGAATTGCGGCAAAAATGGGGTTACCGAAACCACGGAGCCGCCAAGCGAGTGGCAATTTTCGAGCCGAATATCAATGTCGTGAAAAGCACTTTGATACCGATGCTGGCGGCCAATCAGTTTTATATCGCGCACCCCGATTTGCTGGCTCACGTCTTCATGACCAACACCTTCCAGATCAAGGAGAACAGCGCGTTCAAGCACCTCGCCCTTGGCCTTGAAATGGTCAAAGACGGCAAGGCCACGGCCGATCATCGCTTTCCGTTTTGCGCCTTCGCCGCCGAGCATACCGACATCGTCATTTCCCATCAGTGGGAAAACGGCCTCAATTACCTTTTCTACGATGCGCTATATGGCAGTTACCCGCTGGTGCACAATTCGCCCTACCTGAGCCAGGTGGGATACTACTACCGCGATTTTGATGTCGCCGACGGCGCCAGGGCGCTGGCCGAGGCTGTCCTGACGCACGACCGGCAAGCGACCGATTACGCTGCCAGGGCGCAGGCATTCCTGCGCAGCGTCGATGCTACATCGGAGGAAAACGTCGCGGCCTATACGCAGCGCATAGGTGCGTTGTTCGGCCGTCACTGACATTTATTACATTTTTTCCCACAGCCAGTTCCAGAACCCCGGCAGACGTACAACTTGCGCACTGTCACGCATGCTTCTTGCCAGTGCCGCACGCTCCAGCGCGGCCTTGTCGTCGTAAAACGGCTTGGCTGCAGTCGGCAGTTGGACCGCACGTGCGCAATCCATCAGTATTTGCAAATATTCCGCCATGTGATCGGCGGTGTAACTATTTATATCGTGAAAAGTGACCACCACCGGGATACTTCCATCAACCGTCGGCAACTCGCCTGCGGCAATCCGCTCGCGCACATCAGTCAACAGATGCAGCATGTTGGAGCGTCTGGTCGGGCTGGCCTTGAAGCCATATATCTTGCCATCGTTGGCGCTCAAATCCGTCAGTAAAATGTGCATGCCGTGCTGTTGGTAAGCGTCAAAAGTACGCTTGTCGTAGTTCCAGAACGGCGGCCGAACCAGTGTCGGTGCGCTTCCCTGGATGGCAGTAATGTCGGCAATGCCGACGGTTAGCGATTGCTCGAATATTTCGGGTTTGAGGAAACGATGGTTTGCATGGTGTGGCGTGGCGCTATGAAAGCCAAGCAAGTGACCTTCATCAATTTCACGCCGCATTATGTTTCGCCCAAAGTCTGTCTCACCGGCACCAGACGACCGGGTTTGCACAAAAAAGAGGGCTTTGATGCCGGGTTGTAGCTGATTGTGCGCGAGCGTATCCAGTATGGACAATGTCGGATTGTCAGTCCTTGGACGGGCAGGGCCATCGTCGAAAGTCAGCAGGAAGCGGATCGGCGCTTGAGATTTCAATCGCTCGGCAGTTTGAGGCGACATGGGAACTGGTTGAATAGCGCAACCTGTAGCGCCGATCGCCACGGCAATCACGATCAAGCCGGAAATGATCCTTTTGATATGTCGGGATGATATTGAGATTGCGTTGTGCAATGGCACGGATGAAGCGAGCAGCGAAGACATACGGTGACAGGTAGTAGGGTAGCGGTTGTTTTTTTCGGAGGGCGAGGCGGTGCCAATGTTACGACATCGACCAGCGTTGTTAGTTAGTTATTACAAACAACTACAGTTACGGTGATCGTATCGCTAAGATGAGAATCGCGCTAGTCGGCACTGCCATCGATTTTATCCGTGTCGCTGCGCAGATGTTTTTCTTCCTGATCGCGACGCATGCGGTCGGTGACGTCCATGCCGATTCCGCGATAGCCGATAAAAAGGCTGGTTGAATCGAACATCGGCTCACCGCTGACTTGAAGATATTGCAGGGTGCCGTCGGCATTGGTGCGACTGTAGACAAAATCGAGGAATGGACGCCGGTTTGTAATGTTGTCGTTCAGTTGCGCACGTTCTGCTTCATTCCATCGCCCGGTCGCTGCGATGCCGGTGGCGCCAGGGGTGTTGTCTGCGTCGATTCCGAGCATTTCAAAGACCGGGCCGGACACTTTGGTAAATGTTCCCTGCGAATCCTGTTCCCAATACCAGTCCGATGACAGTTCCGTCAAACTCTTGAAGCGCGCTTCGCTCTCGCGCAATTCGGCCGTGCGTTCCAGCACTGTCTGTTCCAGTATCTTGTTGTAATTTTCAAGTTTCTGATACAGCAGCCGAACTTCCAGCATGTTGTGGATGCGTGTCTGCACTTCAATCAAGTCAAATGGTTTGCTGACAAAATCTTTGGCGCCAGCTTGCAGCGCACGCAGTTTGTGAGCCGGTTGCGCCGTGATGACCAACACCGGCAAATAGCCCGTCGTTTCGATTTCCTTCAAGCCTTCCATAACCTGGAAACCATCCATATCCGGCATTTGCAAATCGAGCAAAATCAAGTCGTAGCGATGTTCCAGATGCAAAGGACAGACTGTACGTGGATCCATCGTCGATGTGATGCGTTCGTAACCAGCCTTGCGCAGCATTTGCTCCAACAGCAGCACGTTAGCTTCCTGATCATCGACGATCAAGATGCTGGCCTTTAGAATTTCGGATGCTTCAAGCATTACGTTATTCCCAAAAAAATCGTTCACCTACAACTAAATCAAGTGGCATTTCGTTACTGCCTAGGCACCGCTCGGCAAGCCAATTTGTTCTGCATGGCGCAATGCAACGTCGAGAGCGTCCATAAATTCGATGACATCGATTGGTTTTGTCAGATAGCGGAAGAAACCGGCATCCATACCCTTCTGAATATCGCGCGGGACGGCGTTGGCCGACAGCGCCATGATCGGAATGTGCGCCGTTGCCGAATCTGCCTGCAAAATTCTCAAGGCGCCGTAACCGCTGATGCCGGGTAAATTTATGTCCATCAAAATCACGTCCGGCTGATGAACGCGCGCCATCTGGATACCCAGATGGCCATTGATAGCCGTCAATAATTTCAAATCGCCGCGCCGCGCAATCAATTGCTCGACCAGGACCAGATTTGCCGGATTGTCCTCGACATAGAGCAGCGTGCGTTGGGACTGCAACGCATGCGCCGTAACATGATCCAGTTGATGTGCATGGTTTTTGTCGATGTCGTCAAACACTAGTTCCGGCGCGCTCGATGCGGGCAATTCGACCCAGAATACGCTGCCGACACCGACGTTGCTTTCAACGCCGATGACACCGCCCATCAACTCGACCAGTTGTTTGGTGACCACCAGGCCGATGCCGGTACCTTCTTCGATACTGCTCTCTTGCCCGAGCCTGTTGAACGGCTGGAATAGTTGCGCCAGCTGTTCCGGCGCCAGGCCGGCCCCGGTATCTGTAACGCTTACGCGGACCCGGTCTTTACCGCTCATCGCGCATTTGACAATCACCTTGCCATCCACCTGATTGTATTTAATCGCATTCGACAGCAGGTTGACCATCACTTGCTTGACCCTGGTCCGATCGGCATGAACATAAAATAGATCGTCAAGAAGCGGGAAGGTCATCTGCACCCCCCGTTTTTGCGCCTGCGGCTCGATCATTGCCTGGCAATCCTGTATTACCTCGGTCAGCGACATCGACTCTTGCGACAACGTCACTTTGCCCGACTCGACCATCGCCAGATCGAGAATTTCATTGATCAGACGCAGCAGATACCATCCGGCTTGCAAAATCTGGTCGATCGACGGCTTCTGCGTCTGTGACGGCGGCGGTGTATCGGATGCCATCAACTGCGCGAATCCGAGCACTGCATTAAGCGGAGTGCGTAATTCATGGCTCATGCTGGACAAGAAATCCGATTTCGCCAAATTGGCCTTTTCCGCAGCCGCTTTTGCATTTTCCAGTTCGACGTTATTTTCTTGTAGCTTGGTTTCGAATTGCTTGCGATCGGTGACGTCGCGGGCTGCCGCGAAGACGCCTTGCAACTTGTTGTCGCGGTTATGGAAGGTGGTTGCGTTGTACGAGACTACCGTTTCCGTGCCGTTCCTGGCGTGGGCGGTCAACTCGTAATTGGTCACCTTGCCTTCGTGCAGGACGCGGGTGATGGCAGCCTCGGCACGCTCGGGGTCGGTAAAATAATTCTTGAATGGCGCTCCGATCAATTCCTCGCGCGTGCAGCCGGTCAAGGCTTCCATCTGCTGGTTGACGTCGCTGATGATGCCGCGCGGATCGGTCGTCATCAAGGCGTCGATATTCGATTCGATCAATGAGCGTGTGTAGAACTGCTGGTCGCGCAGACGCTGATCGAGTAGCGCCTGTTCCGCTTCGACTTGTTTGCGCGCCGTGTTATCGGTGCCTATCAAGAGGTAGCCGATCACTTTCTCTTGCGCATCGCGCAGCGCGGTGACTGACACCATCGCCGGAAAGCGACTGCCGTCCTTGCGGATATAGGTCAGCTCATAGATATCTTCAATGCCGCGCGAGGCCTTGAACACCAGCGCTTCAAAGCCCGGCGTGATCTGGGTGTCCAGCTCAAGGCTCAGGGAAGCCGCACGCGCGATCAATTCCTGCGCATCCGAAATGCCCGCCGGCGTGATTTTGTCTACCACGTCCTCTGCCTTGTAGCCGAGCATGCGTTCAGCGCCGACGTTGAAAATCTGGATCACGCCTTGGGCGTCGGTGGCGATGCAGGAGAAATTGGCGCTGTTGAAAATGGCATCTTGCAGAGCACCCGCTTTCAGCAATGGTTGCTGTATAGCTTGTGGTGCCTGTGCGGCAGACGTGTTTTCTATGGTGGGCATAAATTCAGATTCTGGTGGACCTACAACTGAGCGCTAGCCTCGGCTCAAACAAGGTAATTCTGAATCTGTAATGTCAGGGCGCCGGCTTGCCTTGGCGCTGGTGTACATCGGACAACAAGCGGGCAAATTCTTTCTTGACGACGTCATAGCACTCGCAGACGTTGCTGGTCAGGCCCGCGCGGTCCAGCACAGTGATATGGCCGCGCCGATAACTGATAATGCCGCGGCTCTGCAACTTACCTGCCGCCTCGGTGACTCCCTCGCGCCGCACGCCCAGCATATTGGCAATCAATTCCTGCGTCATCGTCAATTCGTTCGTGGGCAGGCGATCCAGTGTCAGCAGGAGCCAGCGACACAATTGCTGGTCCAGCGAATGATGGCGATTGCACACGGCGGTCTGGCTCATTTGTGTGATCAGAGCCTGGGTGTAGCGCAGCAGCAGACGCATCACCGGTCCGGCACGATTGAACTCTTCCATCAATATGTGCGATTTGAGGCGATAGCCATGGCCACCGGTCTGCACCACGGCGCGGCTGGGGGTGGTATCGCCGCCCATGAAAAGAGAAATCCCTAATATTCCCTCGTTGCCAACTCCGGCAATTTCGGACGAGCCGCCGTTTTCCAGGATGTAGTGCAGCGAGACAATCGATGTGGTTGGAAAATAGACGTACTGCAGCTTGCCGCCGGAATCGTAGAGCAGGTCGCCCAGCCGCATCGGGATTAATTCGAGATGCGGTGCCAGGCGATCGAATTCTGCGTCAAGTAACGCTGCCAGGAGGTGGTTCTGGTTGGGATCGTGTGTGCTGAACATATTCTTCTTCCTGCCCCCCAGTCTATACCTGGCTGATCGTAAAAGGCGGAAAACGAAAGAATGCCCGAGTCAGGCAAGGTAACATACCCAACCTGTCCATCTGGAAAGATTGGGTCTTGGCACTACGGAATCTGCGTTATTGCCCGTAACGGCTTCGAATGGTGCCAAATAACAACGTTTTCGACGTGTTGAGCGCATTAAAGAAATCAATGCGAATCATCAGTTCGAGACGTCAAATATATTGGTCACCATAACTTCTGCCTCCGTGGCATCAAGCGTGAGTTCCTGATCGGGAGCCGTTAGCAGAACTGCATCCCCCGGGGCTAATTGCACGACACCTGATTTCGGAAGCAGGATGTGCGGTGCGCCTTTAACGATGTATAGCAGGCTGGTATGGCCAAGATGAGGAGCGCACAAGGTGCCGGCAAACGCGAAACGGTGAAGCTTATGGGTGTGAAGGCGTCGCCGGGTCATCACGTTGAAATCGGTGACAGCCCCGGCGAGCAGGGATGAGCCTACCGTCTCTTCGCCGGCAAACTCAAAGATGGGGGCTTCAGGTGTCAACGTAAATTGCCTGGCGTCGTGGCTGATCAATAACTCTCCACCTTCAGTGAGAGCCAGCGATCGGTCAACTCCAGGAAAAATCGAAAACCGGCCGGCAGTACTGACAGTTGCCACGCTGATGCGCCACTCGAAGTTGTCGAGAGAGCTATTGGCCGGACAACGAATTATCTCTCGTGTAATGCCGCCGCCGTTCTTCCACGGCATGACGGCTTGGGCTGCTTTCGATATTACAATCAGCAATTCTGATCTGCTCCGGTTATCAATTGCCTGGGACGGCGTTATGCACACGTTTCAGGCGAAAATGTGAACTCAACCAGGTTGAAGTAAAGCATGTGCCAGGCGCGCTGCCACTTTCGCGGTGAGCCCGTCGCGATCATAGGTTGGATTGCATTCCGCAATGTCAGCGGCGATCAGCTTGCCGGAATCCTTGGCGATCCGCATCAGGTATTCCACTTTTTCGAGTTGCATGCCCAAGGCCGCAGGCGCGGACACTCCTGGCGCTTTCTCGGCAGGTAAGACATCCAGGTCAATCGTCAGGTAGACAAGGGTCGCAGTTGCGAGCTGCTCCTGCAGTTCTCGTCCGAAATCGGCCAGGTTGCCATAAGCGATTTCGCTATCCAATTTGAAATGCACACCCAGTTCCCGGGCGCGGGAAAATAGTGCGGGTGTGTTGCCCAACTGGCTGATGCCATAGCAAAGATAGTTGAACTCAACGCCGGCCTGACGACACCATTCGGACATTTGTTTAAATGGGGTGCCCGAACTCGCCTGATCGGATTCTCGCAAATCGAAATGTGCGTCAAAATTAATGATAAGCAACCGTTCAGTGCGCAACGTTTGATCCAGATGGCCCGCGATGCCCAGGAAGGTGCCGTACGCGACCTCGTGCCCGCCACCCAATACCAAAGGGAATACGCGCTGCGAAAGCGCCTGCTTGACGCGATCGGCCAGCCGCAGCTGTGCTTGCTCCAGTTCCCCGTCAACGCAACTGATGTTGCCGGCATCGAACAGGCACTCAATGCCATGCGCCGGAAGATTAGCCAGCATGCGCCGGATCGCATCGGGGCCTTGTGCGGCACCGATGCGTCCATGATTGCGAAGCACTCCTTCATCGCAGGAAAAGCCGATCAAGGTAGCGTTGTTTTCGGATGAGGCATTAAACGGCATGACGACCTGATGCAGACGACGTGTGTCGCCTGCGCTGTCGGCATCTTGCCGGCCGGCCCAAATGGATTGATCTATCATGCGGCGCTGCTTTGCTGATTCCGGGACAATACCGCCTGCAGGAAGCTGCGGGTGCGGTCTTCGCGCGGGTTGACGAAAATCTGGTCTGGCGGCCCCGATTCTACGATGCGGCCGTGATCCATCACTACGACAATATCCGCGACTTCTCTCGCAAATCCCATTTCATGCGTGACGACCAGCATTGTCATGCCTTCGTTGGCCAGGGCCTTCATGACTTGCAGCACTTCGCCGACAAGTTCCGGATCTAGCGCGGAAGTCGGCTCGTCGAACAGCATGACTTGCGGTTTCATCGCCAGTGCACGCGCGATAGCGACCCGTTGTTTTTGTCCGCCGGACAGAGTGGCGGGCATCGCGTCTGCCTTGTGCGCAAGTCCGACTTTAGCCAACAGTTCACGCGCCAGGGTTTCAGCGCTTTGCTTATCCATGCCTTGGATCTTGCGCGGTCCGACGGTGACGTTACCCAATACCGATAAATGCGGGAACAGGTTAAACGATTGAAACACCATACCGACTTGTTCTCGCAAATGGTTCAAATCATGATCGGACAACATGCGGCCATCGGTCAGCAGCTTTTTTTCACAAATTTCGATATCGCCTTCTTCAGCAACTTCCAAGCCGTTACAGCAACGTAACAGTGTGCTTTTTCCGGAGCCGCTGGGGCCGATGATGACGATCACTTGCGACGGATGGACTTCCAGGTCGATGCCGTGCAGGATGCGGTTACCTGAAAACGATTTTCCAAGTCCATTTAATTTGATGATGGATTTCATTGCACTGCTCCTCCGGCTCTCAAGTGACGCTCTATTCTTTGCAACGCCATGCTGGTCAGGCTGGTCAATACCAGGTACACCAGAGCGATAGCTAAATACACTTCAAGCGACCGATACGAAACACTGATGATTTTTTGGCCTTCGTGCATCAGGTCGGCGATAGTCAACAAGGAAACCAGTGCGGAATTCTTGATCAATGCGATGAATTCATTACCCAAAGGAGGAATCATCCGCACCACCGCCTGCGGCAGAATGATGGTGCGCATGGCTGTTCCAGCGGACATGCCGAGCGAACGCGCAGCTTCCATCTGTCCCTTCTCAATCGATTGAATCGCACCCCTGACAATTTCCGAGACGTAGGCGCCGGAATAAATTCCCAGTCCTAGAATGCCGCATACAAAAGCTGGCAGCAGGATGTTCAGTTCGGGCAGGCCAAAAAACAGAAGAAATAATTGCACCAGCAGCGGTGTTCCTCGAATAAAGGTTACGTAGGTTGTGCAAAGTCCGTAGCGTACCCGTTTGCTTGGGTCAAGCCGACCCATGCCAACCAGCAGCCCAAGCACGCACCCCATCAGCAGCGACGCCGAGGTAATTTCTACCGTGACTAACGCGCCATGTGCCAAATCGGTCCAGCCGGCGAGGACTGGTAAAAAATCAAGGCTCAATTGTATTTCTCCTCGTTCAACATCATTATTGTGATGGTCGGCCGCGATTATTTCGCAGACGAATCAAGCCATTTTTTGACTAGTTTGTCGTAGCTGCCATCGAGTTTTGCTTTCTTCAGCGCAGCGTTCAATGCCTGGGTTACTTCAGGTAAATCTTTCCTGACCGCGAAGCCGTACAATTCGACGCTGACTGGCTTATCGATAACTTTCAGGCCGGGCCGCGCTTTCACATATTCCAGGGCGGCCGGTTTTCCGGTGACCGCTGCGTCGGCGCGTCCAATTTCGACCAGGTTAAACATCTCCTGGTTTTTTTCGACTTCCACGCGGTCGACCTGCGGGAAATATTCCTTGAGATAGTTCACCGATTTGGTGCCCACCTGAACCGCGATATGTTTGCCATTCAGATCGGCTGGTTTAAGTATGGTGTTGTTGCCGTTCTTTACGACGATAACCAGGCCACCGGGGTAATACGGATCGGTAAAATCCACCACCTTGCGCCGATCTTCGGTGACATAGATTGCCGAGGCGGCGACGTCGAACCGTTTCGAAATCAATCCCGGGATCAGGCCTTTGAAGTCGATGTCAGTCCATTCGATTTTCTTGCCCATCGATTTGGCCAGCGTCTCCATCAATTCGATATCGAATCCGGTTCTTTTCCCATCTTTGAAAAACTCGAAGGGCGGGAAAGTCGAATCGGTTACAACCCGAATGACCCCTGCGGACTGGGCGTTAGCCAGTACTGGCACCATAAAACCGACTGCGACGGCCAGTGCAATGAAAAAGCGGCGATGATTCATTTTTGTCTCCTGAAAAATACTTACTAATATAGTTTTAAGCACTCACTGATGACGAGTGCCGTCTTGACCGTCAATCCAATCAATTCTTGTTGCCTGTCTTCGGCTCTGATAGCTGGCGACATCAAGGTAATGGCACCTACCATGTGATCCGATTTACTAAAAATGGGAGCACTGATACCCCATACGCCCATGTCTACTTCACCCTCGCTCACCGCATATCCTTGAGCACGTATCTTTGCCAATTCTTCGCGCAGGAGTTGCTGCTCTTTTGGTTGCCCTGGCAATGATCCCGCAATTACGTCATCAGCCATCGGTGTAGATAAATGCGCCAGCAATGCTTTAGCGGAAGCTCCGCGCAGCAATGGCTGCGAACGTCCCTTTGAAAACGAGCAACGCAAGGAGTGCTGGCTTTCCACCATGTCGAGACACATCACCTGATTGTTGACGGCGACCATCAACCCGACGCTTTCCCCGCACCGCATCATCAATTTTTCCATTTCCGGGCGGGCATGGGCGACCAGATAGGAGGTGTGATCAAAGCCCCAGGCGAGTTGCACGCTGAATGGGCCTGGTGCGTAGAGATTATCTTGTTCTTGTATCAGTCCCCATTTCTTAAGGGGAAGCAAATGCCGATATAACGTGCTCTGAGGCAACTTTGTTGCATCTTTAAGTTGCTTGACCGTGATCGGCTTGCCATGCCGGGCGATAACGGAAAGCACCATTAGTGACCGTTCGCTGGTTGGAGTAGCTGAAAGAGGGCTCTCCAAATCTGATGAATTGATCTTGTTCATGAACTTATCATCGACCACAATTCCCATAAATACAAATTTAATTCCCAAATTATGGGACTGTAATTTTCGAGCCGATCGGGCTCTCTGGGAAGGGGAAGATCAAACACGTTAAACCGGCGGCCGTATCGAGGTAGGTGGCGGTTTGGCGACCAAGGTCGCCAAGAAGTCCTCTATAGTAACGCTCGATATATCTTGTGCGCCATGTCGGCGCGGCAGCTCTGCACAACCCTGTAATTCATGCATGAGCGAAGGAAACCTGACTTGATGAATTTTTTTATAGATGGAATAAGAACATGAGAAGTTGGATGAAAACTGCTGTACTGATGTGGGCGTATGCCAGCGTTACCACAATCGCATGCGCGCAAGATGCTACGGCATATTTAAACGCAAGCGAGGAACTCCAAAGATTGAGCTCGCTGGCGACGCCAGAGAGCGGTATGCCCCGTATGTCCGATAAAAAAGTGGCGGCCCTGATTTCTACGCTGTCAAACAGTCGGCTATTTTTAGACTCAGCGCCTTATCAACTAAAAGACCTGAGCGTGTTGATGAATATTTGTGGAAAATCGAATGCAGCGGTGATGTCATATATGCTGTTCGACCTAAAAAATAATATCGATCCGAATGGTGATCCAAATCTGTCTGCGCTGCAGATGCAGAAAGTCGTCATAAAAAATGCTCACACTTTCCAGGATGAGTTGGAGCAGTTGCAGCCTTTCTCCTTGCGGTGCGGTGCAAAAATGAATCCGTTGCTAACCGAATTTTTACTATCGCTGAAACCAGAAGAGCTTACAGATATACGACTTGCCGGGCTCAAACAAGCACAAAATGGAACGATGAATTCCTTGTTTGGCGTCCTGTTGATGAGTAACGACCCTACGCTCAAAATATCCTATCGTTCTCTGATGCTTCAGGCGGCGAGTGAAGCTGCGGCATCCAACGCAACGATATTGCCGCTGACAGCTCGTCGAAAAATCATGGAGCTCGCTAAATCTGCGCAGCCCAATGCGCCGGAAGAATTTCATAATGGTCTTGAAGGTATTGTCGAAGCGATGAGCGATACGCGTTGTGAGGGAATGTGCCGGTTCTGAGTAGAACCGGATAGAGCTCTTGCACAAGCCAATGCTTCGATATTTTAGTTTGCAGAGCGGGCGGCATTCGCCATATCGCGATCGGCGATCATGCCCGCGTCTGGCTTTTCAACTATGGCATTTCCCTTGAAGACCAGATCGTCTTGTTGCGGAGCACGTCGATAAATCGTTCAGTTCCGTCCTGGTCAATCACAGATTTGAAGACTGCCTTGCCGCTCCGGTCGAAGTAGTCTTTACAACCGTCTCGCTCTTTTGGCACTGCAAGTACGTCGCCTTCAAACCATGCATACTCCTGTGCATATTCCGGTGGTAAAAACAGTCTTCCCTTGGTATCGATTTTCAACCATCGATCACCCTTCTTGACTTCAGCTATGCCCTCGTCGAATCCGTGGATCGCTTCGTACTCAAAGGGTATGACGGTTTTTCCACTTTCATCGATAAACCCCCAGCGCTCCGCCGATTTGACTGGAATCCTGCCGTCCTTCAGCCACTCGACTGCCTCATGGACAGGCGGGACGATCACTTTGCCAAGATCATTTACCAATCCCACGCGGCCATTCCGGGTAATCATGGTCGTGCCGTTCGACCAAACGGAAATATTGTCGTAGAGCGGTGGCAGGATGATCCGGCCTTGATCGTTAACCAAGCCTTGTTTGCCGTCATGCCAAAAGGTGAACGCGGCGTGCTTCTGGCCGTCGATTCCACTGGTATGTCCTGGATCGATAATTTCGCGAGATGTCATCTCCAGCAATCGGAACGTAATGCCATCTTGTACCAAGATCTTGCGATCCTTGGTAATCGCGATGTAACCGTCTATCGTGCGTGTTTTCCGGTTCTGGCGATCCAACAGATTGGCCGTGCGTTGCAACGGGCCGTACTCAACCTGTGCAACGAGGGCACCGTTTGCCAACTCCAGAAAGCCGGGCTGGCTGGGATGCACCTTGCGAGAGGCAAGATCAATCCATCCGCTACCGCTGTCTGTCATGTAGACGGCGACCTGCGGCGACAACACCAATAAAAGGTCGTTTCGACTCTTAACCTCGAATAGGGTTTCACCGCTGCGGTCAATTAATATTTGGCGATCGTCAAGCAGGGGAACCGCAGCAAAACCAAATCGAAAATCGGGAGCGTAGGCTGCCGTAAAATCGAAAGCAGGTTCACCCTTTTCATTCAGATAAAAGTAGACGTTGCCAATCCGGGCCGGCCATAGCCCCGCGGTTGATGGGCTAATCATATCGAACACAGCCGGAAGTAAGGTTTTCCCTTGCAAGTCGACCGTACCCACCTTGCCATGGTTTTTTACGCGAATCACGCCGCGTTCCAGATAGATGTCGGTCTGATCGTATTGAGGTGCGATCAATACTTTGCCAGCTTCGCTGAAAATGCCGAAACGGCCTTTGCCGCAAAACGAGTGATAGGTTTTCCGTGGTTCTTCGGCCCGGACAAGTTGAGCGGCCAGAAGCAGATAACAGGCGAATGCTGTGAACAACGATTTGAAAGCACGCATATAGATGGTTATGTTTGTGGGTTACAGCTCGATTAAAGTGAAGTCTATCAAACATCTTGTTGCTAAAAAGGAAAATATTTTTAATCAAGATGTCGGTGATGCTGTCTCAACTCTTCCTCAATCGTCGCAGCGTGCTCTAAATAAACCATAACTTTTGCCGTTAACGAAGACGTGGACGATGTTATTCAATGCATCGCGGCACGCTGATCTTGATTGGCAAAGACGACATGACAGCAGGTACGGAGATGATTTGATTGAAACGCTCGCAACTTGCAAAAAAGGCTTCTTTGAACTTTATTAATCGCACTCTTACAGAAGAAATAGAAATGAAAATTGCTAATCTCAAAGTCGGTACGCGGATGGGAATCGGATTCGCCATTGTCCTTGCTCTTTCTGTTGTTTCGACCGTCATCGGGATATCAAACCTGCGCCAGGTTGCAATGGCGACGGAACAAATGATGGAAAAGCCTTTGGTAAAGGAACGGCTGGTATCGGACTGGGGCGTTCTCACTACTTCCGCTATCGTACGCACGTCGTTTATCGTTAAAAGTACGGACGGATCATTAGCGACGACATTTGCGGAAGATATCGACGCCAGCGTCAAAAAAGGGAGTGAACTCCAAAAAACGCTTGAGCCGCTATTGACTTCAGATGCAGAAAAAGAACTATACAAGTCGATCAAGGTTCTACGCGAAAAATACCAACAGTCCAAAGTGTTGGCGATGAAAGCCAAGCAAGACGGTAACGGCGAAGAATCATCACGTATTTACAATGATGTATTTTTACCAGATTCGAAAAACTACAAAGGCCAGCTAGATGAACTTCTTTCTTTGCAAAGAAAGAGCATCGACCAGACAGGACGCGAGGTTGCTCAGTTATATGATCGCAGCTTCAATCTCATGGTGTTGTTAGGTGTGTTGATGATTGCATTGGGGGCGGTGTGTGCGTTCCTGATCTCACGCTCCATCACGCGGCCACTGGGTGAGGCAATCAAAGTTGCGCAAACCGTCGCCTCCGGCGATCTGAGCAGCCACATCGAAGTGAAGACCACTGATGAAACCGGACAGTTGATGCAGGCGTTGAAAGACATGAACGACAGCCTGCTGACCGTCGTCGGTGACGTGCGCACCGGTACCGATACTATCGCGACCGCATCGAGTCAGATTGCATCTGGTAATCAAGATCTGTCGGCACGTACCGAACAACAAGCTAGTTCGCTGGAAGAAACCGCAGCGTCAATGGAACAATTGACCAGTACCGTGAAACAGAATGCCGATAATGCGCGGCAAGCCAATCAACTGGCTGTTTCCGCATCCGGTGTCGCGATCAAGGGTGGCGGCGTCGTGTCCCAGGTGGTCGAGACAATGGGTTCTATCAATACATCGGCCAAGAAGATCGTCGACATTATCGGCGTCATTGACAGTATCGCGTTCCAGACCAATATCCTGGCGCTGAACGCAGCGGTGGAAGCGGCGCGCGCCGGCGAACAGGGACGTGGTTTCGCGGTCGTTGCCAGTGAGGTGCGCAGCCTGGCGCAGCGCTCCGCTGCGGCCGCTAAAGAGATTAAAACCTTGATTGGCGACTCGGTTGAAAAAGTCGATGTCGGGGTCAAGCTGGTTGACCAGGCCGGGACCACCATGGGTGAGATTGTCGATAGCGTCAAACGGGTGACCGACATCATGAGCGAGATTGCCGCGGCGAGCGAGGAACAGACAGCAGGGATCGAGCAGGTGAACCAGGCGATCATGCAGATGGATCAGGTCACGCAGCAGAATGCCGCGCTGGTAGAAGAGGCCGCTGCCGCTGCCGCATCTCTGCAAGACCAGGCAGCCAATCTGGTGAATGTGGTCAGCGTATTCAATACTGGCGAGATGTCGATGTCTGGCAGCGCGCCTTTAAAGACGATCAGCCGGTCGTCTCCGGCCGCGGCGACGGCTAGCCGTATCGCCATCGCGCCGCGCAACATCAGGCAATCGGCGGCGACGAACGTGAAGCCGTTGAAGCGTGTGACGAAAGTAGCTGCAGTCGCCACGGCCGCCGACGGTGAGTGGGCGACATTCTAAATGAAATAGGTTTACCGTCGGTTTTGAGGATGTCCGGTTTAAATGAAATGAGATCTTACGATCTGGCTTTTTTCAGCAACGGGATATCCTCGAACAGCCATGCCAGCGCAAACGCCAGCGCGATCAGGCATCCCGCGATGATATAGACGGTGCTCAGTGCTCCGCCAAACGCTTGCAGATAGTCGTCACGCAGGGCAGCAGGGAGATGATGTACCGTCGCGGGTCCGAATGTCTGCGGCAGTTCTGTGCCGGCTGGAATGAGCGCGGCAAGCCGCGTGTGCAATCCCTGCGTGAACAACGCACCGAACGCGGCAACGCCGATCGAACCGCCGATCGAACGGAACATCATTGCCCCGGATGTCGCAACACCCATGTGTTTGAAGGGCACGCTGTTTTGCACCGCAAGCACAAGCACCTGCATCACCATTCCGAGCCCGGCGCCGAGCAGGCCCATGTATAAGTACATTACGTGGATCGGCGTGGTGTTATCCATGGACGCGAGCAGGAGCATCCCGATACAGGCCAGGAATGTGCCCACGATCGGAAAGTAGCGGTATCTGCCGATCTTGCTGATGAT
Source organism: Collimonas sp. OK607 (assembly GCF_900111995.1). Classification (GTDB taxonomy): domain Bacteria; phylum Pseudomonadota; class Gammaproteobacteria; order Burkholderiales; family Burkholderiaceae_D; genus Collimonas. The sequence goes on from NZ_FOKF01000030.1 coordinate 34,075, forward strand.
CTGCCCACCGATGATCGATGTGGTTAGCAAGCCGCCCATCAGCGGCAGCAATTGCATGCCCGCTTCCGATGGCGTCGAATTCTTGACGACCTGAAGATAGAGCGGGAGGAAGGTTACCGACCCGAACAACGACATTCCCACAATGAACCCGATCAGGCTGCTCAACACGAAGGTACGCTGGCGGAAGAGTTCGAGCGGTATGATTGGTTCAGCCGCGAGGCGTTCTTCATAGATGAAGCCGCCGATCGACAAGAGGCCGAGCGCCAGCGTGAACCATAGCTGTGGCGACGACCACGGCAGGATCGTACCGCCTTGGCTGGTAAACAGGATGATGCAAGTTAACGCTGACGCAAGAAATGCCGCCCCCATATAGTCGATCTGGTGCTTCACGCGCACGATGTGCGGCTTGAATGCGGTGCCGATCACTAGCAGCGCGATGATGCCGAGCGGCAGATTGATATAGAAGATCCAGCGCCAGGACAAATGCTCGACCAGAAAGCCGCCGATGAGTGGGCCGACCACTGTCGCCAGCCCGAACACGCCGCCAAACATGCCTTGATAACGGCCGCGGTCGGCAGGCGGAATGATGTCGCCGATTGCGGCCATCGTCACCACCATCAAGCCGCCGCCGCCAAGTCCCTGTATTGCACGCAGGATCACCAACTGCGTCATGTTCTGCGCGACCCCGCACAGGGCTGAGCCGAGAAGGAATAGCACGATTGCCGCCTGCAAGACGATCTTGCGGCCGAACAGATCGCCGAATTTTCCATAGAGCGGTACGACGATGGTCGATGCCAGCAGGTAGGAGGTAACTACCCATGACAGGCTTTCAAGACCGCCCAGGTCGCTGACAATCGTCGGCAATGCGGTCGACACGATCGTCTGGTCGAGGGCCGCGAGCAACATCACAAGCAGCAGCGCCGAAAAAATGAGGCGAATCGGCGGATGATTTTGCGCGTGATCGTCTATGGTGCCGGCGTTTTCAATAAGCGCAGGATTGTCAGCGTTCATAAGAGGAAAATTGAGTGGGAATCGGGTTGAATCGGGTTGAATCGGGTTGAATTTAATTAAATGATCGTTTAATATATGTGAAATTCCTTGCATAGTCAAATTGTCGAAACGAAGATGGTAAAAAGCAAATCCACTGAGCATGCAACGATTGTGTCGGAGGCAGCGGTGAAACCGAACGCTACGGCAAAGCGGCCAGGGCGACCGACAGGCAGCGCGCGCGGGCCTGAGCAACGCAACCGTCTGCTCGACACGGCGCTGGTTTTGTTTGCGCGGCAAGGCATCGCCGATACGACGCTCGCTTCTATTGCGCGCGAAGCCAAGGTGACGCCGGCCATGGTGAATTACTATTTCACTAGCCGCGATCAGTTGATTGACGTGCTGGTCGAGGAACGTTTTCTCCCGGTAAAAGCGGCATTGGGCGGCGTGTTCCAGGCCCACCCGAACGATCCTGTGGCGGCCATCACGGAACTGACGCGACGGTTTGTCGATATCACAACAACTTATCCGTGGTTTGCGCCGCTATGGTTGCGCGGAATAATCACGCATGACGGCCTGATCAAGCAACGGATGCACGAACGTGTCGGCGATGAAGACCAGAAGGCGGCGCTTCAATGCATCAAGCGATGGCAATGCGAAGGGTTGCTCAATCCCGATCTGGAACCATCGCTGATATTCATGTCGCTGATGGGGTTGACGATTCTGCCACTCGCGGCAATCATGACGCGGCAGATCGGCCCGGAGGGCCGTCCGGTTGATGCCGGGGCAATTGCCCGGCATGCGATCTCTCTGCTGGTGCATGGGGTGGGGCCGCATTAAGCGCAGCTGCCTAAGGCGGTCCATATGAACATGCTATTCTTATGCGCAGCAATTTCATCATCATATGGAGCCGCCCATGAGCCCGCTAGCCGCAATTACCGCCATCCTTGCCGCGCTATTGATTGGCGCGATGAGCCCGGGACCAAGCTTTGTCATGGTTGCCCGAAATTCCATCGGCCTGTCGCGTCGTGATGGCCTGGCGACCGCTCTCGGCATGGGAGTGGGCGGAGTATTCTTCAGTGGAATTGCGTTAATCGGATTGTATTCGTTGCTGGCATCTGTCACCTGGCTGTATGTCAGCCTGAAAGTTGCCGGCGGGATGTACCTGGTTTATATCGCCTCCAAAATCTGGCGCGGTGCATCCGCCCGGCTCACAGTCGATAGCGGCGCGTCTGAAGAGCGGACAAACGTACGGAAATCTTTCCTGATGGGGCTCAGTACACAGCTGAGCAATCCGAAGACAGCCATCTTCTACGGCAGTATCTTTGCCGCATTGCTGCCGCAGCATCCGCCGCTGTGGTGTTACCTGGTGCTGCCACCAATGGTCTTTGCGATTGAAGCAGGGTGGTACACGATTGTCGCGCTGTGTTTTTCCAGCAGGCGTCCACGCGAATATTATTTGAAAGTCAAAGTATGGGTTGATCGCGCTGCTGCCGGTGCAATCGCGGCTCTCGGACTGCGCCTGATATTCACGGCGCACAAAGTTGGAATTTGATGTGCCTGCATTGCGAAATGATCAGATGATTTATGGAGAAAACGTGACGTCGGAAATACAGATCAGGAATTTTAATCCGAACGAGAGAGATGCGGTTGATGCTGTGGTCCGTGGAGCCTGGGCAGAATTGATCGATCTGATGCCGCAGGGAGACCAGCTTGCAGCCAGGCTCGGATCGTTGACGGAACATGCCGATCAAAGCGAAATTATCGTGGCCGAATTGAACGGCCAGATCGTCGGGGCAGTCGGTTATGTCGGCGCACATCAACCTAAGCCCAATTTTTTCCAGCCTGATTGGCCGATGGTTCGCATGCTTTCCGTGGCACCTGGACATCGTGGACTTGGTTTGGGCAAACAATTGCTGGAAGAGTGCATCGCAAGAGCGAAGCGCGATGATGCGCCAGTCCTTGCGTTACATACTACCGCGGTCATGAAAGCCGCTCAGCGTTTGTATTTTGAGTTAGGGTTCGAGCAAATAAAAGATCTGCCTCTTTTGTTCGGGGTGCCTTGCGCGCTGTACACAAAAGCGCTGTAGATAAGAGTTCAGGCATTGATCCCGCGCTGAAATGGAGGCTGCTGTTTGGCAAGCTTTCGCTATGGGTGCTGACGCCATAAACAGAGCAACCTTGGTGTCATATCAAACTCACTGAGTTCCTAATTGTGCGCTAACTATTCTTGATTAGTCTGGGTCCGGCTTATATGTAAAAAATAGCGCCCGTCACCGGACATTCATCTAACCAATTATTGAGTACATGAAAAACTTCAGCCTCAGCAGGTCGACTATCGTTACGATCGGCGCCCTCATGTTAATGCAGGTCGCGCTGGTTCCTGCGGTTCAGGCCGCCACATCAGATAACTACAAGATAGTGGCGCGTTTTCCCGTCACAGGAGCTGAAGGATGGGATTACCTCGCTGTCGACAGCAAACGGGATCACCTGTTTGTCAGCCGTTCTGATCATGTTCAGGTGCTCGATACCAAGTCAGGGAAAATGGTTGCGAACATAGCCGATACCGCTGGCGTTCACGGCGTGGCGATCGCGCAGGACTTGAATCTTGGATTTACCAGTAATGGCCGGTCAGACACGATAACCGTTTTCGAGCTCGATAGCCTTAAGCCGATTGATATCTTGAAGACGACCGGCGCCGGTCCCGATTCGATACTTTATTATCCCCGGTTACAGCGGGTCTACAGCTTCAACCGGCGAGGCCAAAGCGTGTCGATAATCGATGCTGTTACGCGCAAGGTCATCGATACGCTACCCATTTCCGGCCATCCCGAGTTCGCTGTCAGCGACAGCCAGGGGCATATCTTTTTTAATGTGGAAGACAAGAACGAAATTGGCGTCATTGATGCGCAATCTTCAAAGATTGTGAAGCACTGGCAAATGGCTGGATGCGATGGACCGAGCGGGCTGGCGATCGATGACAAGCATCACAGATTGTTTTCCGTATGCGGCAACAAGAAAATGATGGTTGTCGATTCCTTGTCGGGAAAGGTCGTCACCACCGTGGCTATCGGGGAGGGGCCGGACGCTGCTGCGTTTGATCCTGATTCCGGACTCGTATTTGTTTCCAACGGTGGTGGTACGTTGACAGTGGTGCATCAGGATACAGCGGATAAATATACGGTAAAGGCCAACCTTGTCACGCAAAAAGGAGCGCGGACATTAGCGCTGGACCCGGACACGCATCTTGTCTATCTGGTGAGCGGTAGTTTCGGCAAGACACCGGCGCCCACAGCAGCGACGCCTCGTCCACGTCCGCCGCTGTTGCCGAATACCGTCAATGTGTTGGTTGCCGCACCGAATTAAGCGGCTGGACAGCAGGCATCAACAATGTCGAGCTAATCACCGCATTTAGCGAAGAACCCGGCATTGTCCGAAATCACAGCGCATGGCAAGCGAATCACCGTTATCGCAAGAGACCGTGTATGACTCGAATCCCGGGCCTTTGGCGTTGAGGATGGCGTGTGGGGTCGTGGCGCATGATTGCGCCCTGGCGATGTGTTCACTTTGATACGAATACTGACCGATTTTATCCACCGGTAACTTGGACGTTGAGGCGACTTGAACCGGCGGCGCAGTATTTGCGGTTGGCAAAGATACAGCAAGCTTGTTGTTGGCAAATTCCGTTGCGGCTGGTGCAGCATTCTCTTGCGCGATGGAGGGCGCGGTAACCGGCTGGGTAGCGAAGGGTTTATTTTCACCCGCATATTGGGGTTTTATATAGGTAAAGAAGTATTTGTCGGTGGTCGATCTCATTGCGAACATGTCGGCGCCAACTTGGTACAAGCGATAGCAGTCCTGCATTCCTCGCCAATTGCTGCCGCCATAAATCCCGATACAAATCTTGTTCTCCGCTTCCTTGATTTCATAAGAACCCATCGTTCCGCCACCCTTGTCGAGATTGCGAACCTCCAGGCCACCGCTCTGATCGATTTCGTACAGCATTTTTGAGCCGGCTGGGTTGTGGCCCGATACAGTGCCCAGAGTCGTAAAATGGATGCGCATTTCCTCACCTGTCAGCTGACGTTCGACATAGCTGCCAGGAGTAGCCTGGATATTTGCGGCAGGTGGAGCAACCGGGCCAGGCGGGGAGTTAGTGGGCGCCGTTGCCGGGATTCGGTTTGTACCGTTCTCTCCCATCAAGACCATGATGGCGGCTGGATAATCAAAGGCAGCGCCGGAACTTTGATCGACGGCGACGCCAATGAGACCGCCGACCAAAATATTACCGAACGTCATTCCCTTAACGCTCGATTTAATATTCACCAGGCCGGGTTTGATATTTTCTTTTTCGCATTGCACTATCAGATCATCGCGTGATCTGTGGACACTCACTGTGCCCGGCGAAGTGACATAAAAAACGCCTTTGGCGTTCTGCAGCTTGCAAGTGGCGCCGTTGACCAGTTGCCCCTGATTGCGGGCTTCGACCGTCACCAACTGCGTAGTGCCGCTGACGATAGACGCGCAGCCGCTAAGAAGTGACGATGCAATGATTGCTACCGCCGCGGCGATCCTGATCAAGAAACACTTATTCATCTACTTCCCCCTGTTTTTTTGAATTTTATATTTTTGAATTGCGATGTTTCCGGTCGGTGAATATCGCCTTGCCGCCGAATTTAGTCCGCCGTATCGTAGCAGATAAGATTTCCGTATTGGAATATTGTCGGACTAATATTTTGGACTGTGTTTAAATTCATACGGAGGAATTTTGGGTCTGGTTGCCACTCTGGCAGATCTGCTGCGGAGAGTCTTTGCTGGTGGCCGAAAGAGAGTCGATAACCCAAAAAAAAGCAGCGCCCGGAGGCGCTGCCATAAATCGACAATTCAAGGAGACCCGAAAAGTCGAAGTTACTCTGAAAATTGTATGACCTTAGATCGCCCAGCCGCCAGCGTAGAAAGCTGCCAGTGCGATAGCAATGGCGACCGTGCCCACGTTCAGTTTGCGGAACTCGCCGGAGACGATACGACCGATTACCAGCGTGCAGAAACCAAGCATGATGCCCGTTACGATATTGCATGTCAGCACAATGAATACTGCGCACAGCAAACCAGACAGGGCATCGACCGTATCATCCATGTGCATCCGGCTCACACTGCCCAGCATCAGCAAACCGACATACATCAGCGCAGGTGCTGTCGCATAGGAAGGCACCAGGCCAGCCAGCGGCGAAAAGAAGATGACCGCGAGAAACAGCAGACCGACTACGACTGCCGTCAGGCCGGTACGGGCGCCGGCGGCTGTACCTACCGTCGATTCAATGTATGCAGCAGCAGGTGCGCCACCGACCAGACCGGCAAAAATGGAACTGAGCGAGTCGGCTGTCAGTGCTTTGCCGCCGTTGTGAATATAGCCTTTTTCATTAACCTGGCCAGCTTGACCGGCAACAGCGCGAATCGTGCCGGTGGCATCGAACACTGCTGTCATCACCAGCGCCAGCACACTTGGCAACACCGTCATGCTCAGCGCGCCCTTGATATCCATCGAGCCGATCAATGAAGCGTGGCCTGGGGAGCTCAGTGCCGGCATCGCAAACACACCGGTAAATTTGACGGCAGGGTCGAAGATCAAACCGATGATGGACAAGGCGACGACTACCAGCAGGATGCCGCCAGGTACGCGGCGTCGCTCAAGACCGAAGATCGCTGCCAGGCCGAGAATGCTCATCACTACCGGGAACGCGGTAATGTGGCCGAGTGCTACCGGTAATCCGGGACCGGCATTCTTTACCACCATCCCGACTTCGCTGGAGGCGATCAGCAGCAGGAACAAACCGATACCGACGCCGGTGCCGTGCGCAACGCCGGACGGCAGGTTTTGCAGAATCCAGGAACGGATGCCAGTCACGGAAATAGCAGTGAACACCAGGCCCATCAGGAATACCGCGCCAAGGGCGACGGAGGGCGACAAGCCTTTGCCGAGCACCAGGCCGAAAGCAGTGAAAGCAGTCAGAGAAATCGCGCATCCTACTGCGATCGGCAAACGTGCCCACAGGCCCATCAGCAGCGAGCCGAAAGCGGTCGTCAGGCAAACCGCAACGAACACGGCGCTGACGTCGAAGCCAGCCTTGCCCAACATGCCAGGCACGACGAAAACGGAATAGACCATCGCCAGGAAAGTGGTGATGCCAGCCACCACTTCACGACGCGTGGTACTGCCGCGGGCGGTGATCTGAAAGTATTGATCGAGTTTGCCTTCGCCGACGGCGATAGGATCTCCCAGGCCCACGACAGGCTGGGGCTGGAGTTGTTGTTCCATCATGATCGAGCTGCTCCTTATATGTCCTTGAAGCGGCCGTGACTCGACCGTCATCAGGGTGTCTCGTGTTATGTTTTGACTCGCCAGCCCGAACCCGGGTAGCTGGACTGCTCGTCATTTGAAAGGATGATGAGTTCGGTGAATACAGCTTAGGGTATTGATGTAGCCAACCCATCATGAAGGCTTAATAGCCGCCATTTGCATTTCCATATGCGGAGAACGGATGGCAGAGCCGCGAGGTCGCATGCGTCTGCCTCGGGAAATCTCGATTTGAATCAGCACGGAAAAATATCAGCTTGACCGCATCCGGACGGCTCGGCCTGGTTCGCCATACTGGTTTAGTGTATATAATCATATTATATTGCCATGTAGAAACAATTATGTCATTGTCGTTTTGCACACATATGTGTGTAACTTAACGTGGAGATGACATGACAACAACCGTCGAATCACTGCAACTTATCCTCAAAGACAAGCACAATTCATTGACCAGTCATGCGGTGTTTTCCGCTATAAGAACCGAGGCAGACCTCCGCCTGTTCATGGAGTGGCATGTTTTTGCGGTTTGGGATTTCATGTCGCTGGTCAAGCGTCTGCAAGCGGATCTGACTACGACTTCGGTCCCGTGGTATCCGCCCGCCAATCCGCATGCAGCACGTTTGATCAACGAGATAGTGCTGGGAGAAGAGTCGGATCTGACGCCCAAGGGCGCCATGACACATTTTGATCTTTATCTGTCGGCGATGCAGGAGATAGGCGCCTCGACCCGCCAGATCAGTCAGTTTTTAACCATGATCAAGAAAGGCGACACGCTTGCCACCGCCTTGAACCGGGCGGAAGCGTTACCGGCGATCCAGCGCTTCGTGACTTCCACCATCACCACGTGCAAGGACGACCAGACCCATCAGGTGGTGGGCAGTTTTTTCTACGGGCGGGAAAATGTCATCCCCGATATGTTCCAGGCCTTGCTCAAGACCTGGTGCATAGATCCGGCGACAGTGCCCGAACTTACCTTCTATCTGGAACGGCATATCGAGGTCGACTCAGGCGATCACGGCCCCGCCGCGCAGCGCATGATCGATGAGATTAGCGGTAACGATCCAGCCCAGATGCGCGAGGTGCTGGAGGCCGGTATCCGTGCCATCGACGAGCGGCACCAACTGTGGGACAGCCTCCTGATCGCTTTGCAGCAACGTTCTTCCTGATGACGGTCTTGTAGCCGACTGTCCAGGCCGGATGCAACTGTCTGGTTTGGACAGTCAAGCCGTGAAAAGTATTAAAAAAATTACATTTGAGAAATTTATTTCCGCGTGGAATTTAATGTACTATTGTTATGGGTAGGCAATTATAAAAAACGGCAAATGCATCTTTTACATGGGAACTGGGGAGAGTAAAAATGTGGCTGAAATCGATTTTCAACAAACCCGCAACCAGCAAGCAAGACGAGGAGGCGCGCGAAGTTGTTAGAAATTCAGTCAGCCCCCAGCCGCCGCCCAAAAGAGCCGTGCCGCTAATGGAGCGCGCAGAACTGCTGCAGCCGGCGAAAAGCGTTAACAATCAGATTCAATACGACGAAAAGCTGATTCCCCAGCTTAAGGGCGATCATGCGGCCCTGCTGTTGATGTATTCCTCGGTGGCGAACAAGATGAGCGCCGGCACCTGGGATGCTGTGCCAACCTCATTGCGCGAAATGCGCATGGCGATGTACGGCCATCTGCTGACCGAGGGCGTCAAGTTGTATTCGTATATGCGGCGCAGTCTGGCGGAGGAGCAGAATCTGCTCGAAGTCTATCGCTCATATAAAAAAGAAATGGATGGAATAGGCCGCATCGCCTTTGATTTTTTCGACAAATATCAAGGCAAGGATTGGCTGGCGTCGCCGGATGCGCGCTCGTCGTTCAAAGCTGAATTCGATAACCTCGGCAAGGTGCTGGTCGACCGCATCACGCGCGAAGAAAATATTCTCTATCCTCTGTACATGCCGTCGTAGGCGGTACTAACCGGTTTGCCAGACGGCCGCGCCTGGCCTTGGTTCAGATCTGCCAGGCGCCGTTGCGATAGACCAGTTCGTCATCCAGGTAGACCGCTTCGGTTACCGCAAAAACATCGATGTGATATCTGGCGCTAGCGCGCTTGATATTGGCCTTGTTGTAGACGCCGTGTTTGGCGCCGAGCGACAGGTGGATGCCGCACATGCGTTCGTAGGTGCCGATATCGCTGACCATCCGGTCCCGCGAAAACGCGCGATTCATGCCGAAACCCAGCTCCCGTAGCCATACTTCACCTTCGTCGGCGCGGATCTTGGCTAGTACCTGGTCGAAATCGGGAGTGGAATCCAGCACGTCGGTGACGCGGCCTTTGGTAATCACCAAGGTGATGGGATGCGCCGGCTGGTTGACCCGGAATGAGGTGTCGCCAAAAACAAAGATACGTACGCGTCCGTTCACCGCTTCCAGGTCTTGCGCTTCGGTGAACACTTCACCGATGGGAAACTGGCCGCCGACGTTGTTCATCTCGCTGTAGTCGCCAATGTTCAGTTTGGCCGGTTCGAACGGAGACGCAAACACCAGGCGCTCGCCGCCGCTGTCGACGACGCCCGCACGGGCGTTGTCAATCCGCGCTTTCAGCGCATAGCCGACGCCGCGGTAGTAGCCGGGGTCATACGCCAGCGACTCGATGTAGTAGAGCGCTTGCGCCCCCGGCATGCGCGAAAGATGCGGATGTTCTATCACCTTGAGCGCACGTTTGAACAGTTCGACCCGGATGCGGAACGCCTCCAGGCGAAAGTTGGTCGATTGAATCAGCACAACCAGGTCGTTCGCCTCAAGCCCCGCAAAAGCGGCGAGCACGGCATCCGGCGTGACTGCATCGAAGTCGATGAATGTCGCATCCGGCAGGCAGCGCCGGTAGGCTTCGGTAAGCGCGATAGCGAGCTCGCAGCGTGTGTCCGATACAACCACGGCAGCATGCGGCGGCGCGTGCCGGATTGCCATGGAAAGGATATCGCGCAGATGCTTTTCCGCCGCGTCAATCGCTTCCTTGGCGATCGCTTGCCCGTTTGCCGTACCGACGCCTTCTTCGTTTGCTGTTGGAGTGTTCATCAATTTACCGTATCGGGAAGCAGGAGAAATACCGTGCCATAAGATTAAATCTTGATGGCCAGGCAACTCCTGCTGGATCGGTATTTTAATCGACAACCGGCGTCGGGCTGATTTTCGGCTATTTTCTAGCTGGCTGCGAGCGAAGGCTAGAGCGGGGAAAAGCCGTAAGCTGCGAGGGTTTTCTGTGCCTCAGGACTAAGCAGGAACAGAGCAAAACGATAGGCGGCATCATGCGATCCCGCCGGTTTGTTCAGCACGGTCAGGCCGAAATCGGCCGCAATGGCGAGCTCTGCAGGCGGCACAACTTTAGTGAGCGTGGTGTCGGCAACGGTTTGACGCGAGCTGCAATAACCGATAAAGGCATCAACTTGTTTTTGTTCAAGAAAATACTTTACGGCGTCGCGGCCCGCCGGGATTGCCGGACTGTGGCGGCCGCCGACCAGTTGTTGTGCTTTGGCTTCGAGCAATTCTTTAGCGCCTGGCCGGATTGCGCCGGCTTTGGCAAAAAACTGCCAGGCGTAGTCGCCGCCGGGATCTGCCTGGGGCGTCGAGGTGCCGAACTTGACGCTCGGATCCAGCAGTTTGTTCAGAAGGTTTTGCGTGCTTAATCCCAGCTCCGGCCGCGCCACGACGCACACGCTATTGCGCGCAAACACTAACGCTGGAATCGCCTTGCCTTCGCGTGCCAGCTGTTGCGGATGCGCCATGTTCGCCGAGGCAAAAACATCTGCCCGTTCGCCTTGTTCTAAGCGCTCCAGCAACAGGCCGGAAGGACCGAATACTGTCTCAACCGATTCTCCGGTGCTGGCGCTGAACTGTTTTGCCAGCACGGTTAGCGGGCCGGTCAGGCTGCCGGCGGCAAATACCTTGATTGGATCTTGGGCCAGTGCAGGCGTGGCGGCGCTCAGCATGGCGAGTGCCAGCACTATGCGGTTGAAGAATGGTGGCATGGGGTGGCTTTGTTTAGCTTGAGGGGATGGGGTTTTATTTCGATATATTTTACGATATATAACGAAGAACAGGAAAGCAGCTATCGTTTCGGTTGTTTCGACTCCTGCTCAAGATGCGCACCCCCGATGTGCGCATCTATACGCATTGTTCTTACACCATTAGCCTGCGAGGCCCTTGGTCAGCAGCTCGGCCACCAATTGATTGAGATCTAGCTCACGCTCTTTTGCCAGGGTTTGCAACTGTTGCACCAGGTCGCCGTTCAGTTTGACCGCAAACGGCACCAGTCCCGCTGCCTGGTCGCGCTTACGCTGCTCGCGGCGGTCGACCACTGTTGTGTCACTGCCGCCAAAAGCGGAAGCGCCTGGGGCTGCCATCTTTCCCATCAATTTTTTGGCGTCGCTCTTTGCCATTCCGGTTTTTTTCACTATTGATATCCTGGTTGATAAACGTTATTCGATTGCGCACAGTATAAGCTTGGCTTCGCCGCGGCGGTATTTTCCCTGCACAGGCCCAGGGCGAATGTGCCGTAGCGACGGATCGAAGTGAAGCATTGAAGTGAAATACCGAAGTGAAATACTATTCGCGCCGCTTCCAGCTCATGGCCCAGGAATAGAAGCCGACCAATGCGCCGAACTGGATCAAGCTTGATCCAAGCAGGTAGATGACTGGATGCCAGAGCAGCGAATACCGTAGCATTACCCAAGCCGCGAACGTGTATTGAAAGGGCGTCAACACAATCAGGTAAATCACCGCCATCAGCGATAGCAGGATCTTGCGCGGAATGCCGAAATCGAAAATGTTGTAAAGCAATCCATATATCCATGGCGTGAGCAAAATCAGCACCAACGACGCCTGCGATAAAGCGGAAATGGAGGTTGCCGACTGGTACGGAAACTCTGCCGCCCAGAAGTAAAAATAGAATTGGCTGGACAACTGGATCATGGCCAGCACCCGCAACGCATAAGACATCGGCAGCATGCGGACCGGCAGCAACTTGGTGCCAAGCAGGATTGTGATTGCAATCAACATGCCGCCCCACCACTGCAAAGGATTCGGAAGGGCCGCTTGAACGTAGGCGTAGGGGATAGATTGAATCCCGGGAAAAGATGTCTTATCCGTTTTAAGCAATATTTCACCGCCAAGACCATCGCCCCAGAATCTTATGATTCCCGCCCACAATTCGGCAATCAAAGGCCATGCGAGCAGGGTGCAAAAGAAAATAATAGTCGGCACCAGCAACACATCGGCCCATCGGCTGCGCGGGAAAGACAATCGTCGCAAGGCACGGTGAGTCTGTATCAATTGGCCACTGAAGCCGGAAAAACGGGGATTGACGCCGATGTGGCTGTGCGCTTCCGCCGGCAATCCGGTTGCGGCGTTTTTCCTCGGTTTCATCTGAAACTCCAGCGCCAGCCGAGAGTAAGTGAGAGACGATCATAGAGCGGGCTTTGGTAATACTCCAGCATCGCTAGTAACAAACTGTCGCGGGTGATTCTCTGTCGCCATTGGATACTAGCGGTGTTGCTCTTGAAATTAACCAGTTCCGGGCCGCCTGGCAATACCTTGTAGGTTTCCTTGGCATGTTCATAGCGGACTATGATTGCGCGGTGGTCGTCATTGCCGAAAGTCGCGGCTATGTATTGGCTGGGGCCCAGTATCGTGCCTGGGTTTGCCCAGTTCAAACGTATGCCGCCCTCTATCACCAATTCCGTAAAGTACCCGATGCCGGTGAACAGCAACCCGTGGTCGGAGCGTGCGCTTTCATTACCCTTGGCATAGTAGGCGCCGATACCGGCGACATACTGCCGTTCGCTGCCGAATTTCCGATAACCGGTTGTATCGACACGCCAGCTTGGAAACAAGGGACTGTTCCCGGTACCGACGGCGACGGTACTGTAATAGTCTTCGGAGAAATCGTGGGTAAGCGAGACGTTCCCGTAGTTTCCGGTATATCCGAAGCGGGATTGCTGCGTCAATTCTCCCTGCACTACACCTGCGGACGTGACCATCATGCCGCGCAACGCTACCAAACGGGCATGGCCGTAACCGTGCGTCATGTTGCCGTCGCCGCCGACCAGTTCCAGCGCGCCACGCTCGGGACCCAATTCCGACTCTTTGCCTGCGAGGATGTCGGCCGATGCCCCGGCACCGGGATTTTGGTCGAGTGCAACGGCCAGGGGAGCGGGGGTGACCGGTGCCGCTACCGCTGCTGGTGAGCCAGTCCCCAGAGTTGCTGGCGCTATAGCCGGTGCGTTGCCGGCAGTCGGGGCTGGTTCGGCCGGTGCCGCATACAGTGACAACAAGCGAGGATGCTGGAAGCCAGACGATGGTATGGCTGCATCGATGCCAGTCGCCGCGTGGGAAGAATAGGCGACGGCGCCAAAAGACAGCCCTAATGCCGTCAGCGCCGTTTTCGCCCTCAGTGTCCTGTGGCGAGCTGATATCCGGATATCAGCGTTACTAGTTGCAGTATTCAATGCTGGGCCTTCTTCATCAACGGTGTTGAAATGCGAAGTTGTTGTACGTCGCCGGCGATCACAGCCCAACTGTCGCCACGGCGTTCTATTTTTGCGTTGCCTCTGGTTACCCGCGGCTCAGCATACTGCGATGCAGAAAATAACCAGGTTAACTGATTCAATGAGGCGGTATTGGCAGCATCGATTACTACCGCATTGTTGTCACTGGAAATATTCCATACAGTCTGTTCCCTGCGAGTCATGAAGTTAGCAAGATATGTCATGGTGCGCCAGCGAAATACGCCTTTTTTTTCAGCTTTGTCGGCGGCCAGCATCAACTGGTTGATCGCATCGGGATACAGGACCGCTCCCGGCGGATGGAAATAAATCATTCTGATCTGCCCGGTATTCTCTGTAAATCGCACCAGCGAGGTCAACCAGCTGCTGATTTCACTTTCCGGGATATGCTCCGTGTAGGCCTCTTCGATGGTACTGATGTGGCCGTAGGTCTGTACCGGGAATGACCAGATGTGCTGGTCCCGGCGGCCTTCGCGATAGGTGTGGGTCGGCCCTTGCCCTATATTGCCGGTGAAATAGTAGGCCCGCACATTTTGTGCCTCCAGCCAATCGGTTACCCAGACCGGCTGATTTCCCGTAGGCGCGGAATATTCGGTTTGGTCGTGTCCGATCAAACGCTTGATGGCATCGGCATTTTGTTCAAGGTAAGGGGTCATTTGCTGTTCATTGCTGCCGGACAGGTGTTTGCCAAACCAGTCGTGTATCCAGCCGCCGTGACTGCCGATTTCATTGCCCTTGTCCGCCAAAGTGCGCAGTATTTCCTGGAATGCCTTGTTGTTGTTCAGGTCGACGCCAAGGCCGTCGCCGAATTCGCGCTGATCCGGCCCGGCAGTGACATGGATGCTGAACGGGCCGCGCGTAAATACGCCGGCCTTGAGCAGCTGATTCATTGCCGGTATGCAGATCTTGGCGTCGCAGTGCCAATTCAAGACCAGGCCGCCGATTCCTTCCGGCGCTGCAGACAATTGTGGCTGCCCCATGATACGGTGTGCAAAATAATGCAAGAAGCCATGCATCAATATGCCGTCTGTACGTAGCTTCAGATAGCCCAGCGGTAGATTGACGAAAAGAACCTGTCCTTTGCCGACAGCGTGTTCACCGGCAATCACGGTTTTTCCTGCCGCTTGCATGCGCACTGTGCCGGCATAAGAACTGGCGGTGCGCAGGACCGGATAACGCAAGGTATCCTCGCCGTAACCCGACAGGACCGCCTGGCCGCCGGTCTCGATCCAGCGGCCAGGCGGCAGGTACAGTGTTTCCATCACCTGCGCGCTGCCGGAGATGATCGGGTTGAACGACATCTTTTCGTGTTGCGACTGGTACATCGCGTAGTCTGTCCCTGCTAGCTTGGAGAAGCGCGACGCCGGCTCGGCATAGTAGCCGTTTTCGTCCAATATGCCGGCATCGCCGACCAGCATCAAGGCCCCGCCATTTTCTACGAACTGGCTTATCTGGTTAACAAAAGCCGTGCTGATCTGGCGATGAATGGTGTCCGGTAAAATCACGCCCGCAAATGGACGCTCGCCTTGCAGTCCGCGCCGTGAAAATTCCGACGCCGTAATTGTTTCCAGGCGAATCCCTTCTTCTGCGGCGCCATCCAGCCACGCCGCTGCAAAAAGCCGGTTTGCATCAGATAACGTGTCCGGCAAGATCAAGGCAATTGCATCGCTTTGCCATTGCGCCGGACTAATCTGATTGATGCGAACCATCCAGGTTGCGGCAGCGCCAATGATCGCTGCCGCCAACAGCGTCAAGCCTATCCTGGACAGCTTGCGTTGATGTAAGGCGCTCATGGTGGCGGCTTCATTTCCTTGGATTTCAGGGACGGCGGCGGTGAATTTGGTGCGGGCCTCAGCACATTCGTCAAACCGATGCGAACACCTTCCTCGACAACGTTCCAGCGGCCGCCGGCGCGCCAGGCGTCGGAATTTTCTAGCCAGGTGCGTGCCGTTGCCAGATCGCCGGTTTGGTAAGCGGCCCAGGCGATCAGTCCCCACGGGAAATGGTCGCTCTCGCCGGCCAGCCATTTCTGACTATAACGTTCCATCCATACGTGCCAGTAACGTTCCCCGCCGGTTCCGGCGCGCAGGCCATACAGCCACAGATAAACCGGCGCCACGGCATTGGGATAGAAACCGTAGGGTGTGGGCGGGACGCTGGCGCGTTGCGGTTCAAGGGCGCCATCTGGATCGTAGCCATAGTTGCGCTGCAATCCCTGCAACATGCTGGCGCTACTCGGCAGGGCCGCCAGCTGAACTGCAAAGCGCGCTGCCGCCGAGCGATCACGACGCAGGTAGTTCAGTGCGCCTATTACTTCGACATTGTCGGCAAAATAGGCAGCGCTGCGGCCGGACAGAGCGTGAAAAGTTTGTTGGGCAGGATGCCAAAGAGTTGACAGGTGGTCGAGAGAGCGGGCGCAACTGGCGGCCAGCACCTTGTCTCTTGACAGAACTTCCGCCGCCAGCAGGCACCATAATGCATCGAGGGAATCGTCGGCATCGGCTGGCCCGCAGGCGACCCAGTCATTCGCGCCGCTGCGGCAGATCCGCGGGAAGGGGCCGTTCGCCTGTTGGAATGGCAGCAGCCAATGGGCAAAGGACGATGTCGCATCTGTCACATCGACGCCCAGACGATGCGCGGCCAGCAGCGCTTTGAGCGCAAAATAAGGCTCGACATAATCGCCTTTGGGGAAAACGGTGATAGCACCATTCGGCAAAATGAAATCGGCAAACAGGATTGCACTCTGCGTGGGCTGAGCTAGGTCCGCAGCTGTTGCTGTAGCCAGCGTGGGATAGCCGACACTCAAAGTACCGGTGAGTACGCAGAATATTGCCGCCAGCGCCTGCCTTGCCTTCCCTGTATCAAGCCGCATCAGGTATCTCCCCAGGTGTCACCGTTGCACCGTCTTGTGTGGTGATCACGCCATGCACGATGCAACCGGCGGCGATGGTCAATGTACGGCAGATCATGGTGGTAGCCGCGTCGGGAGTGCCAATGCGGCAATCGGGGCCGATCACGATATCGTTTTGACTGATGACCGGGCCGCGCACTGAGCAGCCCTTTTCCAGCACGATGTCTTTGTTGGAAATAATGCTGCCGGCAACGCGGGATCGCGGTTCCAGGTGCAAGTCGCCATAGGTCTTGATGTTGCCGAATACCGTTGTTCCGGAGAGAATTGTGTATGCTCCTCGCACTACAAAGTCGCCATTACGGCTGGCATCCGGGGAAGGCCTGGCGCCGTCGTCCAGGACATGGCGCGTACGCATCGCTGGTGCTGAAGGCGCGGCCTCAGCGGTGTCGCCGGAAGCACCAGAAGCACCGAAGTACATGCTCGGCGCTCCTGCGCGCACAAATCGACTGCCGTCGGCAAAGTTTATTTCCTTGGTTGCGGTAATGCGGCCGTCAATCGATGCGTTGTTGCCGACCCGAATGCAGCGGGCATCTATCCAGCGATGGACCACCGTATTTGCGCCGAGATAGATGACGCCCTGCGCAGAGCAGGCGCGCAGGCTTGCTCCGGCGCCAACCGTCAGATCGCCGACGGCAAACAGATCGGCCTGGTTATGGCTGCCGGGCGGTAAACGCGCATCGTGTACGAGAATCACGATGCCGTTGTTTTTTCGAAGTGTCTCCAAGGTCTCGGGATGATAGGTGGCGTCGGCGTCATCGCCGAGACGTTGATGCACGATGCAGATATTGTTGCCGATACTGTAGGTCCGTTCGGTTGGCAAGTCCTGCAAGTCCGGCAATTTGACACCTGGCATGGTGGTAATGCGTGAGCGGAAGCTGTCCGCGAGATAGCGTAAATTATTTATTTCATTCCGGCGCACCGGCAGCGGAGCGATGTCGGTAGGGCGCAGCCATTCGTTTACAGCAGGAATATATGGCACGAAAACGATCAGGATCACGCAGATTAGCAGTAGCGTCGGGAAAGCCATGATCAGGAACTCTTTGCGCTGACTTTGACAGGAGAATTTATCTCGGCGCTTTCGGCCACCGGGATTGATTCGTGGATGAGGGCTGCCGACGCCACCCGGAATCGTTCTGTTTTGTGCCATATCAGTTCACGTTTCCGTATTAAATCCAGAATTTGGCTGATCGCAGCACGCGTGATGGAAAACAGACTGACCAGGAATCCGAATATATTCAACGGCAACAGGCGGATACGATTGCGATTGCCATCCAGGTAAGTGGCGGCCGCTATTTCGAAAAAAGCGGCGTTGGTGCCAAATGCACCGTAAGCGACCATGCCGCTCAACGCCAGCCAGCCGAACAGCCATTGGTGCGACGTCATGAAAAACTGGATGACGGTCAATGTCCAGCCGACGAGCAACAATGGCGGCATGATGAATACGCACAGCAGGAGCGCGCCGTCGATTCTTTCACGCAAGCTGATCCGGTTGTTTTTAAGCAGCCCCGTCAGGTTGCAGCCCATTACCTGATTGTGGCCGCGCGACCACCTGCTGATTTGCCTGATCCGGACCGGCCAGACCTCAGGGACTTCTTCATAACATTCCGAACGGTTTTGATAGACTGTTTTCCAGCCGTTTTGCAACAGGCGAAAGGTGACGTCGGTGTCCTCTGCCAGCATGTCGATGTTCCAGCCGCCGATTTCCTCCAGCGCGCAGCGCCTGACGCCACCGACGGTGCCGCCATACTGTGGCACCAGGCCCAGATTCATGCGGGCGGCCTGGTCAACCTGATAGCCGCCGGCACGTTCCAGATCCAGCAAGCGGGTCAGCAGATTGGCGCCGGCATTGATGGGCACCACGCGACCCATGATGGCGCCGACTTCAGGGTCGAAAAACGGTGCGACGAGTTGTTTTATCAAGCCGCGCGCGGGTAGGTAATCGGCATCAAAGACAATGATGATTTCGGCCTGGATTTTCTCCGTTGCGTCGCGCAAGGCGGCGGCTTTTCCGGGGCGTCCTGCGCTGCGATGGAACAGCATGAAACGATCGGGGTGGGCAGCGGCGATGCGATCGATGATTCCGCGCGTGCCGTCTGTAGAGCGATCGTTCATCGGCATGATGACCAGCTTGTCGCGAGGATAGTCGACCTCGAGCAAGGCATTCAATGCATCTGCAATTACCCGCTCTTCATTGTGGGCGGCAACGCACACAACTACTTGCGGCCACGACGCTTGTTCGATATCCAGATAGGGCTGGCGTTGCCGTCCAAACAGGCGGTTAAGGGTGAACAGGTAATGCCGAATCGTGTAGATGACCAGCAAAAATATGATGCATCCCAGGATTGCCGTCATCAAATCAAGTTCTATCGCGCGGGCGTCGAATCCGAGAGGCGCTGATCGCGCCTCTGTGGTTACGGCGACAAGAGGAAAAAATAAAAGAAATGACCGACGAACATATGCGCTGGCGCACCAGCCACGCGTAGCTGTCTTGCAAAGAGCGTGAGGTGAGTAACACATAGACTACCTCTTGAAATGAGATCGGCTGCCTGGCTTACTGAAAGATCTTTGCTGCTAGGTGCATTGTTTCTATCGGATCAAAATTTTCCACGCCAAATTCTTCGATGGATCTCCCGCCCAGGCTGCATCGTCGTCGTATAGTCGCGCAACCGCGGCGGCGATGACCGCTTCCGGGCGGGTACCAAAGATAGAGAGGACTTTCAATTTGTACCCTCGACTAGTCGAGTTAACTTTCGCTCTGTCGAGATGCATCTCGACAGGCACTTTGCTCTTCGTTTTTGTTACCAATGCCGATTCGGCTGGAGGCTCCCGAAGCCGGGCGCCCCGAGCCGGGCACCCCTGGCCGGACGCCCCGAAAGTGCAGGGAACGTCACTGCCCGCAGCGATTGCGGGAGCAATGACGAGTACAGGATTTTTATTTAGTTATCGATGCTATAAATTTCTTTGTGGGAATATTTAGCCACTCTGAGAGACACTGTCAGATAACCCGAATTTTATGATGGAAATGATATTAATCATTGTTAAAGATTGTTAATTAGCATTAACTCGTTGAGTGAAGTGGTGTCGAGCAACTTCGGCTCAAGCAGGGCTGTTGGTTCGCGGCTATCATGGCTGGCAATGCGCCGCTGGCGCGAATTGACTTAAACACTCTTGCGCCTATTTGCGCCTATATCCCCATGCTTCCCACTCTTCTTGTTCTCAATCATTTGTCCGACCAAAATTTGCAACGCATCTCGCAAGATTTCCAGGTCGTGTTTGCTCCCACCGCCGAACAGCGCCGTGCCGCCATCGCCAGCCACGCGGACGTGATACGGACCGTACTGACGAATGGCTCAGTCGGACTGCGCGCCGAGGAAATCGCAGCCTTGCCGAAACTGGAACTGGTTTGCGCGCTGGGCGCGGGTTTCGAGAATATCGATGTTGCGGCAGCGCGTGAGCGCGGCATTACTGTATCCAACGGCGCCGGCACCAACGACGCCTGTGTAGCCGATCACGCCATGGGTTTGTTGCTGGCGACGGTACGCGGCATTCCGCAACTGGGCGTTGCCCTGCGTCAAGGCATCTGGCGCGACGCCTTGCCTTTGCCGCCGAGTGTATCCGGCAAGCGTCTCGGAATTATCGGACTCGGCACCATCGGCAAGCAGATTGCGCGCCGCGCCGCGGGTTTTGACATGACGATCGGCTATCACAATCGTTCTGCGCGCGATGATGTGCCGTTCGCGTATTTCGCTTCGCCGCTGGAGTTGGCGCAATGGGCCGATTTCCTGATCGTTGCCACACCTGGTGGTGCAACCACCCGCCACATGATCAATCGTCCGGTGCTGGACGCTTTGGGGCCGCAGGGCTTTGTTGTCAATATTGCGCGTGGCAGCGTGATTGATACCGCGGCACTGGCGCAAGCATTGCGCGATGGCCGGGTAGCCGGCGCCGGCCTTGATGTCTACGAGAGTGAGCCGTTGCCGCCGGCTGAATTACTGGATTTGCCGAATGCGGTTCTGACGCCGCATGTGGGTGGATGGTCGCCCGAATCGGTGGCCGAGACGATCCGCCTGTTTCTGCAGAATGCCATGTTGCATTTTTCGGGGCAGGCGGTATTGACGCCGGTTTGATCCGAACCGTCAATTCAAGAATTTCTTATCCTTGGTAATCATGGTCATCTCGACAAATTTCGAGCCGCTGTGATTGCTGCCGGTGAAATTGACATCGAAACCGCCGCCGTTGTAGTTCTTCACGTTGATCGTTTCCAGCGCCTTGACCAGTTTTGCGCGCGTCAGATCCTTGCCCGCGCGTTTCAAACCTTCGACGAATACCTTAGCCGCTATGAACCCCTCCAGGCTGGAGAAATTAGGTTCTTTGACACCGTTTTTTTCCATCAGTTTGGTATATTCGGCAACCACCGGGATTGATGAACTCCAGGGAAACGGCACTACCTGCGAAATGACGACGCCTTCGCCATCCTTGCCGAGCGCATCGGACAATGCCTGGCTACCGACGAACGATACATTGTAGAACTGGCCGGTATAGCCGGCTTTCCGCATTTCTTTAATGTAAGCGGCGCACGATGTATAGGCGCTGATCTGAATGATCGCGGCAGGGCGTTTCGGCAAGATCTTGCTGACGGCCAGCTTGACGTCGCTACTGTTACGTTCCACCGTGGCGGACTCGACCAGTTCCACATTCATCTTCTTCAAGGCACGCTGCACGCCTTCCAGTCCGGCGCGGCCATAGGCGTCGTTCTGGTAGAACACGGCAATATTCTTGATGCCGACGTTAACCAGCTTTTCCACGAGATGCTCGGTTTCATCGAAGTAGCCGGCGCGGATATTGAAGACCTGGCGATTCAGCGGATCGCGCAGCGACTGAGCGCCGGTGACCGGTGCAAAGAACGGTACGCCCGCTTGTGTGAAAATCGGCAAGGCGGCATTGCTGGTCGGTGTGCCGACATAGCCGAACAAGGCAAACACATCGTCCTTTTCAATCAGGCGCTTGGTATTGGCTGCGGCCAGGTCGGCTTCGTATTTGTCGTCGGCCTTGATGATTTCAATACGCCGTCCATAGACGCCGCCTTGTTCATTGACAGAGTCGAAATACGCTTTGGCGCCGGCGTTCATCTGAATCCCCAACTGTGCGGCGGGGCCGGAGAATGCGGCCGACTGTCCGAGCACGATTTTCTGGTCGGTGACGCCGGATTCCGCAAAACTGGCTGAGAACGGGCTGCAGATGCCGATTATCAAAGGGATTGCGAAGGACAGTACGGAAGATAAAAGATGACGTTGGAGTCGCATGTGCCACTTTCTTATGTTGATCAGGCGTTACAACACCGAGCTGAGCATCAAGTCAGCGATACGGCGTTGCAACCATGCGTATTATAGATTTATTGCCGTATGAAAACAAAAGAAGAAGTGATTTTGACAGTAGTTGGCGTTTTTTCATCAGTGTTACTACGTATTTACTTGCTCAAATATCCATGCAGTAGCATCTGACTGTGATCGCGGGGCTGAATTCGCAGTTGAATCTGACATAAAATCAGGAGCAGACGCGCATCGTCAAATTTACAAAAGGAACTGAAATGCCGGACATCTCAATGCACATTAGCGAAAAATCGGGCCCATGCTGAGTTCTTCAGATGCGCAAGCGCAGGGCATGCAAGACGATCGCCATATCAGTTTTGAGGCAATCCGGAATATTCGCGATCTGGGCGGTTACCTGGCTGCCGGCGGACGCCGGATCGTGCCGGGAAGATTACTGCGCGGCGCCAATCCCGGGATGGCGTCTGCCGCGGATATCGACAAGCTCAAGAGTTACCGGCTGGATGTCGTGCTCGATTTCCGCACGGAGGCAGAGAAGCATTCGGCAGAGACGGCATTCGCCTCGTCGTTCAACTGGATTGCGGAGCCGGTCATGGTCGGCAATTTGTCACAGGAGGTAATGCTGACTTTACTGCAGAGCGGTAGTCCGGAAAACGGCCGGCAGTTCATGATCGATTTCTATCGCACCTTCCCGGTGCGCTATCAACCGCAGTTCAGGCGCTTCCTGAAACTCGCGGAGCAGAACAACACCATGCTGTATCACTGTACCGCCGGCAAGGACCGTACCGGGTTTGCCAGTGCCTTGCTGATGGCCGCGCTGGGTGTCGATCGCGCTGCCATCATCGACAACTATCTGGAGTCGAACCGGTACAACGCCACCGCCAATGCGCAGGTGTTGGCCAAGCTCTTCAAGGCGGAACTGGCGCCGGAGCTGATCGCGCCGCTGTTGACCGTTGAGGCGCCTTACATGGAGGCGTCGCTTGCGTTGATCGATGAAGAGTATGGGGGCATGGATCAATACCTGCGTCAGGTGCTCGATATCGATGTTGAACGAATCCGGCACAATTATCTGGAGTAGGGTGGGCACGCAGTTGTGCCCACGCGGACTTCGGAGCGGCACGGCGTGGGCAATAAACCTTGCCCACCCTACGGTCCAATAAAAAAGCCACCGACTATGTCGGTGGCTTTTCGGTTATAGCGATGCGTGCTGCTGTTACCACATAAGAACGCGTTGCTCCGGCGACAGATACATCTTGTCGCCCGGCTTGACGTCAAATGCACTGTAGAAGCCGGGCTGGTTGCTCAGTGTGCCGTTGCCGCGGAAGCGTGGCGGCGAGTGCGGATCGGTTTTTACATACACGATAGCCTGCGCATCGCGCACCTTGCCGCGCCATACTTGCGCCCAGCCCAGGTACAAGCGTTGATCGCCGGTGAGGCCGTCGATTACCGCCGGGGTCTTACCAGCCAGGGACAGGTGATAAGCCTTGTAGGCGATAGTCAGGCCGGAGTTGTCCGCAATGTTTTCGCCTAAGGTCAGTTCACCGTTAACCTTGTAGCCGGGAACCGGGCTGTAAGCGCCGTATTGCGCTACCAGGGCCTTGGTTTTGACCGCGAATTTTTCGTGATCTTCCTTGGTCCACCAGTCGCGCAAATTGCCGATCTCATCGTACTGGCTGCCTTGGTCGTCGAAGCCGTGGCTGATTTCGTGGCCGATCACCGCGCCGATGCCGCCGTAATTGACTGCGTCGTCAGCATTGGCGTTGAAGAACGGCGGTTGCAGAATCGCAGCCGGGAACACGATTTCGTTGAATTCAGGGTTGTAATAAGCGTTCACGGTTTGCGGCGTCATGCCCCATTCGGTGCGGTCGACCGGTTTACCGAGCTTATCGATATTGCGCTTGAATTCAAACTGGTTGGCGCGCATCACATTGCCGACCAGGTCGTCGCGTTTGATCTCCAGGCTGGAGTAGTCGCGCCATTTTTCCGGGTAACCGATCTTCAGCATCAGCGTCGACAATTTCTTTTGCGCCTGCTTCTTTGTATCGGCGCCCATCCAGTCCAGGCCGTCAATGCTTTGATGGTAGGCGGCGATCAGGTTGGCCACCAGTTTTTCCATCTTCGCTTTGTTCTCAGGCGGGAAAAACTGCTCCACGTAGAGTTGGCCTAAACCTTCGCCGATGCTGCCTTCCACCACATTGATACCGCGCTTCCAGCGTGGTTCATTTTGCGGTACGCCACGCAGCACGGTACCCTTGAAGCCGAAATTCTGCTCGACGTACTCCTTGGACAGGTCAGAGGCATAGCTGCTCAGCACATGCCATTTGAAATATGCTTTCCAGACCGGCAGCGGAGTCGTTTCCAGAATCTTGTCGAGACCCTTGATGTAGCTAGGCTGGCTGATTACCAGATACGATACCTTGTCTTTCAAGCCGGCGCCGGCCAGATAGCCGTCCCATTCGAAATGCGGCGCCAGTGTGTGCAGCTGCGCCAGTTCAACCCGATTGTAGGTCTTCACCGGGTCGCGATTCTCAACCTTGGTCCATTGCACCTTGGCCAGTGCGGTTTCCAGGGCGACGATGCTGGCGGCGTTTTTGAGGGCAGCCTTGTCGCCGGACATGGTCAGCATGGCTTCCACATGGGCACGGTATTTGGCCAACGTGTCTTTCAACTTGGCGTCATCGGCTTTCAGGTAATAATCGCGGTCCGGCAGGCCGAGGCCGCTTTGACCGAGATCGGCGATGACTTTGCTTGAGTCTTTAGCGTCTTGGTGAA
The DNA here is from genome assembly GCF_900111995.1 of Collimonas sp. OK607. GTDB lineage: Bacteria > Pseudomonadota > Gammaproteobacteria > Burkholderiales > Burkholderiaceae_D > Collimonas. The sequence goes on from NZ_FOKF01000030.1 coordinate 58,974, forward strand.
TGCCCAGATCGTAAGGCGCGCTGACGCCGATGCTGTTCAGGTGGGCGATCAGGCCCGGGATCTGTTTCTTGTCTTTCAACGCATCGATTCTGGCGAATTCCGCATTCAGCGGCTTGACGCCCAGTGCTTCCAGCGCCGGTTCATCCATGAAGCTGGCGTACAGATCAGCGATTTTTTGCTGGTTGGAGCCTGGCACGATGTTCTTTTCGGCGCTGACGGCGTCGACGATCGTATGCAGCTGGTTCAGTGAATTTTCACGCAGCTCATAGAACGCACCCCATGACGATTTGTCGGCAGGGATTTCGGTTTTCTTGAGCCAGCTGCCATTGACGTAGCTATAGAAGTCATCCTGAGGGCGTACCGTCAGGTCGGCATTCTGCATGTCGATACCGCTGGCCGGCTTCGCAGCGACGACAGCTGCAGCAATGGTGCGAGGAGTTTGAGCGAAACTGGAGGTGGAGACGGTATAGCCGGCCACCATGGTCAGCACTGCTGCACAAATGAGAGAGCGTTTCACGAGTAAATAATCCTTATGAGAAGTCATCGGAAAAAACAGCCTTGTAAGGCATTCTATAAAACTGCTTAATTTGAAACTAGTTTGAAAGTAATTTGAAATTGTCTGAAACTACCTAAATCCTGTTATACGCTCACGACTGAGCATAGCTGCATTGTTCCATTGTTCTGTCATCAGCGCAGAATCGCCTCCGGATTTTGCTTGTCGCGCAATGCGGTGCATAACAAAGTTTGTTCACGGGTTTGCGCCAGGCCGCGTTCGGCGCCAGGTAAATATTCGAGCAAAGGCTGGAAAAAGTTTGTCAAGCGATCTGCCTCACCTTGCGAGCAGCTGTCACCGGCAACCAGCCCGGGCAATCTGCTGCCGGACATTTCACCGCTGCGCTTGATCAGCTGCACGTAGTTGGCGGTAAACCACTTCCACATCGCGTCGCGGCCTTCGCCATCTTCCCGACTGGCGCGCAACAACGTACTCATCTCGCCGATTTTGACGCGCGGATCCAGTGCCAGGTTGCGGGCACGTTCAGCGTTGCCGGCGGCAGTGGCAGAGCCCAGGCCCGCCAGCATCGCCATACGTTGCGCCGGTTCGCTGGTGGCGCCGAGCGCCTTGATTAATACGTCGATGACGTTGCTGTCGTCATCCTGCATGCTCACGGCCAGTACCGAACGCAACAGGTCAGGGTTGACGGCATCCAGATTGAGCTGGCCATCGGCATTAGGCAGCAACGCCTGTTTACCTTGTACCTGCAGAGCATGCCGTACTTCGGGCAATTTAATGTCGAGCGCCAGGAAATCAGCCAGCGCAGCGCGTAACAAGGCGTCGTCCTGACTTTCATTGACGCGCCGCTGATAGCCGAGTTTTTGCAGCCGTGGCAGATACAGCTTGTGTGCCAGTTCAGTCAGGCGGACGCGCTGGGCGTCGCTGCGCACTTCGTATCTGGATAACCATTTGAGTGTTGGGATCAGCGCTGTCACCACTTCGCGCGTGCCGGATCTGGCCAGGCGCGGCGCCGCCGCCAACACTGCTGTCGCATCCAGATCGCCGCGGCTGAAACCGGCGTTGATGGCGTCTGCGTATGCCAGCTGTTCGGTGTCGGGCAGCTTGTCGAGGTTATTGGTCAGACGCGCCAGATCGTCGTGCGCCATGTTAAAGCGGTAGTAGCCGGCGGCGTCGGCATTCGGCATATACCAGCTGCTGGCAGATGCCCCTTGCAGCACCATCTGGCCTTGTTCCCGATCCAGCAATTCGCATTGTGTCCTGGTCTCGCCAACGGCCTCGCCAACGGCGTTGCCGCTGGCGAGGCCGTTGGCGAGGCTGTAACGTACGCATACTGGAATGCCCCACAGGCGCTTGGCTTCACCGGTCGAACCCAGCGGCAGGTAACGTTGCTGTTTCAGATGCAGTACCGCCTTGCCGTTTTCCCAGCTGAACGCAGTATCCACCAGTGGCACTCCGGCTTGATCGAGGAAACTTTGCATTGCTTTGGCCAGGCGCTCATCTTTGCCGGAAGCTTTGGTCAGCGCGGCGATCAGGTCATCGGCGGTGGCGCTGGAAAACTGATGTTGCTTGATATATGCCCGCACGCCCTTGCGGAAAGTATCCGCGCCAAGGTAACGCTCGAACATGTTCAGTACGGCCGCGCCTTTCTGGTAGGTGATGCCGTCGAACGCCGTTTCGATATCGCCGTTGCCGTTGATCGGCTGGCGGATGCGGCGTACGCTGACCAGGCTATCGTTTTGCATGGCGTAGTTGGCGCCGCCGATCAGCTCCAGGTCGGCACGGTATTCCGGATGCAGCAGTTGCGTGACCTTGCTTTGCATCCAGGTGGCAAAGGCTTCGTTCAGCCACAGGTCGTCCCACCATGGCATGGTGACCGTATTGCCGAACCATTGATGCGCCAGCTCGTGCGCATTGACGTTGAACGAGCTTCGCACATTGTGCGCTGGCGAATTGGCGTCGAGCAGCATCAGGTAATCGCGGAAAGTCACCAGTCCCGGATTCTCCATGGCGCCGGCGGCAAAGTCTGGCGCTGCCAATAAATCCAATTTGTCGAACGGATAACCGAAGCCGAAATAATCTTCCAGCACGGCGATGATGGCTGGCGTCTCCGCCAACGCCGGCTTGATGCGTTGGCCTTCACCCTTGGGCGTGATGCCGCGCAGCGGTGTCGCGTGAGGGCGCCAACGCGTCGCCGGAATTTCCGGGCCGTTCACTACGTCCCATGGGCCGACGGCAAACGCTACCAGATAAGTCGGCAGTGGCTTTGTGGTGGCAAAGCTGAGCTTGCGCCAACCGTCTTCCAGTTTCTGTTCCCTGACTTGCCGGGTGTTGGCGACGGCAACCTGGTTTTCAGGTACGGTCAGGCTGAGCGTGAACGGTGTCTTGAATGCCGGTTCGTCGAAACTGGGGAAAGCATAGCGTGCGCTGATCGCCTCCATCTGTGTGATCACATACGGCTCGCCTTGGCTGTTGACCTTGTACACACCTTCCAGTTGCTGATTGAACGGCGCGCTGTACTCAAGCATTACGCTATAGCGTCCGGCCGGCAATGTCTCGCCAAATTCGAGTGTTGCGACGCCTTCTTTTGTTGCCGCTACCTTGTATTCTGCTGTGTGAATTTTCTTACTGTTATCGGTAAGCGTGACTTTGCTGACGCTCAAATCGTGGCCGTGCAGCCAGAGATGGTCGGCAGCTTGTTTCAGCTCGATGTCGATGGTGGTGTTGCCGGTGTATTCAGGCTGATGCGGATCGACGCGAAAATCGAGCTGATAAGCCAGCGGTTGAACCCAGCGTGGTAATTTTCCCAGTGGTGCAGAATCATCCGGGGTCGCCGCTGCAGCGTTGAATGATGCGATGCTGATAGCGAGAGCGGCTAACGTGAAACGACGGATAGTGCACATCACAGATGAAATCCTCCCAAATTTGGTCTTGGGATTCTAGCGTGCGCTACGCCGATTCGCTAGGAAATAGTATGAATATAAATAGGCAAAAATGATTTTCCCGACGCGCTCGCCATATATGCGCTTGTTTAGTGCACGCCAATGCCTGTGCGGCTGTCAACTTGCCTTATCTGGAATAAGTAAAGGTGATAGAGGGCAAATAAAAAACCGCCTCGAAAATTGAGGCGGTTTTTATTTAAACTACTACGCAGTCTGACTACGCGGATTTTTTTATTTGTTCAGGCGCGCTTAATAAGTCGCAGAATGAACAGCAGGATCACAGCGCCCACGGTGGCTGTCACAATCGATGCAATCCAGCCGCTACCAACATGGATGCCCAGGACGCCAGCCAGCCAGCCGCCGATGAAGGCGCCGACGATACCGACGATGATGTCAACCAATACGCCGAAGCCGCCGCCTTTGACCAGAACCCCGGCCAGCCACCCAGCAATCGCGCCAATTATCAACCAAGCGATAAAGCCCATGATATTTCCTTTCAAAGTTGACCATCTTTAGACTACCCGGCAAGAGTAGCGTAAACAACTTTAAAGATAATCGTCCAATTGTTAAAGATAGATAAACCCGGAAGGCGATTGTATCGGTCGCGGTATCGTGGGTTTTTTTTGGGTTTTTATAATCGCGAGCCAGAAAAGACAACAGGGCCATCGCTGGCCCTGTTGTGATTAGCTCTTAGCTACAAGCTTTGCCGTGGTCGGCATGCGCACCTGCTGCCTTGGCAGCGGCTTCGGTCATGTAGGAGCCGACCTTTGTGGTGCCATAGTATTTGCTGCCTTGGCAGTGATATACCTTGCTGCTGGTGTTAACCCAGACCTGGCCTGGGCCGCCGCCGGCTGCAGGAGTTTTTGCTGCAGCGGCTGGTTTGGCCGACGCTGCCGGCGTTGCTGCCGCAGCGGGTTTAGCCATGGCTGCCGGAGCCGCGGCTGGTGCAGCTGCAGCAGGGGCGGCGGCAGCTGGGGCGGCAGCAGGAGCAGCCGCAGCCGCAGCAACTGCATACCAGTCTTTTACGCCCTTATGACCGGCGCAAGCACCTTTCTTGGTAGCGTTGGAGGAGTAGGTGCCATCCTTGCACATGCCGGTGGTGCCGGCTGGCGCTGCTGCAGGTGCCTGGGCATAGCTGGCGACGGAAGTCAGTAAGGCTGCTGCAACTGCTGCTGAAATAAACAATGCTTTCATTTTTTTCTCCATGGAGTAAGTAATGCTTGTGTGGCCGTCTGACTGGCGCACGCTTTGTTTCGATATGTCTACTTCAATCTGTCTACCCGCAGCACCAATAAGCAACTAAGCAATATGTTGTGCGCCGCACCTGGCAATCTGACCGAGGTAGGTAATCAACGCGGTCAGATTGATAATGGCTGACATAACTATCGATACAATTGAAAACAATTGTGATATTTCTACTTTGTGCCCTTGATTTTCGCTGTTTAAATGTATTTTTAATAATATTTGACTTGCATGGTAAATGCCGGCTCATATTGTTAAAAGATCATTTTTACCTCGAAAAGACGCAAGCCGGGCAGGCCTGGATTGTCTTGCCAGGCGTCGGGATGAAGATCGGCCTGGGATAGATCCGTGATGCACCAAAAAAAAAGCCGGCCAGCGCAATGCTGACCGGCTTTGTCGCTGCCAGAACCAGATTTAATTGGTCTTGAGCGCTTCGACCTGGATCGCCAGTTTCACGTCCGGAGCAAACTTCGGTACGCCATAGCTGATGCCAAAGTCGCTGCGATTGAATTCAGCGGTTGCATCGGCGCCGCAGACTTCGCGTTTGAGCATCGGATGCTGGACGCATTTGAAGGAATTGATGGTCAGCTTGACCGGCTTGGTAACGCCACGCAAGGTCAGTTCGCCATCTACCGAAACCGGCTTGTCGCCGTCGAATTTAATCGAAGTGCTTTTGTAGGTGACGTCAGGAAATTTGGTGACGTCGAACATGTCCGGGCCTTTAGCGTGCTCGTTCAATTTGGTCATGCCGAAGTCGATGGTGCTTGGATCGATATGGATATCGATGGAGCCGGTCTTGGCAGCGCGGTCCAGGGTTACCGTACCGCTGGTCTTTTCGAATTTTCCGCGCCAGACCGAAATGCCCATATGGTCAGCGGCAAAGCTTGGATAGGTATGGGTAGGGTCGATGGTGTAAGTGTCTACCGCTGCGAACGCGCCGGCTGCGCTGGCAGCCAGCAGGGAGGCGATGATGAGCTTGAGTTTCATTGCTGGTAATCCTTTCAGTGGGGTGATGATTTTACTTAATTCGCTACAAGGTGAAACTTGATGACGATTTCGTCCGCGACCATGCTTGTGTCTTTCCACTCGCCTTCACCGATATTGTAGGTAAGGCGCTTGATCGGCAAATTGCCTTCGAAGACCTGGGCACTGCCTTCTTTCTTGACGCTCAGAGGGAAGCTCACGTCAGTGGTTTTACCCTTGATGGTCAGCTTGCCGGCAACGTCGTATTTGCTGCCGGCAGGCGCGCCTGCGCTGGCTTTGATCGAACTGGTGACAAAACTGGCCTTGGGAAACTGCTGGGCGTTGAACCATTCTTTCTTCAGCACTTCCTTATTGTATTCAGGGTCGCCCAGGTCGAAACTCGGGATGGCGATATCGACGCTGGCTTTCGAGGTTTCCGGCTGCGCACTGTTGAAATCGATGAGCGGCGTGAACTGCTTGAACTTGGCTTCCACCGGCACGCTCATCTGCTTGAACACGATGGTGACATTGCTCTTGGCCAGATCGGGTTTCAGGGGAGCTGCGATGGCCGACCAGCTGGCGCCGAGGGCGATCAGGCCGAATGCGGTAGTACGCAATGTATGCGACAGGAAACGCGTAGATGTCATGAAGGTTCCTTTTGAGGAAAAAAGTATTTAAGGCAGCATGCGTTTAAGCACGCCGTCGCGATCGATGAAGTGATGCTTGAGTGCGGCCAGTACATGCACTGAAACCGCACCCAGCATGATCATGTTGAGTGTGTAGTGAACCAGTTTCAATATGGGTTTCAAATCCGGATTCGGCGCTATCAGAACCGGTAACGGAATTATGCCGAGATAAATTACCGGTACGCCCGCCGCCAGGCTGTAAAAATAGCCGGAGATCGGCACCGCGAAAATCAGGATATACAAAAGGATGTGCAAGGCATGGGCGGCGCGCTGCTGCCACGGTTGCATGCTGTCCGGGTACGGTGGCGCCCCCTGCGTTTTACGCCAGATCAAACGCAGGCAGGCCAGACCCAATACCGTTACGCCAAGCCATTTATGCCATGAAAAATATTTCAGCTTGGTTGGCGTCAGGCCCGGGATATCGACCATGGTCAGGCCCAGGGCAAAGGTCGCGACGATGAGAATTGCGACCAGCCAGTGCAGCACAATGGCCGGAGTTGTATAACGTTGCATAAATGACGGGAGTGAAAGATGGAGAGAGTTGGAAGTAAATAAGCTAGTCAGTTAATTTCAGACACATAAATTTAGTGCGAGTTTCACGCATTCGATAATGTTTTGCTAACTTATCGCTGAATTCGCTATAGTATCGGAAATTTTTAAACGCCGTTTGCCGCGGGCAATAAATTGCCCGCGCCGGTTTGTCGTGCTGGCTTAATTACTTACATGCCTACTTATTCGCTCGCCTATTTACGGCGATAAACGCCTTCCTTGGAAGGTACGCCGTCAAACTCGTCCTGACGTCCGTAGAGAGAGATCGCTATCCTGCCGGGCGTTGACGTAGAGGAAATTTGCAGCCGGTCGATTTGCACGCCGGAGATCACGCACTGGTTATTAGGAGCGAGCTGTAGGCGTACTCTTGTATCACGGCTTTCCAATACCGAGAACCTTGCCTTGTTGCAAGTGATGGCATCAGCCGCATTGGCAAATAGCGTGATCGGGTCGCCCGCATTGATTTCGGCAAAGGGCGATGGCGTGGCGCTGGTCGGCAGCCATGATCCCTGGGCCCAGCCGGGCATCAAAGGTAGTGGAGCCGGCGGGGTTGGTGGGGGGCGTGACACTGGCAGCGGTGCCTCATCCGTCGCTGCGAGTGGTACGGAATCCGTTGCAAGCATCGCGGCCGGCGCCGCTGGTGCGGCTATGGCAACCGGTGCCGCTGCCACGACAGGCGCGGCTTGCGTGGCGGCTGGCGGATTTGCTCCGGGATTCACGCCCAGCAAGACGGGCAGCAGTTCCGCGGCGGTTTGCCTTGACATGGAAATCGCCAGCTGCGGCGTATCGAGGACACTTTGGACGCGCGACGTGCTGACCGCTTTACCATTGATGATGAGCGTCAGATCCTGCCCCAGCGCGGAGCCGCTGGCCGCTGCCATGCGCTGCTGGGCGTCCTGGCTCAGCGTCACTTCCAGTGTGATCACATCCGGATTGGCGCTATAAGTATCTTTGATATTCAAGCCGATTTCGGTGAAGTCGCCTGGGGCAGAAAAGGCGATTTCCGCTGCATTCACTACAGCGGTTGTCATTGTGGCGCATAGCGCGGCGGCCAATATTTTCCAGCGTACTCGCATGATTATTCTCCAGTTCGGGTTACGGTAGTTCGGTCTGTAGCCTGCTGGCCAGTCGGTGTCGGCGCCATTGCCAGATGAACCGCTTCGGCTACGCTCAGTGCGCTCAGTGACTCCACGGGAAAGCAGGGAGCAACCGCACTTTTCATGCAGTCGTATACGGGATCTTTGAGACGCGCCAGCAACAGGCGCAAGTCGCGGCTGCTGGCGAATTCGAAAAAGTCGTGCAAGCCTTCCAGGCTCGAGCTGTCCAGGTCAGGCGATTCTTCCAGGCTAAGAATGACGGTGTGTACCGGTGGCGCTGCGGCCATGATGTTATGGCGTGCCTGGCCCAGTATCCGTTCGGCGTTGGCAAAAAACAGCGGCTCGTTGGGGCGCAGGATCATGATGCCGGGTATCGCCTGCGCTTCCGGATGGGTGCGTACGTTGACGTAGTCATGGCCTTGTCCGAGCCGGCCCAGTACCGAGATGGTCGATTGCGAGAACTGCCGCAACATCATCAGCAGGCTGATCGCAATCGAAGCTAGCAAGCCGTCCAGCACACCAAGTAACAATACCGCAATGACCGAGGCGATGACCACCAGGCGGTCGCGGCGCCAGCGGAAATAGGGGCGGAAGATGGCGGGGTTGAGGGTATGGCCGACGGCGTGAATCACGATTGCGGCGAGCACTGGTTCCGGCGTCAGGGCGATGGCAGGCAACAGCGTCAGGACGATCGCCAGCATCACCAGCGCCGCCACCCAGCCTGACAGGCGCGAGGTGGCGCCTGCGGCTTCATTGGCGGAGGTGGCGGAGTAACCGGCGCCGACCGGCATGCCGTGGAACAGGCCCGACAGCAAATTGGATGCGCCTAGCGCCAGCAAATCGCGGTTAGGCGCCGCCGTATCGCCATGCTTGATGGCGAAGCTTCGAATCGAACCATACGATTCGGCATACAAGATCATGCCCATGGCAAAGCCCAGTTCGCCCAGGCGCAGCCAGTCGGCGCGCGAGAGTACGGGCAAGGTTGGCGTCGCCAGTTGCAGGTGAATGCTGCCCACCAGGCTAACGCCGTATTGGGTTAAATGTAGCCATTGTTCGGCGGCGACGGCGATGACAATCACCAGCAGGGCGCCTGGTACGCGGCGTAGGCGGGCAAACGCATACAGCAACACCAGCGCCACTGCCATCACGGCGACGCTGACCCAGTTCCAATGGCCGATTTGCGCCACCATTTCGGGAATGAAGCGGGTCATGTCGCTATGTTCGGGGTGGACGCCGACTACACCGGCAAGCTGTTTGACAATGATGACGATTGCCAGGCCGAAAGCGAAGCCGCGCAACACCGGTTTGGCGATGAAATCGGTGACGCTGCCCATCTTTGCCAGTCCGGCCAGCAGGAAAAACAGCCCGGTGATCATTACTAACCCGATTGCCAGTGTCATTCTCAGACCGACGTCGCCGTTTGCCATGGATGCCGTGGCTGCCGCCAGCACTGCTGCCGAGGAGGAGGTGGCGGAGACGATTGCAAAGCGGCTGCTGCCGAATAAGCCGTAACAGAGCAGGCCGGCAAACAGGGCGATCACACCGGTTTGCGGGGGCAGGTTGGCGATGCTGGAATAGGCTACGGCTTCGGGGAGTAGTAGTCCGGCAATCGACAGGCCGGCGATCACGTCTGCCATGGACACCCGTTTGGCGGGTGGTGGCGGATTGAGGTCGGCGTGTTGTGATGGTACAGCGCTCATGCGCCTCCCTGGCGATGGGTATGTGTTTTGATTTTATGCTGTTTTGGCAAGTATGCGAAGGTGGGAAGATAGCTCTTGCTTCGATCAACTAACCACTTGGCTTAGTTGATTCTATGTCAAATAGCATTCGTTGTGATGGCGCAACTACACACTGTAGTTAAATGGGGTCAGAGCCGCGCGGGGAGTGTTTTTTTTCGCGTCCTTTGCGAAAATTACTCTGACCCTGACCCTTCCCCTCAAATAATCGATAAAAATCAAAGGGCTAATGATTTTGAATTGTCAGTTGCATGCATGAGCTGTTAACTTTCTCCTACGTAGCGACCAAACTGCGACAGAGAAAGAGCACTCATGCATGCAAGAAGAATCATACAGAAATTGTTGGAAGAAAGGTGTCCTGGTGTTCACGCCAAACGGGCACAAAGCGTGGCTGCGTTGGTTCAGGCAGCGCTACAAGGTGGGTTAAGTTTGATGGGCTTGAGCCGGCATTTGGACAGTGCCACACCGATACGTCATCGTATCAAACGCT
>NZ_FOKF01000031.1 GCF_900111995.1 Collimonas sp. OK607
ATCTGGGCGCTATTGGCGCACGATCGAAAGTATGAGCGCGCTTACGTCAGCACCAAGGCTGCATGAATAGAGCGCTACGTAGCAGCAGTTGATTAGTTTTACAACATGAGTACGTTGAAAGGTTGCGCAAGGTAATTGAGTGTGATGGTAAACAGGTCAGACCGGGGCTCACGAAACCTGAACTCACTTTAGAGCCAAGAGCTCGTCAAAGAAATTAGGTGTGGGCCAGCGGATTCCATCAAGGCCAGCAGAGTTCAGTCTGCAACAAGGCCGGATATAAAACTGCATCCTTATCTGTTTGGCAGTACACAAAAAACCTTGGCAAATAGGAGGCGTCCATATAAATATGAGTTGAGCGTGACGCAAGGAATCTTGCACTGGTTTGCGCTACTCAATCATGATGATGCGATATCTTTAGCCGCGATATTTTGGAGTGAATTCGTTGCAACACTCAAACGTGGCCAGGAAATTACTATTGAGCTGAATCAGCTCAAGGATTGGGTGAACAAATTTCCGATTGGATACCGGAAGGGTCAGATCAGTAGCTATTGTGGTGTGCCAAAATAAGCAAAATACCGTATCACACTGCAATATATCGCATCACATAACTAATGATTTGTATGGGAAAAACTGGTGCGGCTGGCTGGAATCGAACCAGCGACCCTTGGCTTCGGAGGCCAATACTCTATCCACTGAGCTACAGCCGCATAAGAGGAACGGTGAAGAGGCATGAAGGATACCGTTTTTCTGCGCGCGCGTCCATGTAAAGCAACGTTTCTCCGTTCCAAATAGTAATTATTGCGACTATAATCAAGGGTTTGGCGGGGGATCGTGTGCTGTTTGGGCGGTTTCAACTGTTTTTTTGCGCCTATCCGGCTACGGCTTTGAAAATTGCACTGAGGGAATCATGAGCGACGCACATAACGAAGAACATCAATCCGCGATCAGAACACCGAAGCAACTGATCATTGCCATTGCAGCGGGCTTTTTGGTCCCCATCATCTGCATCGTATTGCTGGTGCAATACGTTACCGCCGGCAAGAAAGTCGGCGCCGGTTCCGAGGGGCAGACGCCGGAAGCGATTGCCGCCCGTATCAGCCCTGTGGCCGATGCCGGTTTCACCTTCAAAGATGTCAACGCACCGAAGCAATTATTGTCGGGCGAAGAAGTTTTCAAATCCACTTGCGCAGCTTGCCATGCAGCTGGCGTAGCCGGTGCACCTAAGGTCGGCGATGCCGGCGCCTGGGGTCCGCGTCTGGCCGATGGCTACGACAAGGTGGTCGGATATGCGTTGCACGGTTTGCGGGCGATGCCGGCCAAGGGCGGTAATGCCGACCTGGACGATATCGAAGTTGCGCGCGCCGTGGTCTACATGGCCAATCAATCCGGTGGCAAGTTCAAGGAACCGGAAGTGCCGGCGCCCGCTGCGCCAGCCGCTGCTGCCGGTGCATCGGCAAGTGCGGCTGCTTCAGCTTCCGCCGCAGCCAGCGCTGCTTCGGAGCCGGCAGCAAAATAATTCATTCCGCATCCGGAAGTCGTAAAAAAAACCAGTCGAAACATCGACTGGTTTTTTTTCGACCGTGGGCTTGGTCGGCAGATCAATTAGCCGGTTGCTGGCCTTATTGAGCAGGAGCCGGCTCGCGAACATAAATCTCGGCACGGCGATTAACCGCACGATTGGCCGCAGTATCGTTGGCAACCAGTGGCTGGGATGAGCCAAGGCCATCCATACTGATGCGGTTTGGCGCGACGCCGCGGCTGCTCAGGTAGCTGCTGACATTCTGCGCGCGTTGGCGTGACAGCGGGCCGTTGATGGCGTCGGTGCCGGTATTATCCGTATGGCCGTAGACTTCCACCAGCGATGTCGGACTTTGAACCAGTGTTGTCGCCAGCTGGTCCAGGATCGGGCGCAGGGCCGGATTGAGGTCGGCGCGTCCGGTAGCAAAGCCGGTATCGGCTGGAACGTTGACCTTCAGGCGGTTATCCGCAGTTTGAGTGACTTGTACGTTAGTACCGGCAGTAGCTTTTTCCATCGCTGCTTTTTGCTCTTGCTGGCGCTTACCCCAGATATTGCCGCCAACCGCGCCAATTGCAGCGCCAATTGCAGCACCGGCAGCTGTCCGTTTGGCTCCGCCCGGGCCTGCAATACCACCCACCAGGCCACCCAGTACAGCGCCGGCGCCGGCGCCTATGCCCGTGTCTCTTTGGGTTTCTGTCATGTTGGCACAGCCTGCTGTTGCCACGGTAACTGCCAGAACCAGGGCACCGATCTTGAATTTATGCATGGTATTTCCTCTCTAATGTTGAGACAGCATCAGCAAAAAAACCGCATCTCCGGTTGGAGATTGCGGTTATTCGTCGTCCGTTGTTGCCTTGGTATTTCTACTGCTGAAAAATAAGGCGCCGCCGATTGCTGCGATGACGGTTGCGCCGATAAGAAGGGGTTTGCGGGTACCGCGCCTGGATAACCATGAGGCGCCGGTCAGCAGCAGCGGCAGCACGGTGCGCAGATTGCCGGTCTTGAGATTGATCGGATTGCTGAATGCCGAAGAAGCGATACCGGTTATCCGGCCTAGCAAAATGGACGCTACCGATTTGCTGTTCAGGTTAGCGCGCACGATATCGCGCGAGGCGAGCATGTCGGCGCGGAAGGCGGCGCCTTCCGCCAGCAGCATTTGCTTGCGCTCGGCGGTTGAAAGTTTACTGTCCAGCCCTGAGTATCTGCTCATGTCAGGTCCCGTGTTCAAAGTAAGGCGTCACGATCTTTACGCAGCTCTGCCATGGTCACTGGCAAACCGAGCCGGCCCTGGCGCAACACGCTACGCACGTACAGGCCGGTGCCTATCGCAAGAATGGTAAAGAAGACGGCCAGGATCAGCAGTATCTTCCAGCCGAGGGTTTCCCAGGCCAGCACCAGCACCAGGCCGCTCCAGAAGGCCAGGGCAAACCACAAGGCGACCATGCCGAGCGCGCAGACCAGGAATAACTTGAACAGGTGGGAGCCGATCTCGGAGAATTCGAGGGCGGCCAGCTCGATGCGGCTGATCACCAGCGCAAACATGTTCTTGGCGGTGCCGACCAGCCCGGACACCAGACCCGGACTGCCTTGCTTGGCTTGTTGTGGGTTCATGCGAGCCTGATAGTTATATTGCGATTATTTGCGGGAAATGACCAGGCCGACCAGCAAGCCGATACCGGCCGAAATAGCAATTGCTCGCCATGGATTTTCCTGGACGTAGTCGTCGGTGGTGGCGGCGATTTCCTTGCCTGCTTCAATTGCGGCAGCTTGCACGTCTTGTGCCTTAGACACGGCAGAGTCAAGTAGTTCCAAACCTTTGTTACGCAGATCTTCGGCTTTTTCGCCGGTGCTGGTGGCTGCTTCGCGAAACAGTTGTTGCGCATCTTCGACCATGCTGCGGATATCGCTGCGGGTTCTCAGAGTGGATCGGTGCATCGTGTAGCTCCTTCATTCGTAAATTTCAAGTGTAGCAACCGCTTCTGTAAAAAGCTGCGGTGTTACTAACTTAGGCGTATCGATGTGTGTCGATAATACAGGCTCTTATGCCAGTCTGCCAACACAGTGCTTTTTTGATAGTTACTTTGCGTCTGGCGGTCACCCGGTGCGGGCGACTGATGTTGCGGCAATCAAGTTTTATATCGCATTTTTTATTTCTTGTTCTGCAGTTCCGCAATCGCTTCGATGTTGCCGATCTGGATAACAATGGGGCGCAAAGCAATCGTCGCTTGCGCCGGCCGCCAGGCAAACAGCCATTCGTGGTGAGAAGCGTCGCGTTTGGTTTTGCTGAAAGCACTGCCCAGCGGGCTCGGCTGGCCGTAGCTGACAGCGGCGTCAATCCCGGCCCAGTTCGGCAGCACGCGCTGCGCGGCGCGGTGGATCAGCTCGCCGAATTGTTCTGTGTCGTGAATCACCAGGCAGCAATCGGCTGGTGCGAACGCGTTGAACAAGCTGGCGTCACCGCTGCTGCTCATGCTCAAGGTCAGCATTTGCGGCGCCGCCCGGCTTGTCGCGCCGCGCGAATGATGGAGGTTGCTGATTTGCAGACTCTCTGCGGGTGGACGCAAACGGAACTCTCCGAGCGTCAGCGAGCGCTCCAGCCATTGCCGCTCCGAATAACGGTAGAGTTTGGTAGGGCGTTGATAATCTGCGCTTAACATGATGTTTGTCTTTATTCTTTGTGTAACGATGCGAAAATCCCGCGTATTGAAAACTTGCGGCTGGACCGTTGATGGATGCAGCGCGCTATTGCCTGTTCCGTTAAAGATGGAATTCGCCGTTGGCTTCCGGCTGATAGGTCACATCCAGTATGCGCAGCTTTAAAGGCCGCCCGCCCGGACCTTGCCAAGAGATGCTTTGTCCCACCGACAGGCCCAGCAGAGCGCTGCCGACCGGCGCCAGGATCGACACTGCGTCGGGTGCATTGGATGGGCCCGGATAGGCCAGCGTCATGCCGTATTCCGTATTGCTGACTTCATCGACGAAACGCACCGCCGAATTCATCGTGATGACGCCCGGCGGAATTTCTTCGGGAGCTACCACGGTGGCGCGGCCCAGTTCGTTCTGCAAGGCGTCGATGCCGGGCAGGTTGCGGTAGGCGTTCGATGCCATCAATTGTTCAATGCGCTCCAGGTCGAAACTGGAAATGATGAGTGGCGGCTGATTATCCATTGCGATGCTGTCTCGTAAAAAAGGGGATCAAGGGGATAAAGGGGATAAATTTGCGAACGCGGCGAGGCGGAGTCTCACACGGGGTCTGTCTTTGCGTTCCGGCTGGTAGCTCGATGGTAGGCGAGAAGCGCGCTGGAAGCAAGTCGGACGCAATCGCGTCCTGACTGTGGGATAGTGGTTACTCGTCCATCTGCCGTTCTGCGATCGAGCGCAATTGGAAGCGGCCGTCGTTATTGAACAGCCAGCTTTCGGAGATCTCGACTTCGCCTCGTCGCACGAGTCTGCTATCAGGTTTGGGGAAGGGGGCGGCACGGCGTAGCGTTGCCAGCGCGGTTGCTTCGGCCGTGCGGTCTCGATTGGTGCGCAAAATGTCCGCGCGCAGCAGTTGGCCTTCGGCGCCTACAAAATATTTGACGACAATCACGGCGCGCAATAATGCCTGCGGGCGTCCGACGTATACCTCGGTCGAGTTGACCGCGGCAATTCTTTGCGCCAGCCCACGCTTGTAGTCGTCCAGCGTGGTGGCGGTTGAGGTTGCGGTCGAAGTGGTGGAGGACAGCGGCGATTCTGCCAGCTTGTTGGTACAGGCGGCCAGCATGAGCGCGCTGATGGAGTACAAGCCAATCCTGATTCGGGCATTCATCTTAGTCATCTCCATAGATTTTATTGATTATTTTATAAGTATTGATAATTTTTAACGAAAGTCCAAGATGACTGGATTATCCGGCAGCAGCACCGTTGGCAACGATCTCTATCAGGCTGTATTTTGTTAAGACAATCGATATGCGCCTGATGTTCCGTTTCGGCAAACCGACTCGGTAAAAATAATTCCAGAGACGAATTACGGAGAAAATTAAAACCCGTTGCGAACCCCCGCTAACCTAGTAAATACGCGGGTTTGCAGGCGATAATGCAGCACTGCAAAAAACTTTTCAAAACAAAATGCGACGAAGCACTAGCAAATTTAAAAAAACCGTTGTACAATCTGCCCCCTTCAGACGTAGTGACATACGTTAAGAAAATTTGGCTGTCTAAGTGTGCATTTTGGGTGCTTAGCTCAGTTGGTAGAGCGGCGCCCTTACAAGGCGTAGGTCGGGAGTTCGAGCCTCTCAGCACCCACCAAGTGGCCAAATGATCGTAAATGAAGCAGTAGTTTAGGAGTGGTAGTTCAGTTGGTTAGAATACCGGCCTGTCACGCCGGGGGTCGCGGGTTCGAGTCCCGTCCACTCCGCCAGAACATGAAAAAGACGACCGCAAGGTCGTCTTTTTTTTCGCCCGCAATTTAAGGTGCTATCAGAACCGATCGCCGATGGTACGGGTAATCGCAGTACCCTCGGATTTTTGCAGCAGAAGCTTGCCATTGCGGATCACCAGGGTTTCGCTGCTCTTATCCCTGGTTTCGGCGATCCTGCCGACCGGCCCGATGGCCATGCTGATATTGGTGGCGACCTTTACCTCGGCGCTCTTGCGATCCTTGCCTATCTCGATATGCTCGATGGTGACCTGGTAATTGGTCGATATGCCGCCTTGCCTTCCGGCTTGGGCCAGCGATTCAAACATCTTGTCGTACTTGTCGCAGGTTTCTTCCTTGTCGAAATTCTCTTGGAGCCGTCCCTGGCTGGTGGAGTTGATGCCGGTACGCGTGAAATCCTTGCTCAGCATGGCGCACAACTCCTTGCCGCGGCCATTCAGGAGGTGCTCGGTGGCAGTGTCGTAAAAGCGTGTGACGCTCGCCTCATCGACGGAATTTTGACGATTCCAGTACCAACCGCCTATCCCGACGGCAACTAATAACAAAATAATGACTCTCATGGTGCCCTGAACCCCTTAAAACGCTAAAGACGCCTAAAATTTACTGCGCCACTTATGCCGATGCGGCTTAATTTCCCAGTAAGCTATAGAATATCTGTAGTGCAATAATTTTGATACATAACTTAATTCCGCATCCGTGCGATCACCAGAACATGGCATTATTGTTTCTCTTTGGCACCATGTCCTGCACCCATTTCTCCCGAAACATGAATCGCTGTCGGTCATACGTGACCGCTGGTTGCCTATGAGGGTGAATAAAACAATGGCAATCAACGGGAAGTCGGAGACATGAAACAGCAACGACGAAAAGAAGTGAATGCGATGGCATTGGGCATGCTCGGGCGTGCTGCCTTGAGCAGCCTGCTGGATACCCTGCTGCTGTGGGGTTTTGCCCGCGCCGGGGTGATCGAGCCGGAAATCGCGCTGCTTTACGGCATGGCCGTGGTGATAACCAACGGTATTTTCTACCTGATAATCCGTGGCGGCTTCAACCGGGGTTACAAGGATCCGGCCCTGACGTTCCCGCAAGTGGTCATCGCCTTGCTGCTACAGACCGGATTCATGATCCTGGCGCCGCAGGTAGGCTACCTGTTCCTGATCAATTTCTTCATCATCTACGGCTTCGGGGTACTGGGGCTGAGTACCTTCTGGTACGTGGTGAGCTGGCTGATCGGTTCGCTAGCCCTGGTGCTGGCTTTCAGCGTGGCCGGAGCGCACCTGCGGCTACCGGTGGCGAACAATTTCAGCCAGTTGCTGGTGTGCCTGTCCTTCATCCTGACGCTGGGCCGTTGCATCTACCTGACCAATATGCTGAGCCGCATGCAGCGCAAGATCATGGAAAAGAACCAGCAACTGGTGCTGGCGATGAAACGGGTCCAGGAGCTGGCTACCCGCGATGAGCTGACCAATATCGAAAACCGCCGTTCGCTGATGGAAATCCTGGCGGTCGAGCAAAAGCGATTCCAGCGTGGCGGCACGCCTTTCTGCATCGCGATCCTGGATCTGGACGGCTTCAAGTCGGTTAACGACAATTTTGGCCACGCTGCCGGTGATATGGTGCTGAAGACTTTTGTTGAGATCGTGCGTAATGAAATGCGCCTGAGCGACCACTTTGCCCGTTACGGCGGCGACGAGTTCGTACTGGTGTTGACCGGCACCACAGTGCAAGAGGGGGTGACGGCGCTGGACCGGATCTGCGCCGAGACCGAGATGTACGACTGGAGCAAGTTCGGCAAGGATATTATTTTGACGGCCTCCATCGGGATTACCGATTTCCGCCCGGGCGAGAGCATCGACGAGGCATTCCAGCGCGCCGACATGGCGCTGTACGGTGCCAAGGCGGCAGGCCGTAACCGCGTCATGATCAGCCCTGACAGTTTCGAGTCTTCCGACGGCGGCACCACCATCAGGGCTTTCTAAGGGTTAGAGCAATGGCGGGCCGGGGTTTCAGACCGCCGGTTCGCCACCCAGCGCAAATACCAGGTCGCCCAGCATCTTGTTGAGCTCGCCGGTCATCAGCATCATGTCGGAATCGAAACGTTCGTCGTCATTCTTGCTGCTGGTGTCGTTGCCTTCCTTCAGCACGTCTAGCGGGGCGATACGCTTGATTGCCAGCGATTCGGTCAGCACGAAGGAAATGTGGTCGGCCCAGGTCATTGCCAGCCGCGTGCATTGCTTGCCGGAGGCGATATGACGCCGCACGTCGTCGGCTTCGATAGTGTGGCGCACATAGCGCACGGTGGCCTTGCCTTCGCCGGCGGCGCGTAATTCGGTGTCCTGATCCACGGTAAAGCCGTGCGGCGCTTCGTCCGATGCCAGCCAGTTGGTCATCGAGGTCAGCGGCGAATGGGCAGTGCGCAGACCCGAAACCAGCAATTTGTCGACGGATCCCAGCAACAGTTTGAGGATTTCTTCTGCCTTGGTCGGACTGGCGGCGTCGATCACCAGCCAGCCGTTGACCGGATCGATCCAGACCCAGGTATTGCGCTGGATACTGAACGCGCGCGGCAGCAGTTCGTCAGTAACTTGTTCCTTGAGATCTTTCAATTGCTTGCGGCCGGGCGCATAGCCTTGTTGCTCTTCAATTTCCGCGGCACGCGCCTTGGTCACCTGATTGACGACCGTGGCCGGCAATAATTTCTTTTCCGTACCCAGCAAAATCATCATCTGGCGATTTACGGTATGCACCAGCATGCCGTTGTCGCGCGGCGACAGCCAACCCTGGCTTTGCAATTCCAGGCTGCTGCACTTGGCAAATGCCTGCGGCGCCAGGAACGCCTCCAGTTGTTCGGCCGAAATGGCCCATGGTGCGGGAATACGGTAGATCTGCAGATTTTTAAACCACATATTGTTCCAATAAAAAAATAACGACAATTGCTCTGTTCCCAACCGGCTAAGCAGGGGGAGTTCAGGGAGCAAAGCAATCAAATGAGATGGCTAAACAAGCAGGGCGGATGAGCGTAGCGCTAATTCTTGCAGCTGTCGCCAGGCTTGCCTGAAAAGTGTGCAGGACGGGAGGTGCTATCCTCTCCGGCCTGCCAGATGAGCTTCGATCTAGTCTCGATCAAATGCCCATATTGGTCAAGGTATCCGCAATTTCACGCAATACAGGTTGCAGATGCGGATGACGTACCGCCAGACGAGCAGAAATGCCTTGGGCGCGTTCTATCAGGGCGGAGCGGATATCGGAGGCGGGTTCTGACGCCGTCGACGTTGGCGTCGTTGTTGTGGCCTCCGAAGATTTCAGCAATTCCTGGATGTCGGTATCCAGCGATTGCAGCAAGCCGTTCAACTCGCTGTCCACCGTGCCGCTGCTTTCCAGCGTGCTGCGGAGTTTTTCCAGCGATGTCTTGATGTTGTCTATGCTCATGGTATTACTCCTGGAGTGGTTTTGCTGTAGTGCTTATCATCTCACGCGGCTCTCGGCTTCTGCAACAAAGCCTTCAAATTGGCCAGACGATTTTGCGGAGTGATCTGTTCAGCCTCGGTTGGCATGGCGTCGCCCTCGTCGAGCCGCATTTCCTTGACGAAGCGTGATATTTCACAAACAACCGATTCGCCGGCGCGCTTGCGCTTCTTGCACCAGCTGACATGCAAACTGCGCTGGGCGCGCGTGATGCCGACATACATCAGGCGCCGTTCTTCTTCGATCCGGGCAGCGATAGTCTCAGGCGGTGCATCCGGATCGCCCTTATGCGGCAAGATGCCCTCCTCGACCCCGATCAGGAACACATGCGGATATTCCAGGCCCTTGGAAGCGTGCAAAGTCGACATGCGTACCGCATCCGGTTCCTCGTCGCGACCTTCCAGCATCGACATCAGCGCCACCATCTGGGTCAGCTCTAGCAGATTGCGCTCTTCGCCGGCGCCATCCTTGCCGCCGGTGCCTTTTTCCTTCAGCCAGTTGGTGAAGTCCAGCACGTTCTGCCACTTGCCTTGCGCCGCACGGTCGTCGAAGCTATCGTACAGATAATGTTCGTAATTGATTTCCTTCATCATGTCGTCCAGCACGGCGGCGGCATTCTCACCGCTGCCGGCAGGGCCGACGCGGCTGGCGCGGGCTTCCAGCTGATTGATGAAATGGCAGAATTCACGCAGCGGATAGAGCTGGCGATCGGTCAGCTTGGCTTCGATGCCGCCCTTGAACACCGCTTCGAACAGCGAACATTGCCATTGCCCGGCCACAGTGCCTAACACTTCCAGCGTAGCCTGGCCGACGCCGCGCTTGGGCGTGGTGATGGCGCGGATGAAGGCCGGATCGTCGTCCTCGTTGGCGATCAGGCGCAGGTAACTGATGATGTCCTTGATTTCGGCGCGGTCGAAAAAGCTCTGGCCGCCCGACATCGTGTACGGGATGCGTTCGCGCCGCAGGGCTTTTTCAAAGGTCCGCGCCTGATGGTTGCCGCGGTACAGGATGGCGTAATCGGAAAATTTGGCGCGCCGCTCGAAGCGATGCGCCGACAGCATGATCGCCACCTGCTCCGCTTCCTTTTCGTCGTCCTCCATGCCCATCACCTTGATCGGATCGCCCAGCCCGTGTTCCGACCACAGTTTTTTGTCGAACAGCTTGGGATTGTTGCCGATCACCGCGTTGGCGGCTTGCAGGATGCGGGTCGAGGAACGGTAGTTTTGTTCCAGCTTGATTACTTTCAAGTCGGGGAAATCGACCTGCAGGGTTTTGAGGTTTTCGATGGTAGCGCCGCGCCAGGCGTAGATCGCCTGGTCGTCGTCGCCCACCGCGGTGAACATCGGCTTCTTGCCAAGCCCCGTCACCAGCAGCTTGACTAGTTCGTACTGGCAGGTGTTGGTATCTTGATATTCATCGACCAGCAGATAGCGCAGCCGTCGTTGCCATTTATCGCGCACCGCTTCATTGCTGCGGAACAGTTCCACCGGCAGGCGGATCAGATCGTCGAAATCGACCGCCTGATAGGCCGCCAGCGTCGCCACATAGCTGCGGTAAATCCGCGCTGCCTGCGCTTCGTCTTCGGTAACGGCTTGCTTGATGGCTTGTTCGGGATCGATCAGGCCGTTCTTCCATAGCGACATGGCGGTCTGGATACGGCGGATCAGCTGTTTATCGGTGGTAATCGCCAGGTCTTGCACAATCGAAAAGCAGTCGTCGCTATCCATGATGGAGAAGCGATCTTTCAAGCCCAGTTCGCGCGCTTCCTGGCGCAGGATCTTGACCCCCAGCGAATGGAAGGTGCTGACGGTGATGTGCTTGGCTTGTTTCGGGTTTTTCAGGAGCTTGGCGATACGCTCCTGCATTTCGGTGGCAGCCTTGTTGGTAAAGGTGAGCGCGGCGATATGCTTGGGGTCGTAACCGCAATCCTCGATCAGATGCTGGATTTTCTGCGTAATCACGCGTGTCTTGCCCGAGCCAGCGCCGGCCAGCACCAGACAGGGGCCGTCGAGGTACTTGACGGCTTCCCGTTGGGGAGTATTGAGACCGAAATTGGGAGTAGACGACATAAGTTACAGCGCAGCGACTGACCTGAAGGAGCAAAGCGCTGTATTTTAACAGTGCGCGAGGGGCGGGTACGGTTGCTGGCGTGTTGTATCAGCGAGTTGCAGCAGCTTTAGTGCTGAATATGGGACAATCCGTTATCAACTATCTTGCCGGACATGCCATGAAATTCAGTCATCTGATCGAAATCAACGATCCCCTTAACCCGCTGATCGACTCTTTGACCCGCGAACAGCTATGGCGAGGGCTCGTGATGCGGGCTGAACAGCCGAAGTTGTTTGTTGAACATCTGGACGATTGCAGCCTGTCCGACAAATCGGTGCAGTCGGTGACGCGTGAATTGCGGTATGGCAAAGTAATCGTCAAGGACGTGGTCAGTTACCTGCCGCAGTTGCAGGTGCGCTATCAGGTGCCCAAACAGCAAGATATCGGCGGCTCCAGCCTGATCATGACGATTGAAGAACCCGGACCGGACATGTTGTTCGTACGGTTTGAGTATGAAGACGAGGCGGTTGAGCGGCAACCGGCGGCGCAAGCCGAACAGGAATTTTATGACGAATTCCGGCGCTCGGCTTATGAAGAAGCTGACATCGACACCATTCGAGTGATCCGCGAACTGGCTGCAGAGGGCCGGCTAGGGTAACAATTGCAGGTTTGAGTAAACGCTTCAGCGGAAATTGTTTTCCACTGCAAACTTGATCAGTTCCGCCTGCCCCTCGATCTCCAGCTTGCGCTTGATATTCAGCCGGTGGGTTTCAACGGTGCGCACGCTTAAATCCAGCTCGCGCGCGATCTGCTTGTTCGATTCGCCATTGGAGATATGTTGCAATACCTGGCGTTCGCGCGCGGTCAGTAATTGCCCCGGCGTCATCGGCCGCGCCAGTTTTTGCGCCAGCGCGGCGCTGTAGTACATGCCGCCGGAAATCACGGTTTCTATCGCATGCACGATGTCCTTGCCGGGCGCATCCTTCAATACATAGCCGCGGGCGCCAGCCTGCACCGACTGCATCAGGTATTCGGTCTTGTCGTGCATGCTCAGGATCAGCACCGCGATTTCCGGGAAGTCGACGTGAAAGCGCGCGGTCAGGTCGATGCCGTTGATGCTGCCGCGCAGATTGATATCCATCAGGATCAGGTCGATCGGCTGCTGTTCCGCGCGTTGCAAAGCTTCTTCGGCGCTGCCGGCTTCGGCCACGATGGCGAACGTCGGTACGGCTTCAAGCCGCGCCCGCAAGCCGTCGCGCACCAATGGGTGATCGTCGACCAGCATGATTTTTGTGACTGTTTCAGACATAGGAATAGTGTGGGTGCGGAATGGTTGCGAGCACCGTGGTGCCTGCTGCTGAAGAACTGACCTTGAGGG
This sequence comes from Collimonas sp. OK607, assembly GCF_900111995.1. Lineage (GTDB taxonomy): Bacteria > Pseudomonadota > Gammaproteobacteria > Burkholderiales > Burkholderiaceae_D > Collimonas. The sequence continues at coordinate 12,832 of NZ_FOKF01000031.1, forward strand.
TACCGCCAACCGCTTCCAGCCGCTCAACCATATTGCGCAGGCCGATGCCGCGTTTCGGATTGCCGTCGATCTGATCGACATCGAAACCGACGCCGTTATCTTGCACGGTCAGGGTAATCGCTTGCGCATCGCCTTGCAACAGCACATTGATCTGCGTTGCCTGGGAATGGCGGGAGATGTTGGTCAAGGCTTCCTGGGCGATGCGGAACAACACCGTATTGGCGACCGCAGGCATGCCGTCGGTACTGCCGGTGTGCTTGAACGTGATCGGAATGCCGGCATGTTCCAGCCATTCATGTGTCAGATGATCAAGTGCCGCCGCTAACCCGAGATCATCCAGGATCGCCGGCCGCAGATCGTGCGAGATGCGGCGCACCTCACCTAATACGTCATTGAGCTGGCCGGCAGTGCGTTCGAAAGTCGCGCGGGCGGCGGCGATCTGTTGCGGCCCGCTGTCGAGCCTGGCGATGGCGGCTTCGATCTGCAATTTGATCGATACCAGCCACTGGCTGATGCCGTCGTGCAGGTCGCGCGAGAGCCTGGCCCGCTCCTCCTCCTGCGAGCGCACCACGCGTTGCGCCAGGACTTTAAGTTTGGCGTCAGCCACCCGATGTTCGCTGATGTTCAATACCAGTCCCGATACACCTACCGCCAGCGCGCTGAGGATTGCGATGGCGGTAATCCACCACATGGTGTTGCGGATATTGCCGGATACCTGGGCGTCGATCTGGTTCAGTGCTTCGTCGACGTCATCGAGATAGATGCCGGTGCCCAGCATCCAGCCCCAGTTGGGCAGCGCCACCACATAACCGAGTTTGGGCGCGACATGGTGGCTGGACGGTTTTTCCCACAGGTAGCGCTCAAAGCCACCGCCGCTTTTGGCGCGTTCTATCAGATGCTGGATAGTCAGGCTGCCGTTGGCGTCTTTCATATCCCACAGATCTTGTCCGACCAGTTCCGGCTGGCGCGGATGCATCAGGCTCTTGCCTTGCATGTCGTAGATAAAGAAGTAACCGTCGTCGCCATAAGATAACTTGGCCAGGATTGCCTTTGCCTCGTCCAGCGTGGCCGGATCGTTACGGCCGGAATCGTACAGATGGGCGATCGAACGCGTGGCCAGCGCCACGTAGTGCTTCAGCTCGGCTTCCTTGCTGGCCAGATAGGCCGCCTGGATTGTTGCGCGTTGCTGCTGGCCAAGCGAAATCGCCTGGTGGCGCACCGCCAGGGCGATCGCGCATAGCGCCAGGATCAGGGGAACGATGGCCAGGAAGATGATTTTTTGCCGTAATTTCATGGCGTTACTTTACTCGGAATCGCGAGGGATTCACAAAAAACGTCTAGTAAGCCGACGCGAATTTCCACTTCGACTACGTAGTGCTACGTAAGCACATTGCGTAGTTCCTCGCTTGTCCACAAATCGCATATGCCAAATACTTTGGCCGCGGCCTCGATGCTGCGGCGGCGCACTCTGCCGCCTGATAAAAACAATATTCCACAACATCCAATCCCGCCTGGGAGGAGAACAATGAATCGTCTATTTTCAAAAATGGGCTGGCTTGCGCTGGCCCTGCTTGGTGCATTCGCGTTTGGCTATATCGGCCTGCAACGTGGCGAATCCATCAGTGCTATCTGGATCGTGATTGCCGCTGTCTGCGTCTATCTGATCGCCTACCGTTTCTACAGCCTCTACATTTCCGACAAAGTACTGGGTCTCGACGCCACGCGCATGACGCCTGCCTATAAGTACAACGACGGGCTGGACTATGTTCCGACCAACAAGAATGTCTTGTTCGGCCATCACTTTGCCGCAATTGCCGGCGCTGGTCCGTTGGTCGGCCCGGTGCTGGCCGCGCAGATGGGTTATCTGCCGGGCATGTTGTGGATCTTGGCCGGTGTGGTGTTTGCCGGCGCGGTGCAGGACTTGATGGTGTTGTTTATCTCAACCCGCCGCGACGGTCGCTCGCTGGGCGATCTGATCAAGTCCGAGTTGGGCACGGTACCGGGCGTGATCGCTTTGTTCGGCACTTTCATGATCATGGTGATCATCCTGGCGGTGCTGGCGTTGATCGTCGTTAAAGCGCTGGCAGAATCGCCGTGGGGTACTTTCACGGTCGCGGTGACTATCCCGATCGCCTTGTTCATGGGCGTGTATACCCGCTATCTTCGGCCGGGACGTATCGGCGAAATTTCGCTGATAGGCTTTGTGTTGTTGATGTTGGCGATTGTCGGCGGCCAGTATGTGCAGGAACATCCGGTATTGGGCGCCATGTTCACCTTCACCGGTAAGGAACTGACCTGGATGCTGATCGGTTACGGTTTCATCGCTTCGGTGCTGCCGGTCTGGCTGTTGCTGGCGCCGCGTGATTATTTGTCGACTTTCCTCAAGATCGGCACCATCGTCGGCCTGGCGCTGGGTATCGTGTTCGTTGCGCCGGAGCTGAAAATGCCGGCCTTCACCCAATTCATGGACGGCTCCGGCCCGGTCTGGTCAGGCAGCTTGTTCCCCTTCCTGTTCATTACCATAGCCTGCGGCGCAGTATCCGGTTTCCACGCGCTGATCGCTTCCGGCACCACGCCGAAACTGCTGGAAAACGAACGCCATGCGCGCTTCATCGGCTACGGTGCGATGCTGATGGAGTCGTTTGTCGCCATCATGGCGTTGATCGCGGCATCCTGCATCGAGCCAGGCGTGTATTTTGCGATGAACAGTCCGGCCGCGTTGATCGGCACTACCGTTGAAACGGCAGCGCAAGCCGTGTCGCAATGGGGTTTCCATGTAACGCCGGAAATGCTGGCACAGGTGGCTAAAGACGTCGGCGAGCACAGCATCATTTCCCGCGCCGGCGGGGCACCGACGCTGGCGGTCGGCATGGCGCACATCTTGTCGAGCATCGGCGGCGGAAAAGTGATGATGGCGTTCTGGTATCACTTTGCGATTCTGTTCGAAGCGCTGTTCATCCTGACCGCAGTCGATGCGGGCACGCGCGCCGGTCGTTTCATGCTGCAGGATCTGCTCGGTACTTTCGTGCCATCCATGCGCAAGATCGATTCGCTGCCGGCCAGCCTGATTGCGACCGCTTTGTGCGTCGCCGGCTGGGGTTATTTCCTGTACCAAGGCGTAGTCGATCCGCTGGGCGGCATCAATACCTTGTGGCCTTTGTTCGGCATTTCCAACCAGATGCTGGCGGGGATCGCCTTGATTCTGGCGACCTGCGTATTGTTCAAGATGAAGCGCGACCGCTTTGCCTGGGTCACCATCGTGCCGACCGTCTGGATTCTGATTTGCACCTTGACCGCAGGCTGGCAAAAAATATTCGACGCCAATCCACGCGTCGGCTTCCTGACCCACGCCGCCAAGTATCAGGCTGCGCTGGCAGAAGGAAAATTGCTGGCGCCGGCGAAATCGATCGCGCAAATGCAGCAGGTGATCTTCAACGATTACCTGGATGCAGGCCTGGCCGCTTTCTTCATCCTGGTGCTGGTGAGCATTCTCGGTTTCGGCATCAAGACCGTGCTGGCTGCGCGCGCGAGCCATCGCCCGAGCACCAGCGAAACTCCGTTTGAATCATTACCGGCGAGCGCTCTGCCGTCCGCCTGAAAGGTTGGTCATGCTGGAAGAATTATCGAAAGCCGGGCGCTATCTCGGGCAAACCATGCGGCTGATGGTGGGTTTGCCTGAGTACGGCACTTACGTCACGCATATGGAAAACACCCATCCTGGCGAACCGATGATGAGCTACGAAGAGTTTTTCAAGGAACGCCAGGAAGCGCGCTATGGCGGCAATGGCCGGGTTGGCCGCTGCTGCTAGCTGCTTAAAAATTAGGCGTCCTGTGGGGGATGTTTGTGCCGACCGGTTCGCCGGTCGGCATTTTTTTCGCCCTGTTTTCAGCCGTTCAATTGACCGTTACAAGCGCCTGGCGCTTGTTGTCCTTGTTGTGCATTGTGATACAGGCTGACGACACGCGGCAGGCGGCCGATGAACATGCCGTTAAAGATGCCATAAAGTGCGCAGACAACGGCTGTAAATGCGGCATCGTGCGCTAACGCCGGATGCATCGCCAGCGTCACCCCGACCGTATATTTGGTCAGGAAAATCCCCATCATCAGCATCAATGGCAGCCAGCTACCGCGCTGGAACACCACCCCGCGTTCCGGATAAGCAGTTACGCGATCCTTCCTGAACAGGCGCCAGTTCAAGCTCGCCGCGACGGTGGCCGCCAGCAGCCAGCACAGCATAGGCAGCGGCGTGACGCCGAACACAGTGGACACGCCCTGCCAGGACAGCGCCAACATTACCAGCGGAATAATGGCCAGCTTTTTCAGCGTCAGTTCGCGATCGATACTGGCCAGGACGCCGCGATAGATCAGGAAAGCCAGTAGAGCCCAAACCCAAAGCGGTGTGTGTGAAATGATCTGTGCAAGCATGTCGTTCTCCGGTTGATTGATCTGCGGCGATTATCTGGTCGCCGCAGAAGCGGGAGAAGCGCAAAGCGACGAAATGCAGGAATACGTCGTGAATCGACAGCCAGGGAGGATGGCGCACTGCCCCAATTGGCAAAACCCTAGCGGATTTCTGCCGAATACTGGAAACGCTCAGCCGGCACAAAGGAAGTGCGCCACTCGACCGGTTCGCCGGCGTGATCCAGCATCAGCCGCTCGACGCAGATCGCCACTGTCTTGGTTTTCAGCTTGAACACGGAAGCATTGGCCCGGTTCAGCGGCTTCGCTGTCAAATCATCGATGGCGCGCGAGACCAGCACGTCGCATTCGCTCTCATAGACGGGATACAGGGATGCAGGAGAATTGTTTTTCAGATATTTTTGCAGCTTCCTGAAGCGCGCCAGCGGCAACCAGATATGTTCCGACAGCACGATTTCATCATCTAAAGAACGAGTGCGATGCAGATACAGCGCTTTGTCGCGAGGCTTGAGCTTGAGTTTATCCGCCACCGCAACGGGCGGTATGGCGGTGGTCATCGACCGGATCTCAGCGGTCGGCAGCTGGTTTTTAGCTTTAACGTGTTGCCGCACGAAACGCAGCATCGATGAGCGTTCGGCAGCACGCGCGACGAATGTCCCGCGTCCGCGCACGCGATCGACGACGCCGTCGGTGACTAGCGCGTCCAGCACCTTGCGCATGGTGCCGACTGCAATTTCATATTCGGCGGCCAGTTTGTCCTCGGATGGCAGCGCTTCATCAGCGGCCCAGCTACGCAAAGCGATCCTTTGGAGCAGATCGTCACGGACTTGCAGATAACGCGGCAAGCGCGGATCAGACCCGTTTTCTATCGGGAGAGACGCATTTTTTTGCGAGAGAGACGCGTTTTTTTGAGAGAGAGGCGTTTTTTTTGCGTTTTTTTTGATCAGCATTAACAACATTTCAAACTTGGAACGGGTCCGCAATTTACCAAGTTCCGGTTGTTTTTACAATACATATGTGAATCTCTACTTCTATACAGAACCAGAGATTCACATATTGGTTCAGCTTTGTTTCAACGCTACGTTTGCCGGACGCGACTTGCGCTCGGCCAGCCACAACAACAGGATCGCCACTACCGAATAAATCCAGTAGTCGACCGGCACGCCGCCAAGCCAATGCTTATGCCACGGGACGTCGACCGGATTGAAGCGTCCCAGTCCATAAGCCGGGTTGAGTACAAACCACAGCCAGTCTTCGCTGATCCAGAACACCATGATGGATGCCATGATCCGGGCTTCGGCGCGCCAGTCCCAACTGCCGTTGAACCAGATCGGATAGTGGAACATCAGCGCAATGAAAGGGAAAATCCAGGCGTGATAACCGGTCATGGCGCGGCCGCCCCAGAAGATGTCGAGTAGCCAGTGATGTTCGATGCGCCAGGTCGGCAAGTTGGCGGCCCAGCCGGCGGCGCCCTCGATCTGGATTTCTACATTGGCGAAAAAAAAGGCAGTCAGCACCGCCCAGAACAGCATGCCGAACAAGCGGCGGAAAGGTGTCGTTGCGGTCATGTGGATATCGTATGAAATTGAGAATCGAGTTTGCTAAAGACAGTTTGCAGCACCGCGCGGCCGGCATGCGGGCGGCCCAACGTCAGGCTGTGCTGCCGCAGGCGTTGAAGCTGTTCCGGCTGTTGCAGCAGTTGCTGAACCCGGAATGCCAGTGCGGTCAGGTCGATCGCTTTCAGCGCTGCGCCTTGTTCCAGCAGATAGTCGGCGTTGCGTTCTTCCTGGCCCGGGATCGGCGAGTGGATGATCATCGGTACCCCCATCGCCAGGCATTCGGAGGTAGTCAGGCCGCCCGGTTTGGTAATCGCCAGATCGGCGCACGCCATCAATTGTTCCACGTGGTGGGTAAAGCCGAAAGGAAACAGGCGGCCGGGATGGGCCGCTGCCAGTTGCTGCAGGTTGGCTAGCAGCGTGGCGTTTTTACCCGCCAGCGCCACCAGCTGGAAATCGTCGGTCAGCTCCAGCAGCCGTTGCACGGTCTTATCGAGATCGCCGATACCGGCGCCGCCCGACATCATCAGGATAATCTTGCGGTCGGGATCCAGGCCGAATTGCTGTGCGCACCGCCGGCGATCCAGCGGTTGCCCGAATCCCGGCATGATCGGGATGCCGGTCACGTGTACCGCATCGGCCGCCAGGCCGCGCGCCCGCATGCGATAGGCGATTTCTTCGGTGGCGGCAAAATAACCGCGCATCAGCGGTTGCAGCCACATGCTGTGCAAATCGAAATCCGTAACTTGTACCCAGACCGGGCACACCACACGCTGGCTGCCGATTTCGCGCGCGAGCAATTCGGCCGGCAGGAAGTGGGTACAAATGATGGCGTCCGGCGCCGCCGCCTGGATCGCGGCACGCAAGGGGCGGGTGCTGATGCGTTCAATCGCACGCCGCAGTTTTTGCGTTGGCGAGTTGGTCAAGGCCTTGTCGCTCTTTTGGTAAACATAGCCCCACAACGCAGGATGGCGATTTACCAGATGCAGATAAAAATCGGTATATACCGCACGGAACCCGGCGGGTACGTAGTCCATCGCATCCAGGTGGATCGCTTCGGTGTCGGGGAATTCGGCGGCGGCATAGGCCCTGAGCGCCTCGGCGGCGCGCATGTGGCCGGCGCCGGCGGAGACGCTTAACAGTAATAGTTTACGTGGGCGCGGGGCTTTGACTGGCTTATGAATAATATGCTCCGGCCATCATCGGTTTGCTGCCGGTAATGCAAAAGTGACTACTTTCAAGCATACTCCTTGCAATCTGCATTCGGATTTTTACCGGGCACTCCTGCCCGAACACGCTGATGATAGGGATAAATCAGCGCTGAGTAAAATGACATTTATGACAAACAATCCCCGTCTCTGAAAGATAGCAATATGCCCGCGACTCGCAAACCGCTGGACGGTTTGGCCATGAGCCTGATGTTGATACTGTGCCTGTGCTGGGGGCTGCAACAAGTTGCAATCAAAGTGGCGGCGCCCAGCATCTCGCCGATTCTGCAAAACGGCTTGCGCTCGGCTGTGGCGGTAGTGCTGGTGAGTGGCCTGATGTGGTGGCGCGGCAGTAAATTTTCGCTGACCGACGGCACCTTCTGGCCGGGACTGGCAACCGGCTTGTTGTTTGCCGGCGAATTCCTGTGCGTCTCTATCGGCTTGAATTACACCACCGCTTCGCACATGTCGGTCTTTGTTTACACCGCGCCGATTTTCACCGTGCTGGGTTTACACTGGCTGGTGCCGGGCGAACGTTTCGGCGTCACCCAATGGCTAGGTGTGATTGCCGCATTTGCCGGGATTACCGTGGCCTTTGCCGGTGGCTTTGAAGCCGGCGCGGGATTCAGCCGTATGCTGATCGGCGATGCGTTGGGTGTGCTGGCTGCCGTATTCTGGGCCGCCACCACGATCATGATCAAGCGCAGCGTCCTCACCAACGCCTCTCCCAGCATGACCTTGTGGTACCAGCTGGCGATAGCCGCATTGACGCTGCCGCTGGTGGCCCTGGTTTCGGGGCAGACTGAAGTAGCGCCGCTGACCGGCATCATGTGGGTGAGCCTGGTGTTCCAGTCGTTGATAGTCGCTTTCGGCAGTTTCCTGGCCTGGTTCTGGATGTTGCGCCGCTATCTCGCTTCGCGGCTGACGGTGTTTTCTTTCCTGACGCCGTTGTTCGGTGTCAGTTTCGGCGTATTGCTGCTGGGTGATCCGATCGGTTTGCCATTCGTATTCGGTGCGTTGCTGGTGTTGAGCGGGATTGTGCTGGTGAATTGGCAAAGCAAATAAAAAATGCGGATAAACGGTTCTCACTGTTTATCCGCATTAAATTTGGCAACCCGCAAAAAGCGGATCAAATCCACAAAGTTCTTAGGCCTTGAAAGTTCCTTCGGAAACCAACGCTTGCAACGGCAAACGTGGACTTGGCGCTTCCTTGGCGCGCAAACCTTCCGGCAACATGGCTTTGTCGCCGATCTTGCCGATGGCTACCGCAGCTTCAATCGCGAAATCGGCCGGGATGTTCAATTCCTTACGTGTCTTTTCCTTGTCGAAGCCAGCCATGCCGTGTGCATGCCAACCGGACAAGCTGGCTTGCAGCGCCAGGTAGCCCCAGGCTGAACCGGCGTCGAAAGAGTGGGTCGGCATCGGGTGTTCTTCGCTGCTGCCCGGTGGCGCAAAGGTGGTTTTCGACAAGATGATCACCAATGCCGCCGCATTTTCCGCCCAGCTGCGATTGAAATCGTTGAGCAAAGGCAGCAGGTTGTTCCAGTGCGGTGTGCCGCGGCGTGCGAAGACGAAACGCCAAGGTTGCGAGTTGTAGGACGATGGCGCCCAGCGTGCCGCTTCCAGGATGGTCAGCAATTCTTGTTCGGAAATCGCGTCATTGGCATAGGCGCGTGGCGACCAGCGGCTGAGGAACTGCGGATGGGCAGGGTGGTCGGCTACACGTGGTGTGGACTGGGTCATGAGGTTCCTGTAGATAAATTAACAAGGCAAAATCGTTGCGGCCAAGGGCGGTTTAGATGTGTTTCAGAAACGTTTCATAAACTTGTCAAAAATGCTCTGGCCGAGACGCAGCATCTTAGCAGCAGTTTTTGATGCTTGCAGCGCGCGGCTGGATTTACAGGATGTTGTAATCTGGCACGGGCATGCAGGGTGAAGATTGCCCCGCCAAGCCGGTATAATCGAGAATAATCAAGTGAATGGGGCAGTCCCATAGACTTTTCGCATTAATCCAGTACGGCCTCCGTACTATTGACCACCTATCCTATGCTTGCACCACAGAAACAACAGATCATCGACCTTTTCAATGCTGCCTTGCAGCCTATTATTGCCGGCAGCGAGTTGCAGCCGACAGTGACGCTGGAGCGTCCGCGCGACCCGTCACACGGCGACGTCGCCTGCAATATCGCCATGCAACTGGCCAAGCCGCTGAAAAAGAACCCGCGTGAACTGGCGCAAGCCTTGGTAGCGGCGGTACTGGCCAGCACCGAACATCGCGATCTGATCGAAACGGCAGAAATCGCCGGCCCCGGCTTCATCAACCTGCGTTTGACGGCGGCGGCCAAGCAGCAAGTGGTCAAGACCGTGCTGCAAGAGGGCGCCGACTACGGCAAGAGCAAGCTTGGCGCCGGCAAAAAAGTGCTGGTGGAGTTTGTTTCCGCTAATCCGACCGGACCTTTGCATGTCGGCCACGGTCGCCAGGGCGCGCTTGGCGATGCCATGTCTGCGTTGTTCGAGATGCAAGGTTACGACGTCACCCGCGAGTTTTATTACAACGACGCCGGGGTCCAGATCGCTACCCTGGCGACTTCAGTGCAGGCGCGCGCCAACGGCTTCAAGCCGGGCGATGCGGAATGGCCGGAAAATGCTTACAACGGTGATTACATTGCCGATATTGCGCAGGATTTCCTGGCGAAGAAGACGGTTGCCGCCAGCGATGGCGAACCGGTCACCGCCAGTGGCGACATTAACGATATCGAGTCGATCCGCAAATTCGCCGTCGCTTACCTGCGCCGCGAGCAGGATCTGGATTTGCTGGCCTTCGGCGTCAAGTTCGATAACTATTACCTCGAATCGTCGCTATACAAGGACGGCAAGGTCAATGCCACAGTCGAGGCCTTGATCGCTGCCGGCGTCACCTATGAGCTGGACGGCGCATTGTGGCTGCGCACAACCGACTACGGCGACGACAAAGACCGCGTGATGAAGAAGTCCGACGGCACCTACACCTATTTCGTGCCCGACGTTGCTTACCATATCGTCAAATGGCAGCGCGGCTTCGGCAAGGTCATCAATGTCCAGGGCAGCGATCACCATGGCACGATTGCGCGGGTACGCGCCGGCCTGCAAGCCGTCAACATGGGAATTCCGCAAGGCTATCCCGACTACGTGCTGCACAAGATGGTGACCGTGATGAAGAACGGCGAGGAAGTGAAAATTTCCAAGCGCGCCGGTTCGTATGTCACGGTGCGCGACCTGATCGAATGGTCGTCTGGCGAGGATGGCGCTACAGATGGCGCGCAGGACAACGGCGCACCGCGCGACCTGACCCGCGGCCGCGACGCCGTGCGGTTCTTCCTGATCTCGCGCAAGGCTGATACTGAATTCGTATTCGATGTCGATCTGGCGCTGGCCAAATCCGACGAAAATCCGGTCTACTACGTGCAATACGCCCACGCCCGGATCTGTTCAGTGCTGGCGCAATGGACTGGCGACGAAGCCGGCATCGGCAGCGTCGACCTGAGCCCGCTGACAGCACCGCGCGAGGCCAGCCTGCTGGCCAAGCTGGCCGAATATCCGGATATGCTGCAGCATGCGCTGGAAGAGCTGGGACCGCACCAGGTTGCATTTTATCTGCGCGATTTGGCGGGTGAGCTGCATAGCTACTACAATGCTGAGCGGGTTCTGGTTGACGATGAAGCGCTCAAGATGGCGCGCCTCGCCTTGATGTACGCAACCCGCCAGGTGTTGCGCAACGGCTTGGCGCTGATCGGCGTATCGGCGCCAGCCCGCATGTGATGTAAATCTACAATCGGCGATCTCTGGCAGCCGTTGCCGGAGACGGTTTGTAATCGTCTGCAATAAGGATGTCATTGGGGAAGTATGAGCAAACTTAACAACAAGCAAGCTGGCGGTACCTTACTGGGCCTGATTTTCGGCCTGATTATCGGATTGGCGATTGCCGTCGTGGTGGCGATCATGATCACCAAAACCCCGACGCCGTTTACCAACAAGACTACCAAGACCGAAAAAACACCAGATGTCGCCACCGCACCGGCGGCATCTACATCGGCAGCGCCATCGAACGATCTGCCGGATCCGAACAAGTCGCTGTACGGTAACAAGGATGCGGCGAAGGAAGCAGCCAAGGCGTTTACTCCTCCGGCTACCGCTACTACACCGTCCGCCGACGGTACGCCGCCGCCAAGCCCGGCTGCAGAGAAAAAGCTGGATGCACTGGTTGCCAAGGCGCAGGACAGCAAGTTACCTCCTGTCGTCGATAAATCGACCGCCGACAAGACCAAGAAAGCGGCCGGCGACATCGCCGAAGCCAAAACCAAAGCCGCTGCGGCTGACGACAACTGGATTTATTTCCTGCAGGTCGGCGCCTTCCGTGAGCAGGGCGAAGCTGAAAGCGCCAAGGCCCGATTGGCTCTGATGGGTTTCGAAGCCAAGATCAGCGAACGCCAGGCCGATACCGGTTCTTTGTATCGGGTACGGGTCGGGCCATTTAATCAGTTGGAAACAATGAACCGGATACGCGGAAAGTTGTCAGATAACGGCGTTAATGCAGCAGTGGTACGGGCTGCGAAATAACAGGCTTCGATTACAAGTAAGTGAATGTTTTTGTTTGTGATTTATGCGGTTTGTTTAATCTAACTGGTTGGGAATGGTGTGAGTGGCCACAAGGTTAAACCCGGTGGCAGCTTGATTTTTTCCCGTAAATAATTTGCTTCGCCATTTAATAATAAGGATATTTCATGCGTTTTTTTCAAAAAGCCTTGGCTGTCGCTGGTCTTACTTTGAGTTTCGGCCTGCTTGCCGCCAGCGCAAGCGCATCGCCGTCTAACCCGGTTGCCGGCGCCGAATACAAAGTTCTCGATAACCCGCAACCAACCGATTCCGGTCTCGGGAAAAAAGTCGAAGTCACTGAATTTTTCGGATATTTCTGCCCACATTGCAATGCGCTCGAACCGACACTGGAAGCATGGGTAGCAAAGCAAGGCGACAAGATTTCTTTCAAGCGTGTGCCGGTCGATTTCGCTATCGATCCTGCTAATCCGAACCAGCAGCAACCAAAGTCGCCGTACGTACCGCAGAAAAAGCTGTACTACACGCTGGAAGCCATGGGCAAGTTGCCTGAAATGCACGCGAAGGTTTTTAACGCGATCCACGTACAGCGTCAGCGCCTGGATACAGACGCCTCCGTCACCGATTTCGCGGTGAAGCAAGGTCTCGACAAAGCCAAGTTCCTGGATGTGTACAATTCGTTCGCAGTACAAACCAAGGTTACTCGCGCCGTCCAGCTGCAAAATGCTTACAAGGTAGACGGCGTGCCAACATTGGTGATTGACGGCCGTTACGTGACATCGCCATCGATAGTCGGCGCTACGCCTGGCGCGGGCAAAACCGAGCCGGAACTGTTCAAGTCCACCTTGCAAGTGATGGATAGCCTGGTGACGAAGGTCGCTGCGACCAAGAAGTAAGCAGGCAAACAAGCTGACCGTCACGGTCAGTCGGCAGCAGATCTTGAAAAGTCCGCCTCTCGCAAGAGGGCGGGCTTTTTTATCGACGTAAAGGCACTTCCATGAAACGTGTATTCATCACTGGCGCCTCCAGCGGCATCGGCGCCGCACTGGCGCAATATTATGCAGAGCAGGGCGCAACGCTGGGACTGGTTGCCAGGCGCCAGGCTGTGCTGGAACAATTGCTGGCGGGCTTGCCGCATCCGGAACGGCATCGCCTGTACGCGCTGGATGTCAACGATCATGTCGCCTTGACTGCTGCGGCCGAAGATTTCATCGCCGCCGGCGACGGTGTCGATGTGGTAATCGCCAGTGCCGGGATTTCACAAGGCACCTTGACCGAGTATGCCGAAGACCAGCAAGTGTTTGAGCAAGTGTTTGCCACCAATGTGCTGGCCACGGTGGCCACCTTTACACCATTTATCGCCACCATGAAACGCCAGGCAAAGGCCGGTCAAACCGATCTGCGGCTGGTCGGCGTCGGCAGTGTGGCCGGCATTCGCGGCTTGCCGGGCGCCGGCGCCTACAGCGGATCGAAGGCGGCGGTGATCAGTTACTGCGAGTCGCTCAGGGTAGAGTTACGCGCCAGCGGCATCAAGGTGGTCACCATCGTCCCGGGTTATATCGACACGCCGATGACCCAGGTCAATCACTACAAGATGCCGTTCCTGATGCCGGTGCGGCAGTTCGCCGCCAAGACCGGCGCTGCGGTCGCGCGCGGCGGCAGCTATCAGGTGATCCCGTGGCAGATGGGCGTTGTCGCCAAATTACTGCGCTTGTTGCCGAACTGGCTGTACGATTTGGTGTTTTCAAAAGCGCCGCACAAGGCTCGCAAAACAACGAACTGATCAGAGCACATGGACTTTCACAATTTTTTCTTATTCGTACTGACGGAGTTTGCGCTGTCGGCATCGCCGGGGCCGGCGGTCATGCTGGTGGTTGCCTACGGCATCACGGTGGGCTGGAAGAAGGCGGTTTTCGCCATCTTGGGGATACTGACCGCCAATGCGATCTATTTCACCATTTCGGCGACCGGGCTGGGCGCCTTGATCGTCGCTTCGCATACCTTGTTCAGCGTAGTGAAATGGCTGGGTGTGGCGTATCTGGCGTATCTCGGTTTGTCGGCAATATTCGGCCGGCCTTCGCCAATCACCGCCTCCAAGCTGGATAGCCGCAACGCCTCCGGCTGGAAAATCTGGTTCAGCGGCCTGACGCTGCAACTGGCCAATCCCAAGGCGCTGATTTTCTTCATCGCCATCTTGCCGCAATTCCTCAATCCGACCGCTAACATACCGTCGCAAATGATCTGGCTGGCGGCGGGTTCGATTATTCCGGAATTCTTTATCCTGACCGGCTACGCCGCCCTGGCCGGAAAAATGCAAACCATCGCTACCCGGCCGAGTTTTGTCAGGATTACCGACAGAGTCGCCGGTAGCCTGATGCTGGCGGTAGCGATGATTGTGGCGGCGATACCGTAGGGTGGGCACATCGTGCCCACGCTTGACCGCGATAACCGGAGTACAGGCCCTCACGGTATGGAAATAGGTGCTTGTGCGTGGAGTGAATTCACGCGTGGGCACAAAGGCGTGCCCACCCTACCTGGCTATCGGGCGATGCTGAACCGGTAAACCTGATCAGCATCCAGCCGCCGTTTCAGCACGCCGTCAAACCACAGCTTGTGCAAATGCGCTAGCGCTTCGCCCAGCGCGAAAGTCATTTGATGCGCATCCAGCGGTCTCCGGAACATGATCGGCACGATGTCGCTGGCTGACTGCGGCGCCGCCGTGCAGGCTTCCACCACCTCCGCCAGCCGCTCCCGATGATGTTGCTGCAACTGGTCGATACGGATTTGCAAACCGCGGAACGGCTTGCCGTGCGAGGGCAGCACCAGCGTAGTGGTCGGCAGGGCGCGATATTTTTCGAGGGAATCCATATATTGCTGGACCGGGTTCGATTCCGGCTCAATTGCAAACACCGATACATTCGTGGAAATCCGCGGCAACACCATATCGCCGGAAATCAGCAAATCCAGACCAGCGCAATACAGCGCCACGTGCTCCGGTGCATGGCCGAAGCCGGTGATTACGCGCCATTGATGCTGGCCGATACGCAGTTGCTGCTGATCCGCCAGCCGATGATAGGCCAGCGGCACCGCGGGTACCATGTTCGGATAGTAGGATTTGCGCTGAGATACCTTGGCGATAACCTCAGGATCGTGCATCCCGTGCTGCTGAAAATGCGGCAAGGATGCACTGCCATCAGCGCCGGGCAGCGCCGCCGACATGATGCGCGCAGAAAGATACTCGCCGCTACTCATCCACAACGGCGCTTGCCAGCGGTTGCATAGCCAGTCGGCCAGGCCGACGTGATCCGGATGGCAATGGGTGACCAGCACCCGCAATACCGGCAGGCCGCGCAGCTCGCTTGCAAAAATGGCATCCCAGGCGGCACGCGTGGCGTCGTTGGCAATGCCGCAATCGACGATAGTCCAGCCGTGGCGGATACCGTCGTCGGTTTCCACGCTGTCTTCCAGCAGCCATAAATTGATGTGGTCCAGTGCAAATGGCAAGCCCATCCGCAGCCAGCGTACGCCAGGCGCGACTTCGAGGGTGGCGCCGCTGGCCGGCAAGGTGTCGCCGAAAGCATAGCTGAGCTGGGCTTCGAGTGCGTTCATCGAGGAATTCTTTCTATTTTTTGCAAAGCCATAAAGTGTTATGGAAGGTGACCCTGGAAACAGGGAAAATCAATAGGTTACAGATGCGCCATACATATTGGGATTATTTGTCGCAGAAGATGATACTTCTTTAGGCTTCGCCACAGAAAATGAGATTTTCTGTTTATCCCGTTATTGTAAGGATTTCCGGTGGCTTGACGTCAGTTTTCGGCGACGGCCATCTGCCTTGGCGCAGATGGCGAATACCGGTTATGTTGACTATCCGTCCCGGTCAATGTTGACGGCTCCAATACCAATTTGCTGGCATTGATCATGCACCCTGACCAACGGAAGACGCGGACGATGGGCTTAATTGCGACCGGCGGCCCAGCCAGCAGCGGACAGATTCAGGCGCGAAATTACAAATGCCATTCTGTCGCCCGACCCGTGGGATAGCCTTTAGTTGAAATGTCGTCGCCCGCCAAAGGATCCAGGCTCCTTTGGCGGGACGATGCATGGTTTATGGATGCCCGAGTGTACTGGCATCAGTCCAGGTGTAGCCCAATCCCGTAATACCTTGAATTATGCTTTTGAAATCGCTGAATCCGGTCGTAACCAGCGGTGCCAGCGACGACTCCAGCCAGAATGGATGAAAGAAGAAAGATGCGACCCCATCCCTTACCACCAAAGCATATTGGGCATTCAGATAAAGATCTTGCCACGTGTAGACCACGTTTGAATACGGATCGATAGCGCTGATGTTGTATTCAATGTTCCCCAGATTTTCCGGCACGATCCACTGGCCGTAGTAGTCTTGCTTGATGACGTAGGGGAAAAACTGTCCAACTGCAAAATCCTTGCCCTGGGCCAAGGTGAAGTTAGGAGTGTCGGAGGTGTAATACACGGCGCGCTGATAGGTTGTATTGAATACCTGCGGTATAGCCTTCGTGGACAGCGGTGATGACTGATAGTGCGGGGTCTCCCAGGCAAATGGAATGTAACCGTTAAGCAGTAATTCTGTCCTTCCCGCCAGGAGACGTCCCAATGCCCATGCAGTCGAATCTTCGGCCACCGGGGTATTCGCCACGGCATTCCAGAATTCAAAATCATCGGCGCTGACCCCTGTATTCTTGTTCCGCATCGAATCGTATTGATGGGTATAACCATGCATCAGGATTTTTCCGCCTCGCGCCAGCGCGTAATTTAACGATCTCTTGAGCGTCCCGGCCTGCGACAGCGGGACTTCTTCCGCAACCCCTCCGTTGTATACGCCTAGCGGGTCCATATAATGCGGGATGGTCGCAATCGAAAATGGAATATGTTTGCCCACCAAATAATCCGACAGCGTTTTCATTGTGCCGTAATCGACCAATGCATCGACATCTTCCAGTCGTACCAGAGCTTTATGGCTTACCGGTTGATTGTCAGCGAATATGTCGTGCAATATATCGCACAGGACCAGATAGCGGTCACGAGGGCCGATGTATGACAATGGCATGTCAGCGAAATACCAGAAATTGCCGGAGCGGATAATATACGGCGCCTGCGCGGACGTCTTGCTGTTTGTAATCGTTACCAGCGTCTGTGCCTTGGCCGTATCAATGATCTGCGTGATGCCGACGTCGGGATCGGCGTTTACTGTGTTGCTCGCAGCATCGTACGCATAGTACTTCACCATCGACTTACCCTTGTAGGAGACGGTGTCGAAGAAGCCCGGTGCCGGGTTGGTCGAGCTAGGCGCCGCATTCAGTCCCTGTAAGCCGTTAAAACTGAATCCGTAATGGGTATTGAAATTGTACGCCGCGTTCCATGCGAACTGCCACAGGTTGTATTTGAACCAGACGATGGTTTTCTGCGTGGCATTAACATCGTTAAGAAATACAGCCGGAATCGGATTGTTATAATACGACCCCAAATAGAAAGTGGCTTGATAGGACTCGATTTTGCCGGCGCTATAGTTTTGTATCGGCACCAGATCAACGGTACTGTTGAAATGTCCAATCAGATTACGCAGCATGATGGCGTAGGCAAATCCCAGCTTCTCATACTGATCAGGGGAAGGGGCATCGTACACAATCAATACTTTTATCGGTGTAGTCAGTAACTGCGCATTTGCCGGCGACGGGCTAAGAACAAACAGCTCGGCGATCAGTATAAGAATGGTTGCAATCTTTTTCATGATTGGCCACCTGCTTTTCCGGTTTGTTTACGCTCTTCATCATCACTGGATTTATTCTTCTTGACGTCGCCCTTATGATGATGACCGTGCTCTATATTTTTGCCAGGCACTTGGCCCGGCGCGACCACAGTGTCAAAAGCTGGCTTCGGAGGGGGCGCGACGTTGACATTGCCTGCATTGGCGGATGCGGCAAAACCAATCACCGCGCCGATGCCAGCCATGAGAATGTGCGACCGTATTTTATGTGTAGATTTCATGGTTTCCTCCCTTCGAGGATGAGTACTTCAGCGTCAGCCCACTCCTTTAAACCGGGCTGGTATATCGCATCCGGATACTAGCAATGCAAATTTTGAATGTGGGATATTGCCGACTAGCGCGCGCGCCATCGCTGTTTGATTGCGCGCGCGTCAAAACAGTGCGAAGAAAATGACGAGGAACGGGGCCTGATCGACCTGCATCCGAGGGATTTCTTGATAGTAATCATGATCCGTCTTTCTGCGATGCAATCTCGGGATGTGGTAGAAAACGCGCTGATTATTTCTTATGAGAATTCTTGTGAGAACGTCCGTTTTCATGTCACAAAAAGTTAGCTTAAAGTATAGGCGAAAGTTCTATTTTAGCTAGGACTCCATGCGACATCTTGCGCAAAAATCGTCGTCGATATTGTTGTTTTCCGTCGGGTAATAAATCTGCTTTTCTCCAAGAAAAAATTTGGAGTATGCTCGTCATGACGACAACTCTGCGCGCCCGTTTTTTATAAATTGATGAAGAGCGAGCAGGCTTGTTGCCGCATAAAAATAGAATCCCGACTGAAAAATATACCGCGCCATTTTTAACAGGGAAGCAAATGCGTAATGCAATATTCCCCGCCATTCGACATCGCTACGCGGCTGTTACGCAATGCGGCTTCGCACTGATCGAAATCATGGTTGCGGTGCTTGTGGGGATGCCCGGCGGCATCGATTGTTCCTAAGCTGTTGGGGCGCAGCGATGATGCGCGGATTTTTCGACGCGCTTGCCTGGTCATTGATCAAGCGCGGATCCAACCATGGCGCGATGCTGTGGACCAGGGAGCAATAGGAACATGGGCGGCTATTTCAACAGAATTATCGGCAAAAATATGCGCCGCCATAGCGCGCGTCTGCCCGCGCTCGTCAGTCTGCCCTTATTCATGCTGCTATGTGCCTGCGTCGCATATTGGGGCATGACGCTGGTCAAGCAGCCGCTGCGTGCGGTTGCGCCACCGCCGCAAGCAGAGGCGCCACAGATTGACATTTCACAGGCGGCCGGATTGTTTGGCGATCATGGGAGCTTGGCTGCCAGCAATTACCGGCTGACGGGTGTGGTAGTCGCGCAAAATGCTGCGGAGAGCGTGGCTATCTTGCGCGCAGAGGGCCAGCCCGCGCAAGTGGTCCGGGTTGGCAAAGAAGTGCAGTCGGGGACTAGCATCAAGGAAGTGCATAAGACCTATGTGCTGTTGTTGGAAGGCGGCATTCTCAAACGGCTAGTCCTGCCCGAGCACGCCGAGACCAAACTGGATATGGTGTCAGCGGGTCCGCCTGCGGCGCCGGCGTTTCCGCCACCGCCTGGAGAGCCGCAGGCTCTACCTGCGGCGCCAGCAATCTCACCTGCGGCATCCGCAATCTCACCTGAGGCATCCGCAATCTCATCTGCGGCGCCTGCGACACGACCGGGTAAACCGCATCACGCCAACCGCTAGTCGTTTTTATCGAATCAAAGCAAGGCATTTATACAGGCGTCGCTTGTTATAAAGGATTTTATTGGCAAAAATTACATTCATCCTCTAGACTGGCAAAAGGGTCACAATTAATTACAAATAATTACAGTTGTACTCGCGGTAAAAGCAGCATTGCATCTCTGGATTCATGCTCAATGAGTAAGGGGGACTTATGAAAATTCTTTCCATATTCGGCACTCGCCCTGAAGCCATCAAGATGGCGCCGGTACTCAAGAGTCTCGCATCAGAAGCGGAAATCGAGTCCCTAGTCTGTACCACCGGGCAACACCGCAGCATGCTGCGCCAGGTACTGGACGTTTTCGAATTGCAGGCTGATTTCGATCTGGACCTGATGCTGCCGAACCAGACATTGAATGGCCTGAGTTCCCGCATTTTCGCTGCGCTCGATCCCTTGATCGAACAAGTAAAGCCGGATCGCGTGCTGGTGCATGGAGACACGACGACGGCAATGGTGGGCGCCGTTGCCGCGTTCCATCGCGGGATTCCGGTTGCGCATGTCGAGGCTGGATTGCGCACCGGCAATTTGAAGCAGCCCTGGCCTGAAGAGATGAATCGCAGGATGGTCGACATCGTCAGCGACTTGCTGTTTGCACCGACCGAAGGATCGAAACAAAACCTGTGCAGGGAAAATCTGGCCGGCAAGATCTATATTACCGGCAATACGGTGATCGATGCCTTGATGGCTTCCAGTACGCGGATTTCGCTTGACGACGAATTGCGCAGCGGGCTCGACGCGCAATTTCCTTTCCTCCAGCCGGACCGCAAGATACTGCTGGTTACCGGTCACCGGAGAGAAAATTTCGGACCCGGCTTTCAAAATATCTGCGCGGCGCTGGCCGAGCTGTCAGCGCGTGCCGACATTGACATCGTCTATCCGGTGCATCTCAATCCCAATGTGCAGCAACCGGTTTCGGCTGCCCTGTCTCATCTGCGCAACGTGCATCTGATTGCTCCGCTGGATTACCTCTCGTTCGTACGTTTGATGCAGCGCGCGCATGTCATTCTCACTGACTCCGGCGGAGTGCAGGAAGAGGCGCCATCGCTGGGCAAGCCGGTTCTGGTGATGCGCGACGTCACCGAAAGGCCGGAGGCGGTTCTCGCAGGCACGGTCGAACTGGTAGGTACCGAGGCGGAGCGCATCGTGACGGCCGTCCACAGACTGTATGACGACGATGCCGCATGGAAGTCGATTAGCCTGCGCCACAATCCCTATGGAGATGGCTACGCGTCACAACGTATCGTGGCGGCCCTGCTCAATCGGACCGTAACGGAATTCGCTGCGAAGCCGGAAGAGCTGCCTCCGGTCGCAATAGATGGTCAGGAGGATTTCGTGGTTATATAGCCTCCCATGTTTTGAGCTTTCCTTTCATTGCAAAGTCTCCCTACATTGATTTTTCCGGGCACCATGACAACCTACTGGCCACATTTCCTTGCCGATTACTATACGCTGCTGGAACTTACCACCTGCATTGTCGCGGTATTGTTTCTGGTGTCAGCGGCTGACGATCTGTTTGTCGACGCGTGGTACTGGATCCGCCAGGCTTACCGTCAGCTGACCAGAACGCGCACCTATCGGCCGGTCACGGAGCGGCAACTGGAGGAACACGCCGAGCAGCCGCTTGCGATCATGGTGCCGGCGTGGCTAGAGTATGATGTGATCGCCCAAATGATCGAAAACATGGTGACGGTTCTCAACTACCACAACTATGTTATTTTCGTCGGAACCTATGTCAATGATGCACGCACCATAGCAGAGGTAGAGCGGATGCGTCGCCGCTACAAGCAATTGCATCGGGTCGAAGTGCCCCATGCTGGCCCTACCTGCAAGGCGGACTGCCTGAATTGGGTCATCAACGCGATTTTCCTGCATGAAAAGAAACGCGGTTATCAATTTGCCGGCGTCATTCTTCACGATAGCGAAGACGTGTTGCATTCTCTCGAACTTAAATTTTTCAATTACCTGCTGCCGCGCAAGGACATGATCCAGCTTCCCGTAATGTCGCTCGAACGCAAATGGTCCGAGTTGGTGGCAGGAACCTATATGGATGAGTTCGCTGAATCCCATGCCAAGGACATCGTTGTCAGGGAAAGTATCAGCGGCATGGTGCCTTCGGCTGGCGTCGGCACCTGTTTTTCGCGACGCGCCCTGCAGGCACTGGCCAACGACAATCAAAACCAGCCATTCAACACCGACACGCTGACTGAAGACTATGACATTGGCGCACGTTTGGCGAGCATAGGGATGACATCCATATTTGCGCGTTTTCCCGTCCACTTTTCGGTCAGTCGCAAAACATGGTTCGGTTTCGGAAAAGAATGCCAGGTCACGCTCAAGATGCCGCTATGCGTGCGCGAGTATTTTCCCGACCAGTTCAAGACGGCCTATCGGCAAAAAACGCGCTGGGTGTTGGGCATCAGCCTGCAAGGGTGGGCGCAAATCGGCTGGAGCGGTTCGCTTGCAAACAAATACTTGCTGTTTCGGGACCGCAAAGGCATCGTCACCGCCCTCGTCAGCGTTCCCGCCTATCTGCTGCTGTTGCAGTTCCTGCCATTCTGGGTCGCCGACCATTTCGGATTCTGGAAGCTCACCCCCAGGTCGCTGCTGGAATCGCAAACATGGCTCCACTATGTGCTCTACGCCAATCTGACCGCACTGGCGTTGCGTGCCTCCCAACGCGCCTATTTCGTCAGTCGCCTGTACGGACCGGTGCATGGATTGCTTTCCGCGCCGCGCATGATAGTTGCCAATTTTATTAATTTCGTAGCAGTGGCTCGGGCCTGGAAGTTGTTCCTGGGGCACCTGCTGTTCGGGAAACGCCTGGCATGGGACAAGACCATGCACGATTTCCCCTCCGACGACCGGCTTTTGCGCACGCGCCAACGCCTCGGTGAACTGCTGGTTTCGTGGCAAGCGATCACCGAGGAAGACATGAAAAAGGGATTGCAGGAACACACGGAGATGCACCTTCCCCTTGGGCATATATTAGTGTCCCGCGGCTATATCGACGAAGAAACCCTGGCGGAAGCGATCGCCTTCCAATCCGATCTGTCGCGCGCTGAAATCAGGATCGCAGCCTCCTTGCCGGCCCCGGTATCGCTTGATATGTGTATAAGGTTGGGCGCGATGCCGATCGGGCAGGACGCCAATGGCAAACCGATTGTCGCAGTCGGCAAGCCTCTTGCCGAAGATGCGCTCAGGGAACTTGCCTCAGCATTTGGCACACAGCCCGTGCAACATATCGCGCGGGACAGCGAAATAGTTTCAGGATTGCGCTTGGCTATGGCAGAAATGCATGCTAAAACCGTCAAAAGAGAATTTAAAAGTGCGTCGCTCCTTGGTGAACTGCTGATCCAGAATGGAAAAATCACGCGGGAAACGCTGGAGCAGGCGATGCAACACTACCTCTCTCCGCAACATGGGCGTATTGGCGACTTTCTCGTCGGTCGGGGGCTTGTGTCGCGCGACGTTATCGAAGAAACTGTTCAGCAGCAAATGGCCTTACTCAGATTAGCATTGGGAGTCGCATGAGAAAATATCCGGTTTCGCTGCATTTCCTAGGCAGCAGTCTTGCCGCCGTCACCTTGCTTGTGGCCGCTGGCGCCGCTGCCGCAGAGCGACCGCTTAACGGCCAGGCATATCGGATTGCCGATGAGGCATACAAGGCTTTTGCACAAGGAGAATATGATATCGCGGCGGCAAAGGCACGCGAGGCGATCCGCTTGCGGCCGGATGTCGCGCGCCTTCGCGACCTGCTGGAAAAGGCTGAGTTGGCGCGTCGCACGGCGCAGGCGCAGCTTGCCTTCAACGCTTCCGCGGCCTCTTACCAGGCCCTGGAGCGCCGCGACTTTGCGCAGGCCGTAGAGCAGGCGCGCAAGGCTGTGGATTATCTACCCGCCCTGCCTGCATTTCACATCGCCCTGATCAATGCGCTGGTCGCGAACGGGGAGCTGGAGCAAGCGGAGCAAGCAGCCTCTGACACGATCAAGCCAGAAACGCCATCGAGCGAAGCGCTGCTCCTGCGTGGCGCCATACGCCAGCAACGTGGCGCGGTCGAACCTGCGCAAGCAGACTTCGATCAAGCCCTGTCGGGCGCCGGCCCGGCTAACCGGCGTGGCATCCGGCTGGTGGCTGCCGACGCCGCGTTGGCCAATGGCGATCCACAGCGGGCGCTGCGCCTGCTCGAACCTCTGCAAGGCGGCGAGGACAAGGAAGCAACAGTGCGGCGTGCGCTGGCGACAATCATGCTTGGCCGATCCGACCCAAGCCGTGCCGCCCCGGCGTTCAGCTTCCCGCTTGTCAGTTGCACATCAGGACCGGACCTGGTCTCGGCATGCGACATCAAACCCGGCGCGGCGTCCGCGGATCCGGGATTCCTGCTTGCCGATCAAGCGTATCGCGCTTTCGCCAGCAAGAACTACGCTCTGGCGAGCAGCAAGGCCGGTGAAGCGATCCAATTGTCTCCTCGCGATCTTGGCTATCGCCGTTTGCACGTGCAGGCGCTGAGCGCGCAGGGATTGCTGGCCGAGGCGGAACAGGCTGCCAGTACTTCCCTGGCCGACTTTGGAAACGATGCCGACATGCTGCTGGCGCGCGCCGATATTCGAAAACGCCGCGGAAACCAGGTTGCTGCCAAGGCGGATTATGCTGCCGTGCTGAACGCACCGGACAAAACGCCCAGGACCGAGATCGCGGCACTGATCGGGCTTGGCCGGAAAGAAGACGCGCGTGCGCGTCTGGCAGAGGTAAGCCGCTCTCCAGAGAAAGGATCCGAGCTTGAGCTGGCCTATCTTGCCCTTCAGGCAGGAGATAACCAGGATGCGCTCGACCTGTTCAGCCGTGCGGAGGCACAGGGCACGCTCACCGATGCCGCCCGCCACGACGCAGCCTACGCTGCCGCGCACCAGGGGCGCAATGAACAGGCAATCGGGTACCTCAACCGGACCGTCGACGCGGCGCAAGCAGGCCATCTTGCGCTGGATGCACAGCAGCTCTACGACGTGCGACGCGAAACCGCTGACCTGGAGCGCCGCTGGGGGGTGCGTGCAACACTGAGCGATAGAGCCGTTGCTGCGGCTGGGACCGGGGTGCCGCATGGCGGCACGATCGATGGCAAGGACATCGCCGCTGAAGCATACTGGCGTCCGTTTGGAGTGCAGGATGGGGCGCTGATGGAAATCTATGGCCGGATCAATGAAACAATAAGCGGCGGATCGGGTGTCCCGACCGGAACTGCCACAGCCCAGGCTGCGTTCGGCGCACGCGTGAAACCGTTCAGCGAGGTCAACGCCATACTGGCGCTCGAGCGCCTGGTGCCATTGGGGGACGCTACCAGCGGCGACTGGCTTGCCCGGGCTGGCTTCTCTTCGGACACCGGACTGGATTTGCACGCGGATCAAACCAACTGGCTGAGCACGCACGTGTATGCTGAAGCGGGGCACTACTTCCAGCATCCGCAAAATTATGCCACCGTTGAAGGGCAATTGGGGCGTAGTTATCTACTTGGCGCAAGCGGGTCGACCCTGGTCCTGTTTCCGCACCTCGTGATGGGCGCAGATTATGATTCGACCCTCATTGAGCACGACAAAAAAGCAATCGGAAGCGGCATCGGAACCAGTATGCGTTACTGGTTCCGGCAGGATTACTATAATGCGCCGCGCTCCTTTGTCGACCTGTCGCTGCAGTACCGCTGGCGTATTGCCGGGGACAAGCGGGCCGAAGGCTGGTTCATCCGGCTCAGCGCCTCGTATTGAGTAAGCGATGCGCCGGCGTCCCTGATCAAGGAAGCGAACCATGAAGATGCACCTCGCCGTTTGCAATGTGAAGTCGAGGACAAATTTGCGCAGGTTCAATCGGCGCCGCATATTAGGCATGCTGGTGGTGACAACGCTCTGCGGTTGCCAGGACCCGCTGCAAGCCAGGCTCAAGCAATCTCCGCCGACGCGCGTGCGAGGAATCGTGTGGCAGCTCGATGACCAGACGCTGCATCCTATGGGAAACTGGGAAAGGCTAGGGGCGCGTGAGCTGCTCATCCAATGGACGGCCGTGGATGGCGTCAACTACCTGCCAGGCGCCGAGGGCCGCGCTGCCGCGAGATTTCCTGATTGGCAACGGATTGCCGCTGAACCTTGGGCGAACAAAGTGATTGTCGGATTGGCAGGCAAGTTCGACGAAACGGCCGCCCGCGCAAATGTTGCCGCGTTAATTGAAGAGTCGCGCAAGCTCGCCGCGTTGCCGACACCGCTGCATGTGGCGGGTTGGTTCTTCCCACTGGAGGTCGATTCGAGCTGGTCCGATGCAGCCCGCCTTGGTCCGCTGCTGGCACATTTGCCGCGGCCACTGTGGATCAGCGTGTACGACAGCGCCAATGTCGGCGCCGAAACGCTGTCGCAATGGCTTGCTTCCTGGCTACCGCCAGACGTCGGCATTTTCTTTCAGGATGGCGTCGGCATCCACGCGCGCGAGGCAAGCGTGGCCAGGCATTATTCAGACGTGCTGGCTGCTCGCTTTGGAAAACAGCGAGTACGTATCATCGCCGAAGCGTTTCGTCCGCGCCAGGGAGGAGGATTCCGACCGGTTACAGCTGCAGAACTCAAGCCGCAACTTGCCGCTTATGACGGCTTTTCCGTTTACTTGTTCGATGGCCCGCATTACGTGAGCCGCGACCTGGTAAATGAGCTGGTCGGTTCTGAAAATGCTGCTGAAAACGGGGGCTGAGGCTCACTGGAAAACCGCAAGGGACAATCTGCAGGGCCAGCCCCTTGCCGCAGATACCATGAAGGACTACTCAAGTCAGCACCCTTAACCTGGAACGGAAGTTGTTAGAGCCGTTATTAGTAAGGGGCACTGAAACGAACGCACCTGAGATAGTCCTTCAGGGCAGCAGGAGCGGATTGTTATCAGCTACCTTACAACACGTTATTAAATGTCGACCACAGCGGTTGCGTGGACGGCACCAGGTCTTCTTTGCCATACCACCAGAAATAGCCGCCGATATAGTTTTTTACCGGTGGCTTCAAGGTGTAGTAGCGCGTCAGGTAGGCGGCCTTGTTGGTAGTGGTAGTGCCGGTTTCGCCAAATCCGACTTTGGAGTTCGGAAACATGGCCGACAGCTTCGTAAACACCGCATTCCAATCAGGAACCAAGCCGTTGCAGTCCTCTTCGTAATAGCTGACCAGCACATAGTCAAGCCCGCTTTTCATGCGCGCCGGAATATTCGCATTCGCCCAGGTGAACATCTCGTTCGCGGGATTGGACCAGCAGTCCTGATTGTAGTACAGCGTCAGAGCGGCAACCTTGCCTTGCCCTTTGACCAGATCGTAAGCACCAGTCATCTTGGCGACCACATCGGCGTTTTTGCCCAGCCATTCCCCATTGATTTCGTTGCCGACTTCCCAAATGTTCACGACGTCGCCAAGGGCTCCCGTGTACTCGCTTGTGCGGTTCAGGTATTGCTGAACGGTGTATTGATCCATCGCCGACGAGTCAAGGATCTCACCCATCACATAACTGACTTTGTTGATCGCCACAGTCGCGTTACGGTAGCCGGATGCAGGCTGCCATTCGTCGAACACAATGCGGGTGGTTGGCTTCTTCGCCAGTTTGGACAGAGCGGTGGTAGTGGCGGTCAATCCCGATATATCGTCGATGGTCACGCCGTACATTTGCGGATTGGCGTAACTGACTGCGGTAGTAGTGGTGGTGGTGGTCGTTGTCGTCGGCGCTGGCGGCTGATTTCGCGATCCCCATGCGTTCGCCTCACCTTGTAAAACCATCCCGAGCATTGCTCCTAAAATGATGATGACAGATTTCAATTTATACATTACTATTCCATAAGATTAAGAAAGAATTCATTATTTACAACCGTTAGTCGCCGCGTCCGATGCGAACCTCTACCCACATCGGGCACCATCGGATACGCCGAATTCAGGTCGGCGTGAACCATCGCTGCTTGATTCATGTGCGAACGGGCAGCGTCGTTCGACCAAGATACGGCTGGTATCTTGGCGAAGAAGAAATATCTAAAAAAACGTCTTATACGGCTGTGAGCAATAAATCGGAATTTATTGCCAGGCCTGAATCGACCTTGAAGCTGGTCGACCAGATAACATACCTCTCTACCCGATGCGCGCACGCATACAACCTTGGTGCGCATGCGAATTCTTGCGCGATCCAAAAGTTCTATGATCCACGGAAACAGGAGCGCTTTGGCGCCACCGAACAAGATCGTGGCGACAGCCACAGACCATGGGCGACACGGGCATCAAGGCTACACAGCGTAAATGTCGGGGATTACTTTATTCGCGACCTCCTTTCTTCTGTTGTGATATTTGGCGTGCCGGGTGGCCCGGCGTCTTCAACTACCGTCAGTGGAATTGAATCGTTTACCAATGCAAAATAGCCCGCTAATTCCCCGAAGTCCGCATGGAATAGTAGGCTGGCGCAGCTGAAATGGTCTCCGTAGAGATCTTTGGCTTGAGAGTGCAGAAACGTAGTCAGGTCAGAAGCGCCGGAAGAAAATCCAGCTATCCGACGCAACTCGTCCGCTGCCGTGGTCGGAATTTGCGCAGTGAAGCGAGCATCCCGCCAAGTCATGCCGCAAACAGCTTTGCAGTTGCACGCGTAAGCGAGTGCAAGGAAGCTGCTTTAACCGCCGGCCATTCAGCGTTCTTCCCTGTTTTCGTTGATCGAGCAACAGAGACGCTTGCCAATTGGCAAGAACTTGCATTTCCCACAATCTCCTTCACAGCTTGTGAGAACCGGCCTTGGGAACAATAGTGGACTCCATATTGTTTTTCCATCGGCGAAGTATACCGAACAATGCTGCCTCAGGAATTTATTCTAGCTATCGGTCAGGACGGGGCGATCAATGTTTGGCCAAAAATCTTGCCAAAATTTGCTGGAGGATGCGGGAGGATGCGGGAGAATCTGCATGGATACAGGTGTTTTTTAAAATTCGGCAGAAAATTTGAATGCAGAATGAATGTTCCCTTTGGGCAATAACATTGCTTCGGAGTTTGAGAGCGTGGTTGAAGCGATTCGCCACAACCTGAGCAGAGTTTTCTTTCTATTAACAACTTCCTGTCAAAATACAGACTAGACAGCGAGGATTGTAGATATCTGTGGGGAAGTCCATATTTATTCGGTAGCTATTGCCTCCTGGCATTTATGCAAGTTAATGCAGTCTCATTTATCTAGGCAAAAATCCCACCTTCCACGGCAGTAATTCCAACTTCTACGTCACTTTAGTAAAGCTAGTAGTTTTTCGGTGTTTTCATTTTCCGTAAGCGCGCCTACAATGTGCTTTACGTTAACGTTAACTGCCGTTGTGCCTAAACCAGCAATTCTTGCTCTGTCACCCTGAGACCATGCCGACTTACACCATCACTGAACTTGCCCGCGAATTTGACATTACCCCCAGGGCGATCCGTTTCTATGAGGATCAGGGTTTGCTGAGTCCGAAGCGGGACGGCGCCGGCGGCCGCAACCGGGTGTATGCCGCCCGCGAGCGCACGCGCTTGAAGCTGACCTTGCGCGGCAAGCGGCTCGGACTGACGTTGTCTGAAATCAAGAGTCTGGTCGATATGTACGATTCGCCAAAGGATTCGACGTCCCAGCTGGAACTGTTCCTGCAGGTGTTGGCACGCCACCGCGAACATCTGGAACAGCAACGCGAAGATATAGAAGTGACACTGGCAGAAATTACCGCGCACGAGGATGAGTGCCGCCGCCTGCTGAGCAGCGGCGAGCTGCGCGATCACGTCGCACCGTGATGCACCATGACGATTATCCGCAAATTCACATAACAATTAGCTAACCAGCGAAATAACGAAGGAGACAACATGATCCACTTACCCGGTTTGACGTTTGATCACGGCGAAGATATCGACGCGCTACGTAGTGCTATCCAGGAATTCGCCGCTGTGGAAATCGCTCCGCGCGCTGCGGAAATCGACCGTAACGACCAGTTTCCGATGGATTTATGGAAAAAAATGGGCGATCTCGGCTTGCTTGGCATCACCGCTGAAGAGGAGTACGGCGGCAGCGGCATGGGTTATCTCGCGCACATCATCGCCCTGGAAGAAATCTCGCGCGCCTCGGCTTCGGTCGGCCTGTCTTACGGCGCCCACTCGAACCTGTGCGTCAACCAGATCAAGCGTAACGGCAGCACCGAGCAAAAAGCCAAATACCTGCCGAAGCTGATTTCCGGCGACCATATCGGCGCCCTGGCGATGTCCGAGCCGAATGCCGGTTCCGACGTGGTCAGCATGAAATTGCGGGCCGACCTGAAGGGTGACCGCTGGGTACTCAACGGCACCAAGATGTGGATCACCAACGGCCCCGATGCGGACGTGCTGGTGGTCTACGCCAAGACTGACCTGGAAGCCGGCGCGCGCGGCATGACCGCCTTCCTGATCGAAAAAAGCTTCAAGGGCTTCAGCGTGGCGCAAAAGCTGGACAAGCTCGGCATGCGCGGTTCGCACACCGGCGAGCTGGTATTCCAGGATTGCGAAGTACCGGTGGAAAACGTGCTGGGCGGTCTGGGCAAAGGCGTCAATGTGCTGATGTCCGGCCTGGATTACGAGCGCACCGTTCTTTCCGGCGGCCCGCTTGGTATCATGCAAGCATGTATGGATGTAGTCGTCCCTTATGTGCATGACCGCAAGCAGTTTGGCCAGTCCATCGGCGAATTCCAGCTGATGCAGGGCAAACTGGCTGATATGTATTCGACCATGATGGCTTGCAAGGCGTATGTGTACGCTGTCGGCCAGGCTTGCGACCGCGCCAGGACACCGGCTGCGGCTCGCGCTCTGCGCAAGGATGCCGCCGGGGCGATCTTGTATTCGGCCGAAAAGGCTACCTGGATGGCAGGCGAGGCGATCCAGGCGCTGGGCGGCAACGGCTACATCAATGAATATCCGGTGGGACGCTTGTGGCGCGACGCCAAACTGTATGAAATCGGCGCCGGCACCAGCGAAATCCGCCGTATGCTGATCGGCCGGGAACTGTTTGCGGAAACCTGCTAATTAATTTAATTGCATTTTTAATATAAAGGCAACAGCGTCGAGAACATGACTTCACTGCATATTCACACCGCATTACTGCGACACCCGCAACTGTCCGTCGCCCTCGACAAGCAAGTTTTGTTGAAGATGGAAAACACCCAGCCGGCCGGCTCATTCAAGCTGCGCGGGATCGGCTTGCTGTGCCAGCGCGCGGTGGCCGGCGGCGCCAGTCACCTGGTTTGCCCCTCGGGCGGCAATGCGGGTTTTGCGGCGGCATTTGCCGGTGCGGCGCTGAGCGTCAAGACGACTATCGTGGTGCCGGAAACCACCGCTGCAGAAGTTTGCCAGCGCATCCGCGATATCGGCGCCGAGGTGATCGTCCACGGCAGCGTCTGGGATGAAGCAAACCAGCTGGCGCTGACGCAGTGCGAACAGCCCGGCGCCGTCTACATTCCTCCTTTCGATCACCCCGACATCTGGGACGGCAACGCCACCATGATCGACGAAGCGGTGCTGCAGGCGCGCGAGCTCGGTGTCGATTTCGACGTCGTCATCTGCTCGGTCGGCGGCGGCGGTTTGATGAGCGGCGTGTTGAGCGGTTTACATCGCAACGGCCTGTCGCACATTCCGTTGATCGCAGTAGAAACTGACGGCGCCGCTTCACTGAACGCGGCAGTGCGTGCCGGCGAATTGGTGACCTTGCCGGCGATTACATCGATTGCAGGCACCCTTGCCGCCAAGCGCGTGGCCGATGAATGTTTTGCCTGGACCAGGCGGCATGAAGTGCACAGCGTAACTGTCAGCGATGCCCAGGCGGTCGCCGCCTCGCTGGCGTTTGCCGATCAGATGCGCACGCTGGTGGAGCCGGCATGCGGCGCGGCGCTGGCCGTAGCCTACGAAAAACTGCCGGTGCTGGCGCCGTATAAACGGCCATTGATTGTAGTGTGCGGTGGTATCGGCGTCAGCCTGGCGATGCTGGCTGGCTGGAAGGAACGGTTCTCGCTGTGATTACGTCGGCAAACTTTCCAAAATTACTGTCGTCGCAGATCGCTTTCGATACTGCGCGCATGATATTGGACGGTTTCGACAAGCATTACCGTTTATTCCGCGAAGCCAGTGTGCTGGCCAAGGAGCATTTTGAAAGCGCCGACTGGAAAACCGCCCAACTCGCCGCGCGCGAGCGGATCGGTTTCTACGACGCGCGGGTGCATGAATGTGTGCAGGCGCTGGAAGACGAATACGACCAAAGCGATCTGACCGACGAGGTCTGGCGTGAGGTGAAGCTGCATTACATCGGCATGCTGACCGATCATAAGCAGCCGGAGCTGGCCGAGACCTTCTTCAACTCGGTCTGCTGCAATATCCTGCATCGCGCCTATTTCCATAACGATTTCATTTTCGTGCGGCCGGCAGTGTCGACTGAATACATCGACACCGATGAAGCCTTGCCCACTTACCGGGTGTACTACCCATCCAAGGACGGCTTGCATTACACGCTCAAGCGCTTGATTACCAACTTCCAGCTGCAGCGGCCGTTCGCAGACCTGGACCGCGATGTCTCAATGGCAGAAGAGCGCATAGAGCAAGCCTTCGGCACCGTCGCGCTGGAGCCGAATCACCAGATCCAGGTGCTGTCGAACCTGTTCTACCGCAACAAGGGCGCATACGTGGTCGGCAAGATGATCAACGGCCCGCGCGAGTATCCGTTTGTGGTGCCTATCCTGCATGACCGGGATGGCAAGCTGGTGCTGGATGCGGTGCTGTTCGACACCAAGATACTGACGATCCTGTTCTCTTTCACGCGCGCTTATTTCATGGTCGACATGGAAGTGCCGTCAGCCTATGTACAGTTTCTGCGCAGCCTGTTGCCAAACAAGCCACGCAGTGAAATCTACACCATCCTGGGTTTGCAAAAACTCGGCAAAGCATTGTTTTATCGCGATTTCCTGCGCCATCTGCGGCACTCGTCGGATCATTTTGAGAGCGCCCCCGGGATTCGCGGCATGGTGATGGTGGTATTCGCCTTGCCGTCGTTTCCCTATGTATTCAAGGTCATCAAGGATTATTTCCCGGCGCCGAAGGAAACCACCAATGCGCTGGTCAAGGAAAAATACCTGCTGGTCAAGCATCATGATCGGGTTGGCCGCATGGCCGATACCCTGGAATATTCCAGCGTGGCGTTCCCGCGTGCGCGCTTTTCCGACGAACTGCTAGCCGAATTGAAGCTGGTAGCGCCGTCGGTAGTCGAAGAAGATGGCGACGAAATAGTCATCAAGCATCTGTATATCGAACGGCGCATGGTGCCGCTGAATATCTATCTGAACAACGCCGAGAAAAACAACGACCAGGCAGCGCTGGAACATGGCATCACCGAATACGGTAACGCTATCAAGGAACTGGTCGCGGCGAATATCTTCCCTGGCGACATGTTGTACAAAAATTTTGGCGTGACGCGTCACAATCGTGTCGTGTTTTACGACTATGATGAGATTGAATACATTACAGACTGCAATTTCAGGACTATCCCGCAGGCGCGTAACGAGGAAGACGAAATGTCTGCCGAGCCATGGTATTCCATCGCCAAGAACGATGTCTTTCCGGAACAATTCGGTGTATTTCTTCTCGGAAATCAAAACGTGAAGAAATACTTTATAAAACATCACGCGGATCTATTGACCCAGCAATATTGGCAACAACACAAGCAGCACATTCTTGAGGGACATTTCGACGACGTTTTCCCGTATCCGCAAGAATGCCGTTTTACCTACGCACAAGGTTGATTGACCGGTAACAAACGCAGTAAATTGAAGCATCCGAACTACGCAAATCATTTTATTTTTAACCAACCAGGCAGCAAAGCCGCTTACGCGAATCGCAGAGAAGTACCGGTGATTCCTGAGGCGGTTTACCAAGTTGTCGTAATCTGGAGAAGCAACATGAATGACCCAATCGTTATCGTCGGTGCAGCACGTACTCCAATGGGGGCGTTTCAAGGTGATTTTTCGGCATTGACCGCCAGTGACCTGGGCGCCGTGGCGATCAAGGCTGCAGTTGAGCGCGCCGGGCTGAAGCCGGAGCAAGTCGATGGCGTGTTGTTTGGCAATGTATTGCAAGCCGGCCAAGGCCAGGCGCCTGCACGGCAGGCAACCATCAAAGCCGGTTTGCCGGTTTCTACCAATGCGGCCACCATTTCCAAGGTGTGCGGTTCGGCGATGCAAGCCACGATGTTCGCTTTCGATGCTTTGCTGGCGGGGACCAATGAAGTAGTGGTCGCCGGCGGCATGGAATCGATGACCAATGCGCCTTACCTGATTCCAAAAGGACGCAGCGGCTATCGCATCGGCCACGCCACGATTTTCGACCACATGATGCTGGACGGCCTGGAAGATGCTTACTCCAAGGGTGAAAGCGGCGGCGGCCGTTCGATGGGTACTTTCGGTGAAGAATGCGCAGCCAAATACCATTTCAGCCGTGCCGACCAGGATGCGTTTGCGATCGCGTCGGTACAGCGCGCACAAGCCGCCACTGCCGACGGCTCCTTCAAGTGGGAAATCGCACCGGTGACCGTCACCAGCCGTGCCGGCGAAGTGGTGATCGACAAGGACGAAGGCCCGCAAAAGGCGAAGATCGACAAGATCCCGTCGCTGCGCGCAGCGTTCAAGAAAGACGGCACCATCACGGCGGCTTCGTCGTCCTCCATCAACGACGGCGCTGCCGCGTTGGTATTGATGCGCGAATCGACTGCCAAGAAACTCGGCTGCACGCCGATTGCCCGCATTCTGGGCCATGCCAGCCATTCGCAAGAACCGGAATGGTTCACTACCGCACCGGTAGGCGCGATTGAAAAGCTGTACAAGAAAGTCGGCTGGAAGAACAGCGACGTCGATCTGTACGAAATCAACGAAGCGTTTGCCGTGGTGCCGATGGCCGCGATGAAAGAACACGATATTCCGCACGACAAGATCAATGTCCATGGCGGCGCTTGTGCTCTCGGCCATCCGATCGGCGCTTCCGGTGCGCGCATTATCGTCACTCTGCTGGGCGCCTTGAAGGCTAAGGGCGGCAAGCGCGGCGTGGCATCGTTGTGTATCGGCGGTGGTGAAGGTACTGCCATCGCAGTCGAACTGGTTTGATGCGTTATAACAAGTTCTGATGTAACTGAGTAGCAGGCATCAAATGGATCAGCGGTTTTCGCGGACTTTCCGCGAATTCACGCTGATCTTTGTTATCGGTCTTCGTGAATTGCAATAATCACAATAGTCGCAATAATAATTACCATTTCAGACAGGGTATAAGAAGATGGCCGCAGCAATTGATTTCTACTTTGATTTTTCCTCTCCGTATGGTTATTTCGCAGCCACCCGTATCGACGAGCTGGCGGCAAAATACAAGCGCGATGTCGAATGGCATCCGATCTTGCTAGGGCCGGTATTCAAGACCACCGGCTCGGCACCCTTGCCGCAGGTGCCGATCAAGGGCGATTACTCATTCCACGATTTCGAGCGCAGCGCGCGATTTCACGGCATCCCGTACAAACGTCCCGGCGCTTTCCCGATTTCCACCCAGGCAGCGGCACGCGCCGTGCTGTGGGTACGTGGCAAGCAAGGTGAAGACAAGGCCATCAAATACGCCAAGCAGATTTACAAAGCTTATTTTGTCGACGGCACGAATATCGCCGAGCCGATGAAGCTGCTTGAGATCGGCCATCACAGCGGCATCGACACCACCGGCCTGAGCGAAGGCATCAACAGCGTGCCGATCAAGAATCAGCTGAAAGCGGAAGTCGATCTGGCGATGGCGCGCGGCGTGTTCGGCTCGCCGTTCATGATTGTCGATGGCGAGCCGTTCTGGGGTTTCGACCGTTTCGACCAACTCGAAGCATTTCTGAGGGATGGCAAGATTTGAAGAATAAGGTTGATGACTGTCCTTGCGGTGGCGGCAATTACGCACAGTGCTGCGGTCGCTATCACAATGGCAGCGAGGTGGCGCCGTCCGCACTGGCGCTGATGCGCTCACGTTACAGCGCCTACGTCATGGACAACGGCGCCTATTTGCAAGCGACCTGGCATCGCAGTACCAGGCCGACCGAGCCGATCGTGGCCGAAGCCGGGCTGAAATGGCTGGGCCTTGAAGTTCGTAAGCATCAGGCCGACGGCGACAGCGCTATCGTGGAATTTGTAGCGCGTTACAAGATCGGCGGCCGTGCAGAGCGCTTGCACGAAGTAAGCCGCTTTGTGCGCGAGCGTGAACCTGGCGCAGAAGATCAGCCACGCTGGTTTTATGTCGATGGCAGTTTCCCCGAAAAATAAAAATCATTGCGGGAAGCATTAGCAGGTCCTAACAGGAGACAAGATCATGAAGCAACTGAATTCCAGCATCGATCGCGGCAGCCAGGAGTTGCCGCTGATCGAACAGACCATCGGCAGCTTTTTCGACGAGATGGTGGAGCGGGTCGCCGACAATGACGGATTGGTCTCGCGCCATCAGCAGATCCGCCTGAGCTATCGGCAACTGCAAAGCCAGGCCAGGCAGCTGGCCAGCGCCATGCTCAAGCTTGGGCTGCAGCCGGGTGACCGCATCGGCATCTGGTCGCACAACAATGCCGAGTGGCTGTTGACGCAACTGGCCACGGCCTATGCCGGTATCGTGCTGGTGAATATCAATCCGGCCTATCGCGTCAGCGAGCTGGAGTATGCGTTGAACAATGTCGGCTGCAAGGCGTTGATTTCAATGACCAGTTTCAAGAGCAGCGACTATCTGGACATGATCCGCACGCTGGCGCCTGAAATCGAACACGCCACTGCGGGTAGCTTGCAGGCGGCGCGTCTGCCGACGTTGAAAACCGTGATCCAGCTTGGCAGCGATGCGCAGCCGGGCATGTTGCGCTTTGCCGATTTTATCGCCAGTGGCGACCCGTCCGATTCGCAACTGGCAGAAATCGCCGGGCAATTACAAGCAAGCGATCCCATCAACATCCAGTTCACCAGCGGCACCACCGGTTTTCCGAAAGGCGCGACGCTGACCCATCGCAATATTCTTAACAATGGTTTTTTCATTGGTGAAGCGATGAAGCTGACGGCGCAGGACCGACTCTGTATTCCGGTACCTTTGTATCACTGCTTCGGTATGGTGCTCGGTAATCTGGCCTGCCTGACGCACGGCGCGACTATTGTTTATCCGAATGACGGCTTCGAACCGTTGTCGGTGCTGCAGGCAGTACAGGAAGAACGCTGCACCGGTTTGCACGGCGTGCCGACCATGTTCATCGCAGAGCTGGATCATCCGCGCTTTGCCGAATTCGATCTGTCGACACTGCGCACCGGCATCATGGCCGGATCGCCATGCCCGATCGAAGTGATGAAACGTGTGGTGCGCGACATGCATCTGGCGCAGATCACCATCGCCTACGGCATGACCGAAACCAGCCCCGTCAGCTGTCAGAGCATGACCGATACACCGCTCGAGAAACGGGTTTCCACCGTCGGCCAGGTACAGCCGCACCTGCAGGTAAAGATCATCGATCCGGAATCGGGCGCGATCATGCCCATCGGCAGTTCAGGTGAGTTATGCACACACGGTTATTCTGTGATGCACGGTTATTGGGGCGATGAAGAAAAGACGCGCGAAGCGATCGACAGCGAAGGCTGGATGCATACCGGCGATCTGGCGACCATGGATGCCGAAGGTTACGTCAATATCGTCGGCCGCATGAAGGACATGGTGATTCGCGGTGGCGAGAATATCTACCCGCGCGAGATCGAAGAATTTTTATATCGTCATCCGGCGATCCAGGATGTGCAGGTAGTCGGCGTGCCGGATCAGAAATACGGTGAAGAATTATGCGCCTGGATTATCTTGCGCCCAGGGAAAACCGCGGACGAACAATCCGTGCGTGATTTTTGCCAGGGCCAGATCGCGCACTACAAGGTGCCGCGCTATATCCGCTTTGTCGATGCTTTCCCGATGACAGTGACCGGCAAGATACAGAAATTCAAGATCCGTGAAGCGATGAAGGATGAGTTGAAACTCAACGATATCCACACCGCATAAAGATCGTTCCAAAAGAACGGTTCCAAAAGAATCGTTCCAAAAGGATGATTCAAAATTCTAGACACAAAGGACATCGCAATGCCCCAGTTAGAAAGCAAGCTGAACCCACGCAGCGAAGAATTCCAGGAAAATGCCAGCGCGCTTAATCTGCTGGTTGACGATTTGCGCCAGAAAGTCTCGCAGATCGCCGAGGGTGGTGGCGATGCTGCGCGCAAAAAGCATGTGGCGCGCGGCAAGTTGCTGCCGCGCGAGCGGGTGCAGATGCTGCTTGATCCCGGCACGCCGTTCATGGAATTTTCGCAACTGGCCGCGTATCACGTCTACAAAGACAAGGATGGCAGCGATGCAGCGCCCTCCGCCGGCGTGATTACCGGCATCGGCCGTATCGCGGGGCAGGAATGCGTGGTGGTCTGCAACGATGCAACCGTCAAGGGCGGCACCTACTATCCGCTCAGCGTCAAAAAACATTTGCGCGCGCAGGAGATCGCCGAGCAAAACAATCTGCCTTGCATCTACCTGGTCGATAGCGGCGGCGCCAACTTGCCGAATCAAGATGAAGTGTTCCCGGATCGTGACCATTTCGGCCGAATCTTCTACAACCAGGCCAACCTGTCTGCCAAAGGCATTCCACAAATCGCGGTGGTGATGGGTTCGTGCACGGCAGGCGGCGCTTATGTGCCGGCGATGAGCGACGAGTCGATCATCGTCAAGAACCAGGGCACGATTTTCCTGGCCGGCCCGCCACTGGTAAAGGCTGCAACCGGTGAAGTGGTGAGCGCCGAAGACCTGGGCGGTGGCGATGTCCATACCCGCTTGTCCGGCGTGGCTGATCATCTGGCGCAAAACGATATGCATGCCTTGTCGCTGGCGCGCACCATCGTCTCCAACCTGAATCGCCAGAAACCGCAAGGCCCGTTGTTGCGCCCGGTAGTCGAACCGAAGTATCCGTCCCATGAACTGTATGGCGTGATTCCACTCGATACCCGCAAGCCCTTCGATGTCCGCGAAGTCATCGCGCGTATCGTCGACGGCAGCGAATTCGATGAATTCAAGGCGCGTTACGGCACCACGTTGATTTGTGGCTTCGCTCATATCTACGGCATGCCGGTCGGCATCGTCGCCAACAACGGCATTCTGTTTTCAGAAGCGGCCGTGAAAGGCACTCACTTCATCGAACTCTGCTCGCAACGCAAGATTCCGCTGGTATTCCTGCAAAACATCACCGGTTTCATGGTCGGCCGCCGCTACGAAAATGAAGGTATCGCCCGCAATGGCGCCAAGATGGTGACCGCGGTGGCAACCACTGCCGTACCTAAACTGACAGTCATCATCGGCGGCAGCTTCGGCGCCGGTAATTACGGCATGTGCGGCCGCGCTTATTCACCGCGCTTCCTGTGGATGTGGCCGAATGCCCGTATCTCGGTGATGGGTGGCGAACAGGCTGCCGGCGTGCTGGCAACCGTCAAACGCGATGGCATTGAAGGCAAGGGCGGCAGCTGGAGCGCCGAAGAAGAAGAAGCTTTCAAAAAACCGATTCGCGATCAGTACGAACATCAAGGCCATCCGTATTACGCCTCCGCGCGCTTGTGGGACGACGGCGTGATCGATCCGGCCGATACGCGCCGGGTACTTGGGCTGGGTTTGAGCGCAGCCTTGAATGCACCGATTGCGGAAACCAGGTTCGGCGTGTTCCGGATGTAAAACCGGATAGCGAACAGAAAGCAATCATGCGCACAATGAAAAAAATATCGGTGACACAAGCTGTGGCGTCTGCATGCCTGTGTCTGTGTGCATGGTGCGCGCAAGCAGCGGATCAGCCCCTGGCGCAGGATTTGAACGAAGCTGTCACCCGCTTGCCGGTCACTGTCAAGAATCTGTACGGCCGGCCCGTCAGCGGCAATGTCATAGTGACGCAATTCAAGCCTGCCGGTGTCGGACCGTTTCCGATTGTAATCATCAACCACGGCCGGAGCGGCACCGATCGCTCCAAGCCGCCGCGGTTCCGTTACACGCCGCAGGTGCGCTTCTTCATCGAGCGTGGTTTTGCCGTGTTTGTGCCGACCCGGCTGGGTTATGGCGAAGCCGGTGTCGAGCCCGACCCTGAAGATAGCGGCGGCTGCCGCGATAAAGACTACGGGCCGATGGCCGAGGCAGCTAGCAGCGAAGTGCTGGCCGTACTTGATTATGCCAAGCAACAACCATACGTTAATCCCGGGCGGGTGTTGTTAGTGGGGCAGTCGGTTGGCGGCTACACCACTACCGCTACCGCAGCCAGGATGCCGCAAGGCCTGGTGGCGGCGATCAATTTTGCCGGCGGCGCCGGTGGTGATCCCGAGGTGCATCCAGGGGTGCCTTGCCAGGGCGCCAAGCTGGAAAACATGTATGCGCAATTCGGCAAAACTGCGAAGGTACCGATGCTTTGGGTATATACCCAGAATGACCTGTATTTCGGTCCGCAATACAGCCAGGCCTGGTACACCGCGTTTAACCAGGCGGGCGGCCAGGCCGAATTCAAATTACTGCCGCCGTTTGCCAAGAACGGGCATTTATTGTTTTCATCCGGTCTCAGCATCTGGGAGCCGGTGGTGGCGGATTTTCTTGGGCGAAATGGATTTTCCGCGGAGCCGTTGAAGGAGATGAACAAGTGACTTATCAGAATTTAGCAATACAACATGCGTCGCAGGTGGCTACTATCGTTCTTAATCGGCCCGAGGTACGTAATGCCTTCAACGAAACCATGATCGCGGAAATCACGCATGCCTTCGCCGACCTGGGCGGCAACGCCGAAGTAAGGGCGATCGTGCTGGCCGCAAATGGCGTAGCGTTCTGCGCCGGCGGCGATCTCAACTGGATGAAGGCGATGGCGGATTACACGCCGGAACAGAATCGCGCCGATGCCGCCCAGCTGGCGACCATGCTGCGCACCATTTACCAATGTCCGAAACCGGTGATCGCCAAGGTGCAGGGCGATTGTTATGCCGGCGGACTTGGCCTGGTGGCTGTCTGCGATATCGTGGCGGCGGTTGATACGGCGCAGTTTTGCTTGTCGGAAGTGAAGATCGGCTTGATACCGGCAACCATCTCGCCCTACGTCATCAAGGCCATCGGTGAATCGGCTGCGCGCCGCTATTTTATTACCGCAGAACGATTTTCTGCCGAAACCGCGCAAAAGCTCGGCCTGGTGCATGAGATGGTTTCCGCAGAGAAATTGGATGAAAGCGTGAGTTTGTTGCTCAAGGCGTTGTTGGCGGCCAGCCCCAACGCTGTCACCGAAGCCAAGCGTCTGGTGCGTGCGATTGCTGGCCAGCCGCTGACGGAGGTGCTGATTGCCGATACGGTCGAAGAGATCGCCAAAATCCGTGCTTCCACCGAAGGACGGGAGGGTGTGCGCGCCTTCCTGGAGAAGCGCAAACCGTCCTGGCTGCAGTGATCATGCGGTGACTTTGCTGTGATCACATACAATCTCGTCCTTGCAGAGATTTAATTGCCGGAAAAGATAGCAAATGATTAATGAAGCATTTTTGAACGACCCTTACCCGGCTTATCACGCATTGCGTGTCCAAGGCGCGTTGCATTGGAGCCCGGAGTTCTGCGGCGGCGCCTGGCTGCTGACCGGCCATGCGGACGTCGCCAGTGTGTTGCGCGATCCGCGTTTCTCGGTGCGTCGCGCCGGCGGTTGGGCCAATAGCAGCGGCCCGGGCGCGTTGGCCGAACTACGCGAATTCAAACGGATTTTTTCGCGTTCGCTATTGTTTGTGGATGCGCCGCAGCACACTCGCTTGCGGCAAGTAATGAATGCCGGCTTCAAGCCAGCGGCATTGCAGGAATTGGGACCGCAGATCCAGATGATTGTCGATCGCCTGCTGGACCAGGTATTAACGAAGGCCGCTGACAGTGGGTCCGGGGAGTTGGCCGAGTTCGACTTTATGCGCGATTTCGCCCGTCCCTTGCCAGCGTTGGTAATCGCCAGCATGCTAGGCATCGCCGCCGAAGACCGTAGTGAATTTGTCGCCTGGTCCGACGATATCGCCGCCTTCATCGGCAGCCCGACGCCGACGCTGGAAATCGCCCGCGCGGCCCAGGTCAGCCTGATCGCCATGAACGAATATTTCCGCCAGCTGTTGCCGCAGCGTCGCGCAGCGTTGGGCGACGATCTGATGAGCCAGCTGATACGTGCTGAAGCCACAGGCGGCATCATCACCACCAAGGAATTGCTGGCACAGTGTTGTACATTGCTGTTCGCTGGCCATGAAACCACGCGTAACCTGCTCGGTAACGGCATGTTGGCGCTGTTGCAACATCCAGAACAATGGCAAGCGCTGCAAAACATGCCGTCGCTGCTGCCGTCTGCTTTAAAAGAATTACTGCGGTTCGACAGCCCGGTGCAATATACCGGCCGCCGGCTCAAGGTCGATGTCGAGATGCACGGCCAGTTGATGAAAAAGGGCGATCTGGTGATTCCGCTGATCGGCGCCGCCAATCGCGATCCCGCCAAATTCACAGATCCGGACCGGCTCGATATCGAACGTAATCAGGGCGCACATCTGTCCTTCGGTTATGGCCCGCATGTCTGTATCGGTGCGACGCTGACCTATCTGGAAGCAGAAATCGCGATGCGTAGCGTGATGCAGCGCTTGCCTCAGCTACAACTGGCCGGCGTTACGCAATCATGGGGCGGCAACGCGGTATATCGCAGCCTGAACCGGCTGTCGCTGAAATTTGCACGGCCG
Source organism: Collimonas sp. OK607 (assembly GCF_900111995.1). Classification (GTDB taxonomy): domain Bacteria; phylum Pseudomonadota; class Gammaproteobacteria; order Burkholderiales; family Burkholderiaceae_D; genus Collimonas. The sequence continues at coordinate 54,916 of NZ_FOKF01000031.1, forward strand.
TCAGCGACAGAACAAGCGACACCGGCAACACCAGCGGAAGTCCAATATGCCTGAGTTGCTGACCCAGATCCGCGATCAGCTGGCTGCGTTGCAAGAGCAGAAGCTGCTGCGCAAGCGGCGCATCGTCGACGGTCCGCAGGGGCCGTTGCTGGATGTCGATGGCCGGCAATATCTGTCCTTTTGCAGCAACGATTATCTCGGACTGGCGAACCATCCGGCTCTGCGTGCCGCAGCGCAGGCGGGGCTCGATCAATACGGCGTCGGCGCCAGTGCATCAGCCTTGATCAGCGGCCACACCCGCGTAGTCGAGGAATTGGAACTGGCGCTGGCAGAGTTCGTCGGCATGCCGCGCGCTTTGCATTTTTCGACCGGTTACATGGCGAATATGGGAACCATCCCGGCGCTGGTCGGCCCCGGCGATGTCGTATTTTCAGATCGCCTGAATCATGCTTGCCTGATAGATGGCGCGCGCTTGTCGGGCGCGCAGTTCCGCATCTACCCGCATGCCGATGTGGTAAGGCTGGAACAATTGCTGGCCAAGAGCGACCACCCGCGCAAGCTGATCGTCACTGATGCCGTGTTCAGCATGGATGGCGATATCGCGCCGTTGCCTGAACTGCTGGCCTTGTGTGAAAAATATGATGCCTGGTTGCTGGTCGACGATGCCCACGGCTTCGGTGTATTGGGTCCGCAAGGACGCGGCAGCCTGGCGCATTTCGGATTGCAGTCGCAACGCATCTTGTATATGGGCACCTTGGGCAAGGCGGCGGGAGTGGCCGGCGCCTTCGTCGCCGGCGATGCGCTTCTTATCGAATGGCTGCTGCAACGGGCGCGCACCTACGTGTTTACTACCGCCAGCCCACCTTTGCTGGCGAGCGCTTTGCTGGCAGCAGTCAAGCTGATGCAGACCGAAGATTGGCGGCAACAGCACTTGCGCGATTTGATCGCGCGGCTGCGCGGCGGACTGGCCAGCTTGCCTTGGCCTTTGCTGCCGTCAGAGACTCCGGTGCAAGCATTGATCGTTGAAGATAATCAGCTGGCGCTGGACTTGATGGCCGGGCTGCGCGAGCAAGGCATCTGGGTGCCGGCGATCCGGCCGCCGACCGTGCCGAAAGACACTGCGCGTTTGCGCATATCGCTGTCGGCGGCGCACAGCATCGAACAAATAGATCAGTTGGTCAGCGCGTTGCATGTGCTGGCCGACAATTATGCCAGGAACAAAATTGCGTAAAAATAGTACAGATACACATGCACCACAGTCGGATCTGGTTCAGCGTAGCCTGAACAGTGTCTGGCATCCGTGCACCCAAATGCAACACCATGAATCGGTACCGTTGATAGCGGTCAGCCGCGGCCGTGGCGCGTGGCTGTATGACACCGACGGCAAACGTTACCTGGATGCGATCAGTTCCTGGTGGGTCAATTTGTTCGGCCATGCCAATCCCCGTATCAACGCCGCATTGAAGGATCAGCTCGATCAGCTTGAGCATGCCATGCTGGCCGGTTTTACGCACGAACCGGTAGTGCAGTTGTCGGAACAGCTGGCGGCGCGCACCGGCAATGTGCTGGGGCATTGTTTCTATGCGTCCGATGGCGCCTCGGCAGTCGAGATCGCCCTGAAGATGAGTTTCCATGCATGGCGTAACGCCGGCTACGCCGACAAGCAGGAATTCGTGTGCCTGAAAGGCAGTTATCACGGTGAAACCATCGGTGCGCTGGCGGTGACCGATGTGCCTCTGTTTCGCGATGCCTATGGTCCCTTGTTGCGCCAGGCGCATGTGGTGGCGTCACCTGATGCGCGTGGCGCACGCGACGGCGAGAGCGCTGCCGACGTCGCCCACCGGGCGGCTGCCACACTGGAAAAATTATTGCAGCAACGTTCCAGCCATATCGCCGCCATCATCATCGAACCGCTGGTGCAATGCGCCACCGGAATGGCGATGCACGATCCGGTTTATCTGCGCGAATTGCGTGCTCTATGCGACCGCTACAAAGTCCATCTGATCTTTGACGAAATTGCAGTCGGCTGCGGTCGCACCGGCACTTTTTTCGCGTCCGAACAAGCGGCTGCGCCGGGAGAGGCGCCAATCTGGCCGGATTTCCTGTGTCTGTCGAAAGGCATCAGCGGCGGTTACCTGCCTTTGTCGCTGGTGATGACGCGCGACGAAATCTATCAGGCGTTTTACGATAACGCCCTGGCGCGCGGTTTCCTGCACTCGCATTCCTACACCGGTAATCCGCTGGCTTGCCGTGCTGCGCTGGCAACACTGGCGATTTTCGAGGAAGACGATGTGATCAACGTCAATCGTCTGCGGGCAGAACGCATCACTGCGGCACTGGCGCCATTGGCGCAGCACCCGAAAGTACAGCATTTCCGTCAGCGCGGCATGATCTGGGCCTTTGATGCCGTCATCGACAACAAGGCGCACGCCGCGACATTTTCACGCCGGTTTTTCAGCAGCGCGGTGGAACATGAATTGCTGCTGCGGCCGATCGGAAAAACTGTCTACCTGATGCCGCCGTATATTCTCGACGATGAAGAAATCGAGTTGCTGGCAACTCGCACTGCCGCGGTTTTCGAAAGCGTGATCGATCATGACTAACGCTATCGTAAGTACCCAAAAGGCCGCGTGGTTCGTCGCCGGCACCGATACAGAAATCGGCAAGACGCTGATCGCCGGCGCTTTGCTGCATGGACTGACTAAAACCGGTGTCCGTAGCGCCGGCATGAAACCGGTCGCAGCCGGCGCCGAATTACGCGACGGCGTCTGGCACAACGACGATGCCGATATCCTGGCGGCAGAGGCCAGCGTGAAACTGCCGCAGGAATTGACTACACCGTTTCTATTACGCCAGCCGACCGCACCGCATATCGCCGCGGCACAAGAAGACCGGACGATTGAACTGGCGCATATCCTGTCCTGTTATCGACAGATGGCGGAGCTGGCCGACGCCGTGGTAGTCGAAGGCGTGGGCGGTTTCCGCGTGCCGCTCAACGACATCCACGATACCGCCGACCTGGCGCAGCAGCTCGGCTTGCCGGTAGTGCTGGTAGTCGGTTTGCGGCTGGGTTGCATCAGCCATGCGCTGCTGACGGTCGAGGCGATTGCCGCACGCGGCTTGCGATTGGCCGGCTGGGTCGCCAACACGGTCGACGCCAACATGCTCAATGGCGACGCCAACATTGCCGCATTGAAGAATCGCATTGATGCACCATTCCTGGGCCACGTGCCGCGCATGAATGCATTGCCCGCCAAGGCGCTGGTCGAGGTCGCCGCCAGTCATTTGAATTTTTCCTGCTTGCCGGGTTGGCCTGCGCCATCCGGCAACATCTAACTCTTAACTGTATTCCCTAAACACAAAGGAAGTCTGATCATGTCATCGCAACCAATTACATTCCAGCCAGCCGCCAAACCGATGGTGCTGCCAGCCGACGCCAAGTGGCCGGTGCAAACCGTGCTGGATCTGTTCAACCTGCCATTCAACGAATTGATGTTCAAGGCGCAGCAAACGCATCGCGAAAATTTCGACCCGAATGAAGTCGAACTGGCGACACTGTTGTCGATCAAGACCGGCGGCTGCCCGGAAGATTGCGGCTACTGCCCGCAAGCAGCACGTTACGACACCGGCGTCACCGCGCAAAAAATCTTGCCGCTGGATACCGTGCTGGAAGCCGCGCGTCAAGCCAAGGCGCATGGCGCAACCCGTTTCTGCATGGGTGCAGCATGGCGTGAACCGAAAGACCGTGACCTGGAAAAGGTCGAAGAAATGGTGCGCGAAGTCAAGGCGTTAGGCCTCGAAACCTGCGCCACGCTGGGTATGCTGGGCGAAGGCCAGGCTGAACGCCTGAAGGGTGCCGGCCTCGATTACTACAACCATAATCTCGATACCGCACCGGAAATCTACGGCGACATCATCACCACCCGCGATTACCAGAATCGCCTGGATACGCTCGACAGCGTACGCGGCGCCGGCATCAAGGTCTGCTGCGGCGGTATCGTCGGCATGGGCGAATCACGCCTGCAACGTGCCGGCCTGGTGGCGCAACTGGCGAATCTGGAGCCGTATCCGGAATCGGTGCCGGTGAACAATCTGGTACAAGTCGAAGGCACGCCTTTGCATGGTATCGATCCGATCGACCTGTTCGAATTCGTGCGCACGGTAGCCGTGGCGCGCATCACCATGCCGAAGGCGCGGGTGCGTTTGTCCGCTGGCCGCCGCCAAATGGGCGAGGCAATCCAGTCCCTGTGTTTCCTGGCCGGCGCCAACTCGATTTTCTACGGCGACAAGCTGCTCACCACCGGCAATCCGGAAGTGGAAGAAGACCGTGCCCTGCTGGAAAAACTCGGCATGCATTCGCGTTCATCGGCATTCGATGCACGTTGTGAAGTTACCGCCGACAGCAATACCCAACCGCAATAAATAATATAACTGGGGGAGACAGCATGTTTACCAAGATACTGATTGCCAATCGCGGCGAGATTGCCTGCCGCGTGGCAGCCACCGCACGGCGCATGGGTATCAAGACCGTCGCCGTATATTCGGATGCCGACGCCGGCGCCAAGCACGTTGCGGTGTGTGACGAGGCGGTGCTGATCGGACCGGCTGCGGCTAAGGAAAGTTACCTGCGCGCCGACAAGATCATCGAAGTGGCCTTGGCTACCGGTGCGCAGGCTATCCACCCGGGCTACGGTTTTCTGTCCGAAAACGCAAAGTTTGCCCAAGCCTGCGCCGAGGCCGGCCTGGTATTTATCGGTCCTCCTGCCAGTTCGATTTCGGCGATGGGGTCGAAGTCGGCCGCCAAGGAGTTGATGGAAAAAGCCCAGGTGCCGTTGGTGCCTGGTTATCACGGCGAGAATCAGGATGCCGATTTCCTGCAGCAGCAAGCCGACAAGATTACCTATCCAGTGCTGCTGAAAGCCAGTGCCGGCGGTGGCGGCAAGGGCATGCGCATCGTCGAGCAAAGCGCCGATTTCAAGGCCGCGCTGGCTTCCTGCAAACGCGAAGCGATCAACAGCTTTGGCGATGACAAGGTGCTGGTCGAGCGTTACCTGACGCGCCCGCGTCACATCGAGATCCAGGTGTTTGCCGATACCCAGGGTGATTGCGTCTATCTGTTCGAGCGCGATTGCTCGGTACAGCGGCGCCATCAGAAAGTGCTGGAAGAAGCACCGGCGCCGGGCATGACGCCGGAACGCCGGCGCGCCATGGGTGAAGCCGCTGTGGCCGCTGCCAAGGCAGTCGGTTATGTCGGCGCGGGCACGGTGGAATTCATCGCCAATCAGGACGGTTCTTTCTACTTCATGGAAATGAACACCCGACTGCAGGTAGAACATCCGGTGACGGAAATGATTACCGGCCTCGATCTGGTCGAATGGCAGTTGCGGGTAGCTTCAGGCGAACCGTTGCCACTCAAGCAGGAACAATTGAAACTGAGCGGCCATGCACTGGAAGCGCGTATCTATGCTGAAAATCCGGACAAGGGATTCCTGCCGTCGATAGGCACGTTACGCCATCTGCGCACGCCGGCGGCAACCGAGTTCGAGGTCAGCCAATCCGGCGCCAGCATCGTCCGGATCGATTCGGGCGTGCGTCAAGGCGATGCGATTTCACCGTTTTACGATCCGATGATCGCCAAGCTGATCGTCTGGGGCCAGGACCGGCAACAAGCATTGGCCGCGATGGCGACGGCGCTGGCGCAATACCAGATCGTCGGCCTTGCCAGCAACGTCAAATTCCTGCAGCGCCTGATCGCCGGCAAGCCGTTCTCCGAAGCGGATCTGGATACGGGCCTGATCGAACGTCACCACGATACGTTGTTTCCCGCCGCGACTCCGGTTGCGATCGAGGTGTTCGCCCTGGCGGCCGCGTCGTTGTTGCTGTCGGAACGCAATTCTACCCACAATGCCGGCAGCGATCCATGGACCAATACCGATGGTTGGCGCCTGAACGGCAACCTGCAACGCCGACTCGCATTTGTCGACGACGGTCAAGCCAGTCCGCTTGATATCACGTACGAAGCAGGCCGCTGGTTGCTGCATCATGAGCAATTCGACGCCCAGACGTTCAAGCAGATGACCGTGTTGGAGCAAGACGGCAACGCCATCGAAATCAGCCTCGGCGACAGAACCGTAGCCGGCACCGTAGTACGCGAAGGCGAGCAGTTCCACGTGTTTTATGGCGGAAGCCAGTACACGCTAGGCTATGTCGATCCGCTGCTGCATGCCGGCGACACCGAAGCCGAAGGCGGCCGCCTCACAGCACCAATGCCAGGCAAGATAGTCGCGCTGCTGGTAACGCAAGGCGAACAGGTAAAAAAAGGCGCACCATTACTGATCATGGAAGCAATGAAAATGGAACACACGATTGCCGCCCCAGCCGATGGCCTGGTCGAAGAGTTGTTGTATACGGTGGGCGATCAAGTAAGCGAATCCGCGCAGTTGCTGGTATTCAAGCCAGCCTGATCAGTTAAATGGGGTCAGAGTCTGACCCTTCCCCTCAAATAACAACATGAATAGCCATAGAGCGCAGGGTATGAATTGCCTGGTTAATTTGCGAGATTGGGATCTGTCGGGGTGCTTCGCGCATCCACCACAGTGCGAGTGAGAGGATGGACAAGGTCTGTTCGGCTTTGTGCCGGCTACCGTATTGGATCTTGAACCCCTGATGTTGCGCGGTTAATCCGATGATCCAGAGCGCATACATGGCGAGTGCTCCGATCAATAGCAGAATGGAAAAACGCAGTGGATCACGCGTTTGACTCTGAGATAGTCCCAATCCAAATTGGGCATTTTTGATGTCACGAAAGGTCTG
>NZ_FOKF01000043.1 GCF_900111995.1 Collimonas sp. OK607
TAAGAGCATTGCAGGATGATACGAAGGCCTGCCAGTTTCCGATGGAACGACGCCACCAAATCCGAACTTGGCCAGGTCCAGTTCGTCGACGAACACATCGACGACGCGCACTGGATTCTGTTCGGTGATGTAGTCATCCAAATGCTCGGGGAGCAGCGTTCCTTGCGTGCGATGTTCTCCTTGGATAAAGCGCTTCATCTAGCTACCCCGCCGTTTGATGACATAGCCAAATAACGTCTTGGGATTAATTGCGTTTACACGGATGGCCGAAAAACGGTGAAAATATGATTCCCAAGGACGGCCGCGTTTTTACACACTCTGGGCTCGTTTTGAGCCGGTCGCATCCTTCGCACGACTGCAAGGATACTTTCAAATATGGTGCGTTACAGATGTAATTCCCTAACAAGACTTGGCGTGACGCCAAACCGGCGCTCAAATGCCTTAGAGAGCTGTGCGGCCGGTCGAAAGTGCCTGTCAAACTGATAGTGACTCACATACCTTAATCTGGGATAACCAAACTGCGGACCCGCATCCGCAACTCTGGCAGTAATTCCTGTTCAAACCAGGGATTTCGTTTGAGCCACAGATTGTTTCGCGGACTGGGATGCGGGAGCGGCACGACGTCTGGCCAGTAGCTACGCCAGGCTCGTACCAGTTCGGTCACATTTTCCTGAGCGCCGGGCAAATGATATTGTTGCGCGTACTGTCCGATAATCAGGGTCAACTGAACGTGCTTGAGTCTCGATAAGAGTTTTTCGCGCCATGCTGGCGCGCACTCCGGGCGAGGCGCAAGATCGCCTGACTTGCCCGTGCCAGGATAGCAAAATCCCATCGGAACAATGGCGACAATACGGGGATCGTAAAATAGTTCCTTCGATATGCCCAACCAGTCGCGCAAACGGTCTCCGCTTGCATCGTCGAACGGGATGCCACTAGCATGTACCTTTCGGCCCGGCGCCTGCCCGACGATCAAGATACGTGAACTGAGTTCTGCCTGGACTATGGGCCTGGGGCCAAGCGGTAACTGCGCCGCACACAAAGTACATTGCCGTATGTCTTTTAATAACGATGCGAGAGTTGACATGCTCTACCTGCAAGGCTTTGGCAAACCAGCCGTTCGTTGATAAATTTTCGTCAACGGCTGGTTTGCCCACCCAAGCCGCCGCTGATTCCAATGTGGACAGAATAACCTGTTTTGCGTAAAACCGGCTTCCATCTCATCGAAACCCACTGACCCCAACCGGTCCGAGACGACCGATTGCGGACATAGAATAATAGCAAGCTATCATCCGTGTCATTTGTTGTCGACTATAGAAAAACACTATTATCGTTGCTCAGTACTCAGGTAATGTGTCCCATTTATTGCATGGCGACGGCTAAAAAGCTGCTGCAGCTTCTTCTAGTTTAGTTGTTGCCGGCGATTCGGCTTAGTCGCCATAGAACGCCGAGGATCCCGGCGGAGGTGATCTGAGGGCTATCAAGGAAGGCGGGGCAGGATTTTTTGCGGCACTATTTTCAAAGAGTTCAATCGAAGAAGTCTATGGCTGGGTAACTCAGCCCAAATGTCGATGGCGCGTGGCGCCTCTTTTACCTGTCCCAATTCAGGAGAGCCGATATGGTCAGCAAAAACACGATTTGTCTCTGGTTCGACGGCACCGCGTTGGACGCCGCGAAGTTCTACTCCGAGACGTTCCCGGATAGCGCGGTGGGGGCAGTCTATCGCGCGCCTGGCGACTATCCTGCTGGTAAGGAAGGCGATGTCCTGACGGTCGAATTCACAGTGATGGGTATTCCTTGTCTTGGCCTTAACGGCGGGCCGGCGTTCAAGCCCACCGAGGCTTTCTCGTTCCAGGTGGCGACCGACGACCAGGCCGAAACGGATCGCTTGTGGAACGCGATTGTCGGAAACGGTGGCCAGGAAAGCGCATGTGGCTGGTGCAAGGACAAATGGGGATTGTCGTGGCAGATTACGCCACGCGCCCTGACGGCCGCAATCGCCGACCCTGATCGTGCTGCGGCCAAGCGCGCGTTCGACGCCATGATGACGATGAGTAAAATCGACATCGCTGCGATTGAAGCAGCCCGGCGCGGTTGAGATCCTCGATAGCTGTTTTGCGAAAAATTACTCTTCAGCGTTATTTGGCGAGCAGCGGTTTTAATCCCGACCAGACGTTATTCAACATGACCGGATGCGCCTGGGCAACAGGGTGAATGCGATCTGCCTGAAACAACTCCGGTTTGTCGGCGACGCCGTCCAGCAGGAACGGCACTAGCGGCACCTTGGTTTGTTTTGCCACGGTCGCATACAGTGAAAAGAATTTCTCGGTGTAGTCTCGGCCGTAATTCGGTGGAATCCGCATCCCCACCAGCAGGACTTTTGCCTTGGCCTGTTGCGCGGCGCTGATCATTGCCCGCAGGTTGCTTTCGGTTGCGTTCAGTTGCAAGCCGCGCAAGGCGTCATTGGCGCCCAGTTCGATGATGACGATATCCGGCCGCTGCTGCAGGAGTGCCGGCAAACGCGTCTTGCCGCCGTTGCTGGTTTCGCCGCTGATGCTGGCATTGGTGATGGTGGTGTCGAATTTTTCCGCCTTCAGGCGCTGCTGCAACAAGGCAACCCAGCCGCTGCCGCGCGCCAGTCCGTACTCTGCCGAAAGACTATCGCCTAACACGAGTATCGATTTTGATGCAGAATAGGCATTGTTCGCCCATACTAGACCGGTCAGGCCAAACAACAAGGTCGCCAGCCGCAAGCTGCGAATGACTTTGCTGCACAAGCCTCCGATCAAATTCTGAAAACCTGTCCCCATTCCGGAGTCGATAATCTGCATGCATCAATCCTCTTCTGTTAGTTCTGCAACGGTAAATTCCACAGCCCCCGCCATCGACGTGCAACGTTTGACTAAACGCGTTGCCGACGCCAGTGGCGAACTGCTGATCCTCGATGATATCAACTTTAACGTCCAGGGCGGCACCACGTTGGCAATTGTAGGCGCCTCGGGTTCGGGCAAGTCGACCTTGCTGGGCTTGCTGGCGGGGCTGGATACGCCTTCCTCCGGCACGGTGCATATTGACGGCAGCGATATTTTTGCTCTGGATGAAGACGGGCGGGCAGGTTTGCGTAAAGACAAGCTCGGCTTCGTATTCCAGTCCTTCCAGCTGCTGAGCCATTTGAGCGCGTTGGAAAACGTCATGTTGCCGCTCGAACTGCGAGGCGATAAGGACGCCAGGGAAAAAGCGCAAGCCAAACTGGAACGGGTTGGCCTGGGGACACGCTTGCAACATTATCCGAAGTATTTATCCGGCGGCGAACAACAGCGGGTCGCATTGGCCCGCGCGTTCGTGACCGAGCCGCCGTTATTGTTTGCCGACGAGCCTACCGGCAGCCTCGATGCGGCTACTGGCGATGCGGTGATTCAGCTGATGTTCGACTTGAACCAGGAACGAGGTTCAACCTTGGTTCTGGTGACGCACGACACTTCGATTGCCATGCAATGCCGCCAGACCATCACGATTGCTGCCGGCCGCCTGCTGCGGCCAGGCGATACCAGTGCTGCGGATGCACAGATATTTCAGTAAGCCTGACAAGGGTTTCAACTAAGTTTGAAGTGTCAGAGAATAAATTGGAGGGAAGTACATGTCGGCTTGGCTTTCGGTAACAAAGGCGGTGCTTCCGTATGTGAGCGATATTATTTCCGTCGCGGTGCCGGTGTTTACCCGCCGCAAAGGAAATACGGAAGAGAGCCAGATTCAGATTTTGCAACAACAGGTGAGCGAGCTGCAGGTTGCGTCGCTGCAGAATGTCGGCGACATCAAGGCGCTCGCCGAACAGTTGAAAACCGCGCTGCCATTGCTGGAGCAGGAAACCCAGCGGGTCGATGCCAAACTGCAGCGCGCCAATCTCCTGTGCGGGCTTGCGCTCGGCGTCGGCGTGCTGGCCCTGGTGGTTGCGTTGATAGCTTTGTTGAGCAAGTGAAGCGTATAAGATAGGACGAAGAATATGGATCGCTTGCAGTCAATGCGGGTTTTTGCGAAGGTGGTCGAGCAGGGCAGTTTTGTCGCTGCGGCCCAGGTGCTGGATATGTCGAATGCGGTGGTGACGCGTCTGGTCGCCGATCTGGAAAACCACCTCGGGATCCGCTTGCTGCACCGGTCGACGCGCCGCATGGCCTTGACCGAGCCGGGCCAGGCCTACCTGGAGCGGGTGCGGCAGATCCTGGACGAAATCGACGAGGCGGAAGCCGCGGCCTCGGTGCTGTCGACTAATCCGGCGGGTACGCTGCACATCTATTCGCAGATCGGCTTTGGCCAGACCCAACTGGCGCGCTTGCTGCCTCTTTATTCCAGGCAGTATCCCGATGTCCAGCTGGATGTGACGCTGTCTGATCGCACCGTCGATCTGATCGAAGAAGGCTTTGACGTCGGTATTTTTTCGGTCAACCAGAAATTCGACGCCAGCATGGTGGCACGTCAACTGGGCATTGCGGAAGTATTGTTATGCGCCTCGCCGGGCTACATTGCGGAACATGGCGTGCCTCAGGTACCGGAGGACCTGGCGCAGCATTCCTGCCTCAATTTCTCCCTGGAGCATCTGCGCCATCACTGGACTTTCCAGTCGCCGCAGGGTACTTCGGTTGTACCTATCACCAGCAAAGTGATGTCGAACAATACCGACCTGCTGCGGCACTGCCTGTTGGCGGGGATGGGAATCGCCATGCGCAGTTCCTATACGCTGGGCGACGATATGGTGGCAGGGCGTGTGGTGCGGGTGCTGCCGGACTACCAGATCAACAAGGTGGCGGTGCACCTGGTGTATCCGAGTCGACGATTGTTGTCGGCCAAGGTGCGTAGTTTTGTCGACTTCATGATGGCGCAATTTCCGCATCCGGATTGCGATCCCTGGCTGGCGTCCTAAAAGCAGCATGGGCACATGTGCCCATGCTGAACTCACACCACGTACATACCGTGCCAGTGCTGCGCGAACTCGTACCCTGGTTGTCCAGAGCTCACTAGACGCCGGTCAGCCGCCGCAATAAATTGCCTTCCTGCTGCCAGTGCCGGCGCTCCGGGGTGCTCTGAGATTCGGCCTGCAGCTCCGCCGCGCTTTTTTCCATTTGCGCCAGCAGGATTCTTTCGGCCAGGCGCAAATCCATTTCTACCGGCGCCAGGAAAGCTACGACGTCACCGCGCTGTATCAGCAGGGTCGGAAAGTTGTCGACGTCAAGGTCTCCGATGAGGTCGGCCTGGTCCTCTATGTCTATCCAGGCGAATTGCGCTTGCGGATGGCGTTGGGCCAGCGCCGTGAAGTTCGCGAAATACTCCCGGCAGCTGCCACACCAGGCCGCGCACAGACAAGCAACTACCCAGCCATCGTTGGATAGGGTAGCGGCCAGTTCTTGGTGGTTGTCGTTGTTGAGGGTCAGGATCAGCATTGGCGATATTTTACAGCGAGAGCGTAAAATTCTGCTTGAATACCCGTGGTTTGAGGGATCTTGGGGCGTTTGTGCCACGTCGATGCTACTCCGTGCTGCGTTTGTGGTGCGTTTGTGAAGATTAAGCGCTGATTTGGCCTCTGCCAATCAGGCAGAGTGCAGCCGAAGCAGCGTCCGGCGCGGTAAAATACGGCCTATGCAGACCATTCTTGCCATCGAAACATCTACCGAACTGGCTTCCGCCGCCTTATTGCGCGACGGCCAGGTGATCACTCGCGAATCGGCGGGCGTCCAAACCCATTCTCTTGCCATTCTCCCAATGGTGCAAAGCTTGCTAGCCGAGGCTGGCATCAGCCTGGAGCAATGCGATGCGCTGGCTTTCGGCGTTGGTCCAGGCTCCTTCACCGGCGTGCGCACTGCCTGCGGCATCGTGCAAGGGCTGGCATTCGGTGCCGATTTGCCGGTGTTGCCAGTAGTGACGCTGGCTGCAATGGCGCAAGCTTGCCGCGACCTCAACGGCGCCAGCGAGGTGCTGGCGATACTGGACGCGCGTATGGGCGAGGTCTATTGGGCGCAATACCGGTTTGCCGATAATCTCTGGCAGGTGATCGTCGAGCCGACTTTATCAGCGCCGGCGCAGGTGTCGCCCCTCGCCACAGAAAATGGCGTGCTGCAAGCTTGCGGCAATGGCCTGACGGCATATGCAGAAGCATTTGCGCCGACGCCATTCGCTGCCGGCGGCTTGCCGGCCCTGATGCCGAACGCACGCCAGATCGCTCAGCTGGGCAGCGTTGCGCTGGCTCACGGGCTGGGTTTAAGCGCGGTCGAAGCGCAACCTCTGTATTTACGTAACAAGGTAGCCCTTACCACTGCCGAACGCGCCGCCAAGGTGAGTCCATGAGCGCGAATGTACAGTCAACGCCCGATTTGTTGCGGCCGCTGTCATTTGCCGCCATGCGTATCGAAGACCTGGATGAAGTTGTGGCGATCGAAAAGAGTGTGTATTCCCATCCCTGGACCCGCGGCAATTTTATCGATTCGATCCAGAGCGGATATCAGTGCTGGGTATTGCGAGATGCCGGCCAGACTCTGTTAGGTTATTTTTTCGTGATGCAGGCGCTGGATGAGGCGCATCTGCTGAATATCAGCGTGCATGGCGACATGCATGGACGCGGCATCGGCAAGATGCTGTTGGATAAAGTCTGCCTCCTGGCGCATCAGCAAAAGATGCAATCGATATTGCTGGAAGTGCGGCCCTCGAATACGCGTGCGATTGTTATCTATCAGCGCTATGGTTTTGTCGAGATCGGGCGGCGCCGCGACTATTATCCGGCGGCCGGCGACAAGCGCGAAGAAGCCATTGTGATGAGGTTGGCCTTATGAGCGAGGTGAGCAGGCGCAGTGTTTTTCTCGACGAGATCGGCCTTGGCCCGCTTTGGTTGCGGCGCGAAGGCGGTTTGCCGGAGGTGGAGCCGATCGAGGCAGAGGCAATACCGCAGCAGGCGTTTGCGCCGGCAGTCGAAATCTCTGTTGCAGAGTCGCATGTTGAACCTGAAGCGGTAGTCCAGGCAACGACCGTGCCGGCGCCGCTGAACAGCGTTGCTGCTTCGGCCTGGGGCGATGACGATGCGCCAGTGGCGTCGCCTGTAACGACTATAGCCACCGTAGCCACCGCGATTTTGCCCGCTGCAATGGATTGGCAGCAATTGCAAAAAGCCGTAGCCGGATGCACAGCTTGCGGGCTTTGTCATGGGCGTAAAAACACCGTGTTCGGCGTCGGCGACAACAAGGCTAAATGGCTGTTTATCGGCGAAGGCCCGGGACGCAACGAGGATATTCAGGGCGAGCCGTTCGTCGGCCCGGCGGGTAAATTGCTTGATAATATCCTGCTGGCGATGGGCTTGAAGCGCGGCGAAAATGCTTACATCGCCAATATCGTCAAGTGCCGGCCAACCGATGGCACCGGCCGCGACCGGGCGCCTGCAGCTGATGAGGTGGCGGCTTGCCTGCCGTACCTGCAGCGACAGATCGAACTGATCCAGCCGACCATTCTGGTTGCCTTGGGCAAGACTGCCGCCTTGTCCTTGCTCGGACTCGATCCGGCGACACCTGTCTCGAAACTGCGCGGCACAGTGCATCGTTATGCCGACCGTCCTTTGGTGGTGACTTACCATCCGGCGTATCTGCTGCGCCAGCTGGCCGATAAAGGCAAAGTCTGGAGCGATTTGTGCCTGGCCATGAGTACCTATGCCAACGTCGACGAGTGATCGTTCCGCAGCGGATGTCGGCGCTTGCCAGGAACAGTTTCACCGGCGCTGGAATCATCTGTTCGATCCGCATGTGCGGGCGCTGGCCTGGCTGCTGGATGCGCCTGATTTGCTCGATCCCAACGCTATGCAGTGGCAAGGAAAGATCGCCAGCCATGCTGACGCCAATCTGGCCGCGTGGCTCACCGAGCTGGAACAGATTCCGGAAAAGCTGCAGGCATTGCATCGCTACATAGGCAGCCTGCCATCGACCCGTCTGGGGTTGTACGCAGAAAAACTGCTGGCGTTCTACTTTGAACAAAGGCGGATACTGGTGGCGCATAGCGTGCAAGTCCGGGCCAGCAAGAACGACACCATTGGTGAATTCGATTTCTTGTTGCAGCTCGATGGCGGCCTGGCCCACTGGGAGTTCGCGACCAAGTTTTATTTGCTGGAAACCAGTGGCAGGAGCCTGCAGCCGGACGATTTTCTGGGGCCGAACCTGGCTGACTCGCTGGGTGCGAAAATGCAAAAGATTTTGCAGCGCCAACTGGTTTTGTCGCAACATCCTGCTGCCCAGATCCATCTGAGCGAACCCGTCACTTCAGCCCAGGCGTTGATAAAAGGCTGGTTGTTTTATCCAGACCCACATTTACGCTTGCCCGCAGTACTGGGTGTAAACGCCGACGCTTGTCGCGGCTATTGGTGCAGCCTGTCCGCCTTGCCGCTGGATCCGTCGGCCATGTACCAGATATTGCCGCGCCAGCGCTGGCTGGCGCCGGCAAAAACAGCGCTTGAGCATATGCTTAGTCCGGAGGATGCGCGGCTGGCGTTGTCGGAGCATTTTGCCGACGACGCTGCGCCGGTATTGCTGGCGACCTTGCGTCCGGAAGGCGGCTACGGTCTGGAAACCGACAGGGGTTTTGTGGTGCCGGACGACTGGGCGGGGAGGGCCGCAGCCCAACGCCATCTGAGTGTCGGCAAGGCGGATTAACCGCTCGGGCCGGACGCCGGATAGATTTATACGGCGGTTCTAACGTCTGCTTAGTGCTTGACTTCGCCAATCAAGGCCAGCGAATCGTGTTCGCGTTGATTCGCCGCGTGCTTGCGCATGATGATGAGCATGATGCCGGCGACGAACGAGCCAAACAGGAAAATCACGATATTCACGTCAAGATCCATTTTGATCATCAGTGCATACAACACCAGCATGGTGAGTATCGACAGGTTTTCATTAAAATTTTGCACTGCGATCGAATGACCCGCGCTCATCAGCACGTGACCGCGATGTTGCAGGAGAGCATTCATCGGCACGACGAAATAGCCCGACAATGCGCCAATAAGTATCAGCAAGGGATAGGCCAGCCAGACCGAGTGCACCACCGTCATCGCCATGACGACCAGTCCCATCACGACCCCCATCGGCATTACTGTCAGCGATTTTTTCAATGGAATCATGCGTGCTGCCACGCCTGCGCCGATAGCCACGCCGAATGCCACCACGCCTTGCAGTATGGCCGCTTTGTCGAGCGGCATGCCGAGCGATTTTTCAGCCCATTTCAGCACGATGAATTGTAGCGTTGCGCCGGCGCCCCAGAACAGGGTCGTAACTGCCAGCGAAATCTGGCCCAATTTGTCTTTCCACAGAATTGAACAGCAATTGGCAAAATCAGCGATGAGCTTGCTGGGCCGATGTTGCTGGTGCGGGTAGCGGGCGCCGGTGTCCGGGATCTTCAGATTGAATATGGTGGCGACGATGTACAGCATGCCGATCACCGTGAGCGCTGCATGGGTAGGGGTATTCAGATTCAGGTTGAGAATCGGTATGTGCCATTGCAGCAAGATTGCGGTGATATGGGGACTGACCAAAGCACCGCCGAGCACCGTGCCGAAGATGATCGAGGCCATGGTCAAGCCTTCTATCCAGCCATTCGCCGCCACCAATTTTTCCGGCGGCAACAATTCGGTCAGGATGCCATATTTAGCGGGCGAATAAGCAGCCGCGCCGAACCCGACAATGGCATAAGCGATCAATGGATGGACATCGAAGAACATCAGCATGCAGCCGAAAATCTTGATCATGTTGGTGATGAGCATCACCCGGCCTTTCGGCAGAGAATCGGCGAAAGCGCCGACAAAAGCTGCCAACAGCACGTAAGACAAGACAAAAAATAATTTCAGCAGCGGTGTCATCCAGTCCGGCGAAGACATTTCTGCCAGTACGGCGATGGCCGCTATGAATAGGGCGTTATCGGCCAGCGAAGAAAAAAACTGCGCCGCCATGATGGTGTAAAAACCGCGATTCATCCGCATCCCAGAATGTAACAATGTGTCCCCGGCCTGCTTTATACCATGAAAATATGACCGATTCGTGATTATGAGACATGCCAAAGACAAAACGTTCTGTAAAAATTCGAGCGAATTATAGTGATTGCCAATTCATCATCGACGGCGCATCCGGTAAAATGGATGCTTCAACGCACTGCGCAAATTCTGCCCGATTCCCACCCATGCCAAGACCCCTAGTTGCCACCATAGATATTTCTGCGCTGCAGCACAATCTGCGTATTGCCAAATCGCATGCCCTTGACGCAAAGATCTGGGCAGTGGTCAAGGCGAATGCCTACGGCCATGGTTTGGAGCGCGGCATACGCGGTTTTGCCGAGGCGGACGGGCTGGCGCTAATCGAGCCGGAAAATGCACTGCGTCTGCGCGAGCTGGGTTGGCAAAAACCTATCCTGCTGCTGGAAGGCATCTTTGACGCCGCCGATCTTGAGACCGTGGTCCGGGCCCGGCTTGAGTTCGCCATCCATTGCATCGAACAGATCGTCTGGCTGGAACGGGCCGGACTGAGCGGACCGTTCGATGTCCATCTGAAAATGAACAGCGGCATGAACCGGCTCGGTTTCAAGCCGGAAGCCTATCGTGCCGCTTACCAGCGTTTGCGGGCGAACCCGGCAGTGCGCAATATCACATTGATGACGCATTTCGCGAATGCCGATGATCCGCTGAATCCAGGTTTGCCATTGCAGCAACAGGCGCAGCAATTCGAGCAGGGTATCTCGGGTCTCAGCGAAGAACGCAGCGTCGCCAATTCTGCCGCAGACCTGATGCATCCTGAATTGAAATCGGATTGGGTGCGGCCTGGCATCATGTTATATGGCGCCACGCCAGGCGGCGCCAGCGCCGAACAGTTCGGCCTGAAACCGGCGATGACGCTCACTAGCAAGATTATCGGCATCCAGCGTATCGGCGCCGGCGAGGCGGTCGGGTACGGGAGCCGATTTGTTGCAGCCGCACCGATGGTGATCGGGGTCGTTGCCTGCGGTTATGCCGATGGCTATCCGCGCCATGCGCCGAACGGCACTCCGGTGCTGGTTGATGGTGCGCGCACTACTACCGTAGGGCGGGTATCGATGGACATGTTTTCAGTCGACCTGACCAATGTGCAGGGCGCCGCCGTCGGTAGCGCGGTGACCTTGTGGGGCAACGGCTTGCCGATCGATGAAGTGGCGCACGCGGCCGGTACCATTGGATATGAGTTGATGTGTGCTTTGGCTGCGCGGGTTAAAGTCGTGGACTTGTGACGGCGCAGCAGCGGGCAGATATCAATAATAAGCCTACTTACAATATGACTATAAATACGACTATAGAAACGAATGGCCAAACCTAAAACCAATTACACCTGCACCGAATGCGGCGGCGTTGCCAACAAATGGACCGGCCAGTGCCCGTCGTGCGGGCAATGGAACACACTGGTGGAAACCATCGTCGAAGCGGTCGGCAACCGTTTTTCCAATCAGCATCAAGGCCTGGCGCAGACTGCACCGGTAATGACCCTGGCCGATATCGAAGCTATCGACGTGCCGCGCTTCGGCACCGGTATCGAGGAGTTCGACCGGGTGCTCGGCGGCGGACTGGTTGCCGGCGGGGTAGTGCTGATCGGCGGCGATCCGGGTATCGGCAAATCGACCTTGCTGTTGCAAGCGCTGGCGAATTTGTCGAAAATCAAGAGCGTGCTGTACGTTAGCGGCGAAGAATCCGGCGCACAGATCGCTTTGCGTGCCAAGCGGCTGGCGGTGGATGCCAAGGATCTCAAGCTGCAGGCTGAAATCCAGCTGGAAAAAATTCTCAACACTTTGGTGGAGCATAAACCTGAAGTGGCGGTTATCGATTCGATCCAGACTGTTTATTCCGATGCGCTCAGCTCGGCTCCCGGTTCGGTGGCCCAAGTGCGTGAATGCGCGGCGCAACTGACGCGGGTTGCCAAGCAATCAGGCATCACTATCATCATGGTCGGCCACGTGACCAAGGAAGGCGCGTTGGCAGGGCCGCGCGTGCTGGAGCATATTGTCGATACGGTGCTGTACTTTGAAGGCGATACCCATTCCAGTTTCCGCCTGGTGCGGGCATTCAAGAATCGCTTCGGCGCGGTCAACGAGCTTGGCGTTTTTGCAATGACGGAAAAGGGCTTGAAGGGCGTCTCAAATCCTTCGGCGCTGTTCTTGTCGCAGCATGACAATCAAGTGCCGGGCTCTTGCGTGATGGTGACGCAGGAAGGCACGCGGCCGCTGCTGGTGGAAATCCAGGCCTTGGTCGATGCGTCGCACGTGCCGAATGCGCGCCGCCTGTCGGTCGGGCTGGAGCAGAATCGGCTGGCGATGTTGCTGGCTGTGTTGCATCGTCATGCCGGCATTGCGGCGTTTGACCAGGATGTGTTCATCAATGCGGTCGGCGGCGTCAAGATTACCGAACCCGCCGCCGATCTGGCCGTACTGCTGGCGATTAACTCGTCGATGCGCAACCGGCCGCTGCCGCGTGGCCTGGTGGTGTTCGGCGAGGTCGGCCTGGCGGGTGAAATCCGGCCGGCGCCGCGCGGCCAGGAACGTTTGCGCGAAGCCGCCAAGCTAGGCTTCTCGATTGCCATGATTCCCAAGGCGAACATGCCGAAACAAGAGATTGAAGGTTTGAAAGTGATTGGCGTCGAACGCATCGATGATGCTTTGAGCAAGATACGCGACACCGAATAGTCAGGACTATTGTTTCAATACATTTGTGTAAATACAGCCAGGTAATTACAGCCAGATAAAGGATATCATCATGAAAACCAAAGCAGCCATCGCATGGAAAGCCGGTCAGCCACTGACGATCGAAGAAGTCGAACTGGGCGGCCCGCGTGCCGGCGAAGTGCTGGTCGAGATCAAGGCTACCGGTATCTGCCACACCGATTACTACACCCTGTCCGGCGCCGACCCGGAAGGCATTTTCCCGTCGATCCTGGGCCATGAAGGCGCGGGTATCGTGGTGGATGTCGGCCCTGGTGTCAAAAGCCTGAAGAAGGACGATCACGTCATTCCGCTTTACACGCCCGAATGCCGCGAATGCAAATTCTGTTTGTCGCAAAAAACCAATCTGTGCCAGTCGATCCGCTCGACCCAGGGCCGTGGCTTGATGCCGGACGCCACCAGCCGTTTCTCGATCGACGGCAAGCCGATTTTCCATTACATGGGAACCTCGACTTTTTCCAACTACATCGTGGTGCCGGAAATCGCCCTGGCCAAGATCCGTGAAGATGCGCCATTCGACAAGGTTTGTTATATCGGTTGCGGCGTCACTACCGGCGTCGGTGCTGTGCTGTTTACTGCCAAGGTGGAAGCGGGCGCCAATGTGGTGGTGTTCGGGCTGGGCGGCATCGGCCTGAACGTGATCCAGGCGGCGCGCATGGTTGGCGCCAACAAGATCATCGGGGTTGATATCAATCCGGCCCGTCAGGAGATGGCGCGCAAATTCGGCATGACGCATTTCATCAATCCGACGGAAGTGGAGAACGTGGTCGACGCCATCGTGCAACTGACCGATGGCGGCGCCGATTACAGCTTCGAATGCATCGGCAACGTCACCACCATGCGCCAGGCGCTGGAATGCTGCCACAAAGGTTGGGGGCAATCGATCGTGATCGGCGTTGCCGCCGCCGGCCAGGAAATCAGCACCCGGCCGTTCCAGCTGGTCACCGGCCGCGTCTGGAAAGGCTCGGCATTCGGCGGCGCCCGCGGCCGTACCGACGTTCCCAAGATCGTCGACTGGTACATGGATGGCAAGCTGAATATCGATGACTTGATTACCCATCGCTTGCCGCTGGAGCGGATCAATGAAGGGTTCGATTTGATGAAGAGCGGCGAATCGATACGTTCGGTGGTGATCTACTGATGGAGCTGATCAGCGAACACGCCTGCTTCGGCGGCACGCAGGGATTTTACCGGCATGCGTCGAGCGAGATCGGTTTGCCCATGCGGTTTTCCGTGTTCCAGCCGCCGCAAGCCAGGTTGGGGCCGGTGCCTGTGCTGTTTTTCCTGGCCGGCCTGACCTGCACCGAAGAGACTTTCATGATCAAGGCCGGCGCCCAGCGTTATGCGGCGCAGCACGGCATCATGCTGGTGACGCCCGATACCAGTCCGCGCGATACCGGGATCGCCGGTGTCGACGCCAGCTGGGACTTCGGCAACGGCGCCGGTTTCTACCTGGATGCGACGCAAGCACCGTGGAACACGCATTTCCGGATGTACTCTTATATATTGCATGAGTTACGGCAAACCATCGTGCAAGAGTTTCCGGCGCAAGCCGGCAGCATCGGTATCTTTGGCCATTCGATGGGCGGCCATGGCGCGCTGGTGCTGGCTTTGCGTAATCCGGAAGTGTTTCGTTCGGTGTCGGCGTTTGCGCCGATTGCGGCGCCTGGCAATTGTCCGTGGGGGCAAAAGGCGTTTGGCAATTACCTGGGAGCGGATCAAACCAGCTGGCAGCATTACGATGCGACGCAGTTGATGTTGCGGCTGCAACGACCGTTTCCGCAAGAGATACTGATCGATCAAGGCCTGGGGGATAAATTCCTGGCCGAGCAATTATTGCCTGAGCAGTTTGAAGCTGCGTGCCTGCATGCAGGGCAGAAATTGACACTGCGCCGTCACGCAGGTTACGACCACGGTTATTATTTTATTTCGACTTTGATGGAGGACCATCTGGCCTTTCATCAACGGATATTGACAGCGAAGCAAGCGTCTTGAATCACAGGTAGGGTGGGCAAGGTTTTTTGCCCACGCGGAACTCACTCCACGCACATGCGCCTATTTCCGTGCCGCGAGGGCCTGTACTCCGGTTATCGCGGTCACGCGTGGGCAAAAAACCTTGCCCACCCTACGCTAAAATCACTCAGCGACTTTTTCAGCGCCACGTCGCCTGGACACCAGCCAGCCACCACCCAGCACCACCACAAAGCCAATCACATAGACGGCATAGCTCAGCCCGGGGAAACTATCCCACAACGGCTTTGCGATCGGTTCCGTAACGATCATGTGCATTGCGGTATATACCAGGATTGCCGCGCCGATAAAGATCGTGGCCGGGAAGCGTTCGATCAGCTTGAGCGCCAGGGTCGAGCCCCACACCATGATCGGCACCGAAATCAGCAAGCCGATAATCACCAGGGCCATGCTGCCTTTGGCGGCGCCGGCCACACCCAGGACATTGTCGATGCCCATGACGGTATCGGCGATGATGATGGTTTTCAATGCGGCCGCCATGGTGGTAGCTTGCACGCCATGCGCTTCGCCATCATCCGACTGCGTCAGCAAACGGTAGGCGATCCAGAGCAGGGCGATGCCGCCAACCAGCAGCAAGCCCGGTATTTGCAGCAGCCACACGACGCCGATCGTCATCAGCACCCGCATGACGACTGCGCCGGCGGTACCCCAGATAATCGCTTTGCGGCGCAGGTGGTCCGGCAGGTTGCGGGCCGCCATCGCAATCACGATAGCGTTGTCGCCCGCCAGCACCAGGTCGATGACGATGATAGCCAGCAATGCACCGAAGAATGCGCCGGCATTCCAGTCAGCCAGGCCCAGCATTGAAAGTAAAGCAGAAAAATCCATAAAGTCTCCAACAGGGTTAGCAAATAACCTCATGCATGGATAACAACGGGAGTGGTGAGTAGCTAATTTAGAAAAATTATGCGACACAATGCCCGCATGGAATCCATGCTGACAAAGGTCTTGCTCAACAGCGTTGCTGCCAAGGTAACCGGGCGCAGGCGTTGTGCCTGTTCCGTGATGACGACTACCTTGCAGAACATCGGACAGCGACTAATGACTAATATGCCGGGCCAATATTCAGGAGCTACTCCCCTTTGAGAGGGTGCTGCACGCGGAATGCCGTGCAACTGGGCGCTATTGTACATCAGCAATGAAAAAAGTGGGAGCGTAGCTTGGAAACCCGGTCAGCCGTGGCGCCAGTATTCGGGCTGGGCATAGGCACGCCGCAGGAAATCGACAAATACCCTGATCCGCAACGGCAGATGCCTTCGCTGCGCGAAAACAGCGTAGATATCGTTGCCCGGCGCCGCAAACTCGTCCAGCACCGTGACCAGTTTGCCGGATTCGATCTCGCTGCCGACTTCCCACATCGAGCGCCACGCCAGTCCTTTGCCGGCCAGTGCCCAGTCATGCAGGACCTGGCCGTCGTTGCAGACCATGTTGCCGGCCACCTTGACGGTGACGATCTTGCCGTTTTGCCGGAAACTCCAGCCGCGCTGGCTGCCTTCGCTGCTGATGGCAAGGCAATTATGCTTTTGCAGGTCGTCGACAGTGCGCGGTATGCCGTGCCGCTTGATATAGGCCGGCGAGGCCACCACGATACGCTTGTTATCCGCCAGCTTGGCGCCGATCAGCGACGAGTCCGACAGCGACGCGATTCGAATCGCGACGTCGATCCCCTCGCCGATCAGGTCTACCACGCGGTCGTTCAGGTTCAGGGTGAGGGTAACGTCGCGATGTTCGGTAAGAAAGGACGGCATCAGCGGCGCCACGTGCTGCCGCCCGAAGCCGGCCGGCGCCGAAATCAGCAGATGGCCGCTGGCATGGGCGCTGCGCTCCGACACCGCCGATTCGGCATTGTCCAGGTCGGACAAGATGCGCTGGCAATCCTCCAGGAAGGCTTCGCCTTCATTGGTCAGTGCGATTTTGCGGGTGGTGCGTTGCAAAAGTTTCACACCGAGGCGTTCCTCTAATGCATCCAGCCGCCGTCCGATCATGGCCGGGGCGATCCCTTCGGCGCGTGCCGCTGCGGACAGGCTGCCTTTGGCGGCCACCTCGACAAAGGTGGAAATCTGCTTGAATTGATCCATATCGCCGCGGCTTTGAGTTTGTGGGAAGTCAGTGCTGATCTGAGCTGTGATATGCTCACTTGTGACTAAAACGCATAGATCAAATGATAAATCGTTCGACCTATGATGATTTAGTTTAAATATACTATATAGCGTAAAAATTAGATAATGCCATTCAGGATTTTGCATACCCGACATGGTCAAAAACAGAATTTCGCGGCGCACAATAGATGTGCTGCAGACGACACTGATCCTTATTAGAACAAACAGGAGTAAAGCATGACTCAACTGACACTGCCCGCAGGAATGGAAATCAACGGTTCGATCGAACCCGGCTACGCGGAAATTCTGACACCTGATGCGCTGGCGCTGGTAGCCAAGCTGAGCCGCGCTTTCGAAGCGCGCCGTCAGGAATTGCTGGAAGTTCGCGTTGAGCGCGCCAAACGCCTGGATGCCGGCGAGCGCCCCGATTTCCTGCCTGAAACTGCGCATATCCGTAACGGCGACTGGAAGATCGCGCCGATCCCGGCAGCGCTGGAATGCCGCCGCGTCGAAATTACCGGTCCGGTCGAGCGCAAGATGGTCATCAACGCCTTCAACTCCGGCGCCGACAGCTACATGACGGACTTCGAAGATTCGAATTCGCCAGTCTGGGACAATCAGATCACCGGCCAGATCAACCTGCGCGACGCGATTCGCAAAACGATTTCGCTGGAACAGAACGGCAAATCCTACAAACTGAACGACAAGGTCGCAACCCTGGTGGTCCGCCCACGCGGCTGGCACCTGGATGAAAAGCACGTGCTGGTCGACGGCAAGCGCGTCTCCGGCGGCATTTTCGATTTCGCCTTGTTCATGTTCCACAACGCCAAGGAACAGCTGGCGCGCGGCGCCGGTCCTTATTTCTACCTGCCGAAGATGGAATCGCATCTGGAAGCGCGCTTGTGGAACGACATCTTCGTGATGACCCAGAACGAACTCGGCCTGCCGCAAGGTACGATCAAGGCGACAGTCCTGATCGAAACCATCCTCGCCGCTTTCGAAATGGATGAAATCCTGTACGAACTGCGCGAACACAGCTCCGGCCTCAACGCTGGTCGCTGGGATTACATCTTCTCCTGCATCAAGAAGTTCAAGCTGGACAAGGATTTCTGCCTGGCCGACCGTGCCAAGGTAACCATGACAGCGCCATTCATGCGCTCTTATGCATTGCTGTTGCTGAAGACTTGCCACAAGCGTAATGCACCGGCGATTGGCGGCATGGCTGCGCTGATCCCGATCAAGAACGATCCGGAAAAGAATGACATCGCCATGGGCGGCGTCCGTGTCGACAAGGCACGCGATGCGACTGACGGCTACGACGGCGGCTGGGTTGCGCATCCGGGCCTGGTCGAGCTGGCGATGACCGAATTCAAGAAGGTTTTGGGCGACAAGCCGAACCAGATCAGCAAGCAGCGCGAAGACGTCAACGTCAGCGCCGCCGATCTGCTCGATTTCAAGCCGGAAGCGCCGATCACCGAAGCCGGCCTGCGTTACAACATCAACGTCGGTATACATTACCTGGGCGCCTGGCTGGCCGGTAATGGTTGCGTGCCGATTCATAATCTGATGGAAGATGCCGCTACCGCGGAAATCAGCCGCGCGCAGGTATGGCAATGGATTCGTTCGAGCAAGGGTGTGCTGGAAGATGGCAAGAAGGTCACTGCCGAGATGGTCGTCGCGATGATTCCTGAGGAACTGGTCAAGGTCAAGGCGCTGGTTGGCAATGGCGCTACTTATGACCGCGCTGCGAAGATCTTTGAAGAAATGTCGACTTCGGCATCGTTCGCCGAATTCCTGACATTGCCGTTGTACGAAGAAATCTAAATTGAAGTTTGCGGCTGATTAAGCCGCATGCCGAGTAAAAAAGCCGATCGGGAGATCGGCTTTTTTTATGTTCCTATAAAAACCTCAAAAAGATAAGAAATCACTTAAATAATTGAGCCTGAATTTATTGCCGATAAATGTGTTTTATGTGTAAGACCATTACAAATTAATTGTTGCTTTTAAAATGCAACAATAATATAGTGGCTACATCGAACCTCATGATTCGCCTTCAGCAAGAAACAAAGCCATGCAATTCACCAAATTCACCGATTTCGGCCTGCGCGTCCTGATGTATCTGGCGGCGACGCCAGAACATGGCGTGATCACCGTCGGGGAGCTGGCGAGTCAGTTCGACATCCCGAAAAATCATCTGAACAAGGTGGTCAACCGGATGGTCAAGCTGGGCTGGATCAGCGCTACCCCTGGCCGCAATGGCGGCTTGCGGATGGCGCAAGCGCCGGCGACTTTGCATCTGGGCGATATTCTCAGCGCGCTGGAAGGGCATGGCGGCCTGGTCGATTGCGACAAGCCACCTTGCGTTTTAAGGGGGAGTTGTCATCTGAAGCGCGTGCTGGATATCGGTCAGCAGGAATTTTATGCCGGGATGAACCGGCACAACCTGGCGGAACTGATCTTGCCGCCGACCTCTACTGTCATCACGCGCATGCATTTTCAGCCGACGGCAATGGCTTGATTCCGGCGAAATCGAACGCGCCACCGGTGCCGCAATAGCGCCCATTTTTTTAACTTAATTGTAGTATTTTAAATGTCGCAATAGGAGTGTTTATATGATTTCCGCCGCTTCCCGTCCCTACATTGTCGCCTCCGTTCCCGTCTTGCGTGAGCATGGTCTTACCATTACCCGTTGTTTCTACCAACGCTTGTTTGCCGCCCATCCCGAGCTCAAGAATATTTTCAACATGCCAAACCAGGAATCCGGTACGCAGCAACAGGCGCTGGCTTCTGCCATCTTTGCTTATGCCGCCAATATCGATAATCCGGATGCATTGGCGCCGGTGATCAGCCGCATCGTGCAAAAGCATGTCAGCCTGGGAGTGCGCGAAGAACACTATCCGATCGTCGGCAAACATTTACTGGATGCGATCGCAGAAATCCTCGGAACAGCGGCAACGCCGGAATTACTGGCGGCCTGGGCCGAAGCCTATGGTTTGCTGGCCGCGGCTTTAATCGCTGAAGAGCGTAAACAGTATCTGGCGCATGGTGTCGAACCTGGGGAATACCGGTCAGTCACGGTGGTCCGCAAACAGAAGGAAAGCGATACCGTTACTTCGTTCTATCTGGAAGCCACGGACGGCAAGGCATTGCCGGCTTTCCAGCCGGGCCAGTACATCAGCGTCGCGGTGAATATCGAACAACCGGCTTTGCGCCAGCTGCGCCAGTACAGCTTGTCGGATGCGCCGGACAATGGACACTGGCGCATCAGCGTCAAGCGCGAGCAGGGCAGCGCCACTGCTGGCAGTCCTGACAGTTCTTACCCGGCTGGCCTGGTCTCGAACCTGCTGCATGATCACTATCAGGAGGGCGATGTGCTGTGGGTCAGCCCGCCGTGCGGCGATTTCGTTTTGCCGCAAGCCGACGACACGCCGTTGGTCCTGATCAGCGCCGGTGTCGGCGTCACGCCGATGATGAGCATGTTGCAGAGCAGCTTGCAGCGGAGCCCGCAACGGCCGGTGAATTTTCTGTATGCCACGCTGAATGGACGTCACCATCCGCTCAAAGGAGAGTTGAGCAGCCTGCGTCGCCGGCATGGCCAGGTGCGCTCGCACATCGCCTATGAAAAACCGGCTGACGACGATCGCATGCAGAAGGATTATCAGCAACAAGGCTATTTGCAACTGGCGCAATTGCCCGATGCCTTGCTGCCGCATGACGGTTCCTACTACTTGTGCGGGCCGACGCCGTTCATGCAGGCCCAGCGCAATGCTTTGCTGGCGCGCGGTGTGGCCGCGCACCAGATTCAGCAGGAAGTGTTCGGCCCGTCCTTGCTGCAACATCTGCAATAACGATAGCGCGGATTGCATGCGCTGGCTGCCGATGATGGTAATTACGCATCGTGTTTCTATGTGGTAATGTCTCATCCTAAAATTTTATTAATGTTAGGAAAGACGATGCGATTTCATTGGCTTTTTGCAGTACTTCTGGTTCCAGGCATGGCGATGGCAGCGGAGGGGATGTGGACACTGGACAATTTGCCGAAGGCGAAGATGCAGGCCGAATACGGCTTTACTCCGACCGACGGCTGGATCAAGCGCACCATGCTGGGTTCGGTGCGGATTGCCGGTGGTTGCTCGGCATCCTTTGTCTCAAAAGACGGTTTGGTGATGACCAATCATCACTGCGCTTCCGAATGCCTGGATCAGTTGTCGACGGCAAAAAAGAATCTGATCAAGGATGGTTTCCTGGCTAAGGGCCGCGAGCAGGAATTGAGCTGCCCGGAAATCGAATTGAACCGGCTGGAACAAATCACCGATGTGACTACCGAGGTCAAGAGCGCGACCGCCGGCCTGGATGGCGCGGCATTCAAGAGCGCGCAAAATGCGGTCAAGGCTAAACTGACTTCAGCCTGTGTCGGCAAGGATAAAGAAACCGTGCGTTGCGACGTCGTCGATCTGTATCACGGCGGCCAATACCAAGTCTATAAATATCATCGTTTCCAGGATACGCGCCTGGTCTGGGCACCGGAAAAAGCCGCGGCATTCTTTGGCGGCGATCCGGATAACTTCAACTTCCCGCGCTACGACCTGGATATCACCTTGTTGCGTGCTTATGAAGGCGGCAAGCCGGCCAAGATCGAGAATTATTTCCCGTTCAGCAAAAGCGGCGCAGAGGAAGGTGAAATGGTATTCGTCACCGGCCAGCCTGGCTCGACCCAGCGTCAGCTGACCGTTTCGCAACTGACTACCTTGCGCGACCTGACACTCGTCAACAGCGTGATTCGACTGGCCGAAATGCGTGGCGTGCTGGAGCAGTACAGCAAAAGCAGTCCGGAAGCGGCGCGTAACGCCGAGCATGCCTTGTTCGGCGTGGAAAATGGCTACAAGGCACTGAGGGGGCGCCTCAGCGCTTTGCAGGATCCGGTACTTATGAAGCAAAAGCAGGACGATGAAACTGCCTTGCGCGAATTCGTATCCAAACAGCCTGCGCTGCAAGCAAAAATCGGCGGCGCCTGGGATGCAATTGCGGCGGCACAGCAGGCCTATCGCCAGATTGAAGCACCTTACGGCATGATTGAAGGCAGCCGTGGTTTCTCCAGCAAGTACGCCGGTTACGCGCGTGCGCTGGTGCGCGGTGCGGAAGAGCGCGCCAAACCGAATGGCGAACGACTGCCGGAATATGCCGACGCCAAATTGCCGGAACTGGAGCAGGAGCTGTTTTCGACCGCACCGGTGTATCCGGAGTACGAAAAAGTCATGCTGTCATTTTCGCTCACCAAGCTGCGTGAAATCCTCGGTACCGACGACCCTTTCGTCAAGCAGGTGCTCGGCAAGCAATCGTCTGACCAGCTCAGCGCGGCTTTGATCGATAACACCAGGCTGGGTGATCCGGCGGTGCGCAAGGCGCTGTGGCAGGGCGGTAAAGAGGCCATCCTGAAATCCAGCGATCCGTTCATCAAGCTGGAACTGGCGCTCGATCCCGCTGCGCGAGCGATTCGCACGCGCTATGAAAAGGAAGTGGAATCGGTACAGCAAAAGAATTCCGAACTGATCGCCCAGGCACGGTTTGCCCGGCAAGGCACCAGCGCTTATCCGGATGCTACTTTCACCTTGCGTCTGTCGTATGGTGAAGTGAAGGGATGGCAAGGGGGAGATAAAAAAATCCCGCCGTTCACCACACTCGGCGGTGCTTTCGAGCGTGATACCGGCGCCGATCCGTTTGCCTTGCCAGCTTCCTGGCATGCGACCAAGAGCAAGTTGAATCTGTCGCAGCGCTATAACCTCGTAACGACCAACGACATCATCGGCGGCAACTCGGGCAGCCCCATGATCAATCGTAACGGCGAGATCGTCGGCTTGATTTTCGACGGCAATATTCATTCGCTGGGCGGTGCGTTCTGGTTCGATCCACGCTTCAACCGTTCGGTCGCGGTACATAGCGGCGCGATTCTGGAAACCCTGGAAAAAGTTTATGGCGGCGGCGACCTGGTCAAGGAAATCCGGGCGCATTGAAGCATGCTGGCAAGGATCCTGGCAAAGGCGCAGCAAGGTTCCTGAATTAGTATCTATAATGAATCCCTTCCGGCAGCGACGCCGGGAGGGATTTTTTCATTTCACATGCCGGACGGCTGCGGTCTTCGCGTAATTGTCATGGAAGGAGAATGATTTTGAGTATATTGATCCTGGGGCTGGTCCTCTTTCTTGGACTCCATCTGATTCCCACCGTGCCGGCTTTGAAAACGCAGCTGGTCCACACTTTTGGTGAAAATCGCTACAAGGGCCTGTTCGCCATGCTGGCAGCGCTGGGACTGATCCTGATCATAGTCGGGTATGGCAGGGCGCCCTCCGAACCGAGGCTGTTCACGTCATTCATCGGCGCCAGGCATGCCGCGCCATTGGTCATGGTCATCAGCTTCATCTTGTTCGCCGCTGCCAATATGAAGGGGCATATCCGGGCCTGGGTAAAACACCCGATGTTGCTGGGGCTGGCGCTCTGGGCACTGGTCCATTTGCTGGCGAACGGGCATGCCAAAGCCACGCTGCTGTTTTCCGTTTTCCTGGCTTATGCCGCGATCGATTTGTTGTCCGTGATTCGCCGCAAGAGTTACAAGTCATTCACTCCGGTGCTCAAATTCGACGTGATTGCGTGTGTCTCGGGCTTGCTGTTAGCTTTGCTGGTGATGACATTTCATCGCCAATTGATGGGGGTTGCAGTGGTGCCCTGGGGTGTTTAGCTAAGGCGATCCTGTAGCAACTGGTTTAGTAGTAGCCGCACTTCCGGGATCAGCTCACTGGCAGTCAGCCCTATCGGCCCGATACCTTCTTGCGCTACCAGTTGATCGGCTGCACGGCCATGCAGCCATACTGCCGCCAGAGCGGCTTCCCATTGCGGCCACCCCTGTGCCAGCAACGCGCCGCAAATACCCGACAATACATCGCCGCTGCCGGCGGTGGCCAGGGCCGGGTTGCCAGTTGAATTGACTACCACTGCGCCATCGGCGCGGGCGATGATGCTGCCGGCACCCTTCAGCACAACTACCGCATTGAAGCGGCTTGCCAGGGTGCGGGCGGCAGCGACGCGATCGGCCTGGATGTCGCTGGTGCTGACACCCAGCAGGCGGGCGGCTTCCAGCGGATGCGGTGTCATCAATACGGCGTGCGGACGCTGCGCGGCTTGTGCTTGCAGTTGCGGCTGGCGCGCCAGCAGATTCAAGGCATCGGCGTCCAGCACCAGCCAGCTGAGGGCGTCAAGCGCACGCGTCAGCAATGCCAGCGCGGTATCGGCCATGCCCATGCCGGGACCGACCACCAGCACGGCCGACGAAAAATCGAGATCGGCAGCGTGGCGGCACATCAGTTCCGGTTGTGCGCTATCGTAGGCCGGCGGCTGATCCGCATAGCCGACAAACACCCGGCCCGCACCGCATTTGGCGGCGGCGCGGGCTGCCAGGATCGGCGCACCGGCCATTCCTGCGGCGCCGCCGATGATGGCGACATCGCCAAAACTGCCTTTGTGTGAATTGAGCCGGCGTGGCCGCAGGTATTCGGCGAACAACTCGGACTGGTTGAGCCACATGCGTGGCGCGGGGAAGTGGTTTTCTGTAATGGCCAATGTCGCCACTTCGACCTTGCCCGCGTAGTCGGGACCGTCGCAGGTGTGCAAGCCGGCTTTATCGGCGATGAAGGTGACGGTGCGGCTGGCTTTGATCGCGATACCTGCGGCGCCGCCTACTACCACACCGGTATCAGCGTTCAACCCACTCGGTACGTCCAGCGCCAGTACCGGGCAGGTCATCGCATTGACGGTTTGCACCAGGTCGCGCCAGTCGCCATCCAGTGCCCGGCTCAGGCCGATGCCGAACAGGCCGTCTATCACCAGGGTCCATTGATTGTTGTCGATGTCGGCGAATTGCTCGGGCGGCATCAGGTGTACGCCGTGCTGTTGGGCGCGTACCAGTGCTTTGGCGGCATCGGCCGGGAGTTGCGATGGGGCGGCTTTGAGGAGCGCTACTACTTCGGCGCCTGCTTTTGCCAGGCCGGCGGCGGCTTCGAGGGCGTCGCCGCCGTTGTTGCCCGGGCCGGCCAGGATCAGGATTGTGGCTGAATGGGCGGGGCAAGGGAGCATGCGCAAGGCGGCTTGTGCCGCGGCGTGGCCGGCGCGTTGCATCAGGGTGTAGGGGGGCAGGTCGTGCAGGGCGGCTTGCTCGATTTTGCGGATTTCGGCTGACGGGTAGATGGCGGTCATTTGGATTGTGTGCTCCGTGTTCCGTTAACTTGGGTCAGAGCTGCGCGGGAAGTGTAATTTTACGACGATAGGGCTGTCGCGGAAAAGCATGACCCCAAAACTCTGACCCTACTTAAACCGTTATCGTCGATCCGAAGAGTGCAAAAACAAAGCTTGTGCCGCAGGATTAACGATAGCGCGCTACTGTCAGGCCGTCCAGGTCAACTTCGGGGACCCGGCCGCAGATCTGGTCGGCCAGGACCTTGGCGGCGCCCAGCGCCATGCTCCAGCCTGAGCCGCCGTGGCCGATGTTGACGAAAACATTGCTGGCGCCGGTGTGGCCGATGAGCGGTACTTCGTCGGCCAGCATCGGGGTGTGGCCGCACCAGAAACTGGCGCTGTTGAAATTGGCGGCGTCGGGGAACCAGTCGTGTGCTACTTTCAGCAGGGTGCGCAGAGCCTTGTCGTCGAACGACATGTCTTGCGCGCCGAATTCGGCGATGCCGGCCAGGCGCATGCGGGCGCCGATACGCGCCATGGTGACCTGGTAAGTGTCGTCCAGAACCGCCATTTGCGGCGCTACTTCATAATTCTTTACGGCCGCCGTGGCGGTGTATGTCTTGATCGCGTGCAGCGGCAGGCGCAGGCCCAGCGGCCGCAGCAACTGCGCGCTGGCGCTGCCGGCGGCGCACACCACCGCATCGGCCATCAAGACATTGCCATCGATGTGCAAGCCTACCTGATCGCCTTGCGGGACGATGGCGGTAACCAGGCTGTCGAAATGGAACTGTACGCCCAGTCCTTGCAGGATGGCTTTCAATTGTTTGGTAAACAGGGTGCAATTGCCCGAGCCCAGATCCGGAAAGTACAAACCGCCCGCCAACTTGCCGGCGCCGGCCAGTGCCGGTTCCTGCAGCCGCACGGCGGCGTTGTCGAGCAGCTTATGCACCACGCCGCATTCAGTCAGCAGCTCTTGCACAGGCGCCAGCGCCGCCAGCTCGGTTTCGCTGCGCAACAGGCGTAGCAAACCGAGGTTTTGTTCAAAGTCGAGCTGGAAATGCTGTTGTATCTGCTCTAGCAGTTCCTGGCTGTAAGAGGCCAGTCTTTGCATTTGATGGGTGTGCGAGCGAAACCGCTGAATCTCGGATTCAGCCATCCAGCGCCGCATCCAGCGCCAAAGGGAAGGGTCGAAGCGGGCGTTGAGCACATTCGGCGCTTCCTGGTTAAACATGCCTGCCAGGATTTTCCGGCGCATGCCAGGGACCGACCACGGCAGCGCCGCGCCAGTCGACAAGATGCCGGAATTACCCAGCGTCGACTGTTCTGCGACGTTGCTGCGTTGTTCTACTACGGCAACCTGATGTCCGGCTTCAGCTAGAAAATAAGCGCTGCAGACTCCCATCACGCCGCCGCCGATAACCACGATCTGTTTCTGTGTCTGCTGCTGTATCACTATTGTTCTCAAGGGGTTCTGCGTAGCACCACGCGTTGCAGGCGATCAGAATCATACCTTGAATTACTTGATAAGAGGACAGCAAAGAGCACAATTGCCTTCTCGCCGCCAGTTGCTACAGTTCAAACGCGCCGGCATCGTACGCTTTGCTATAGGTCTGCCAGTCCTTTTGCACTTGTGCCGCGCAGGTCAGGGCGGTATCCAGCAGCTGCTTTTTCCATTTCTTGCTTGCGCCGAAAGCGATCAGCTCATCGGCATTCGCCGATCCCTGGCGGCCGGCGCTTCGTAACTGGGCCCAGGCAGCCAGATTGCCCATGACAGTCATGACCTGGCGGATTTCGTCGAGTGTGTGACGTGTATGCAAGACAGTTACCCGGTCCTCGCTGGGCTGGAGGCCGCGCAGTACATAAGATACCTTGCCGAGCATGACTGGTTGCAAAAATGCCATGGACACAGCCTGGCAACGCCGCTGTAGCGTCACTACACGCTGGGCCTGACTCTTCCATTTGGGTTGCGTCACCTTCAGGTATGGCGCTAATGAAGATGGCAGCGCCTGCTTCAGGTCAAGCAGGTAGTTGCCGTCCGGCGAACCCTTGCCTTGCACCAGGATGACATAGCGCTCGACGCCAAGGCTGCCGGTGCCTGCAACGCGGCGCGCGACGTCCAGCACTTTGTAGAAATCGGGGTTGGCCTGTTCGCTGGCAAAACGCTTCATGAACGCAGTCACTTTGGCGCGCTGCTTATCGGACACCGGCAGCGCCTTCGTGCCATCCACACGCAGCGTGCGCAGTTTGCCTTTGCGCACGGTACGCGTATCCAGATAGGCGGCACGTTGGCGGCCGCGCAAGCCACTCAGCAAGTCGCCGACCATGCCCTGCGCGAGATCACGCTCAACCCAGCGGGGTTTGCCGTTGACCAGGGCTGCGCCGTAAGCGTCGATGAGACTGCGGCACATTAGCCTGCCGTCGGCAGCGCTTTCGGGGGCGCCGTGGGCAGCAACCAGTACGCTGGTCAGCAAGCGCACCATTTCCCAGCTAACCGGCGCCAGCACGGATTCGTCGAAATCGTTCAGGTCGAAATAAGCCAGGCGGTTGTCGCCCTTGTAACTGCCAAAGTTTTCCAGATGCAGGTCGCCGCAAATCCAGGCCGGGGGCGCCGATCGCATTACGCCGCTTTGCGGCAGGCGTTCATAGAACAGATGGCAAGTCCCGCGCAGGAAGGTGAAAGGATCGTTGCGGATGTTCTTGTATTTCATCTGCAAACGTTGCGGATCGCGGCCCGCGTTGTATTCCTGAATGCGCTTGACTACATTCACCATGGCATGGCTCCTGAGGAAAGGGATTGGTCGCAATGCAACTACGACCAATCTTAATGCATGGACTTGACAAAATGCTGACAA
This sequence comes from Collimonas sp. OK607, assembly GCF_900111995.1. GTDB lineage: Bacteria > Pseudomonadota > Gammaproteobacteria > Burkholderiales > Burkholderiaceae_D > Collimonas. The sequence goes on from NZ_FOKF01000043.1 coordinate 27,947, forward strand.
AACTGTCAGGCATCCTCAGCGTTTTACCCGGCAACGGGCTCGCCTTGTTGCTGTTGTCAGAACTTAATTACCAGACCTTAATTACCAGACTTTATACACGCGACCCGTTTGCGCGCCTTCGACGCTGCGGCTGTAGGCCTGGGCGACACGGCTGGCCGGGGCTGCCTCGAAGCCGTAAAAGAACGGGCCGTAGCTGGCCAGCGATTCTTCCAGCACGGTAGGGCTGACGACATTGATGCGGATACCGCGCTTCAATTCGATCGCGGCAGCGCGTACAAATCCGTCCAGCGCCGCATTGACCGTGCTGGCGTTGACGCCTTGCAGGATCGGCTCATCGCTGAGGATGCCGCTGGTCAGTGTGATCGAACCGCAATCGTTCAGGTGATGCTGGGCCACCAGCGCCAGGTTGATTTGCCCCATCAGCTTGTCGCGCAGGCCGATCTCGAATTTCTCCGGCGTCAGCTCTTGCAGCGGGCCGAAATGCAATTTGCCCGCGGTCGAGACGACGGCGTCGACTTTACCGATCTTCCCGAACAAGGCTTCGACGCTGCGGATATCGGTCATGTCGACCTGGTATTGGCCGCTGCTGTTGCCGACCTCGATGATTTCATGGCGGGTTGCCAGTAACGATACAACTGCCTTGCCGATGGTGCCTGTAGCGCCGATAACTGCGATTTTCATGATGTGCTCCGTATGAGTGAAATCTGGAGATGATTATGATTGCTTCCTTGCGGTAGATAAATAACCTAATATTCCTATCACTTGCAACCATTAGTGTTTAATGTGATCTATGGACAGATTAACCAGCATGCAGATTTTCGTCCGCGTGGTCGAAAAAGGCGGATTTTCCGCAGCAGCGGAAGAGGCGCGGATTTCGCCCACGATGGTGGGCAAGCACGTGCGCCAGTTGGAGGAGCAGCTCGGCGTACGATTATTGAATCGTACTACTCGCCGCCAAAGCCTGACCGAGATCGGCCAGCTGTATTTCGAGCGTTGCAAGCAAGCCTTGCTGGAGATCGAGGCGGCCGACGCTTCGGTCAAGCAAATGCAGCTGCTGCCGCGCGGCGTATTGCGGGTGACTGCGCCAGCCACGTTTGGCGGCCAGATGCTGGCGGCTGTGGTGCGCGCCTATCTGGAGCGCTATCCCGACGTCGAACTGGATCTGTCGCTGAATGACCGGGTGGTGGATCTGGTGGAAGAAGGGTTTGAAGTGGCGATCCGGATTGGCACGCTGCCCGATTCGAGCATGATCGCGCGGCCTTTGCAACCGTACCGGGCAATGGTGTGCGCAGCGCCGGAATACCTGGCGCGTTGCGGCACGCCGCAGACGCCGCAACAGCTGGTCCATCATAATTGCCTCAGTTTCGTGCACGGCAATCGCTATAACCTGTGGCAGTTTTCGCAGGGAGGTGTGCAGCAGGAGATTGAAGTGCACGGTAATTTCCGCGCCAATAACGGCCTGGCGTTGCGCACCGCCGCACTTAACGGCATCGGTATCATCATGCAGCCGGAAGCCTTGTTGTGCGAGGAGGTCAGTGCCGGGCGTTTGCTGCGCTTGCTAGTCGACTATGAACTGGAGCACCGGCCGATGCACATCGTGGTGGCGTCGAATCGCAAGATGACGCCCAAGTTGAGATCGTTTGTCGAATTCGTGGCCGCACATTTTGGCGGTGATCAGGAATCAGACAGCGCAGCGTTCACAACGGAGAATTGAGCGCAGCAAATTGCGCGCGCAAAAACGCCAGCAACGCGCGCAATGAAGGCGACATGCTGCTGCGATGCGGGTACACCATGCTGAGCGGAGTCTCTTCACCGGTAAACTGTTCCAGGATGATTTCCAGGCGGCCTTCGGCCACATCTTGCCGCACGTCCAGCCAGGACTTATAGGCGATGCCGATGCCCGCAACTGCCCAGGCCCGAGCGATTGCGGCATCGTCAGTCATGCGGTCGCCACGCACCTTGACGTCAATCGCAGTCTTGCCCGAATAAAAGCGCCAGTTGTTAAACAAACCGTGCTGCAAGTAATACAACAGGCAGTTATGGCTCGCCAGATCTTTCGGCAGGTTCGGCCTGCCATGTTTTGCCAGATAGGACGGCGCTGCCACCGCCACCCGGCGGCTGGGCGCCAGTATTTGCGATACCAGGGTCGAATCGTCCAGCGGTCCGTAGCGGAAAGCGACATCAACCGGATCACGAAACAGGTCGATTACACGGTCCGAAAATTGTAGCGATAACGTGACTTGCGGGTGATTCTGCTGGAAGGCGTCGAGCCAGGGCAGCAGCACGTTACGGCCGACATCGGACGGCATCGACAGCCGCAAATGGCCGCTCACCGGCCCACCGGCATTCAGCAAGGCCTGACCTTCCTGCAACAGCGCCAGCGCTTGCCGGCTATATTCCAGGAACAGGGTTCCTTCCGGCGTCAGGCGCATGCTGCGTGTAGAGCGTACAAACAGCCTGGCGTTGAGTTGCTGCTCCAGCCGTTTCAGGCTGGCGCTGGCGGTCGCCGGCAGCAGATCAAGCTGGCGCGCTGCGTTTGACAGGCTGCCGAGATCGGCCGTATGAATGAAAAGCTGGAGGTCTGTGGTCGAATACATTATCAAATTTCGATTGAAAGTGAATCAAATATTGCGCTATTTATAAAATAATTCAACATTATCATAATGGCTGTCATTCGACCGGTTTCATATCTCACCGGTCCTCATCCCCAAGGAGCCTGCACATGAAAGCCATCGCATTAACCCGATACCTCCCCATAGAGAACCCGGAGTCGCTGTTCGACATCCAGCTGGATAAGCCATCGCCACAGGGCCGCGACTTGTTGGTCGAGATCAAGGCCATCGCAGTCAATCCGGTCGACGTCAAGGTGCGGGCGCCGAAAGACACTGTCGAAAAAACACCGCGCGTGTTGGGCTGGGATGCCGCCGGAATAGTGCAAGCGGTGGGGGCCGACGTCAGTCGTTTCAAAGTAGGGGATCGCGTGTTTTATGCGGGAGACATCACCCGTCCAGGCGCTAATAGCGAGTTTCAGCTGGTTGATGAGCGCATCGTCGGTAATATGCCGCAATCGCTATCGTTCGAACAGGCCGCCGCTTTGCCGCTGACCACGATTACTGCCTGGGAAGCGCTGTTCGATCGCCTGCACATATCGCCGGCATCGGCCGCAGCGACTATATCGGCTAAATCGATCCTGATCATAGGCGGCGCCGGCGGCGTCGGTTCGATTGCGATCCAGCTGGCAGTCAAGGTTGCCGGTCTGAAAGTGATCGCCACTGCATCGCGTCCCGAGTCGGAAAAATGGGTGCGCGACCTTGGCGCGCAACACGTAATCAACCATTACGGCGATCTGGCGGCGCAGCTCAAGCAGCAAGGTTTCGAGCATGTGGATTACGTGCTGATCCTGAACGATACCGACCGCCATTTCCCGGCAGCGGCCGCAGTGATAGCGCCGCAGGGAACGATTTGCACCATCGTCGAAAACGATGCGCCGCTTGACGTCAGCCTGTTGAAATCCAAGAGCGCCGGTTTCATCTGGGAATTTATGTTTACCCGCTCGATGTTCCAGACCGCCGACATGCAGCAGCAGGGCAATCTGCTGGACCAGGTGGCGCGCCTGATTGACAACAAGATCGTAGTGACTACGGTGAATCAGGTCTTGTCGCCGATTAACGCCGCAAACCTGCGGCAAGCCCATGCCACGCTGGAAACCGGGCGGGCAATCGGCAAGATCGTCCTGAAGGATTTCTAAAGATTAACTTGGATTAAGTTGCCTTAAAGGCAATGATAGGCCGAGAGAGCTGGCGCTTTCCCGGCCCGTCGTGCTTTTTACGTTGGCCGGCAAGGTGATTTTGTCATCAGTTGAAGGGGCGGCGGGCGGGTCAGCACTGTATAATGACGGCTTCTGATTTAACCCGCAGCCATGCTGCATCAACTCCCTCCACGCCATGTTGATTTTGCCCGGTTCCAATGCTCTGCCTGCCTTCCGTTCCCAACGTCTTCTAGCCCAGTTACAAGCGATCGACAGTAATGTCGTCGAAGTGACAGGGCGTTTCGACCATTTTGTCGATGCTTCGACCCCGCTCGATCAGGACGATATCGGCCGTTTGAACGCCTTATTGACCTATGGCGATCCCTGCAGTAATCCGACCGCTGCAGCTGAAGGCGGTGAAGAATTCATCGTTATTCCACGGTTCGGCACGATTTCCCCATGGGCCAGCAAAGCCACCGACATTGCCCGCAATTGCGGCATGGCGCACATCAAGCGCATCGAACGCGGGATTGCGTATCAGGTAAAACTCAAGAGCGGTTTGCTGGGCGGCGCTAAAAAGCTTAGCGACGACAGCGTGCGCGCTATCGCCGACGTACTGCACGACCGCATGACCGAAACCGTCTTGCGCAGCGCCGAGCAAGCTGCCGATTTATTCCGCGAACTGGACGCCAAGCCATTGGCCTCCATCGATCTGCTGGCCGGCGGCAAAGGCGCCCTGGAGCAAGCCAACACCGAACTGGGCCTGGCCTTGTCGGATGACGAAATCGATTACTTGCTGGCTGCCTTCACCAGCGCCAAGCGCAATCCGACCGACGTCGAGCTGATGATGTTCGCGCAGGCAAACAGCGAACATTGCCGCCACAAGATTTTCAATGCCGACTGGATCATCGACGGCGAAGCGCAAGACAAATCCTTGTTCGCGATGATCAAGAATACCCATCAGTTGCAGCCGAAGGGCACCATCGTCGCCTACAGTGACAACTCATCGATTATCGAAGGCGCAACCGTTTCGCGTTTCTATGCGCGCGGTGCGGCGGAAGGCAATACCTACCGTGCTTCGGATGAACTAACGCATATCCTCATGAAGGTCGAAACGCACAATCACCCGACCGCGATTTCGCCTTTCCCTGGCGCCTCCACCGGCGCCGGCGGCGAGATCCGCGACGAAGGTGCAACCGGCCGCGGCGCCAAGCCGAAGGCTGGCCTGACCGGCTTCACTGTTTCCAACCTGCAGTTGCCAGATGCGCTGCAGGCTTGGGAAAACGCCAGCGATGTTACCGCTATCGGCCAACAGGATGCAGGTCAGTACGGCAAGCCGGAACGGATAGCTTCAGCCCTGCAAATCATGATCGACGGCCCGCTCGGCGGCGCTGCGTTCAACAACGAATTCGGCCGTCCTAACCTGGGCGGATATTTCCGTACCTACGAACAAAACGTCGGCGGCAATGTGCAGGGTTATCACAAGCCGATCATGATCGCCGGCGGCATCGGCAGCATCTCTGACAAGCACACCAAGAAGAACGAACTGCCAGTCGGCAGCCTGCTGATCCAGCTGGGCGGCCCCGGCATGCGCATCGGCATGGGCGGCAGCGCGGCGTCATCGATGGCGACCGGCTCAAATACCGCCGATCTCGACTTCGATTCAGTCCAGCGCGGCAATCCGGAAATGGAACGACGTGCCCAGGAAGTGATCAACGCCTGTTGGGCGATGGATGACAAGAATCCGATTCTGTCGATCCATGACGTCGGCGCCGGCGGTTTGTCGAACGCTTTCCCGGAAATCACCAACGACGCCAAGCGCGGCGCGATTTTCGATTTGCGCAAAGTGCCGCTGGAAGAAAGCGGCATGGCGCCGAAGGAAATCTGGAGTAACGAATCGCAAGAGCGTTATGTCTTGGCCATCGCACCGGAAAGCCTGCCGCTGTTTGAATACTTCTGCCAGCGTGAGCGTTGCCTGTTCGCAGTGGTTGGTACTGCAACTGAAGAACGTCAGTTGAAGGTGATCGATCCGCAGCACGACAATAACCCGGTCGATATGCCGATGGATGTATTGCTTGGCAAGCCGCCGAAAATGCTGCGTGATGTGAAGCACATCAATCCGGTTTTGCCTGCGGTCGACCTGACCGGCATGGATTTGCTGGAAGTGTCGCAGCGCGTGCTGAAGTTGCCGACAGTTGCCGACAAATCGTTCCTGATCACCATCGGCGACCGTACCGTCGGCGCCACCTCGGTGCGCGACCAGATGGTCGGCCCGTGGCAAATCCCTGTGGCTGATTGTGCAGTCACCAGCATGAGTTTCGAAGGCTATCTGGGCGAAGCGATGGCGATGGGTGAGCGTACACCGCTGGCCGTCATCAACGCCGCCGCCTCCGGCCGCATGGCGGTGGGCGAAGCCTTGACCAACATTGCCGCCGCAGCGATTGCCGATATCTCCGACGTCAAGCTGTCCGCCAACTGGATGGCCGCTTGCGGTCAGCCTGGCCAGGACGCTGCCTTGTTCGATACCGTCAAGGCGATCGGCATGGAGTTGTGCCCGGCGTTGGGCATCAGCATCCCGGTCGGCAAGGATTCACTGTCGATGCGCACTACCTGGAAAGACGAGGGTCAAGCCAAGGCAGTGACTTCGCCAGTGTCGCTGATCGTGTCCGCATTCGCACCGGTGAGCGATGTGCGCCGTTCGTTGACGCCGCAGATCCGTACCGATCTCGGCGACACCGCAATCATCCTGATCGACCTCGGCCGTGGCAAGAACCGCATGGGCGCTTCGGCCTTGACGCAGGTCATGCAGCAAATCGGTAATGAGACGCCTGACGTCGATAGCGCAGAAGACTTGAAAGCATTCTTCGCCGCGATTCAACAACTCAACAGCGAACAAAAACTGCTGGCCTACCATGACCGGTCCGACGGTGGCCTGTTCACCTCCCTGTGCGAGATGGCGTTTGCCGGCCACAGCGGGCTGTCGATCAATCTCGATATCCTGACGATGGAAAGCGAGCATGCAGCCGACTGGGGCGATTCGAAAAACTGGACCGGCCAGGTGGCCGAGCGCCGCAATGAGATGACCTTGCGTGCCTTGTTCAGCGAAGAGCTGGGCGCGGTGCTGCAAGTGCGCGCCGAGCAGAAATCGGAAGTCATGAATGTGCTGCGCAGCTTCAACCTGGGCGCCTGCAGTCATATTATCGGCAAGCCGAATACACGCGACGTCATCGAATTCAGCCGTGACGCCAAGACCATCTACAGCCAGACCCGTATCGACCTGCAGCGTTTGTGGAGTGAAACCAGCTGGCGCATCGCCCGCCTGCGTGACAATCCCGCCAGCGCCGATGCCGAATACGACCGCATCCTGGATGCGGCCGATCCAGGCATCAGCCCGATCATCCCGTTCGATCTGCAAGACAATATCGCCGCGCCGTTCCTCAACCTGGCAGCCAAGCCGCGCGTGGCGATCTTGCGCGAGCAAGGCGTCAACTCGCATGTCGAGACTGCTTACGTGATGCATCAAGCCGGTTTCACCGCGGTCGATGTCCACATGAGCGACCTGATTGCCGGTCGTGCGCGGCTGGATGATTTCAAGGGTTTCATCGCCGTCGGTGGTTTCTCATACGGCGACGTGCTGGGCGCCGGCGAAGGCTGGGCCAAGACGATTTTGTTCAATGCCAAGCTGGCTGAGCAATTCTCGCTGTTCTTCCAGCGTGGCGACACGTTCGCACTGGGTGTCTGCAACGGCTGCCAGATGATGAGCAATCTGAAATCGATCATTCCTGGCGCCCAGGCATGGCCGAAATTCACCCGCAACAAGTCGGAGAAATTCGAGGCGCGTTTCTCGATGGTGCAGGTCGAATCGTCGCCGTCGATTTTCCTGCAAGACATGGCGGGCACGCAAAGCGCCATCGCCATCGCTCACGGTGAAGGTTTTGCCGATTTCTCGCAAACCGGCGATATCAAGGAAGCGCTGGTCGCCATGCGTTTCGTCGACAACAAGGGGCAGGTGACTGAAGGCTATCCGTACAATCCAAACGGTTCGCCGCAAGGAATCACTTCGGTGACTACGCCTGATGGCCGTTTCACGGTTTGCATGCCGCATGCCGAACGCGTGTTCCGCACGGTGCAGCAGTCATGGCACCCTGAGTCGTGGGGCGAGGATTCGCCATGGATGCGCATGTTCCGTAATGCGCGTAAGTGGGTAGGGTAATCGTTCTGCCGTCAGCGAACAGGTAGGGTGGGCAGGTTTTTTTGCCCACGCTGGATTGACGCCTAAAATGGCTGATGTACCGCGTGGGCATAAGTGCCCACCCTACAAATTCAATATCGTCTGAGGTATAAAAAAAGCGCTCCGAGGAGCTAATGCCGTTCAGTTAAGACTGGACGGCATTTTTATTTTGGGCTTGTAAACGTTCGGGCCAGCTGTTAACCTGCGTGTCGATGCTCGATGACACTCTCCATTTCCTTGCAAACCACCTCGAAGCGCCTGACTGGCGTCGGCTAGGAGAGCATTTGCCTGTCGAATGGATTGAACAGGCCGTGCAGCGCACCGACGCAACGAGCATCCGCCATCGCCGCCTGCCTGCCGAGCAAGTGGTCTGGCTCATGGTGGCATTGGCGCTATATCGTCACAAGTCCATCAGTGAAGTACTCGATGATCTCGGCTTGGCGTTGCCGGACTCTCAGGTGCCTTTCGT
>NZ_FOKF01000035.1 GCF_900111995.1 Collimonas sp. OK607
CCAATTTGGATTGGGACTATCTCAGAGTCAAACGCGTGATCCACTGCGTTTTTCCATTCTGCTATTGATCGGAGCACTCGCCATGTATGCGCTCTGGATCATCGGATTAACCGCGCAACATCAGGGGTTCAAGATCCAATACGGTAGCCGGCACAAAGCCGAACAGACCTTGTCCATCCTCTCACTCGCACTGTGGTGGATGCGCGAAGCACCCCGACAGATCCCAATCTCGCAAATTAACCAGGCAATTCATACCCTGCGCTCTATGGCTATTCATGTTGTTATTTGAGGGGAAGGGTCAGGGTCAGAGTAATTTACGACGATGAGACTGTCGTAAAAAAACTCTGACCCCATTTAACTACAGTATTGGTAATTTGACGACTGTAACGCGGTCTATGAAAAAATCGCCATCGACACACTTCCGATGCGGCACGCCGGCAACCTTGAATCCGGGGCCGCCCTCAGCCACCCAAATTTTAGCAACAGTATCGAAATCCTCCAGCTCCAGCCCGAGCAAGGGCGCCGACAGCACAAATTGCGCGCCTTCTTTTTGTCTTGCCAGAACTTCTTCAATCGTCTTTGCCATGATTTCAATCTGATATAGGGGAATTATTCGCTATCCGCGATCAGGCATCCCGCAGCAATTCCCGCGGCAACTCGTAGGTTTCCTTAATCGCCTGCAGCACGATATTCGAACGGATATCCTGCACGCCCGGTATTTTATATAATTTTTCCAACACAAAAGCAGAATAGTGCTTCAAGTTACGCGCCTTCACCCGCAACAGGTAATTTGCATCCCCCGTGATGATATAAGAACCAACCACCTCCGGATAATTCTGCAACGCCTGCATGAAATTCTCATGCCAACTCTCGACATCCCGCCGCATAGTCACCTGCACGAACACATCCAGCTCCAGCCCCAGCTTTTCCGGATTCAGCAAAGCGCTGTAGCGGCTGATAATGCCTTCCTCCTCCAGAATCCGCACACGGCGCAAACACGACGAAGGCGACAAAAACACCTGCTCCGCCAGATCCTGATTACTAATCCGGCCATTCTGCTGCAACAGCGTCAAAATGTTTAAATCGATAGTATCAAGCTGCATTGAAATTATCTTTCAATATTAAGTGTATATCCAACATATTATTCTAAATAATAAAAAAATCACCCACTAATTTCGTATAAAAATTCCAGCAAGGCCGCCTAAAATAATTCATCGAATCAGCACGGGAGAACGCCATCTACACCACCAAACCCATCTGGGACATCAGCCCCATCCTCTCCGCCAAGACCCCGGTATGGCCAGGCGACACCACCTATAGCGCCCAAACCACCTGGGAAATCAGCGACGGCTGCCCCGTGCATGTCAGCCGCATCACGCTCTCCACCCACACCGGAGCGCACTGCGACGCGCCCAGCCACTACGATCCGCAAGGCCTGCCTATCGACCATGTAGCTCTCGACGCCTATATCGGCCCCTGCCGCGTAATCCATTGCATTGGCGCCGCGCCAGTCACACCACAACACATCGAACATGCATTGGCAGACGTTCCGCCACGCGTCCTGTTACGCACCTATGCCAGCGCACCGCAAGAACAATGGGATCCGGCATTTGCCGCGGTAGCGCCCGAAACCATCGAGCTGCTGGCGCAACACGGCGTGCGCCTGGTAGGCATCGATACGCCTTCGCTCGATCCGCAAGAATCCAAAACCATGCTGGCGCACCACACCGTAAAACAGCACGGCATCGCCATACTGGAAGGCGTCGTGCTCGATGCAATCAGCGCCGGCGACTACGAATTGATTGCGCTGCCCTTGCGCCTGGCCGGCATGGATGCCAGTCCGGTGCGCGCCATCTTGCGCCCTCTTTGAGCTTCACGCGCTCAGCTATGACAACAACGATGACCACAACCATGACAAACAACATCAAGACCCGGGCAGAATGCCAAACCCTGGATGCCAACGACCCGCTGGCACCGCTACGGACCTTGTTCGATTTGCCGCCAGGCGTGATTTACCTGGATGGGAATTCGCTCGGCGCGCGCCCGCACGCTTCGCTCCAGCGTGCACAACAAGTGATCCAGGAAGAATGGGGCAACGGTCTTATCCGCAGCTGGAACAAAGCCGGCTGGTTCGATCTGCCAGGCCGGCTAGGCAACAAGCTGGCAAGCTTGATCGGCGCCGCTGAAAACGAAGTAATGGTGACCGACTCCACCTCCATCAATCTGTTCAAGGTACTGGCCGGCGCATTGCAAATGCAGGCCGCCAAACCCGATGCGGCAACGCGTAAAGTAATCGTCACCGAACGCGACAATTTCCCGACCGACATCTACATGGCGCAAGGCCTGACCGAATGGCTGGATCGCGGCTACCGCATCCACCTGATCGACACGCCGCAAGAACTCGCCACCGCCGTCAATGCAGAAACCGCGATCCTGATGCTGACCCATGTCAACTACCGCAGCGGCCATCTGCATGACATGAAGGCAGTCACCAAAGCTGCGCAGGAACACGGTGCGCTGGTGGTCTGGGATCTGGCACATTCCGCCGGCGCCGTGCCGATAGATTTACATGCGGCCAATGCCGACTTCGCAGTGGGTTGCACTTACAAGTACATGAACGGCGGCCCCGGCGCACCAGCCTTCGCCTGGATCGCGCCACGCCATCATGCGCAATTCCGGCAACCGCTAAGCGGCTGGTGGGGCCATCGCGCACCGTTCACCATGCAGCCGGCATTCGCACCCGGCGAAGGCATACGCCGCGCACTGTGCGGCACCCAGCCGATCGTATCGCTGGCGATGGTGGAATGCGGCCTGGATATCTTCGCACAAACAGACATGCAAGCCCTGCGCCGCAAATCGCTGGCGCTGACCGATCTGTTCATCGCACTGGTCGAAAGCCGCTGCGCCGGTCTCGACCTGACGCTGGTGACGCCGCGCCCGCATGCAGAACGCGGCAGTCATGTCAGCTTCGCCCATCAACACGGCTACGCCATCATGCGCGAACTGATCGCGCGCGGCGTCATCGGCGATTACCGTGAACCGCAGGTGATGCGCTTCGGCTTCACGCCGCTATACACCCGGTTCATCGACGTCTGGGATGCGGTCGATACTCTGCACCAGATCCTGGCCGACAAAGACTACGAAATCAACGCACAGCAAGAAGCGGTTACCTAATATTCAGGAGTCACAAAATGGAATGCCCTTTCAACCCCAAAGAGTCGTGGCATGGCGCGCAGATGAAATTCGGCGAGGCCGCCGGCGAAACCATGAGTTATGGCGACTACCTGGCCCTGGACCAGGTCTTGACGGCGCAACGGCCGCTCTCACCGAACCATAATGAAATGCTGTTCATCATCCAGCACCAGACCAGCGAACTGTGGATGAAACTGATGCTGCATGAATTGCATGCGGTGCACGCGCAGCTGCGCAGCAACGATTTATCGCCGGCGTTCAAGATGATGGCCCGCGTGGCGCGCATCATGGATCAGCTGGTGCACGCATGGGATGTGCTGGCGACCATGACACCGCCGGAGTACACCGCAATCCGCCCTTATCTCGGCCAGTCGTCCGGCTTCCAGTCGTTTCAGTATCGGGAAATCGAATTCCTGCTGGGGAACAAGAATGCCGCGCTGCTGCAGGTGCATCAGCATTCGCCAGAGTCGTATGCACGACTGCAGGATTCGCTGCAACAACCGTCGATTTACGATGAAGCCGTGATGTTGATGGCACGTGCCGGCTTGCCGGTCGACCAGGCGCGCCTGAACCGGGACTGGCAGCAACCCACCGTCGCTGACCATTCGGTGGAAACGGCATGGCTGGCGGTTTATACAGCGCCGGACACCCATTGGGAGCTATACGAACTGGCCGAGAAACTGGTCGATCTCGAAACGGCGTTCCGCTACTGGCGCTTCCGCCACCTGACCACGGTGGAGCGCATCATCGGATTCAAAAAGGGTACCGGCGGCACCGAGGGCGCCAGCTATCTGAAGATGATGCTGGACGTAGTGTTATTCCCCGAACTGTTTTCACTGCGGACTTCCCTCTGAGGCAAGCCGCACTCAAGCAGTTTTTCAAGCAGTCTGATTGCGCTTTGCGATCCGTGTTCGTACATCTTGTACATCGACCGGATCGCAACGCAGTTCCAGCAACTGGTTGACGGCAATCTCATCGGCCAGTGAAGTTGCTGTCACCTTGGCGCCGAAAAAATCTGCATCCAGGCTGAGTGCATTACAAATGCGCTTGCGGCCTTGCTCATCGGCTGGCAGCTGCAGCACCACCGTCAGATAATTTGTTGCGACGCCTTCGACTGCGTTCTGTTTAAAGATCATCGCCGGCACTGCCTGAGATGGCGCAGACGCAATTTCTACAGGAATGCTTGCATGCTGTTCCTCTGCAATTTCATCCACAGACACCAGCACAGTGCTATGCGGACCCGGCCACTTCTTGACGCCGCCAATCACGGCTGGCGTACCGCCGCTGACCTCATATTCGGTTTCGGAAATCTTCTCGTAATGAAAAGGCTCCCAAGCCGGGTCGCCGTGCTTACGCATCGCCACCGTCTCCAGCACCTGGCTGGCGGGAGCGCCGTTGCCTAGCATGCCGACATCGCTTAGTCCCGTATCGGCTGTTGTGTCATCCATCTTGCTTACCTCATTGATTTTCCGCTTACTTAAAACGGATTGCTAACCTTCACCACCGGCGCAACAGCCAGCACCTCAGGCAATGTTCTCGATTCAAGTTCTGCCACCACCTGGTTGATCAGCGCTTGCAGTGCCTTTGCCTGCTCCAGTCCACCCTGGTCCAGCGTCAGGTCGACATCGCCAAACAAGCTGACCCGGTCCAGCCGATTTTCAACGTTCAGCTTGCCGATAGAGAGAGTTGCGCTTTCATCGGCGAACGGAATAAATTTAGCCTTGTTAACCATGCGACCATCCTTTATGTATCAAATTTGTGACGAAATTGAGCAGTATTTTCAACGCATCATTGAATAACCTGGTCATCAGATCCGTCTCTATCTTTTTAACCTGGGCGGCCGGTTCCTCGGTTCTTTCAGCAAGGTTCCTGCCGCCGCGCTGTCCCGCTCCCGCTTTAGGTAATGGCATCGCTACGTCCTTGATGCGTTTCGGCACACCTGGCAGCAGATCGATGTGCAAGGTATTTTCCAGCTGCGTTACCGACAAAGCCTGATAGCTGGAAGTATCCTCGTTCTTGATGAAATAAGCGGCGGCCTGCTGTCTCTTGGGACTATAGACCACTTTATAGATATAAGTCGGCACCAGCACATTGCCGATCTTTTGCAGATCCTGGCCGAGGAAGGCCGGTCCGGTAATCACATACAGCTCACCTTCTTTCACCGCCAGCCGCCGTACCGCGCTTTCGATCTCGGCCCAGATATGGCGGTTGTTTTGCGGATTCTGCGGAATCATGTTGGCAAGACTAAAACTTTCATACTGCGAAGTACGGTTCGCCATGTCGCCGTTCGGGCTCATGTGACCGCGATCGAAACCGGAACGCGCGTAGTCTTTCAACTCGGCGCGGCCATTGATCAGCAACGCGGGTTCGGGATGAAAGGAATTTTCGCGCGACAGCGTGCGGGCAGCGTCGATGTTATTACGCGTCAGATGTTCGGCCGACCATAAAGGAGTACGCGTGATACCTGAGTGCATGACGGCAAAAGCCTGGTAGCACAACTCCTGCGTCTGGCGCGCCAGCTTGTCGTTAAGGATTTCAGGAGCGCGGCCGGCGGCGTAATGCGAGGGACAATCAGTGGCAAAAACCGGAGAATTGAGGAATACAAGGAATGACAGGGACAGCAGGATGTGACGGAACTTGTGCGGCATTGTTCACCAAAACTGTATAAATACACAGTATAAGGTTTATCCTAAATCACTCCAAGTACTATCCTAGAATTTTTGCCTGCGATTTCAATGCGGCGTGCGAAATTCGTTGGCAATCCATGCGCGTGCGCTGCTCTCGCTGAGCTTGAAAGTTGCCGCTACCCGCGCCTGAGCCAGTTGTTCGCCATCTTCATCGTGGGCGGTCAGCAAGGCGTAGGGAAAATCATCGTCGGGAATAATATCGAGCGTGACAGTGATCACTGCATCGGAGTCGGCATCGCTCGCCACGATGCTCTTGTGCAGCATCGCATGCAGTTGCTGCTCGTGCCTGCGCACGAATTCCGATGCGGTCTTGACCAGCGTGATGAAAGCCGAGGGATCCAGCGGTTTCGGATTTTTCTTGTCGCGCCCCATGGTCCAGGGCCCGATCAGCGCCGGTTCCGGTTCACCATCCTTGATCATCGCTACCGCCCAACCATCATCGTCGTCGTTCTTGATGATGCGTGCGGTCCAGCCGTCGTCGCGCCACAAGCGTGGTTCGTGGATTTTCTGAGCGTTGCCGGCATCGGCGGCGTCGTCAACGTATTCATCGGGGGCTGCTGCGGAATGATCTGTCATTACTGAATGCTTCACTGCAAATAGGGGTACAAAAAGGAAACCGTGAAAAACCCGGCAAGTGCGAATTGTATAGCAGAAAAGAATAACGCCAGGCGCAGTGGCTCACGAGCGCTGGAATTGCTTACGGTAGGCGGCGGGCGAAACCGAAAATGCTGCGGCGAAATGCTGCCGTAGTGAGACGGTGGATCCGAAGCCCACCGTTTCGGCAATACGGTCGACCGCCTGGTCGCTAGTCTCCAGCAATCGCTGGGCCGCAGCCAGTCGATGATTGAGCAACCATTGCGATACCGTGGCGCCGGTTTTCATCTTGAAGCGGCGGGTAAAATTGCGCCGGCTCATGGCCGCCCTGTCCGCCAGCACATCCAGGCTCAGGGGTTGTTCAAGGTTGGCTATGGCCCAGTCCAGGGTGACAGTAAGTTGGTCGCTGCCGCTGGCTTTGGGTAACGGCTGTTCGATATATTGCGCCTGGCCGCCATGCCGATGCGGCGCCACCACCATGCGGCGGGCTACGCGGTTCGCCACTTCAGCGCCATGATCGCGACGCAGTAAATGCAGGCAACAGTCAATCGCGGCGGCGGTGCCGGCCGAGGTCAGGATATCGCCGTCATCTGCGTACAAGACTTTTTGATCCAGTTTCACGCGCGGGTATTTTCTGGCAAAGTCATCGGCCCACACCCAATGGGTAGAGGCGATGCGGCCATCCAGCAAACCAGCCTCGGCCAATACAAAAGCGCCGAGACACAAGCCGACAATCCTGGCGCCACGCGCATGCGCCGTGCGCAAAGCTTGCAGCAAAGCCTCCGGCGGCCGCTCATCGGGATCGCGCCAGGCCGGCACGATTACGGTGTCGGCCTGGGTCAGCACCGACAAATCATGCTGCACATCGATGTTGAAGCCCGACATGGTGGGAATCAAGCCCGTCTTCTCCCCACAAATCAGCAAACGGTAGCGCGGCACGCCCAGCCGGGCCAGATCGTCGCTAAATACCATGCAGGGCACGGACAGATGGAACGGGCTGATGCCTTCGAAGGCGATCACCCCTATGGTGTGCGCGTTCTCTGGATTGACGGCAGCGACGGTGATTGTGGCAGTGGCTGTAGAAAACATGGCCCGATCCTATCACAAGTTGTCTATCGGGACGCTTTCGCCCTCTATGCCAAAGCCCGATACTTTGCCATGTCAAATCACTAACAAGGAGTTCCAGAATGAACCACCCGACCATCCGTACCATCGCCGGCGCTACCGCCCCGGGCAAAATAGACGCCAACAGTACAGCCTTGCTGGTAATCGATTTTCAAAACGAATACTTCAGCGGCAAAATGCCGATCCCCGACGGCATGCGCGCACTCGACAACGCCAGGCAGCTGGTTGCATTCGCCGACCAGGCAAAGCTGCCGGTTTTCCATATTCAACATGTCACGCCGGCTGGCACGCCGATTTTCGCCGAGGATGGCGATACCGTTAAATTCCACAGCGCGCTGCAACCGGAAGCGCATCACACGGTAGTACAAAAATCGTCCGTCAGCGTCTTCCCCACCACCGATATCGACGCCCGGTTGAAAGCAGCCAATATCAAGACACTGATCATTACCGGCTTGATGACCCACGCCTGCGTAGCCGGCGCCGCGCGAGACGCCGTGCCATGCGGCTATGAAGTCATCGTTGCGGACGACGCCTGCGCCACCCGCGACCTTGACATGGCTGACGGCAGCATCGTGCCACACGCCCAGTTGCATCATGCATCCCTGGCCACTATCGCCGACACCTTCGGCGATGTGATGACGACGACACAGATCCTGGAATTGCCGCTGGCCTAAGCATCTGGTCTGGAAAATCAATCTGAGACTCCCGGATTTCACCGCGTTTTTTTCACTATTGAAAGGTATCAAATGAAAGCTCAATTAAAGACTTTACTGCTCCTCACCGCAACCTTGTGTTCCACCCAGCTGTTAGCGAGCAACGCCGCCTCTGCAACGCCTGCGGCCAAATTGATTTCCCTGCCTGCGGCAGATCTGAAGTGGACTGAAATCCCCGACACCGGCGGCATCAAATTCGCCAATGCGCGCGGTAACCTGGCAGGTAAAGGGCCGTACGAGGCTTTTGTGATCTTCCCTGCCGGTAAAGACAACCCGTTCCACACCCACTCGCAAAACCTGCCAACCGTGGTGTTGAAAGGAACGTTCTATGCAGTCATCGACGGCAAACGCACTGAATATCCAGCAGGCTCTTTCTACGACCTGCCAGCAAAACTGCCTCACTACAGCGGTTGCGTCAAAGGTGAAGACTGCCTGCTGTTCCAATACCAGGCCGATCATTTCGATCTGGTTTCGCTAGATCAAAAGAAATAAACTATGATTTTTTGTTAAAACATCCTGCCTGTTTTGGGTGTGGGCGATGTTTATGGGTGGTTAAAGCGGAGCGTTGTAGTTGCTTCTGATTAGCTCCAGCTCTCCGTCGAATGCCTGCGCATGTACTCCGTAGTCCATTAAATAGGGTCAGAGTCGAATTGGGCGATAAAGCCTGTGCAATTCGACTCTGACCCTATTTAATTCTGATCCTGTTTAATTACTGTCTTGGTTGGTGCCTTTCTGACTTTACGCGAAATAATATGCGGGGAAATAAGTGGCATACTGTGCAAATCGAAGGGCTGGATGCGCTTAGCCGCAAGACATCGGAAATCACTGGAAGGTGGAATGAAAATGAAAAACTGGATTCGTCTCAATAAAGGATTCTTGCTATTTTTGTTTCTTTTCGGGATTTTCCGTACGGCAGTCGCCGACTGGAATCCGATCCCCTCGGGCTCCATGCGCCCCAACCTGCTGGAAGGCGACGTGGTATTCGTGAATCGCCTGGCATTCAATCTCAAAGTGCCTCTCACTAATATCGTCATCAGCCACCTCGGCGAACCGAAACGCGGCGATATCGTCACTTTCTTTTCACCTCTGGACGACACCCGGCTCATCAAACGCGTGATTGCATTACCTGGCGATACTGTCGAAATGCGCGATGAAAAAATGATTATCAACGGCCACGAAGCCAGCTATGCCATGCTCGGCACCGCCCCCGAACCGTTGGAACAAGGCGGCGCCCTGGTCGCCTTGCGCCTGAACGAAAAAATGGGAGCGGAACAACACCGTATCCAGCTGTTGCCGCAAGTCGGCGCCAACCGCAATTTCGGCCCGATCACGGTACCGCAGGATCACTATCTGATGCTGGGCGATAATCGCGACAACAGCGGCGATTACCGTCATTTCGGCTTCGTGCCGCGCGAGCTGCTGATCGGGCGCGCCGAACGCGTGCTGGTATCGGCCGATATCAAAGGCAATTGGATGCCAAGAACCGAACGCTTCGGCATGGAATTGCATTAGGAGCTGTTGACTTAACCTTTGATGCGCTTCGGCGCTGTGCGGCTGCCGATGTTATGCAGCCGCTTTTCAATCAACTCCGACATGCCCTGAGCAGCAATGGAAAGAGAACGCTCTTTCTTTTTCACGATCAGGATCGGCCGCACGATTTCATCCGCATCGACCGGCGCGTCGACCGGGATGCTCACCAGATTCATATGGCGGAACTGGAACAAGGTCAACTCCGGCACAATGCTGACACCCAAACCGGATTCAATCAAACCCGCTACGGTAGCCAGGTGCTCCACCTCCAAACCTGAATTCATCACCGGGATACCGCGCAGCAGCAGCTCGACGTGCTGACGCACGCTGGTGCTGCGCGCCAGGTGAATCAGTTCGCAACCGCTCAGGTCAGACAGACGGATACGACGCTTGCCAGCCAGCGCGTGATCCTGCCGGCACACCAGGTAAAAAGGATCGCTGCACAAGGTTTTGGTATCGAACTCGGTCAAACCCGAACCCGGTGCGGTCAGGGCGATATCGACCTTACCTTGACGCAGCATGGCGAGGCACTGGTCCGACAGAGCGTCGAACAATTGCACGGTAATTCCCGGATAAGCCCGCTTGTATTCGGCAATCACCGCCGGCAAGCCGTTCGCCGCCAGCGACGGCAAGGCCGCGATCGCCACCCTGCCTTTGCGGCGTGCAACGTAGTCGCTCATATCGGCAAAGGCAGCCTCGATATCGCTCACCAGCGAACGCGCCACTTCGGCAAACAATTCTCCCTCTGCGGTCAGAGTAACGTTACGCGTATCGCGCTCGAACAGTTTAGCGCCCACCGCCACTTCCAGTTTTTGAATCATGACGCTGAAAGCGGATTGCGACATGAAGCAACGTTCTGCTGCGTGAGTGAAGTGTTTGCATTCCCGCAGTGCGAGGAACGCATGCAGCGAGCGTGTAGAGATGTTGAGTTTCATCGATTAATCTCTTTTTACGATCAATCTATCGGAAAAAACCATTTTACAGCACAAACCTCAACTACCAGAATGCAGTTAAAAGAAGATTAAAAACAAGTATTCCAAAAAAATATCCAAAGGATAGGAGACAGACAATATGCTGGCATTACTCGGCTTCATCACCATCGCCACCCTGCTCGCGGCGATCCTGACAAAAAAAATGTCGCCATTGGTGGCCCTGATAGCGATTCCCATCATTGCCGCCCTGATAGGCGGATTTGGACTTGAAACATCGAAATTCATCGTATCAGGCATCACCAGCATTGCTCCGGTGGCCGGCATGTTTGTATTTGCGATCCTGTTTTTCGGGATTGTCACCGATGCCGGCATGCTGGACCCGATCATCTCCGGCATCCTGCGCATCGTCGGCAGCCGCCCTACCCGCATCGTTCCGGGTACGGCGTTGCTGGTCTTGCTAATCCACCTGGACGGTTCCGGCGCGGTTACCTTTCTGGTGACAATTCCCGCCATGCTGCCGCTATACCAGCGCCTCGGCATAGACAAACGCATCCTGGCCTGCGTCGCATCGCTCGCGGCAGGTGTGAATTTCCTGCCCTGGACCGGCCCCATGATCCGTGCCTCTGCCGCCTTGCATATTCCGGTCAGCGAAATTTTCACGCCCCTGATCCCGGTGCAGATCGTCGGCCTGGTGTTCGTTTTCTCGGTGGCTTACTACCTCGGTTTGAAAGAAGAGCGGCGCCTCGGCCTGACCAAGGGCGCCCCAACGGGATTCGTCCATACCCATGAATTGACGGACGCGGAAAAGAGTATCCGTCGTCCGAAAAATTTCTGGATCAATATCGTTCTGACCGTGTTTGTACTAGGGGTGATGATCAGTGGAAAAGTCGATCCGGTGGTGATGTTCATGATCGGCGTAGTGCTGGCTTTGATGATCAATTACCGCAACGCGGACATGCAGCGCAGCCGCATCGATGCGCATGCCAAGGCGGCCTTGCTGATGGCCAGCATCTTGTTCGCTGCCGGCGTATTCACCGGCATCATGACCAAATCCGGGATGCTGAGCGCGATGGCCAAGATGGCGGTCGGTCTGGTTCCGCCCTCGATGGCTTCGCATATTCCGGTGGCGCTCGGTCTGCTGTCGATGCCGCTCTCCATGCTGTTCGATCCCGACTCTTTCTACTTCGGCGTGCTGCCGGTGATCGCGGAAGTTGGTCACATGCTAGGGGTACAGCCGTTGCATGTAGCGCAGGCCGCGTTGCTGGGTCAGATGACTACCGGCTTCCCTGTCAGCCCACTGACGCCGGCAACCTTCCTGGTCGCCGGCCTGGCCGGTATTGATTTGGCTGATCACCAGAAATACACATTCAAATATCTGTTCGCGGCATCCGTCATCATGACGATTACCTGTGTCGTGATCGGCGTCTTTCCGCTGTAAGACGAAGACGAGAATCTGAGGAAATTATCATGAAACACATCAGAATCGGCGCCGGCGCCGGCTACTCCGGCGATCGCATCGAACCCGCCATCGAACTGGCGGAAAAAGGCGAGATCGACTATCTGGTCTTTGAATGCCTGGCTGAGCGCACCATCGCGATCGCCCAGCAAACCAGAATGAAAGATCCCTCTCTGGGCTTCGATCCGTTGCTGGCAGAACGGATGCACGCTGTGCTTGGCATCTGCAGCGAGAAAAAGATCAAGATCATAACCAATATGGGCGCGGCCAACCCGTTGGCTGCCGCTGCCATGGTCAGGCAGATTGCGTTATCGATGAATCTTCAGCTGAAAGTGGCAGCGATCGGCGGCGACGATGTGCTGGACACCCTGAAAGCAGGCGCCTACATCAGCGACCAGGATATACAGGTCAGCAACCTGGGTGACAAGCTGCTTTCGGCCAACGCCTACATCGGCGCCGCACCGCTGGTCGAGGCGCTGGAGCTAGGCGCCGACGTCATCATTACCGGTCGGGTCGCCGATCCGGCCTTGTTCCTGGCGCCGTTGATTCACGAATTCAACTGGGCCATGGATGACTGGCACAGGCTTGGACAAGGCACGCTGGTCGGTCATTTGCTTGAGTGCGCCGGCCAGATCAGCGGCGGTTACTTTGCCGATCCCGGTTATAAGGATGTGCAAGGATTGGCGCGACTGGGATTCCCGATCGGTGAGGTAACGGAAGACGGTACAGTCGTTATCACCAAAGTGGCGGGCTCCGGCGGCCAGGTGACAACCGCCACCTGCAAAGAACAGCTGCTATATGAAATACACGATCCCGCCAGCTATCTGACACCGGACGTGGTGGCCGATTTCTCTGCTGTGACGATGCGCGAAACCGGCCCTGACCGGGTGCGGGTGCAAGGCGCTACCGGCCGCGCCAGGCCGGATACCTTGAAAGTCTCGATAGGCTATATCGACAGCTACATCGGCGAAGGACAAATTTCCTATGCAGGGCCGGGAGCTCTGGTACGCGGCAAACTGGCGCAAGCCATCGTCGCAGAAAGATTGAAACTCAGCGCGGTAGCGTTCAATGAGTGCCGTTACGATCTGCTGGGCGTCGACGCCATCCACGGCGCCGTATTGTCGGCTCCCGCATTGCCGGCTCCCGCTAAGTCGGCTCAACCGTCCGAGCCTTACGAAGTTCGAGTGCGGGTAAGCGCCCGCTGCGACAATATGCGTGACGCGATCCGCATCGGCAACGAAGTTGAAACACTGTACACCTGCGGCCCTGCAGCCGGTGGCGGCGTCACCAAAACGGCCAAAGAAGTGGTGGCCGTGCAATCCTGCATGCTGCCGCGCCAGCACGTAACAACATCAGTTCATTTCGAGTGAGAGTGAGAGTGATAATGAAACTACGCGACCTTGCCCATTCCCGCGCCGGCGACAAAGGCGACATCTCGAATATCTCGGTGATTGCCTATCAGGAAAAAGATTATGCGCTGCTGGAAAAAAACCTGACCCCTGAGCTAGTCAAGGCGCATTTTGCCGGCATCGTGCACGGTGACGTGGTGCGCTATGCGCTGCCGAATCTGGGCGCCTTGAATTTCGTCATGCAGCGCGCCCTGGGCGGTGGCGTCACGCGATCCCTGGCTCTTGACGCCCACGGAAAATGCCTGAGTTCAGCGATATTGAATTTGGAAATTCCTGACGAAATAAATAACTAGTCAACCCAATTTCAGCATTCGCCATAGCCTGACTATCGTTGTCATTGCTGTCACTTTACCGAATTCGAACGCAAGAACCAGAGTGTCCGGAGTCCGGATATGCCCTATGTTTCAATTGTGCGGCATCCGCTGCTCGCAAACTGACGGACACTCGCCATGAATTTTATCGAACTGCTCCTGCTCGCCGCAATCTGGGGCGCATCCTTTCTATTCCTGCGCATTGCTGCGCCTGAGTTCGGCCCAATCGCGCTGATCGCACTACGTGTCGGCATTGCCGCGCTGGTGCTGTTACCGGTACTACGCACCGCCGCCGCTCGCAGCGAGTTCCGCAGCAAGGCATGGCCTTTATTTGTGGTTGGCATCAGCAATTCTGCAATTCCGTTCGGCCTGTTTGCCTACTCGACGCTATACGTCAATGCCGGCCTCGACTCGATTTTGAATGCAACGACGCCGATCTGGACTGCATTGATCGCCGCGGCATGGTTCCAGTCAGCTCTGGGCCGCCAGCAAATATGCGGTCTATTGTCAGGTCTTGCCGGTGTCGTGGTGCTGGTGTGGGATACCTTGGGCGCCGGGGTCTCCGGCGTACCGCTGGCGATCGCCGCCGCGCTCCTGGCCGCAGGATTTTACGGATTCGCGGTCAATTATTCGAAGCGACATCTGGCCGGCGTCAAGCCACTGGTGGTCGCCTTTGGCAGCCAGTTCTTCGCTTCTATCGTACTGCTGCCACCGGCGCTGCTGTACTGGCCGCAGCACGCTATCGCGCCGTCCATCTGGGCTTGCGTTGCGGCGCTAGGCGTCATCTGCACCGGCTTTGCCTACATCCTCTATTTTCGATTGATCGAACGAGTTGGCGCCGCTTATGCCGCATCCGTGACTTTCCTGATTCCGGTTTTCGGGTTGGCCTGGGGCGCTGTCTTCCTGAATGAAAAAATTACGCCCGCCATGTTGGCCGGATGCGCCATCACCCTGCTGGGGACTGCGCTTGCCAGTGGAAAATTCAACGGCTTTTGGCTGGGGAAACGAAAATCGACGTAAATCAAGGCGTATCGAGATCGATTTAAAAAATAGTAATTAGCGATAAATGATCAATAAGCAGACATTTATTATTGTTTTACGATAATTTTATAGTAAAATGCGACCATCCTATCGAAAAGGAGGCGTCGTGCAGCAAAACATCATCACTTTAGCCCGTCGCTTCCTGGCTGCGCTGTTTTCCTGGCTTGCGATTGTCATTCTGGGGCTCTATCTCTTTAGCAAACTGATGCCCCACCTTGGCATCAGTGCGTCGCTCGACATGGCATTCCGTAGCAACTTGGCCGATCAGGCTGTGGCGCGTCTTGGCAATACCTTTCGCATTTCCATCCATCTCAATGACAAACAATAGGGTCATCCCAAAGGACACCTCATGAAGCAAGATCATATTGCGCAAACCAGCCAGCGTATGGCCAGCATCACCATGCTGCTGTTGGCGGGCATATTGGCCTTCAATATCGGCAGTTGGCTGTTCCCTGATGCGCTATGCGAAATCTCGAGCTTCGCCAACGCCGGGACTAAACTCGGCATCCATCCATCCAGTCTGCCGTTATGGCAATTACTGGGCGCCATGGTGCTAACCAACATTCCATTGCTGGCGCTTGGATACGGTTTATTCCAGTTGCGCGCGCTGTTTCAGCGCTACGCCCAAGGCGAATATTTTTCGCCTGCAGCTGCTATCCATCTGGGCCGGGTCGGTCACGGCATAGCGTGGTGGGTATTGCTGGATTTTCTGTGCGGACCGTTATCGTCGGCATGGCTGACAATAACGCGGCCGGTTGGCCATCGCCTGCTCAACATCGACCTTGACTACAATATGATAGTCGCCCTCTTCATGGCGGCCTGCATTACCGTGATCGCCCGCATCCTGCAACGTGCCAGCGAGGTCGATGCAGAAAATCGGCAGTTTGTATGAGGGTGAAATGAGCATCGTCATTACGCTGGATATCATGCTGGCAAAACGCAAGGCGAAATCGAAAGATCTGGCCGCGGCTATAGGCATTACCGAGCAGAATCTGTCACTGTTAAAACAAGGCAAGGTAAAAGGAGTACGCCTGGAAACCCTGGAGGCGATTTGCCGATATCTGGACTGTCAGCCGGGTGACCTGTTGACCTATCAGCCGGATAGTGGATCTGCCGAAATAGAATCGGATCCGACACCCTGAACGGCGCTGATAAAAATGTCTGACAAGACCGGTTGGCCTGCTGCCGTACATCCGCGTGCGATGAGCATGGGCATAATGCTCTCCTTGTTGCTCCATGTCGGCCTAATGCAATTGTTTTGGCGTCATCAAGCGGTCGATATCAGACCAGCCAGCAGCTCGCAGGCAGAGATAACTCTGTTGCTGTTGCCGGCAGCAATGCCGGCAGCACGAATAATTACGCCACCCGCCATCCAGCGCAACTCTCATCCCGTTAAATCCCCTGCTCGTGCAAATACAATAGCGCGAACCTTACCCTCAACGCTGCCGGAACACGGCACGAACGACGCCGCAATCACTGCCCAGGCAGCGGACCAGCAGCCTCGCGTGGATCTTGACGCAGCATTAAAAACAGCCAGGCAACTAGCAATCGATCCAAAGGAGAGGCGTGCCGGGCCTGCCGTCGCGCAGTTGCAAACACATCCGCTCGAAGCCCGGCCGGATAGCCGCCTGGCGCGGGATATTCAACGTAGCGCGCGCGCTGATTGCAAGGAAATCGGCCAGCCCTACGGTTTATTCGCGCCTTTGGTTCTGGCCGCCGATGCGATGCTGTCAAAAAAAGATGGCGGATGCAAATGGTAGCGGCTTGCCGCTTCATAATGGCCCGATAGCAACCGCCATGGCAGGCACGGATTGTCTTGTGATCAGTTACCGGCGATGTTACATTTTCTCCTTCGTAATTTCTAGCAGCATGGGGCCACGAGTCTTATGTCATGCTTTCATCAGGGAGAAAAAAATATGCGCGCCATCGGTAATTTTCTGTGGTTTGTTCTGGGCGGGGTGTTCATGGGCTTGGGCTGGTGGCTGGTTGGCGTGTTGGCCTTCATCACGATTGTCGGCATCCCGTGGGGCAAAGCCTGTTTTGTGATCGGACAATTTACCTTCTTCCCCTTCGGCAAAGAAGCGGTGAGCCGAAAAGAACTGACGAAGAAAGACGATATCGGCACCGGTGGCCTTGGCCTGGTCGGCAATATCCTCTGGTTCGTGTTCGCCGGCGTCTGGCTGGCTATCGGCCATGTACTCTCGGCTATCGCCTGCTTCATCACTATCATCGGCATTCCGTTTGGCATCCAGCACCTGAAGCTGGCAGGTATTGCACTGGCGCCGATCGGGAAAACCATTGTGACGAAAGAAGTTGCAGCTGCGGCACGCAAACAAGGCGCAGAAGAACATGTTTCAAAAATGCGGAACAACGCCTGATGATCTGAATTTATTTCTTTCCGGCGCGGCCGGATTTCTGCTGCGCCAGATTCTCGACCGCACCGCGCACCTCGAAACGCACCTGGTCGACCACGGCCATTTTATGATCCAGCAATTCCAGCACATGGCGGCCGGGCCATGGCATCCAGTCTAAAGCCAGTTGCGGATCTGCAGCAGCGGCCTGGTAACTAGTTTTCCTGCCTGCCTTCACCGCAGCCGGCGCCAGCAACTTGCCATCCAGCCGCCACCAGCCAATGGATAAACCATCTGCTGCAAAACGTATGCGTTGCCGCTGCGGCGGAATATCCGGATCGAGTGCGACCAGCATGCCTGGTGTCGGATAACGTATGGCGACGGCGATATCGTCGGATTTGGCGGTCGTGATCAGGCTTTGCTCGGTTCCGGCCAGAAAATATTCCTGGCGCGGTGCTTCGATCTTGTCGGTATAGCGAATTTCCTGTCGCACCACACCAGCCGGCTTTTGTGGAATCTGCTGACGCAGCTGATCACGGCTGTGCAGATATTGCATCACCTCTTGCCAGATCGGCGCGGCGCCAGTTACGCCGGACACATCCCACATCGGCAAGCCGGATGCATTGCCGACCCAGACGCCGACCGTATATCGATCCGAATAACCGACCGCCCAATTGTCGCGCATGTCTTTCGAGGTGCCGGTTTTCACTGCCGTCCAGATTCGCGTCGAAAGCGCATTTTCAAGGCCGAAGGTGCGGCTGCGGGCGCTGCGGTCGGACAGGATATCGCCGATGATGAAAGCGGCGCCGGGTTCCATCACCTTGTTCATTTTTACGGCAGGCTCTGCCAATGTAGTACGCACACCGCTATAGCTTCCCTGATTGGCCAGCGTGCGATAAGCGTTGCTCAGCGCCAGCAGGCTGACATCGGCGCTGCCCAGCGCCAGGCTGTAGCCGTAATAATCGCCGGATTCGCGTAACTGAAAACCAAGTTTTTGCAGACGTTCGAAAAAAGTCGTGGGAGTGACCGTTACCAGGGTCCGCACGGCTGGAATGTTCAAGGATGAAGCCAGGGCCGTGCGTAAGCTGACCAGACCTTTGAATTGCTTGTCGTAGTTTTGCGGAATATACAAGCCGCTGGCGGTAGGCAGATTGATCGCCGCATCGTTCAATATCGAGGCTGCGGTCATCCATTTTTTTTCGATGGCCAGTTCGTATAGAAACGGCTTCAAGGTCGAACCTGCCTGACGTAAAGCAACCACGCCATCGACATCGGCAGCGTTGGAAAACGAACCGCTGGAACCGACCCAGGCCAGCACGTCGCCGCTGGCATTGTCGAGCACGACAACGGCGCCGTCTTCAATATTGCGCTCGACCAGAGAGGCCAGCTGCCGCCGCAGAGCATCGTTGGCAAAATGCTGAACGCCTGCATCCAGTGTTGATCGCACAGTTTGTCCCGGCCCGCGCAACAGTTTGCGGGCCAGATGTGGCGCCAATTGCGGCGCGTTGGTAGTAACGATGACTTCTGAATTCGAGCCGGTGCGGACCAGGGCCAGTAAAGTAAAATCTTCCAGCCCCTTGCATTCCTGCGCCGCATGCTGTTCTTGCAAAATGCGGCAGGCGCGTTCGGCGACACGCGCCGGCTTCGCGTTCGGGCCACGAATCAACGCCACCGCTATCGCCGCTTCGCGCTGGCTCAAGCCACTCGGATGCTTGCCGAACAATACCCGCGACAAAGCATGTATGCCGACCAGTTCACCACGAAAACTGACCAGGTTCAGATAAGCTTCCAGGATCTGGTCCTTGCGCCAGTTGCGCTCCAGCTGCTGCGCCACCATAACCTGGGACATCTTCTGCGGGATTGAACGAGGCGCGTTACGGCGTCGCAAATCGTCATCCAGCAAACCCGCCAGCTGCATGGTGATGGTCGATGCGCCGCGAGTTCTGGTGTTCCATAAATTGCCCCATGCTGCGGCGGCCACGGCGTTCCAGTCAACTCCGCTGTGCTGATAGAAGCGCCGGTCCTCCGATGCTACCAGCGCGTTGCGCAACGCTGGCGACACATCCTCCAGCGCTATCCATGACAGCCGGCGCTCATTCGGATTCAGGCGGATCTGCTGCAGCAACTGGCCCTTGCGATCGTACAAGCTGGCTTCGGATGAGCGGAACTCGTGCTGCACATCGACGAAACTTTGCAGGGCGTGCACCGGTCCGGCGCTTAAGGCCAGCATCAGCACAGCGCCCAAAGACCAGCGCGTGACGCCAGCCGAAATGCGGGTCGAACTCACTTCACCGTCCATTTCTGGTTAGGGCTTTCACCAAACATTTCCGGCGCATACATCGCTTCTACCCGGGTCGGCGGCAAACTGAATTCGCCGGGATTGTTGATGCGGAAGGTATACGTCATGGTGAATTTCCCCTTCGGCACGTATTCGTAATAACTGCGGAACGCTTCAAAGCTGCGCTCTTCATACGCCACCCAGGCATTGTCGGCAGGCCGTTCGCTGCTGGTGGCGATCGCCGAATCACGTCCCAGGCCGGAACCCAGCAAGGTGGCGCCAGCCGGAATCGGATCGGTGACCACGACCCAGGTCATGTCGGACTGCGCATCGACTTCCAGGTCGATCCGCACGACGTCACCACGGGTATATTGTCCTTTTTCTTTTTGTTCGACCGGCACGATTTTCTTACTGATCCGATAGCCGCTGGAGAACGGTTTCTTGAGTACCACCGCTGCCAGGCTTTGCACTGTCACCCACGGCGCGCCGCTGCCGGTATGGTTCAGTTTCAACTCTGTCGGCGCCGCCACAGCTGATGACGGCCACGGCAATTGCAGCTTGCCGACGTCAGCGGTGGCAGCACTGGCAGGCCAGTTGTAGCTTTGGCTACCACTCACAGTTGCGCCCTGCTCCAGGCTGGCTTTGGTAACACCGCCCACCTTTTCAGATTCAAATTTGCGAGCGAATTTTTGCAGTGCAAGCGAGCCCCACAGATTAGCCGTAGTGGTGGACCAGTGACCGCGCTGCTGCCGCTGGATAGCGCCATTGATCAGCTTCGGCATGTCTTCTTTCCAGGCTGGATTTTCCAACATGGTCAGCACCAGCCGGTTGGCGTTGACATCGGCGCTGGCCATCAGCCACCACCAGTAATCGCTGCTCTCGGTCGAGAAACCCATGCGTGTGCTTTGGTAATTCAAGCGCGCCCGGATGATCTGGTCGGCTTCGGCCTGGCGTTTGGCGCGGTCCGGAATGCTGGATACGCGTTGCAGGATATTGATCCAGTCCAGTACTGCCGACGTCGGCCACAGGTTGGGCGACAACTGGATCGAATCAAGCATCGACGGCCGTACCCGGTCATAACGCGACAACGCTTCCAGCGCCGCCAGTTTGCGCACATCCAGATCTTTCTGCGGCGACCAGAAATCGCGAGTGATATTGCCTTCCACAAACGCCGCCAGGCCATCCAGCATCTTGTCGCGGCTTTGCTGCGGAATCGCAAAACCGGATTCCTGTGTCACCGCCAGCAGATAGGCGGTCAAAGTGTCGCTGCCGCGGCGCGCGTTGCCTTCGTTCGGGGGATAATAATAAGCCAGGCCGTCGCTATCCAGATAAGTCGGCAAGTCGTTCAATACCTTTTGCCACATGGCGTCGTCGCGCAAACCGATCGCCTTCGATGTCTTTTGCTCCAGGCAGGAGAAAGGGTAGCTGACGAAGTAGCGGCGCAAACCATCGCTACCCGAAGCCAGCGACGGTGCCAGCGAAATCGCCAAGCCTCCACGGCCCGGCAGGCCGTCGGCGGGTGGCGCCACCGCCATGCTGAACGGTTTATCGAGCTGGAACAAGGTAGCTTGCTGCACCGTCACAGGCACCGCCGGCACCACTCGCTGAGTGAATTTGATGCTGTCTTTGACCTTGGGGCCGCCTTGTTCCTGGGCGTTGATTTCCCACACCAGCTGGCCGACATCCGCCGGCACCGTCACCACCCAGGTCAATTCACGCGTCTCACCGGCGGGAATGTTCTCGTCCTTGGCCGGCAATGGCGTGGCGGCCGGCAAGCCGCCAGCCTGCGCCGTGGCATGGACTTGCATCGCACGGGTGGTGGTGTTGCGCACCGTTACCAGCGCACTGAAATTGTCGCCTTCGCGTACCAGCGGCGGCAAGCCGGAAATCAGTTGCAGATCCTGAGTCGAGCGGATGCTGACGGCGCCGGTGCCGAACAGGCTGTCGCCGCTTTGCGCCACCGCGACTATCTTGAAACTGGTCAAGGCATCGTTCAAGGGCACGTCAACCTGAGCCCTGCCGTTTGCATCCAGCACGATGGCCGGCTTCCACAGCAACAGGGTATCGAACAATTCACGGGTCGGCGATTTACCGCCGCCACCGCCAGCCGGAATGGCTTTGCGGCCGTAATGGCGCTTGCCGACTACCTGCATCTGCGCGGTCGAGGTTTCCACGCCATAGCTGCGCCGTTGCAGCATCGCTTCCAGCAAATTCCAACTCTTGTTGGGCTCCAGTTCAAGCAAGGCTTCATCGACCGCCGCCAAGGCGATTTCAGCGCCGGCCGCCGGTTTACCGTTAGGCAGATTGACCTGGATATTCACTTTGGCAGTGGTGCGTATCGCATAACTAGGCTGATCCGCCTTGACCGTCACCGCTAGCTGGTTGGCAGCAGTGCCGACGGTGATTTCAGCGATACCGTATTTATAGGCCGGCTTGGCCAGATCGACGGTGGCGCTTGGCGCCTGGTATTCCTTGAACTCGCTCCACCAGTTCAAAGGTTCTTTCCAACCCCAGGTAAAGAAGGAGTACCACGGCACATCGCGCATGCGGCCACGCACCGCCAGCACCGAGACGTACACATTGGGACCATAGCTAGCCTTGACCGGCAAGCTAAAGGTTGGATCCTGGCCATTCAGTTGCACCACCTGGGTTTCGATGACGCCTTCACGCTCCACCGCGATCAGCGCGGTAGCGTAGCGGAACGGCATGCGCACCTGGAACTTCGCGCTTTCACCAGGCTGGTAAGTCTTTTTCTCGGGCAGGATATCGATGCGGTCCTGGTTCTCGCCATCGAACCATAGTTCGCCCTGCTTGGTCACCCATACCGAACTAGTGGCAAGCGCCGGATAGCCGTTGCCATCCTGGCCCTTCGCGGTCAATTCAACATTACCCGGCTCCAGCAATTCGACAGTACAGATCATCAATCCGCGGGCATCGGTTTTCCCGGAACACATCGGCCCCAGGTTGCTGCCGGTGGCGGTATTTTCGTAGGCGTAGAAACCGCCGACCATACGCTTGCGGTGCGAGTTGGTTTGCTTGCTCGATCCGGCAATTTCAATCGGCACGCCGGCTTGCGGCTGGCCCGCCGGATTCAGCGCAACCGCGGTCAAAGTCAATTTCTTTTTGACAGAAACCCACTCCCCCGCTTTCAAACCGACCACCACCGCCGAAGGCCATATCGGCGTGACGCTCGATACGGTCTGGATCTCGCCGTTCGGATCGGCATACGTCATTTCAGTTAGCAATTCCTTTGGCGCAGTGATGGCAGGCAGATCCTTAACCACCGTTTTTCCGGCCCCGTTTTTATCCAGCGTCACCGGTAATTTATCGGCCACGATCTTCTGGTTGTCGGCGCTGTTGTCATCGTCATTGCGCTTCACAAAAGAATAACCGTCGTAACCGGCAAAACTGACGTCCTTGCCGCGCAACAGGCTGGTGATGTGCACAGCCTGGCCGGAAGCACCGCCGCCGTTCAGATAATTCAGTTGCACATCCAACGGCACTTCCTTGGGCGCGATCAAAGTCTTCGGCGGTGTAATCCGTCCCTGCAACAGCGGCAAACGGAATTCTTCGACGCGGAAACTGCCGGTGCTGTAGCTGCGCCGGCCCTGGTCATAGCCGCCATCGCCGTTATCCGCGCTGTCAGCATCCGCGTCATCAGCATCCGTGTTGTTACCGCCACTGACGCCGCTCTTGACCTTGCCGCCGTCCAGTACTACCTCATAGCTGCCGAGCTTGGCTTCTTTCGGAATCTGGAACACGGTTTCGGCATTTTTCCGGCCACGCCAGGTCAATGCAAACTGATATTCCTGACCGCTGCCCTGGTGCGTGATGCGCGCCCGTGTTGGTAGTTTATCGTTTGGCAGCAGGCCGAAACCTTGCATGGTTTCGGTGCGGATCACATGTTTCATCGACACCGTTTCGCCGGCGCGGAACAGCGTGCGATCGAATATCGTGTGGGCGCGCACCGTGACCGATTTGTCGTAGTCCATCGGCAAATTGAAACGCCAGGACTCGATGCCGTCATTCCATGAGGTCAGCGCAAATGCCATGTCGGCGCGGCCTTTCTCATCGTTCTTGCGGGCGCTGACGAAGAAACCGTCGATTTGCCCCGGCTGGTTGCCGGCGCCGTTGCGGCAGCCATCGACCGGGAACTCCGGCACCATGGCGATGCCTTGCTTATCGGTCTTACCGCGCCACAGCTCGGTGCCGCGGCAATCGGAAATCCGCACATCGGCATCGCTCACCGGTTTGGCGTTATCCAGGGTGGTGACCCATACCGCACCGTTTTGCCGGCCGATCTTGACATGTACCGATAAATTGGTCACCAGCGCGCTGGTCCGTACATACATTGGCGCGGCTTTGCCTAGCAAGGCCGCACCCAGCTTTTGCGATTCCAGTTCGACCACATAGAAACCGGGATCCTTGAGAGGAATGCCGATCACTTCAAACGGCCGCACGCCGTCTTTACTATCCGGCGACGGCGGCAAGGTCAAGATTTTCGCGCCTGCCTGCTTTGCCAGCAAACCGATGCTACGGGTTTCGACCCGCTTCTTGTCGATGGTGATGCTGGTTTCATGATAACGCCTGAGTTTCGTCAGCCAGGCGATGATGTTCTGGTCGTCGCTGACTTTCAGATTACTGACCGTGCCGGGATTGACCTTGCCGTCGGCGCTGCGCACCAGCATGCTGGTTTCAACGCTACGCAAGGTGACCGGCAGCGTGGCGTCGGCATTCAGTTCAATGATGCCGAACGGAGCTGACGGGAATTTTGCCAGCGGCGGATAATCCGCCATCCGTATTTTCAGTGGAAACGCGGCGGCATTCGACAGTGGCCGGCCGGTCTCATCCTGGAAACCCTTCGGCAGTTCGACGCTAAGCTCCGCTTTCTCGGCAAACGGCGGCTTGAATGTCAGTTGCGAGACCGTGTCATCGTTATCGTTTTTTTCAAAAAACGGTTTCAGCTTGCCATTGTCGGCGTGCAGCGTCACGCCTTCAGCCAGCTTACGTGGCACCGGCGTAGTGAACAGTATACGCAGCGGCAGGATCGGTGCGCAAGCGGCGTTGGCGTTTTCGCGCTCGCAGCTGACGCTGGCGGTGAATACCGGCCGTACCGTGAACTTGAACACCTGCGGCTGGCTGCTGGCGATGCCTGACGGCGTGCTTACGCCCTTGTCCCATACCAGGCGAACCGCGGCATCGTTAGGCAAGCGTTGCTGGCATTGCACGGTGCTGACTCTTTCGGGATTGATCTTGTCGGCAAAATGGTCGAGCAGCTGCTTGCGTTCTGCCGCGGCGATGAATTTGACCGGAATCCGTTCATGCACGCCTTCAGCTTCGCAATACACGTGCTTCAATATGCTATCGCTGGTGGCGGCGCCGTTTTGTATCAGGATGAACACTTGCTCTTCATCGATCTTGTCCCCGTACGGCATAGCATTGATGACAGCAGGTCCGCCGGTATTGAACTGGAATGTGTTCTTGCCGCTGACTGCCGCGCCGGATAGCAATTTGAATCCCGGTTTCAGGGCAAAGCTGCAACGCGTCCCCGGCGGTACATCGCGCACGAAATCATAGATCCAGTTACGCTCGTCGGCCCAACGCCCGCTGCCGGCTTCAGAACAACTGATATCGAACGGCATGGGCGCCTTCGGATCGCCGAACTTGACAGCGGCTTCGGAGAAATTAACCCGCACCTGGCGCACCTGGGCGATCTCACCTTGCGGCGCAAAACTGCTGATATTGGCCGCATGGGCTGCCGGCGCCATCTGGCTACCCAACAATGCCATGAGTAACGCCAGGGTATTGCGCGCGCCGTTGGCGCCGATGAACTTGTGGCCGAAAAAAAGCAGCCCCGGAAATCTCACGGCGCTGCAGTTGGCTTTTTTCCGCTCTGTCGCTGATTGCATGGCTATCCTCAAGCTAGGAATATATGAAATATGTCCTTGCGAGGATACAGCAGTTTTGTGTCTTTATGGCAATTTTACAATATGGATAATGCTTACGATCTGGCGGCGCAGGGTGTGCAAAGCACGTATGACCGCAATACTTACTCTCTGGTTGGCACAGGTATTCGGGGGCTCGTTAACATAGTCGGCTGTAATATTTCGTCCAGCTGCAATTTGGTCAGCAAGCCTTTATCCAGTACCAGTTGATACACACTTTTACCGGTAAGCAAGGCCTCTTGCGCGACTTCCGTGGCGTTGCCATAGCCGATGTATGGGTTCAATGCAGTGACAATGCCGATCGAGTTTTCAACGATGGCGCGCAAACGATCGCGGTTCGCAGTGATGCCGTTGACGCAATGTTCTGCCAGAGTCAGGCAACCATTACGCAAATGGGTAATGCTTTTGAACAGGCTATGCGCGATGATCGGCTCGAACGCGTTGAGTTGCAACTGCCCGGCCTCGGCGGCAAAACTGACTGTAATGTCGTTACCGATCACTTCGAATGCAATCTGGTTCACAACTTCCGGAATCACCGGATTCACCTTACCCGGCATGATGCTGGAGCCAGCCTGCATCGACGGCAGATTGATTTCCCCCAGGCCGGCACGCGGTCCGCTTGAAAGCAGGCGCAGGTCGTTGCAAGTCTTGGATAGTTTGACCGCGACGCGTTTCAATACACCGGAAAGCTGAACGAAGGAACCGACGTCCTGGGTTGCTTCCACCAGATTTGGCGCTGTAAGCAACGGGATGCCGGTGATTTCCGAAAGATGTCCGCACACCAGGCGTGCATAGTCCGGATGGGCATTGATGCCCGTACCGATCGCAGTTGCACCAAGATTGATTTCGCGAATCAAGCCAGCTGCTTCCCGCAGCCGTTCCTGATCCTCTGCCAGCATCACCGCATAGGTGCTGAATTCCTGACCCAAGGTCATCGGGACTGCATCCTGTAACTGGGTGCGCCCCATTTTCAGGTCGTCCTTGAATTCCTCTGCCTTTGCCTGAAAGGCCTGACGCAGCACTTCCATCGCGTCTACCAACTGGAATATGCCCATATAGGTCGCAACTTTTAATGCCGTAGGATAGACATCGTTGGTACTTTGACTCAGGTTGACATGCTCGTTCGGGTGCAGATACTGGTACTCCCCGCGCTGATGGCCGAGGTATTCCAAAGCGATATTAGCGATTACCTCATTGGCGTTCATGTTGGTAGAGGTACCCGCGCCGCCTTGAATCACGTCAACCACAAAGTGCTCGTGCAATTTCCCGCTGCGAATATCGGTACAAGCTTTTACGATTGCAAGAGCAGTGCTCTCATCGAGTAACGCGAGCTCTTGATTGGTGATCGCAGCAGCTTGCTTGACGCAAGCCAAGGCATTGATCAGATCCGGGTAAATCGAAATAGGCGTTCCGGTGATGGCAAAATTATGCAATGCCCGCAGCGTGTGGATACCGTAGTAGGCTTGCTCAGGGACCGCGCGCTCGCCGAGCAGATCATGCTCGATTCTATGTGTACCAGATAGCATGGATAATCTTTCTATTAACGTGAAAGCAACGCTGACAATGGCCCGGCTTGATTGTAGAAAATGTGCATCGGCAGCGGCCACCTGTCAGTTGCTTGTACTCTTCATTCGTAACTTGGTAACTTAGTAACGATCGAAATAACTTTGAACGCGGCGAAAATCGCCCGTCCTGCCCAATGCCAGCATCAGCAGCATGCGCGCCTTCTGCGGGTTGAGTGAATCTGCAGCGACCAGCCCGAGCAATTCGTCATCAGAAGACGAAGTGACGGTGCCCTGCCCCACCCGGCTTGATCGTACGAACATGACACCGTTCCGCCTGGCTAGCTCTGCACCCGAACGGGCTGCCGGCGACAGGCTCCCATTGCCGGTCGCTGCCAGCACGATACCCTTCGCGCCGGCGTCGATCGCCGCCTGATAGAGATGAATTCCCGCCCCCTGATGGTCGTAGAGAATGTCAACCTGAGGCAACTCGCCGATATCAGCCAGGGAGAATTCCGTGGCTAGCGTATGCAGTCGCGTTGGCGCGTTGAGGAAGTGCACTACACCACCGGCGATTTCCCCCAGGTTACCTTGTTCGCATGAACGGAAGGCATCGGTCATGGTGGTGTTGGTTTTTGTGACGTAACGCGCCGCACCGATCCGGTCGTTAAGCATGACCAGTACACCTTTTCCACTTGCCTCAGGACAGATTGCGAGCCGAAACGCGTTGTACAGGTTAAGCGGGCCATCTGCGCTCAACGCCGTAGCCGGTCGCATTGCGCCAACCAACACAACGGGCTTGGCAGTCTTGAGCGTCAGATTGAGAAAATATGCTGTCTCCTCGAGCGTGTCGGTTCCATGCGTAATCACCAAACCGTCGGCCTCGGAATCCAGCAACACAACCTCGGCGCGCCTTGCAATGGTCATCAGCATGGTATTGTCGATCTCGTGGCTATCGACATTGCAAATCTGTTCGCAACGGATGTCGCCCAGCTCCTGCACCTGAGGCACTGCGGCCAGAACCGTATCGATCGTGGCTGTCACCTTGTAATCGTGCAGTTGCGTCGGGTTGTCCGCCGATGAAGCAATCGTGCCGCCCACACCCATCAGTACGATCCTGGGCAGCCTCCGATGGGGTGACAATGTCTTGTCGTTGTCTGATACGTTGGCAGATAAATCAGACCTCCGGTCACGAATCAATGCTGCAAAATCCTCGACAGGAACTCCCCTACCCGAGGTGAACGGACAGCGGGGTTGCCGAAGAACTCATCCTTTCTGCAGTCCTCGACAATTTTCCCATGGTCCATGAAAATTATCCGATTACTGACTTTCCTGGCGAAGCCCATCTCGTGCGTCACGCACATCATGGTCATGCCCTCGTTGGCAAGTTGTACCATGACGTCAAGCACTTCACCGACCATTTCCGGGTCGAGCGCCGAAGTCGGTTCGTCGAACAACATCACGATCGGGTCCATGCTCAGTGCGCGTGCGATCGCCACACGCTGCTGCTGCCCGCCCGAAAGCTGTCCGGGGAATTTGTCCTTGTGCGCCATAAGGCCAACCCGGTCCAGCATCTTCAAGCCGCGGGTTCTGGCATCGTCCTTGCTGCGCTTGAGTACGTTCACCTGTGCCAGCGTGAGATTCTCGGTGACCGACAGATGCGGAAACAACTCAAAGTGCTGAAACACCATGCCCACACTCGAGCGCAGCCTGGGCAGATTGGTCTTGCTGGCGGCGACGCTGACGCCGTCGACGTGGATGTCGCCCTTCTGGAAAGGCTCTAGCGCGTTCACAGTCTTGATCAGCGTGCTCTTTCCTGACCCGGACGGGCCACAAACCACCACCACCTCGCCCTTCTTGATAGTGCTTGTGCAGTCGGTTAATACCTGAAAATTGCCGTACCACTTAGAGACATTTTTAATATCGATCATTACGCGTCCGGATCAAAATATGAAGAGAGTGAACTGGCCTGAGACGGCGTCGACATCATTTGTCGAAGTAGCCGGCCTTAATCGTCGAACCGATCAGATTGACGATCAGCCGCCCCGCGGTCACGCAGGTCAATTTGCTGGCATTGTCCTTGGATGGCTGGATTTCCACGATATCCATCCCGACCACGCGCCCTTTTTTCACCAAACCGTGGATCAGCTTGCGTGCCTGCACGAAATTCATGCCGCCCGGCGCCGGACCGTCGACTGCCGGCATGATCGTCGGATCCATGCCATCGGCGTCGATCGACAAATAGTAGTTGCCGCCATCGGGAATCCGCGCCAGCACCGCATCCATGCCAACGTCGTGCAATTCGTATGCAGTGATGATATCGGCGCCGTAGCGGCGGGCCACCTCGAGATCTTCGGGCCGTGCACTGCCCTGCGCCCGCAAGCCGATCTGCACGATGCGGACCACGTGTTTCATTTCCGACGCGCGGCGGATCGGGCTGGACAAACCTTCCTTGACGCCATTGACATCGTCGCGCCAGTCAAGATGGGCGTCGACATGTACCAATGTGATCGGCCCGGTTTCGCTGAACGCGCGTAACACTGGAGTGGTAACGCCGTGATCGCCGCCGAGCACGATCGGCAGGCCGCCGCCTTTCAGAATCTGGCGCACTGCCAGTTCGACGCGCCGATAATGATCGCCCGGCTTTGCCAGGTCCGGGATGACGTCGCCGCAATCGACAAATCGAATGTCTGTGCGCCCTTGAAGCAGTGGGCCGTCGATATCGAAATCGTAATGATCAGGCGCACGCACGATGCGGTCGGTGACGTCGCGAATCGCTTGCGGTGCATTGGTCTGGTCGTTAGTGAAAGACCTGGCGCCATAGGCCGAACCGAACGGCATGCCGAGCACCGCGATATCTGCCTGCAGGTTTTCCAGGTCGGTCACCAGCTCGGAATAGAGTAGCGTTGCATGCCCGGTACGTGGGGCGACAGTCAATTTTTCCATCAAATTCTCCAGTTGTTCAAGTTGCGATTATCAAATTGCGACAATCAAGTTGCGATAATCAAGTTGCAAAAAAAGCGATCAGCGGTGGTTCCAGCGGCGCACGCGCCTCTCCATGGCGTGCCCGAAGGCATCCAATACCACGCTGACTCCCCAATAGATAAGTGCGGTCATGCCGAGTACCTCAAGATAGGCGAAGGTGTCGGCGGTCATCAGATTGCTCTGGTAGGTCAGTTCCGGCAGGCTCATGACTGAGAACACTGCCGTATCCTTGAACATCATGATCGTCAGGCTGACGGTCGGCGGAATCAGGAAACCGAAAATCTGCGGCACGACCACATGGCGCTGGATGTGCCAGCCAGACATCCCCAGCGACAGCGCCGCACGCACCTGCCCCTTCGATACGCTACGAAATGCGGCGCGCAGAATTTCACAGAAGTAGCCCCCCGTATAAAATACTGTGGCGCCGATCGCTATCGAAAATGCCGACGACTGCAGGCCCAGTTTGGGCAAGCCGAAGAACGACAGGTACACCAGGATCAGGAACGGGATGTTGCGCACCAGTTCAACATAGCCAAGCGCCACCGCACGCAATAGCTTGTGCCTTGAATCGGCCATGTAAGCGGCCGTCGTACCAGCTGCGATGCCCAGCGGAATACCGATGGCGCTAACGGTTGCGGTAATCTTTAAACCTTGCAGCAATGCTGGCGTCGCGTGTTCGACGACGTTGAAATCAATGAACATTGGGAAGCAGCCTGGAAAAGTGACGTTCGATGCGTCGTGAAACAGACGAGACGCACCACAGCATGACAAAATAGACCAGCGCGGTAGCGGCAAACACTTGTAGCGGCAGATCGCTCTGCAACGAGGCATTACGCGCCACCGTCGCCAACTCGGTGACCGCAATGATTGACAGCAACGACGAAGCCTTGAGCAATACCGTGTATTCGTTAGTGAGCGGCGGTATGGCCCGGTGGAATAGCTGCGGCAGCAGGACATGACGCCAGACTTGCCAGGGCCGCATGCCCAGCGCACGGGCAGATGCGGCTTGACCACGCGGGATAGTTGATAGTGCGCCGCGCATGATCTCGCTCACATAGGCAGTAGTGTTCAGCGCCAGCGCCAGGATGCCGGCGCCAATCGGAGAGATGTTTATGCCTAGCAAACCCGGTATGACGTAATAGGCAATCAACAACTGGATCAGCAATGGCGTACCGCGCATCGCGCTGACATAGACGATCACCACGGTGCGCGCGACGGTTCCGCCGACCACCCGTACGATCATCAACAGCACCCCCAGTACGATCCCGATCACGAACGCGCAGCTGCTGGTGTAAAGGGTCACACCGGCGCCCTGCACCACGCCATCGAAGAACGGCTTGAGAGCGCCGTGCCAATTGATCCACTCGATCATCATGATTACCCCGCTCAGAGTGCGCCTTTAGGGAGGTAACCCGAAACCGGCAGATTCAGCGCTTCGCCGAACCATTTCTTCTGCAGCTCGGCCAACTTGCCATTGGCGCGCATTTCCTCCAGCGTCTGGTTGATGAAGGCACGGATCGCAGGATCCTGCGGGTTGGCGACCCACGCTAGCATTTTCGGTTCGCCGACTTCGCCGATAGACTTGAATGCGCCCGGCTGGTGCCGCATCTGCACCGCTAGCACGTTCGATGGGATCACACCGATGTCCAGCGTCCCATTGCTCAACGCCACGCTGACGTCGGGATAGGCCTGGAATAACTTGAGCTCGGCAAAGCCCTTGCCCGACCTCGTCTTCAGCTGACGCTCGAATTCCTGAATCATCGGTTGCGCCAGCGAGCCCATCTGCGTGCCAACTGTCTTGCCAACGGCATCGTCGGGCTTGGTAATCGTCTTGTTGGTTGAGTTGACAACGAACAGCGAACGCACAATGCCGACCGGGCTGCTGAACGCGAAGCGCTTGGCGCGCTCTTCCGTGATGCCTACACTGGTCGCGACAAAGTCGAATTTGTGCGACATCAGCCCCGGCAGCAGGCCCTGGAACGGCAGGTTCAACTGCACCAGCTTTACGCCCAGCTTGCGTGCCATGTACTCAAGGATATCGTGGCCGTAGCCGACGACGACGCCGTTCTCCACGAATTCGTAGGGCTCGTATGCCGCCTCGGTGCCAACTGTCAGTTGGCCGCGGGCTTTAATATCCGCCAGGGTGCCGCCTTCAGCCAGCGCCAGCGTGGGTATGCTTACGGCAAAAGCTGTGACTACGGCGGCCTTGATGATGCTGCGTCGATTCAGTTTGATATTCATATCGTCTCCAGGGTTATCTGTTTTTTTCGAATCTGTGAATTAATTCTAGTAGACGGCAAAGTAGATGAAAAATGATTCTTTTAGTGGTATGGTCTCAAAAAACGATACCTTTTAAGTTATGAGCCAACTAGACTTCGATGAACGTGACCTGCGCTCGCTGCGCATCTTCTGTACAGTTGCCGAAGCGGGTGGATTTGCTGCTGCGGAGCAACGACTTAACATGTCGAAAGCGTCGATCAGCCGTCATATCCGGATGGTGGAGGAGCGATTGGGGGTCAGGCTTTGCGAGCGTGGACCGGCGGGCTTTAAACTGAGCGCAGCCGGCATCGTCGCGCTGGATCTGGCATCAGTTGCTCTTAAGTCGCTGGGGCGGATACGGCCGGAGATCGATTCGGTGCGAGGGGTACTGTCCGGCACGTTGTCGATCGGCATGTCCGAGCAACTGCTGACACACCCGGACTGCCGTATTCCGGAAGCGCTGGCAGAGCTCAAACGGCGTGCGCCTGACGTCCAGCCGGAAGTCGTCGCGATGACTTTCGCAAACCTCAGCCAGGCTCTGCGCGAGCGCCGGCTTGAGGTCGCAATCAGGGGCATGTACAAGAGGGACCCGCTGTTCAACTACCGTGCCCTGTTCGTCGAAATTCATCGCGTCTATA
This sequence comes from Collimonas sp. OK607, assembly GCF_900111995.1. Classification (GTDB taxonomy): domain Bacteria; phylum Pseudomonadota; class Gammaproteobacteria; order Burkholderiales; family Burkholderiaceae_D; genus Collimonas. The sequence continues at coordinate 32,949 of NZ_FOKF01000035.1, forward strand.
CCTTGGCAGACGCTGCGCAAAAGAAGGGCTTACATACGAAGAGCCTGCTGCCGGTGGTCTACCGCCCCCATCCCTTCGTCGAACAAACCCTGGCCGTACACGGTTATGAACGCGGCCCGGATGCAGGTGGCCTGGAAGCGATCGGGCTTTTGGTCGCCACCGGCAACTACGCCGGCCTGCTGCCGGAGCATTACGCAAACATGGTTGGACATCGCTATGTACTGGAAGCGCTTGCCGATGGTCCCGTGTTTCACAACACGATCTGCGCCATCACCGAAGCATCGCGCCCGCTGACCCGTCGCCTGGAGTTGTTCCTCGATATCCTGGACGAACTGCATGACTGCCATCCTGGTCAATGAGCAAGGTCTTGAAGCATTTTTGAATCACATTTGCAGGAGCAACACCCGCAGATCTGAACAACCAAAAGAAAAAGCGCTTAATAAGCAAATGGTTAATTTTATTATTAAGCGCTTTTTTCTTGCTATCCCAGATAACTATCTGAGCAGCGGACTCTTTGGCGGTGGGTGCAGTCTTGTGCGAACCTATCTCTGCACCTTATTCCCTGTAACAGGGAAAAATACAGCGAATTGACTGAATTTGTTCTGTTTTTAGCTGAGGGCGCCGTGGACAAACCCGCGCTAGCGCTTACGTTCCGGGCTATTTGAAGCAATTGGCAGAATGACAGAACAGGGAACGTCTAGGGAATGAGCAGGGATTTTGTAATTCGCGTTCGCAGTTCGAATCCTGTTTTAGGGATTCCAACTGCGGATTACCCTGTTTTTTCACCGGTTAAATTTGGACGGTGAGGACGGTGCTGCATTTATCCCTATCAGCCGGCAAAACTTACCATCGTTACGTTGATACCGAACTTCTGACGAATGCGTAAAAGAAGAAATCGGACCTCTCAAACTGGCGAAACGCTCGCTGCAGCCTTCCCAGGACATCGGATGGCGAGATAATGAATCGCTTGATGCCCATTACCTCGTTGTTATCAATGGCAATTTGATCGATTGTTGGCAATAAATTGGGCAAACAATCTAAACGTGAAGCCCACGGTAATTGCGTAGCCGACAACGCTATATGGGTACGGCCGGTGACAAACCGACTCGCCTCAGACTAACGCAGCAAGCCGCGCCCGATAAAATCGCCGCGCTCACGAGAATGACAACGTACGGTGACGATGTCGCAGTAAGAGCGAATGCCACTATCGACGCTCCCGCTGTCTGCCCCATAAGGCGCCCCGTTCCTAGCATGCCGCTTGCTGCTCCGCTGCGCAATGACGGTGCAACGCTGATCATTGTGCGGTTATTGGGGGACTGGAACATCCCAAAACCAAAACCGCAGACCGCCAGCCGCATGGCAACAAGACCGTCAGCACTATCCGCTGTCACGGTCAACAACGAGAGTAGTCCAAGCGTTAAAATTGCCAAGCCTATGCCCCCCAATAAACCGGCAGAAATACGATCGGACATTTTCCCCGCCACCAGTGCGGTCAACGCGACTGCCGCCGGCCATGCAGTCAGCAATAGCCCCGCATGCGCGGCACTTTGTCCCAAATGCTCCTGCAAGTAAAAAGGTAGCATCACATAAGCGGCTGTCTGCGCCGCGAACGAACATATGGAAGTACCTATCGATAGCGAAAACAGCGGGATTTTAAGTAAATCGATGGGGAGCATAGGCGCGTTGGCTGACTGAAAGCGCAGCAACAAGACGACGACGAAAACCGTGATAGCTGCACTGCCGAGAATTGGTAAAATTCCCTGGAGATGTCCGATTGCGTCGACGGTATATAGCAACGAACCTACTGAAACCATACACAATATCGCACTTAGCGTGTCGTAGCGGCGGTCCGCCAACGGGTTGGTCGGCAATGCCCGATAGCCGATGGCTAACACCACAATGCCAACCGGAACATTGATCAGAAAAAGCCAGTGCCACGAGGCGACACTAAGTATCAATCCGGCTACGGTAGGGCCGAGCGCTGTCGCGGAACCGGCAACCAGCGCGTTGTAGCCAACTGCACGGCCAAGCATGTTCGCCGGATAGATAAACCGGATCAACGCAATATTGACACTCAACATTCCCGCCGCTCCGAAGCCCTGGAGAACGCGCGCAATGCTCAGTTGCGCGATGGTGTTGCTCGAGCCGCAAGCCAACGAGGCAAGGGTGAACATAATCAAGCCAATCAGGTAGATGCGGCGATAACCGACAATTTCGCCCAGCGACGCTAGAGGTAACAGGCAAATGGCCATTGCGATCTGGTATGAATTGATGATCCAGATGGACTCTGCCGCCGACGCATGCATATCGCGCGCGATCGAAGGCAGGGCAAGATTGGCAATCGTGCCATCCATGACCGCCATCGCCAAGCCGCAGATGACCGTGGCAATGGCAAGTCTTCGCTGATCGAATGGAAGACCATCATTTTTCTTTGCGTCTGACATTTACCCGTGCTCGATTATTTTAGTTGTCGTCCTTTAGTCTCTCGGGCGAAAAATATGACCACGGCAGCGAAAACAAAAGCGGCAATTGTGGCACTCATTCTCAACTCTGCCCCACCGTGCGTTGCCAGCAATCCGCCCATACGTCCGCCATTATAGGCAAGTCCGATCAGGAAGGCACGGGACACCACGAAAAACCAACGCGGCATCACGTGGCATCTGCAACAAAGCATTCGCATCATGGCGACGTGAAACTGTACCCCATCTCGGATTCGATTGACTCTTTTCAATCGAGGTATATCAAACCGGCGGCAGCCAGCGGTTCACGCATCTTGTACATATCCAGACCGAGCTCGCCGCTTGCCAGTCTGGCGCGCTTGTCTCGCTCATTGTTTTCACGGGCTTCAGCCGCATCGGCCACTTGCTGCGCCACTGCTGCAGGCACCACCACCACGCCGTCGGCATCGGCGATAACAACGTCGCCCGGGTTGACCGCTACACCTGCGCAGACGACCGGAATATTCACCGAACCCAGCGTCGCCTTCACCGTCCCCTTGGCGCTGACGGCACGCGAAAACACTGGGAAGTCCATCTCGGCCAGATCCCTCACATCGCGCACCCCACCATCGATGATCAGCCCCAGCGCGCCACGCGCACGGAACGATGTCGCCAGCAGATCGCCGAAAAATCCGTCTTCGTTATCGGTCGTGCAGCCCGCCACTACTACGTCGCCGAGATGGATTTGCTCAGCCGCGACATGCAGCATCCAGTTGTCGCCGGGCTGCAGCAGCACGGTCACGGCGGTGCCGCACATGGTGGCGCCGGTGTAGATCGGACGCATATAGGTTTTCATCAGCCCCACGCGGCCCATCGCCTCATGGATGGTGGCGACGCCGAAGCGCGACAGCTTGTCAACCGCTGCCTTATCGGCGCGGACGATGCTGCGTTTGACGATGCCGAGATTGTTCATTGGAACGGTCATGATTAAAGTCCTTTCGTTTTGAGCGCTGTATCAAGCAGCGGGAACACGCGCCGGGCATTGCCTTCGTAGACCTTATAGCGCGTATCGGCATCAAGGTAAGGAGTATTCTCGATGTAGCGCCTGGTGTCATCGTAGTAATGGCCGGTCTCGGGATCGATGCCGCGCACGGCGCCGATCATTTCGCTGCCGAAAAGGATGTTGTCGACCGGGATCACCTTGCTCAGCAGATCAATGCCGGGTTGATGGTAGACACAGGTGTCGAAGAAGATATTGTTCAGCAGATGGTCCTTCAGCAGCGGCTTCTTCAATTCCTGAGCCAGTCCGCGGAAGCGTCCCCAGTGATACGGCACCGCGCCGCCGCCGTGCGGAATCAGAAAACGCAACGTCGGGAAATCTTTGAACAGATCCGAGGTCAGGCATTGCATGAAAGCGGTAGTGTCCGCATTCAGGTAATGCGCGCCTGTCGTATGGAAACAGGCGTTGCAGCTGGTGCTGACATGGATCATCGCCGGGATGTCGTATTCAACCATTTTTTCGTAGACCGGATACCAGTGGCGATCCGACAGCGGCGGCGATGTCCAGTGACCACCGGACGGATCCGGATTGAGATTGATACCGACAAATCCGTATTCCTTTACACACTTCTCCAGTTCCGCAATACTGGTGCGCGGATCGACGCCGGGCGATTGCGGCAACATGGCGGCGCCGGCGTAGTGATCAGGAAACAGTTCTTTGATACGAAAGCAGAGCTCATTGCAAATGGCTGACCAGGCCGCAGATACGTTGAAGTCGCCGATATGATGTGCCATGAAGCTGGCGCGAGGCGAGAAAATTACCATATCGATCCCGCGTTGCTTCATCAGTGCGACCTGATTAGTTTCGATGGTCTCACGTAGTTCGTCGTCGCTGATTTTCAGTTCCGCGACAGATGGCATAGCTGTAGGATCCGCTATACCGGCGATCTGTCGTTTTCGCCACTCTTCCAGGGATTTGGGGGCCGTGGTGTAGTGGCCGTGACAATCGATGATCATGAAAACTCTCCTGTTTATAAACTTGCTGACCGCTTCTGCGAAACGATCGGATACTAGAATCGATGGTTGATACCGACGGTAAATGCAGTCTGATTGGATACACCTGCCATATTGAGTGTTGAAACGACCGTTTTCCGGTATTTCGTATAGTCGACTTCGGTGTAAAGTTTTGTGCGCCTGGACAGGTAGTAATCCAGGCCGACGATGGCCATGTCCTTGCGTACGGCCTTGTCTGTCGACACGCTGGTCCGATAGAAGCCACCAGTCAACTTGACTCTGTCGCTGATGGAGTAGCTGCCTCCGCCGAAGGTGTTGCGTGTTACCGTATCAGGCGCCGCCGATTGCATATCCAGCGTGTCGGACATGAAACCACCGGAGATTTTCAGGTCTCCGAACTTATAGGAAGCGCCCGTCAGATAGTATTTTTCATTGCGATAGGTGGAGCCGACCAGAACGCTGCGGCGGTTATAGGACGCACCGATAATCAGATCGCCTACGTAATATTGCAATCCGACGCCGTGAGCCGAAGCGTTGTTGAAACTGCCCGCCGTCTCTCCAAAAGAGTTTTCAAGCTCCAGTTTGACGGGGCCGATCATGCCAACGTATTTGACGTCGTTACTAAAGCGCGTACCACTGGAAGCCTGAGTCAGCGGAATCAGCGGCGTGTAGTTGAAACCGAACGGATCGTATTCAAGAATGAAGTCATGCGAAATCGTGTATTGACGTCCCAGATCGATGGAGCCGTAGGCGCCCTTCAGACCCACAAAGGATTGCCGGCTGAACAGCGCGCCCGTGGTGTTGTCCAGAGCACCTGTGGCGAGGTTAAAGCCGTTCTCGAGCAGGAAATGCGCTTCCATCCCTCCACCTAGATTCTCGGTACCGGCAATGTCCAGCTTGTTGGAGCTATTCCAGCCATTCGAACCCATAAAGACCTTGCTGCCACCGGCTGCGTTGGCATTGGTCTGGTAACGGACGCCGCCGTCAACGGTGCCGAAGATCGTGACGTTGGATTGAGCCAGCGCAGTGTTCATCAATGTCGTCAATGGAGCAAAAAAAGCGAAAGCGGCGGCGGTGTAGGCAATTTTTTTCATGATATCTCCCTCCCGAATGGATATGACATTCGGTGTAATGTGTGTTGATGCATAGGTTGTGTGCAGCGATTTTCAGCCACGCCCGGCCTCGATGCATGCTTGATCGGGCCGAAAACAATTCCGGCGCGGGATGCTTACGTGCCCATAGTCGTAGTCTTGCGAATGGCAATGTCGGGCTCGATATAACCCGCATCCAGTTCGGCCTGCATCCTGGTGCGGTCCAGCGCGTTCTCCCACCCTGCCACTACCACCGTCGCCACCGCATTGCCTGTAATGTTGACGACGACAAATGCAGAAGAAAGCAAACGGTGCACGCCAAGAATCAGGGCGATCGACGACACTGGAATGGCGTTGGTCGCAGCCAGCGTGGCGGCCAGCACGGCAATGGCCGATCCGGCGACACCCGCCCCGCCCTTCGATGTGACCAACAACACCAACAGCAGCCCGACTTGTTGTTCCCAACCGAGCGCGGTATTGGTCGCTTGCGCCAGAAACACCGCGACGGCGGCGAAGTACAGACAGGTGCCGTCATGGTTGAAGGAATAGCCGCCCGGCAACACCAAACCGACCACCGACTTTTCACAACCCAGTTGTTCCAGTTTTTTCAGTAATTGCGGAAAAACGCTTTCGGACGAGCTGGTGCCGAACACCAGCAGCAATTCGGTGCGAATGTAACGCATCAGCTTAAACAGATTGAAACCACTGACATATGTGACCGGCAACAGGATCAAAACGAAGAACAGTCCACAGGTTAGATAAAACTCCCCCACCAGTTTTCCCAGCGAGACCAATGATCCGACGCCAAATTTGCTGACGGTGAAGGCGATGGCGCCGAACGCGGCGATCGGAGAAATTTTCATCGCCAGCCCGATGATCCAGAACATTCCCGCCGAAAAACTATCGATGACGTTCATCATCGGCTTGGCGCGTTCACCGGCTGCAGCCATGCCGAAACCGAACAGGACCGAAAAGAACAATATCTGCAACACATCGCCATTGGCAAAACCGGAAACCATGGTTTTCGGAATCAGGTTGAGCAGGAAAGCGCTGGTCGAGACAAACTGATGCGCCTGCGTGATATACGTGCTGGCCGCGCCGGTATCAAGTGCATTGACATCAATATTCATGCCGACGCCAGGCTGCAGGACGTTAATCGTGACCAGGCCGATCACCAGCGCCAGCGACGTGATCACCTCGAAATAGATCAGCGCCTTGATCGCGACCCGTCCGACCTTTTTCATATCGCCGGCATTAGCGATGCCGCTGCAGACCGAACAGAAAATGATCGGGCCGACCACCATCTGAATGAGGCGGATGAACGCGTCGCCGAGTGGTTGCATCGTTTTGCCGATATCCGGATAGTAATGTCCGACTGCGACGCCAATGACTATGCCGAAAAACACCTGAAAAGAGATGTCTTCGTAAAATCGCCGCTTTCGTTTAAGTCGCTGGACGGGTATGTCTTTCATGTCCACGTTTTGTTCTCCTGTAAAGAAAAATTGGTTATATCCGTGTCGCTCTCGGGTGGCAACTTCGGGTTGACGCCAACGATTTGGCGGTGCCACTACTCGGCCATGATTCGGCCTACACGCAATATGCGTGATCTACGTAATGTGCGTCATTTTCACTCACTGCTCAGTGGGCATCGTCGCCAAGAAATTCAATGCAATCGGCAAAGATGGTGTCCAGTTCGAGTTTACGCGGCAGCAGCTTTTGTTTCTCGCAAAATGCCAGGATCATTTCCATCGGACGGCGCAACGCGTCAATGCCGTCGGGTAATCGCTTCTGCAATTCGGCAGGTGAATCGACAGCAGCTTTACCCTGCATGAATAATTTATACACCGACTTGACACTGTCCGGATTTGCCTCGGCAACAGCGCGATGCATGACGGCGACATGATTGATGGGAATGAAACCATGCTTTGCATACCAGATCCGGTCAGCTTCGACAGGATCCGGAATCAGCGATGCGATGCCGTCGTCGCCGGGTAGATCGTTACCAAAAATGGCTGCATCGATTTCACCAGACTTCAACATCGTCAGCATGTCCTTGCCGACCGGTGCGCGCCTAACGAAGGAGGGATCCTTATATTCGAGGAGATGGCCGCCTTCAAAGGTGATCCAATCTATCTTTTCGGTGGGAATGTCATAGGTTTCTTCCAAGATGGCACGCACCCACATCCCGGTGGTTTGTGTATAGGCGCGCACGCCGACCCGGGCGCCGATCAGATCGTTCACCGACATGGGCCCGCGCTGCGCGTTGTACACGATGCAGCCTTGTTGCAAGCGCGCCGCGAGAACGGTCGGCAACATGATCAGGGGCTTGCCATAGGCTTTTGCCTGCAGGTAAGTCGCGATTGCCAGTTCGCTGACATCGTAAGTCTGGCTGCGCGCCATCGGCGCAAATGCGCGATGGATGGGTTCAATATCGAGGCAGTCCAGGCGAACATCGAGGGCGCTGATGTCGCCACTGATCAGCTTGCTGGTATGAGGATATTTTTTTAACGCCGTGCTCAGATGCAATACGCCGTTGTCGATCTTCATGATGCTGCCCCCATTTTGTTGAGTGCAGGATAAATCGAACGCGCGGTGTCGCCGAAGATCCATGCCTGGTCTTCGGCGGATAACATCGACAGACCTGCTTTGGCCTCGGCCAGCAGCGACTCGAGTGATCCCGCGGCCGATGGAAAATTGGACCCCCATGCAATGCGTTTGGCGCCGAACGCTTCTACTACACGCGGAAAGAATGCCTGCGGAGTCGAAACACCGCGCGCAGCTTCGCTGATGGTCCGGTTGGTCAATTTCAGGTAGACGCCGGGGTGGGCGGCAAGATCAAACAACGATGCGGCCGATGCATACGGCGGGCCGCCGGCCAGATCCGGGCGTGCCAGATGATCCAGCAACACGCGGGCCGCAGGGAAAAGTCCCAGCATACGCGTCAGCGCTGGAATACCTGCCGCAGTCATCTGGAGACAGATGGAGATGTTGTTCGCCTGTGCGTACTCCCAGACCGGATACGAGCGCTCGTCATCCAGCCAGGAAGCCTGGCCAGGCATGGTGGTTCCGGTCAAAAACAAACGCAGGCCGCGCATGCCTTCGGCGATCCAGTACTTGAATTTGTCGACGGCGTCCTCTACCAGCACATCGATGGAAAATACGCCACAGAAACGATCAGGGTGAGCCTTTACCGCGTCGACCACATAACGGTTGTCGTTGCCGTATGCGGTAGAGGCTTGCACGACCATTGCGTGCGCGATTCCCGCAACATCCATGGCGGCGAGCAAGGTTTCATAGTCGGCTGGACGATGGGCGGACCAGTCAGACTGGCGACCTCCGACCGGTGCCAATGGATAGCGCACATGATCCGGCGATATAGCGTGAGTATGCGTATCGACGATGTCGTACATTGTTAAGCTCCAATCTTTTTTTCATAGAGAAAGTATGTAAAGTATATTGAGTCCATCCGTATTTAACTAATTTTAAGTATGCAACTTGGCATAAATTTATATTAAGCTGTATATCAAAAACATGGTCTTCCATAGAAAGCGAGAATTAGATGTCCTATGAGAGCGTTCGTTTGCGGCGCCTGATTTTCTTCGATGCGGTCTGCCGCGAAGGTGGCATCGGCCAGGCTGCCGAAGCTATCGGGTTGACGCAGCCAGCAGTCAGTCTTGCCATCAAAAAACTAGAGGAAAGTTTCGGTGCGGTGTTATTCGAGCGCGGCTACGGCGGTAGTGATCTGACGCTGGAAGGCACGCTGTTGCATCGCCGCGTGCGAAGAATGCTGGATCAGATCGAGTCTGCGGTAAGCGAATTGTTGGGCCACTCGAAATCGCGGGTCCACGATGCCGGTGCAGTCTGCCGGCATCTGACCGACGCGCAGATACGATGTCACATTGCCATTGCGCAGCTGGGCTCGGCAGCCGATGCAGCAAGAAAACTCGGCATTTCGCAGCCGGCGGTGCATCGCGCCGCGCGTGAGCTCGAAGAAACGGTAGGCGTCACGCTCTACCGGCGCCGCGTGCATAGCGTTTCTGCCAATCCCATGGGTACCGAATTCGCCCGCAGGCTCAGCCTTGCGTTGAATGAAATCAATCAGGCTGAGGTGGACCTGGCTTCGGCGCGTGGCCAGGCCAGCGGTCAGGTATCGGTGGGAGTGTTGCCATTGCTCCCACAGCGCTTGCTGGCGCGCACGATTGGCCGGCTACAGGAAAAATTTCCGAATGTTGCACTGACGATCCGCGAGGGAGCGCATTCGCGCCTGATGAACGACTTAAGGTTCGGCGATCTCGACATCATCGTCGGTGCACTGCGCGAACCGCGACTTGAAGGTAACGTGGTGGAATTCGAATTATTTACCGATCCCTATGTCGTCGTGGTACGGCGAGGACATGATCTAGCCGGGCGCAAGAACATTACCCGCAAGGACCTGACGGCCTACGGCTGGGTCGTTCCACAAAAGGACATGCCGCGGCGCGCCGTGGTCGAGATGATGATGGAGACGCTGCCGCAACGGCCGCGCTTGGTAGTCGAGACCAGTTCGCTGGCAATGATGATGGCGATGCTAGAGGAAAACGATTGCATTTCGTTGCTGTCGCGCTCCCACATTTTGTATGGCAACTACAGGAACGATGTGGTGGCGCTCAATATCGCGCCGCCCAAGGCCGAGCGAACCGTCGGATTCACGACACGCGCCGATTGGCTGGCGACGCAGGTGCAGCAAGCGTTCATCGAATATCTGCGCGAGCAATGCCGCATGGACCACTAATAATTAATATTCTCGCTGGCTGATCCGGCGACGGCACAAGTGGCGAGATCAAGTTGCCGTGCATTGAGCATGGTCGCCAGGTTGCCTGACAGGCTTTCGACAAGATGCAAACGGATGTCGGGGTAGCGGGCACGTAAGCCGCTCATGAAGGTCAGCGCCAGAACCGATGCCGTCGATGGTGCAAAGCCGACACTGACATGCCCGGACATGCGTGCGTGCTGCGCAGCACGCGCAGCCTCGTCGACATGTCGTAGCGCTAGTTGCGCTTGGTGCCAAAATGCCAAACCGGCGTCGGTGGGAACAACGCCGGTCGTCGTGCGTTGCAACAGCCTGGTAGAGAGTTCGCCCTCGAGTCGACTGATTTGCTGACTGAGCGCAGAAGTGACCACACCCAAATCCACCGCAGCTCGCCCCATACTTCCCAGCTCAACGACCCGTATGAAATAGCGGAGTTGTCTTAATTCCATGGCGTGTTCACTGGTGTGATCAAAGGCGGATATTAGCATGAGGATTTCCTTGAAGCTGCCTTTTGCCAATGCCGGGAACTTGGTCTGTCAAAAAGTAACGCCAATGTATTTGCTGTATAAATCCGCGAACGGAAGTGATGTCAGGTGAAGCCGCAACTCAGAATCACGTATAAGAAAGGGCAATACCCTCGACATTAATAATCGCGTCATAAAAAGCGAATGACCGCAATCGCTGGCGGATTTAGCCGGTCGACCCGCGAGTAGCGACAGGCAGCTTGGGGTCGTTTGCTGCCTGTCGCTACGCCTTGTGGCGAATAGCTTCGACAACAATCCGCAGCGCCCTCGATTCGTGGCGGCGGGTGGGATAGTACGCATGGAGGCCAGGAAACTTTCCACACCAGTCGCTCATGACGCTGATTAATCGGCCGTCACGTACATGCTCGCCCACCAGATCCTCCGTTACGAATGCTAAGCCATTGCCGCTCAAGGCGGCCTGCACCATGGGCAAGGCGCTGGTGAACACGGTCTGACCGCTTACCCGGGCTTCAACGTTACGCCCATCATGCTGCAGTTCCCAAGCGTAGATGCCGCCACTACTTGCGAGCCGCAGAGTGATGCAATTGTGTTTCATGAGATCTTGCAGGTTGACTGGTTGCGAATGCCATGAGAAGTAGCCAGGCGAGCCAACGATCATGGTAGGAATGTCGGGCGTGAGCCGGACTGCAATCATGTCCTCCTCCACCTGATCTCCGTAGCGTACTCCAATGTCATAACGGTCTGCCGCGATATCTATCAGTTTGTAATCCGATTGAATCTCGATATGCAGGTCGGGATAGTGGGGCAGCACCGGCGCCAGTCTTGGCCACAGCAGGGTATCAATAATATGGTCGATGGCAGTTATACGCACAGTGCCCGCCGGCTTGCCATTCAAATCGCTGACAGCAGCGATTTCGGCATGGACCTCATCAAGCCGCGGCGCGACATTTTTCAGCAGGCGCTCGCCTGCTTCTGTCGGTGAGACACTCCGGGTCGTACGATTTAGCAGCCGCACGCCCAGCCTGGCCTCCAGATCCCGAACGATGTGACTGAGGGTGGATTGGGACATGCCAAGCTTGATTGCGGCACGGGTGAAACTGCGTTGGCGAGCGACCTCAAAAAATATAAGAATATCAATAATGTTGTCTCTGGCCATTTGGATGTTTCCTAAAACCGGCTGTTGATGGTGTCGCGACGTGGCGCCCGACTACCCATGATATCAAGGGAAATGTGCAGTTTTCGATATAAATATACAGAACATTCATGGCTGTCACACATATACCTGTTCCAGTTTTCGATGCGCCGACGCATTAACCGCAACGTACGATGTCGCTGAACGTATGAAGCCCGACCCATACCTAACGAAAATTGGAGAAACAGACATGACCATAGAAGATGTAGCGCGCCGCGATTTCTTAAAGACTGCTGGCACCGGCATAGCCGTGCTGGGTAGCATTTCCGTCGCCGGTAGTTCAGCGTTCGCTGCCGATAACAAGCCAGTGCCGGATATGTCCAACAACGCCGACAATTTCTACAGGAGCGAGAAAGTTGTCACGCAAAAGGTCACGTTTGACAACCAATACAAAATGAAGATCGTTGGGAATCTATTCACGCCCAAGGACCTCAACCGCAATTCCAGGCATCCCGCGATCATCATCGGCCATCCGATGGGCGCGGTGAAGGAGCAAAGTTCGAACCTGTATGCGCAGAAACTGGCAGAGCAGGGCTTCATCACATTGGCCATCGATCAGTCGTTCTGGGGCGAAAGCGAAGGCCAGTCGCGCAATGCCGTGGCGCCGGACATCTACGCCGAGGCGTTCAGCGCGGCGGTGGACTACCTAGGCACCCAGTCGTTCGTGGACAGGGAACGGATCGGCGTTCTCGGCATTTGTGGCAGCGGCAGTTTCGTCATCAGTGCGGCCAAGATCGATCCGCGCATGAAGGCGATTGCGACTGTCAGCATGTACGACATGGGCGCAGCCAACCGCAATGCGCTGAACCACTCGCAGACGCTTGAACAACGCCAGCAGATCATTGCCGAGGCGGCGCAACAGCGCTACGTGGAATTTACTGGTGGCGCAATCAAATACACCGGCGGAACGGTGCACAAGCTGGACGGAAATACGCATCCAATCCAGCGCGAGTTCTACGACTTCTATCGCACGTCGCGCGGCGAGTTCACACCGGCAGGTTCATCGCGCGAACTGACGACGCACCCGACGCTGACCAGCAACGTCAAGTTCATGAACTTTTATCCGTTCAACGACATCGAGACGATTTCGCCACGTCCATTGCTGTTCATCACGGGCGACCAGGCGCACTCCAAGGAGTTCAGCGAAGAGGCCCACCGGCTTTCGGCCCAGCCCAAGGAACTAGTGATCGTTCCAGGTGCCGGGCACGTCGATCTGTATGATCGGGTGAAACTCATCCCCTGGGATAAGCTGCACTCGTTCTTCCACAACAATCTGGCATAGGCGCATCCCATGACAGCACCAATAGGTAGCGCCGCCCAGAATGGCGTCCACGGGCACATTGATGCCGGGGCGCAACAAGCCATGTGGGGCGGTGTCTTCGCGATGACGCTGTGCGTTTTCGCGCTGATCGCCTCGGAGTTCATGCCGGTCAGTCTGTTGACGCCGATGGCCAAGGATCTCCTGGTCAGCGAAGGCCTGGCAGGACAGGGAATTACCATATCCGGCGCGTTTGCGGTACTGACCAGCCTGTCGATTTCGGCAATGGCTGGCAGAATGAACCGCAAGACCCTTTTGTTGGGGCTGACCGCACTTATGGCCATCTCCGGGGCGGTTGTCGCGATGGCGCCGAACTATCTTCTGTACCTCGTCGGCCGCGCGCTGATTGGAGTGGTGGTTGGCGGGTTTTGGTCTTTATCGGCGGCCACCGCGATACGCTTGGTGCCATCCGATCGGGTGCCACGTGCCCTGGCCATCTTCAATGGCGGCAATGCGCTGGCAACCGTGGTCGCTGCTCCCCTGGGCAGTTACTTAGGTTCAGTCATCGGATGGCGTGGTGCGTTCTTCGGCTTGGTGCCGGTGGCGTTGATTGCCTTTATCTGGCAGTGGATCAGTCTGCCTTCGATGCCAACTCAGGCTAGGTCGGCGGGCTCCGGTAATGTCTTTAGACTGCTTCAGGATCGGAAAGTCGCTTTGGGTATGCTGGCTGTAAGCACGTTCTTCATGGGACAGTTCGCATTGTTCACCTATTTGCGCCCGTTCCTTGAAACGGTGACGCACGTGAACGTATCCACACTTTCGCTCATTCTGCTGGCGATTGGCGTTGGAGGATTTATCGGAACCACTGTCATCAGCAGGTTCCTGAAGTTGAACTTCTACCGGACGCTGGTCGCCATTCCAATCCTGATGGCACTGATCGCAGTGGCGCTCACCATCTTTGGCAGCAAGGTCGCCGCCGTCGCAGCACTGCTGGGCATCTGGGGAGTCGTCGCGACCGCTGCGCCGGTCGGCTGGTGGTCCTGGCTGGCAAGAACGCTGCCCCGAGATGCAGAGGCTGGAGGTGGGCTGATGGTTGCCGTTGTGCAGCTCGCCATCGCATTGGGCTCCACTATCGGTGGCCTGCTGTTCGACAAGACCGGATACCAGAGCACGTTCGTCGCGAGCGCGGCCGTGCTGTTGTTCGCAGCCGTCTTGACCTTCCTGACCTCGCGCTCGCAAGCGATTCGGGCCACCTGAGCATGTGTAAACGAAGGATTAACCTGTGACCACGAGCAACCCCAAGGTCCGCAACGTCGTTCAGCATCCATTCACCAGAAAGATTGAATCCCGCATATCTCAGTGTCTGCATAAACTGGGTCTGTTGCTAGGCTTACTCTTCCTTGGCGGTTGCGAAGCCCGGCAGCAGTCGGCTTCTGGGCCATTCGCTTCTGCTGTCGCAGTTGCGGGTGCAACATCTGTCAAACCGGAGGAATCACGCATGTGGATGATCGTCGGAGAACGTCGCTTCACCGTCACCGTGACCGACAACGCTACTGGGTATGCATTTGCTGAGATGCTGCCGCTGACGCTGGATATGGCCGAACTCAACGGAAACGAGAAACATGTAGATCTACCGAAGGCGCTGCCGGCTAACGCGACCAGGCCGGGAATGATCCGCAATGGCGACCTCATGCTGTACGGTTCGAAGACCTTGGTTGTCTTCTATAAGACATTTACTTCGCCCTATTCCTACTCAAACGTCGGCCGCGTGGCCGACCCTGCTGGATTGGCGCAGGCGCTGGGCCAGCACGGTGCTCGGATCGAGTTTCTTAAATGCAAATGAACGCCCGCAAGGCTTGCTCAATGACCGTTTGGGTCGGATCCGGTCTTCCAAAGCTTAGAAACCGGCCATCCAAAAAAGTAACACCAAAGTATTTCTTGTTTAAATCAGCAAACGGCAGCTATGTGAAGTATAGCCGCCGCGCAGAGTTACGCCTGTGAGAGGCAAATACCGCCGACATCAATAACTGCGTCATGGAAGGCCAACGACCGCAACCGCTGCATTGCAGACGCTCATGGACTTCGACTGGAACACTGGGGAATTGGCTAACGTGGTCAGCGCTGATAGGCCTGGCCGGATCAACACGGCGGTCAATTCGCAGCAACGCCTGCGACTGGTGACCTACTGTAAGCGTCTGCTTAGCGCCGTCTGTACTACCTGATCCGATGCCTGCATGATTGAATTGGGTGCACAAATTGAATGTGCCCACAATTTCAATTAT
>NZ_FOKF01000078.1 GCF_900111995.1 Collimonas sp. OK607
AGCGATACGCGACGTTGACTTGCACCTCGCGCATCAACTGTCGCTCGCTGCGCACGCCAAACAGGTAGCCGATGAATAACAGCTTGAACAGCACCACCGGATCGAGCGCCGGACGCCCGTTATCGGCGCAGTACAGATGTGCCACTTTCTGACGGATAAAGTCAAAATCGACCGCCGCGGCGATCTTGCGTAGCAGGTGATCGCTGGGCACCAGGCTTTCCAGCGTCACCATCTCCAGCTCGTGCTGGTAAGGCGCAGGGATTTTTAGCATCCCTAATTATAAAAAAAGCCTCCCAATTTCGGAAGGCTTTGTCAGCAACCTGAGGACGGCATTGCCGTCCTTTTTTCATTTTAAATGCACAAGCGTTATCGATTGACCTGCACCCCCACATTGTTTAGATTGTGACATCCCCAATCGGGCGGTTTTCTTTATTTTTTAGGCAACATGGCAACTAAATCAATCGGCAGTAAATTCGGCAAGCCCGATCGCGGCTGGCGCGAGCGTCTTTACACGATTATTTTCGAAGCCGACACCGATGCAGGACGCCGCTTCGATACGGCCTTGCTGATCGTCATCGTGTTGAGCGTGGCGACCGTGATTGTCGACAGCGTCGGCACCGTGCGTGCCCGCGATTTCCTGGTGTTGAATGCACTTGAGTGGCTGTTCACGGGCTTGTTCACCATCGAGTACGTGGTGCGCCTGTTGTGCGTCAAGCGGCCCCTGCGTTACGCCACCAGCCTGTTCGGCATCATCGACCTGGTGTCGATCTTGCCGACCTATCTGGCGATCCTGCTGCCGGAACTCCATTTCCTGATCGACGTTCGCCTGTTGCGCATGTTGCGTGTATTCCGCGTGATGAAGCTGCCGCGTTATTTCGACGAGTCGCAGGTCTTGTTGCAGGCGCTGCGTAACAGCCGCCACAAGATCATGGTGTTCCTCGGCGTGGTGCTGATCATAAGTGTGATTCTGGGCACCATCATGTACGTGATCGAAGGGCCGGAAAACGGCTTCACCAGCATCCCGATAGGCATGTACTGGTCGATTGTGACGCTCACCACCACCGGATATGGCGACATCCATCCGAAAACCCCGATGGGCCAGCTGATCACCTCCTGTGCGATGCTGCTGGGTTACGGCATCATCGCGTTGCCGACCGGGATCGTCGGCGTCGAACTGGCGATGACCATGATGAAAGGTACGCCGACCACTCGTACCTGCACCAATTGTCTTACTGAGGGACATGAGGCTGACTCGCTGTTCTGCAAACATTGCGGTGAAGGGTTGCCGCCGTACCAGTATGACGAGGCGGCAGCCGGCACCTCTGCAACTGGCACCGACCCATCCGGAAACCTGGCAGAACTGAAGACGCGCATGGGGCGCAATGTGCGCCGCGAGCGGCCAAAAAAATAGCTTTGCGCATAGTCTGGCTGCGGGTTTTGCAACCTTGCGTTCGATGCTAACTACAGGCAATATTGTCAGCGAACTAATTTGACTGAATACAATCGAAGGGTGGTCTGTAATTAATCATCTTTGGGGCGCACTTTCGGTAGCGCTCCATTTTTTTCCTGGAGAAGAATATGTCGCGATCACGCAAACTGATGTTGTCGTCATTGTTGGCTGCCACGGGGTTTGTAGCCCACGCTGCGCCGGTGCCGACCAGCGGTACCCTGGTGGTAGTACCCGCCTACGGCGAAGTCAAGCATGCCAACGACCAGGTAAGGATCACTTTCAACGTCGAAGAGCAGGATAAGGACAAGGCGGCGGCGGCTTCCCGCGTCAATCTGAAGATGAAGCAGGGTACCGATATCCTGAAGCGCCAGGATCCGCAAGCGATCCTGCAAACGCGTGGTTATTACACCTATCCGGTATATCCGGAAGATCAGCCGCAGCCGCGCGGCAATGCAAACAAGCCACGTCAGCCAACCGGCTGGCGCGTCGGCCAGTATCTGGATGCGACCACGACCAATCTGAACAATCTGCCGAAAACGGTAGCCGCGGTGCAAAGCGTATTGGGTCTCAACGGTTTGTATTTCGGCTTGAGCGACGCCACCAGCAAAAAGCTGGATGACCAGAGAATCGCCGCCACGTACCAGAACCTGACCGAGCGGATTGCCTCTATCGCCCGTGCAATGGGTCGCAATGTATCGGATGCCGTGATCGATACAGTCGATTTCGAGGGGTCCGGCAACTACGCTCAGGATTCTGCGCCGGCGCCAAAAGCGATGATGATGCGGGCGGCGTCGATGAGCGATGCAGCGCAGGTGGAAGAGCCTAGTTTCGAGTCGGGCGAAACCACATTGAATATGCGCGTTGTTGGTAAAGTCCGTTTCAAATGAACCGCCTCGCCGTTTTGAGCATTGCCGTGGGAGCGACGCTTATGTTGGCGCTGACCGGCTGCAAGCCGTCGGCGCCTCCGCCGCAAATTTTCAAAACCCAGACCGATGCGCTGGAAAAGGCAAAAGGGGTAGAGCAGCAATTGCAGCAGGCTCAAGACAGGGCTAAAGCGGCCGAAGAAGATCAGCAGAAATAACAGCAGAAGTAACCGCAAAAATAAGAGGCAGCTGAGGCGATCGCCTCAGCTGTCTTGTGATATCTTCCTATTTTGTTATTTTATTGAAAACATATCCTTGGATATATCTGAATATATTTACCCAGATCAATAAAATCGAGCGAAAAGCTTGGTCTTTTTATACAATGCCAAGGCGCTGTTTCTTTCGATGAACATCCAGATCCACTGATATCATGCAGGCGGTCTCAATCACCGATTTACCCGGCAACTGGCAGAACTGGCTTTGCGCCCCGAATAAGCGCCGAGTGAGCGGCGACTAAGCAATAAAGCAGCAGGTTACATTTATTTCCCGCTCGACTAGAATAGCCACGCTTTCAAATTTCCATCATTTACCAAGATAATCCGGAGTGCAGTTGAATAACTATCCCCATCCTATTATTGCCCGCGAGGGTTGGCCCTTTTTGGGCATCGCCTTTGCGGTCGCGCTGCTGATCACGTTTTTCTCTTTTGCATGGTCGCTGCCATTCTGGATTATTGCATTGTTCGTATTGCAATTCTTTCGTGATCCGGCCCGTGTGATTCCGCAAAATCCGGCTGCAGTACTGTCGCCGGCCGACGGCCGCATCGTGGTGGTTGAGAAAACCATGGATCCCTACGCCAATCGTGAAGCACTGAAAATCAGCGTATTCATGAACGTATTCAATGTCCACTCGAATCGTGCGCCGGTCGACGGCAAGATTGAGAAAGTACAGTATTTTCCAGGCAAATTCGTCAATGCCGATCTGGACAAGGCATCGATCGAGAATGAGCGCAACGCCCTGGTCATCACTGCCGCCACCGGCCAGACCGTGACCTGCGTCCAGGTAGCCGGCCTGATTGCGCGCCGCATCCTGTGTTACGTCAAGGTGGCCGATGTGCTGGCGCGTGGCCAACGCTACGGCTTTATCCGCTTCGGTTCACGCGTCGACGTGTATCTGCCGCTGACGGCGACACCTAAGGTTGCAGTAGGCGACAAGGTATCCGCCACAGAGACTATCCTGGCCGAATTTTAAGAAGTCGAATTTTAAGTAGTGTTTTGTGTTGTTAGTATTTTGAGTCGATTGAAACGGAACTTACATGGCCACATTCAAGCGCCGTAAAGCGAAGAGTAACGGCGCGCAGTTCCCCAAGGCGCTGCGCCCGAACAAGAACACCGAGCGCAACGCGTATCTCGATGACGATGATGCGCACCCGCCAGTCCGGCGCCGGCGCGGCATTTATCTGTTGCCGAATGCTTTCACCACGGCAGCGCTGTTCTGCGGCTTTTACGCGATCGTGATGGCGATGAACCTGCGTTTCGATCAAGCCTCGATTGCCATCTTCGTGGCAATGGTGCTGGATAGCCTGGATGGCCGGGTAGCACGTCTGACCAATACCCAGAGCGAGTTTGGCGCCCAGTACGACAGTTTGTCTGACATGGTGTCGTTTGGCGCTGCACCGGCGCTGGTGGTGTATGAATGGTCTTTGCGCGGCATGGGCAAATTGGGCTGGCTGGCGGCCTTTGTGTACTGTGCCGGCGGCGCTTTGCGGCTGGCGCGCTTCAACACCAACATTGCGGTGGTCGACAAGCGGTATTTCCAAGGTTTGCCCAGCCCTGCGGCAGCGGCGCTGGTGGCAGGTTTCGTGTGGCTGATGGATGATCTCGGTTTTCGCGGCGCATCCTTAAGCTGGGCGGCATGGGCGATTACCCTGTACGCCGGCTTGACCATGGTCACCAATGTCCCGTTCTACAGCTTTAAAGATATCAATCTGCGCAAGCCGATGCCGTTCATCGCTGCATTCCTGGTAGTGCTGGCGCTGGTGGCGATTTTCAGCGATCCGTCGAAAGTATTGTTCGGCCTGTTCGTGCTGTACGGCTTGTCGGGTTTCGGCGTGTATTTCTGGCGCTGGTTCAAGGGAGCGCCGGTGAGTATCGTGCAGACGGAACTCGAACACGACGATAAGGACTAAGGTAATGCCTGTGAAATATTACTAAGGTTAAATGTTGTTAAACCTTAAGTTGCAAGCAGCACGACAGCAGGGCAAGTGGCATCATCCTTTTTCAACTACTACTGGAGAAAAAAATGGGTTTACTTTCTTTTTTTAAAGATGCAGGCGAAAAACTCCTGGGAAAAAAACCAGAGGAAGTTGCTGCGGCTCCTAACGTCGAAGAGTTGCAAAATGCCGCGGCGGATGCGATTAAAACCTACGTCGGCACGCAAGGTATCGACACCAGTGGCTTGACGATTGCCTTTGATGCAGCTTCATCAACGGTTACCGCCAGCGGCGAGGCGCCGGACCAGGCAACCCGGGAAAAAATCATTTTGTGCTGCGGCAACGTCAAAGACGTCGCCGGCGTGAACGATGACTTGACCGTTGCCGAGGCTGCTGATGAATCGCAATGGTATACCGTGGTGAGCGGCGACAATCTGTCGAAGATTTCCAAGCAATACTATGGCGATCCAAATAAATACCAGGTAATTTTCGAAGCCAACACACCGATGCTGAAAAGCGTTGACCTGATTTATCCAGGCCAGATGCTGCGTATTCCGCCGCTAGCCTGATTGACAGGAACTGAACATGACCGCCCGGTTTGCCCCGGGCGGTTTTTTTATATCTGTCACTTTGTGATTTTTATACCGGAATCTGTCAAAGTCTTTAAAATTGATGGTTTACAAGACCAATCAGGAGCACAGCATGGCCGCCAACTCGCCCGAAAAACTGATCATATTCGACACCACCTTGCGCGATGGCGAACAATCGCCCGGCGCTTCGATGACAAAAGATGAAAAAATCCGCATCGCCAAGCAACTGGAGCGGATGAAGGTGGATGTGATCGAAGCCGGGTTTGCTGCTGCTTCTCCTGGCGATTTCGAGGCGATCAAGGCGATCGCCGGCATCATCAAGGATTCTACCGTCTGTTCCTTGTCACGCGCCAACGACAAGGATATTGCGCGCGCTGCGGAAGCCCTGCAGCCGGCCGAGCGCAAGCGTATCCATACTTTCCTGGCGACTTCGCCGCTGCACATGGAAAAGAAGTTGCGCATGACGCCGGACCAGGTGTTCGAGCAAGCCAAGCAGGCGGTGCGCTTTGCCCGTAAATTTACCGATGACGTTGAGTTCAGCCCGGAAGATGGTAGCCGCTCTGATATGGATTTCCTGTGCCGGGTATTGGAAGCGGTGATTGCGGAAGGCGCTACCACTATCAACTTCGCCGACACTGTCGGTTACGGTGTGCCGGAACTGTACGGTCAAATGTTGAAGACGCTGCGTGAACGGATTCCGAATTCGGACAAGGCGATCTGGTCGGTTCACTGCCATAACGATTTGGGCATGGCGGTGGCCAATTCGCTGGCGGGCGTGATGATCGGCGGTGCGCGCCAGGTTGAATGCACCATTAACGGCTTGGGTGAACGGGCTGGTAATACTGCGCTGGAAGAGATCGTCATGGCGGTCAGGACCCGGCGCGATTACTTTAATCTGGATATCGGCATAGACACTACGCAGATCGTGCCGGCTTCCAAGCTGGTGTCGCAGATTACCGGGTTTGCGGTGCAGCCGAATAAATCGGTGGTTGGCGCGAATGCCTTTGCGCATGCTTCGGGGATTCATCAGGATGGGGTGCTGAAGGCGCGCGATACCTATGAAATCATGCGGGCCGAGGATGTGGGCTGGAGTGCCAACAAGATCGTGTTGGGTAAATTGTCAGGGCGTAATGCGTTCAAGCAGCGGTTGGAGGAGCTTGGCATTGCGTTGGAATCGGAGACGGAAGTTAACGCTGCTTTTGCGCGGTTCAAGGAGTTGGCGGATCGTAAGTCGGAGATTTTCGATGAGGATATTATTGCGCTGGTGTCTGATGAGCAGCAGTCGCATGGTAAGGAACACTATCGGTTTGTGTCGTTGTCGCAGCATTCGGAGACTGGTGAGAAGCCTAGTGCCAAAGTGGTGTTTTCGATAGACGATAAGGAGTCTACTTGCGAGGCTGAGGGTAATGGGCCGGTGGATGCTATTGTTAACGCTATCGAAACGAAAGTTGCCAGTGGCGCGGAGTTGTTGCTGTTTTCGGTGAATGCGATTACTACTGGTACGCAGTCGCAGGGGGAGGTGACGATGCGTTTGTCGAAGGCGGGTCGTATCGTCAATGGTGTCGGCGCCGATCTGGATATCGTGGTCGCTTCTGCCAAAGCCTATTTGTCAGCTCTCAACAAACTGCATTCCAAGTCCGAAAAGCTAAACCCACAGCTGTAATAGTTAAATGGGGTCAGAGTCTGACCCTTCCCCTCAAATAATCGATAAAAATCAAAGGGCTAATGATTTTGAATTGTCAGTTGCATGCATGAGCTGTTAACTTTCTCCTACGTAGCGACCAAACTGCGACAGAGAAAGAGCACTCATGCATGCAAGAAGAATCATACAGAAATTGTTGGAAGAAAGGTGTCCTGGTGTTCACGCCAAACGGGCACAAAGCGTGGCTGCGTTGGTTCAGGCAGCGCTACAAGGTGGGTTAAGTTTGATGGGCTTGAGCCGGCATTTGGACAGTGCCACACCGATACGTCATCGTATCAAACGCTGCGATCGCCTACTGGGCAATAGGAAGTTATATCAGGACAGAGAAATAATTTATGGCACCTTGTGCCGGCTGGTTGTGCAGCGCATAGAACGTCCCGTGATCATTGTGGATTGGTCTGATGTGAATGCCAGTAGAAGCCAGCAGTTATTGCGAGCGGCCTTGATGATCAAAGGACGTGCATTGACGCTGTATGAAGAAATTCATCCGCTAGAGCACTACG
>NZ_FOKF01000011.1 GCF_900111995.1 Collimonas sp. OK607
TGGCAAACAAATAGGCATGATGGGGACGCGCAGCACCGAACACCTTTACAACACGCGCCAGAAGCGTGTCCATGCCGGCACGCATATCCAGCGCCTCGGTGGCCAACCAAATTGCATCAATGCGGATCAACGCAACCACCCTTGCAACCATGTCGCGCATTCGCCTGCAGCGTACATCGGCCAACGAATATTGATCGTCGCAGCGCCACGGCGTACCTCAATCTGAATTTCTTGCGATCCAAGGGAAATGCCCGGGGTCTCCAATTGCAACGGCACAAATTCTGCTGATGGCGTGCTCATCGACTTGCGAATCTCCGCGGCAGCATCCAGCTCTTCCTGACGAGCTACCCAGCTCCTTAGCAGGTTTGCATTCAGGCGGTAGTGCAACGCCACCGCCGCAATAGAGATGTTCGGCTGCATGGCTGCCCGTATGGCCTGGGCTTTAAATTCCTTGCTGTGACGCCGCCGTCGCGTTGGCGGAACTACGTCTGGCAATACTTCAATTTCTGCTTCCATCGTGTACACATGTCCATTTAAATTTGTAATGGACATGATCGTCGCTTAGATCCCGGTACCTCCTCAAGATGACTTTACCGGCCGCTTACTTACTTTTTGCCAGGCTGCAAGTATTCCGTCAATCCTTGGAACCACATCACCTCAATAAAGTCACCACTGATTACGAGATCTTCCGTATGCAACGCTACCAGAAAGGCTTCTTTGCTATCCTTTGCGGAAAGTACAGCAAAAACCAACATGTACGCAAAATTTGGTCATGGATCAGGGAGAATAACCAACATGTACGTAGATTATGGTCACTGTTTGGAGTCATTTTCCAACATGTACGTAAACTTTTGTACCGTTTGTCAGCACATTAGGTAACGAATGTACGTAGATTTTTGTAAGAACGTGTTTCTCCCAGAGTTAAAAAAAAGCCACGAATTCATCGTGGCGGCCGATAATTTGATGACATGTTGCCGGTACTGGAAGTTCGCATAATTTGTAGATTATCAAGCGAAGAAACTGTACCCTTTTACCTCATATCACCACGTCGAGAACAAGCTCCGGCGCGGGGTACAGCGTGATATGAGTGATTCAAAATTTCCGGAAATTTTTTCCACGGCTACCGCAATAGTCGCCACTCCCGCGACTGCAAACTGTAAAGAAATCCGCTCCCAATAAGCCCGTTTCGCCGGGTTCTTTTCCTTGTCCTTATGGACTGCCGCAAACGCTACGTGTGGTTCAATTTTTGCCATGTCGGCAAGCATCATAATTTCCGCTTCGTCGGCTGGTCGTCGTCCACTTTGTAGGTCTGAAATCCTTCCGGTCGTTATTCCAAGCGCTTGAGCGAGTTTGTAATCGCTTGTCAAGCCCTGCTGTTGCTTCGCTGCATCAATTAAGTCAATTTGGTTCATAAAACCTCCTTTTTTGCCACTTTACACGGTGGTCCGCGTTTGACAACCCCCGCATATGAGAGCTACCTTTCGCACAACCCGCATTTGCGGGCTAATTCAAGCGAAAAGGAATTTACCATGAGCGAAGCACCTAAACAGCCTCTTAAGGCAAATCAAACAGTAATCGTTGGTCGTATTGACAACGTCCGCAACTTCGAAGTTTCAGGCAAGAACACTTTCGAGACCCGCGTTATCCAGGCAGCAGCCGACGAGTATTCCTCCCCCTCCGCAGTAGCACTGATGTCCCATCACCGGCTTGGTGGCTCCGGTGATCTCGTCCAAGTTTTGGTGTCCGTCGCTGGTTTCCGTGACAGCTACAAGGACAAACAGGGCGGTACTGTGCAGACCGCCCGTAACACCCTGCGCGTGGTCGAGTAAGGCTTTTGACGTTGGGCTTGTCCCAGTTATCAACAACTCATAAACGGGGTACGCAGTGGGCAAATTTGCAGAAGGCGTTGCGCAGTATGAAAAAGATTTTCAAGGTGTTCAAAAAAAGAATTCGATTTTTGAAACCTTCGGCGCAAAGCCGTTTGACCCGCTCGAAATGGTACGTGATGAATTGCGATACAAGCGGCTACGTCGAAACATCGGCGTGGCTGCAAAGCTGCACGAGATCAGTGTGGCGGCGGGTCGCAAAAATCATAACGTCGTCATGGTCACGCTGACTTATGAGGTTGATAGCTGGGACAAAAAGCACATGGGCGCGTACCTGACCAATGTGCGTAATTGGATGTTTCGTCGCACTGGCGAAAAGCTGAAATACGTATGGGTCGCAGAGATGCAAAAGCGTGGCGTGATTCATTACCACGTTCTGTACTGGATGCCACGCGGCATAACGATGCCGAAGGCCGATAAACAGGGCTGGTGGCCGCACGGCTCGACCAAGACGGAAAAGGCGAATAAGCCGGTTGCATACGCGATGAAATACGCGTCAAAACTGGATTCGAAAGAGGGGTTCCCTGATGGTGCTCGCACATATGGTGTTGGTGGTCTCGTTGAAGCTGATCGCAGTGCTCGGCGCTGGTTTAATTTCCCTGGCTTTATTAAAGCACGTGCGGCGGTCGGTGACTGTTGGAAGCGATCAGTGGGAGGTGGATGGCTTGAACATGCAACAGGTCAGTTATGGCCTTCGGAATGGGGTATTTGCCTTGTCACGAAACTTAGACTCTCGATCGTCCGTCTTCACGATCACGGCCGTCCCCTCGATGTCGGAGGCCCGTTCTCATGGCTAAAGTCGAATCTCAAGGTCGAGCAAATTGCTTGATGCGTAGTGCGTACATGACTGATCGCCGTCAAGCGGTCTGCATGGAAATGCGCACGGCTTACAACGTCGATGTCGATAAATACATGGACTATCTTTTCGAAAATCAGGCGGATCTAGGCGCTGATTTCGTAGTTCGGCAGGTCGAGTGGGCCGAAAACATTTTGCAAGATCGCCTTGCCGGGGCACTACCGGGGGCCAAGCGTCCAGCGGCCCCGGTGAATAGCCTTCCACACGGCGAAGCCGGTGGAAGCGGCTCCACGGAGTCAATAGCTCGCATACGGGCGCACTGGGAGTGATGCATGTCAAATATTGATTTGCCGATTATTACTGCTCAGTTTTACTGGGGTTTTGTGTTCGGTTTCGTTCTCGCGATTCTCATGGTTATTTTGATTCATATGGTGCTTGAATGATTCCACTTACAGCAGATCAGCTTGCTTATGTGCAGCCGGTTGTTTTTGAGGCTGTCTGGCAGTGCTCCGCATTGTCGCTGGTGTTCGGTCTCTTGCTGGCGTGGGCTTTGCCGCATCCGTCGCGGTTCTTGGATTACCTGTTTCCTGTTTTGTCGGATACGTATGTGCGTTATTTGAGGCGAGCTTATGCAGGTGTTCGTCGTAAGCATGATTGGAGTTATTGGCGCTGGTTTATGGGCGTCGTTGGTCGGCATGAACGTATTTTTCGTCGTCGCATTTGGCGCTTGCGCTTCGCAAGATTAAAAGTGACGTGTCACATAAAAAAGGAGGCGTGATGTTTGATACGGCTTCGGTACAGGATTTGATTGCAGGGGCATCGTTTGTATTGTGCTTCGCAGTTGGGATTATCGCGGGATTGCTCTCATGAGTGACCTCGCAATAATGATCGGGGGCTGCATGAGTTCTGTGGGTCTCGGTTGGGTGGTAGGGCGTGGCTGGAAACTGGTCCGTCAATTTCTTGATGCAATTTAACTTAAGGGGTATTTCTATGTTCTCGAAAATCAAAAATGTTTCTCAGCGTGCCGTTGTTGCTGCTTCGACCGCTGGCGTGGCGGTGGCTACTGCGTTGTTCTCTGGTGCTGCCAATGCTACTCTCGATCCGGCTGTTGCTACGTCGCTGACCGCTATTCAGACTGACGCAACGTCGCTGAACGGCTTGGTGATGCCTATTGTCTTGGGTATCTTCGGCATGTTGGTCACTTACAAGCTGATCAAGCGCTTCGGCGGCAAGATCTAACGCATCGTGATCCGCGCTGCCGTTTGGCTCTGTGTGTGCCTGACTGCGGCGCATCTTTATTTGCTGTATATGGGGCGCGGTAGCGCGGGGTCGCTCGGCGCTAGCCGGGTGCCCCGCGTTACTGTGCCACATTCATCTGACTGTGATTGCCTGATTCCTCCTAATCGCGGTCTTTACCGGTGATCGTATGAGACGCGTTTTATCCTTGCTGTTGATGCTCTTGATCGTTCTTGATCCCGTGATCTCTATCGCGGCTGTCGGCATTCTGCCTCCTAATGGTGTTGCTGGTCCGTACTCAACTTGGTTTCCGTCGGGCCAGACTGGTATCGGCATCATTCCGCCTCCGGTTACTGCTACTGCTGCTGCTGGTACTGCTGATGTTGCCGCCACTGTAGGTACAAATGTGGCCGTTCGCACTGCAACCGGTATTGCTATTGATGTTCCGGTCACTGCTGTTGCTACTGTTTCTGGTGATGCTATCGCTGCTCGTGGTGCGGCCATGGCTATTCCAGGTGTAGGTACTGCAATAGCGGTCGCTGCCACTGCTGTTCAGGTTGCCCAGATGTTGAAAGACGCTGGCTTTCGTTATGGTAACTGTGCGAATCCCGGCTTGATCGTGGGGCCGTCGAGTTCGTACTGCATGCCTAACAATAATGGACTGTATTTATATACGGTTGGTGGCTTGAATACTAATTTTTCGTCGGCGTTGGATGCTGCTACTGCGCGTTCTGCTCAGATTTGTCAGCAGAATGGTGTTACTAGTGGCTATTACTGTCCTGTTCCAAGTGGTTCTTGTACTGAGGCTAGTGGTGCTGGTAGTTGGAGTTGCGTTACTTCTGGCAATTACACTTCGGTGACTGGTAGCAAAATCGTTAATCCTAATCCTCCTGCGCAGACATATTCTTCTGCTTCTGGTGACGCGATCGCCGGTGCGTTGAAGCTTCGCATGATCGCTGATTCAAATGCACGCAAGGCGTTGTTTGATGCCATGCGTGCTGATGCTACTGGTACGGTTCAGCCCGATAGCTTGCCTCCTCTGTATCCTGCTACATCGCCTGTTACTGTGACGGCTCCTCCGGTTACTTCTGCGCCTTCGTCGCCAAGTGTTCAGACAATTCCTAAGCCAGATGGGTCAATTGATACGGTGAAGACGACAGAGCAAACAACTGTGACGCCAACCACAACTGGTACGACTGTTGGTGATACGAAAACGACTTTTCCAAGCAGTACGACAACTACTACCACGACAACAAATAACGTTAGCAACACGACGACGACAAGCACGAACGTTGTAAGTAATCCGCCTGCTTTGCCGATGTTTCCGAATGATTACAACAAGGAAGTCACGCAGCAAAAAATTGAGCGTGATTTGAATACGGATGCTGCTGGTGCGCCTCCTGATTTGACGACTGTGACTACTGGAATTGCGTCCGCTCAGCAAGATCAATCTACTGATTTTACAAATATTCCGACTCAGCTTGCTACCGATAAGGCGAATTGGTTTTCGTGGGTGTGGACGCCGCCTGTCGGTTCGTGTGTTCCAAGTACCGCGACGTTGAATGGCGTTGCAGTGTCCCTTGATTACTGTCCTACCGTTCTCAAAATTCGTGACGTGATGGGCTTTTTGTTTGCCATGTTTGGTGCGTGGCAAATTTACAGTTTGATTTTCAGGGAGAACTGATCGTGTTGAAAATTTTAACTTTTTTGTTTGCCACTGTACCTGCGCTGTTTTCCGCTTTCTTCGCTTATTTTGTGCGAAAGCATACGACTGCTGTTGCGGGTATTTTGGCGATGGGCGCGTTGCTCGTTATTTTTATCAGCTGCATTAATGTCATCCTTCAAACCGTCATTGGCTTGCTCGTTATTCCGGCGTGGCTGTTGAATTTTATCGGTATGTTTATTCCAGGTGATTTTTCTGTGGTGCTGGCGGCGATGGTTTCTGGAAAAATCTGTCGCGCTGCATTTGCCTATGGTGTCAAGAAAACTGATTTGGTCGTTAAGGCGAATTGATATGTCTGACTATCTTGTTCACGGAAAAAAAGGCAACGGCAAAAGCCTGGTCGTGGTCGGGCGTATTAAGGATGCTCTGTTGGCCGGTAAAAAGGTCGCCACTAATCTCAATTTGACATTAGAGGAATTGCTTCCGCTTGGTCATAAGCAGGTGATTTGTTACCGTTTGCCGGACCGTCCAACTTTCGCCGACATGCAGGCTATCGGCGTTGGCTCGGAAAAGATCGATGAATCGACGTATGGCCTCGTGGTGCTCGATGAGATGGCTACATGGATGAATGCTAGGTCGTGGGCCGATAAAGAGCGTCAGGCGTTGCTGGACTGGTTTGTGCATTCCCGTAAGCTCGGCTGGGATACCTATTTTATTTGTCAGTCGCCTGATCAGATCGATAAGCAGGTTCGTACTTCGTTGGTCGAGTTGTCGGTGTCGTGCAAGCGTTTGGATAAGATTCGGATTCCGTTTCTCGGTGCATTGACTAAGGCTATGTTTGATGTTGAGTTGCGGCCTCCGAAAGTGCATGTCGCTACTGTGCGTTATGGCTCTGGTCATGAGGCTGTAGTGAATGATCGTTGGGTCTATCGCGGTCATGGCTTATATGCTGGCTACGATACTCGCCAAGTGTTCAAAGCGGATTATTCGGATGGGCTGTTTTCTTATCTGTCGCCGTGGCATGTCAAGGGTCGGTACGGCAAGCTGCCTATGCGGTTGCGCGACTATATCAAGTTGCTTTTCACACCTTCGTTTTCGCGTCCTGAACCAAAGCCTATGCACCCGTTAGCGCGGCTGGTGTCGCAACTTCCGGCGCCTGATCGTGTAAGGCATTTTCAACGTTTGGAGCAACTGGGGGCATTCAAATGATTTATATGTTTTTCGGCATGGTTGTCTTGGTTTTCAATCTCTTGTTCTGGTTGTTTGCTCCTTCGGCAAATGCGGATGAGGTGCCGCTCGATGTGCCGGAAGTCCCTGTTAAGGTCGTTGCGAAACCAAAGCCGAAAGAGGAGACGCTCCGCGTTGAAAAGGTTTCCAGGGCGCTGAGTGACCAGACGATGAAGCGTGATCAGTTGTTGGCGTACCTTGCTTCTAAGAGGTCGTATGCTGAGCGCGGTGGCTGTGAGGCTGATGGTTTTCTGACGTGTCAAGGGCAGGGCGCTCGTATCGAGGGGTCACCGTCCAAGACCGACGAGGGCCGTTATCGGCCTCGGCCCGGCACCATTCGTGATTATCACGAATAAATGTGACGCACCAGGTGTTACTTGCGGCAGCTCGGTCACTGTGACTGTGCCGGCGTGACTGGTCCAGGATCTGTCACACCTGGATGGTCACGGTTAACGATAAAATGCCTGCCAAACAGGGGGCATTATGCAAATACCATCTACAACTGAGATCGTCATTCTGCTGGTCGGCTTGCTGATGTGGCTTGTCGGCCATCGCGTCAATCAGAAACAGAAAAAATCGGTAGGGCGTTCGGCTGCGCCTCCTGGAGCGAAATCGCCTCGCGATCGCCAGGCGGCAAACTCGGAATTAACGCGGCGGCTTAAGCAGGCCTGCTTTGGTGATCGTCCGAAGGCTGATCGGCTTATCCAGTATGAAAAGAAACGGTGTCCAGGCATCACGCATGCTGAGGCCATTCAGCGTGCATTGGAGCGATTGGAAATTGACCGTAGTCGTCATAACTGATCTGCTCTGAGGAGCGGCTGGGTCTGGGCCGCAGGGCCCAGGTAGACCAGTGAGGCCGCGAAGCTGCTTGCGGTGCAATGCGGCCTCGGAGTTGGCCTATCTCTGCACGTCTTCGCCACCTAAAGCCGCTTTTGACCTTATCCAGCCATGTATCTGCGCATGTTGAGCCATCGGCGTTTTTGCGGACTGGGCCGGTTTTCAGGTGGAAGCGGCTTTTTGCTTCTTCCTGAATACTGCTCAAAAGACCGTAAGCCTGGCTTTGTGCTGTAGCTGCTGTCGTTGGCTGATATGGTTGACCAGCGTAGCTCTCCGGCGCGTCCTGTGCGGCTGCGGTCACGCTTGAGGCCGTACAGGGCTTCCATGTAGCGGCTCTCGAGAACGATGAGCCTGAGCGCCCACTGTGGGCAGTAAGTCTTTCCGGCTTCCCAGTCCGTGATTGTCCGGACATGGCGGCCTGTGATTTTGGCGGCGGCGGCGACTGTAAAGCCGCTCATGTGCCTTGCCGCAACAAATTCTGATGGAAAACAATATTTATTTTTTGTAGCGATACGCTGCGTTTTCATTGACATTAACCCCTGAACGTGAATAACTAAAAGAAAAGGCCGGGATACGTTGTCCCGGCCATGTTTTTTATCCTCACCATGCATGCATTATTTACGATAATTTGATGCCATGTTGCGGGTACAGTAACTTCGCATAATTTGTATTATGTAAAATTATCAAAGTGGCAACGTCGCCTATTGTCGGCAATATTTGCACGGTTTTCGAGGCTGTTTGTTGGCACCACACTGCAACCGGCAGCAAGCTAGCAAATCCAAAATCTGCCTCTTTTCAACGCCTGCTAATTGCAGGCGTTTTTTATGCTCGGCCACTTTGCGATACTCGCGCCGTCGCCGTGCATTGTTCCAAGTAACCTTGCGCAAATTCCGCAAATGCCAGTACGAATGACGAATCTCCATCATCATACGATCCAGATCGCCCTGGCTGATCTGTTCGCGCTCGAACAATTCCAGTTGCATAAAATGCAGCGATTGTAATTTGGAAACAAAAGGAATGTTGAGAAAAGACTAAAACCGGTTTTTTAGGTGGCGAACACGTGCACGGAAGCGCGAACGGACAAGGCCGCATTGCACAGCCCGTAAATAATTAATCTCACTGGTCTATATGGGCCCTGCGGCCCATACCCCGCCACTATTTAGAACCGACTGCCTTGCCGGTTTTCTTCCCTAGTACCCCATAGCCATCTTCGTCAAAAGACACCACAGAAGGCCCAGAGCCGCCACCAGACACACCGGAAACCCCACCAGCATCAGCAACACGGTCACCACCGGCAATCTCACGTTGCCGCGCATCGGAAACCCGCGCCCAACCCTCAAGCGGAAATTGCGTAGCAACATAACTCACCTTACCTTTTGAAATCGTCGCAGTATCCAGATCAGGACTCACAATCACCATGTACCCAAGATCAATGATCTGCTTCATCGTCAGCCGCTCGACAGCACGTAAACCATCATCAAACCATTCAAAAACAGCCGACATTTTTTCTTTATTACGTACCACCATCGACAACCGCAAACGATAACGCTCGCTCAAATCCTGAATAAAATCCTTTTCATATTTTTTTTCGGGAACCGGCGCAGCAGGAGCAGCTTGAGCCGGTCCACCATTGCCCTGATAACTAGCCGACATGGACGGCGTAGAAGCACCATGCTTACCCATCAAGGACTTTTCCAACCCGCCGCCCTTGAAGGCGTTGTAGACGTAATAGACAGACACGCAGAACACAACCAGAAACAACGGAATCCATTTTTTAAATACAGGATTCGACCAGATCGATTGTCTGCTGTCAGCATAGCGTTGAGCCGTTTCAGCGCCCTTCTCAAAGCTCTTATAAGAGCCGAAAATTTTCTTGTTGTACGGCGTTTTTCCCGAACTGACATGCTTGAATTTTTCCGGCCCAGTCGCCTTCGATAAGCTCCAGTTGTAATGGTTTCCGGCGCCGACCATATCAAGCTTGGTGAAATTGATTTTTGTATCGACACGCCGCCTCCAAATCTTATGGCAGTCCTTGAGATCCTGCCCCATGAAAACAATGTCCAATCCCTTGTGGCCATGCTCTGCAACGAACTTGGTTACACCTGGAGACAATGGCTTGCGGCCAGCGTCAGGAAAATAGTTTTGCAACTCATCGATAATCATCAAGGAGCCAACAGGGATACCATCGACGTAATCGCAAGCCACTTGATAAGAATCAGCGCCCTCAAAAAACCGAGCAGATGCCATGACACCGGGGATAGATGGAGCTTGCGACACGAAAGCGATGTAACCAGTAATCGAACCCTCGAAATCAATGTCATACGGCGCAAACTGAGGAACAACAGCGGAGACGACTTGCGGCAAAATTAGCTGAGTACCATCAACCACCGTCACCCGAAGAAACTGCAAATCCAATTCACTATCTGGATTCGGATGATCGTAAGAAGCAACGTGAACGCTCACGATTAAGCCCCCTTAGTTGCAGGAGCTTGAGCAGCTTGGTTTGCCGCAGGCTTTTGAGAAATTGACGTGATCGTCGCGACAGTCGATTCAACGCGCTTTTGCTGCGAAATGGCGACTTCAAATTCCACCTCATACATGCCAGGTGTAGTTTCCTTGAAGCGCTCCGGCAGCACCAACTCACCGACCAAAGGCTCAACAACGCCAGTATCACGATTGACCTTATGCACGATGCATTGAGCCATGCGCATGTCGTAATCATTGCCGGTTTTTTTCGAGCGACCGGCGACAGTGACAACGTGCAAAATTTGGATGGTGTTTTTCATGCTTTCTAGCCCCTAGACTGAATGGATAAATGTGAGTATGGTTAACCAACTAACCGAATTTGAGTTATTCATTAATGAGTAACTTAGGCTAGATTACTCAACAATGAATAACATTTCCAATTGGGAATTACTATGAACTACAGCGAATTAATAGAAAGAGCCCTAGGAGGCGAATCAGTGAACAAAAAAGCGAAAGAATGGGGAATCCCGCAGCCAACACTAGACCGGTACGTAAAAGGAAAAACACTGCCGGATTTTGAAGCAGCACTGACAATGGCTAACGCCGCAGGAATAGGCATAGAGCAAGCCGTCAAGATGCTTGCGAAGGAAGAGCGACTGCGAAAACAGAACGCCAAGAAGATAGCCGCAGCAGAAAAAATCAAAACAAATTTTAATGCCCTTGCATCGTATGTCCGCGCACGTTTTAGCTATAGCTAAATGTGACGGTGCAAGGTAAGCGCGGCAGTCTTTGTATTATGTCAAATGCGATACGCAGGAAACGGCGTCTATCGACAATGCCGTTTATATGGCTTAATTCTGAAATAGGGAATCAATCCCCTCCAGCCATATGGTCGCCCGTCGTGATGAGTTTCGAGGCAGCGCTCACGAACAAGTCGGTAAGCCTGCTTTGCGCCAAGTGTAGTTAGCCGTTTAATGGCTTCGGTAGTGGCACCAGAAAGATAAAGTAAAACCGCTTCTTTCCTTGCGAAATATTGGGCACGCTTGCTCCCCGTTAATGCGCCCTCGTCTGGAGTTGGCCATTGTGTAGTATCAATACTACTCCCGCCGATCATGCGTCGGGAGAACTGGCCGCTTTCCTCAACATCGCCATCTTCCATTGGAATCCTCCAACAGGGCTTCCGCCGCTTGAGCACGGCAGATTGCAAATCATAGCACTGCTCGAATCAGTCAGGCACGTAATAAATTGTTCCGTTGGGTGGGATACAAAATTCTGCACAACGCAATTCAAAGGAACACTTTTCTGCACAATTAGTAACGCAGAAATTGTTCCCAAAGATTAAACTCGACACTCTGATTCAACGGTGACAAAGTAGGAACAAAATTGTGCAAACCGACGGTACTTGCATGGCTTAGCGCTCTAACAAAAAACTATCCGGGTTGAACACGTAACCCTCACGGGTAAAGTCATTAGAAGGCTGCCCTCCCGCTTGAAATTGTCAGCTCTTCTTGCCCTTGCTTGTTGGCGCCTGCTTCTTCTTGTTCGACTGCTGGTTTTGTTTCGGATCGGTTTTTTTATCTCGTTTGGCTGGCTCGACCGGCTTTTTCTTCTTGCCGCCGTCTTTCGTGCCCGGTGTGCTGTCCGCCGCCTGCGTTGCCGTTTCAGCGCCTTGGGCTTCGTCTACGGTAACGGCCACGCTGGAGGCTGTGAGTTTGAGACCGGTCGTATCGATGGCGAAGAAAGGATGGCAAAAGCGCAGACCGCTGGCCTCGCGGATCGTATAGCCCTTGTAATGCGTGCAACTGACATAGAAATTCGTCATGTCGCGATCGAACACGATCTTGACCTTGCTGCCGCGGCTGGCCGAAGCTTCGAAATACAAATGGCCGCCCTGCAGCCAATGGCGGTCGTTCGTATGGACCGTGTAAGCGCTCTTGGCACCGGCGAGGAGTTTCTTGACTTCGTCGCCGAGCCAGCTTGGCGGTGCGATCACGCGAATGCCGTCGCTGGGTATGCCGCCGAGCGCGTCCAGTTCGGCCACCGCGCTGACCGATTTTTCCTCGAAGCTTAGGTCATTGCAGCGCGGTTCGCGTGTCGTCGTATCGATTACGATGTCCGACTTCAGGGCCAGCTTGAGTGGCGACTGGACTTCGCGGGTCCTTTTCGGATCCAGCTCGCCGCGATTCATGGACGTGAAAAGTTTTTCCCAAATCAGCTCGTAATTGCGTGGGTCGGTCACAGTGGCGTCCAACAACAATCCATTGCGAGCTTCGCTGTTCTTTTCAGTGGTCGAGCTGCTGCTTTTGGTTTGGGTATGGTGTAACCGGCCCGCGAAGCTTTCACCTTGGCCCACGTACATGGCTTTCTGGTCCCAGCCGACGCCGTTGACGTCGTATTCAAGGTCGCCTTTGCCGGACCAGGGGCCGATTCTTTCAAAGCCCTTCATCGGCTGGGCATAAGCAGCCGTCAAACTTTCCGAGATAGGCTTGCTGGCGTCCGCAGTCTCTTTCTTTGAGGCTTTCGCCTGGCAGCGCACATAGGCATCCTTGGCTCCTTTATTCAGCTTGTCCAGCTGGGCCAGATAGAAGCCGAGGTCTTTGTCATCCGAACTGGTAAAGACACGGTGCGTGTCGGGTCGTCCCCCGGGGCCGCCCAGTTTGACGCCGTGGATGGCACTGGCATGCTGATTCAGATCGTGGCGGATCTGATGCAGTTGATGCTGCAAGCGCACCATCACGGCTGCGCCGTCGTAGTCAATGCCGATCAGCCTTCCGTAACAGGCGTTGATCGTCTCGCTCAGGTCGCTCAATCGGTTGTACAGGCGTGCCAATGCGCTTTGATCCTTGCCGCTAAAGCTTTTGACATCCTTGGCCAGCGCGCCGACGTCGTGCATGTTGGACTGACGCATCAGCTTGACCAGGCCGTCGCGCTTCAGCGCCTCGGCACGCTCGATCGCGCTATAGCGTTCACCGTCGACGGCGGCAGGATCGGCCCCGCGCTGCAACAGAAAGCGGACCATTTCTTCGTCTTCCGTATCTGCTTCCACAGCCGCATGCAGGGCTGTCTTGCCGCTGGCGGGATCGACAGCTTGGGCGCTGATACCGCCCGAATCCAGCATTTGTTGTACGCGATGCCGATTGCCCGCCCTGACCTGTTCCAGCAGCAAGGCGCTGGCCGTCAGGCCGCTAAGTTGCTCGACCGGCGTATCGAACTCGCGCGCGTCGGCGATCCGGCGGTAAGTATACAGATAGCCCTGGTGCTGTTCGGCGCCCGGGTCGTCATGGGCGGTGACGTTGCTGTCATTCGCCTGCAGCCATTCGCCCCCCTGCTCTTGCTGCATCCAGGCCCGGTAATGGCCTGTATCGCGCGAGCCCGTGTGCATGACGATACCGGTCAGTCGATAGCGGTACTGGGTCTCGACGGAACGGTGCTCGCTGATCGTGAAGGTCGGCGGCATGAAGAAGGCTTTATCGAGGCGACGCCAGCCACGGCTATCCTGGATGCTGCGGTTCAGCACGAAGACCAGTACATCGGGCAAGTGCAGCAGCTCGTGTGTTTCCTTCACTGCCGAAAGCGCGTGGACCGCGTTATCCTGGCGCACCTTGGGTCGGTTCGCTTCGTCGTAGAAAGTAGTGATCCCTTCATGAAAGCGCAGCGCCAGGAATTGTTCGAGCGTGTCGAAATGGGCGATATCGATGGGGATGGAATTGGCTGGTGCCATTTTCTCCGTACTTTTGCCCTTAGTGTAATCGGCCGGGCCTTTGGGCGTGTCGCCCGTCCAATTGTGGCGGGCGTCGGCTTCGAAGCTGCGCACGCGCTGGCCGCGGATCTGGTCTTTGCCGCGGATAGCCAGGTTGAGTAAACGCAGAAGTAGTTCGGACGCATCCTCTTCCGCCGTCTCGCTTTCCACGAGCTCATGCTTGAGCAGCAGTTCACGCATTTCCGTGATGCGCGCTTTCTCGATGTTTTTGTCGCCGCCTTTGCCGATGTCCGCGGCCAATTTCATGATCGGATCCAATACTGGATGCTTGCGGTGATGTTCGAACACGCTGTGCAATGGCCCGCTGATCATTTGCAACGCCACATTCATGAAGCAGTCGTGTCCGCTGACATTAGGTAGGCCGCGACGCGCCGTACTCGGTTTTCCCTCGGGGAAGTGCCTGTCCTCCGGGCCAGACGATTCTTCCGAGCTCTCATGCCCATCGCCGAGGTCGCGCAGCGTGAATTCCGGCTTCTCGTCCTGTAGCGATTTGTCCGGTGCGAGCCTCAAAGGACCGGCGCTGCGATAGGTGTAGATATAACCAGTGTCGATATTGTCGGGCTCCACGCGGGCGGTGGCGGGCTTGTCGTCGTTACGCGCCAGCCAGCCTTTGTCCGTCAGGCGTTCGGCCGTGTAGTGGCCGCTTGACAAGCCGCCGTGTTGCACGACAAAGGCCTGCAGCTCAAACTGTTCCCAACGCGGCGCGTCCGATGCGCCGCTGCGCAGCACGAGTTCTCGCGGCATTGCGAAACGCCGGTTGATGCGCTGCTGTCCGCCATCGGGGCCGACGCGGAAGCGATGCAAATTGAATGTCAGTACCGGCGGCAGTGACACGAAGCGGCGTCGCACGGCCACCTCGCCGACACGGCGGACATTGCCGCCGACCAGGATTGCATAGCGATTCTTGGCGTCGAATTCGGTGTGCACATTGCCGACGCCGAACTCGTGATAGAGGAAGTCGTGGAAACTCGCGTACTGGTCGATATCGACCCCAATCATCGCGGTCCGGCTGGTTTGCCGGGCCTTCTTGTCGGTATAGGTTTGTAGTTGACTGCGGTCGTGGGTGTAGGCCGCGTCGGGTTCGGACTTGGCGTATTCGCGCTCTTCTTCGACTTCGACCTGGTCGCCCGCAACCAGTGTCAGCTCCAGCAAATGCTGTAGTACTTCAGATGCGTCTTCCTGGTTGCCTTTGCTGGTGATCACGCGTCCGCGGCGACCGACTTCGACGCCGTGCAAGCGCTCACGCAACGTACCGATCGTAGCTTGCGGCACACTGTCGCCGCCGGCATTGACTTGTTGGATCACTGTCCACAGTTCGTTCTGAACATCCCCATGGTGCGTCCAGGGCCTGGCTGCCGGGTCAAATTGTTCCTGGTAGCCGGCGCCGATCAAATGGATCAATGCGTTGAGGAAGCAATCATTGGCACGGTTTTCGATCCCTGCCGGCTGTTTGCGCTGGATGACGCCGCGCAGCGCGCGCAACCGGGCCAGGCGCGGGTTGTTCTGCTGTGGATGCTGCCCATTGGCACCGTAGCCGGTGTATCCCAGCGCCGTTGCCCCCATTGCGTCGGCCTCACGCTCCAGTCCGAGGTCGTCGTTGACCGGCATATCGCCATGCATTTGCAACGTCGGCTTTACCCTCCCCTGCGCCTGCTGCACAATATGCCAAGCCTCATGCGGCAAATGCCTCTCTTGTCCAGGCCCCACATGAATCTCACTGCCTTGCGCATAAGCATGAGCCTGCAACTGCGCCGGTTTAGTCGAGTTGTAATGCACCTTAACGTGATCCATCGACATTCCGGACAGGGACTCAATGCCGGACTTCAAGCCATCCGGCAGTCCGGTGTCGTTAGATTGTCGTTGTATGGGCATCGCTGGCAACATGCCCGCCAACTCGTCGGTAGCTGCATTCTGCTCATCGTCCTTGTTGCCTGCCTTGTCAGTTTCTTTGCGTTGCATCGGACCGTTCGCGTTGGCAATCACATTCCCGTCCGCTTGCTGCCGCGACGTGCGTTCGCTGTTTCGCGCCATGTCCATCAGCGAATGCTGTGCGCTCGCACTGTCGCGACGGTCATGAAAACTGTTATCGACAACGCCCTGCCGTCCGCGTCCAGCAGGCGTTTCGCTTGACTTGCTTTTCCGTGAATAGATTCGCATGATTTTCTCTTGTCAACGGACTTCCGAGGCTTTTTCACGAAATCGATTAGATTTACGACCTGGATTTATCCCAATGATCACTATAGAACAAGGCCATCGCCGGATCGCTGCGCACTTCCGCTACGGAATGCCGGAGGCCGCTGCTGGATTTCTCCGTGGCAGGACGGGGAATATGGGTGTCCTTACGGACTCCGGTGCCGCTACCGAATTTTTCAGTGCCGAACTTCGTTGGCGGAGAGTGGACGACATGCGGTGTTCCTATCAATTTGAGCAACGTATGGATTTCATCGCGGACTTGCTGCTCTATATCTTCGAAGAATTGTTTCTTGATTTCGAGTACCGCGTCACTGCGCGTTTTGACCAACAGTTTGAATGCCGTCAGTCTCGCATCGTAGCGTGCCTGTACACCGCCGCCGCTGGGATCGCTAGTCTCCGCGCCAGTGAAATCGTCGGTCCCGTCGCTGACCATCATATTGCGCAAAACCAAAGCATCGGCCAGGATGGCGCCCATATTATCAGCTGGGATGGATGCCGCCATTTCAGCCAATCTCGCGTAATCTGAGTAGCAAAATGAATTATTTTCAACATATCGCGTCAAGTTGATCCAGGCGCCAACTTCCGCATCGTTTTCGAACGGCAGACTGCGTAATGGCTTCATTACTTCTGGCAGCTGATCTAATATCACATTTGCCGCTTTGGGAGCGAATGCGGACAATGCACCGGGGGCCGTCGCCGTCGTCGCCAGAATATTCGGCACGGAATCCTTGATCCACAGTGAATACAATTCCTTGATCGTGGAGGAAAAATCAAGATCATCCGGCAATTTTCCAGCTTTTCCGCTGGCACCTAGCAGGATCGACGGGATAGTGAGTGTATTTACAAGCGCCTTGTTCAAATGCGTTGCAAGAGCCGCATCGCCGAATTCTGCTGCAGCCATTTTTTCCAGTATCCGAAAGGTGCTCCCCAACATTCCGTCTTCCGTAGAATTGGGCTTCATTATTCTAGGCACAGTCGAAATGAAGCGTGCGCTTTCTTCGCCGGTCAGTGTGATATTCAACTGGGAGTAGACTTGCCCCCCTTCCAGTTTGCCAGGGCCGGGAGCTTGCAGGGCCATGTCTGCATAATCGCCGCCAGGCTCCAGTACCGAAGTCCGCTGCCATGATTCGCCCAGGCCGCCTCTTTCCAGCATCGGTAAGAGGTTCACTACCGGTACGTATTGTTTGCTGAAGTCGCCCATCACTGCTTTAAGTTTTGTATCGATCGCTTGTACCTTGGGCTTGTCCGGTCCGCCGTCGGTAGCGTTCGGCACCAGGAACGGCGGCATGCCGATCTCGACTACCGCACCCGAATCTGTTTCCAATTCGAAGTTCAATGGAAACAGGCGGGAAAATGCCTCTGATTTGGCCAAAGCAATATGAGAAGGTATGTCCGGTCCCAAATTGTGTTGTCCGAATTCATATTCGAAGCCAACGCTACGGTGCGATGTCATGATGCTTTGCATCGAAAAGCGTGCGCTCAGACTATTCTGATAGTGGCGTTGGTTGGCGATAAAAGCCGGCACATTGGATGGATCGAAGGTTTCAGGCGGTGCCGTAGTAGGTGCGGCGCGCGCGCGGCGCCCGTCGGCCTCTCCTTCCGGCATCGGTGGCGACAGGGCGTCGGTCTTGATGAAGGTTTCATCGCGCAAATGCAGCCAACCATCTTGCTGATAATTGGAATCGCTCTCGGAATACAGTGGATACCAAGCGTATTTTTGCTCTCCGTGGCGATCTTCTCTGCGATTGCCTTCCATTTCCTGATTGGGGCCACGCCGAGACCAGATCGGATCGGCGATGTCGATGGCTAGCGTTTCGCCGTTGCCGACCTCGGGGCCGGCTGCCCCTTCGAAAATAGAGCCGCCGCTAAGTGGCACCAGATGAGTGATGCCGTTGATAATCACCTCTTGTTTCACCAGTTGTAGCACGCCCGACGTCAGCGAAGCAGGGCCGGTGCCCGGCGCTGTTTCAGATTGCAATTGCATTGCGCGCGAGCCCATGGCATCGGCTTCGCTTTCCAGCCGGTCGTCGTCGTTGACAGGAATCCCCTTGGCCTGCAGTGTCGGAGACACCCTTCCTTGCGCCTGCTGCACCACATGCCACGCCTCATGCGGAAGGTGCTGTTCCTGCCCAGATGCAATATGGATGTCGCTACCCTGCGCGTAAGCATGTGCGTTGAGCTGGGCCGGCTTGTTAGAGTTGTAATGGACCTTGACGTGATCCATCGACATACCGGACATCGACTCGACGCCTGCCTTGAGTTTATCCGGAAGTCCCGTATTATTGACGCCTCCTGCCTCATCGCCCATTGCTTGTACTGTTCCCAAACTATTATGGGCGTCAATGGATTTGGCCTGTTTCGTCGCTTCCTCTTCCTCTGGATTTTCCACGCGCTGGGCAATGCCCATTCCGGTCGCACTCAACTGCATACTTCGGTCGCTTCCGGTGGCCACTTCCGCCAGCTTGCGCTGTGCGGCCGCCGAGGGACGCTGGTCGACGAACCCGGCCGGCTGGATCGCGTGCTTCTGCGTGGCATTGGCTGCGTCTTGAGTTTTTGTCAATGCGCTCGTTCTCATTACGACTCCCTTTTCAGGTTTTTCGTCCTCATTACCAATACGTCCAGCCGAACAGTCACATCTTAAGGCTGCTCGTCGCGTGCCTTCAACAAATACTGATACCAGGAAATCAGCCCGATAATAAACAACACCAGAAAAATCGGAATCATGTACCCCCGCGCCAGCCAACGCAGAAACGGATCGCAAAACAACAAGGCCATCACCAGCAGTATCCACACCGCCGCGACGATCAGTGCCGGAGCATGGTGATAACGCGCCATGGTTTCGCGCCACAGGCAGGACCAGTAATACAGCGCCGCACAACCGATTAGTAGCATGAACGCCAGTTTGGTCGCCAGGCGAAAAGCGTAGAGGTTTT
This sequence comes from Collimonas sp. OK607, assembly GCF_900111995.1. Classification (GTDB taxonomy): domain Bacteria; phylum Pseudomonadota; class Gammaproteobacteria; order Burkholderiales; family Burkholderiaceae_D; genus Collimonas. Next base: position 18,998 of record NZ_FOKF01000011.1, read on the forward strand.
CGCACACGGTCTTGCAGACAAGCGAAGCTTGCGCGCCGGGTACGTACTGATAGAAATCAGTAATGCACTGGCTTATGTCGCGGGTGATATCGCACTGTTGCACGCCGGTTGTGGTCGGCAGCACTGCGTCGGTCGGCGCGGTCTTTTCGCCGGCAGCCGGCGGTAAGGTCATCGACATCGGCCAGAAACCGATGCCGCCGAAGTTGTCCTTGAAATAGATGATGTCGTCTTGCAATTGCTGCCAGTTGTCATTGTTGAAAGTAATCACCGGCACCACCTGACGCAGCACCGTCATCCGCTGCCCGCCATGCAGGGAATTTTCCATGCGCAACCGCAGTTGTTTTTTCGAATCGCTGGTCTCCTCTTCCAGCAGCACAAGGAAATGCGGCCGCCGGTCATGGCCGCGTTCCACCGCCCTCAGAAAATCGACGCTGCGATTGGCATCGGCAGCGGCGATCAGGTTGTAGAGATTGGCATAGTCGTAGACACCATTACCCAGCGCTGTGTGCCGCATCATCACGTTAATGCCGTCGCCGACCCTTGCCTCACGCAACCGGGTGCGCAGCGTATCGACGAACCTGTTGAACACACCGACCGAAACTTCGTCGTCCGGATAACCGTCAAAGAACAAGGTGACGCCCTCGCCGTTGGTCGGCACAAAGCGGTCCCCGAACGGCAAATGGCTCGACAGGGTCGCACTCCAATTATTGAGCTTGATCGACATCAACTTGACGATGTTGGTCGTCAGACGCTGGAATACCAGTTCTTTGCGGTCCTTGTCCATCTTGATCCAGGAGCGCCAGTCGTTGCGCTGAATAACCCAGTCGACGGCTGTCTGATGACGTTGCGCGATGTTGATGAAATCGTTCTGCGTCAGATCACCGCTCTCCATCGCAGCGACAAAATCGCGACCGTCGTTGGCCTGCCGCAGCACGCCGCTGTCGTCGAAGGTCGGGCCGTAGTAGGCGATACGTGACAAGGTGCTGAAATCCACTTTTTGTCGGGAGCCGGCGAGCCAGAATGGATAAAAGCCGTAGACCTCTCCGTCTAGTTGGTCCAGCACGCACCCGCAGCCGGCGCCGTCCCACAGCACGCGCTTGTTGGGGTCATACGCCGGCTTCTTGCGCGCGGTCTCGCGGATCGAAGCACGGTATTTAACGTACAAGGCTTCGATCTGCTGCGGCATGACCAGCAGATCGGACGGGCCGCATGCCTTGTCTTGCCACAGTTTGTCGAGTTTCCCGAACAAATTGGCATCCTTGAGCGCGGCCTCAAGTTGCATCATTTGCGCATCCGAGAGCTTGCGGCGATAGCTTGTATTGCCCGGTGTGCCGCTCGGGCAAGCACCTATGCCGTCGCGAAAGCGCGCCATCACGGCTTTATCGAACAGCCACTGCTGCGGATAATCGAGGCCCTTCAATCCCTTGAGCATGTCCAGGATTACTGGCGGCACCGGCTCGTTCTTGCGATTCACGTTTAGCTCGGTCAGTGCGCGCGCAGTCAGAATATAGGAGGTGCTGGTTTCAGCGACCTTGACGATCTCAGGCGTGTACTGGTCGATGGGCTCATTGAGCTTGGCGGTTGCATCGAGGATCGCTTCAGTGAAAAATGCCTCGTTGGGATAGGTGCCGGACAATTTCTCCAGTTCGTTGATCACTGAGTCCGGCACTGTATTGCCGTCCCTGAGCAGCTGCAGCGATCCCAAGGTAAGCCTGTAACTTTGCTCATGCGCAGCCAATCTGGCGGCAGGCAGGTAGGACTCGGCCTGCCGCCCGAGATCCTTGAGGGCGTCGAGCACGGCAGCGTCGAACAAGGGTTCGTTCAGATACACCATATCCTGCAGCCCCGACAATTTTGCGATCACTTGCGACTTCGAGGTTAGCAGTTTGAAGTCGTTCGCAGTCAGGCTGTAACTGTAAATGGTCAGCAAGGCGCGATCCGGGTCCGGCGGCGGTTGTCGGCTATTGTCAGTTTCGTAGTGATAGAGCCGCAGCATTGCAATGATTTGCTCATCGGTGCCGGCCTGACGAATCTGGTAGTAACGCGCTCTGTCCTCGCTATCGAAGCCGTCGATCCAACGCCCCAGATCTGAACTGATCAGGTCGGCTTTCCACTCCGGATGAGCCTTGACGGTGGCGGCGAAATGCAGCAACGCAGCCACCGAGGCATTGGTCAGGTTGCCGGACGGTTCCATCTTGAATTCGAACCAGAAGCGATTCAGCCATGACAAGGTGATCGGGCCGACGATATTGTCCGAAAGCGGCGTGGTGCTTTCGCGATACGCGAGCAAGTAGGCAGGATCTTCGGCGTAGATTTCCAGCAAGGCCCGCTGTATCTGCTTGCGCAATGTGGGCGTGAATTTTTTCAGGACGTCCTGCGACAGCAATTGCGCCGCCGAACCGTCCCGTTCGTCGCGTTGCAGCGCCACTTTGCTAACAATCAGTCTGGCCGCCTCCGGCGTCATCGGTTTTCCCTCGACCCACACCGCAGAGGCCGCTGCTTCTTTCACCTGGACTTTCGCGGAGATTTTGGCTGCAGCACCCGGCGCAACGGCGGCATCGCCCGCAATCGGCGCCGCGTTGCAGCTCAAGGCCGACAACAGCATGCAGCCGGCAACGGCGATCAAGCGCACAACGGCCGCCGCCGTGGCGCCCCAGGCTGTTGAATAAGTCCTCATATCAGATCGTCCGCCCTTCCTTGATAAATTCTTTCTTGACGCCGCGCAGCAGGTCGTCCTTGCAGACTTTGTCGCGCCCTTGCCGTTCTGCGCGCATGGCGGCATAACGCACCACGTTGAGCAGCGCGCCGCCGGACAGGATATTTTCTTCTGCCAGATTCTCTAGGTTGACATCGTCCGCCAGATGACGCCGCTGCGGAAAAATGTTTTGCCATAAGCGCAGGCGCTGCAAACCGTCCGGGATCGGGAAATAAATGGCGCTCTGGAAACGGCGCGCAAAGGCATCGTCGATATTGCTCCTGAGATTACTCGCCAGAATTACCACACCCGGAAAATCCTCGATCCGTTGCAGCAGGTAGGCAATTTCCTGATTGGCGTGGCGATCGTTGGAGCTGCTGCCTTCGGTGCGCTTGCCGAACAGGGCGTCGGCTTCGTCGAAGAACAGAATCCAGTTCTTGTTCTGCGCCTGGTCGAACACATTTGCCATGTTCTTTTCGGTCTCGCCGATGTACTTGGAAACGATCTTGGACAAATCGATGCGATAAACATCGACCTCCGCAGCCTTGCCCAGCAAGGTCGCCGTCAAGGTCTTGCCGGTGCCGGGCGGTCCGTAAAACAGGCTGCGAAAACCGGGCTTGACGCTCTTGTCGAGATCCCAGCGCTGCATCACGGCGGCGCCGCCTTTGAGCCAGATCTTGATGTGCTCGATTTCTTCCAGCACTTCGGGCGCCAGCACCAGGTCAGACCAGTCCAGTTGCGTCATGATGCGTTTGGCCGGGAACCCTGCGCTATAGTCCGGTTTGTGCTGGAGCCCCGAGGTGCAGCGATCCAGGAAGTCGCTCTCTACGCTTAGCGCAGCGCTCAGGAAGGGCTCGCCATCGACGCGCTGTTCCAGTTTCAGAATGGACTGGCGCGCAAAAAAATGATCCGCATCAAACAACTTGAGTACCTCAAAACGCCTCACCAAATCGTCTCCGGCCAGGATGAAAACGGCGGTTTCGCAGGTCGGCAATAGCCCGGCGTGGTTCTTCCCCTTCCTGCCGCCGAATTCGGTATAGCTGCGATCTGTATTTTTATTAGCCGTAAACAGCAAATCCAGCGCCTGCGGCCGAATGTGCGGCAACAGCGTGAGGATCAGCACCATGCGCTCGTCGAAACTCATGCCGTATTCGCAAATCGCTCCCGCGAACGTCGAAGGATCGCCGCTCACATCCGGCGGCTGGTGCCGCTCAATTTCATAGGGACCGCCTTCGTGCATAAAATAGTCGTGGAAGCGCGCAGTCAGCACTTCGCTGAACCAGGCGATCTCTCGCTCCAGACTCTTTGCATTGGCCGTCAAGGCATTCATCCCGTTCCCTTTTCTTTATCTTGTTCCAGCAATTTCATTCGTTACATCCACTGCACCCACAGCAGCTTTTCCATCCACGGATAGCGGATGGTGGAAATGCTCCAAGGCAGTTTTTCCATCAATACGTCGAACGGGCCGGTACGCACTCGCAGGCGCCAGCCGTCTTCCTTGAGCGACAAATAGCCGGGCCGTTGCAGAAAGGTCTCGCGCAGGCCGCGAATCGACGTATTGCCTAGTACCTTCCAGTGCGCAATCATGGCCGACAGCATCTGCTCGACCAGTTCGCGTTCCGCTGTCGATATCTCGATTTCGCACATCATCGGCGTTTGCGCGCGGACGCCACAGAGCAACTTGTTGAGCGTCAATTGATATTCCGGCGCAGTTGTTTGCTCGTATACGATGAATTGCAGCAGCAGCGCTGCCCGTTGGGCCGCAGCTTCATCGACGAAAGCATCGGCCTGTGTCAATCCCAGCGCCTCCCACACCCGCGACAGGAACGGCCAGCAAAGCACCACGCCGGCATTGGGCACAAACGTTTCCAGATTGGTTGCCGAGGCGGCTTCTTCAGCGGCAGGTGGTATCGATGCTTGCGGATGCGCGACCTCGTTGGGCTTGTAAGCACCTTTGTTGACAGAGTTGCTAGCGATTGCAACATGGGCCGTAGCCGCATGCGCGATACCTGGCGTTGGTGCGCCGATAGCGATTCCCATCTGACTGCGCAGCCGGGCCGTCAATGCCGACGAAATCGGCACGCCGGTTTGATGTGCCAGGAAGTCGAGCAATTCCCTGACAAAGCGCGAAGGCTCGAACGAGCGTTCAACAGCAAACAGGTAGGGCAACAAAAAAGTCCACTCCAGGCGCGCCAGATGCGTGGCCGTCAATTGCCGGTTGAACTCGGAAAACATCTCGGAAACATCGCCAACATAGCGGCGCATGCGTTGCAATTGCGTCGGTGAATGCGGCGCTCGAGCCAGCAGACGCGACCACGATGACCACGAGGGAAATGAAGCGACCGGCAACAAAGCCATAAAACGCCCAACTGCAGACGGATTGACGAACAGTTTCGCCAGAACCGGCCCTAGCGCCGGCGTTCCTGCCGCTATAGCCTGCTGCAGCCATTCGGCCAGCCCGTCCGGGGCGGCGGTGCTGCCTGTGCCGAATCCGGGAGTCAGCAGGAAATCAATGTAGATCTGATTTTTTTCGATGGCGACAGCTTCAGCGGCGGTACGTGATTCAGAGGCCCCTGCCGTTACTGCGGACTTCGTGGAGGCGGCAGCATGCGCGACAGTCCCCGGAACTCCTGCTGTAACCTGCCCTGCAACGTGTTCCATCGCGGCGCGGGGGCTGGCATCGCTGTCAACTTCCGGAAGCGTTTCGATGTCGACGCTCATCTCCGCAATCGCTTCCAGATCCAGCGTCCGTTCATGCAGCAGCGCATGCAATACCGAGCGGAAATAGCGTTCACAGCCGTGCGTCGCCATTGGCGGGGCCTGCGCAACAATCGCTTGCATGAATGTCTGTTGCTGCTCAGTTATGGCGTCGCCATGGACGACGATGAACAGCGCCACCATGCGCTCCAGTTCTGCCGCCGCCAACGGCATGTCGAGGCGAGCGGACGCCACTTTCATATGTGCAAAGCGTTGCCGAAGATCGATGCGGACCTGTTCTGGAATATTCTGCGGTAACGCCTGGACAGGCAATCTCATTAAAGAAAATTCGCCGGGCGCCGCCTGCAGGTGGTGATGCAGCAGAATCTTTCGCCAGTCTTCAGCATCATTTCCCGGTACTACTGCGACGCTAGCAGCGGCGGTCCCGACAAGTGCCGATGCCGGCGCCTGCACCTTTCCCGATAACCGCTGCCAGTTGGCCAGAAAGCGCTGTTGCCACGCCTGTTCAGTGAGTGCGACGTCGCGCGCAAGCATGGCGAAGAAGGTTGCCGCTTGCAGTCCCGGAGACCTCTCGGAAGTTGCATCCATTGCAACATGTTTCGACAACGCCGACAGGGAAATTTGCTCGCTCCTTACATCTTCCGGATTGTTCTCTTCCTGCGCCTGGATCAATACATGGCGCAAGCCGGCTTGCCACAATTTCCGTTTCCAACGGAGGAAACCAGCCGGCATGCCCGACTCCGGAACTTCCCCGGCCTCAGCCTGTTCTGCTTCGTGTCCGGCGACATTGCTTGCAAGCGCTTTATCCGTTACGGCCAGATCAATTGCGAAATCCTGCTCGCCGCTCTCACGCTCCGCAGCGGCCCAGATTGCCGGATCGCGCAGCAATTCCCATGTCGATGCCGCCTCCGGCGCCAGCAGCGCGATCATGTCGTACAGTATGCTTTCCGGAAACGACAACGCGATTCGTTCGAGGATATCCTCGTGAATACCGTAGTGCTGGAGTGCCTCGCGCAGCAGCGGCGCATGTTTATGCAGCAAGACATCCCAATCCGCATAGAGAGGCGCCCGATCGCCCTTCATCAAGGCTTTGGCAAGACGGTCCATCAATTGCGCCTTGTCGCGCTCGCCGATATCTTTCGCTTCATACTGTACTGCAGTGACGCTGGCCTCGCCCGGCCCGACCGAGGCGGCCGATCCGCTCAGCGCCACCGGCGCCTCCTTGGACGTTGATACGGCGCCCTCGATTGCGGCAAACGCTTCGAGATCGATGATGCGGTTCTGCGCCAACGCATGCAAAACCTGCACGTAATAGGCATGCAGGTCGCGCGCAACGCCCGCATGGTCAACGATGGCCTGGAAGAACGTTTGCTCACGCACCGCTTCGTGCAGCAGTTGTTCCAGTTGCGCTACGCTGAACGTTTGCGGCTGCAAGGGTTGCGCGCCGCCGCGAATGGCCTCGAATAGTTGCGCCAGCGGTGCCCGGCCGGCCGATGGCGATGCCGGCGACGGCTGCTGTTGCTGCAGACTTTCCTGCAACAACAACGAGGCATATCCAGCATCGGCGATTTCTTCCTCAAGGCCTGTGCCGCCGGTCTTGATCCGATCGTCCAAGAAAACTGTGCCGGACGCATGGCGCCCGATGAGCATGCTATTATTGTCGCCATTTTTCCCTTGTTCATGCGATATCGATCTTTCCCCCTCTTTGTCCAGCCGATGTAATTGCGCCACGTAGTTTGCCAGACGCTCATCCTCAGGTGCTGCGTTTTCCATGGCTGCGAGAAGGTATGCCGTCATGTCGAACGTCGATGACGATGATGCTGGCGCCGCGCCGGATGCGGCCGCTTCCGCTTTATTTTGCGCGCACACTGTTTTCAGCAGATACGCAATCGCACCGCGCCACCAGTTTCGCCGCCAGTTGTTCCAGCGCGCCGCCCCTTCCGGACCTTCGTCGTCCAGCCATACTCGCAGTTGAGGATCGCTCCAGACATGCTCCGTCAATTCCGCAGTCTGCGGCGCCAGCAAGGCAAGCATATCCGCCAGCAGAGACAGCGGAAAAGCCGAAGCGATTTTTCCCCGGATTTCTCCGTAACCGCTGTAATGCAGGAGAGCCGAATGCAACAACTCCGGCCGACTATCGCGGAACGTGCACCAGTCCCCGTAAATATCGCCCGCGTTACCGCCCACCAGCGCTGTAATCACCCGGTTCCTAACCATGCCTACCGTATACGGCGGCTCGTACGCCATCCCGGACCGGTCCTCGGGAACGATCGCGACGTTCGCGGATTTTTCATGCATCAGCGCAGCATCGGTATTGTTGTCGCTGCCGCGCACATGTCCGGCAGCATCAGTTCGGGCATCGTCCATATCCTGCAATGCCGACAGCGTTGCGTCCAGCTCCTGCATCCGGCTATCCGATGCGGCAGCCCGACGCGGTTGCGACAAGATTGCCGGCAAGCCGTCGTCTGACGGCGCGTTCGCCGGAGCAGTCGTCATCGGTTCTGCGCTGGCGCCATCAGTCGAGGCAGCCAGCGCACGGCCGATCTCGTCTTGCGGAAAGTCGCCGCGACGCGCTGCGACGCGCTGAACCAGTTCGCGCGCCACCCGCCCAATCGCATGCTGTCGTTGTGTTGCGATCCGCTTCAGCGCCGCGTGCAGGATGGTCGCCGCCGACGGCGTTGCCCCTGGCTGCTCCAGACGCATTACGACAATATCTTCCCAGGCTGCGTACATGGCCTCGCTCCACGCGGTACGCTCCGGCACCGCCTCCTGTAGCAACGCCTGCAACGCAGCAACATGCCGTATCAGAGCATCGGCATCGGCTGGAGCCAGATGGCGCAATAGCGCCTGCAATTGCGTCACCGGGAACTGGCGTACCAGCCGCGCCACTTGCACGCTGCGCCGGGGCGACGCGCGTAATGCCGGTAAAAACACTTCGGCGCCGTGCTGTAATACTCGTTGCAGCAGGCTTTCATGAAGCGCAGCTGTTGCTGCTGCGCCGGACGCAGCAGAACCGTTGGAAGCGCTGCCCTCCAGCTGCCACGGTAATATGCCGTTATCAAGAAAGGCCAGCAGCATATCCACATCGGCCCGGCTGCGTGGAATCCCGCGCGCCATAGATGCTCCCGCGTCGTCGCCCTGCAAGGCCTTTCCCAGCACGATTCTGAGATTTGTCGCCAAGGCCGACGCGAATTCGGTTTCGTTCACGTTGCCGACATCGATTTCCAGCGCGTCGATCTGCCAGACGACATCTCCGCCTGCGCATTCATCAAACACCTGATCCATCACCGGTAATAGCTTGTCCACCACGAGCGCACGCAATGCGTCGGCCTGCGTCATCTCCAGCGTCGGCGAAGCAAACGCGATATCGAACAGTAGCTCGCCAATGCGGTGTCTGGTGCTCATCTCGTCACACCCAATACGTCAAGTCGCTGACGCTGCGATGGCGCAGGAGAAACTTCCTCAGGCTGGCCGATGCCGTATTCAGGCTGTCCGGTCCAGATCGGGCATCAGCTGCGACTTTGCGCAAGCAGTCCAGCCAGATCCGATGGCGGTGCTCGAAATCCCGCATCGAAACGAAATCGAGCCAATAGAACTCCGGGTAAAGATGCGCCGGTAAATTGCGGCACACGGTTTCTTGCGCCAGGGCGCGAAAATCCGGATCGCTGAAACGCGCGGACCAGCCGGGAAATATCACGCTGATGCGGCTGGAATAAAAGTCCGCAGGGACATCACCGGTAGGCTTGTCTGCGTCATTGGCCTCATTGGCGCCATTAGCAACATGAGTGCGCGGCCGCAACAGCAGATGCTCAACCAGGAACACGCCCTCCGACGCCATGTTGAGGCGGCGGATGAAACCTCGCAATAGCTGCACCTGGTGATCGGCGTCGGTCATGCCGGCGTAGTTGCCTAGCCTGACGACGCCCAAGCGGCTGTCGTGCGTCTGGAAATGCACATGGACCGCGCCGTCGTTCTGCTCAAGGATATAGTTTTCCAGACGCACGCCCTGCGTTAGCAAGGACGTCGGCAGGACTTCTCCAGGAATTTCTCCATTTGGCGCGGCGCGGCGCCCGTAGTCGTCGGCGCTCTCTGCCAGTCGCATCAGATGGGCAGCAGCACGCTCGTACTCCGCCGACGACAGCGCCGCAGTGCTCAGACGCAGCTTGTAGTGCAGCAACTCCCGGCTTACTTCGCCGTTCTCCAGCGCCGGCGGCAAATCCAGCAGAATCGCGATCTTGGCATGCAGACCGGGGCGGTTTGCGCTGCCGTCTGAGCGTGTCGTCCCTCTGGTGTAATCGGAAGCGGTGGCGCGATCACGGCTCAGGACGGTGATGTTTTTCAGGAACGCTAACTTGTTATCGACCAGCCAGCGCGCCGAATGACGGTCTTCGTAGTAGTTGAAGCGACGCAGGGATTTCTGGGAAAACTCTTCGCCGTACATCGCCAGCAGCAGATCGATGAGACGGCTGCGACGCTCTTCCGGCTTGTCGATGCGGGCGACGATACGCGCCAGCATGGCGCCGATGTGCGGTGGTGCATCGACGTATAGCGTTTCTATATCAGGCAGAGCCTGATTGTCGATTACCTGGGAAAAATACGTCTGCGCGAGATCGTCGACGGAAAACACCTGGGGAATCGCCTGCAGGCTTTCCAGGTAATTGGCCATCAACTGTTCGGCCACGAACAGGTAGGCTTTCAGTTGATGGGCGCTGACCTTGTTTATCAGCGGCGCCGACGACGGCACACCGTAACGGTTGATGCCATAGATGGCGGGAAACTGATGCTGGATCGAGTAATACTCGTGCAAGGCGCGCTGCACGCCTTGCGGCGCCGGTACAATCTGTTCCAGCGATTGCACGGTGTTGCGCACGGTATCGAATTCAAAACGCACCTTGCGCAACACGATACGCGCATCGTCCAGTACGATCTGCGCCTTTTCCGTCTGCAACTGCGTGATCTGCGCTGCCGAACGGGCATCAAAATCGCCGACTCCGCTGCTGGCGAAATGCAGGCGCAGGAAAGTGCTCTGTTCTTTGTCCGGAAAACGCAAACGCAAGACCTTCCCATCCATGCTTTCGCCTTGCACCGGCTGACCGCTGCCGTCGCACAATGCCAGCCGCTGAACGTGCGTGACGCCATCGACCGACTGCACCACTGAAATCAACCTGGCCATGGGAATCGGCGCACCAGGCATGTCTGCGCCGGTACTGAGGATGCGCCCATGCACTGTCCTGGGGCCGGAAAACATGTTTTCCAGAGAGATCCCGCCATCGCGGGCGTCGAGGTAGCGTTCGGTACGAAAGCCCGAGACCACTTGTCGTGCGCAGCGGAAGAAAATATCGGCAAAGATCGCTGCGGAATCGCGCAGGCTGTGAATCTGGATATCGCCGCAAAGAAACACTGGTTGGGTACCGATGACGACTACCTCGTCGATATCCTCGCACAAGTTGCGGTGCGCGTTGAATACCTCGATGACGCGCTGCTTCGTGCGCACCTCCAATTCGGCCTGCTCGTCCGATCCGATATCGGTCTGCAAACTTTCCCTGATCTTGAGTGATATCCGGTACAGCCCGGCGTGAGCCGGCCCCGCAGCGTTGTCAACGCAATCGGCCGAAGTCAGCCACACATCTTCTATCTCCGGAACGCTGTCGTAAATGATCTTGCGGTAGTCGTCGGCAGTCAGCACCTGGCTGGGCAGGATGACGTCGGCCTGATGCAACGCGTGACGCGCAAAATCGATCTTGCCGAACGGTCCGGCGAGATAGTCCTCCGGCGCAAAATCGGAACGGTATGCGAGGTCGGTCAGACCGTAGCAGAGCTGCTCCAGGATGGTAACGCCGGGATCGTGCAGATTGTAATCGGTCCAGCGCTCCCCGCACAATTCCTGCAGCATGCTGATGCCTGCCTTTTTCAAGGCGTCGAAATCGAGACCGTCCGGATCCGGTTCGATTCTATCGATGTAATCGGGCATTTTCATCGCTCAGCGCGGCCCCTTAGGACTTTTTTTTGGCGCTGCGGCGACAGGCGTCAATCCCGCCTGCAATTGCTGTTGCAAGACATGCACCAACGCATGCACCTGATGGTACGGCAGGTTGCCCAGCGCATGCAGGACCAGCTTGAGTTCATCTGCCGTCAGGGCGCACGGGTACTTGTCTGCGATGGCTTGGCCGTCGACATCGTTGGCCTGGCGATTGAGCTTGCCTATCAGCTCATAGACCAGCTTGAACGGACATTCCGCCAATGCGGCGATCACCAGATTACCCTGCTCCGCCGTCAGAACGATTTGCATCGTCCCGGGTTCGGCCGGCGCCGCGATCTTGCTCATGACTTCACCTTCGGCTCAGGATCCTGAGCGCATTCTTCCATCAATGGGTCGAACCACAGGTTGGTCAGGTAGTACGACACCCAGGTCCTGTCCTTGGCGTTGCGGCCGTTGTCGTAGGAGCATCCCACGCGCATTTGCAGGATATAGGCATGGCGCGCGCCCTCGGGGTCAGGCACCCATTGCAATTGCAGGCGATTGCATTTGCTGCCGAAATGCGCCTGCCGGTAGTCGATCTCGCTCTTGCCGTTGAACGTCATGATCGCGAAGGCATGCATCAGAGCATACTTGCCGCTATTGGGCTTGCCGACGCCGGCCGTGATTTCAAAGGCATTGCAACCCTTGAGCGTATCGGTGATATTGTGCCAGAGGCCATTGGCCGGCACGCTCAGGCGGCCGGCGCGGCCGCGCCGGCCGTCGGCAACGATGCGGCCCGCCAACTCTAGTTCGAAATCGCCGTCGCTCACCTCGCCGTCGCGCTCGACTTTGAGCTGGCGCAAGGTCAGTACGTTGGGGTTGGCGGCATTGCCGAAAGCCAGGCCGCCCTCCGGTCCGTCGAGCTGGATCGACCAGATCGGGCTCTTGATATCGATATTCTGATAAAAACTCAACAGCTTGCCTTGGTTCAGCTGAGACACCTTCAAGCCATCCGCAGCCGTCTTGTCGAAACCTTCATCGACAATATTTAGCATGGAATCGATCAGATCTGAAAAAGCTGATGCCGACGGCATTTCACCATCTTTAAATTTGCTTCTTAGCGTATCTCGATTACGCCGCGCCATTGATTTACTGATCATTTTCGTTTTGTGGAATGATAAAGGTTGAACCGATTTCCAGATTGCTGAGAGCAGTACGCGCCGGACCGTGCATCAGATTGTCGTCGATCGCCTCGATGGCATGCCGCACCACCGGAATGGCAATACTCCATGGACACAGCGGCGTGATGTCGACGCAATGATCGGCATCGTCGCCATTTACGTCCGGTGCGGCAGCGGTATCGAACAATGAGTAAGTCACCGTATCGGAAGATGCGATCCGCAACATGGAAAATCCGGAAAGGCTGTCGACATAGGGCAAGTCGCCGATGAATGCCTCGACGTCATGCTGTCTGATACGCCAGCCGAAATGATTCCGATAACCGCACCCATCCTGCCACGGCGTGAGAAAGTCCGAAATCTCCCGGTTGAGTTGATTGATATAGTGGCCGTTGCTCATGCCGCCGGTAAACTTAACCTTGCAACGCACCTGTATTTTTTCGTAGACCGGGTTTTCCACCGAAATTCTGCTCCACGGCGAGGCGAGCTCCTGCAGAAATTGACGGATTTCCTGCATCAGATTACCGTTGAGCATGGGCATCTGATCCTGATGCGTGACCGCCGGCCAATACGGCAACGGTACCACCAGCGCATGGCCGGGACGGATGCAATTGTCCGGGCCCTCATCCATAGTCAGGTTGGCGAAACATTTGACTTTGTAGACCTCCGGAAAATACTGCAGAATCAGCGCCTCGTAGTCCGTCGCCGAAACGGCCCTATCCTTGTGGCGCAGCCGCTCGCTCACGCGCGTGCGCAACTGCGCGCGCGTCTCCGCTACGCGACCGCCGGTCGACGCGACCGGTTGCGCGATCCCTGTGATGCCCGGCAAAGGTTTGCGGCTGCGGTTGATGGTCGCGGCCGGCAATACCATCGGCACTTGCGGTGACACGTCGCTGCCACGTCGCACTTCTACCGCCTGGGCGTACACGGTATACAGGCTGCAATATTTTTCCAAATCGTGATCGGCGCTTACGCGCAGCCAGTATGAGCCGGCCGGCATGACGCTGTTATCGGCGCCGATGTCGCCCGGCACCAGCAGCGTGACAATGCCTGAGGTCATGAAATTCTGTGTGCCGTCCGAGATCAGCGCATTTCTGGGCAAGGGCTTCCACTCGTTAGCGGACAGATAAAACCAATGCAACCCAGCCCGGACATCGCCCGGTTGCAACAACGACGTGTCGGATGGCAAGGGCTGCGAGTCTTCACGCAACTGGAAAAACAGCGTGAGCGTCCCGCTCAGCGCTTGGGCATCGATGCCAATATACAAATTGCCGGCAAAATCGAAGCGCGGTAGCAAGGCTGCAGTCGGATAGCTGGCCACGCTGAGCGCTTCCCAGCCGCTCGGATAGAGATGAATGAACTGGTCGCTGTGCTCAGAGTCGTCGACTGTGTTGCGGTCGATATGTATAGTGCTGTTGGCGCGATAGCTGATCGAGATCGAATTGATCTGCGGCGTATAGGGCGTACGCGGCACCGGGCGCTGACGCCGCAGCCGTTTGGTGCGGGAGTTCGCGACCAGTGTCGCTGACAGGAGATGCGGGTACGCGTCATGGCCGAAAGCAAACGCCGGCGCCGCCAGCGTGAATTTGAAAAATCCATCTTTTGCGCCCGGGCCATAGGCAAGCGGTTTTCTAACGGAGACGTCACTGTCCGGTTCGAACAGATGGGCGACCCGATTGCAGTTCCAGACCACGCGATTATAGAGGCGCTCGCCCTGCCCCGGTTGCAGATCTGCGCGAAATAACTGCACCGTCGGCCGTGCCTGTTCGGCGGCCGGCGTCCAGCTACCCTTGGCCAGCACGCCCACAGTTGCCAGAAAATCGTCGTTCGCGAGCTCGACCTCATAGCCATCGTAGTAAGTGGAGAAGCCGCCGTTGAGCCTGGTCAGATCAGCCCATTCAACCTCCACGCTGAATGTCGAAATCTGCTTGCCCGCCATTTCGGTGCTGCCAATCACCAGATAGCTGCCGAGTTTCGGCAAGGGGCCAAATGGCGCAAACGGCGCTGCCGCGCTCAATTGTCCGATATTGTTGTGCAGCACAAGGTCACGGCACCCGCTGATCTGCACGTCGATGTTCGCATGGCGGATGATCAGGTCGCGCAACATGCCGTAAGGGAACAGATAGGCACCCGGATTGACGATGAACCGTATCATGGGCGCTGCGACGGCATAGCGCTCGCCATGCAACGCAGGATCGTAGGCCACCACTGCCGGTTCCTGCGGCGGCAGTTCAAAGCTCAGCGTCAGCTCCCGGCCGTCGTAGGCCGGCAAGTAGTCGGGTATCTCAAGCCAGCCATGTTCGCCGGTGACGGTGATGTGAAAGATGCGTCGAAAGACCTTCAGAAAGACGTCTTGCCGCCGGATCGCGTTCATCGCTGCGCCGCCGCTGTCGTCCTCCTCGCCCATCACGTGCACCAGGCGCGCGAGGCGCTGCGCCAGCATGTCATCCTCGAACGCGATCGTTATACTGATCTTGCGCAAGCCCTCCTTGAGCAGCAATACCTTGCTTGCCAGTGCAAAGCCGATACGAGCGTCGGCGAACGTGTTCTGCACATTGCTGCTTTTGGGCGCGCCAAGGATAGGATAGGCCTGCTGCGTGTCAGTAGTCAGGCCCTTGATCATCAGCGTGTTGAACCAGGCGGCAGTCGGCCAGCTTCGGGCGACGGTGGTGGTTGCCGTCGTGGCGGTTGTCGCATTTGCAGCGCTCGCCGCAGCGCGGTCGTCGCTGAGCCATTTTTCCGGTGCGCTATGGCGGTTGTGATCGAAATACACGGTCTGCAGCGCAGTCACGCGCGCATCGTTGACCGTCAGATCGTTAGTTGAGGTGTAGACAATGTCGCGGCTGGCGGCATCCAGACCGGCCAGAAATCCGGTCCGCGCCGGCACCGGCACTTCACGCATGGCCGGACTCTTTGCAAATACCACCCAGGTGCGGTCCGGTACGACCGGCAGCGCCACGCTGCCGAGCATTTTGTCGTAATAAAAATCCAGATAGTTTTGGGTAAAGCGGTTCAGTTTGACTTTGAGCTTCTGGAACTGTCCGACGAAGGCGATCAGCATGCCGATCGACGGGTCATGTTGCTGGCTCAGCAGCGACGCCGGCAGTCGCGCCAACGCTTCTTTGCGGATCATTTCGATCGCCTTGAGGTACGCATGGAAATCGGTGCGAACCATCGTTTTGGTGAGAGAAGCTTGCCCGCCTTGCCCGTTATCCGAGGCGATGTCCGTATCAGCGTCGGCCCACCACAAAGGCGCGAGCGACAACTTGATTCCGTCCTGCCGCAACGAATCCAGAAAACCGGACTTATCGGAGCGCAGTTGCACAATGACGCTCTCGATGAACATGCGCATGGCCGAGCCATTTTCACTTTGCGCTTCCAACAGTGCCACGTACCAGCCATCGATCGTTGTTGCCAGATACGCCACTGGCAACGTCTCAAAATCCCAGCCGTGATTGCGGCTATCTGCGCCGACGCCGGTATGGTCCGGCGTGCTGCGCCACCAGTCGTCGAAGCGTGTCATCGCCCCGGTCAGATTAAATGCCAGGATGCGGCTCATCACTACCGTTTCGTCGGCATGGAAAAATGGCGCCCAGTCGCCGTCCGGCCGGTTTTCCGCATTGTAGAAACGCACCAGGGAAGCGAATTCGGCGACCATCGTCAGCAAATCGTGGAACGACATTTCATCGAGATTGAAATAGTCCTCCTGCAATGCCGGTAAAGCGCGCATCGTCTGGCTTGTTCCATCCCTGATGATGAGGTTTTTCATCGATTCACCGCCGATGGCAATAGCTCAAAGCATCCGCACACCGGCTTATTTATCGGGCACATTGCTGCCCTCCAGGAAGTAGAACGGATAGACCATGTTGCTGCGGGTATTGGTTCCGCGCACCGTGTAGTCGATAAGGATGTCCAGTCGCCCTTCAGAGATGCCGCTTTCGTCCACGGTGATGGCGCCGACCGTAATCCTCGGCTCGAAAAACAGGATCGCGCGTTCGATGGCGTCGGTCATCTCGGTCACCACGCTCTCGTTGAGGTCGCTGAAAACATACGACTTGAGACCGCAACCAAAGGTCGGCTGCATGATGCGTTCGCCAGGCGTGGTGGAGAGGATGATGAACAGGCTTTCGTGGATGTCGCGTTCTTCCTCGACCATCGCTACTTCGCCGCGGTTGCCGAAGCGAGGCGGAAAGCTCCAGCCGGTGCCGAGAAAGGATTTTCTGATGCTCACGCCCTGCTCCTCATCCGCCGATCATCACCGTCGGGCAACCGATCGCGATCTGGCCGCCGTGCGCGCAGCTGTCGCCCATCCTGGCAGCCGGTTTGCCGCCGATCATGACCGTATTCGATCCCATCACGATGGAATCCGGCGGCCCGACGCACACGCAATTGTCGGTCACCACCGAAGCCGGCAACTTTCCGATCAGGACAGTCGGCACGCCGGGCCCGATGATCGGTCCGCCTACGTGCGGAATCGGCGCCGGAAACGCCGGAGTTTGCATCGGGCAGACGTGCATGTCAGTAATCCTGGCTGCTAGCGGCATTAAAAACTCCTGAAAATTTCGCCCATTCGGGGTAAATGCCTGCATCAATTGATCATCACCATCGCGCCCTTGACGGTCGTCTGTCCACTGGCAGACAGCTCGGCCGTGGCCGAGCCCTTGGCGACAAAACCGATCTTGGCGGTGTTGTTGATGTTGAGAGCTTCACTTTTGATATCGGCTTGTGCGCTGTTTTCGATATTGGCGACTGCCGAAATGTTGACCTTGCCCTTGGCGTTAATGACGATGTCCTTAGGGCTGTCGAGCAGGATGCCGCTGGTATTCATTTCGATCTTGTTGCTGTTCTGATCGGTCAGGCAGATTGACTTGGCGTCGTCGCTCAAGACGATAGTGTTGTTTTGCGGTGTAACGATCGTGATGACCTTTTTTTCGTCGTCAAACACCACCTTGAGCAAACCCTTGGTCCACAACGCCTTGGTGTAATTGTCGGCGGTGAGTTCGTACGGCATTTTGTGCTGGCTGCTGTAGAGGCTGCCCAGCACCACCGGATGCGATGGATCGTTGTTGAAATAACCGATCACCACTTCATCGCCTATCTCCGGGATAAAAAAAGCGCCGACGCCGGTCGACCCGTAAAAACTCGCCAGCCTGGCCCAGACTCCAGCCGTTTCCGCTTGCAACACCGGAATTGTCACTTGTATTTTGTATTGCCCTTCAGGATCAGCATCGAGCTTCTGCACCACGCCGATCTGCAATCCGCCCGCGCCGGGTAACAATCCTGAAGCCAAGGCATCGCCACCGTGCTGCTCGCTGAACCATTCCGGCGCCATGCCGAATTCCACCTCCGTGACCCAGTTGCCATCGCTGATGTCGTGATGGACGGCGCTGACGAACACACTGCCGCTGAAGCGCTTGCCCACGCCGACCAGTTCGATCATGGTGCCGGGCTTGGCCGTTGCACTACCCTGAAATTTCATTTTCCCGCGGATCTTGGCCAGCGCAGCCTTCATTTGCCGTGCCGCCGTCCATGTCTTGATCTCGCCGCTCTCCAGTGGCGCCGCAGTCTGCAGCCGGTATATCGCCGGCCCCGCCACTTTGGCAAGATCGCCTGCAGTCAGATTGCCTTGTTCATTCAAGGTCGCGGGGCTGGAAGTCTGCTGCGCCACGGCCTGAGTGGCGGGATCCCAGGCGGCGCCAACCACGCTTTGCAACTGCGTACGCGCATCGATATCGGCCTGGAACGTCATCAGATCGATGCCGTAGGTCACTTTCAACACGGCCGCAGCGCTGGTCTGCGGCGGCTTGACGATCACGCAGGCGTCATCGGGAATCACTAGGAACCCATTGGCTTCGGCGCGCGAAACGACGAAATCCCAATCGCTGCTGTAGTACTGGACGATCTCTTTATGCTGGGTATCGGACGCTGCGACATCGGCACTCACACCGCACGGCGACACCAGTTTGCGGATGATGTCGCTGTCCTTAAGATCGACGTAATTGGCATTCTTCTTACCGATGGTCAGCGCCACCGCTTGGTGCTTGCATTCGATCTGCAGACGGGCCTCGTTGTTGTTGCTTATCTTGATGCCGTGCTTGACCACAATACCCTGAAACACCATCGCAACCTCACTACCGTAGCCGGCGCTGATCACGATAGCCTTGCCGGGAGCGAAGACATCAAGGTCGCTGACCGGGAAATCGTCCTTCGGCATATCGCCGTCAAGTATGCTGATGCGCGCAGTCGGAATGCGATTGACTGCCTTGCTCACTTCCACCGAAATAATCCTGATGGTGTCGGCGATGGGACTGCCGTCACTGGTAATGGTAAGCTTCAGCACCTCGCTGGTGTTGCGTTTTGGGGAATCAGCCATAGTCTTAAACCAGCGGAGGAAAGCGGAGCACCAGACCCGGCTCGAGGTTGCGGAAGTTGGTGAGATTGTTGATGCGGGCGACTTCGCGGTAATACGACGGGTCGTTATAGATGCGGCTGCACAATAACGGCAAAGTGTCGCCCATAGTCACTTCCACCAGATGGCTCAGGTCAGGCGAACTCTGGTTGGCCCGCAGACTGCTTTCCATGTTGCTCATCCAGCCGACGAAAGCAAGGGTAACCTTGGCGCGCAACGGTTCGCCGCTGGGCTTGAACATGGTGTAGTCGATGGAAATCGTTTCGATGCGTCCGAAAAAGATGAACGTGCCCCACAATACGCGCACATAACTCGGCTCGTGCTTCTTTCCATCGTATTTGGTCACTGCGAACAAGGTGTTGATCATTTCGTTGACGCTTTTCATGCCGATCAGTTCGACCACGCCAGTGCCGTCTAGCACCAGATTTTCGAGCGTCAGGTTTTCCTCGCACATGGCGCTGAATTTAGGTAAGGCGCCATACTGGCCAAGCGTTTTTTTCTTGTTGTAGGCGATGCTTAGTTGACGCTTATACCCTGCCGGATTAATCAGGGCTTCAAACATCGGCTGGCTTCTATCGACAGTGATAGTCTCATCGCTGACCTTGCACGCGGCGATACTCAGTTTTTTCTTAAGGCCGGTAGATATACCCATTTACCGCTCCTTCGATCGACTCAACAGGTCCAGCACCATCTCCCTGCATGCCGCCAGAAGATCGTTACGTGTTTCCTCGCTGTCTTGCGCATTGCCGCAACCGCCGGCTTGAGTCCGGCCGTCGACCGTACCGGTACCGCGGCCGCCATCGGCTTGCTGCGTCACACTGGATTTGATGCTCAACTGTCTTATTTCGATCGACATGATTCTTATATCAGCCTGTTTGAATAGGTGTAACTCAACACGATCTTCTCGATTGCCACCTCATTCTTGGTGGAACCGAAGTTTTCGACTTCCCACTTCACCGGATAGGCATTGGCGAACGACCAGACGCGTAGCGGCAATTGTTTTTCATCCAGTAACTGCACGACGATAGGCTGGGCCACCACCGGCGTCATGAAACCAAGTTCAAATACCGACTTGCACCAGACCACCAGAGGCGAACTCAGCGGCGCAATGCCGCGCTTGAGTTCGAGGAAAGGATGTTTGACGCCCTTGGGCAAGGTATGGACGTAACGATTCTCGCCGCCTTCGACGACAGTTTCGGTCTCGATCTCCGCGGACATGCCCGACACCTCCTGAAAAGAGGTGTCGGTCAAACCCTGGGTGGCGCCGAATACCACCTTGAAATAAAAGGCCGATGGCGGATAAACGTTCGAAAACAAAGAAGACATCCGTTTAACCCACGAGAATGCTGCGGTCGCACCCGACCATCTTCAACTATTGGCAATCGTCAGACCCTCGTGCACGATTTCAATGGTTTCGATGGCAACTTCATTGCCTTCGGCCTTGAGATCGGTGCCGGTGATCTTGGTCGGCCATGCGTTGGCCAGGGTCCAGACCATGGTCGGCTTGCCAGCTTCATCCAGCAAACTGATGGTGACTGGCACCCGCTTGATAGTGTTCATCTTGATCTGGTTGAACCAGTCCCAGAACTTGTTATCGCCTTTGAAGGTGCCCTTCTTCATGGTCACGTTGCCGACCTTCTTCATGCCAGGCATCTTGATGACCGAGAATTCCGGGCTGTCGCCGTGGCGGTATTTGATTTCTTCCGATTGCACGTCGAGACCGCTGACTTCCTGGAAGGACATGACTTGCGAGTCCCACTTCACCTGGAAATAAAACTTCGGAAGCGGCCACAAACTGGTTGATTGTTTCGATCCGTCATCTGCCATCACAAACCTCGTCTAAAGATTGAATGTTAAA
Source organism: Collimonas sp. OK607 (assembly GCF_900111995.1). Classification (GTDB taxonomy): domain Bacteria; phylum Pseudomonadota; class Gammaproteobacteria; order Burkholderiales; family Burkholderiaceae_D; genus Collimonas. The sequence continues at coordinate 39,815 of NZ_FOKF01000011.1, forward strand.
AAATCAGTCGGGCGATGCTGTCGGCATCAGGATTTTTGCATTTGCTGTTGGAAGGTAATTTCAATGAACTCGGCCGGCCGGCTGACTGCGACCAGTATGGAGACCTTCATCAAGCCCTCCAGGATATCGTCGGCGGTCATGGTTTCTCCGAGGCCGACGAAGACGCTGAAGGCATCGTCGGGGCTGGCGCCGGCCAGACCGCCGCGCTTCCAGACGCTGGTCAGGAAATTGCGCGCCATGCTCTTGACCGTGACCCAGGTGTTGGCCGTGTTGGGTTCGAACACATAGGCTTTGCAGGCTTGCTTCAGCGATTCTTCGATCATGATCATGGTGCGGCGCACGCTGATATAACGCCAGTCGAGACTGTTGCCGTCGAGCGTCCGAGCGCCCCATACCAGTACGCCTTCGCCGATGAACGAACGGATCGCGTTGATCGACTTGCCTTGGGTAGTTACGTTCAGGTCTTCCTGCTCATCGTTGGAGATCGCCACCGTCGGCGACACCACGCCGTTCATGCTGATGTTGGCAGGGGCTTTCCAGACGCCTCGCGTGTTGTCCACCATAGTGTATAAACCGGCCATGCCGGCGGCAGGCGGCAGCAGATTGAGTTTTTTCTGGATCGCCAGAATGATTTGCGGATACAGGTTGCTGACCGCCAGCAGCGTTTTGTTCAGCGTCTGTATATCGGTTGCCGGATCCTTCGATTTGCTCCAGTCGGAAGCAATGGCGGCCAACGCTGCATTGAGCTGGTCGATCTTAACCTTGGTTGCCGGCGTCGGGTCGGTCGCATCGATGATCGGCGACAGTTCTTTTTTCAGCAGATCGGTCAGCACGTCGAGGGTGCTAATAGCGGTGAAATCGATGTCCTTGTCTTTGACGATCGAGGTATTGACCCACGGATAGTAAGCCGTACCGAAGTCCAGAAAATTGGTGCCGACCGATTCGCGGAAAGCGCCGACGCAATCGCCGGCCGGGTCCTGACGATCCTTGTAGCCGTCATACACATCCAGCAAGGCTATGCGGTTGCGCATCTTGAATCCGCAGTGCATCAATGCATTGGTCTGTACGGTCGTGCAATCCTGCGCCGACAGATGCACCGCATCGGGGACCAGCACCATGGTGGGTTCCTGTTCCTTGAGCAGCGTATCGATGCCCGCGGAGATTTTGTCGGCGTCGAGATCATCGCCGTAGTTGCCGACCGAGACGATGTAGCATGGGCCGCCGCCATTCTGGAAAAACAACAGCATGCTGTAATACAAAATGTAAGATGTACCTTCAGCCTTGATCTGGTACTCCGTTCGTAGCTTGGTGGCGCTGTTAGTAATCGAGAAATCGCTGGCAACCGCAGGCGCCTTCGGATCGGCAGCCGCCAACGGATTGATCGAAAACTTGCTCTGCGGCGGCCCGCCATAGTAGGCATTGAACTCCGCCATGGACGTAATGCGCCAGGCTTTTTGAGCCAGCGAGCTTCCCTTGTTGTCGGAAAATTCGGTATAGCCGATAAAGGCAGGCACTGCCGTCGCGACTTCGACTACAGAGTTCGGAAAGGCGTTCTTCTCGACGACATAAACACCTGGTGTTTTGTATTGCGCCATAATTTCACCCTCAGTTATTGTTCAATTGATATAAATCTCTGAAACCAATGCTGCCCTTCCGCCTACCATTTCCTGCGTTACCTTGCTCACATCGGCATTGGCCAATCGTCGGATCAATATCCGATCGCCCATGTCGCCTTGCTCCCGCAACTGGAATCGTTGCGGATATTTTTGCTGCATCTCGATCTCGGCCTCGCTCATGAATACCAATGCCCGCCGGCTTCCAGGCAGTTGCTCCGGCTCTGCGGCGACGAAGCGTACCGTATCATCAAGATCGACGACGGCGAGATTGACGGCATCGATGTCGGCATTGCTAATGAAGTAGTACTTCCAAATACTCTTGCGCGCTGAAAACCGCACGTAGTAATTGACGCCACTCACGCTATCCACGTTCACGGCTGCTCCCTCGTCCGCTTTTCCGCTCGTTGTTGTCTGTCCCGCAACGTGATCGGCAAGATCAATTTCCGCTACCAGTACCGGTTTGCACAAGACATCGCGGCGATCCAGATGCCGCGCCAGAGACGGCTCCGTCATCGCCTGCATCAGTCCGGCATCAACCGTTTCGCCTGCATGCAGACAGTGTCGGCCGCTGTCGTCGGCTATGCTGACACCGCTGCGCAAGTACAGCAGACTCTCCGGCGTCGGGATAAGCGGCAGTGTGTACTGCGAAAACAGCGGATCCTGCGCGAACCACTTGAATGCCAGCAGCGCCGCACCCGGTGCGCAATCCGCTAGCAACACGCTGCGTCGTGCCGCTTCGCAAAATACCGCTACGCCATTGCGCTGCGGACGCACCAGCAAATCGCGACGGCGAATCCAGTCAGCCGTCTCCGGAGTCGGCACGCAAGTAAATGTCGCCCCCAGAAAGGCGTGCTCAACATCGATGCTGAACAACGGCGAATAGAAAGACATGACGCACTCCGATGGCGACAGGCAAATTCTTGGTTAGGTTTCAGTGATTCGCTGCCGATGCCGGCAAACGTACATTTGGTACCCGGGCCACGATATCGTCAGCGTCGAGCGCCACCATGCGCACCTTGTACAGTACCGAGGGCAGATACTTGCTCCCCAACAGCGTCCAGATATTGCTCAATTCATGTATTTTCAGATTCTCGATATCGAGCACAAGCTTCTCGATGCGCGGATCCAGTTCCGGCGTGACCTGATGGTCGAACACCGGAAATCGCTGGAAATAGGCAATCGCGCCGGAGATAAGTTTTAAGGCTTCGGAGTAATTGGCGCCGCTGAAATTGGCGGCGATCATCACATAGAGATTGAGGTAGAGCGGCGCGTTGCTAACAACCGTGCGCGAGGCACCGGCTGCGCTCGAGGTCTGCTGACGGTAAGGCACCGTATCTTTTTCCAGATTGGTCAGGAACACCACCAACTTATTGTTTGTGTTGGGAGCTGCATGCCCGTCGGCGTCCACCAGACCGGACATCAACACGATGTCTTCGGTAAGTGCATAGGTCTGTTTGAGGGATTGGTTGAGCTGGACGGCCAGATGACTCACTGCAGCGTTGATCATGTTTCCCCGACACCTTTCGCGATGAAACTGTTCTTTTTCTGAGACAATTCGGCGACTACTGCAGATGTCTCTTCTTCCCTTCGCATGTCTTCCTAATGGAAGCACGCCCATCCTCACTCGGCATTTTATTTTTCAGCGGCAACTTTATTATAAGGCAATCGTTGCTTATAAGTATTTTTTTTGCATTGTCAAAATACAAATCCTTCTTTGTTGCATTTTCATGACAACAACATATCTCGAAATTTTTATCGCATCACTCCTGTAGTAGCGAAGCTTCTGTCAAATCATCAAAAGGACATCAGGAGGAAGAAGCGTTCATGCGACCGTTGAAAAAATGCGACTGGGGTGCCACCGTTAGCATCTGGCGTAGGAAGCGAGGCGACGCCGCTGGAGGATATTTTCCAAACCTTCCTGCATCAGCGCATGGACAAAAATGGATGCTGGGGCAACACTAAATTCCATTAAAATGACTGTCGCCCGATCAACACTGCATACTCAACGGAACTATGGATATCCTCACGCTGGAACATTTTGCCGCACGCGTTAACGAGACTTTTTATTCTGTGAATGACGGCAATGCGCATTTCGTGCTGGTCGAAGCGAAACCGCTGGCGGCGCCTACCCTGGCCGGGATGCTGCGGGCGCCGTTCAGCCTGCTGTTCCGGAATTGCTCGCCGGTCCTGTTCACCCAGAAAATCTTCCAGATGAAACATGAAGCCATAGGCGAAGTGGGGATTTTCCTGGTGCCTGTGGCGCGCGACCAGGAAGGTTTTTTGTATCAGGCGGTATTCAACTAGCCTGGATTTCCGCAGCCTTATGAAGCCTGCCAGCGCATGCTGGCATACGGGCCATCCTCATCCGTCGCAATAAATCCAAGCCTTTCGTAGAGCCGCCGTGCAGCGCCGTTGCGCTGGTCGACGTGCAGATTCAAACCGGCTTGATCCATCCGCGCCAGCTCCTGGGCGTCGTGCATCAGGGCCGTGCCGATGCCGCGGTTGCGCCATTGCGGCACCAGGCTGATATCGATGACCAGGAATTGCGGCGCCTGTCGCCACAGGTACAGGCGCCCTATCGGCTGCGCTGCTGATTCAATCAGGCAGAAATCCGCGTCCGGGTAATGGGTCAGGTAGTGGCGGTGCTGGAGCGCGAACTGGCTGTCGAGAAAAGTATGTTTTTGCGTCTCCGGCCATGACAGCGGCGCCAGTTCCTCAGCGCGCAGCTGGCGGTATAGAACGCGCAGGAATGCGATATCCGCGGCTGTGCAGGAACGCAGGGCGATGCCGCGTTGGCGCAGCACGGCCGGCGTTTCCGGAACTGCGCCGACCGGGAAGGCCGGCAGCGCAGGAAGTCCGGGGTCAGTCGAAGGAAGGGAATACACCTTGCAACGCAATGCAGAAATTCAGGGGCAGCAGCGGCTGGCGGTTTTCGTGCGGCAGCCCCCCGCCTGCGGCGCCGATGACGGCTGGCGCAAACGTCACGTTTGCCGTTGGGCTCGGTACAAACGGCAGGCTATTGGCCGGCCCGATCAGGCCGTAGCCGTTGTCTGGCGCGTTGCTCTGCAGCGCCGCATTCGATTGATGATAGACATTAACCGAATGACTGTGGCCAGGCATTTCCCCGATCCCCAGGGTAACCTGATCGGTACCGAAAGATTCGCCGATGGTGCGTTGGGTCAGTCCCGGGCCTTGGCCCTGGCTGCATGCCGCGCGTCCGGCAAAATTCGGCAGCTGGAAAGTGGTCCTTCCATCGCCGCCATAGTTGGTGCCGAGCAGGGAAAACAACGCAGTATATTGCTGGAGCGGCAAGGTGGCGCCGTTGCATTGCGCCCAGCCCACGGGCGCAAAATTGAAGCCGAAAATCTGGATTTCACCCAGGAATGGTGTGGTCACGGTGTTCTCCTCATATCATCTGTTGGCGGCGCCTGCGTATCGCGCAGCAGGCGCACTGGCTGAGTTACGACTGCGACGGGAAAACCCCTGCCCAAGCAATGCAAAACGAGACCGTCAACGTCGGCATCGTGTTGTCATGCGGCAGAGTATTGCCGACGGCGGACGTCGACGCCGGCGACATCGCAAACGGCGTGAGCCCACTGATGCTGCTGGTGTACATCTTGTCGTTGCCCGCCGCGGCGCCCAGCTGCACGGATGCTGCTGGCGCGGTCGCGCTGGCCAGCAGGCTGGTGACAGCAAATGAATGACTGTGGCCAGGTATGTTGCCGGGTATTAGCGTGACTGATTCGTTGCCGCCCTGCTCCCCCATTACCCGAGGCGTCAAACCGCTGCCTGCTCCTTGATGCACCGGCACCTGGCCGCGCATGTCGGGCAAGCCGAAGGTGTTGACACCGTCGCCGCCAAAAGTGGTCCCCAGCAATGTGTACAAAACTTCGTATTGCGCGATGGGCGGCTGGCTGCCGTCGCAGGCGAGCCACCCGGTCGGGACGCGTTGGAAGGCGAGCAGGCGGATTTCACCTACAAATGGTGTAGTCATGGCTGTATTCCCTAAAAGGTTACGGGATGTGGCTAGGTGCGAGGTGGAAAAACACCAGTGAGGGCAATGCTGAAATTCAAGACCCGGAACGGCTGCATGTTCTGGTGCATGCCATTGCCGCCGGCGGGCGCGACGGTTTGCGGAGCAAGCTTCACTTGCGGACCGGCAGACTGAGCGTAAATCGCTTCCGCACCGCTGTTGCCATACAGCGTGTTGGTCGGATTCCTGATGGAGCCGGCGGTGGTGGTGCCGTTCGCCAAGTGATTGTGAAGAGGAAGTTGCCCAGGTTGCAGGGTGACGGTTTCAACCCCCTGCTGCTGTCCTTGCGTATATGGGGTTGGCTGCCAGTTCGGGTCGGCCGACCCGCCTGCATGTATTGGCGTGCGGCCTTGCAGGTTTGGCAAGGCGAACGTGGTCTGGCCGTTGCCGCCGTACATGGTCCCAAGTAGCGCGAACAGCGCCTGGTTCTGGCTGATCGGCATGATCTGCCCGTTGCAGGCAGCAAAACCGCGCGGCGCAAAATTGAAACCGCTCAGCATGATTTGTCCAACATAGTATTCAGCCATCGATATCTCTCCCAAGATTGGTAATGCACTGACAGTAGCTGGCGGCGGGCGCGAAAATGTTGGTTTTGTGTTATTTCCGCAACAGCCAAATTAAATTTGCTTTAAAGAAAATATCTTTGTTTGCCGTTTTTATAATTAGGGTTAGCATACGTTTCCACAGGGAAAGCGTCAATAGCTTCTACCACACTTCTAATTACTATCCGTTCTTCCCCTCGACGATTGATTAAAACGGCACAGAGCCATCCTTAAGATGGCCTTACATATTAAATAAAAAATCAGGGAGCCTTCATGTTGCTACGTCCACACGGCTGGGGCGGCACTAGCGCAATGTCTGCGTCTGCTTCAGGTGCATCCGGGGAGATAATCAGAAAGCGGGGAAGGCTGATTGGCGGTGCAGCCTGGTTTGCCCGCTTGCTGGCCGGATTGTCCTATGCCGCGATTTTTGGCTGGGCAAGCCAGGCATATGCTGCGGGAGGACCTAGCACCGAATGCCCGCCTACCCAGACCATGACTGTAGCCTCCGGCGGCACCGCTACCGCCGATCTGTCTGGCTGCAGCCTAACCGGCCTTGGCGGCATGTCGGTAGCACCTACCCACGGCAGTGTCCCGGACGTGTCCCCTTCGACCGGAAATGCCACCAGTCTGGTGACCTATGTCAACAATGGCGATGGCGCTCTGTCTGACACATTTACTGTACTGGACGATGTTAACAACACGATCGTATTTACCGTTACGGTCCTGCCAGCTTCTTCGCCGATCACGGTGACGCCGGCTTCTTTGCCCAACCCGTCGATCGGCAGCACCTACAGTCAGACCCTCAGTGCCACCGGCGGTGTCGCGCCTTATGTCTATTCGCTTGCGTCAGGCAGCCTGCCGGCGGGACTGATCTTGTCGTCTACCGGCGCCATCACAGGCACGCCAACCGCGGCCGGTTCCTTTACCTTTACTGTCGGGGTGCACGATTCGACTAGCCCAACGGCGCTGGCCACCACCAAAACCTATTCGGTGATCATCGCGGCCCCGGTAATGGCGTTGTCGCCAGGCAGTCCGCCTGCCGGTACGGTGTCGCAGTCCTACAGCCAGCAGCTCAGCACCAGCGGCGGCACGGCTCCCTACGCCTATGCGGTGCAAGTCGGACTAGGAAATTTGCCGCCGGGCCTGAGCATGTCATCCGGCGGCCTGATTTCCGGCACCCCGACGGCGGCAGGCAGCTCTACTTTTTCTGTCAAGTACACAGACAGCTCTACCGGCACCGGTCCGTTTTCCCAAGCCAAGAGCATGACAATCGTGATCAACGCGACGCCCGTCGTCGTCGCCCCAGCGACATTGACAGCCGGTGCCGTAGGCGTGGCATATGCCGGCGGCCCGTTGACTGCCAGCGGTGGAACCGCTCCTTATACATTCTCGATCACCGCCGGCGCGCTGCCGGCCGGCATGTCGTTGTCCAGCAGCGGTGCTCTGACTGGCACGCCGACAGCCGGCGGTACGTTCAGCTTCACGGTCAGGGCCACCGACCAGAACAGTTTTTCCGGTTCGCTGGCCTATACCTTGGTTATAAATGCGCCGACGATCGGCATTGCGCCAACTACCTTGCCGGCTGCTGCCGTGGCTAGTGCCTATAGCCAGAATGTGACAGCCAGCGGCGGCACTGGCGGTTACACCTACGCGATAACTGCCGGCGCGCTTCCGGCAGGTACTTCGTTGTCGAGCGCTGGCGTGTTGTCCGGCACCCCAACCGCCGGCGGAACGTTCAATTTCACTGTCACCGCAACAGACAGTTCGACTGGTACCGGACCCTATACCGGCTCGCGCGCGTATGCGCTCACGGTCAACGCGCCGTTCATCGCGCTCAGTCCAGCCACTCTGGCCGCAATGACTGTCGGCAGCAGCGTCAACCAGAACGTGACCGCAAGCGGCGGGACTTCCTCCTATGTCTACAGCATCATCGCCGGCGCCTTGCCGCCCGGTCTGTCATTGGCATCCAACGGTACGCTGGCCGGTACCCCGACCGTGGCTGGCCCATTCAATTTCACGGTCAGCGCTGCCGATAGTTCTACCGGCACCGGGCCTTACACCGGCTCACGCGCTTACTCGGTATCGGTCGCTACCGGCCTGCCGGTTGCCGGCCCAGTCAGCGCCACGGTTGCCTATGGCAGCTCGGCGAATCCGATCACGCTCAACCTGAACGGCGGCGTGCCGACTTCAGTGGCCGTTGCATCGGCTGCCGCACACGGTACCGCCGCCGCCAGCGGCACCAGTATCACCTATACGCCGGCAGCAGGGTATGCCGGTGCAGATTCGTTCACCTATACCGCGACCAACGGTGCCGGCACCTCGAGCCCGGCGACCGTCTCGGTGACGGTAAGCACGCCGACCCTGACCCTGACGCCGGCCGGGCCGATCCTGACACCGGTCTATGGCAACGCGTTCTCGCAGTCATTCTCGACCAGCGGCGGCGTTGCGCCATACACTTATGCACTGTCGGGCAGCCTGCCGACCGGCTTGAGCTGGAACGCAGCTACCGCCACGCTGTCCGGCACGCCGACGCAGAGCGGGAATTTCCCTGTTACCGTCACGGCTACCGACCAGTCTACCGGCGCCGGTGCGCCATTCTCGATCGCCATCGGCTACACGCTGGCGATCAGCGCGCCGATCATCAGCTTGACATCAGCCACCTTGCCCGGCAGCGCCATCGGTACGTCGTACACGGCGTCGATCAGCGCCAGCGGCGGCATCGGACCCTATACCTATGCTGTCTCGGCCGGCGCGTTGCCGACCGGCGTGTCGCTGAATGGCAGCAGCGGAGCGCTCTCGGGGACGCCGACAGAGGCCGGCGCTTTCGGTTTCACCGTGCGGGCCAGCGACGTCAACAGTTTTGCCGGAACCCGCACCTATAACATCTTGGTCGGCGTGCCGACCCTGACGCTGACCCCGGCCTCGCTGCCGGCGGCGGCCGTTGCGGTTGGGTACAGCGCGACATTCACTGCCGGTGGCGGTACCTCCCCCTACAACTATACCCTGACCGGCACCCTGCCTAGCGGCATCACGTTCAATTCCGCCACCGGCGTATTGTCCGGCACCACCGCGCAAGCCGGCAGCTTCCCGATTACGGTGCGCGCAACCGACAGCAGCACCGGCGCCGGCGCGCCATTCACGGTACAGAACAGTTACACGCTGACAGTGGCGGCACCGAGCATCAGCCTGGCGCCGAGCAGCATCGCCGGCGGTACAGTGGCGGTCAGCTATAGCGCCGCTATCAGCGCCAGCGGCGGCGCCGCGCCCTATGCCTACAGCCTGGTCAGCGGCGCATTGCCCGCAGGCGTCACACTGAACGCATCAACCGGCGCTTTGAGCGGAACACCGAGCGCTGCCGGTACTTTCAGTTTTACGGTAAGAGGGCTGGATGCCAACAACTTCAGCGGCAGCCAAGCGTATAGCCTGGCGATCGCCGCCGCGACGGTGACCTTGAATCCGGCGACATTGCCTAACCCGACCGCGGAGGCAGCCTATACCACCACGCTGACGGCAGTCGGCGGTACGGCGCCATACAGTTTCGCCGTGGCCGGCGGCGCCTTGCCAAGCGGCTTGACGCTCAATTCGGCCACTGGTGTGCTGTCGGGCACCGCTAACCAGAGCGGCAGCTTTACCTTCAACATCCGCGCCAGCGACAGCAGCAGCGGCGCTGGCGCGCCGTTCAGCGCTACCGTCAGCTACACCCTGAATGTCGGTGCGCCGACCATCGCCGTAACGCCAGGCGTCATGGCGGCCGCCAAGGTCAACGTCGCCTACAGCCAGCAATTCACGGCTGGCGGCGGCATCGCGCCGTACACCTATGCGATAGCTGTAGGCAGCCTGCCGGCCGGGCTGACCTTGAATACCGCTACTGGCCTGCTGAGCGGAACACCAAGCGCAGCCGGCAGTTTTGGCTTCACGGTGCGCGCGACAGATACGCAGAATTTCAGCGGACAGCAGGCATTGACGCTCGGTGTCGGACAGGCGCAGCCGGTCGCAGTCAACGACAGCGCCGCTACCACAGCCAACCAGCTGGTAACCGTGAATGTCACGGCCAACGACAGCGGGCCGATCACTAGCATTGCGATCAGCACCCCACCCGCGCACGGCAGCGTCGCCGTCAGCGGCTTGAACGCGGTCTATACGCCGGCCAGCAATTATTTTGGCAACGATAGCTTCAGCTATACCGCAACCGGACCGGGCGGAACGTCTACGCCAGCCAGTGTGACCGTGGCCGTGACGCCGCTCGCAGTGCCGGTAGCCGTGCCGCAAACCGCCACCGTCCTGGCCGGCCAGCCGGTCACCTTGCATGCCGCCAATGGCGCCAGCGGCGGACCGTTCACGTTAGCAGTGGTGGTCAGTGCGCCGAGTGCCGGGACCACAGCAGTCAGCGGCACCGATATTGTGTACACCTCCGCGGTCGGCAGCAGCGGCGACATCAGGTTCAGCTACACGCTGGCGAACGCCTTTGGCGCTTCGGCGCCGGTGACGGCGATCATCAGCGTCAATCCGATGCCGGTGGCAGGCGCGCATAACGCGACGGTCAGCGCCGGCGCCACGGTGAATGTCGACCTGATGGCCGGCGCCAGCGGCGGTCCGTTCACTGCCGCCAGCATGGTCGCGGTGTCACCGGCTGCGGCAGGCAGCGCCGTCATCCGCGATGTCGGCACGGCCGGCAAACCGGCTTACCAGATGAGCTTCACTGCGGCCAGCACCTTTGCCGGACAGGCTGCGGTCAGCTATACACTGAGCAACGCCTTTGCGACTTCGGCGCCGGGCAGCGTCAACGTGACCGTGACGCCGCGGCGCGACATGTCGACCGATCCTGAAGTGACCGGTTTGCTGGCGGCTCAGGCTGACAGCACCAGGCGCTTCGCCACTGCGCAGATCTCGAATTTCACGCGCCGCCTGGAAAGCCTGCACGGCGACGGCTGGGGAAGTTCGGGATTTGGACTGAGCTTTGCGCCGCCGGCCACCAATCGGCCGGGCAGTAACGCGGGACAATGGCAGAACAGCGACGTCGACCGCATGCTTGGCTCACCGTTACAGCCGAACATGCGCAAGGTCGGCTGGCCATTGCAATCTGCGGCGGCACAGACGGCCGGAGCAGCAAGCGGCAGTACCGGCAACGGCAACGGGCCGGTACTGGCAGCCAGCGATACGCAGCTGACAGTCGCCGGCTTGCCGGAGTTGCCGGTCCGCCAGGACAATCCTAAACAGCCTCTGTCATTATGGATGGGCGGCGCGGTCGATTTCGGCCAGCAGAACGTGAATGGCCGCCAGGCTGGATTCCGCTTCACCACCAATGGCGTCAGCGCCGGCGGCGACTACCGGATCAACGATTTGGCTACCATCGGACTCGGTGCAGGTTTTAGCCGCGACAGCAGCGATGTCGGCGACAACGGCACCAAGAGCACGGCGGAGAGCGTGGTGGCGGCCATGTACGGCAGCTTGCGGCCAGCCAAGAATGTGTTCGTCGACGCCGTCCTCGGCTACGGCACGCTGAATTTCAATGCCACGCGCTACGTCACCGACGGCGGCGGTTTTGCCACCGGCTTGCGGCATGGCGACCAGGTCTTCGGCGCCATCGTCAGTGGCATCGAGTTCCGCCAGCAAGACTGGATGTGGTCGCCGTACGGCCGGGTGGAGTTGATGTCGGCCACGCTTGACCAGTACACCGAGACCGCCAGCGGCCTCAATGCGCTGACGTATTTCAAGCAGACCGTGCGTACCAGCAGCGGCAGCCTGGGCGTGCGCGCAGAAGGTCAGTACGTGACCAGATTCGGCACTTGGGGACCACGCGCTCGGCTGGAATTTCGCCACCAGTTCCAGGGACAAGATGACGCCAAGCTGGCGTATGCCGACCTGGCCGCAGCAGGGCCTGCCTATATCGTCCATACCACTAGCCAGGACACCGGCAACTGGAGCGCGGGCCTGGGCGCCAGGCTGGTGATGCATAACGGCACGATGTTCACGATTGACTACAGCAGCAACCTGAATGTCGGCAACGGTCGCAGCCAGTCGATCATGTTCGGCCTCGAAGTGCCGCTGAACTGAACTGAACTGAACAGTCTTTAGAAAGGGCGGGTAATACGTGATGCACTTCTACCCTACCCGCCCACCTGCGACCGCCTGAAGACAATTTTCGGTATCCCCGACCTCAAACACCATACGCCGGGATCGGCCCTCAAATTCCTTCAAGGCTCAGCGCACGCACCGCGGCGCGCAGCTGTGCGTGCAACTGTGCACGCTCCTCATCGAGCAGGTCGGGAAACATTAACTGCTCCACTTCCCTCACCTTGGCATCGCATTCCTGCAGGATCGCCTGGCCTTCACCGGTCAGGCTAATCTGAATGATGCGTCCGTGCGACGGATCCGGCTTGCGTTCTATCCAGCCTTTCGCCTCCATCGCCTTCACCATCTCATTGGCCGACTGCGGCGAAATCATGGTGCGCTCGGCCAGTTGCGCGTTCGACAGCGAGCCCAGCTTGCGGAATACGGACAGCGCCGTGTACTGGGTCACCGTCAGTCCGGTCGGCGCCAGGCTGTCGCGCAGGCGCTTGTTCAATACGTGGTCCAGGCGGCCTACCAGGTAGGCCAGTCCCAACGGTTTTTGAGCATCGGAAGCAGACTGTAATAAATTTTTCTTAATCATAAAAAATCATCTTGTAAAGCGTGGCGGTTAGGCTTAGTATAAGGCGCGTATCAGGTAACCTGATATTAAACTTACTTTTACTTTCAGGGAGACATTGTATGTCCAAATATGAAGCGCGCTGGCAAACCGTTAAGGTCGATGTAGAAAACGGTATCGGCTGGATCACCCTCAACCGTCCGGAAAAACGTAACGCGATGAGTCCCACCCTCAATCGCGAAATGATCGATGTGCTGGAAACGCTGGAGCTCGACAACGATGCTCAGGTCATCGTGCTGACCGGCGCCGGCGAAGCCTGGTCCGCCGGCATGGATTTGAAAGAATACTTCCGCGAAACCGACGGCCAGCCGGAGATCACGCAGGAGCGCATTCGCCGCGACTGCTCGCAGTGGCAATGGAAGTTGCTGCGCATGTACAGCAAGGCCACCATTGCGATGGTCAACGGCTGGTGCTTCGGCGGCGCGTTCTCGCCACTGGTCGCCTGCGATCTGGCCATCGCCGCGGATGACGCGGTGTTTGGATTGTCCGAGATCAACTGGGGCATCCCGCCAGGCAACCTGGTCAGTAAGGCAGTCGCCGATACCATGGGCCACCGCGAGGCACTTTACTACGTCATGACCGGCGAAACCTTCACCGGCGTGCAAGCCGCGCAAATGGGCCTGATCAACAAGAGCGTGCCGAAAGAGCAGTTGCGCAGCGCTGTCGTGGCGCTGGCCAAGACGCTGCTGGAAAAGAACCCAGTGGTGCTGCGTTATGCGAAACAGGGATTCAAGCGCTCGCGCGAATTGACCTGGGAACAGGGCGAAGACTACCTGTACGCCAAGACCGACCAGTCCAACTACCGCGATCCGGAAAAAGGTCGCAAGGAAGGTCTGAAGCAATTCCTCGATGACAAAACCATCAAACCTGGCCTCCAGACCTACAAGCGCAGCTGAAGCACCCTCTACAATAAGAATTGTGACAGCAGCGGCTGCCGCCATCCCCGATGGCGGCAGCCATTATCCAATCAACAGATGAGACCTCTCATGTTTATTACCGATCTGCTTAGTGACGGGACATCGCACCCCGCATCCAATAACGCCGTATTCGAGCGCTGTAATCCTGCCACCGGCGAGGTGGCTACGCGCGCCGCCGCCGCTCAGCTGGACGACGTCGATAAGGCGATCATGGCGGCCCAGAAGGCCTTCCCGGCCTGGGCCGCGATGTTGCCCGGCGCCCGCCGAGCGCTGCTGCAAAAGGCGGCCGACGTGATGGAAAAATATCGTGGTGAATTCGTCGCGCGCGGCGTCGCCGAAGCTGGCGGCAGCCCGGTCTGGTACCAATTTAACGTAACCCTGGCCGCTAACATGCTGCGCGAGGCCGCCTCGATGACGACCCAGATCAGCGGCGAACTCATTCCATCCGATATGCCGGGCTCACTGGCAATGGGCGTGCGCCAGCCATGCGGCGTGGTGGTCGGCATCGCGCCGTGGAATGCGCCGGTGATCCTCGGCACCCGCGCGCTGGCGATGCCGCTCGCCTGCGGCAACAGCGTCATCTTGAAAGCATCGGAAATATGCCCCGCGCTGCACCGGCTGATCGGTAGCGTATTCGAAGAAGCGGGCTTCCCGCCGGGCGTGGTCAACGTCATCACCAACGCACCGCAGGACGCGGCGCAAATAGTCGAACGCCTGATCGCGCATCCGGCTGTGCGGCGCGTCAACTTTACCGGCTCGACCCACGTCGGGCGCATCATCGCCCAGCAGTGCGCCAAGCACCTCAAGCCGGTGCTGCTTGAGCTGGGCGGCAAGAATCCTATCGTGGTACTCGACGATGCCGACCTCGACGCCGCTGTCGAAGGTGCCGCCTTCAGCGCTTTCTTCAACCAGGGGCAGATTTGCATGTCGGCCGACCGCATCCTGCTCGACCGCAAGATCGCGCCGGCCTTCCTCGAAAAATTCGCCGCCAAGACCGCAACCTTGAGAGCGGCGGCGTCGGATGCGCCGCTGTCTGGCATGGTGGATCCAGCCGCGGCGGCGCGTGTGGCCAAGCTGGTGACCGATGCCCAGGAACACGGCGCGAGTGTGGTGCAATCCTCCGCCGTCGTGACGGGCAACATCATGCAGCCGGCGATCGTCGACGGCATCACGCCGGACATGGCGATCTACCGGGAAGAGTCGTTCGGCCCGGTCGTCTCGATACTGCGCTTCGATACCGACGAGGAAGCGATCCGGCTAGCTAACGACAGCGAATACGGACTGTCGTCGGCGGTGTTCAGCCGTGATATCGGCCGCGCGATGGCGGTGGCGCAGCGCATCGAATCGGGCATCTGCCATATCAATGGGCCGACCGTGCACGACGAGGCGCAGATGCCGTTCGGCGGCGTCAAAGGCAGCGGTTACGGGCGCTTCGGCGGCAAGGCGGCGATCGCCGAATTCACCGATCTGCGCTGGATAACGATCCAGACCACACCGCGCCACTACCCCATCTGAACGGAGGCTGATATGAATGAACCGCTGACTGCGGCCCCTCCGGGCGAGGTGATAAAGCGCCGTCCGGTCAAGCTCGGCAATCCCGAGATCGCCGCCTATCAGGTCGACGGCGTCTGGCATGTAGACGCCGTCACGCCGCTGGACGCTTTTCCGCCGCGCTTCACCGATCGCCTGGTGCAAGGCGCGCGTGCGCATCCGGAGCGTACCCTGGTGGCGCGCCGCGGTGCCGACGGTGGCTGGATCCGGCTTTCCTACGCCGATATGCTCGATCGGGCCCGGCGCATAGGGCAGGCGCTGCTCGATCGCGGGCTGTCGGCAGAGCGTCCGCTGGTCATCCTGTCGGGCAACGACCTGCAGCATTTCCAGCTAGTGCTCGGCGCCATGTATGCCGGCATCCCGTATGCACCGCTCTCCCCCGCCTACTCGCTGATTGCCACCGATTATGGCAAGCTGCAGGAACTGATCGCCAGGCTCACACCCGGCGCCGTCTATGCCTCGGACGGCACGGCGTTCAGCCGCGCGCTGGCCGCCGTGCTGCCGGATGATGCGGAACTGATCCTTGACCAGGGCGACGTTGCCGGCCGCCAGGCCAGCCGCTTTGCCAGCCTGCTTGAAACGACGCCTGCCGGTGTCGACCAGGCCAATGCCTGCGTCGGTCCGGATACCATCGCCAAGTTTTTGTTTACCTCCGGCTCAACCAGAAGCCCGAAGGCGGTCATCACGACTCATCGCATGTTGTGCAGCAACCAGCAGATGCTGCTGCAGACCTTCCCCTTCATGGCGGACGAAGCGCCGGTGCTGCTCGACTGGCTGCCCTGGAACCACACCTTCGGCGGCAGCCACAACGTCGGCATCGCGCTCTACAACGGCGGCACGCTCTATCTCGACGACGGCAAGCCGACGCCGCGCGACTTCGCACTCACCCTGCGCAACCTGGCCGAGATCGCCCCTACCATCTACTTCAACATTCCGAAGGGTTGGGAGATGCTCACCGAGGCGCTGGAACTGGATGCGTCGCTGCGCGCCACCTTCTTTTCGCGCGTCAAGCTGTTCTTCTGCGCAGGCGCCGGCCTGTCGCAGGCAGCTTGGGACAAGCTCGATGCGATAGCGGTGGAACATTGCGGCGAGTCGATACGGATCATGACCGGACTGGGCATGACCGAGACCTCGCCGTCCTGCACCTTCGGCACTGGCTCCATCGTGAAGGCGGGCTATGTCGGCGTGCCGGCGCCTGGCTGCCGGGTCAAGCTGGTTGCCATCGGCGAGAAGATGGAAGCGCGCTTTCACGGCCCGCACGTAATGCCCGGATACTGGCGCGCGACCGACCTGACGGCGCAAGCGTTCGACCAGGATGGCTATTACCGCACCGGCGACGCGCTGCGCTTCGTCGATGCCAGCCGCCCCGAACTGGGCTTCATGTTCGACGGACGCATCGCCGAAGATTTCAAGCTCAGCACCGGTACCTTCGTCAGCGTCGGCCCCTTGCGCGCCAAGGTGATCAGCCAGGGCGCGCCCTATGTGCTGGAAGCCGTGGTCACCGGCATCAATCGCAATGCCGTCGGCCTGCTGCTGTTTCCGCGCCTGGAGAACTGCCATGCGCTATCCGGCCTGCCAGCTGGCGCCAGCGTCGCACAAGTGCTGGCCAGCATGCCCGTGCGCGCCTTCTTCCAGCGCCTGCTAGCCGGCT
This sequence comes from Collimonas sp. OK607, assembly GCF_900111995.1. Lineage (GTDB taxonomy): Bacteria > Pseudomonadota > Gammaproteobacteria > Burkholderiales > Burkholderiaceae_D > Collimonas. The sequence goes on from NZ_FOKF01000011.1 coordinate 56,813, forward strand.
TGAATGCCGACGCCAGCGGCTCCTCGACTCGCATCGAACGGCTGTTGCTGCTTGAAGAGCCGCCGTCGATCGACCAGCGCGAGTTGACCGATAAAGGCTCGGTCAACCAGGCGGCAGTGCTGACGCGCCGCGCCGCGATAGTCGAGGCACTGTACGACGGCACGCAGCCGCAAACAATTTTTGCAACACAGCTGGAATAGGTGCCTGAGCACCTAAGACCTAAGTACTCGAGCACCATAACTATAAAGGAGACCGTATGAAAATGAAGACATTGGCCGGTATCGCTATGGTCGTTGCGCTGCCGCTGGCAAGCAGTTACGTCCAGGCACAAGAGACAATACGCATCGGCGTCATCGCCGCCCTCACCGGCCCGTTTGCCAACACCGGCAAGCCCTTCGAGGATGGCATCAAGACCTACTTGCAGCAGTACGGCGACCGGGTGGCCGGCAAGAAGATCGAAGTCATTTACCGCGACGACGGCGGCACCAACGCTGATATGTCCAAGCGCGCGGCGCAGGAACTGATCGGGCGCGACAAGGTGAGTTTCCTGATCGGCTTTTCGCTGACGCCTAGCGCGCTGGCCGTAGCACCCATCGCCACCCAGGCCAAGATCCCGATGATCGTGATGAACGCTGTCACCACCGGCATCACCGCGAAATCGCCGTACATGCTACGCACTGGCATGACGATGCAGCAGATGACCGAGCCCTTCGGTACCTGGACCGCAAAAAACAAGGTCGGCAAGGTCTACACCCTGGTCAGCGACTACAGTACCGGCATCGATGCCGAAGCGCGCTTCATCAAGGGGTTTACCGCGGGCGGCGGCAAGATCGTAGGCTCGTCCCGCGTGCCGCTGGCCAATCCGGACTATTCGCCCTTCGTGCAACGCGTCAAGGATGAAAAACCGGATGCGCTGTTCTTCTTCGCGCCCGGCGCGGAAGACGGCACCGGTTTGCTCAAGGCCTTCAGCGACAAGGGCCTGGATAAGGCGGGCATTAAATTCCTGGGCGTCGGCGACATGACCAGCGACTCTCCTACCTTGGACTCGCTGGGCGATCGTGCACTTGGCGCGATCACGGTGCTGAACTACTCGACCGCGCTCGACAACGATGCAAACAAGACCTTCCTGAAAGCCTACGCGGCCGCCAATCCCAACCGTCCACCGGCCACCTTCGTCGCTGTGGCCGCCTATGACACCATGGGCATGATCGCCGAGACCATCCGCAAGCTGAATGGCAATGTGAGCGGCGACGCGGCGATGCAGGTGCTGTCGAACATGAAATGGGTCAGTCCGCGCGGCCCGATCAGCATCGATCCCGCAAGCCGCGACATCGTGCAGAATATGTACATCCGCGAAGTCAAGAGAGTCAACGGTAAGCTGGTCAACCAGCCGGTCGGCATCCTCAAGGACGTCATGCCGAACTAAATCCCCCCCGCAGGCCGCAGGTCCGGACGCAGCCCCAGAACGCTGCGCGGTCCTGCACGCCTGCAGCTTTGTAGTTCATTTAAAAAACGGAGACAAACAACATGCATGGTCAACCCTATTTGGCAGCCGCTGCGACGGCGCTCCTGCTGTCCGCTTGCGGCGGCGGTGATAACAACCCACCCGCCCTGCCCCGATTGGCGGCAGCCACCGGTGGCACGCTTGCAGCGTGTGCCGACCTGGTCACCCGCGTCGCATTTCCAGACACAACCATCACTGCCGCCAACGCCATCGCGGCGGGCACGCTGACCATCGCAGGCAAGCCGGTAGCAGCTCATTGCCAGGTGACCGGCCAGATGTTCAAGCGCGTCAGCCCCGTCGATGGCAAAAGCTACGCGATCGGCTTCGAGATGCGTTTGCCAAACAACTGGAACGGGCGCTTCTTTTATCAGGCCAACGGTGGCATCGACGGCAGCGTGACCACCGCAACGGGCGACGTCGGCGCCGGCCGGCTCGACAGCGCACTGAACATGGGGTTTGCCGTGATCAGTTCCGACGCCGGCCACGGCACGCCCAATCCGGCGTTCGGCATCGACCCGCAGGCGCGGCTCGACTACGGCTATCAGGCGGTGGGCAAGCTGACGCCGATGGCAAAGAACGTCATCCAGGCAGCCTACGGCAAGGGACCCGAGCGCTCCTACTTTGGCGGCTGCTCGAATGGTGGACGGCATACCATGGTGGCGGCATCGCGCTACGCCGATCAATACGATGGCTTCCTGGTCGGCGATCCTGGCTTCAGGCTGCCGCTGGCCGCCATCGCCAACATCGCCGGCGCCAAGGCCTACGCTGCGCTCGCCACCACGCCTGGCGACCTGTCGACCGGCTTCACCACGGCGGAACGCGCGCTGGTGTCAAAGGCGGTGCTGAACAAATGCGATGCGCTCGATGGCGTTGCGGACGGCCTGGTACAAGATACGAAGGCCTGCCAGGCCGCATTCAAGCTTGAACGCGATGTGCCGACCTGCACGGCGACGCGCGATGGCAGTTGCCTGAGCGCGGCGCAAAAGGCGGCGATCGGGCCGCTGTTCGCGGGAGCGATCACAGGCACAGGTGCGAAGATCTATGCAAGCTTCCCGTACGATGCCGGCCTTGCTACCGCCAACTGGGCGACCTGGAAGTTCAACAACTCGCTGAATCTCGACACCGGTGCAGTGGGCCTGATCTGGCAGACACCGCCGGAAAATCTCGCCACCTTCAACGGTCCCGATTTTGCGCTGACGGGCGACTTGGCGAGCATGCTGGCCAAGGTCAACGCGAGCAACGCCATCTACACCGAAAGCGCGATGTCTTTTATGACGCCGCCGAACCCGGACAATCTCGGTATTCTGAAAAACCGAGGTGCCAAGATGATGGTGTACCACGGCACAAGCGATCCGATCTTTTCCAGCGACGACACCACCGCGTGGTACGAAGCGCTGCGCGCGGCCAACGGCGGCGATGCAGCAAATTTTGCCCGCTACTTCCGCGTGCCGGGGATGAACCACTGTGTCGGCGGCCCGGCCACCGACCAGTTCGACATGCTCACGCCCCTGGTTAACTGGGTGGAAAAAGGGCAGGCGCCAGACAGTGTATTGGCCAACGCACGGGGCGCGGGCAATAGCGGCGGGGTGAACGCCGATCTTCCGTCGATATGGTCAGCCACTCGCAGCCGGCCATTGTGCGCCTATCCGAAAGTGGCGACATACAAGGGCAGCGGCAGCATTGAGGATGCAACCAGTTTCAGCTGCCAGTAGTCGCAACGTTCGCACTGCCGGTGTCAGAAAAGGGACTTCGGCAATGCGAACGGGCATATCAGGATGGTTTTGCACATGGCAAATCCGATCAACCGCGTTGCGCTACAAGCAGATGTTCGATGTGGTCGGCATTCGTTTTGCAGGTAGATCTAAACTTTTCACTGATGCGCTCATCTTGCGCCGAGCGATGCCAGAACACTACGGCGGCTTCTGCTGCCTGGATCCAGGCACCACGTTCTCTTGGCACAGGCAAGGCTGGCGTGAATTTGCGTTCGACCAACTCGACCGCCCGCTGTGGCGCATACAGCATAGGCAGCATGTCATAGGCAGGTGTCAGCGTAAGTCCAGGCAGGAACGCAAGGTTGCCGTCATGCATATCCGTGTTTGCAATCAATCGACCGAAATGCTCCAGGAGGTTTATCTGGCGGGCAGTCTCTGCCGAAATGTAACCTTCTTTGACCAAGGCTTCTGCACCTTCCGACCATGGGCCTGCCAAGCCAAATAAGGCAGCATTCAATTCGTGCCAGGTACATACGCCAGAGCGACCGAATTCGCCATGCCGGTCGAAACGGTCGACCTCATAGAAAGTGCGGCCGGCCAGTTGATAGATACGACTTTGTGCGGCGCTGAGCTGAAGCGTATCGGCAATAGTGGTCAAGGCCAGGTGCTCGCACACTAGTAAATCAGACCAGCGTTGTTCCTGCGGCGAACCATCTGCCCCCGAAAACTTGACGATGACGTGGGTCGGCCGCGCATTTAACAAGCGCCGTGCAGTGAATTTAGGAAATTCACCAGCGGCCGAGGAATCCGCCGCCCCGAAGTTCAAAGCCTGCAGGGCGCGCGAAGGGTACTCCGTATCGACCGCATCATCAGTAAGGAAGTCGCTGCCCCGTTGCTGCTCGTCCAGGAAGCGACGCAGGGCATGCTCGCCCAGAATGTAGTCGCCAGGCTGGTCCCAGCCAAGCACGCTCAATGCATGCAGGACGTCATCCTCACCCCAGCGCGTCACGTCTTCGTCCACCTGCAGTATAGTTGCAAACTGATGGGCAAAGTTACGTCCCAGGAAACCCTGGGGCCGCATGTCGCCCAACGGATATGGCACCCCGCGAAACCAGCCATCCGCCATCTCATCATCGAGCGGCCAAGGGCATGCTTCCGCAAAACTCATCGCGCATCCTTCCGGATAAATGGGCTCAAGCAGTCCTGCCTCGTGCGCACGCCCAGACTCATCGATACGGTAAAGAATCAATGGGGCTGGATTTCCCCGAATCGACCGACGTGCGGCATACGCAGTGCGCCGCGCGCGACCGCGCGAGACAACCTGGCCGTCCAGCTCGGCAATCGCCCGCATCAAAGACGGACGACTTACGTCGAGGCGCCGCAAAAGCTCTCCAGCTTGCTGCCGGCTCCAGGTGCGAAGTGTTTCGAGAACACTTTTAGCAATTGTCATGTAACGATTCTTTACTTGTTTTGTATAAGTCTATGATACACAGAATAGAGAAATAGTGCGAAATGCATGTAACGATTAAAGTAACGATTTTTTAATCGTCATGAATTTCTCGTATTCTCGTAATAAATCGAAAAATGATGAGATGAGGAGCTATTTGATTTTAGTTGCGAGTAAGCGACTCTATGAGTTCGTCGTGACGTTCTTTATCGCTCTTGTGAAGATAGGTTGCTGTCGTCGATATATTGGCATGGCCGGCCGTATCCTGTAGCGCCTTAAGAGACACATCATTGTTGGCGTGGGTTGTTAGCATGGTATGCCGCAACCAATGCGTGGATGCCCGGCGTAAAGTCGAGGCGCTATCCATGTCGCCGTCTGCCTCAGCCATGGCGCCTGCGCCCGCGAATAAGGACTTCATCGCATTTGATGCGGCCTCGTCTGCGACCGAAACGAGCATCCGCCCGCGAGTTGACAGCACCAATGGCGTAGACTCATCGCGTTGCGCAGAAGCCAATAGCCCAAATGTCATGCGGTAATCGCGGAAGGCGGCCAGCATTGCCGGCGCTACCGGCAACCTGCGTGGCTTCGATCCTTTGCCCAGCACGTCGAGCCACCACCGCCCATCACCTTCTGTATACATCGAGCCCATCTTGGCCCCGGTCAGCTCGGATAATCGGGCGCCGGTCGTGATGTAGCTGATGAACAAAAAACGGTCGCGCGCCTTGGCTTTTGTCTTTGCGGGTGTTGTTGCGGGTAGCTGGTCAATGGCGGCGTACACATAGTCAACGGCCTGCGTGCTCAGATAGCGGGTGACGCGGGCATCACGGGCTGTTTTGATATTTTTGACCAGGGCGCCGGCGTTGCGTTGCAGATATCCCGCATTCTTGGCAAATTCCAGCAATGCTTTCACCACGCGAAAAGCCTGCCGCATGCTGGGCTCGGAAAGCGGTCCGGAAAACGGTCGCCAGCGCGCATCTTCGCGCGGCCACTTGGTTGTCGAAATCCAGGTTTCCTCCGGTTGCGGGTCTTTCAGGAAAGCCTTATAGGCGGTCAAGTCTTCAATATGCAGCTGGTACAGCATTTTGCCGTGATGCTGGCACCACAGCAGAAAGCGTCCCAGGTCTTTTTTCGTGTTCTTTATCGAATTTTCGGAGAGTTCGCTGCTGTAAAGGAAAGCGCGCGCCAATTCGGAGTCCGAACGTGCCGCCACCAGTGGCCCCGGTTCGCTGCTGCCGGCAAACAGATCCAGGGTCAGCGCAGGGGTTATGACGGCCCTGTCCGGTCGTTCCAGATCTATCAGTGCAAAATGATCCATCTGAAGTTTTGAAGTCAGATAAAAGTGATGAAAACAGACGTATTTCCATGAGATTCGCCAGAATATCACGGCTTTCCATTTAGTCGAGATTATTAACGTAATCTCGACTAAATTGATCTATACGTAATTATAATTACGCTTAAATTACGTAATTTTTATTACATTTCTTGAATAATTCAGTAAAATTCCAGTATCAAAAGCCATTTGAAGGAAAAATCATGTCCGAACGCCAGAATCTCAGCTGGACCGCCTGCGATACCCTTGCTGCCCAAGGCAAAAAGCCCTCTATCGGCCTGGTGCGAGAGTGGACGATTGCGACCACTGGCGCCAAGAAAGGATCTGACGGCGACGTGCAAAAGGATATTAATGAGTGGTATGCCGATTTGCTCAAGCTGAAACGAGACAAAAGTGTCGCGGAACTACCTGATGCCGTGAGCGCCCTCACCCGCGACCTCTGGCGTTTCGCCGTGGAGTCGGCCAACGATACGCTTGCAGCCGAACGCACCGCACTCGCGGGCGAAAAAGCGGAAGCAGAGAAACTGATCGACCTGGCGCAGGAAGACACGTTGGCGGCCATCGAAATCGCCAACGAATTGAAGGGAAAACTAACGATCGCTAACGCCGCCATCCTCGGCCGGGACGAACAGATCAAACGCCTGGAGGAAGCATTGGCGGAGCAGCGTGCCACGCTACGGGCGAAAGACGATCGCATCGCCGGCTTGGCCGCCGACCTGAGTCGCAAGGCCGAGGAACATGCGGCCGGCTTGGCTGAACTGGACGGGCTGCGCAAGCACAGCTTGCTCGAAATCGATAGGGCGCGCGGCGAGTCCAGGCACTGGAAAGCCGAATTCGCACGGGTTGAGACTGAAAACAAATCAGCCGCAAACTCCTATCACGAAAAGATCGCCGTGCTCGATAACGAATTATCCCGTGCGCGCGGGCGACTGGGGGCTGTTGAAGAGTCGCTTGCGGAAGCAAACAGACGCGTGGAGACATTGGTGGCTGAGTTGGCTGCTTCAAACACGGTAGCCCCAGTGACCAAGCAGCGGTTCGGCAGTGGTAAAAGTCGCGGCATAGGCACAGTTCGACGACGCAAACTCTAATTCCCCGCTATATTTGCGTAAATTATTCAAATCTTGATGCGGCGCGCAGGAACAGAAGTATTTCTTTGTAGCGATGTCGAAATGAGTCAGGCTAAGTCGTCATTGTATCGAGCGCGAGCGTTTCGCGTTTTCAACCACTGAGAGGACCACCATGAACTACAGCATCTTGATTTATGAAAACACCGCCGGATTCGCGCTGCGGACAGACCCGGAACTGGCCCCAGCCTACTGTGCCGCCTGGCCCGCCTACACGAAGACGCTTCAGGACGCCGGAATCATGGTCGGCGGCGCGGGGCTAGAGTTGCCTGATACCGCAACGACGATTCGACTGCAGGACGGTAAGCGCCAAGTACAGGATGGACCCTACGCTGACACCAAAGAGCAGCTTGGTGGCTTCTACATCATCAACGTGCAGAACCTGGATGCTGCGCTCGACTGGGCGGCTCGCGTTCCGGCCGCACCAGGCAGCGTGATCGAGGTTCGCCCCACTCTGCAGGTGCCGGGCTAAAGTGCAAACACAGGACGTGCACGGCGCAGTTGAGCGGGCAGCCCGGGATTCCTACCGTCGGCTGGTCGCTTTTCTCGCCGCGCGTTCGCGTGACCTGGCCGCCGCCGAGGACGCATTAGCCGATGCATTTCAGGCGGCGCTTCAGACGTGGCCATCCTCTGGCATTCCAGACAAGCCAGAGGCGTGGCTGCTCGTCACTGCTCGGCGCAAGCTCATTGATGCCGCGCGTCACAACCGGACGCACAACGAAGCCGTGCCGACACTGCTCGCCGTAGCCGACGAAGCCTACGATCTGGCAAGCCACTGCAACGAATTCCCGGACGAACGTCTCAAGCTGCTGTTCGTCTGCGCCCATCCAGCAATCGATGCTGCAGCACGCACGCCGCTCATGCTGCAAACCGTGCTTGGATTGGACGCCGCACGGATCGCGTCCGCGTTTCTCATGAAGCCTTCCGCCATGGGACAGCGGCTCACGCGTGTCAAGGCGAAAATCCGTGAAGCGGGCATTGCGTTCGAAGTGCCCGAGGCAAAGGGGTTACCGGACCGGCTCGGCGCCGTGTTGGAGACCATCTACGCCACGTATGGCACAGGGTGGGACAACGTGGCCGGCGCCGACGCACGCCGCAAAGGCCTCGCTACCGAGGCCATCACGCTCGGCCGCTTACTCTTGCAACTGTTGCCTGCCGAGCCGGAAGTGCAAGGTCTTCTGGCGCTGATGCTAAATTGTGAGGCGCGACGGGATGCGCGCCTGAGCAAAGAAGGCAACTACGTGCCCTTGTCCGAACAAGACACGGGACGTTGGGCATGGCCATTGCTCGCGGAAGCGCATCAACTCCTTCTTAGCGCCGAGCAAGCCAGGAAAATAGGCTGCTTCCAGCTGGAGGCAGCGATCCAAAGCGAGCACACCCGCCGCGCCATGACTGGCCTGACGGACTGGGAGTCGATCGCATTGCTCTACGAAGGACTCGTGCGGCTTGCGCCCACCATTGGCGCGCTGGTCGGCCGCGCGGCTGCCGTCGCCGAAGCGCGCGGGGCTCGTGTGGGATGGTCCTTCCTGGAAACTATCCCGTCCGAGTCAGTCATGACCTACCAGCCGTATTGGGCGCTGGCGGCACATCTGCTCAGAATGCTCGCTCGTGAAGACGAAGCTCAAGCTGCCTATAGCCACGCCATCGGCTTGTGCGAAGACCCGGCAATGCGCGCATTCCTTGTAGGTAAAGCTTCGCGCGCGTAAGCGCCTGGCTGTCAATCTTTTCCGTCTCGACGGATAACATTCATCCGCCCATCTCTCAAAAATAGCGCAATGTTGAATCGGGCCTCGTCAGATAACCGTTTCCAGATGCTCACGAAGTCTCGCAATATCTCCTTCGACGTCAGCCTGCTTCATGACGTCGTGGGAGGAAAATGCCGGAAGGATGTCCGCGCCACAAAATTTGTAATTGGCGGTATTGTTTACGAACACATCATCGACTGTTTTCCCTCGAAACAGAACCTGTTCTGCATCGCCGAATGCCGCTTCGGGGGCATTCCAAGTCAAGGAAAGCATATATTTCTTGCCTTGCATCTTGCCGCCAGTACCGTACTGTTTGCCTGGATCCTGCCGAGTGCGCCCGTCGTCTACTAACAAACTCTGTTGAACGAGGCCGGCTGTGAACACCTCGTCGACGTATTTTTTGTATATCCAGGGCATCCCGAACCAGTAAACCGGTGATTGCAGAATGATGATGTCTGCCTTGACGTGCTTTTGGACTTCGCTGTCGATGTCGTAGCCCTCTTCAATGTTCGTTTGTATGACTTCGTAATCCATCTTCTCCATTTCCTCCTTGATGATTCCGGCCATAGTCTGGTTCAGTTTGCCGGTGGAAATGCCTTGGTAGAACTGGTGCGCGTTGATTATCAGTACTTTTTTCATCGTTGATCCTATGTGATTGCCGTGGTAAATGCGGCTTTGAATAGCTTGTTTAGTGACTGCTATTGTGAGCCCGGTGAATGCAAACCGGTTTGCCAGATTTGATCTTGTTATTGCCTAATATGATGAGTTGATAGCGAATTCGAAAAGCAGGCCAGCCGATGGTGCTAGACTGGGTTTTGATTTTTTTCTACGGCGATAATATGAAATCAGAGAAAAAAATGCCTTTGGCGAGCGCAGATAACCTCGCTCAACTGGTCGGTGACATTGCACAAACCGATGGGGATTACACTACGCAAATCCCGGCATTGACGATTTATCGTCGTAGTGCGGCGACCGACCCGATGCCATGCATCTATGGTCTGGGGTTGGGTATAACGGTACAAGGCGGCAAACGTGTCACGCTTGGCGATGAGATTTTTGACTATGGGCCAGGACAATCGCTCGTTACCTCAGTTGACCTGCCTGTGGCGTCCTACGTCACGCGTGCCGATTCCGCCGAACCTTATCTGGGCGTGCGTCTTGAATTGGATGGCCGCGTCATTGCCCAGGTGGCAGCAGAGATGGCTTTTGCGGCGCCGCTCAAGGTGGCGACCTCGCGCGCGATGTCCGTTGAGACATTGGATGGTGGCCTGCTGGATGCACTGATCCGGCTGATTCGCCTCTTGGACGAGCCGCACCTGATACCACTCGTAGTTCCGCTGATCCAGCAGGAAATTATTGTCAGGCTGTTGAATGGCGGACATGGACAGACGTTGCGCCACCTGGTCACGGTCGGTGCGCCTGGTCAGCAGATTGCCAAGGTAATCGCTTGGCTGAAGCAAAATTTTACGGCGGATATTCCCATAGATGACTTGGCTACCAGAGCCCACATGAGTCCTTCCACCTTCCGACAGCACTTTCGTGCGGTGGCTGGCATGAGTCCCTTGCAATATTTGAAGCATCTACGCCTGCAGGACGCCCGCCAACTGATGCTTAACGAAGACCTGGATGCCAGCAGTGCTGCGATACGCGTGGGATATGAGAGCGCCTCCCAGTTCAGTCGGGAATACACCCGCTTGTTTGGAGCACCCCCATTACGGGACATCAAACGGTTGCGGGAATCTGCCTGACATATAGGTTTTATCTTGGCCTTTTTTAGCGATAAAACATAGAAATAGGCAAGATATTCGTCAGAACCGGCAAGCTAATCTCTTTGGCAAAGGCCCATAATTTACGCATTGGCCAGTGTCCATTTCCAATGCCATCAAAGTTGCTGGCGCCCTGCACCTCATGCCCGGTATCGAGCACGCAGCCAAAGAAAATCCGCCATGCCCCACCCTACTCACACTATGGAGAACCGCCACCCATGAGCACGCTCAACGTCAACGGCCGTCAGTATACAGTCGATGCCGATCCCGGCACCCCAATCCTATGGGCCTTGCGCGATACGCTCGGCATGACCGGTACCAAGTTCGGATGCGGCGCTGCACTTTGCGGCGCCTGCACCGTGCATCTGGACGGCCAGGTCACCAGATCGTGCATTACACCAATCTCTGCCGCTGAAGGCAGGAAGATCACCACCATCGAAGCCACGACCGATGGCAGCGACCCGGTCGGCGCCGCCGTACACGCGGCATGGGTCAAACACGACGTAGCGCAGTGCGGCTACTGCCAGAGCGGCCAGATCATGAGTGCGACGGGTTTTCTCAAGTCGCTGCCGCGCGGCAAGCAGCCGACCGCCGCCGAGATCGACTCAGCGATGGCCGGCAACATCTGCCGCTGTGGCACCTACGTCCGCATCCGCGCTGCGGTGGCCGATGCCGCCAAAACCCTCGCCTGAAGGAACTGCCATGTTGCCCAATGTTGATTACAGCGAAATGCCGCGCGCTCTGCGGCACCTGCTGACCCGAGGACAAACCGAAGAAGTTGCAATGCTCCCGCGCCGCCAGTTCCTGAAGCTGGCAGGTTCTGTCGGCTTGGCGCTCGGCGCTTTTCCCCATCTGGCCATAGGACAAACCACCAGTAACGGCCAGGCTGTCAGCGCCCTCAAGCCGTCCCAGCAGCCGTCTGCCTTCGTACAGATCGCTCCCAATGGCGAGGTCACGATAGCCGTCAACCGGCTAGAGTTCGGTCAGGGCGTGCAGACCGGTTTGTCGATGATTCTGGCCGAGGAGCTGGACGCCGACTGGAGCCTGATCCGCAGCAGGCATGGATCGAACGACCCTGCCTACGTTGACCCGCTTTTCGGCATTCACCTCACCGGTGGTTCCAATTCGGTCAAGAACAGCTTCACGCAATATCGCGAGCTCGGCGCGCGTGCCCGGGCCATGCTGATGGGCGCCGCTGCGGCGCGCTGGAATGTCGACGTAGCTACCCTGCGCACGGAAGCTGGTTCGGTGCTGGGAACCGGAGGGCGAAAGCTGAGTTACGGCGAACTGGCGGAAGCTGCGATGACCTTTCCCGTGCCCGAGAAAGTCACGCTGAAAGATCCCAAAGATTTCCGCATCATCGGTCGTCCCGCCACACGTCTGGACGCGCGCGCCAAGAGCAGCGGTCGACAGCAGTTCGGAATTGACGTCCACCTGTCTGGTCAATTGACGGCTGTGGTGGCGCGCCCGCCGATGTTCGGCGCCCGTCTGGTGTCGGTGGACGATAGCGCGGCACGCGCCGTGAAAGGCGTGAAGGCAGTGCTGCGCGTGCCGCTGGATCGTGGCGCCGAAGGCGTAGCCGTGATCGCCGATGGCTACTGGCCGGCCAAACAGGGGCGCGACGCGCTGAAGCTGGAGTGGAATACCGCCGCCGTCGAGAAAGTGGACAGCGAAAAGCAGCTGGCCCAGTACCGCGCCCTTGCCGCTCAGCCTGGAGCGCGCCAGTTCGACGCAGACATGGCGCCTTTGGCGACAGCTCCCCGTCAATTGGAAGTCGAGTACGTATTTCCCTACCTGGCCCATGCCGCCATGGAGCCGCTCAACTGCACCGTCGCGCTCACCAGTGATCGTGCAGAAATATGGACCGGTTCTCAGTGCCCCGGCCTGGACGGCGCCGCAGTCGCACGCGTCCTGGGCATCAAGCCGGAGCAAGTGGAGGTGCATGTGCAGATGGCAGGCGGCGGTTTCGGCCGGCGCTTTTCCAGCGGCAGCGATTTCGTGGTCGAGGCCTGCGAGATCGCCAAGGCCGCCCGCGCCGCCGGCTTGAACGTGCCGGTACGTACACTGTGGAGCCGCGAGGACGACATGCGCGGTGGCTACTATCGTCCGATGCATTTGCACCGCGCGCGCATCGGTTTTGACGAGCAAGGCAAGGTGCTGGCCTGGGACCATGTCATCGTCGGTCAGTCCATCACCACGGGTTCTGTGTTCGAACAGTTCCAGGTGAAGAACGGTATCGACGCCACTGCAACGGAAGGCATGCGCGAACCTTATCCGCTGCCGATGCGTCTGACGGTTCATCACCCCAAGCTCAACGTGCCGGTACTGTGGTGGCGCAGCGTAGGCTCCACCCACACCGCCTTCGTGATGGAAACCTTGATCGACGAAATCGCCCGCAACACGAAACAAGACCCGGTGGCCTATCGGATGCAGCTGTTTGGCGACAAGAATGCTCGTCACAAGGCTGCCCTGCAATTGGCGGTGGACAAGAGCGGGTATGGCAAGCAGCAGTTACCGGCCGGACGCGCCTGGGGCGTCGCTGTGCATGAATCATTCCAATCTGTGGTGGCATACGTGGTGGAGGCCTCGGTACGAGACGGCCAGCCGATACTGCACCGCGTGACCGCCGGTGTGCACTGCAATCTTGCGGTCAATCCGCGCAGTGTGGAGGCGCAAATACAGGGTGCGGCTGTCATGGGATTATCGATGTGCCTGGCAGGCTCGGCCATCACGCTCAAGGATGGCGTTGTCGAGCAAAGTAACTTCAGCGATTTCACTGTGGCGCGCATGACCGACATACCGACGTTAGATGTCCACATAGTACCCAGTGCCGAACCGCCGACCGGCATGGGCGAACCGGGGCTGCCGCCACTGGCTCCTGCTTTCGCCAACGCCATTGCGCAGCTGACCGGCAAACCTATGCGCCAGCTGCCGTTCAAACTGACGTAAGCCTGCGCCATGGAAGATCTCGATACCCTGGTCTTGCGCACCGCACTGGGCTGGCAGACGGCGGGCCTGCCAGTAGTGCTGGTTACCGTCGCGCGGACCTGGGGTTCATCGCCTCGGCCGCCCGGCTCGCTCATGGCCATCAACGGGCGGGGCGAGACCGTCGGTTCGGTGTCGGGCGGTTGCATTGAGGACGATCTCATTCTCCGCATCCGGAAAGACGGAATACAGGCCGTCTGCTCCAGTGGCCTGCCCGCCGTGTTGCGCTACGGTATCTCAGCCGACGAAGCGCACCGCTTCGGCCTGCCTTGCGGGGGTACCGTGGAACTGGTGCTGGAGCCGGCATCGTCGCATAGCAAGCTGGGCGAACTCCTGCTGGCCTGTGAGCAGCGGCGCAGCACCGAACGGATGCTAGACCTGCACACCGGTCGAGTGGAGCTACGCGACGGCAGGCGCGATGGTATTCCCCGGCTGGACGACAAACAGCTGACCACCTACCTGGGGCCACAGGCACGTCTCATCGTTATCGGGGCTGGAGACTTATCGCGTTACCTTTGCCAGATGGCGTTGAGCCTGGGTTTCGAGGTGATTGTCTGCGACCCGCGGGAGGAATACCGAGCCGGCTGGCAGCTGGATGGCGTGGTGGTCAGCTACGAAATGCCAGACGATCTGGTTCTGCGGTTGCAGCCCGACACGCGCACTGCCGTCGTAGCTCTGACGCACGACCCCAAACTAGATGATCTGGCCCTGATCGATGCGCTACAGTCCAAGGCCTTCTATGTCGGTGCGATCGGTTCGCGTCGCAACAGCGCGCAACGCCGCGACCGGCTACGTACTTACTTCGACATCGCGGAGCCCACGCTGCAGGGTCTACATGGACCCGCTGGCCTGTACATCGGCAGCAAGACTCCCGCCGAGATCGCGCTATCTATCATGGCCGAGGTTGTGGCCGTGAAGAACGGGATTGTCCTGTCCTCACCCACGCCGGTCGTGGCTGGCAAGTCACTGTACGACAGCCACGGATATCAGATGCCAGCCCCGCTTTCAGCAACCATGTTGCCAAACTGACATCCCCCACATATTATCCCTTCAATGACCTACATGAATCTAGCCCGGTTTCATTTCTTAATCTAATCCGCCCGCCATCCAGCTTCCGAAAGTTTGGAGATAAAAAAATCGGCCAAGACCCTGATCTTCGCCGCTCGGGCGCGGTTGGAGGGAGTGACAAAATACAAGCCACCTTCCGGCAGACGCCACTCGGTCAATATGGCCTCAAGCTGCTTCTCCCGCAGGAACTGGGCCGCTGCGAACTCAGGGAGCTCGGCAATGGCGATTCCAGCAAGGACCGCTGGCAAAAGCGCTTCCAGGCTCGTTCCCCCGTAACATCCCGGATGGTGTGATCGCACATTCCTCGCCGCTTGTTCGATTGGTGAAGCGCCACACATCGTGCTTGCTCCTGCTCATATAGGAAAGGCATTGATGCGCGCCGAGATCCTGCGGATGCCGGGGATAGCCGTATCTCGACAGGTAGGCGGGTGAAGCCACGACAAACCGGCGTACCGGCGCGATGAGGCGCGCGACCAGCGACGAGTCTTCCATGATGGCGATACGCAAGGCCGCGTCAAACCCTTCTCCGATCAGATCGGCATGCGCGTCCCCGAGGTGAAGATCGACCGAAATATCGGGATAGAGCCGAAAGAACTCGGGTAGCAATGGCGCGACCCAGCGAGATCCAAATGACAAAGGTGCGGCCAACTTGATGAGCCCACGGGGTCGGCTCGAGGTTTCACGCGCAAAGTCCTCCGCCTCCTCGGCCACCGAGAACATCTTCCCTGCCCGCTCGGCCAGTGAATGGCCATAGTCCGTCAGCGACAGCCGCCGCGAGGTTCGGTTGAACAGGCGGCCGCCCAGCCGCTCCTCAAGACGCGCGACTGCACGGGACACCGTGGCAACCGACACTCCCAATGCTGCGGCAGCCGCGGCGAAGGAGCCCTCCTCGGCGACTTTGGCAAACATTGCAAGGCCTTCAAAATCCGGTAGTTTCGACATCTACAAATCTGCAACGATAGTTTTCAATTATTGCTATTTTAAAAAATGGCATGATGCCATAAATTGGTCTTGTAACGCCATACATCCACACGAAGGAGAAATTCATGTCACGCAAACTCGAAGGAAAAATTGCCGTTGTCACCGGCGGCACCACCGGAATCGGCCTGGCCACGGCCAAACGTTTCGCATCGGAAGGCGCGCAGGTCTTTGTGACCGGCCGCCGCAAAGCTGAACTCGACGCCGCTGTAGCGGAGATCGGGTCGAGGGCTACCGGCATACAAGCTGATTCCGGCATTCTCACCGATCTCAATCGCCTCTATGAGCGCGTCAAGGCGGAGGCCGGTCGCATCGACGTGCTGTTCGTAAACGCCGGCGGCGGCTCCATGCTGCCCTTGGGATCCATCACCGAAGAGCAATTTGACGACACGTTCGGCCGCAACGTGAAGGGTGTGCTCTTCACTGTCCAGAAATCGCTGCCGCTGCTAGTCGACGGCGCATCGGTAATTTTGACTGCTTCCAACGCCAGCATCAAGGGCACACCTGCATTCAGCGTTTATAGCGCCTCGAAGGCTGCGGTGCGCAACTTCGCCCGCAGCTGGACCCTCGACCTCAAGTCGCGCGGTATCCGCGTCAACGTCATCAGTCCCGGCCCAATCAAGACCCCGGGCCTGGTCGACCTTGCCGGCCCCGACGCCGCGCAGCAACAGGGCTTGCTCGACTACATGACCACGACCATCCCGCTTGGACGCGTCGGCGATCCCGACGAAGTGGCGAGTGTCGCTGCCTTCCTCGCCTCCTCCGATTCGAGTTTCATCGCCGGCACGGAGATCTTCGTCGACGGCGGCCAGGCGCAGATTTAACAGGGACATCCGGATGGCTGATCTCGAATTCGAACCGGCCAGCTAAATCACAAACTGAAGGAAATGATCATGATTGAAGTTTTTGCATTCGCGACGCCAAACAGCGTCAAAGTCCCCATCGCACTGGAAGAAATGGGACTCGACTATCGGTTAGTTCCAGTCAACCTGCGTCAAGGCGAGCAGAAAACAGCTGCGTTCAAAGAAATGAACCTCAACGCCAAGGTCCCTGTACTGGTGGACCGCGACCCCAAGTCCGGGGATGGCAAGGTGGTACTCAGCGAGTCCGCCGCAATCCTCGTCTACCTCGCGGAGAAAAGCGGGCAACTTTTGCCAACCGAAGAAGGCCGCCGCGGAAAGGTGTTCGAACAGCTTTTCTTCCACGCTTCCGGCTTGAGCCCTGCCTTCCTGCAGGCGTTCCAGGTTTCGATACAGTCGCCGCCGCAGCCTGAAGCCAAGGAACGCGCGCTTGCGGAAGTCGAGCGGGTGCTCGGCGTACTCAACCACGTCCTCGAGCATCACAAGTATGTCGCCGACAACGAATACAGCATCGCAGACATTGCCCATTTCGGGTGGATTTGGCGCCATCAGGCAATCGGTGCGTCTCTGGACAAGTTCCCGAACGTACGGCGCTGGTATGGCGAAGTCTCGACTCGATCCGCAGTCGTCGCTGCGGTCGAGAAGACCTTGGCGCTTGCCCGGTAGCACGGCAGCGCGATTCACATCGTCCTGGTGCATCCGCTTCAGGACATGGGCATAAAAGAAATTTTCACACCATGTGGCCGCAAGCGGCCGACAGCAAAAGTTTAAGGAGAAATATTATGAAAGACCGTACCCATGAACTGCTTTTTCGCAACCTCCAGGAGGTTTTCGGCGAAGGCGACGCAGTGCGTCGTCGCGCAGCGATCAAAGAGCTTTATACCGAAGACTGTATGACTTATACGCCCATGGGCGTTATCCTCGGGCACGATGCACTCGACAAATTCTCGGGTGAACTGCGTGCGACGCATCCGCACTTCGTATATACGCCGCACAGCAAACCTCAGACCCTTCATAACGCCGGTCGCATAGCCTGGGGGTCCGGTCCGCGTGGCGACGCTCCCGAGTATACGGGGTGGGACGTGATCATCGTTCGGGACGGAAAAATCGCAGCGCTCTATGTCTTTCTCGATTCCGAGCCATCGTGACCAGCCGTTGATGTCTCGCGTTTTGACAACCGATAAATAAGGTATCCGGGGGTATCCGCTGCCGCCATAGGTAGCGGATAACGCGAGAGTCCAGTTCGCAGAATGCGGCCGACATCCCGGGCGCCAGTATACGTGCGCACGCTTCATTTTATTCCCCGCAACGGGGAGCAGACAGAAAAATATCGCGAGAATAATTTCCGGACGCCCGCAGTTATACAAGTGACGACACACACCAGTGTTTCCAGAACAGGAAACATGGATAGCCCCCGCAGCGCAAAAGACGTGCTACGGCGCAGTGCCGCCCCGGTTGGCACCTGATAACACTCTGGTGTTCATTTGATTGGCAAACCAACGCTTTCCCCGGTTTGTCATGCATTGCTATCTTTCGCGACCTTATAGGAGATCATCATGAAATCCGCAAAAATCATTCTCGCCATTGGCGTCACGCTCTTCACTCTTGCCGTTGCCGGATGCGCACAGCTTGATCCCATGAATGCAGCCTCGGGCATGTCGTCAGATCCGGGCAACATGTACTCCGGACAGTGACGCAAGCTGCAACTGCCCGTTGGCCAGGTCTGACGACGGCTGCCGGGTTATTTTTCCTGGCAGCCGTGATCCCATTCATATGATTATTCATTGGAGGTAAACCATGAGCCCCATCCACTCCATGAAGCGCGACCGCTGGTTGAACGCTCACTACGCGTCTATCGCCGTCGCCATGCTGGTAGCCGGTTGTGCCACGCCGGCATCCATTCCGCCTGGCGCCAGTCAGAACGAAGTTCAGGCTCGGCTCGGCGCTCCGCGCGAGGTCTATCACCTGCCGGATGACACCACACGCTGGCTTTATCCCACGCAACCTGCCGGCGAATACACGTGGGCGGCCGACATCGACTCGCATGGGCGAGTGGTCAGCATCAAGCAGGTATTGACCATCGAGGAATTTGGCCGGGCCAGGATCGGCCAGTGGACCACGCAGGATGTGCTGGTGCATTTTGGCAGACCGGTTGAAACCGCCTATTTCCCGCTCATGCGGCGCCATGTCTGGAGTTACCGCTTCCTGCAAGACGGCGTGTGGTATTCGATGATGCATTTTTACTTCGATCCGGATGGCGTATTGCGCCTTACCCAGGCAGGCCCGGATCCGGAACAGGAACAAAACTGAAAATGATTGTGAACCGGACTACCCGCCCAGACATCGTCAGCGGGTAAGACGGCGCCACCGAGACTTTGATGCGTTTCCGCTAGGCAAGTGGCATGAGGATCTCCGCGTATCTGCGCGTATACCGCCGCTCTCTTCGTTTTATTCCCGGATTTGTCGCGCCAGTCAAAAAATATTGCAGGAATAAATTCCGGTCACTGGCGGTTATGGGGGTATGAGCGTCAGCATTTCAGGCGCCCGGATGCTGCGAGCATCTCTCGACCGGACAGGCAATGGAGCAACTCATGAGAAACGATGACAAGGTACTCTCATATGGTTGGCGTAATCGCCAAATAGACCAGATGCAAATCAGCGAAAGCGGGAGATCACCGTGATCGCGGCCGACAACTCACGCCGGTCACGTCGATTCGAAGAACTGGCGTTGCCGCATCTGGACGCTGCCTACAACCTGGCACGCTGGCTGACCGGCAACGCGAGCGATGCCGACGATGTCGTGCAGGATGCGTACCTGCGCGCCTTCCGGTTCTTCGACGGCTTCCATGGAGACAACCCACGCGCATGGCTACTCGCGATCGTTCGGAACACCTGGTTTACCGAATGGCGCAGGCGGAACGATGCGGCTGACGACACGCCTTATGACGACGCACTGCACGACGACGAACGACTCCCGGGATGGGTCGACGAGATCGGCAGCGATCCCGAAACGCTCGCTGTGCGGCGCGACGATGTGGACATGATTCATCGCGCGCTCGGCGTATTGCCGGTCGAATATCGCGAGGTGCTGGTCCTGCGCGAGTTGGAAGACATGAGCTACCGCGACATTGCGACCGTCGCGGGCGTTCCGATCGGCACTGTGATGTCGCGGCTGGCGCGTGGCCGCAGCCTGCTTTGTGCAGCAGTGCGCAAAGCGCAGGGGGCGATGCCTTCGGAGCTTGCTCCCGCGCGCGGCAAGACAGACGGCAACCTGGTCAGGATGCCTGCGCCGGGTTCACCAAAAGGAGTTAAATAATGGATAAGAAAGAAACATTAAGCTCGCTTGGCAGTGTGCTGCGTGACGGATCACTCTATCATCGCGCCCCACCCCATCTGCGCGCGCGCGTGCTCGCCGAATTGCAGCGCGAATCAATGGGCGAGTCACCGCGCGAGTCTCCCCGCCGCACCCTCTTCGCATGGGGCGGCTTCACTACCGATGGCGTGCGGGCATGGCTTAACGGCGGCGTTACTGGGATCGCGGTCTGTGCGCTGGCATTGAGCGCGGCCACCTTGATCCAGCGACCGGCGCCGACCGGCTCAATCGCCCAGGAGATTGTGTCGAGTCATGTGCGCGCGCTGTTGTCGCAGCATCCGATCGACGTGGTGTCGACCGATCAGCACACCGTCAAGCCGTGGTTCAACGGCAGGCTCGACTATACGCCGCCAGTCGTCGATCTCGCAGCACAAGGTTTTCCGCTCGTCGGCGGGAGAGTCGACTACGTGAGTCACCGCACCGTCGCGGTATTGATCTATCGCTATCAAAAGCACCCCATCGACCTGTACATTTTTCCCGATACAGACGGTGCGCCGGCTCCCGCCGCTCGGGCCTCGGATGGCTATGCGATGGCTCGCTGGCAGCGCAACGGCATGACTTACTGGGCCATCACCGATGCCCAATCTACCCACCTGCAAGCGTTCGAACAAGCGGCGCAGGCCGAGGAGGACCGTGAAGAAAACCCGCCGCAGGAAAAAAATAATAAGGAATAAATCGAGATTGACGGGAATATTTTCCACGCGTTCCGAGTTATACCGTTTACAGGAATGGATTACATCGACCGGCCGCCAACAAACTTGCAAATCGAAAGGATTTCGCCATGAAACAAGATCACATATTCCTTGGCCTGGGCTTGGCCGTGCTGATGGGCTTCGGCAGCACGGCAACAGCTGCCGGCGATGCGATACGCGGCCAGCAGCTCTACCAAACCATGTGCATGTCCTGCCACTCGATTGACTATAACGGCGTCGGGCCGGCACACAAGGGGCTGTTTGGCAGGAAAGCTGGAACTCACGCTGATTATTCCTACTCACCAGCGGTGAAGTCATCCGACATCGTGTGGACCGAGAAAACGCTGGATAAATGGTTGTCAAATCCCGAGAAACTGATCCCGGGGCAAAAAATGGGTTTCATGGTGCCCGACGCAAAAGATCGCGCCGATTTGATTGCCTATTTGAAGAAGGAGGCGGGACGAGAAGATAAACCCTGACCACTCGACCGACCTGTTAAACACTTGTTCCGTAACAGACTGCCCTACAGCCCCATTCCAACCAACTCAAGGAGAAAAATCATGATTGATCGCAGAAGTTTCATGAAACTGACCGCAGTCGGCGGCGGTGCAGTATTTATTTCCGGGCTATATGGCCACGCGCAAGCTGCAACGACCGACAAAACGGCGGCAGCATCCGCTTACGACGATTTCTATTTCGTTCAGTTGTCCGACGTTCATTGGGGGTATAGCGGTGCGGCCAATCCGGACGCTCTCAACACACTCAAGAAGACGGTTGCAACTGTCAATGCACTTGAAGTGCAACCTGACTTTATTATCTTTACCGGGGATCTGACCCACACGACGGATGATCCGAAGGAACGTCGGAAGCGTATGGCCGAGTTCAAAGAGATTGCTGCCGGATTAAAAGTGAAAACGGTACGCTTCATCCCGGGAGAGCATGACGCTTCGCTCGATAACGGCGCGGCGTTCAAGGAAAACTTTGGCCCGACGAATTACGTGTTTGATCATAAGGGTGTGCATTTCATCGCTTTGGATAACGTGTCCGATCCCGGTGCAAGCATTGGTGATGCTCAACTGGATTGGCTTAAAAACGATCTTGCCAAACAAGCAAAAGATGCGCGGATTGTTGTCTTCACACACCGTCCCCTGTTCGATCTGGTACCCAAATGGGATTGGGCCACCCGCGATGGTGACAAAGCGATTGCGTTATTGGCGCCATACAGCAATGTAACGGTGTTCTATGGCCACATTCACCAGGAACATCACCACATGACGGGACAGATCGCACACCACGCAGCCAAGTCGCTCATTTTCCCATTGCCGGCACCAGGCTCGCAAGATAAGCGCACCCCCTTGCCGTGGGATGCTGCTGCGCCGAATAAAGGACTCGGTTTTCGCGAGGTGGAAGCTGAACGCAAGGAAAGCGATTACAAGATCACTGAATTTCCTGTGATAAGGACGTAAGCCATGGATCACTCAAGAAGACAGGTATGTTTAAGAGTCGTCTACGGCATCGGAGCGGTTCTATCGGGGTCGCTCATTAACGGCCAGGCCCAGGGGCAGACAAAGAATGTTGCGAAAGAAAGGGTGATAAAAATTCAAGCCAAAAAATTCGTCTATACGCCGAACCAGATCGTCCTGAAAACGGGTGAGCCGGTAGTGCTGGAGTTTACATCCGTGGATTTCGTGCATGGGTTTAAGATACCCGATATGAATATCCGCGCTGACCTGCCGCCAGGCAAGGTAACCCAAGTTCGGCTGACACCTGACAAGGCTGGTGAATACGACTTTCTATGTGACAATTTCTGTGGCAGCGGCCATGAGGAAATGAGTGGGAAAATAACCGTAATAGGTTGATGCATTTTCTGTTATTACGGGGAAATCAATGCGGGACGAAATAATCAAGATGCGTTGAGCGGTGCGGTGCGGATATTCAACCTACCCAACCCAATCGGAGGCCTCAGATGAACCAGCAGAAACCCGTAGGCGCGAAAGTCCAGATTTCGAAGAACGGCCCGTATATCGTCTCGGGCCAGGTCCCCCTAAGCAAGGAGATCATCGGCGCGAACGAAGATGGCGAGTCGGTAAAGTGGGAGCAGGAACAGCAATATCCATCTCAGGGGCAATACGCGCTGTGTCGCTGCGGGCACAGCGCGAACAAGCCGTTTTGCGACGGCACGCATGCGAAAGCTGGTTTTGACGGCACCGAAACCGCGAGCCGCCAGCCGTATCTCGATCAGGCCAAAGTAATACAAGGTCCGACGATGTCATTGACAGACGTCGAGAACTTGTGCGCGTTCGCGCGCTTTTGCGATCCGCGTGGCGGGGTGTGGAATCTCGTCAGCGCAACAGACAACCCCTCAGCGAGCAAGCATTTCGTCAGCCAGACCTGCGACTGCCCTTCGGGGCGGCTGGTGGCTTGGGACAACCAGACCGGCAAACCGGTCGAGCCGATGTATGAACCATCCATATGCCTGATCGAAGACCCCGCCAAGGATTGCTCCGGGCCGCTATGGTTGCGTGGTGGCGTGCAGCTGATCGGGGACGACGGGTTCGAATACGAAGTGCGCAATCGCGTGACCTTGTGCCGCTGCGGCGCATCGCAGAACAAGCCTTTCTGCGACGGCACGCATGCGTCAATCAGGTTCAGCGACAAGATCTGAGTCGGCAAATCAGATGAGGGGCGGATCATGCTTAACAGTCATGCTTAACGGATCAATGAACGAAAATGCCGCCCCCGTCAGGCGCGTCGTTGTCAGTCGAGTGATTCTTGTGCTTCCTCTGGTGCTGGTTGCATTCGTCGCAATCACTGTCGGCTTTGTGGCAAGCAAGACCGTCAGGCAGCCCTACGAAACTCCCTTTTTTCACCTGTTCTTCAGCGACACCCTGCATATGAAGGCATGGCTGATAACGGCTGCGTTGCTGCTGGCTTTGGGCCAGTTGCTGACGGCGTCGCGTATCTATGAAGTGCTACGCTTCCCACCGAAGGGGCGCTTCTACCATGTGGTGCATCGCTGGTCGGGGCGAATAGCCATCCTGCTGACACTGCCAGTGGCCTACCACTGCATTTTCCTGCTCGGCTTCGGGACATATGATACCCGCGCCTACATTCATTCATTGCTGGGGTCGTTTCTCTACGGGACCGTTCTCGCAAAGGTGCTCATTGTCCGCTCAAACGGCTTTCGAGGCTGGGCGCTGCCAGTTGCTGGAAGTTTGCTGTTCTCCATTCTCCTGGGTTTGTGGCTTACATCTGCATTCTGGTACTTCAGTGCCTTTGGCGTTGGCATATAGCATGCCCAGCGTAAGCGTCTCCAAAACCCATCTATCGTGGGTAACGCGACTTGAGTAATATGTATTCATCATAACCAAACCTGTATAAGGGAGTTCCATAGAATGATGCTAACCCTCTATGCCCACCCGTTCGCCTCATACTGCTGGAAGGCGATAATTGCACTTTACGAGAACGACACACCGTTCACGCTTCACATAATCGACCTTGGCGATGCTGCTTCGACGGCTGAGCTGGAACGGCTATGGCCATTCAAGAAGTTTCCTGTCCTGCTTGATGGAGAGAAGTCGGTAATCGAGTCTACGATCATAGTTGAATATCTGGACCTGCATCATCCTGGTCCGGTACGACTGGTCCCGCTTGATGCGGCCGCTGCGCTCGATGTGCGGTTCGCCGATCGCTTTTTCGACAATTATGTTCACACGCCGATGCAGGCGATCGTCTCCGACGCGCTGCGCGGAGAGAAACGCGACGCCGATGCGGTGGCTCGTGCGCGAGCGAACCTTGACACGGCGTATACCTGGCTAGAGCACCGGATGGAGAACCGCGAATGGGTAGCCAGCGATAGTTTCAGCCTTGCCGACTGTTCTGCGGCTCCTGCCTTGTTCTACGCGGACTGGGTTCACCCCATCAGCGATGCTTTCCCCAACGTACGCGCCTATCGTAATCGCCTGAATGCACGGCCGTCGGTCGCACGGGCGATCGATGAAGCACGTCCCTATCGCCATTTCTTTCCGCTTGGCGCACCGGATCGCGACTAAAAAAAGGCTCTATGCGTTGTAACTCTTAGTCAGGATCCGCTGGCGAAATATCCATTTTCGACAGTGCATCCAGGCTGGGCACAAAATAGATCGCTGAGGAAAGTGGAGTAGAGAAATCGAGCAGCTTGTCCGTCTTCGAGACGCCATCGGCACCTACGCCGTACATCTGTTTAAGCATCCCCATGGTGACCGTGATGTCGTTGCAAAACCCGACAAACATGATTCCCGCTTCTTTCGCACTGCCGTAATTGGCGTTTCTGCGAACGATATCTATTTCTTCACCGTTTCTTCTGAACTGATTCCTGCCGACGTGAGAATCTTCGGGCAAAGGCGATAGCTGGTGGCTTCCGGCTTTGGTCCTGCCCCATACGTTTTCAGCCCCGTGAACAGACAAGCTCTTTAATTTTTCAACATCCATCCGCCATTTCTGGATCAGCACGGTTGATCCGCCCTCACCTTTTTCGCCGGCAGGAATGATGGCGACGCTGTTGGCGCGAAACGGATTAGGATTTGCAACGCCATCCGCAAAGCCGTCGAATGTCACGTTATTGTGATACGGGAAGCAAATCTGTTCGCTGGCAAGGTCGGCAAATGGATTCAACAACGACACAGCTTTGCTCATGCTGTCATATAACGTTGCGGCGTTTGACTGCGTGATCCAGATCCAAAGGTCGTGTTGCGTAGCTGGGGCGACCATGCCATTGGTGCCTACGATATCTTTATCGAAAGAATGAAGATTATCCGGAACATCCGCGGGATAAACCTCTCGCCATAGCTCGGGCTTGAATCCCAGGACAATATTTGCAGTGCCTCCAGTTAATTGATGATGTTGATTGAGTGTTGGATCTGCGATGCCGGTTATTTCCGACTCCCAGAGCTTGCCGAGCGTTTTGAAAAGACGCCCGATGTCGACGCCCTTTTTCAGCGTAAACTGCAAATGGACCTCGTCGCGCGCTACTACCGACAGCATTGTCTGTGGAATTGGCATATTTATTTGATCCTGTTTCTATTCATCGTTAGGTAAATTGATATGGACGCACGGGTGCGATTTCTTCGGGAATTTCACGGCCACAGAGCTCCAGGATGGAGCGTTCAATTGTTCGGGTAATCGCGTCGAGCGCCAAGGCATTTGGCGCAAGGCTGAAAGGCTCGGCAACTTCGTTCGCAATCGCCTCCAGCGCGATCAGCGTATAGGAGATGAAAACGCAAATAAGCGGCGTAAAAATTTCTATCGAGTCAACGAGGCCAAACGGAAGCAGCATGCAATAGGCGTATGCCGTGCGATGCAGTAATACGCTGTACGCAAAAGGGATAGGTGTTGAAGCAATTCGCTCACAGCCGCCGACACTTCTCTCTAGCTCGTTGATTTGCGTGTCCAGCATCCAGCGGGTCATATCGGATTCCAATAGCAAGCCCCTGGAGGTGGCCAGGCGACTGCGTATATCGTTAAGAATCGCCACGGGTTTATAGTGCTTGTGCCTGAGATCATCCGTCCGTTGTTTTCCGAGAAGGCGCACCAGATCGTCGGTAGCATCCGTCTTGCGCAATTGATGCTTTAGTGCGTAGATGAACGCAATCAGGGTATTCGCCACGTGAGTCCGCTCCGCTTCATCGACACTCTCAGGCTGATAGCACAGGATCTGCGACATCAGCGTGCGCGAAGAAATCAACAGGTTTCCCCACAAAAGCCGCGCCTCTGTAAACCGGGCATAGCTGGCATTGTTTCGGAATACCAGGAAAATGGCCAGCGTCAGACCGAATAACGTGAATGGCACCGTACTCAGCGGGATTTTTTCGCCAAAAACAACACCATGCGTCAGTACCGCCACGCTGCTCAAGATTCCGATGACAATCAGTTGAGGAATGATCGATTGCAACACCGAGCCATTCCATACGAAAAGCATGCGGAACCAGCTTTGCATCGGTCTGACGATCATAAGGTTCTAATGCCTAAAGTTGTAGGGGTTCGAGAGCGTGAAAGCATGGCGGCTTCTGTCGTCATGGTAGACAAATATGAGCGGCAACACAATAAATACGCGGGCGGCTATGTATGTGCTACCAGCAGTTCCTCCACATTGGCTGGCAAAAATTGTATGATGCATTTGTTAATATGATGGAATAGTCCATGACCACCAGCATCCGCTTGTTAAGTGAGAATGATCACGCCGCCGTCGCCGTGGCTGTTCTGATGGAGGAGATGCAGGCACATTACTCCGTGCCATGCCCGCCCCGTGAAACAATCCTGTCCGGATTACAAAACAGGCCTCCTGGCGTAGAACTCCTGATTGCCGAAGATAGCGATTCCGTGCTCGGATTTGCGGCGTTCTCTGCAATCTATCCGGGGCCGTGGCTGCAGCCAGGCATCTTCCTGAAGGACCTGTTTGTCAGCAAACGGAAAAGGGGCACGGACTCGGGAACGCGCTCATGAAATCCTTGGCTGTGCTTGCGAAAGAGCGAGGACTTGGTCGGATCGACTGGACAGCAGACCCTGACAATCCAAGGCTGCTGTCCTTCTATAATGACATCGGGGGCGCCAGGAGGCATGACAAGGTTTTTTACCGGCTGGACGCAGAAGCGTTGACGAAACTCGCGACCTGAACTGAAGCCGATTTCCTGCCGAGCGCAAGAATGAAGCAGCGCAACTTCACCCAAACAGACAGACACACTTTTATGTACCCGCTTCCCAAATTAGAGATTGCTGAACTCATCCAGTTGGCGCATCGATCCGCACAGGTGAGTACCGAATGTGCATGCGCAAGAGCCTCGTTTCTCTGCTGGGAAAGTATCCCGGTGTCATTTCCGGAGTCGCAACTTCAAGACGTCGGCACGCTAATGGAAAATCCTTTCGAAGAACCCACCTTCGTCGAATTTCATCCGGCAGGCACGCGCTATGAATCTTCGAATGCCCCGATCGCGCCACGTTATTTCCCATACAATCGATGTACGATTTCTAAATGCCTGGTCTGCGAACGCCATTTTTTACGCTATACCGAAGCGGGTGGATACTTCGTCGACAAGAGGATACGTGCGCTGAATCCTGAATTGATTGTTGATGCTTCAATATGACATTTTTCGACGAAGTAGCCGATCCTTTTTGCCGTCAAAATATTATTTTAGCAATCATGCGAGATAGACAATAGGGACAAGCGTTACGGTCGAAGTCGGGTCAATCTAGCCATCATTACCGGCTTCCAGGCACGCAACGCCCGTACTCTACTTCGCCGCCAATTTCTTCGCGATCTCAGTCACGTGCCGGCCCTGGAAACGCGCGATGGCGAGTTCGTTGGCGCTCGGCCGCCGCGATCCGTCACCTTTGGTGAGCGTCGAGGCGCCGTAGGGTGTGCCGCCGGTAATTTCATCCATGTTGAGCAGCCCCTGCTCCGAATATGGCACGCCGACGATCACCATCCCCTGATGAAGCAACGTACTGTGGAAGCTGGTGATCGTGGTCTCCTGGCCGCCGTGCTGGGTCGCAGTGCTGGTGAAGACGCTGCCGACCTTACCGATCAGGCCACCGCTCATCCACAGCCCGCCAGTCTGATCGAGGAAGTTGCGCATCTGGGCGCACATGTTCCCGAACCGGGTCGGTGTGCCGAAAATGACCGCGTCGGCGTCCTTCAGTTGGTCCGCTGTTATCACTGGAATATGTGCAAATGGCGCGCGGGCCGCCTTGGCGCCGCTTTTTTCGAGTATGTCGTCAGGCACCAGCTCGGCAACCTGGTACAGCGTAACGTCTGTATCGGCGACCTCGCGTGCTCCGGCAGCGACGGCTTCGGCCATCTCGTAAATGTGTCCGTACATGCTGTAGAACACCACCTGTATCTTGGTTGTCATGGACGCTCTCCTTTGGATGGTCGGCCTATTCTTCGTTCGCTGTAGCTGTGTGACAGATTTGCTTATTTGTTTCTGAGTTCTTAACTCATGACAATTTCCCATCTTTTCAGGGGCGATGATCCATTCAGGCACTTCAAATTGTCCGAGTTAAGTGTAGCTACTGGAGAGCATAATGCAATGCGGATTTCGCCGTTAAGGCGGTCATCGGCGACGATCCTACGACACAGGTGATCGACGTATTCAGATCGCCAGCCCCGAATTCCGGCTATGGCTTTCCACACAAATTACAAATTACGCTATGCTTGGCGAACGCCAGCCCATGCGGGAGTGATGATAATGGCTGTATCGCCTGTCCGCCCTCGCGACGAGGGCACAGTCGCCGACACTGCGGCGGATTCGCTGTGTAAGCGCAGCGCGCGCCCGTGGGTGCTCTCGGCCACGATACTCGCCTCAAGCATGGTGTTTATCGATGGCACCGTGGTCAACGTCGCCCTGCCCGCCTTGCAACGCGCATTCGGTGCCAGTGCTACCGATGTGCAGTGGGTGGTTGAGTCCTACGCCCTGTTCCTGGCGGCGCTGCTGCTGGTTGGCGGCTCCGCGGGCGACCGGTTCGGGCGGCGCCGCGTGTTTACCCTTGGCGTCGGGTTATTTGCTGTCGCGTCTGTCTGGTGCGGCCTGACTGGCAACGTCATGCAATTGATTTTCGCCCGGGCGGTGCAAGGAATCGGCGGCGCCTTGCTGGTTCCCGGCAGTCTGGCCCTCATCAGTGCTTCGTTTCCTGAAATCGAACGCGGCAAAGCGATCGGCACCTGGTCCGGATACACCGCAATCACTGCCGCGATCGGACCGGTGGTCGGCGGCTTCCTGATTGAGCATGTTTCGTGGCGCCTGGCGTTTCTGATCAACGTTCCGCTCGCCTTGCTGGTCATTATCCTGACGTTCAGATACGTCCCTGAAAGCCGCGACCCGCGCGCCTCAGGCAGCCTGGATTGGACCGGCGCCGCGCTGGCCAGTATCGGGCTCGGTTGCCTGGTCTACGGTTTGATTGAATCGTCAAACAAAGGCTGGAGCGATGTGGCGGTGATTACCACGCTGGTTCTGGCTGTGCTGATGATCGCCGTATTCATCAGAGTCGAGTTGCGGCATCCAGCCCCGATGCTGCCACTCCGCCTATTCCACTCCCGCAATTTCAGCGGGGCGAATCTGCTGACGCTCTTGCTGTATGCGGCGCTTGGCGGCGGTCTGTACTTTCTTCCGTTGAACCTGATCCTGGTGCAGGGATATTCTGCAGTCGCCGCCGGTGCTGCGTTGCTACCGTTTGTACTACTGATGTTTTCCATGTCACGGTGGAGCGGCGGACTGGTTGACCGCTACGGCGCCAAGAGGCCGCTCGTGATTGGTCCGGCAATTGCGGCAATCGGATTCGCCTTGTTCGCGCTTCCCGGCATAGGCGGCAGTTATTGGGCCAGTTATTTTCCGGCAGTGTTGGTGCTTGGATTCGGCATGTCGATCAGTGTCGCGCCGTTGACCACGACGGTCATGAATGCGGTCGACCAGAGTCTCGCCGGCGCCGCATCAGGGGTCAACAACGCCGTCTCGCGCACCGCCGCCCTGCTGGCCATTGCAGTGTTCGGCATTGTGATGAACCTGGCGTTCAATACCAGCCTGGACCGCCATCTCAAGACCCTGCATATTGCCCCGGAAAAGTTACACGCGGTCGAGGTGCAGCGCGCCAAACTTGCTGCAATCGTGTTGCCGTCAGAAGCGAGCGAACGGGAGCAGGCAGCCCTGAAAAACGCCATTGGCCAGTCGTACGTGTCGGGTTTCCGCTGGGTGATGTTACTCTCGGCGTTTCTAGCACTGGGCAGTGCCTTGAGCGCCTGGATGTTGATTGGCAACCGCCCTCAGGAAGAACAAAAAACCTGAGTATTTCGCGCTTCTCTTTGACGCAGAAGATCTTCAACGGCTTCTAAGTCACAATGCCCTCAAGATACATGCAGCGCCTTGCCAATATAATCGAAAAATAGGCAATACAACATGATCGGCAATGGCAAACCGAGCATGGTGCCTATCAGGTATTTATAAAACTTCACGCCGGACAAAGCCAACGCGTAATTAAGGGCAGGAACAGTCTGAAACAATACCCTTAACAACGCGACGCTCTTAATCGGATGCGCATCCAGGCTACGGAGTAGCCTCAACGCATAACGGTTATTCAATTCTCGCATTGCATCGCCGCCGACGAAACGTATTGTCAGGAAAGTAAATACACAAGAGATAATTGCCGCGATATAGGTCGCCAGGCCACCCCAGGATTTCCCCAGTGCCAGTACCGCCGCCGCGAGAAATATCCAGCCGGGTACCTGAATCAGGTTACCCAGGCAAAACAGCAAGACAAAGACCAGCAAGCCGCTGATTTTATTGTCGACGATCTGTTGATGAAGAAACGCTAAATTGAAATGGCCTCTAAGGCCGGAAATCTGAAATACGGCAAATAGCACCGCCAGAAACAGGGCAACGATCAACAGCCGTTTGTAGCGGCGCATGGCAGGCTCTCGCAGGTTAATGTGGCTGAACATGGTGACAATCTACAATACATTCCAGCATTCAATCCGGCAGGCCGATTTTGCCAAACTCGACCGCCAACTTGACATAGAACATATGCACACCCTCTTGCAGCAAAAACTCGAATAAGCGATCCGACTCCTCTTCACTCACTACCATGGTGACTTCCACCGGTTGATCTGCAAGTTCGAAGAAATGCGCCGAATGGAATCGGCGGTCGTGCCCGTAGCCGATGGCGCCGGTAAAAACGGTTGCCCCGCGAATGCCATGCGATTGAGCAACGTCAAGCAGCCAGTTCGACAGCTGCTTGCCCTTGTGGCGCCGATCCTGCTGGGTAAAAAACTCTAGCTGAAAGCCTTTCATATTACCTCCGCAAAGAGGATGGTCCCGCTTTCAGTATAGTTGGCACTCGTCTAATATGAATCGGTGGCAGAGGAATTGTTGAAGATTTGCGCATATCAACATGTTGCATTTTTGCATCACCCAACAATCTTGCCTTGAAAAATCGGGATCCCACAGTTACTACCACCAGCTATTCCATCTCACGACGTTTCATCGAATAAGGAGTTAGTGCGATGACTACAGAAATGAAACATCATCACCTCCGTGATTATTGGATTCCCTACAGTGGCGGCATGGACAATTGGCGAAAGGTTTTAAGATTTTTTGTGACGTTGATAGCTCTCTTCCTGGCTATCGTCATCTCTTTTGATGCCAACATCTTGCTGACGGATCTTTTGCGGTGGATCGGCACTGATTGCGTATGGTGCGAGATCGTCCCATCTTGATCATTTCGAGAAATTATCAGCGTTGAGGCGTAATATCGTGCCATAGCACCCGAATTCATATTCAATGCATTTATATTAAATTTCCCGACCCCAACCCAGATTGGCGGAGAGTGGCGAATGATAAGCGAACGCACTGATTTCGTAGGCGCTTACGGACAAAAGCTGGCGGCGCGGCTCGATGCGCCGTCAGGAGAGCCGCACGCCTTTGCCCTGTTTGCCCATTGTTTCACTTGCGGCAAGGACATTTTCGCTGCCAGCCGCATCGCGCAGGCCCTGACCAGCCATCACATTGCCGTACTGCGTTTTGACTTCACCGGCCTCGGCGCCAGCGAAGGCGAATTCGCCAATACCAATTTTTCCTCGAATGTGGCGGACCTGATTGCCGCTGCCGACCATATGCGCCAGGTTTATCGCGCTCCGGCGCTGATCATCGGGCATAGCCTCGGCGGTGCTGCTGTGCTGTCAGCTGCCGCCGATATTCCGGAAGTCCGCGCGGTCGTCACTATCGCCGCCCCCAGCGATCCGACCCATGTCACCGGGTTGTTCCGGGATCAAATTGGCGAGATCGAAGTCAACGGCGAAGCGGAAGTGCAACTATCCGGCCGGCGTTTCAAGATCAAGCACCAGTTCCTTCAGGATGCGCGGGAGCAGCAATTGAATCACAAGATCGCCCACCTCAGGAAGGCATTGCTGGTGATGCATGCGCCGCGTGATACCACTGTCGACATCTCGAACGCCATGCATATTTTTACGGCGGCAAAACATCCGAAGAGTTTTTTATCGCTCGACGATGCCGATCATCTCCTGACGCGTAAGCATGATGCAACTTATGTGGCAAATATGATCGCAGCATGGAGCCACCGTTATGTTTCTTGATATCTTACCCAAACGCTTGCATGACATGCCAGCGGCGATCTGCTTCGTTAAGGCGTTGCCGTAGACATGGCCATCACCATGACGCCGCCACGTCTGCTGCGCGTGACCGATACCGACGGCACCAACCGGATTGAAGTCAGCGGCACCTGGCTGTTGCGCGTCATTTTGCCTGACGCCGCCACCTTGCGGCCGCAGTTGGCGCATTACGCTAAAGACCGCAATGCCAGATGGGACCTGCGCGCGATCCAGCAACTGGATGCCGCCGGCGCGCTGTTCCTGTGGCGCATGTGGGGCCGGCGCCGGCCTGACATCCTGCTCAAGCCTGAGTATGAAGACATGTTCGCAAATCTCGCGGACAAGCCATTTTCACCACCGCCGCCAGTGCCGCGCGATCGGCTCGAGCTGCTGGTGAAACTTGGCCAGGGCTTGCTGTCGTTCTGCAAGAGTCTGCATCTCATCACGATCCTGGCAGGCAATCTGCTGCTGGACTGCATCTATCTGATGCGTCACCCGAGCGATATCCCGTGGCGCGAAATCTCCGCCAACATCCATCGCACCGGCAGCCAGGCGCTGGCCATCACCGCACTGGTTGGATTTCTGGTCGGCGTGGTGCTGAGTTATCTGTCGTCGATCCAATTGAAAAACTATGGCGCCGACGTCTTCATCATCAATATCCTTGGCTTAGGCATTGTGCGCGAGCTAGGGCCGATACTGGCCGCCATCCTGGTGGCAGGACGTTCCGGTTCGTCGATGACGGCGCAGCTCGGGGTCATGCGCGTGACCCGCGAACTCGATGCCTTGTCAGCCATGGGCATTTCGCATACCCAGCGCCTGGTTCTGCCAAAGGTCGTTGCGCTAGCCATCACCTTGCCGCTGTTGATAGTCTGGAGCGACATGGCCGCGCTGCTCGGCGGCATGTTGTCGGCCTACCTTCAGCTGGATATCGGTTATCGGCAGTTTCTGCACGGCTTGCCTGCCGCGGTGCCGATCGCCAACCTGTGGCTTGGCCTGTGCAAAGGTTCCGTCTTCGGCATGTTGGTCGCATTAATCGCCTGCCATTATGGATTGCAAATCCAGCCAAACACGGAGAGCCTGGGGGCCAGCACCACGGATTCGGTGGTTACGTCGATCACAATCGTGATCATCGTAGACGCCATATTTGCAGTGATTTTTTCGAATGTGGGTTTCTAAATGCCGGACAACATCATCGACATCAACGCCGTATGGACACAATACGGTAGTACCGTCATCCATCGCGATCTCACCTTACGAGTGAATTACGGCGAAGTGATGGCGATCATCGGCGGCTCAGGCAGCGGCAAGACCACCCTGCTGCGCCTCATGCTCGGGCTGGAAGCTCCCAGCCGTGGCACCATCAGGGTGTTCGATGTTCCCTTGCAGGGCTGCCCCAACGCCGACCTTCGCCAGACCCGCAATCGCTGGGGCGTCCTGTTCCAGGAAGGTGCATTGTTCTCGGCACTGAGCGTATTCGACAATGTTGCGCTGCCGCTGCGCGAACTCAAAGCGTTGCCTGAAGACGTGATACGTGAGCTGGTGATGATGAAACTCGACCTGGTGGAAATTGACGCCATGAGCGCCAACAAGATGCCGGCAGAATTGTCCGGCGGCATGGTCAAACGCGTCGCGCTGGCGCGCGCGCTGGCGCTCAATCCGGAGCTGTTGTTCCTCGACGAACCGACCGCGGGCCTCGATCCGGAACGCAGCCACGGCTTTGTACAACTGATCGAATCTCTGCGTCGCGCGCTGAATCTGACCGTGGTCATGGTGACGCACGATGTCGATACCCTGCTGGCGCTGTCGGATCGGGTAGCCGTGCTGGCCAACCAGCAGTTGCTGACAGTTGGCCCGCTGTGGGACATCGTGCACCACCCCGATCCATTCGTGCAGAATTTTTTCCTGGGCCACATCAAGCGTTGCGAGCAGGAAAACGTCAAGGATTTCCGCGACAAGATGGCCGTCGGTTTGAGCGTTGCATAAAACATAAGGAGATGGTTAATGGAAAACCGCGCACACGCCCTCTCCGCCGGCCTGTTCCTGGTGGCGCTCTGCATCGGATTGATACTGGTGGCGATCCGCCTGAACGGCGATACAGTCGACCAGCAGGATTATCTGCTGCTATCCAGGACGCCGGTGTCTGGCCTCAACCGCAACGCTCCGGTGCGGCTGCGTGGCGTGGATGTAGGCAAGGTCAAGGATATCCAGTTTTCCCCGACCGACCCGCACGTCATCCTGATCAAGATCGGCCTCGACAAGGGCACTCCCATCAACCAGGGTACTTATGCGCAGCTGAGTTACCTGGGCATCACCGGCCTGTCATTCGTGCAACTGGACGACGATGGCAACAAACCGGAAAAACTCGTGCTCAAGCCAGACGAGATAGGCCAGATCGAGATGCGGCCATCGTTTTTCGATCAGATCGGCAATTCGGGGCAGGAGTTACTGCGCGACACAGGCCTGGCGGCAAAACGGCTGAACAAACTGCTAAATGACGACAATCTGAAAGAGTTGTCGCTGACGATCGTTAACCTCAAGACCGCATCGGGCCGGATCGCCGACCTCGCCACCGAACTGCAACCGACGCTGCAGAAGCTTCCTGCCATCAGCACCCGCACCGACAAAGCCCTGGCGCGCATGGATCCCTTGCTTTCTAACTTAAACAGTCTCACGCAAGAAGTCCGCACGCGCGTGGATACACTGGATCGTATTGGCAGCACTGCGGACAACCTGGGCCAGACCAGCCAGGATTTAAAGGATACGTTGCCGCAGTTACACGTCATGATCAACGATTTTTCGCATAGTTCCCATGCGCTGGATCGCGTATTGTCGGACGTACAGCAGCAACCGCAAAGCATTCTATTCGGAAGAAAACTGCCGCCACCCGGGCCGGGTGAAGTTGGATTTGCGGCACCGGCCGAGATACATTGATTTTTCTAATCCATGCCAACTATACTGGTGTGTCGAAAGCACCAATGTGTCCAACCCGAAGAATCCAACCAACTGTGAGGTGATCATCATGACCCAGCAATTAAGCGACGACGGACTTGACCTTTTGTTCTTTAAAGCCCGCACACACAATGCCTGGCTGGACAAACCGGTAGGCGACGATCTTCTGCGCCGCCTTTATGACGTGATGAAATGGGGCCCGACCAGCGCCAATTGTTCGCCGGCACGTATTCTGTTCCTGCGCACACCGGAAGCCAAGGAACGGCTGCGGCCGGCGCTGGCCCCTGGAAATGTGGACAAGACCATGGCAGCCCCGGTCACTGCCATCATCGGCTACGACGGGAAATTCTATGAGCAGCTGCCTAAGCTGTTTCCGCATGCCGATGCCCGCGCCTGGTTCGCGGACACACCGGAACTTGCAGAGGTTACCGCAAGGCGCAACAGCTCGTTGCAGGGAGCCTATTTCATGCTGGCGGCGCGCGCCTTAGGCCTGGACTGCGGCCCGATGTCAGGATTCGACCAGGTGAAAGTGGATCACGAATTTTTTCCAGTGACGAAACCGCTGAATTTCGAGTATGAATATTTCCCGGACAGCCACATCAAAACCAATTTCCTGTGCAATCTGGGTTATGGAGATCCGGATAAGCTGTTCCCACGCAGTCCTCGACTCGATTTCGACGAGGCATGCAAATTACTTTGATTGATTTGGGGCGAGAGCCGCCTCGTTTTTCGATCCGTTTTTCGCTTAGTTTACGGCTACAACGGCTTCAGGTCGCCTAATAACGTTGGCACCAGTTCCGAAACAGTCGGATGAATGTGCATTGCACGCTGGATGGTTGTGTATGTCGCACCGGCATACATGACATCCAGGATCGAATGGATCACCTCATCGCCTTCAATGCCGAGCAACATTGCGCCGAGAATTTTTTTCGTTTCGGCATCCACCAGCACACTCATATATCCCTGGATTTCGCTACGTTCACGCGCGCGCCCGACTCTCGTCATCATCATCGTACCGACCAGTGCTTTCCGGCCGGACGCACGCACTTCCCGCTCAGTCATGCCGATCCGGCCCAGCGGCGGATCGATGAACAGCGCATACGCCTGAATACGATCGGCTACGCTGCGTGAGTCATGGTCGAGCAGATTGGCGGCCACAATTTCATAGTCGTTGTAAGACGTATGGGTGAATGCCCCGCGGCCATTGACGTCGCCCAGCGCCCAGATTCCCGGTACATTGGTGCAAAGTTTGTCATCCACCACGATATACCCGCGTTGATCGGTCTTGATGCCCGCCTTATCGAGACCGAGGTCATCGGTGTTCGGGATACGTCCGACCGCGAGCAGCAAATGAGAACCTGAGATTTCGTCCGATGCTTCATTGTCGTTCACGGTAATCACTACCGCATCGCCGCGCTTTTCGACACGTTGAATTTTGGCGGCAAGCCGGATTCGAATCCCTTCGTCCTCCAGGATGTCGCGAATGCTTGCCGATACCTGTTCATCTTCCCGCCCTATCAGCCGCGGCCCGCCTTCTATCACCGTGACCTCGCTGCCGAAGCGGCGATACATTTGCGCGAACTCCAGGCCGATGTAGCTGCCGCCGACAATCACCAGGTGTTGCGGCAGAAAATCCACCTCCATCATGCTGGAGTTGGTCAGGAAATCGATATCCCCCAGACCGGGTATATCGGGTATCGCGGCGCGTCCACCGACATTGATGAAAATTTCGTCCGCTTCCAGCAACTCGCCATTGCCCCGTACCGCGTGCGGACTCTCAAAACAGCCGTGCCCTTCGATCACCGTAAGATTGGGGGTATTTTTTAGCCAGTCGGCGACACCTTCATTGGATTGCCTGACGATCAGATCCTTACGCGCCTTGACACGTGCCATGTCGACCCGGACCGGGCTATCGATCAGCACGCCGAATTCGGCGGCACGACGCGCCATGTGCACCACACGGGCACTCGCAATCAGCGTCTTGGTGGGTATGCAACCGGTATTGACGCAGGTCCCGCCGAAGCGATTGCGTTCTATGATAGCGGTCTTGCGACCGGCTTGCGCAAGCCGTACAGCCAGGGATGGACCGGATTGCCCGGTGCCAATGACAATTGCATCGTATCGCTGGACCATATTCTCCCCCGTTTGCAGGTTGACCGCTGCAGTACGTTCGCGCCGATTGACTCAAGATGAAACTCTATACCCATTCCCTTGACATTGTTCGCTGCGTGTCACGACTCTAACCGGGAGGGCTGGAGCCATTTTTTATGGTCAATAATCCATTTGACTTTGCGCATGACTTCTTTGCGCGCAATTTCCTCTTGCTCCATTGGCAAGTCGACGCATTTGCGAATTACGCCATCCTCGATTTGGAAGGACCAGGTCCATCGTCCTTTTATTTCCTCATAGACTGTGACCGAGTAATGGATGCCTTTGTATTCAAATTCATGCGTCATGACCGCCTCCTTGATGGCAAGGCAATCCTAACATGTCCAGAATCAGTTATTCACGAAATTGAATTGGGTCTTGCAGGTAAATATTCGTGTTATTTCAGCCATGAATTACGCAACTTCAAAAGATTTAGCACTTCTCTCTTGCCGCAGCTGCCAGAGCGTAATCGACAGGAAATAACATTCCTTCTCTGATGCGCACCAATTACGTGCCTATTCCTCCGAGAAAATTTCCTGGCGGCGATTTTCTTCAAAAGCATTGATCAAGCTAATGATGCGCTCCATGCGAGCTTGTTCTTGCAAGTTTGTATTACGGCCCCACAAGAAGTCGAATTCAGTCACGAGCAAGCGATACTCGCTCTCGCACACAATCGATTTATCTATTTTTTCCTCTGGCAAAATCGTAGCTCTATTCCGGGTTAGACAGGCTGTTCCCGCCACCAGCGGCGCCCTGCCTGCGGCGTCGCAAGACTAAGCAACTCGCCCATCTGCGGGGTGCTTACCGGCACTCCGTGTTGTTCGGCCAGCGCGACGATTCGCTCGAACGGATCTTGCCAGGCATGCAGGGCAAGGTCGAAGGTACCGTTATGCACCGGCAGCAAGTGCTTGCCGCCCAGATCAAGGTGGGCTTGCAGGGTCTGTTCCGGCTGCATGTGTACGTCTGGCCAGTCATGGTCGTAAGCCCCGGTTTCTATCATGGTCAGGTCGAACGGCCCGTAGCGGTTGCCAATTTCCTTGAAACCTTCGAAATAGCCGCCATCGCCACTGAAGAACAGCCGCAGGTCGTCATCCAGTATCACCCAGGAAGCCCACAAAGTCCGGTTGCCGTCGCCAAGGCCGCGCCCTGAAAAGTGACGCGCCGGTGTCGCCACCAGTTGCAGGCCGCCTACCCAGGTACTTTGCCACCAGTCCAGCTGTTGAATCTTTTCTGCCGGCACACCCCATTTGATCAGCGTGTCCCCTACTCCCAGCGGCGCAAGGAAATGTTCCACCTTGCCCGCCAGCTGCAGGATTGCGTCGTAATCCAGATGATCATAATGGTCATGCGACAAAATCACGCCTTTGATGGGAGGCAGCTCGGCGATGCTGATTGGCGGTTGATGAAAGCGTTTAGGGCCGATCCATTGGAAAGGAGAGGCGCGCTCGGAAAACACCGGGTCAGTCAGCCAGAATTCGCCGCGCAACTTCAACAGCATGGTGGAATGCCCCAGGCGGAACAGTGAACGATCCGGCGCAGCCAGCAATTGCGCGCTACTAATCGCTTGCACCGGGACCGGTTTGGCCGGCACGGTTCCGGCTGGCTTGTCGAAAGTGAAGCGCCACAGAATTTGCAATATCTTCCACAAGCCGTTTTTGTGCATAGGACGACGATTCCTGAACTTGCCGTCGCGCCACTGCGAAGATTGCGGCTGAATATTCGCATCGAAAGCCTTGAGCGTTTCACTTGCCATGCTGCTTTTCCTGGTTTGAATGCCGGTTAGTTGACGATTCTTTGCTGCTGTCGGAGAGTAAAGAATTATTACACTACACAGTGTAGTTTAAATCAAGCAAAAGTAAACTAGCAAGTGCAAATAATTTGTAACAAGCCGCAGCCTTCTGATGATCGCACGCCCCGTTTTGGTGACTGAAATCAGGCATGAAATTTGCAGCTTGGAAACAAACGTCAATCAATAACGGAGAGCAACAAAATGGACAGAAGAAATTTTCTTGGCAAGACGATTGTCATCGCAGGTAGCCTGGACGTATTTTCCTATACGGTGGCGCAGATTCTCAACATCAACGACGCCATCAACAAGTCGGGACGACAAAGGATGCTGTCGCAGCGTTTGGCCAAGGCCTATTTGCAACTAGGACAAACGATCGATGCCGAGCGCTCCAGGAAAATCCTGGATGCCTCTCTTAACCTGTTTGAACGTCAGCTTGCCGAGCTCCGCACTTTTGCGCCAACTAACGATAACAAGCTGGTACTGGCCGAAATGGAGAAAACCTGGCTTAGCTACAAACAGGTACTGGTCGGGAAAACGCCTAATCAGCAAGACGCCAGAAACATCATGGTCATCAATGAAAATCTACTCGCGATGGCGCAAACTGCCACGGTACAACTGGAAAAATATTCCGGCAGCACAAGCGGACAATTGGTAAACATCTCTGGACGCCAACGCATGCTGTCGCAAAGAATGGCTAAATTTTATCAGGCGCTGCAATGGGATGTGGCGCCGGCCGATGCCATGGGCAAATTGGAACAGGCTCGCAAGGAGTTCACAGCCGGCATGCAAATCCTGAACAGTTCATCCGGCAATACGGCAAGAATCCGCGACGAACTGCTCCTGGCGCAACAGCAATGGATGTTCTTTGACGGCGCGTTGCGTCAAAGCGGAGATCAAAGAAACCATCAGCAATTTGCGATCAACGTCGCCACCACCAGCGAACGGATACTGGAGGTAATGGATGGCGTTACCGGCTTGTATCAGCAGCTTGGCTGACAAATAATTGATGGGCCGGCCAGCCAGGTCTGTTCAGGCTTGTTAAGCGGCCGACTCTTCAATTGAACCCGGCCCCGGTCAGGATACGTGACATAACTGCGCTGTCACCTGCAGAAATTTATCTATGTCTTGCGCTGAATTGCAGTGCAGCGGCGATATCCGCACGGCGCCGTCCATATCGAACGATTCAAGCATCCGCTTTGAATAGATACTCGAAGATGCGCGTTCATAGACGATAACGCCCCTCTTCTCATATTCCCTGACGGCCTGGGTGTGATCCAGGTTGTCAATGCCGATGGCAACGATCAAATCCCGTTTTGCCAGATCTTCATAATCCAGGAACACCTTGACGCCGTTCAAGCGCCGGAGGCCCGCAGTTTCAGCCGTACCGTTAAGCATTCTCGACAGCAAAGCCCTTTCGTGCAGCGCGATCTGGTTAATCCCGCACACGAAAAGCGCACGCCTTTCATCGCTATCCGTAAATTTCCCGCCAAGCCAGCA
Organism: Collimonas sp. OK607; assembly: GCF_900111995.1. GTDB lineage: Bacteria > Pseudomonadota > Gammaproteobacteria > Burkholderiales > Burkholderiaceae_D > Collimonas. The sequence goes on from NZ_FOKF01000011.1 coordinate 97,910, forward strand.
CACATAATCGACGATTTCGGTAACAACTGAAAACTGCCAGGGTGCCGCGCTGCCAAGATCCCAGAAATTTTCCTTCTTACCGCCCAATTTATGGTGCGGCAATACCGACGCCCGGTCAGATAACCATGAAATGCCTGATCCGCGGCAACCAAAGAACTTGTAGGGAGCGATGTTGATGCCATCGACCGGAGTTTGTTGCAGATCGATTACGCCATGGGGAGCATGCTGTACCGCATCCACCAGAATAAATAAATCAGGATTGATCTGACGTGCCGTTTTGACGATATTTTCGATATCGAATTTGGCGCCAGAGATATTGGAGGCATACATCACGTTCAAGAGACATGTATCCCGATCTATCAATTTTGCGATCTCGTCTACGTCCACGCCGCCAGTAACCGGATTGCTCCTGGCGACGCGAAGTTCCTTGCCGAGTTTTTTGGCGTAGAACGTCATCGCATCAAACGCCGACGGGTGCTCCAGCACGGTGGTCACCATATTGGTGCCGCTAACATTTTCAGCGACCGCCCTGACCATGTCGAACATCGCTGCGGATGCCGTCAAAGAGGAATAAACGCTACCGCCAGTGGCGTTCAGGATCGTCCTGACATCCGCGGTTCCGACTGCCTGCATTTTCTGCAAGGACAGCGCGGTCTGGTGAATCCGTTCCGGGTTGTCTGGAATCGAGTCTGCCCTGGCAAATTGCTCAACTGCTTTCTTGAGACGGAAAGAGCCACCGGCATTGTCAAAATAGAGCCGTTCCCGGTTATCCGGATCACTATCGACATAGTGGAACCGGCTCTTTATTTCCTGCATCAACTCGTCCGAAAAAAATACTCCCTGGTTCAAATCCATGGCCAACATTTCCTTTTAAAAAGCGGTCGATCCGGCATTGCGGCGACCTGATTCAGATACAATTTTCGATAAGCGTCGATTGCGCCTGGTCGCTTGTCCTTGGATGAGTCGTTAGTGAGAGCGCAGATCGGACAGGAATTTCTGAGCGCGCTCGCTTTGCGGCCGCAAAAAGAAATCTTCAGGCGTTCCGGTTTCAATCAGCCGGCCCTGATCCATGAACCAGACGTAGTCGGCAACTTCGCGCGCGAACCCCATCTCATGCGTGACGCAGATCATCGTCATGCCGTCGCGCGCCAGGCTCTTCATCACCTGCAGCACTTCACCCACCATTTCCGGATCGAGCGCGCTGGTGGGCTCGTCGAACAACATGGCCGGTGGATTCATGGCCAGCGCGCGGGCAATGGCAACTCGTTGCTGCTGGCCGCCGGAGAGTTGCCCCGGGAAAGCGTCGGCTTTAGCCGTCAAGCCAACCCGTTCCAGCAGTTCGAAGGCGCGGCTTCGGGCTTGCGCGCGCTTTGTGCCAAGTACATTGACTGGCGCCATAACAATGTTATCGAGGACGGACAGATGCGGAAAAAGGTTAAAACTCTGGAATACAAAGCCAACCCGCGCACGGAAGTGGTTCAGGTCGAGTTTAGGGACATAGATATCTTGTCCGTCAAAGACAATCTTTCCCTTTTGAATCTCTTCCAGCCGATTCACGGTACGGATCAGCGTCGATTTGCCGGAACCCGAGGGACCGCAAACCACTACTACTTCGCCCTTTGCGACTTCGGCCGAAACGTCCGCGAGTGCGTGATAGGAGCCGTACCACTTGTTCACGCAGTCGAAAGTGATCATTTTCGCCGTGCTGTCACGGTCACTGTTGCTGTTGTTGGAGGTCATAATTGACATGATTGAGATATTCCAATTTCAAGAACCATCATTCGACCGCTTGCGCCATCCCGAGATTTGCGTCTTGTGCGGCCAATTTTTTGCTGCCGATGCCTGCGCGTTTATTGGTGATGCGTTTTTCCAGGAAATGCGCGAACTGCGACAGCGTGAAGCACAGCAAGAAGTAGATCAGCGCCAGCAGCATGAACACCGGAAACGGCTTGGTCAGCAGAGTAGAGTTAACCTGATTTGCCGCAAAGGTCAGCTCATTGACACTGATGACATAACCTAAAGAGGTTTCCTTAATGGTGGAAACGAACTGGCTCACCATCGCCGGCACCATGTTGTAGAGCGCCTGCGGCAGGATGATTTTCACGGTGGTTTGCATGTAGCTCATGCCAAGCGCCATTGATGCCTCGGCCTGCCCTTTCGGTAATCCTTCAATGCCTGCACGAATCACTTCGGCAAGGTAGGCAGCCTGATAGATGACCAGCGTCACCAGCATCGTGGTAAAGCCGCTGACAGTCCTCCCAATCAGCAAAGGCACGAAAAAATACACCCAGAAGATAAACATGACCAAGGGAACCCCGCGCACCACGTACACGACGACCGTGGCAGGCAGGCGAATCCATCGGATGGGGCTGACGCGAGCGATTGCCAGCAGGACGCTGATCGGAAGCGCCAGCGCCAGTCCCGCAATCGACAGGATCAGCGTAATTGCCAGGCCGCCGAGAGGTCCGTTAGGGTATTGCCCGATAAGCAGCAAAAGCCAGTTGTCGCGCAAGATGTCGAAAATGTCGGTCATGATTACCTGGCCTTGATGCGGTAGTGATGCTGAAGTCCTGCGCCAGCTGCCATGATCAACAGCGATATCGCGAGATAGATGGAAGTAGCCACAATATAGATTTCGACAGTCTTGAACGATTGGGCTTCAATTTCGCGCGTGGCATAAGTCAGCTCGGCGACGCCGATGGCCATTGCCAGGCTGGTATTCTTGAATAACAGCACGGTGTGGCTGATCAGGGTCGGCAACGCAATACGCACTGCTTGCGGCAGGATGATCAGGCGAAACGCTTTCAGATAGCTCAATCCCAACGCACGTGAAGCTTCCAGCTGCGATTTCGGTATGGAACGAATCCCGCTTCGAATATCTTCGGACATATAAGCCGCCATGCAGGTGCCAACGGCGATGAACGCAAAAATGAACTCGCTGTGCTGGGCGTTAATCCAGTGCTGGACAGAAAGCGGCAGCAAGGTCGGCACGCCGAAATACCATATGAATATCTGCACCAGCATCGGCACGTTGCGGTGGTACTCCACGTAGACTGAAACAGCACGCTCGGCCCAACGGTTTTGCGTCATGCGGATCAGCGCCAGCAGTGTTCCGAGCGCCATTGCCAGCACCCACGCAAAAGCGGTTAGCTGAAGCATCGTACTGACACCCTCAACGATCCATCGCCGATACGCTTCGTCCAGCAAGATCGAGAAATCAAGCTTCAGGTTCATGGAAAAGAGGCCTTATGAAATAACCTGCAGCGATCCCGCAATGCAGGATCGCCATGATTGCGAGATTGCCCCGGGTACGGGATTAACCCTTGATCGGTGCGATTTTGAAGCCGCGGTGCAGCTTGTACGGTGTGTTAGCGCCAAGCCACTTGTCGAAGATCTGAGCCGCTTCACCGGATTTCTCCATCGATTCAAGCGTGCTGTTTACCTGCTTTATGAACGCCGTCTCGTCTTTACGCATGCCGATTCCCCATGCCTCGTTTAACACTGCCGGTTCGAGGATGTCGATTGGGGTTGTGGTGGTTTCAGTCTGTTGCTTGAACTTGAGCAGCATCAATTCAGAGACGGCAAAACCATCGACCTTGCCTTGCTGCATGGCCATAAAAGCGGCAGGCGGATCTTGGAAGGTTACTGTTGTAGCGGTTGGGATGGCGGACCGCACTGCCATTTCAGAGGTAGAACCTTTGGGCGCACTGACCCGCTTGCCGGCGAGGTCTGAAGGCGTTTTGTACCCGTCGGACCGTTTCGTGGCGACCTTGGTCAAGCTGACGTAATAGCTATCGCTATAGGCGATTTGTTGAGCGCGCTCCGCTGTCCAGCCGAGATTCGCGGCAAGCAGGTCAACCCGGTTTTGCTGAAGTTCGGGGATGCGGGCGGCGACGGAGATGAGCTTCAGTTCAAGTTTCACGCCCAGGTTCTTGGCAACGGCTTTGCAAAAATCCACGTCGTAACCCTGTACCTCGCGGGTAGTCGGGTTAGGAAAGCTAAACGGTTCAGCCGTCCCGAGAGTGCCGCAAACGAGTGTGCCCTTTTGCTTGATGTCGGCAAGTTGGTCTGCTGACGCGGAAGCGCTGAAAACCGATAAGACAGTGGCAATCAAGGCGGCGCTTTTGATGTTAAACATGAAGTCTCCCGTTTAAAGTCGATTTATGGTGAATAAATGATTCGAACAAATAAGCTAACTAAATAAGCCAAATAAATAAGCCAGACGTCCCCGCCCCCGCAGGGTTCCTTGTCAGGAAATGTTTATCGATATGAGAATAATAGAATGTCGCAATAATATAAAAAAGCGATATTTAATTATGAATTATCATCGCTTTAAGTGATGTAATGGTGATCTAATATACGTGATCAAACACAGGGGATGAATAGCCATGTTTTCCTTCAAGCAACTGGAAGCCATCTACTGGATAGCGCAGCTCGGCGGTTTCGAAGCTGCTTCCAGGCATCTCAATACCACGCAATCAGCGATATCCAAACGCATAAAAGAACTCGAATCGGCTCTTAGCACAGAGCTGTTCGACCGCAATTATCGGCAGGCGCGATTGTCGGAAAAAGGGGAAGAAATGTTGCTCATCGCCAAACGCCTGCTGGAGCAGCGGGATTTGGCGATCGAACAGTTCAGCACGCCGGAGATCGTGGAAAGACGTTTGCGGATCGGGGTCACCGAGTTGACTGCCATGACCTGGCTCCCTCGTTTGGTGCGGCTGGTCCGTACCCATTACCCCAAAGTAGTGATCGAACCGGATGTCGACCTGAGTGTGAATTTGCGCGACAAGTTATTGGCCGATGAAGTCGATATCATCATCACTCCCGACGCCTTTGCAGAAGCCAGGTTTTCCCTGATACCGCTGGCCATGGTCAGGAGCGTCTGGATGTGCAAACCTGGCTTGCTGCCCACATCGCGCGTATTACGCATGCATGAGCTGGCGTCGCACACAATTTTGACGCAAGGCAATATGTCGGGGACCGGAATCATTTATGACCGCTGGTTCAAATCCCAGACCATTTCTTCCGCCAACTCGATCAGTTGCAACAGCCTGGTTGCGCTGATCGGATTGACGGTATCGGGACTGGGCGTCAGCTATCTGCCAGAGCAATGCCTGAGTTCACTGGTAGAGCGAGGCGCACTCGAGATTGTGCAAACCTCCCCTGCTCTACCGGAGATTTCCTATGTCGCCCTTTACCGGGGCGAGCGCAAAAGCGTTTTCATTTCATCGATCATCATGCTAGCCCAGGAATGCTGCGACTTCTCCGATTTGTTTCAAACCGATGAAGTCGATACTGACGATATCGGTTTGAAAGTCAAAGGAAGATCTGGCGTAGATCTGTTTTAACTCGAAAATTTAAGCTGGATACACCGGCTCCCCCAGATTCAGCATCAACCGGTTGGCCCACGCAAAAATTGCCACCGAGTGAATCAGGTCGAGAATTTCCAATTCGGTCAAACCAGCTTCTTGCAGTGCCTGGACGCTGACGGCACTCAGTTCGCCAGGCGTATCGGTGAGTTCCGCCGAGAATTTCGAAATCGCCTGCTCGCGCGCATTGATCCCGGCCTGGTACGGATCGTCGAAAACCTGTTGCACGGTATCGTTACGTTTCGCCAGCTGTTCAAAGCGTTGCGCATGGACCGACGCACAATAGACGCAGCCGTTGATACGCGAGACCACCATTGCACCCAGCTCGCGCTCGGCCCGCGACATGCCGCCCGGTGCGTACATGATGGCGTTGAAAGCCGCCGAACGCTGGCGCAGGATATCCGGCTGGTGGCCGAGGAACAGGTAATAGTCCGACACTTTGGCCTTGGGATGGCTTTCTTCCAGCACCTTGATCTGGTCGGCGGTGGCGTTCTCGATATCGATCACGTCCAGCCATGCTTTCCAGTCCAGCACTTCATTGGTGAATCCATGCGACTTGACGATAGTGCTCATGCTGGCTCCTTGCGCAACGACGATGTGGCCAATTTCGTGGCCAGTTCGATCGCCTTCAAACCGGCAACCACGCGCACTTGATATGAAATGAAAGCAATCAGTTGCGACAGCGCCACCACTGCCGGCGTGCTGATGCCGGCGGCAGGCAAGCTCTTCAGTGCGTCCTGATCACCCTCGACCGGACGTTGCGTCAACGCGCGCGTATAGATCAGCATGGCGCGCATGCGGCCGGCCGGCAGTTGTTCCGGCTGCCCTTCCGACGCAGCTGTCAATTCCTGCACATCTACAGCCTGCGACACCAGCCGCTCGCGGTAATGCCCTGCCAGATCGCTGGCACCGCTCAGGCGGCAGGCATACAGCGCCACCAGCAGCCGTTCATCCAGGCCGATGCCGGCCAATGCCGGATCGAACAGTGTGTCGTAGCTGCCTTGCGTCGCAGCGGCAACCTTTTCGCGCTGATGGCGCAGAGCGTGGGTGCTGCCATCCGGCTGCAAGCCGACTAGCTGATCGATGACATCATTTCCGATGTCGTATGTTTGCGTCGTCATGAGTTTTCCTTTTTAGATGTGTGTGCAGCGACCGCGCGTTGCAGGAACGCCAGTGCCTGTTGCCAGGAATGCCTGTCGGCTTCGGCATTTGGCGCCGGCTGGCCGCCACCGGTGCTGATCCGTCCCGAGACCGGGTGGGCATAGCTCAGCTGGGTGGTCGGGACGTACGGAAACAGGATTGCATGTCCCCCATCCGGGTAGTCCTGCCATTCGACCGGATACGGATGCGCAACCTCTTGCAGCTTGTCTCTGACCATCCGGGCATACACGCTGGATGGCCAGGACCCGTCATCGCCGGCCGACAGCAGTAATACCGGCGCCTGGAGTTTCTCCACCGGAATGCGTGCCCGCCGGACCGCCTCCTCGTCCTGCAAGGCGGTCAGCATCGCCAGCGTGTGACGATGTGGCGGCGGCCCCTGGTCGAACGGCAGCCAACTGGCGGTGCGATTGTTTTCCCATTGATGCGGCAAGGGCTTGCCGTTCAAGAGCCAGGTCGGACCTTCGCGCCCGATTGCCGGATCGGCGGCGTTTTGCCCGCTATGCACCAAAGCGCTCGGCACATAGGCCAGCACCGCCGACACTTGCTGCGGAAAGGTCGCGCCGAGCAGCAATACCAGTTCACCGCCACGCGACTGACCGCTGATGGCGACAAAATCCGACTTAGGCTTGAGGTTACGCCTTATCCAGTCGAGTCCGTTCTGAAAATATTCCAGAGGTGTGTTGGAGATATAGTCCGACAGACCGGGCGCCTTGAAATACGCCAGCGCCAAAGCCGCATAACCACGCGATGCGTACAAAGCTGCGCGTGCCTCGTTGATACCGCCGCCGGAACCGTTGAGTATCATCACCGCCGGATGCGGGCCTTCACCGGCCGGCAGGAACAGCGTGCCGACCAGTCCATCTTCGCGCAATGCGCTGCGTGTCACTCCTTCCCCACACAGACGTTGCACCAGATCGGCGGAGACGCTGCCGGCAGCGGCCGTGGCATGCAACACTGTAACGAGTGGCTGTTGGACGTCAGCGTTAAACACTTCACGACGTCCGGCTTGCTCCGGCACTTGCGACCATAACAAGCCCATCGCCGAAATGCCCGGATAGTCACCGTCGACCACAGCCGCCACAGTCAGATCGACCTGCCCCTGGGCATCGGCCACAAAGCTGGCGCGGCTGCACCAGGGATTGCCAGCCCGCAGCGTGCGGCTGCTGATTTCCACCAGTTCGCCCGGTTCCGCGCCGCTGACGACGATGCGGCGCGGGACGTCGATCAGGTCGTCGGCCGGACTGGCGCTGAGTTCAAGCATCTTATTTCTTCCCGTCCTGGGTCACCATCATGGCGGTGGTGCGGTCGCTGCTGACCGGGGTGACTTTCAAGCCCTTTTTCGCTGCCCAGATATTCTGGTAGTGATACAGCGGAATCACGCCGGCATCGTCGGAAACGATCTTGGCCGCCTGGCGCAGGATCGCTTCGCGCTTGGCGGCATCGAATTCAGCGGTGGAATCGGCAAGCGCCTTGTCTATCGCCGGATTACTGTAATGGCCCCAGTTCGAAGCGCCCAATCCCTTCTTGCTGTCGACACTCGCCAGTACGTTCACCAACGCGTAGCTGGCTTCACCGGTGCCATTACCCCATGCCAGCATGCTGACTGCGAATTCATTCTTGTTGGCGCGCGCCGCGTAAGATGACCAAGGCAAGACTTCAACCTGGGTCTTGATGCCGACACGGGTCCAGAACTGGGCAATCGCCTGAGCGGTTTCCGGCGCTTGCGGATAGCGGTCGTTAGGCACATGGATGGTCAGCTTGAAGCCTTGCGGAAAGCCGGCTTCGGCCAGCAGCTTCTTGGCTTGATTGACATCGTTGGGAATGTTTTTGATATCCGGGTTATAGCCGAAGGTATCGGCCGGCATCCATTGATTGGCTTCGGTAGCTGCACCTTGCAGGATACGGTCGACCAGCGCCTTGCGATTGATCGCCAGCGTCATGGCTTGCCGCACGCGGACGTCGAGGAGCGGATTCTTTTCCAGAGGTTTACCGTTGTTATCGGTGATGTATGGATTGGCGCCTTGATGGAAGCTAGGTTGCAACAACAATACGCGCAAACCGTTGTAAGGGAAAACCTTGACGTTCGGCGACTGCTTGAGCTTGGCCAGGTCCGATACCGAGACCTTGTCGATCACGTCGACATCGCCGGACAGCAATGCCGCAGTGCGTGCAGCGGCATTATTGATGTAGCGGTAGTTAACCTTTTCCCATATTGGCTTGGCGCCCCAATAATCATTGCTACGTTCCATGACGACACGGTCACCCGGCGTGTAGGCAACGAATTTATACGGACCGGTGCCGACTTCGGCGACGCCGCTGTTGTAGTTCTCGGTGCTGGATTTTTCACCGATATGCTTGCTGACGATATGCACCGACGCCAGGTTCAGCGGCAGATCGGGATTAGGGATGTTGGTCTTGATAATCAAAGTCAACGGATCCTTGGCGGTCACCGATTCGACCGTGCGCAGGTAGCCGGCGAAAGTCGCCACACTACCCGGCACACTGCGTGCGCGCTGATACGAGAAAATCACGTCGGCAGCAGTAAACGGCGTGCCATCCTGCCATTTGACGTTATTGCGCAGCTTGAACTCCCAGGTCTTCGGGTCGATATTCTTCCAGCTCGCTGCCAGGCCGGGTTGCAGCTTGTTGTAATTGTTTTCTACCAGCAGATCCCAGAAATGCAGGTCGACGGAACGGTCGCCGGCATGATTATTGAGTTGCGGATCGAGCGACGACAAGGGATCGGCGAAAGCGATATTCAGCGTCTGTGCCTGAATTTGTGCGCTGGCGGCCACGCCCAGCAAGGCAATCGCCAGCAGGCTGGAAAGAAGCGTTTTTTTCATTTGCATCATCCTCGGTTGGTGTTCATGGGAGTAATCGGTTGATCGGTCAGGTCTCACACATCGTTCAAATGACAAGCGCTGCGGTGCCCGGGCGCGATTTCTTTCAAGATCGGCACTTGTTCCCGGCAGCGTTGCATCGCATGCGGACAGCGCGGATGAAAGTGGCAGCCGGACGGCGGATGCAAGGGGCTCGGAATTTCACCCTTGATCGCAGTGAACAGCTTGTTGCGCGCCTGCAGTCTCGGTACTTCGGCCAGCAAGGCCTGGGTATACGGATGATTAGGACGCGCGAACAAGTCATCGACCGGCGCCGCCTCGACAATCCGGCCCAGATACATGATCACGACCCGGTCCGAGACATGCTCGACCACGCCCAGGTCGTGGCTGATGAACAGGTAGGTCAATCCCAGCTGCTCGCGCAGATCCATGAACAGATTCAGGATCTGCGCCTGGATCGACACGTCCAGCGCCGCCACTGCTTCGTCGCATACCAGCATCTGCGGCTGCACCGCCAAGGCACGGGCGATGCCGATGCGCTGGCGCTGGCCGCCGCTGAATTGGTGCGGATAACGGTCGCGCAATTGCGGATCGAGACCGGCGCGCTGTAATTGGGCACAGACATAATCGTCCAGCCCTGCGCGGTCGACTTTGCCATGGATCAGCGCCGCTTCGCCAACGATCTGGTCGACCCGCAGCCGCGGATTCAGGCTGGCGTACGGATTCTGGAAAATCATCTGTATCTTCAGCCGGGCATCGTGCTCGCTGCGCGCGCTCAAGCCGTGGCGATCCTCGCCGTCAACCAGCACCTGTCCCGCCGACGGCGGCAGCAAACCGCTGACGATGCGCCCCAGCGTCGATTTTCCGCAGCCGGACTCGCCTACCAGCCCGACCACCTCGCCGGGCATGACGTGCAAGTCGATGGCATCCAAAGCTTGAGTCACGGCAGCGGGCCTCATCCAGCCGCGCGCCTGCAGCGCAGATTCAAAGGGTCGCGGCTTGCGTTCGCCGAAGCGCTTGCTAACGAGCCTGGTTTCTACCAACGGTGTCTGTTTATCCATAGTGCTGCTCCGCGGTGGTTGCCAGCGCCGGATGGAAACAGCGCACAAGATGACCGCTGACCGGCTCGGTGGTTTCAGGACGCTGCAGGCAGAGCTCGCTGGCCCGTTCGCAACGCGCGGCGAACGCGCAGGCCGATGTCAGGTGCAGCAGATTCGGCGTCATGCCAGGAATCTGACGCAAACGCTGGCCGCGCCGGTTATTGCCAGGAAGGCTGCCAATCAGCCCCTGCGTATAAGGATGCAACGGTTGGTCCAGCACCTCCGATACCTTGCCTTGTTCCACAATGCGGCCCGAATACATAACGGCGACCTCATCGGCCAAACCTGCTACCACCGAAAGATCGTGGGTAATCCAGATCAGCGCCGTGCCGTGCTGGCGCGCCAGGTTTTGAACTTCGGACAAAATCTGCGCCTGGATGGTCACGTCCAGCGCCGTGGTCGGTTCGTCAGCGATGATCAGGTCAGGCTTGTGCAGCATGGCAATCGCAATCGCCACCCGCTGCCGCATACCGCCGGACAGTTGATGCGGATACGCCCGCAGCCGCTCCTCGGGGCTGGCGATACCCATCATGCCCAAGGTTTCGCGCGCCAACTCCCACGCCTGCGCCTTGGTGCGCTTGCTGTGCGCCAGTACGGCGTCGATCATTTGCGCCTCGACCCGCAGCACCGGGTTGAGGGTCATCATCGGATCCTGGAAAATCATCGCGATGCGGTTGCCCTGCAGCTGGCGCAATGCGCGCTTATCCAGTGTCAGCAGATCCTGCCCCTGGAACAGTATCTGGCCGCCGACCACGCGCCCCGGCGGATCCAGCAAGCCCAATATGGAGAAGCCGGTGACAGTCTTGCCCGAGCCGGATTCACCGACCAGACCCAGGATGCGGCCGCGCTCCAGGCGCAGCGAGACATCGTCGACCGCCGGCAGCACGCCTTCGCGGGTGAAGAAATGGGTGCGCAGGTTGCGCACCTCCAGTGTCGGTGGCATGCTCATTTTTGCCACCTCGGATTCATCACGTCGCGCAAGCGGTCGCCGACCAGATTGATGGCGACAATCACGATCAGCAAGGCGATGCCCGGATAGAAACTGATCCAGTATTCGCCTGCCAGCATGTATTGATAACCATTGGCGATCAACAGCCCCAGCGATGGCTGGGTAATCGGCACGCCCAGGCCGAGAAAGCTCAGCGTAGCTTCCAGCATGATGGCGCGGGCGATCTGCAAGGTGCCGACCACGATCAGTGGCGGCAGGCAGTTCGGCAATATGTGGTGCACCATGATGCGCCAGCCGGAGATGCCCAGTCCGCGCGCGGCTTCGACATATTCCTTTTGCCGCTCGACCAGTGCCTGGCCGCGCGCGGTACGAGCGTAGTACGCCCACTCCAGCACCACCAGCGTCGCCATCACATTGATGATGCCCTTGCCTAGATAGGCCAGGATCAGCATCGACACTAATATTGAGGGAAACGACAGCACCAGGTCAGCCAGACGCATCAGCAAGGTATCGACCTTGCCGCCGGCGTAGGCTGCCAGCAAACCGACCAGGGTGCCGATCACACCGGCAATCAAGGCCGAACCGACGCCGATGCCGACGCTGATGCGCAAGCCGTAGAGGATACCGGAATACAGGTCGCGACCCTGGCCATCGGTGCCCAGCCAATAAGTAAACGTGCCGAGGCCGTTGGCGGTACCGGGCGGCAGACGCGCATCGAGCACATCCAGCTGCATCAGGTCATAGGGGTTTTGCGGTGTCAGCCAGGGTGCGGCCAGTGCAGCAATCATCAAAGCCAGCGCCACCGACAACCCCAGCATGGCCGACTTCGACGACAGGAAATCGCGGACGATGCGACGCCATGGCGATTCACGGCGCGGCGGAGGCGTCGCCACTCCCGTTACCAGCACTTGAATCTTGTCCAGCGCGTCCGGCAACGCTTGTGATACTTCTTTGGTCGACACGCTCATGCCTTGATCTCCACCCGCACACGCGGATCCAGCAGCTTGTACAACACATCAACCAGCAGGTTGAGCGTGACGAACAGGCAGACGATCACCATCATGTAAGCCACGATGACCGGCCGGTCGAGCGCATTGATACTATCCAGGATCAGCTTGCCGGCGCCAGGCCAGGCGAAGATGCTCTCGGTCACGACCGCGAAGGCGATGGTCGATCCGAGTTCGAGCCCGAGTACGGTCACCAGCGGAATCATGGTGTTACGCAGCACATACGACAGCACCACACGTAGCGGCGACAAGCCTTTGGCGCGGGCGAATTTGACGAAATCCATCGGCAGCACCTCGCGCACATTGGCGCGCGTCAGCCGGATCACCAGTGAAATCTTGAACAGCGACAGATTCAGCGCCGGCAGGATCAGGTGGCGCAAGCCGTCGGCAGTCAGCCATGACCATTTAACGCCGAACAACGTCGCCGTTGCACCGCGGCCACCGGAAGGCAGCCAGCCGAGCGAGACGCTGAAGGCCATGATCAACATCAGGCCGATCCAGAAAGTCGGCAGGGAAAAGCCGAGGATACTACCGGTCATCACCATCTTCGACAATGGATGATCAGGGAACAGACCGGCCAGCAAGCCGAGCGGAATACCGATCACCACCGCCATGATCAGCGCCGCGAAAGCCAGCTCCAGGGTCGCCGGCAGCCTCTGGAAAATCAACATGATCGCCGGTTCGTTGTAGACGAAGCTATTACCAAGGTTGCCATGCACGGCGCCGTTCAGAAAGCTCAAATACTGACGCCAGATCGGCTGGTCCAGCCCAAGCTGGTGGATGATGCGCAAGCGGTCGACTTGATCGACATCCTGGCCAATCAGGATATCGACCGGATTGCCGATCATGTGCAAGCCGAAAAAGACGATCACCGTCATCAGCAACACCACCATCAGCGCCTGTAGCAGGCTACGCAAGATCGCACCGGTCATTGCCGTTCCTCCGGCGTCGGCTCGGCCGCTGTCCATTCGTCGCCCATCAGTTCCGGTTCGTCGTAGGTCTGGATATTCTGGTAGTGGGCATCGATGTTTTCGCGATACAGTAAAGCAGCGATGCCCTGCGCCAGCCGCTGTGCGCCGTCGCTGATCGCCGGGATATCGCCGGACAGGCTGCCGTGGCTGAGCGCGGCCGGATAGCAGAAGCAATGGATCCGTTCCAGACCGGGTAATTCGCCTGGTTTCTTTTGCTGGAATTCGAACGCCGCGCCCAGATCGGGCGAATCCGCCAGCTCCTCGTCTTCGTCGCCAGGTGGCGGCGTGTAACGGTCGCTCCAGTTACGGATGTGCGGCGCGATGGTGGAAAATTCGGGCCGTTCGGTCCAGTCGATGCGGAAACCAGTCGAGAAAATCAGGAAATCGAGATCGAACGCGCCGCGGGTGGTCGCCACCCGCATGCCGGTTTCGCCGACGGTAATATCGTTGATCGCCGCACCAAAGATGAAACGCGCGTTAGGAAACCTGGATACCCGCTGCACGCTGGCGCTCGGTGGCGGCGTTTGCTGGATATTGATGTAGTGGCGGATGCGCCACTTCCATTCATCAGGCAAATACAAATGGCCGTTGGTCAGGCCCGGATTGCCGGCACCCTTGCCTTTATTGACACGTGGCAGTTCCTTGCGACGGATCAGCAGGTCGACCTTGGCGGCGCCCGCTTCCAGTGCTGTCGCCGCGCTATCCATCGCCGACGCGCCAGCGCCGATCACGCCTACACGAAGGCCGGCCAAGGACGTGCAATCGAGGTCGTCGGCAGAATGCGCCCAGCGCTGGCGTGGCAAATTCGATGTCAGCGGCGGCAGATGCGCTCCACCCAAGCCATCGCGACCGGTGGCCAGCACCACTCGCCGCGCCAACACCGTTGAAACACCGGTGGGCGTGACGATGTGCAGTTCCACCACGCCGTCGGCGCGCGGCCATATGGCCTCGACGCGATGTTCGTTGCGTACGTCGAGCGCCATGACGCGCCGGTACCAGCGCAGGTAATCCATCCATTGCAGGCGCGGAATCTTGTCCAGCGCGTCCCAGGCTTCCAGCCCGAACTGCGCTTCGTGCCAGGCGCGGAAAGTCAGTGCTGCAAAACCTAGCGCCGGACCGGTGAGTTTTTTCGGTGAACGCAGGGTTTCCATGCGTGCCGTGGTCGCCCATGGCCCCTCGAAACCGGCCGGCGACTGATCGAAAATCACCGCGCCAATCCCCAGGTGGTTCAGCGACACTGCCGCAGCCATGCCGGCCTGGCCGCCGCCGATGATCGCCACGTCTAGCACTGGCTCGCCATCGAGCGCCAGGGACGGCACCCAGGATTTTGCCGGCAAATCCAGCCAGGCGAGATCCTGCTGCAGCCGCGCTTCCAGTGCCGCCAGCCGCGTTTCCGGCGAAGAGTTAAGTTGGCTCACCGAGGCGCCTCCTGGTTGATTTTCTGAAATGTCGGTTGTTTGTGCATTGGCTTCGGTGCGGAGCTTACGTAAATCTTCAGGTTAATCGGTCGGCTTACAGCAAATCGTCATGCTGGTCGGCGTCGCGCTTGACGAAACCATGCAAGATATTCCGGGCGGCGCTCTCCAGCGCCGTGATCAATGCTTGCGTCACGCCATCGATCGGCTTGCCGTAAGGGGTGACGACACCGAAATAGAATGGAATATTCACCGCCAGCGGCTTGACCGCCAGGCCGGTTATCGGCATGCCGAGCGCGGTCATCGGCTCCACTAAAGCCACACCGAGGCCCGCATGGGCGGCCATGATGGCGTTGAACGAGGTATTGGTTTCTATCGCCACATCCAAGGCGCTGCCGTTGCCGAGCGCACCGTCGATGCGCTGGCGCAACCGGTAGCGGTTCGACATCGTGATCAGCCTTTGGCCGTGCAGCATGTCGGCTGTAATCTCACTGCAATCGGCTAACGGGTTGTCGGCGCGCATCACTGCCACGCAAGGCGCCTCGCCGATCCAGTGCAAATCCAGTCCGCGATGGGCTACTGGCAGGCTGGTCAAGCCGAGGTTGACGGTTCTATGCAGCACTGAATGTACGACTTGCTCGGCTGAAGCGCTGCGCAGGTGGATATGTTCGGGCAGGCATTGGCCTTGGGATTCCACCAGTTTCAACGCCGCCGGTGCGATCGTCGAAGCCAACGCGGGGGTTGCCACCACATGGATGGGTTGCTGTTCGTCGCGGCCGATTTCCAGCGCCCGTTCCCGTATCGTGCGCAAGCCTACCAGCGAGCGCTCTACCTCTTCATATAGCAGGAACGCCTTGTCGGTCGGTGTAACGCGGGGGCCGTTGCGATCGAACAGCGCGTAGCCAAGTTCGGTTTCCAGGTCTTGAACCGCCTTGCTGACGGCTGGCTGCGAACGGCCCAGGCTACGCCCGGCGCCGGTTACGCTGCCGATCGTCATTACTGCCGAGAATGCTTCCAGCTGATTCAAGTCCATAGGGATTCGCTATATACGTTTATCGAATTATATGACTGTATGTATTCGATTTAAGTATAATCATTTCGCATAAGCAAATGCAAAAGAAATCGATATGGAAATCGATAATTCAGTGCTGCAATAGCCGGCACCACGGTCTGCTGCTACCTGCGTAAAGCGGTCCACCGGCATCCTAAGGACGATAAATGCATATAGAAATTGAATAATATTTGTTTTTCAAATAACATTTTCATCGTAAGGTAACGTCAATTCCTTTTTTTCGGATTTCACGCCATGAATGCATCCAGTGCCTGTAATACCGTAGTTCCCGATAACTCTTCTGCTGCAAGCAGCGGCGCAGCAGCGACTGCGGTCGCCCCTCCTCCATTGCAACTCCCCATCTATCTCGATTATTCGGCCACAACTCCCGTCGATCCCGCCGTAGCAGTCAAGATGTGCGAATACCTGACCGAGAAATTCGGCAACCCGGCCAGCAGTTCTCATACCTTCGGCTGGGAGGCCAAAGCAGCGGTTGAAAAGGCGCGCAAACAGGTAGCTGCGCTGGTCGGCGCGCAAGCCAACGAGATCGTCTGGACCTCGGGTGCAACCGAGTCCAACAACCTGGCGCTGAAAGGCGCCGCCCACGCCCTGCGCGATAGCGGGCGTGGACGCCATCTGGTCACCATGTGCATCGAGCACAAGGCTGTGCTGGACACCATGCACACGCTGGAGCGCGAAGGTTTCGAAGTGACTTATCTGCAGCCGCTGTCAAACGGCTTGATCGATCTGGAGGCATTCAAGGCGGCACTGCGCGCGGATACCATCATCGCCTCGGTCATGATGGTCAACAACGAGATCGGCGTGATCCAGCCGATTGCCCAATTGGGAGAAATCTGCGCCGAGAGGAATATCGTGTTCCACGTCGACGCGGCGCAGGCGGCGGGCAAGGTTGCGATCGATCTGAAGACATTGAAGGTAAATTTGATGTCGTTCAGCGCCCACAAGATTTACGGGCCGAAAGGAATCGGCGCGCTGTTCGTCCGTCGTGATCCCGCGCTGAAACTGGAAGCGCAGATCGACGGCGGCGGCCATGAGAACGGGATGCGTTCCGGCACCCTGGCAACCCATCAAATCGTTGGCATGGGTGAAGCGTTCAATCTGGCGGCGCAGTTGCTGGAGAGTGAAAGCGCGCGGGTAAGCAGCTTGCGCGATCGCTTGTGGGAAGGCTTGCGCGATTGTCCCGGCGTGGTGCTCAATGGCGACCGCGAACAACGCGTCCCGCACAATCTGAATCTCAGTTTCGAACTTGACGGCGCTACACCGATCTCGGCGCAATTGTTCGACATCGCGGTCTCGGCCGGCTCCGCCTGCAATTCGGCCAATGCCACGCCGTCATACGTTTTGTCCAGCCTGGGGCGTTCCGATGCGTTGGCGCGCAGCGCGATCCGCTTTTCATTCGGCCGCTACACGACCGAACAGGAAATCGACTATACGATTACGACATTGCGGCAATTGCTGCAACCTCAAACAACTGCACGATAGAAATCTGTGGGGGGGGGTAGGCACCTATGCCCAGGTGTAACCGTGATAACCGGAGTGCTGCCCCCCCGTGGCGCGGACATCGGCATGTGCGTAAAGTAAATTCCCGCGTGGGCACAAAGACGTGCCCACCCTACAAACCCACCTAAAAAAATCATCCGGAACACATCAGTTCGCGTTGAGGAAAGACTGCACCGCTTTCACAGTCTCGGCAGGTGCCTCTTCCATCAGCCAGTGACCGGAACCGGGCACTACAACTTCAGTGACATTCGTTGCGGCGTTGCGCATGACAGCAGCTTCGTTGGCGCCGAAGGACTTCTCGCCGCCAATTGCCAGGACCGGCATGCCGAGTTTGGTCTTCACCGATTCGGCATTGTCCTCAGCGTCTTTACGGATTGACTGGAACTGGGCGAAGGCCGCTTTCATGGCGCCGGGGCGAGCATAGAGCTTCGCGTAGTGGACGCGTGTGGCCTCATCGACTTTACTGGCATCGCCGGCGAAATCATTCCAGAACCGGTCGAGGTAGATGCGCTCGCGTCCCTGGACTAAACGTAGCATGTCCTTACCGCCGAGGTCAAAGTGCCACAGCGCAGGTAGGCGGACAATTTGTTCCCAGGGAGGCACGCCTGGCACTGGTGCGTCCATCACCACCAGCTTCGTGGTCTTTTCCGGGTAGCGCGCTGCATAAGCGTAGGCAACCATGGTGCCGATGTCGTGACCGACGATGTCCGCTTTGTCGATGCCGAGTTTGTCTAAGACAGCACGGATATCGGCAGCCTGGGTTTTCTTGTCGTAGCCGCCCTCGGGCTTGGAAGACAACCCCATGCCACGCAGGTCCGGTACAACCACCCGATGGTCCTTGGCAAGAGCAATCGCCATCGGCGTCCACATGTCTCCGGTGTCTCCAAAGCCGTGGATGAGAACAACGGCAGGCCCGGCACCTCCGACGCGTACGTGAATTGTGGCGCCATCCGTATTGATGCTTTCCGTTTTGAAGTTCGCCGGATACGGTTTGGGTTCAGAGTGTACCGGCAGCGAAATGATCAACGCGGCGACTGCAAAAAGGCTGGCGCCAATGGCGCGATTGAAAGTGCTGAGCATAATGTTGTTCTCCTTGGGTTCAGGTGCGTGTAATCGA
Organism: Collimonas sp. OK607; assembly: GCF_900111995.1. GTDB lineage: Bacteria > Pseudomonadota > Gammaproteobacteria > Burkholderiales > Burkholderiaceae_D > Collimonas. The sequence continues at coordinate 116,414 of NZ_FOKF01000011.1, forward strand.
GACGCCACCATCCACAAGGGAGGCGGAGCCGGTGACAAAGGATGAATCGTCCGACGCGAGGTACAGGACGGACCGGGCCAGCTCCTGGGGCGTGGCGACGCGCTTCAAAGCGTGCAAGTTGGTCACGAAAGACTGCGCTTCAGGCGTGTTATTCATGCCGCGATACATGTCGGTGTCCACAGCGCCGGGCAGTACCGCATTGACGCGCACTCCCTGGGGACCGAACTCGGCCGCAAGGGCTTGGGTCAGGCCGATGAGGCCGGACTTGCTTGCGGCATAGGCGGCTACCCCTGGGAAAGCAAAGGTATAGCCCACGAAGGTGGACGTGAAGATGACCGAGCCGCCGCCGTTTTTCAGCATCTGGCCAATTTGGTGCTTGGCGCCGAGGAAGGAGCCGGTCAGATTGATTGCCAAGGTGTCCGTCCAGCCGGCTTCGGAGATCTGGGTAGAGGGGCCGCCTTCACCCATAGTGCCGGCATTATTGAAGGCGATATCCAGGCGACCAAAGCGTTCTACCGCCAGTGCCACCAGCGCTTTGGCGTATTCCTCTGACCGAACGTCGCCGGCCAGAGCCACGGCTTGGCCGTCCGCACTGCGAATTTGGCTGACCAATTGGTCTAGCTCGGCCTGTCGGCGTGCTCCAACGACAACCTTGGCCCCTTCGGCGGCAAACAGTTGTGCAGTTGCAAAGCCAATGCCCGAACTTGCACCGGTAATGATGGCAACCTTGCCCTCTAGTCGCTTGCTCATTTGAATCTCCTGGAAAGTGATTGAAAAAATGAATTACTGAACTCAGTGTAGTTGTCGAAGTCTGTTTGGATAAGTGGGCAAATAGAGGAACTTGTGTTCGGTATAATCGAACAATTGAAGCTGCGCCGCAGAATTGATTTGGTCGCAGCACGCACCGCACAGGCGCCGGGGGACGTATGGTCAAGCTGGATGGGATTTCGAATTTTGTTGCTATAGCGGAAGCTGGCTCTATCAGCGCAGCAGCCAGGAGGCTGCACCTTTCAAAATCGGTTGTCAGCGAACGGCTCGCCGGACTTGAGCAAAGTCTTGGAGCGCCGTTGTTTCACCGGACAACGCGCAAACTCAGCCTGACGGAGGATGGGATGGCGTTCTTCGAAAGGGCCAGCCGCATCGTTTGGGAGGTTCAAGACGCAGTGGCGGAGGTTTCGGAGCGACGCGGCACCTTGAGCGGACCGATGCGCTTGTCCGCCCCGGTCACATTCGGGCGCATGCATCTTGGCCCGGCGCTGTACCCTTTTTTGTCGAAGCATCCTGGAATTTCGCTCACCTTGGAACTGGACGACCGGCGAGTTGACGCAGCGGCCGACGGGTATGATGCCGTCATACGGCATGGTACGGTCGAAGACTCCCGACTTGTCGCGTTACCACTCGCCCCCAGCAGGCGGCTTCTTGTGGCATCCCCCGAGTACCTGAAACGATACGGAAAACCGACGACTCTCGACGCCTTAGGTGGCCACAAAGCCATTTACTATACAAATCGAAACGTTGCCGACTGGCGGTTTCTGGACTTACGCCCGGATGCCTTCGTCCGGCCACCGGCTTCGTTGAGGGTCAACAACGGCGACATGATGAGAGATGCTGCGTTGGCTGGTCTTGGCTTGGCGCTACTGCCAAGCTTTATTGTCGGAGAAGACGTAAAAAAAGGAGCGCTCGTCAGGGTTGACGTTGGAAATGAAGCCGCAGAAGAAATGATCTATGTTGCGCACCCCGAGGGCCGCAGGGCCTCCAAAAAAATTCAAGAACTTGTCACGGCGTTGCGCGGAGCTTTCGGCGCCCCGCCATATTGGGATGTGGTTTGATAGATGGGTGGGGGCTATTTACTGCAGATTATTGGATTAATCTTCTATGGCGTCGACCCGATCGCGGTAAAACGCGAGATGATTTTTAATCTCCGCCACAGCCGCATAGGGTGTCTCATAAGTCCAGACAGCATTCACGGAACGCTCACCACCGACAGGAATGCTGTAATAAGAACACTCCCCTTTGTAAGGACAGTAGGTGGCGTGGTCGGTCGATTGCAACTGGGACATGTCGACATCTTCACGCGGGATATATTGCACCGCTGGATATGACGCCTCCTGCAGCGTTAGCGCGTGACTGGTCTCGGCAATGACGCGCCCCGCAACGATCACCCGAATCCGCGCCGGATTCGGCGTGATCGTGATCGGATGATCCGGCCCAGGGATTTTTATCGATTTTTCGTTCATCGCATCGAACTCCTTGCTGTTATTGCATTGGATGTCAGGCGGAACAGTTGAACATCCATTGGACCCCGAAGCGATCAGTCAACTTGCCAAAATAATCACCCCAGGGCTGAGCGGCAAGCGGAGTGGTCACCGTCGCCCCCTGTCCCAAACATGCGAATAGCTGGTTTGTCTGCTCGCGGCTATCGGTCATCAGGATATGTGCAGAGCCGCGCATCGGTTCGGCGTCGTCGTTGTCTGAAGCATAAAAAAGTACTCCGGGCCCTTCGAACCTGGCGTGCATGATTTTGCCACGCATCGCCTCGTTCTTTAGCGGCATGTCGCCGGCGCCGTGGCGCAGAACTTCGACCACATGGCCAAGGCCGCACTGCGTGTAGAAATCGAGAGCCTGCTCGCATGTCGTGGTGAAGAACAGATAGTTTGATTGCTGCATCGTCAACACTCCTATGGATTGTCTAGCAAACCCGGACAGGCTAGCGCCGGCAAGCTTTCCTTGCGTAGCAAACCTCAATTTCCCCCTATCCTACATCAACGCAGGATCGCCCCATGCTTGCCGATCATGATCATCTCCACGAATGCCGATCCGTCATGATCGGTCGGAGAGTACGACACCCTCACCCCGCCCAGGTCGAAATTCCGTAGCGTCTCCAATGCGGCCACCAGTTTTGGCCTGGTCGGATTGGGGCCGGCTCTGCGCAAGCCCTCCGTCAACAGCTTCGCAGCGACGAAACCTTCGAATGTCGAATAAGAAGCCGGCGGCGGTTTAGCCATTCCTTTCAAGACGCCCTGGAATTCCCGTGCCGCGCCTGCATCATAATTTTTCGGGTAGGGCATCACTTGCATCACGCTCACGCCGCGCCCGTCATCGCCCAGCGATTCGAAGAACGTTTCGGAGCTGACATTGGAGAGCATCATGAATGCAGGGTGAAGTCCCTGCTTGCGGACTTGTTTGACAAAATCGGCACAGGCCGAAGGCGTGCAAGCCATCAGCACCGCCTGCGGGTTGGCCGCCACGATGGCGTTGACGGCCTTGTCGATTTTCAGATCCTTGCGGTCATAGCTCACGGTCACTGCGGGCTTCAGTTTATGCGCCGCCAGATTACGTTCAAAACCTGCCAGCCCATCCTTGCCGAAGCTGTCGTCCTGATACAAGATGGCCACCTTGCTTATTCCCAGGGAACCGAACAATTCAACCATTTTCGCCGTTTCGGCCTGATAGCTGGCCCGCAGATTGAACAGATAGGGATTGAATGGCTTGTGCAAGCTTTGTCCGCCGGAAAACGGCGCGACCATCGGTACTTTCTCGGCCAGCAACAATGGCAGGACGGCTTCCACCGTCGGCGTGCTGCGATAGCCGAACAGCGCCAGCGCGTTGTCCTCCTTTAACAGCTTCTCGGTATTGAGCCTGGTGGTTTCGGGCTTGCGTTTATCGTCATAGGACTTAAGCTCGATTTTCCGCCCGTATACGCCGCCCTGTGCGTTGACCCAGGCGAAGTAAGCCAGAGCGCCCTCCATGTTTTCCTTGCCGGTGGCTTCACCCGATAATTCTACGGATTGTCCAATGACGATCTTTTCCTGTGCATTGGCAATTGCTGCAGATGCCAGGAACAAAAGCGCGGCCGACGCCGCGATAAGCGTTCTCATGATTGTTGTCTCCCTGATTGTAATTATTTTCGCTCGACAATACTCTTCTAAAGCTTGCAATTAGCTTTCAATTTATTATCTAGTCGATTCTTATAAGATTTAGAGTGAAACGAGAGCGTACATTTTTTTTGAAAATTTTCTATCTAAACTCACAATAAAAAGTACAAATTCCTTTTTAAACAATATATTAAATATCATTTATAACGTATTACATTATATTTGCAGTATTCACAAAAATCGCACAAATCGGACGACGCAAACGGGGGAAATGCATGGACAAGCAATTCGAAGATGGTTTGCAAATACGCAAACAGGTGATGGGAGAGGAGTTCGTGGCCAAGGCTTTCGCCAATGCCGATGCGTTTACACAGCCGTTGCAGGAATACATCACCCGCAATGCCTGGGGCACGGTCTGGTGCCGGGATGGCCTGGACTTGAAAACCCGCAGCCTGACTACGCTGGCAATGCTTACCGCCTTGGGACGCACACAAGAACTAAAGGGTCACGTACGTGGCGCCCGTAACAACGGTGCTACGGTAAAAGAAATACAGGAAGTGCTGCTGCACGCAACCGTGTACTGCGGCGTCCCCCTGGCGGTCGATGCTTTCCGTGCGGCGCAAGAGGTTTTGTCTGAAATGGCGGCGGCGCCGGGGTCACCATGAGTCTCTACCGCCGCCTGCTCGGCGCGGCCCTGGTCGCGATCCTGTTATCGCCATGCGCGCAGGCGGCCGAACCGGTTCGCGTCGGCTCCAAGATCGACACCGAAGGCGCCTTGCTGGGCAACCTGATCCAGCTGGTGCTGGAAGCTAACGGCATCAAGACCGTCAACCGCCTGCAGATCGGCACTACCAAGGTGGTACGTGGCGCCTTGCTCTCCGGCGAGGTGGATGTCTATCCGGAATACACAGGCAACGGCGCCTTCTTCTTTTCCGACGAAAAGAACCCGGCCTGGAAGAATCCCGAAAATGCTTATCAGTTAGTGAAAAAACTGGATTTTGAGAAAAACAAGCTGGTATGGCTAACCCCATCTCCGGCCAACAATACGTGGCTTATCGCGGTTCGCAAGGATATGGCGCAGGCCAACAAGCTTAAGACGCTGGCTGATCTCGGCCGCTGGATCAACCAGGGCGGCCGCTTCAAGCTCGCGGCCTCGGCCGAATTCATCGAACGTCCGGATGCCTTGCCTGCGTTTGAAAACAGTTACGGATTCAAGCTGAAACAAGATCAGCTGCTGACCTTGGCCGGCGGCGACACGGCAGCAACGATTAAAGCTGCCGCGGAACAGACTTCAGGCGTCAATGCAGCGATGGTGTACGGCACCGACGGCGCGATAGCCGCGCTGGGCCTGGTCACGCTCGACGATGTAAAAGCTGTGCAACCGGTCTATGCGCCAACCGCAGTCATCCGCGGCGACGTGCTGGCGCGGTATCCGAACATCCCGGACTTGCTGAAACCGGTATTCATGTCGCTGGATAGCCCGACCTTGCAAAGACTGAATGCCGGCATTGCAATCGAAGGACGCGACGCCCGCAAAATCGCCGGCGATTATTTGCGTAGCAAAGGTTTTATCAAGTGACCATGGCGCATCCGGCGAAACAGCCATGGCGACCAGGCGACAGCATGCTGTCATTCGCCAAGCTGCGGAACCCGGTACACCTGTTGCTGGTAATCGTCGCCATCATCGCCGGCACCAACCTGCCCTTGCTGACTTACGCTCCCAACCGCCTGCTTAGCGGCCAGGGCGTTCTTCTGAGCCAGCTTGCCGCTCGCTACTGGCTGCTAGCAATTCCCGCGTCACCGTTGCTGCTTGCGCCCTGGTTGCGACCAACCCGGGACAACCATATTCTGCTGATCATCGCTGCGGCCACCCTGAGCGGCGGCCTGCTGGCGTTAGCCGGACATGAAGCACAGCTCCGCACCGGAGAGGTCGATTCCTTGGTGCGGGTCTCGTTCGGCGGCGCCTTTTGGCTATTGTTGCTGACCGCCTGGTTGCAACTGGCAGAGGCGCTGCGCGGGCTTGCCTTGTCGTTGCCGGCGCGGGTAGCGGTAATACTGGCAGCGTTGATATCGATTGTGGCACCGGGAGCATCCGGGTACCTGGACCATCTGTCGCTGTTGAAGGAATACCAGAATCATCAGGATGCCTTTGACCTGGCACTGTTACGCCATGTGCAGCTGGTAGCGTTTTCTGTATTACCTGCCGTACTGATCGGCGCTTTGCTCGGCACGCTGTCTTTTCATAGCCGGCAAGCGCGCAAGCTGCTGTTCCCGCTGTTGAATGTCATACAAACCATTCCCTCGATAGCGTTGTTTGGCTTGCTCATCGCCCCGCTAGCGCTGCTGGGCAGCCTGTTTCCGCAATCTGGGATTGGCGGCATCGGCCTGGCGCCGGCGTTGCTGGCGCTGACATTGTATTCACTGTTGCCGATGACCCATGGCACCTTGGCGGCACTTGAACAAGTGCCGCCATCCGTACGTGAAGCAGCGAGCGGTATCGGCATGTCGCCGTGGCAGATATTCTTTCATGTCGAGCTGCCGCTGGCTTTGCCTATATTCCTGTCAAGCATCCGTGTCACGACAGTGCAGGCGATTGGCCTGGCAGTGGTGGCGGCGTTGATCGGCGCCGGCGGGTTTGGCGTCCTCATGTTCCAGGGGATGTCCAGCAGCGCATTGGATCTGGTTTTACTGGGAGTGATCCCTGTGATTTTGCTGGCTATCGGCGTCGATACGCTATTCAAGGTAGCGATCTCTATCTTGAGGAGACAAAACCGTGATTGAAATCAGCGAAGTAAGCAAATCATTCGATGGCCGGCAAGCGATCAGCGAGCTGAGCCTGACGGTAAACAATGGCGAGTTCGCCATATTGATCGGCACTTCCGGCTCTGGCAAGTCGACCATGCTGAAACTGTTGAATCGATTACTGGAGCCGGATAGCGGCGGCATCCGGCTGCACGGCAAGAATATTGTCGAACATTCGCCGGAACAGTTGCGGCGCCGCATCGGCTACGCGATCCAGTCGGTCGGGTTGTTTCCGCATTGGACGGTGGAGCAGAACATCGGCGCTGTCCCGGCATTGTTGAAATGGCCAAAAACACGCATCCGCGACCGCGTCAGCGAATTGCTGGAACTGTTGCATCTGCCTCCTGACGAATTCCGTCATCGCTATCCGGACCAGCTTTCCGGCGGCCAGCAACAACGAGTCGGCGTGGCACGCGCACTGGCGGCCGACCCCGACGTGCTGCTGATGGACGAACCCTTCGGCGCGCTTGACCCCGTGACCCGCGCCAGCCTGCAACAGGAATTGGCCAATATCCACAAGGTATCTGGCAAGACGATCATATTGGTGACGCATGACGTCGACGAAGCGCTGGCCTTGGGCGAACGTATCATCCTGATTGATCATGGCCGCATCGTGCAACAAGGCGCGCCACGGGATTTCCTGTTGTCGCCGGAGAACGATCTTGTGCGTGAATTCGTCGGTCAGAGCGATATCGGTATTCGCCTGCTGGGCTTGGACAAAATCGCCGACCGGGTACGCGCCCAGCCTGCCATCCCCGGCGAACCGATTCGCAGCAACAGCACGCTGCGCGAGGCGCTGTCAGCCTTCGTCACCCGCAAAGAACACAGCCTGCCAGTGGTTGACGAACACGGCCTGCCCGCGGGAGTGCTGCATTTCGCCGATTTGCTGGGGAAGCCTTCGGGGAGGCCGCGATGAGATGGTTTTATCGTCACCGCTGGCTTGCCATCAGCAGTCTTTTGCTGGTGGCTTTCACCTTTGGCATGCCGCTGACAGCGCCGCTGTTCGCCGGCGCCTTTCCCGATCTGGCCCGCCCCATGTACAGGCAAGACGCGTTTGCCACGCTGGTGCTGGCGCATCTGAGCATCGTGTTGGTGTCTGGCGTCATAACTGTGCTGGGTGGCGTGGCTACGGGTTTATTCGTCACCAGGCCGGCGGGACGGCAGTTCCGGTCATCCCTGGAAACGGTACTCGCCATCAGCCAGTCATTTCCTCCGGTGGCGGTATTGGCAATCGCTGTACCGCTAATCGGTTTTGGAGAAACCCCTGCCCTGATAGCGCTGGTCATGTACGGCGTGCTGCCGGTGGCGCAAGGCGCGATAGCCGGTTTGTCATCGATCCCGCCATCAATCCTGGAAATTGCGCGCGGCATCGGCATGGATCGCTGGCAAATTCTTTACCGGGTGGAGTTGCCGCTGGCGGCGCCAGTGATACTGGCCGGCGTGCGCACCTCGGTGGTGATCAATATCGGTACGGCGGCAATTGCCTCTACCGTCGGCGCCAAGACACTTGGACTGCCGATTATCGTCGGCCTGAGCGGATTCAATACAGCCTATGTGATCCAGGGCGCGCTACTGGTTGCACTGCTGGCGATTGTGGCCGATCAGTTGTTCGACCTGTTATCACAACGCTGGATGCGGTCAGCCAGCATCACCGCCCCAGACGCTCGCGTAGAAATTCGATGAATCGCTGCGTCTTTGCCGGCAGCAGACGGGTTTCGGTGATGGCATAGACAGGTGTCGGCGTACCGTACCATTCGGGCATGATGCGACGCAGCTTGCCGCTGGCCAGCTCATCGGCGACCACTTCCTCTTGCATCAGGATGATGCCCATGTCGAGTGCTGCCAGGCGGCGGATCATGCCGACGTTGTTGAGCGCGAAGCGCCCACCCACCTGCACTGTGTCGCTTCGCTTTCCGTCGTGCAATGTCCACGCCCCCGCTTTCAAGATGCCCAAACACTGGTGTTGCTTCAGATCGGCGGGCTTGCCCGGTTCGCCCGCTCGTTCAAGATAGCCTGGCGAAGCATAGAGATAAGGTGTGAACGAGCCTAGCGTGCGTGCGATCAGTTGCGAGTTCTCGGGCTCTCCGATGCGGATCGCCACGTCGAACGGTTCGCTGACCAGGTCGACCCGTCGCGCGGTCAGGTCGAAATCGAAGGTGATGCCCGGGTAGAGTCCGGCAAACTCAGCGATCAGAGGCGCCAGGTAGGTCACCGCGAAATCCACCGGAAACGAGGCACGCAACACTCCGCTCGGCTGTGCCAGCATTTCGCCAAGCTGCTCGTGCGCCAGCCGGGCTTCATCGACGATGCGTTTGCATCGTTCGAAGTAAACCTGGCCCGCTTCGGTCAGTTCAATCTTGCGTGTCGTACGGTGCAGCAGGCGCAGGCCGATCGCCTTCTCCAGTGCGCTGATCCGCCGCGACAGCGTCGAGTTCGGTATCCCGATCGCTTCCCCGGCGCTGCGGAAGCCCTTGGCTTTGACGACCTCCACGAACAAGGCCATGTCGTTCAGTAGTTCCATGCCGACCGTTTCATTATGATTGCTTCGTTAGGACTGCGCCATTAATGGATCAATGTTATCCAGATTAGCATATTTATCCCAATTGAGAAGCAGTCCATAATTTCCACATCGAGATCGTGGCTGCTTCCGAGGCATTGGTGGCTCGGACAGACATCCCGGGTAAGGCTCCGCAAAAAAAGCGAAATCAGCCCTTTCTTCCATCCACCATATTCAAGGATTCCATCATGAGCAAACTATTCAGCCCCGTCCAACTTGGACGTAACACCCTTCAAAACCGCCTGGCCATGGCGCCGATGACCCGCAGCCGCGCCCAGCTCGACGGTACGCCGGGAGAACTGGCCGCCGAATATTACAGCCAGCGCGCCAGCACCGGCCTGATCGTTGCGGAAGGCACCCAGCCCTCTGACGATGGACAGGGTTACCTCACCACGCCGGGTATCTACACCGACGCCCATGTCGCCGGCTGGAAAAAGGTCACTGATGCCGTACATGGCAACGGTGGCCACATTTTCATCCAGCTGATGCATGCCGGGCGCATGTCGCACCCTGACAATACGCCGCATCACCGCCAAGCCGTTGCGCCATCAGCCATCGCCCCGGGCACGGGGATGTTCACGGCCAAGGGCATGCAGGACATTCCCGTGCCGCGTGCACTGACGACCGAAGAGGTGCGGCAGACGGTGGCCGACTTCCGCTTCGCGGCACGGCGCGCAGTTGACGCTGGTGCCGACGGCGTCGAAATCCACGGCGCGAACGCCTACCTGATCCAACAGTTCCTGGCGCTCAACGCCAATACGCGTACCGACGAATACGGCGGTTCGATCGAGAACCGCGCCCGCTTTGCCATTGAGGTGGTCACCGCGATTGCCGAAGAAATCGGTGCGGACCGGACTGCCATCCGTCTGTCGCCCGGCACGGCGATGTGGGGTATCGACGAAGGCACCGAAGGGCCGGATCTGTACCGGTATCTGGTTGCCGAACTCGACAAACTGGGGCTGGCCTACCTGCACATCGCGCACCAAGGCAACGAAACGCTGTTGACCGACATTCGCAAGCTCTGGAGGAGCAAGCTGATCCTGAACCGGCCGGGCAGCCCGCGCGACCGGATCGGAGCCGACGTGGCTTCGGGGCTAGCCGATCTGGAAGCCTACGGCCAAATGATGCTTGCGAACCCGGATTTCGTTGAGCGCCTGAAGACCAATGCACCGATGAACGACGCTAATCGCAACGCTTTCTTCGGCGGTGCGGCGCAGGGCTACACCGATTACCCTACCTTGAGAGAAACCCAAGGCGCCTGAGACTCCCCCAAAGCATGTTGCCACACTGGAATACTAGTGTATTCAACATGCTTTCACGCTCGCTGCTGTGCAATATCCATCAATTCGTCTCGTTCTGCATCACAACAGAGTAAACTACGCATCTCATTTAAAGATTTACGCGAAAAGAGCTTCCGGGCTCTGTTTTGCGTAGGTTCTGTCATTGTTTCGCGTAGTGCGATTCGACCCAACAAGCACAAACCAGCGAGTGATGTCATGTCTGAAAAACCAGTTCCCTTATTTACCGACTTAAACCTGAGCGAGCCATTGATACGCGTGCTCAAGGAAGTCGGCTATGAATCACCGTCACCGATACAAGCGGCGACTATCCCGATCTTGCTCAGCAATCGCGACGTATTGGGACAAGCGCAAACCGGCACCGGCAAAACTGCCGCTTTTGCGCTGCCGATCCTGTCACGTATCGATCTCAAGCAAACCACGCCGCAAGCGCTGGTATTGGCGCCAACCCGCGAATTGGCCATTCAAGTCGCGGAAGCCTTCCAGCGTTACGCCACCCATATTCCCGGTTTTCATGTGCTGCCGATTTACGGCGGCCAAAGCTACGGTCCGCAACTAAGCGCATTGCGCCGTGGCGTGCATGTGGTGGTAGGAACCCCGGGGCGCGTGATTGACCATCTGGATAAAGGTTCGCTGGACCTGTCCAAATTAAAGACATTGGTGTTGGATGAAGCCGATGAAATGCTGCGTATGGGTTTCATCGACGATGTCGAACGGATTTTGAAAGAAACCCCGGCAACCCGCCAGACCACGCTGTTCTCGGCCACCATGCCATCGGTGATCAAGCGCATCGCCAAAACGTATTTGCGTGATCCGGCAGAAATCACCGTCGCCGCCAAAACCGGCACGGCCGACAATATTCGCCAGCGTTACTGGCTGGTCAGCGGCATGCACAAGCTGGATGCCTTGACGCGCATTCTGGAAGCCGAAACTTTCGACGGCATGATCGTTTTTTCACGTACCAAAATGGGCACGGAAGAATTGGCGAGCAAATTGCAGGCACGCGGGTTTTCCGCTGCGGCGATTAACGGCGACATCAATCAACAACAACGCGAACGCACCATTCAGCAACTGAAAGACGGCAAGATCGATATCCTGGTCGCCACCGACGTTGCTGCTCGCGGTCTGGATGTTGAACGCATCAGTCACGTTATCAATTACGACGTGCCGCACGATCCTGAGAGCTATACCCACCGTATCGGCCGTACCGGCCGTGCCGGTCGCAGCGGCGAAGCGATTCTGTTCATCACGCCGCGTGAAAGAAATCTGTTGAAGGCAATCGAACGTGCGACCCGTCAACCGGTCTCACCATTGACTTTGCCGACAGTGCAGGCCGTCAACGATGTCCGCATCGCCAGATTCAAGGAACAGATCAGCGCTACTTTGGCTTTAGGTGCACTGGAAGAATACGCTTCCATCATTGAAGATTTCGAACGCGAACAAAACATCCCGGCAGTAGAAATTGCTGCTGCGCTGGCCAAAATGGCGCGTGGCAATGAGCCGTTATTGCTGGATAAAAAGCAAAACGCCCCTGAGCCGTTTGAAGCACGTAAATCAGTACCTGCCAAATCCTGGTCAGATGAGAAACCTGTGCGTGGCGGCAGGTTTGAACGTGGCGAACGTTTTGAAAAACCGGCACCGTCAGAACGCTTTGAACGCACTGAACGAGCACTGCGGTTAGATGAATCCGAGCGTCCCGCACGTTCGGAACATGGCGATCGCAGCGAACGTCCGGCTTCCTCTAAAAAAGATCGTGGCCACAACAACGATTTTGACATGGCCCACTTCCGCATAGAAGTCGGCCATAGCCACGGCGTCAAGCCAGGTAATATCGTCGGCGCAATCGCCAATGAAGCGGGATTGGAAGCCAAACATATCGGCCGTATCGAAATCTTTGATGACTACAGCACCCTGGATTTACCAGCTGGAATGCCAAAAGATTTGATGGAGCATCTCAAAAAAGTATGGGTCTCCGGACAGCAGTTGAAGATTAGCGCTGCCGATGAAACGATGCCGCATGGTGATCAGCCGGTCAAAAGATTCACTGACAAGCTGGCGCCGGGAAAGTCCGGTGGCGACAGAAGAGTATTTGAAAAGGATGGCGCTAAAAAGCCGCCGTTCAAAGGGAAAAGCGATTTTGCCAGCCGTACCGATGCGGGTCAGGCAAGGCCTGCCAAGCCCCATCGCAAGGGGCCTAAGCCTGCGTAACTAACAACGCTGTAACAACAGCACCGAAGATATAAAATGGCGGTGGTCGCAAGACCAGCCGCCATTTTTGCATCTGCGCAAAGACAAGGAAGCGCTACTTTTCACGGGCGGCAGCAACCAGGAGAGAACCATGAAGCTCAAGGGATCCTGCCATTGCGGTGCAGTTCGCTTTAGTCTGGATAGCGACTCGCCGTATCCTTATCAACGCTGCTATTGTTCAATTTGCCGCAAGACCCAGGGTGGCGGCGGATATGCCATCAATCTCGGCGGTGACGCCAGCACCTTGAAAGTGCTGGGGCAAGACGACGTCAGCGTCTACCACGCCAAACTCAAACGGAACGGCGAACAACGCGCCCATACCAGCACGGCGCAAAGGCATTTTTGCCGGCGCTGCGGCAGCGCGCTCTGGCTCTACGATCCGGAATGGCCTGAGTTGGTCCACCCGTTCGCTTCTGCAATCGATACGCCGCTGCCGACACCGCCGGCACATACCCATCTGCTGTTAGTAGACAAAGCGCCGTGGGTAGAAGTCAAGGCGGGTCGCAAGGACAAGCAGTTTGCCGAATTTCCACGTGAATCTCTGTTTGAATGGCATCAGCGGCTTGGCCTGCTTAAATGACGTGTTCCCCTGCGAGAGCACGTGCCGCCTTGATTGCGGCAACAACTTAGAACGAGTGACTGATACCAGCGTAACCGCCATTTTGCGCATGGCCCGGCAAAGGGCTGTCGAACTCCGTTCCAAAATCGGCATTACCCTTGTTGCGCATCGTGCCAACAGCCGCATATAGCAAAGTCCGTTTCGACAGGTTGTAATTGGCCCCGACCATGAACAGGCTGGCGCTTCCTGCATCGTGATTGAGCTTGGCGTGGAACGCAGCACCGATCAATGTCCATGCCGGTGTCAGCACGTAGTTGGCGCCGATCCAGTAATGATTGATCTTGTCCGGATCGGTAGGCGACGCGGTATCCGGGGCCGAGACATTTTCGTATCCGGCGTACAGTTTCAGCTGGTCCACAGTGTAGGTACCGCCCACAATCAGATCCTTGGAAGCGGTGTAGACGTCGGTATAACGGCCGTTGGCATCGCGGATAACGTCATAGATGGCACGTAGTTCGAGGCCGCCGGTGGTGTACACCAGCGAAATGCCGTCGCTGCGGCCATTTTTGGTGGAACCGGCTTTCTCGCCCAGACTGGTTTGTACGGTGGCGTTAAAACCGCCCCAGGTAGGCGTCTGGTATTCGATGACGTTATTGGCGCCCGGCCAGTTGCGGCCCTTGACCAGATTCTGCGTACTCATGAATTGCTGACCGGTAGGATCGAGATTCCAGACGTCATTGACGATGAACAGGTTTTTACCGAATTTGATCGAGCCGGCGCTACCGTTCAGGCCGACATAAGAACGCCGATTGAACAAGGCGCTACCGTTGGTGCTGCCGTTGGTGGCGTCAAAACCGGATTCCAACAAGAAAAAGGCGCTCAATCCGCCACCCAGATCTTCGGTACCCTTGAAGCCGATCATGCTGGTGCCCCACTGATTG
>NZ_FOKF01000037.1 GCF_900111995.1 Collimonas sp. OK607
CTCATGCATGCAACTGACAATTCAAAATCATTAGCCCTTTGATTTTTATCGATTATTTGAGGGGAAGGGTCAGACTCTGACCCCATTTAACTATTTTCGTCGAAATTGGATATGAAAAAGACCGAATTTCTGGATGCTTGCCGGAGCGCTATTGGTGCCGCACACGTTCTTACGGATGAAGCCGACAAGGCTGCTTATCTAACCGATCAGCGTCAGCGTTACACCGGCACGGCGCTGGCCGTGGTTAAACCAGCCGACACAGCCGAAGTCGCAGCAATAGTAAAACTCTGCGCCAAATTCCAGACCCCCATTGTCCCCCAAGGCGGCAACACCGGCCTGGTGCTAGGCAGCGTCCCAGACCAAAGCGGCCAAGCGATCGTCCTATCGCTCAAGCGCCTCAACAAGATCCGCGCCGTGGACCCACTCAACCACACCATCACCGCCGAAGCCGGCTGCATCCTCCAACACATCCAGGAAGCCGCCGCCGCAGAACAACGCCTGCTCCCCCTATCGCTCGCAGCAGAAGGCAGCTGCACCATAGGCGGCAACCTCTCCACCAACGCCGGCGGCACCGCAGTACTCCGCTACGGCAACACCCGCGAACTCTGCCTCGGACTGGAAGTAGTCACCGCCCAAGGCGAAATCCTGCACGGCCTGCGCGGACTACGCAAAGACAACACTGGCTACGGCCTGCGCGACCTGTTCATCGGCGCCGAAGGCACGCTAGGCATCATCACCGCAGCTGTGCTAAAGATATTTCCACAGCCAAAAGTCCAACTGACCGCGCTAGCGGCAGTCCAGACCCCGGCCGACGCCCTACGCCTGCTAAGCCTGGCGCAAGACCGCTGCGGCGCCACCCTGACCGGATTCGAATTAATGTCCGACCTGTGCCTGCAACTGGTAGCCAGGCATTTCCCGCAATTGCCATTTCCCTTCGCAGAGCACCACCCGCACTATGTACTCCTGGAACTATCTGACAGCGAACCCGCACCCCATGCCAGTACGCTACTAGAAGCAGTTATCGGCGATGCGCTAGAACAAAAGATTTGCCAGGATGCCGTACTTGCCACTTCTACCGCCCAGTCACGCGCCCTGTGGCAACTGCGCGAAAGCATATCCGAGGCGCAAGCCAAGGAAGGCAAGAATATCAAGCACGACATCTCGCTACCGATTTCCCGCATCGCCGAATTCATCAGCGTCACCGACGCCCTGTTGCAAGAACATTTCCCCGGTTGCCGCAACGTCACTTTCGGCCATCTGGGAGACGGCAACCTGCATTACAACGTCTCGCCGCCCGTCGCTATTTCCCCCGACCAATTCATAGAACGGCAAGCCGACATCAACCGCCTGGTGCACGACAGCGTCGACCGCATGAACGGCTCGATCTCGGCCGAACACGGACTCGGCGCCCTCAAGCGCGACGAAATCCTGCGCTACAAATCTCCGGTGGAAATTGCGCTGATGAAAACCATCAAACAGGCGCTCGACCCATTGAACCTGATGAATCCAGGCAAGGTAATCTGATTCACCAAACAACTTCCCAACCTGTCGATATTGCCGAATTACAATCTGTTACACCGCCCTTGTATGCGCGGACCGCTAACCAAGCGTTAATTAGCGGTGTAAGCCGAAAATTGCATAAGGTGGAACATGTCGACAATAAGAAACCCTGGTGTGCTATCGATCGCCGTGCTGCTGGGCAGCCTGGCAACGCTTAACGCCAATGCGCAAAATGCCCAGCCACCGCTGAACAACTCGGAAAAAGCGCTACATGTCCTGAACCGGCTGGCCTACGGCCCCCGTCCCGGCGACGTCGATGCAGTCAGGCACATAGGCATCAAGCGCTATATCGAGCAGCAGTTGAATCCCGACAGCGTGCCAATGCCAGCCGACCTGACCGATAAACTATCAACCTTATCGACTTATCAACTGACATCGTCCCAGCTTTACCAGCAGTACGGCCCGCCATCCTTCCCTCCCAATACCGCCACTCCTGAAGAAAAGAACATGGCGCGCCAGCGCGCCAACAAGGAAATCACACCTCAGGTGCATTTTGCCCGCCTATGGCAAGCCACCGAAAGCCCGCGTCAGTTACAGGAAGTAATGACCGAATTCTGGTTCAATCATTTCAACGTCTTCGAAGGCAAGGAATGGGTACGCTACTGGGACGGCGAATATGAAAAAGACGTATTGCGGCCCAACGCACTCGGCAATTTCCGCCAGCTGCTGGGCGCGGTTGCCCACCATCCGGCAATGTTGTATTACCTCGATAACTGGCTGAGCAGCGGCGTCGACACACCTGAAGCCAAAGGCCGCTTTAAAGGACTCAACGAAAATTACGGCCGTGAATTGCTGGAGCTGCATACCATGGGGGTCGACAGCGGCTACACCCAGGCCGACGTGATTTCCCTGGCGCGTATCCTGACCGGCTGGACCATCGATCAAAAAGGCATGAAAGACGGCCAGCCGGGATTCGTCTTCAACCCGCGCCGCCATGATTTCGGCGATAAAGTATTCCTCGGCCAGACCATCAAAGGAAGTGGCTATCAGGAAGGCGAGCAGGCGCTCGATATCCTGGCCCGTCACCCCGCCACCGCGCACTTCGTTGCCGCCAAACTGGTCCGGTATTTTGTTTCGGACCAGCCCGAACCGGTGCTGACCGAGAAACTGGCGCGCCGCTTCCTGAGCAGCAACGGCGACATCAAGGCAGTACTCCATACCTTGTTCGACAGCCCCGAATTCTGGGCCCGCAGCAATTACCAGACCCAATTCAAGACCCCGTATCAATACGTGGTGTCGTCGCTACGAGCAACCGCAACGCCGGTGCTCAACGTTAAACCGATTGACGGTGCGTTGAATCAGCTCGGCCAGCCGCTATACGGCTGGCTGACCCCGGAAGGCTATAAATTTTCCGAAGAAGCGTGGCTCAATCCGGATGCCCTGCTACGCCGCATCAATTTCGTCAACAGCCTGAGCAACGGCAAATCGCCGATAGCCCGCAGCGAAACACCGGCTCCGGCTGGCGGGCCCGTCTACGGCACCCCCATCGACCCACAGCAACTGATACAAACCCTGACCCCGACGCTGGCGCCCTACAGCCTCAGCACCATCAGTACCGCACCAGCCAACTTGCAGGTCGGCCTGATACTTGGCAGTCCTGATTTCATGAAAAGATAGCCCATCGGAGCCCTGTTATGAACCGTCGTGATTTCATCCGCCATCTCGGCTTGAGCACCAGTGGCGCGATCCTGATTCCAGTCGGCTTGTCCGGTTGCGTGGTGGCGCCTGCCACCAAACCGCAAGCTAAAGCCAAGGCGCCCCCGATCGCCACGGCCGTCGTCAGCGACAGCCCGCTATCGTATGGCAGCCCGTTGCAACGCGCTCATGCCGCGGGCGACGGCACGCCGCGCATGATCGTGGTGTTCCTGCGTGGCGCGGTGGATGGCTTGAACGTGGTGGTGCCGCATGGTGATCACAACTATTACAAGGCACGGCCGGGGATTGCCGTATCGCGCCCCGGAACGCAAAACGGCGCGATCGACCTGACCGGTTATTTCGGCCTCCATCCGGCATTGCAAGCACTCCAGCCATATTGGGACGGCGGCCAGCTGGCCTTCATTCACGCCTCGGGATCGCCCGACATGTCGCGCTCTCATTTTGAAGCGCAGGATTACATGGAAACCGGGACGCCGGGAGAACACAACACCCGCGATGGCTGGATGAATCGGATGCTTGGCGTGATGCCGGCATTGGCATCGCCGATGCAAGCTTTGACCCTGGGCGAATCGGTACCGCGCATCCTGACTGGTAAGGCGGTAGTCGCCAACATGCCAACCGGCCGCGATGCCACCCGGCCAACCCTGATCGACCGTCCTGAGGTCAACCAGGCTTATGCCGCGCTCTATGCGCAAGATGCAGTTCTTGGCAAAACCTATCGCGACGGCATTTCGGCACGCAAGGAATTGATGGCCGACGCCAGCAGCACCGAGCAAAAGGCGGCCAATAACGGCGCGCCGCTGCCAAATGGTTTATCGATCGACACTTCCCGCCTGGGCCGCCTGATGCGCAGCAATCCCGACATCCGGCTCGGCTTTATCGCCGTCGGCGGCTGGGATACCCATGCCAACCAGGGCAACGGCAACGGCCAGCTGGCCAATCGCCTGCGACCGCTGGCCGACGGCCTTACTACGCTGGCGCGCGAACTCGGGCCGGCCTTTAACGATACAGTGATTGTGGTCATGTCGGAATTCGGCCGCACCTTCCGCGAAAACGGCAACGGCGGCACCGATCACGGTCACGGCAACGCCATGTGGCTGTTAGGCGGCAATGTCCGCGGCCGCAGCATTTACGGTCAATGGCCAGGCATCGACGACAAGTCGCTCAACGAAGGCCGCGATCTGGCTGTCACCACCGACTTCCGCGCAGTGCTGGCCACGCTGGCGGAAAAACACATGCGGATCGGCGATCCGGCCATGCAAAAACTGTTTCCGCAATATGGCGCAGGCAATGCCCACGCGTTGAATTTTCTGGTGTAAACAGTAGGAAATCAGCGCACCAGCGCCTTGATCTCCGCCAACTGCCGTCGTGAGATCGGCAGGCGATGGTCGATGTCGCGCAAGATGACTTGCCACACTTCCTGCGGCTTCTCGCCATCGCTGTCGCTGTCCGTGATGTGCATGACGCGCTCGACGCCGCTGATAGCGTTACGCGCCACCAGCGCATTGCGATGCACGCGCACAAAGTACACCGCCAGCTCTTCTTCGATCGACACCAGTGAATCCTCGATCAGGTATTCCTTGCTCTTGGTACGTAGCGTGACGTATTTCAATTCGGCTTTCAGATACAGCACTTCCGCCATCGGCACCAGCGACATGCGACCCCGCTCCTGCACTGCAAAATGCTGGCGCGGCAAGCCTGTGACGGCCGGCGGCGCAGCCACTGACGCCGCTTGCGTATGCTGCCGCACGCGGCTGGCGCGCGTGATGGCTTGCGCCAACCGTGTTGCGCGCACCGGCTTGAGCAGATAATCGAAAGCCTGCACATCGAATGCGCTCAAGGCGTAATCGTCATAGGCGGTCACGAAAATAATCAGCGGCGGCTCGGTACCGCCGGCGTTGCGGATCAGTTGTTCGGCCAGTTGCAGACCACTCATGCCGGGCATTTGCACATCCAGTAAAACCAGGTCCGGCGCAGTCGCCCGTATGCCTTCCAGCGCGGTCTCCGCATGGCCGGCTTCGCCCACCAGGTAATGCGGGCAGTCGGCCACGATGTCGGATAGCAGCGTGCTTAATCTGGCGCGCGCCGGCGCTTCATCATCGACGATAAATATGCGAGGGATCATGGAATTAGAGAGAGTATCCGCACTGTTGTTTTTAGTTGATTTTTATTCACTGCTTTACTGCTTGGCCAGGGCCGCTTTGACATACGGAAAACTGGCGCGCACTTCAAACTGGCCGAGCTTGGTGGTGGTAGTCAATTGCGCTTCGACATCGTACAGCAACGACAGCCGCTCGCGGATATTCTCCAGCGCCATCTGATTCCCTTCAGGCAGCGCAGCGACGCCTTTACCGCTGTATGGATTGTAAGGATTGGTGATGATGATTTCAATCCGTTCCAG
Source organism: Collimonas sp. OK607 (assembly GCF_900111995.1). GTDB lineage: Bacteria > Pseudomonadota > Gammaproteobacteria > Burkholderiales > Burkholderiaceae_D > Collimonas. The sequence continues at coordinate 5,618 of NZ_FOKF01000037.1, forward strand.
CGAATGACTTAGCTGGATCCGGATCAGGGCCGGCTCAGTGCTCGGCTCCACCCCATAATGGACGGCGTTTTCTATCAAAGGCTGCAACAGCAAGGTCGGAATCTGCGCCCGGAAAATCACTTCATCGCTGATGCCTGCGCGCTCCCATTGCACCTTCAGGCGCTCGCCAAGACGTATTTTTTCTATCGACAGGTATTGCCTGCACAGGCGGATTTCCTTTTCCAACGTGGTCATGGCGCGGCCATCGCGCATCAGGACGCGGATCAGATCCGCCAGATCTTCCAGCGCCGCCTCGGCCCGGCGTGGCTCGGTCCGGATCAGCGACAACACGGCATTCAGGCTGTTAAACAAAAAGTGCGGCCGAATCCGTGCCTGCAAGGCTTGCAACCGGGCTTCCACCAGCACAGGAGAAAAAGCTTTGGCGCGCAGCTCGAAATAGTGTTGCAGCGCGCCGCCGAACAACGCCGCCACAAATGCGGCAAGCGGCGTGCCGCCGGTTGCGCTCAGATGAGAAAAGCCGCTGAGAAACCAGTCGAAACCAGACAACAGCCGGATTACCGCAATCGTCACCAGCGCCGGCACCAGCCAGCATGACAAGCGCTGCGCAAACAAAGAAAAACGCAAAGGAAAACGGTCGGCAAGCCGATGCAAACCGCACAATATCGACAGCGACAGGAAACAGGCAGGTTCGATCAGCATGGCCGACTCGACAAAGCTGTTGAGCGCAACCATCACGCTATCGCTGTGCAGCAGCAGCGCCGCCATGACGGCCAGATTAACCGCGATCAGCGCGCGAAACACCACGCCCAGGTTGCAGCCATCGGGAATCACAACGGTATTCGGCTGCTGCGCTTGCGCGGTGTCTGCGATCTGGTCGTTGGGCATGAAGGGAAATTAGTTATCTGAACAGCAATTAACGGTTGTTTTAAGGTATTTTCCTGAGACCGGCAGATGCCAGCGACATGCATCTGCGCGCCGAGATTCAACCATAAAAGCAGGTTTTCAGGAGCGGTGATTTATAATCGCATAATTCATTGCTATCCCAACGCACGATTCAATACCCGATTCAATACTTGGTTCAATACATAATTATGACAGCACAACTCTCAAAAAAAGGCGAAGCCTGGTCGGCTCGTTTCTCAGAACCGGTCTCTGATCTGGTCAAACGCTACACTGCCTCGGTATTTTTCGACAAGCGCCTGGCCGCAGTCGATATCCAGGGTTCGCTTGCCCATGCCGAGATGCTGGCATATCAAAAAATCATCAGCGCCGACGACTATGCGGCCATCCAGAAAGGCATGAGCCAGATCCAGGGCGAAATCGACGCCGGCAAATTTGAATGGCTGCTGGATCTGGAAGACGTTCACCTGAACATCGAAAAGCGCCTGACCGAACTGGTTGGCGATGCCGGCAAACGCCTGCATACCGGCCGTTCGCGCAATGACCAGGTTGCAACAGACATCCGCCTCTACCTTCGCGGCGCCATCGACGACATCAGCGGCTTGCTGCGCGAACTGCGCCTGGCCCTGCTGGATCTGGCGGAACAGCACGCCGACACCATCCTGCCCGGCTTCACTCACATGCAGGTAGCACAGCCGATCACCTTCGGCCATCACGTGTTGGCGTATGTGGAAATGTTCGGGCGCGATGCCGAGCGCATGCAGGATTGCCGCAAGCGCGTCAACCGTCTGCCGCTGGGCGCCGCCGCACTGGCCGGCACCACTTTCCCTATCGATCGCCAACGCGTGGCGACCACCCTCGGCTTCGACGACGTTTGCCGCAATTCGCTGGATGCAGTCTCGGATCGCGATTTTGCGATTGAATTCTGCGCCGCCGCCGCGCTGGTGATGACCCACATCTCGCGCATGTCGGAAGAACTGGTGATCTGGATGAGCCCGCGCATCGGCTTCATCGACATCGCCGACCGCTTCTGCACCGGCTCCTCGATCATGCCGCAAAAGAAAAATCCCGACGTGCCGGAACTGGCGCGCGGCAAGACCGGCCGCGTCAACGGCCATCTGATTGCCTTGCTGACCCTGATGAAAGGCCAGCCGCTGGCCTACAACAAGGACAACCAGGAAGACAAGGAACCGTTGTTCGACACCGTCGATACCCTGACCGACACGCTGCGCATCTTTGCCGATATGGCGCGCGGTATCAGCGTCAAGCCGGAAGCGATGCGCGCCGCCGCCCTGCAAGGCTACGCCACAGCCACCGACCTGGCCGACTATCTGGTCAAGAAAGGCCTGCCTTTCCGCGATGCCCACGAAGCCGTGGCACGCGCCGTGCGCAGCTGCGTCGACCAGGCTTGCGACCTGAGCGATTTGTCGCTGGATCAATTGCGCGCATTCTCGCCGTTGATCGAGGACGATATTTTCGAGGTGTTGACACTGGAAGGTTCGGTGGCGGCACGCGATCATATCGGCGGCACCGCCCCGCGCCAGGTGCGCCTGGCAATCCAGCATCTGCGTCAGCAACTGGGCTGATTCAAACTCGGATTCGGTCTCTGATTTAATCTTCAAGACGATGGGAAGCGCCATGCTTCCCATCATGCAAATTTGGCATAAGGTACCCGGCAGAAATTCCCGTCGCCGAGTATAATTGCCCAAAAACACGCAATATCTCTCCATAATCGACCAAAAGTCGTCACCCCTCCGCGTAAAACATCCGCTTTACCTGGCTCGTGAGTAATATGTGTGCCAGGAATTTCTGACCGAAAATCCCTTATACTTTGTTCAATTTTGGTGCATCCACCCAGCACGCGCCGAAATAAAAACGCTAGCTGCTAGCTGATCTCTTACTTCATAATGCTTTTCGGCCGTAGCTGACCCTGTCCGCTGCTGCCTGGAGACATGCGGTAAGTCATCGCTCAAAAAAACGGTACCTGGAGGATTTATAAATGCGAGTCAAAACATTCCTGAAAACACTCCCTTTGCTGATGCTTGCCGCCGGCCTGGGCAGTTCCGCACATGCGGCCGACGTCAAGCTCGGCCTGGCCGCGGCGCTGACCGGACCAGCCGCCAAATACGGCGTCGCCATCAAGAACGGCTTTTCACTTGCCGCCGATGAAGTCAATGCTGCCGGCGGCGTTAGCGGTAACAAGCTGCAATTGATCATCGAAGATGAACAAGGCAAAAAAGAAGAAGCAATCAACGTCTTCAAGAAACTGATTTTCAAGGACAAGGTTTTGCTGGTATTCGGCCCGACCCTGTCCAACTCGGCATTCGCAGCCGACCCGATCGCCAATGCTGCCAAAGTAGTAGCGTTCGGCACCAGCAATACTGCTGACGGCATCACTGCCATGGGCCCGTTCACCTTCCGCAACTCCGTCATGGAAGCCGACGTTCTGCCAGTCACCACACGTGCTGCGGTCAAGCATTTCGGCATCAAGAAGGTCGCCATCATTTACGGTAACGACGACGCTTTCACCAAGAGCGGCTACGACGTTTTCAAGGGAACACTGGCGGATCAGAAGATTCCAGTCACCACCACTGAAGCGTATGCCAAAGGCGACGTCGATTTCAAGGCGCAGCTGACCAAGATCAAAGCATCGAATCCAGATGCCATCGTTTGCTCTTGCCTGACTGAAGAAGCGGCCAACATCATCCTGCAAACCCGCGCGCTGGGCATGAAGCAGCCGTTCATCGGCGGCAACGGCCTGAACTCGCCGAAGCTGTTTGATATCGCTAAAGGCGCTGGCGACGACACCATCATGGGCAGCCCTTGGTCGTCCGAAAACCTGACGCCGGCCAACAAGGCTTTCATGGCCGCCTACAAAGCTAAATTCGGCAGTGATCCGGACCAGTTCGCGGCGCAAGCTTATGATGCTTTGCATGTTGTTGCCGCTGCCTTGAAGAACGTCAAGCTGAGTGGTGCGATTGATAAGGATCGGATTGCTTTGCAGCAGGCTTTGCCGGCAGTGACGATTGACGGCGCGACAGGCAAATTTGCATTCCGCAAGGCGCCGGCAGTGGCCGGCAAGGAAGTCGGCTACGACGCGCAACAGGAAGCGATTGTGAATATTGCCAAGGGCGGCAAGTTCATATTGCTGAAGTAACAGAGTCTCTAGTCAATTGGGGACAGAGTTTAAGAGTCGCCGCAGCGCGACGAATTACTCTGTCCCCAATTGACGGCGTCCGAAGAAAGAATGCCGTTATTGCACTACACAGACCGCAAAGACGTGTACTCCGTGGCCCGTTAATTGGGGTCAGAGTAATTTACGACGATACTGCTGTCGTAAAAAAACTCTGACCCCAAATAACTACATTTGCGGCTGATTTTTAGAAAAAAACCTCCATGCTTGAACAACAACTCATCAACGCCCTTTCGCTGGGCAGCGTCTATGCGCTGTTTGCCTTGGGTTTCACGCTGGTCTTCGGCGTGCTGGGCGTGATCAATTTATCGCACGGCGCCATTTTCATGCTTGGCAGTTACGCGGCGTTGCTGCTGGTGGAACATCTGGCGCTGCCACTTTGGCTGGCGATGCTGGCGGCAATGCTGGTGTCCGGCCTGATCGGCTTGCTGGTCGACTATCTGGTGCTGAAGCCGCTGCGTGCTCGCAACGCCCCCCATCTGGCGCCAATGATCGCCACCATCGGCGTCGCCACCATCCTCACCAGCCTGGCGCAAGGCATGTTCGGCGCTGAAAACAAACGCTTCCCGGTCGGCACCATTCCGGAAGAGAGCTATAACTGGGGCCATCTGCATGTCACCGCGGTGCAAATCGGCATCGTCCTGATTTCCTTCATCCTGATGCTGGTGCTGCTGGCGGTGATGCGCCGCACCCAGCTCGGCCGCGCCTTGCGCGCGATTGCCGAATCGCCGAAGGCAGCATACCTGCTCGGCATCAATGTCGAAGGCCTGTTCTACCTGACTTCATTCGCCGCTGCCGCGCTGGGTGGCGCCGCCGGCGTACTGGTCGGCCTGTCGTTCAACGCGATTACGCCATTCATGGGCCAGCCGATGCTGCACAAAGGCATCGCCGTCATCATCTTGGGCGGCATGGGCGACATTCGCGGCGCCATGATTGCCGGCCTGTTCCTCGGTTTCGCCGAGGTGCTGACGGTAGCCTATATTTCCAGCGATTTCCGCGACGCCGTAGGTTTCGGATTGCTGTTTCTGATTTTACTGGTCAAGCCTTCCGGCATGTTTGGCAAAGTACTGGAAAGGAAGGCCTGACATGACCGAACTGCTTACAACTGTCGGCGCGGCCGGCTTTCTGGACTGGTGGGATGGCTTCTGGTCGACCTACAACACCGTCATTTTCAGTCTCGGTGTCAACGCCATGCTGGCGCTTTCGATTTACGTTACGCTGTCGTGCGGCCTGCTGTCCTTGGCCAATGCAGCGTTCATGGGTATCGGTGCTTATGCCGCCTCGCTGATCAGCATGCAGACTGGCCTACCGTTTCCGGTAGCGCTGGCAATCGGCGGCGCATTGCCGGCGCTGGTGGCGCTGATCATCGGGATTCCGACCTTGCGCTTGTCCGGCGTCTATCTGGCGATGGCGACCCTCGGTTTCGGCGAGGTGGTCCGCGTCGTGGTGCTCAACATGGATATCACCGGCGGCCCGCTCGGCTTGAACGGCATCCCGTTGAAAACCGAATGGTGGCACATCGTGTTGCTGCTGGCGCTCACCCTGTACATCCTGGCTCGCATCCGCCGCTCGAAAATCGGCCGGGCTTTCGAAGCCATCAAGGAAGATGAAGTTGCGGCGCGCCTGATGGGCGTCAATGTCGCCGGCTACAAGCTGCTGGCGTTTGTCATCGGCGCCGCCATTGCCGGCGTGGCCGGTGGCCTCAACGCTCACTACACCTTCACCATCGGCCCCGGCAACTACGCTTTCGAAAACGCCGTCGAGATCCTGACCATGGCCGTGTTCGGCGGCACCAGTACCCTGATCGGCCCGACCATCGGCGGTATGGTGCTGACGCTGTTGCCGGAAGCGCTACGCGATTTCAACAGTTACCGCTCAGTCGTCAACGGCTTGATCCTGGTGCTGGTGATCCTGTATCTGCCGAAAGGCATCTGGGACCCGCGTCGGATCCGCGCATTTTTCCAGCGTAAAGCGCAAGCTGGAGGAAGTAAATAATGCTGCAACTCAAAAACATCAGCAAGAACTTTGGCGGCCTGCAGGTTCTGCAAGACGTCAATTTCAATGTTCCGCAGGGCGGTATCTTCGGTTTGATCGGTCCTAACGGCGCCGGCAAGACCACCGTATTCAACCTGATCACCGGTTTGCTGCGTGCTTCCGGCGGCGCGATCGAATTCGACGGCCAAGACATCGGCAAGGTAGCACCGCATAAGATCACCGAACGCGGCATCGCCCGCACGTTCCAGAACATCCGTGTTTTCAAGGAAATGACCTTGCTGGAAAACGTGGTGGTCGGCATGCACGATCATATGCACTATGGCTTCGGCAGCCTGCTGCTCAACCTTGGCGGCTTCAGAAAGATTGAAGCCCAGGCGCGCGAGCGGGCGTTGGAATTATTATCCTGGGTGCGTTTGGACCATAAGGCGCAGATGCTCGCCGACAGCCTCTCCTATGGCGAACAGCGCAAGCTGGAATTCGCCCGGGCGCTGGCGACCAAGCCGAAACTGTTGCTGCTCGACGAACCAGTCGCGGGTATGAATCCCGCCGAAAAAACCGAGCTGATGACGGAGATCCTGAACATCAAGCAACGCGGCTTCAGCATCTTCATGATCGAACACGATATGCGTTTCGTGATGGGCCTGTGCGACCGCATCGCGGTGCTCAATTTCGGCCGCATCATCGCCGAAGGCAGCCCCGACCAGATCAGGAATAACCAGGAAGTGATTGAAGCCTACCTGGGCAAGGAAGACGCAGAATGAAGGCCGAAGCGAACATGAACAAGACACCGATTCTGCAAGTGCAGGACCTGGCGGTTTCATACGGCCATATCGAAGCGGTCAAAGGCATCGACCTGACGCTCAACGAAGGCGAAATCACGGCACTGGTAGGCGCCAACGGCGCCGGCAAAAGCACTGCCCTGCTCGCCATCTCCGGCCTGCTGAAACCGATCCGCGGACAAGTGCTGTTCGGCCAGCGAGATCTGACCAGACTATCGCCGCACAAGATCGTCCAGAGCGGCGTGGTACAGGTAGCAGAAGGCCGCGCCACGCTCACCACCCTGAGCATCGCCGAAAACCTGGCGCTGGGCGCGTACACCCGCAAGGACAAGGCGCAGATCGCCCAGGATCTCGAGTGGGTGTATTCCCTGTTCCCGGTACTGCAACGACGCAAGGATGGCCTGGCCGGCAACCTGTCCGGCGGCGAACAGCAGATGCTGGCCATCGGCCGTGCATTGATGGCCAAGCCGCGTGTACTGTTGCTGGATGAACCGTCGATGGGACTGGCGCCGTTGCTGGTGCAAGAGATTTTCCGCATCGTCCAGGAAATCAACCGCACCGGTTTGACGATTCTGCTTGTCGAACAAAACGTCCGGCAAGCGCTACGCATCGCCCAGCGCGGCTACGTGCTGGAAACCGGCAAGATCGTGCTGGCTGACAGCGGCAGCAACTTGCTGAACAATCCCAAGGTGCTGGAAGCGTATCTGGGCGGTTGAGCCCCCGGGCATTAAACCTATCCAGCACCCGAATTCAAGGCCAATATTCATATTGGCCTTATTCATTTCCGGCATACCTGAATATATGTGAACCGGGTATCTTCCCTGCAAATTCGGAAAATCCGACAAAACTATCGATAGTCTTACAGAAGGAAATAAACCATGTTGGGCATTGCTCTACTGTTCATCGGCGCAGTGCTGGTCGTCAATGGCGTCGGCTTGACCGGCCGCATCGAGGCGCGTGAAAATGCCGTCTTCAACTTCCTGGTCGGCATCCTGGCGCTATTCATCAGTTTGCTGGGCCTGGTCCGTAGCGTTGACAATGCAGGTTACCTCAGCACCGCGGCGGGCCTGCTGTTTGCCTTCACTTACCTATATCTGGCAGTGGTGCAATGGAAAGGCATGAACGGCAAAGGATTGGGCTGGTATTGCCTGTTTGTCGCCATCAATACCTTGCCGATGGCGTGGCTGGCAGTGAACCAGGATATCCGCTCTACCGTGATGTGGCTGGCCTGGGGTGCACTGTGGTTCTTGTTTTTCCTGGCTATGGCGCTTCAAAAAAGCATTCGGTCGCTGGGCCCCATCACCGCAATTATCGGCATTTTTTCATGCTGGATCCCGGGATTTCTAATGCTGACCGGCCGCTGGTAAACATGGGCAGTTACTGCAGGCTGCCCAAAACCAGCCAATCACGCATGCTACTACATGGTGCCACCACCGCCATTTGCCCCACCCATGCCGCCCATGCCCTTACCATGCCCCTTGCCAGATGGTTTGTCCTTGCCAACCACTGAGCTCGGCGCACAAGATACGTTATCTACGCGCACCAGGCGATCCGCCAGGAACAAGCGAACCGCCTGCCGCTGCTGATCGTCCAGCGCGTCGTTCATGGTCAGCCACAGCTCGCGCAACTGGCGCCCTTCCTGCGCAGCTAATCCGGATTCAGTATCAATCGCTGCCGACAACTGCCGCAAATCGATTGCCGGATCCTTGAGACCGTTGCTCATATTGGCTTGCAGATCGTGTTGTCGCTTTTCCCTGTCGCTGAGGATAGTGCGCGCCTTGGTTTCCAGCTGGCGCCATAAAGTCTGTTGATTCGCGTTCAGATGCAACTCGTCCTTCACCCCGCCGGCCGCCGACAATACGTCCTCCGCATGAAAATCCATCACCGGCGCTGCCAGCGCTGAGGATGCCAGCCCCAAGCTGAACAAAGCTGCGAGCGAACCCAGCTTCAAAACGGATAACAACTGCTTGGCGTGCATAACAATCTCCAGTAGATAAATCAGCTATTTAACCGGAGTTGCCGCGCCAGCGAGGCAGGTGAATCATTTGGTAACAGCTAGCCACGGTTTGATACACGATGTTGCGGGGCGCAATTTGTCGCGTATTCTTTTCGCACATTGCTTTATTATTAGCAGCTTGCATTGCTGTCATGCTCCCTACGTCACCTTATTGACTGATTAATGGATCGATTCAATCACATGATAAAAATCTCCGGCCTTACCTTCGATTACCCCGGTCACCGCGCTTTGCATCAGGTCTGCCTGCAGGTCGAAGCTGGTAGCGTGACTGCGCTGGTCGGCTCTAACGGCGCCGGCAAAACCACGCTGATGCGCTGCATTGCGGGCCTGGAAACTCCGCTTTCCGGTTCGATCAGCGTGGCCGGCATGGATGTGCTGGAACAGCCGCGTGAAGTACATCGGATCATGGGTTACCTGTCCGATTTCTATGGTTTGTATCAAGCGCTTACCGTGGCGCAGTGTTTTGAATATGCGGCCGCCGCCCAAGGTTTGCCGGCATCTGCGGTCCCGCAGGCGATCCAGACTACCGCGCAGCAACTGGGACTGACAGAACGCCTGCAACAGACCTGCGACAAGCTGTCGCGCGGCTTGCGGCAGCGTGTCGCCATCGGCCAGGCCATCATTCACAATCCGAAAATCCTGCTGCTGGATGAACCGGCATCCGGCCTCGACCCGGAAGCGCGCGCCAGCCTGGCTGGACTGTTTCGACAGTTGCAAGCGCGGGGCATGACGCTGCTGGTGTCGTCGCATATCCTGGCGGAACTGGATGAATATTCGACCCATATGCTAGCTTTACGCGATGGCAAAGTACTGGAATATCGCGCTCTGGAGCACGACAACACCGAACACGCTCGACACAAATCGCTGCGGATCACCCTGGCCCAAGCCAATCCCAGCTTGCCCGCGCAACTGGCTACCGAGCCGTCCGTGCAGATAATCGCCTGTGACGAGCGTAGCGCCGATTTCGTCTTCAGCGGTGACGAGCACGCCCAGGCGGCATTGCTGGCGCGCCTGATTGCCGGTGGGCTGACGGTCGCCAGCTTTGCCGATCAAAAGGAAAATCTGCAGCAATCGTATCTGCGCTCAGTCGCCAGCTATGAAAATAACGGACAAACCGCCAGGAGCGCAACATGATCAATCCTGAATTCAAACGTAACCTGTGGTTGCAGTTTTCCTTTCATCGCCTGATTGCCATGCCGGCCATCCTGGGATTGATTTTTTTCGCATTCAGCATCGCCAGCAATAATTTCCCTGGCGGCCTGCCACTGGACAGCATAGCGCTGATCTTGTTTGGCGGGATCGTCTGCCTGTGGGGAACCCGCAGCGCCAGCAGCGCCGTGATCGATGAAATCCGCGACAAAACCTGGGACCAGCAACGCATGAGCGCGCTCAATCCCTGGACCATGACCTGGGGCAAGCTGTTCGGCGCTACTGCTTTCAACTGGTATGGCGGCGTTCTTTGCTTTCTGGTATTCGTGGTCGCCGCACTGACGCGAGAGGATGCCATGACATTTACCAGCATCTTGACGCTGATAGCCCTGGGCATACTGATGCATGCAGCGACGATTTCCCTGAACCTGCACTTGATGCGCAGCGACATCCGCGCCGTGCAGCGTGGCGGCATTGCCTGGGCAGTGGTACTGATGGTTTTTCTGTTCGCACCACGCTTGCGCTCTGGAGTGGACGCTTCCGTTCTCTGGTGGGGACAGCCGTTTGCGTATAGCGCGTTTCTGCTGGCCAGCACGATATTCTTTGCCGCCTTCGCTGTATTTGCGGCATGGCGCAGTATGAGCAGCGCGCTGCAGATCACGACCGTTCCCTGGGCCTGGCCACTGGCTTGCTGCCTGCTGGCAGTCTATGTCGCCGGCTTTACCGACGGCGCGGGGCTGCTGTGGATTGCCCTGCTGTTCTCAATGTCCATGACCTACGCGGCGCTATTCTCGGAAGAAAACGACATCGCACTCTGGCAACGTGTCATTGCCAGGGCAAAGGCTGGCAATTGGCATGGTCTGTTCCGCAATTTGCCAATCTGGCCAACTACGCTGGTCTTGAGTTTCTGTTTTGCGTTGCTGCTGCAGTTCAGTAATGGCGAAGACCTGCCATTCAAGCTGCCGGCAACCATCGCCAGCCTGTCGTTCCTGGCCTTGACGCTCGCTCTGATGCTGTTACGCGACTGCTGCGTCTACCTGTTCTTCGCCTTTTCCGGCAAGAGCAATCGAGTCGGCGCCACCACCATCTTGTATCTGGCGCTCATCAATGGTTTGTTGCCGTTCCTGAGCAAGATGATGGGATTGAAATCCCTGTCCATATTCTTCATGCCCCTGCATATCGGCAATGGCTGGGTGATGCTTGGCATAGCAGCGCTGCACGCCTTGCTGGCTTTGGCGCTGTTAGGCTGGCGTTGGCGGCAGCAAGCCTTGAAGGACGACTTGCTGCCGCAAACTTCTTAAGCTAAGAACGGGACCTCGTAGGGTGGGCACGCCTTTGTACCCACGCGTGAACTCACTTCACGTGCATGCCTATTTCCATGCCACGAGGGTCTGTACTCCGGATATCGCGGTCCGCGTGGGCACAAAAGCGTGCCCACCCTACGCAGGCGGTTTAAGCTGAAACGCGCGCCGATGCCAGCAAACCCTCGATGATCTTATCGAGCTTGACCGCATCGGCAGCAAAACCGCGTATCCCTTCGGCCAGTTTTTCGGTCGCCATTGCGTCTTCATTGAGCGCATAGCGGAAACTCGCTTCGTCGTAACTGACAGCTTGCAGGTCGGCGTCAGCGGCAGCGTTCTTATCCAATGCAAGCGGCAAGGCGGTGTCGCTGGTTTGCAACTGCGCCAGCAAGTCCGGACTGATAGTGAGCAGATCGCAACCTGCAAGCGCAGCGATCTGGCCGACGTTGCGGAAGCTGGCGCCCATTACTTCCGTTTCAATTCCAAAGTGTTTGTAATAACTGTAGATCTGCGCCACCGACTTGACGCCAGGATCGTTCGAGAGCGTGTTGGCGGATTCGTCCCAGGCGCTGCCGGCGGATTTTTTGTACCAGTCGTAGATGCGGCCGACGAAGGGCGAGATCAGGCGTACCTTGGCGGCGCCGCAGGCAACCGCCTGGCAGAATGCAAACAGCAACGTCAGGTTGCAACGGATGCCTTCGCGCTCCAGGATAGCCGCGGCCTGAATCCCTTCCCAGGTCGAGGCGATCTTGATCAATACCCTCTCGCGGCCGATACCGGCAGCTTCATATAAAGCCATGATGCGGCGCGCCCGGGCAACCGTGGCCGCCGTATCGAAACTGAGTCGCGCATCGACTTCGGTAGACACCCGGCCCGGCACCACTTGCAGAATCTCCAGGCCAAACCGCACCAGCACCTGGTCGACGATCTGGTCCAGCGCGCTGTCGGCATGGGCTGCGACAGTTTCCGCCAGCAACGGCGCGTAATCGGCTTGCTGGACTGCTTTCAGGATCAACGATGGATTAGTGGTAGCGTCGCGTGGCTTGAATTGCGCCAGTTGTTTGAAATTTCCGGTGTCGGCCACTACTGTAGTGTATTGCTTGAGCTGGTCCAGCTGATTCATGGTTCATGTCCTTTTAGGAAACAGATTAAATAATTTACAAGAATTCAGTCATTTCAATTATGCAGGGCTTGCGCCGCCGCGAACAATCCGCGGAATTTCTGGTAACGCGCTTGCAGCATCTCTTGCTGTGCAGCGGCAGGAACGAAGCGTTCCTTTACCGGCATGCCTTGGCCCGGCAAGTCACGACCACGGCCATATGCCAGGAAACCCAGCTTGGCAGCGCCGATGCAGGCGCTGAGTTCACTGCCCGACAAGGTGCAAATCTCCCTGTCGAGAATGTTCGATAACAATTGCGCCCAATAGTTGCTGCGAGCGCCACCGCCGACCAATGAACACTGGCCTACCACCGCTCCTGCCGATTGCACCGCATGCATAGCATCGAGCAGGCCGAAACCAACGCCCTCCAGCACTGCGTAGCCGAGCATCGCCGGTGTCGTGTCATGCGCCAGATTCATGAATCCACCGCGCAGCAACGGATCGTTGTGCGGCGTGCGTTCGCCGGCAAGATAGGGCAAGAACAAGGGTGTCGCTACGGGAGCCGACTGCGTGAGCGGCAAGCGTTCTTCTACCAGCTGCAGCAAAGTTTGCTCATTGACCTGCCCCAGCAGCTGGGTAACCCACCGCAGGCAACTGGCGCCGGCCAGCATCGCACCCATGGTGTACCAGCGCTGCGGCAGCGCATGGCAGAAGCTGTGCACTGCGCTGGCCGGATTGCCGGCCACCCGATCGGTAATGGCGACAATCGCGGCGCTGGTGCCAAGCGTGACAAACGCCTGGCCAGTGTCAATCGCACCGATGCCGACTGCCGATACCGGATTGTCACCGCCACCACCAGCCACCGGCACCGGCTGTTGCAATGCCAATAATGATGCCGCAGAAGCACTCAAATTAGCCGACGACGCCGAGCCCTCCACCAACCGCGGCATCTGCGTCAACTCAAGCCCGGTAGCCTGCAGCATAGGTTCAAACCAGTCGCGCTTGCGCACATCCAGCCAGAGCGTACCGGCGGCGTCGGAGACATCGCTGATGCGCTCGCCTGTTAAACGCAAACGTAAATAATCCTTGGGCGACAATACACAGGAAATTTGGCTGAATACTTGCGGCTCATGCTCACGCAGCCATAGCAGCTTGGGAGCGGTCAGGCCGGCCATCGGCAGACTGCCAGTGACATCGGCAAACTCGGGATGTTCATGGCCCAGCAATTGCGCCTGCGCCATGGCGCGCGAATCATCCCATAGGATCGCAGGTCGCAACACCTGATCGCTTTGGTCCAACAATACGGCGCCATGCATCTGCCCTGACAAGCCGATGCAACGGACTCTGGCATACGCATCCGGTTGCTGCTGCCTTAGCTGATGCAAAGCCGCCAGGCAGGCCTGCCACCAGTCGTCCGGGTTTTGCTCGGACCAGCCGGCTTGCGGCCGCGAAATGTTCAATCGGACTCCTGCATGCGTCAACACCGCACCGCTTTCGTCCAGCAATATCGCTTTCAGTTCCGACGTACCGAGATCTATCCCGAGTGAGATGGGATTACCCATAAATATCCATTTCTAAATTTCTCAATTTCTAACGCCGGTTCAAATCAAGAAGGTATCAAAGACAGCCGCAGGAGTTACGGACGCGCAGCGTCGGCGCCAGCCGCACCGTCTGTTTTTTCCCTTCAGGCGTTTCAATCCGCTTCATCAACAGCTTGACTGCCCGCGTTCCCAATTCCTTGACCGGCTGCGCCATCACTGTCAGGCGCGGAATAAAGAAATCGGCCCAGTCGAAATCGTCGAAGCCAACTAGGGCGATCTGCTCCGGCACATCAATCTTTGCATCGCGCAGGGCATGCATGGCGCCGATGGTCATCAGGTTATTGGCAGTCATGATGGCGGTCGGCGGCTCTGTCAGCGCCAGCAGCTGGCGGGTTGCCTGCCGTGCCGGCTCGCTGCTGGATTCACCGCTAACCTGCAGCGCCGGGTCGAACGGCAGGCCGACAGCATCCAGCGCGGCGCGATAACCTTCAATCCGTTCATCGGTAGTAGGCAGGCCGACGCTGCCGGAAATCAGTGCGATGCGCTTGTGGCCATGCTGGATCAAATGGCTGACCAGTTCCTGCGACGACTTCTTGTTTTCCACGCCGACCTGGTCGAATCCCTGCGTCACCAGCCGGTCGACCAGCACCGCCGGGATCTCGTTGGTGCGCAGATATTCCAGCGCCAGGTGCTGCGGATCGGCGGACGGCGCCAGCAGGATGCCGTCAACCCGCCGATGATGCAGCGCCTTGACCGCGCGCAGCTCTTGCTCTGGATCGTCGCGGGTATCGACATACAGCATCATGATGCCGTGCTTGGCGCATTCGGTTTCGATGGCGTGCACGGTTTCGCTGAAATAATGATTGGAGAGCGCGGAAATCGCCACGCCGATGGTGTTCGATGTCGAGCGCGCCAGCGAGCGCGCCAAAGTATTGGGTATGTAGCCAAGCTCCTGGATTGCCGCCTCCACCGCACGCACCGTAGCCGGCCGCACCTTGCGCGTACCGTTCAAGACATGCGAGACCGTCGAAGTCGATACCTTCGCGATTCTTGCGACATCATCCATCGTAGCCAATTTTTGTCCCCTTTTTATGCTTTAAACCGGCGGCCGCGAATAACGTCGCTTCGACAGCCGCCTTGCCAACATTACCGCTGACTGGACCAACCTTTATAAGTAGCGACATTATCATGGGTAATCAGCATCGGTGTCAGCAGCACGACAGGCTTGGCCGGCCGCTTGCCGTTCAGTATGTCATAGCCGATGGCAACCGCGTCCTGCGCCTGGGCCCAAGGGTCCTGGCTGGAGGAAGCCTGGATCGAGGTTTCCGACTTCAGCGCCGCTTCGATATCCGGTGCACCGTCGACCGAAGTAATGACGATGCCCTTGCGCTTCAGCTGCTTGGCGGCGAGATCGCTGCCGATCGCTTGCGGATCGTTGATGGTGAATAAACCGTCGATTTTCGGGAAGCGAGTCAGATAGCCTTGCATGGCGTTCAAGCCACCTTCGCGCGAACCCTTGCCATCCTGATCGTCCGACAATACCTTGATGCCTGGCGCTGCGGCGAATACCGTCTTGCAGCCCTTGACCCTGTCGATCACGGCAGTGACTTGCGGCCCGTTCTGGATAATCACGTTGCCCTTGCCGCCTAGTTTATCGACCAGGTATTTACAGGCCAGCCGGCCAGCCATTTCGTTATCGGTCTGTACCGTAGCGTCAACGCCCTTGGCGCCAACATCCACCGCCACCACCACAATCCCCGCCTTCTGCGCTTTCTTGATGGCCGGTTCGATGGCGACCGGATCGGTGGCATTCAGCAAAATCAGGTCGACCCCCGCTGAAATGAAATTATCGATCTGTGTAAACTGTTTGCTCAGATCATAGTCGGCCGACACCGCGGTAACCTTGGCGTTCGGATTGATTTGCAGGGCTTTTGCCTTGGCGCCGTTGGCCAGCGTCACAAAATAAGGATTGCCTAGCGAACCGACGGTGATGCCGACCGATTTCAGTTCACGCGCCTGGGCCGGAGCCGACAGGGTCAGCGCTAAAGTGAGCGGAATTGATACCAATGCCGCGTGAGCGATTTTTTTCATGATGCACTTATCTCCTGTTACTGGTCATATAAAAATCCCTGCGCAACGACCAGCTTGTCGCGCCCGGTTGGTCTGTAAATCGATTTATCAACATCAAGTACGCGCACCCGATTGCCGATAGCGGTCAAGCGCCACCGCACCGATAATCACGATGCCCTTGATGATGTATTGCCAGATATCGGAAACGCCAAGCAGCACCAGGCCGTTGGTCAGCACCGCGATGATTAGCGCACCGATCAGGGTGCCGCCGATGGAGCCGACACCGCCGGTAAAGCTGGTGCCACCCAAGATCACCGCCGCGATCGCATCCAGCTCATAGGATTGCCCCAGTTGCAGGCCGTTGGCGGCAGACAGGCGCGAGGCCGTCATCACCGCGCCCAGGCCGGCCAGCAAGCCGGACACCGAATACACGAACAGCAACACCTTCCACACCTTGATGCCTGACAAGCGCGCTGCCTCGTGATTGCCGCCAACCGCATAGATCTGCACACCGATCACGGTCCGGCGCAGGATGAACCAGGAAACCGCCACCACCAGCAAGGCGATGATGACCAGCCACGGCACGCCCAGTACCGAGTCGTTACCGATGAATGCGAACGGCAATTCCGGATTGAAAACGGTCTTGTCATCTGCCAGCAAACGCGCCAGGCCGCGCATCGCGGTCAAGGCGCCGAGCGTGACGATGAACGGCGGCAGCCGCATGAAGGCAATCAACACGCCGTTGGTCAATCCCAGCAACAGGCCGAAGCCAATCCCTGCTGCAATCCCCAGCATGCCGAATTGCGGCGAAAGCGAAGCCAGCATGGCTACCACTGCCGACGCCGCCAAAATTGCGCCGACCGACAAATCGATGCCGGCAGTCAGGATCACGAAGGTCATGCCCGCAGCGAGGACGATATTTACCGAGGCTTGCTGGGTGATGATCGACAGGTTCTGCACCGTGAAGAAATTTTCGCTCATCAGGGCAAAACCCAGGACCAGCAACAACAGCACCGGCAGCATGCCGACGGTGCGTAACAGATTGCGCATTTGTTCGCGCTTGCCGACTGCAACGGCGGCGCCGCTAATGCTACTGAGGCTTGCTTGTTCCATGATTTTTGTCTCCTTGCTATTCTGATTCATGATTTCAATACTGGACAGATGTTCAGGCTGCTTGTGGTTCGACCTGCTGGGCGCCGGTGGCCAGTTCGATGATGTTTTCCTGGCTGATTTCACGCCCTGAATGACCACCCAGCTCCGCCACCAGCTCACCTTCACGCATCACCAGTACGCGATCCGAAGTACCGACGATTTCCGGCAGCTCGCTGGAAATCACCACCACCCCGATACCGGCTTGCGCCAGCTCGTTGATGATCCGGTAGATCTCAGATTTGGCGCCGATGTCGACACCGCGCGTCGGCTCATCCAGGATCAGCACATGCGGCTTGATTTCCAGCAGACGCGCCAGCAATACTTTTTGTTGATTACCGCCCGACAGCGCACCGACGTTGATATTCGGAGAGGCAACCCGGATCGCCAGCGACTTGATGGCCTCGCTGGCACGTTGCGCGCCGCGACGGCGATTCAGCACGCCGCCATAACTGGCATCGGGCACACAAGCGCAGACATTGATGTTGTCGCGCACGCTCATATCCAGGAACAAGCCCTGTGATTTACGATCCTCGGTCAGATACACCACGCCGGCGCGGATCGCATCGACCGGGCCACGCAGCGATGCCACCGCCTTGCCGGCCACTTCAAGCGTGCCGGAAATCCGCGGATCGGCGCCAAAAATCAGACGTGCCAGTTCGGTACGGCCGGCGCCGACCAGGCCGGCGACGCCCAGCACTTCGCCCGCATGCAGATCGAAACTGCAACCTCGAACCCGGCGGCCATCGGCCATATCGCGCACCCGCATGACGACATTGCCGGGATCGTAAGGCGCATGTTCTTTCTTGTAGAAACCGGACAGATCGCGTCCAACCATCATTTTTACCAGCGCTTCGGCCGACAAATCCTCGCGCGCCAGCATGCCGACGTGCTTGCCATCGCGCAGTACCGAGACCCGGTCCGAAAGCTCATATATTTCAGCCATCCGATGGCTGATATAGACAATCGCCAAACCCTCCTGGCGCAATTGCCTGATCAAAGCAAATAGACGATCAGTCTCACGCGAAGACAGCGGCGTAGTCGGCTCATCCATCACCAGGATCCTGGCGTGGGCATGGATCGCCCGCGCAATTTCCACCAGTTGACGCTCCGCGATCGACAAGGTGCTGACCTTGGTCTGCGGTTTGAAATCGGCGCCCAGGCGGTTCAATACATCCACACAACCTGCCTCCATCGCCTTGCGGTCGACAGTCCAGCTGCGCCCGCGCAGTTCACGGCCGAGATAGATGTTCTCCGCCACGCTCAGGTTCGGGCACAAGCTCAGTTCCTGATAGATGACGGCGACACCGTGCTCCTTGGCGGCACGCGGGCCGTAACTGGCCACCCGCTGGCCGTCGATGCGGATCTCGCCGCCGGCATCGGCCTGATGGGCGCCCGACAGGACTTTCATCAGCGTCGACTTGCCGGCGCCGTTCTCGCCCATCAAGGCATGGACTTCGCCGGCAAATACGGTCAGGTCGACCTCCTTCAGCACCTTCAAGCCGCTGAAGGTCTTGGAGATGCCGCGCATCTCGAGAATCGGTGTTGCGCCTGATTCAGGTTTCATGAGTAGCCCCTAAATTTGACTGATCGATCATTTTTTATAAAAACGATCACATGGATAAAACAGTTCGTATGGCCGGATGAAAATATTGCAAACCAATTAACAAAATATTTCCGTCGGCAATTTCTGTATTGCGAGCGATCGTTCAATCTCGGTTTTTGAGAGAGGTGTGGAACGAGGCCGTAGCGCCTCTATGGGATGCGGGATATTCATTTGTCTCCTTGCGTATTTGTTTTTACCTGGGTAGCGCAACTGCCGGACAACTGCCGAGCTAGTTATAACGACCTGATTTGCGATCAATATTAGATGAAAGCAAGCGCTTGCGCAAGCGCTTGCTTTTTTTGATATTTACACAACATAAATGATGGAGGAAAAAAAACACCTCCGCGAAGGAGGTGTCGGATACAGCTCCGGGTAACCGCTAAAACCGCTTGGCGCAGAGTGTCGGAATACCCTCGATCAGTTCCCTGCCACGGTCATGCTTTCAATCAGCACCGAGCCGGTTTGCTTGGTGCCGCGAATCAGCGTATCGGCGCCGATCGCAACGATTTGCGCCAGCATGTCTTTCATGTTGCCGGCAATCGTGATTTCCTCGACCGGATATTGGATCACACCCTTTTCAACCCAGTAACCGGAGGCACCGCGCGAATAATCGCCGGTGACATAGTTGACGCCTTGCCCCATCAATTCCGTCACCAGCAAGCCGGTATCGAGCTTCTTCAGCATCGCCTTGAAATCATCCGAAGACTTGGTGAGCGAAGAAGTGATGCTCAGGTTATGCGAGCCACCGGAATTGCCGGTAGTTTTCATGCCCAGCTTGCGTGCCGAATAGGTCGACAGGAAATACCCCTGCACTACACCATCCTTGACCACATCGCGGCGCTGCGTCTTGACGCCCTCTTCATCGAACGGCGCCGAACCCACTGCGCCGATAACGTGCGGATCTTCCACAATCTGGATATGCGGCGCAAATACCGACTTGCCCAGCGAATCCAGCAAGAAGGTCGACTTGCGATACAACGCACCGCCCGACACCGCTTGCACGAAAGCCCCCAGCAAGCCTGCCGCCAATGGCGCTTCGAACAGTACCGGACACTTGCGGGTATCCAGCTGACGCGCGTTTAGCCGCGCCAACGCACGCTCTGCGGCGTAACGGCCGATTGCTTCCGGCTTGGCCAGCTGCTTCGCATCGCGCATCGACGAATACCAGTCGTCGCGCTGCATCTTACTGCCCTTGCCAGCGATAGGCGCGACCGAAATGGTGTGCCGCGAAAATGGATAGCCACCCATGAAACCACGCGAATTGGCGCTGACAAAGTGCGATTGCTGGGCGTAGACGCCGGCGCCCTCGCTATTAGTGATACGTTTATCAACGGCAAATGCTGCCGCTTCGCAACGTTTTGCCAGCTCAACCGCCTCTTCGGCAGAAATCAGCCACGGTGAGCACAGTTTCAAATCCAGTGGATTCATTTCCATAGTATCAACATCCGGCAAGCCGGCACAATCATCCTCCGCGGTAAAGCGGGCGATGTTGTACGCCGCTTCGACCGTGTCTTGCAGGGCTTTTGCCGAAAAATCGGAGGTGCTGGCATTGCCGCGCCGGGTATGGCCTTCCTCGCCCAGGTAGACGGTGACGCCCATCCCTTTGTCCTTGTTTTGCTCGATGGTTTCGACGCTGCCCTTGCGCACGCCCACCGACAAACCGCTGCCTTCGCTGATTTCAACGGCGGCGCCGGAAGCGCCTTTTTCCCGTGCATAGCGCAAAACGTCCTGCGCAAGTTGTTGCAATTGCTCTTGGCTATGTATGAATACGGAATCGCTCATGGGTCGGTTTTCTTCGAAAAAGGTATAAAACGGTTATCATAGCAGTCGTTTACAGTATGGAAGTACCCTTAACATCATGCCAAATCCCAATCGTGGCTCCTGCGGCTTTCAGTCCAGTGAGTTCGAACAAGAATACGATCGCCCCTCAAAGTCCCAGCTCAAGCGCGAGATGACTGCATTGCAGAAGCTCGGCGAAGAGCTGATTGCCGAATCGCGCGACCGCGTAAAGCGGGTGCCGATGCCGGAAGATGTGCGCGACGCCATCCTCGAGTGCCAGCAAATCAAGGATCACGAAGGACGCCGCCGCCAGACTCAGTACGTAGGCAAGAAGATGCGTACGCTGGAGCCGCACGAAATCGCCGAAATCCAGAAAACCCTGGATAGCTGGAGAGGTTTGTCGAAAGCCGATACCGCCGCCATGCACGCGCTGGAACGCCACCGCGACCGCCTGCTGAAGGACGATAACGCGCTGACCGAATTGCTGGCGCAGCATCCGGAACTGGACGTGCAGCACATCCGCACTCTGATCCGCAATGGCCGCAAGGAACAAGCCGAGAACAAGCCGCCTAAGGCTTATCGCGAAATTTTCCAGTTGCTGAAGCAATTGCAAAAACCTTCGGCCGACCGGGATGGCGAGGACGACAGCGAGCACGAGGACGATGGCGACGAAGACCAGCACAATTAATACGATGGGCGCAACTAATCCTGAACCGAAGCAAAGCTTGAAGATCGGCCTGGTGTCGGTTTCGGACCGCGCCAGCACCGGTGTTTATCAGGATCAAGGTATCCCTGCCCTGCAAGACTGGCTGGCGACGGCGCTCACCAGTCCGTGGGAAGTCGAGACCCGCCTGATTGCCGACGAACGCGCGCTGATCGAGCAAACCTTGATTGAGTTAGCTGATAAACATCATTGCGACCTGGTGCTGACCACCGGCGGCACCGGCCCTGCCCGGCGCGATGTGACGCCGGAAGCAACGCTGGCGGTCGCCACCAAGGAAATGCCAGGTTTTGGCGAACAGATGCGGCAGATCAGCCTGCAATTCGTGCCTACGGCGATCCTGTCGCGGCAGGTCGCGGTGATACGCGAGAGTGCCGACCATGCGGCCCTGATCCTGAACCTGCCAGGCCAGCCGAAAGCCATCAAGGAAACCCTGGAAGGCTTGAAAGATGCCGACGGCAAGCAGAAAGTATCCGGCATTTTTGCTGCGGTGCCTTACTGCATCGATTTGATCGGTGGTCCGTATATCGAAACCGACGAAGCGGTCTGCAAGGCATTCCGGCCGAAATCGGCGATCAAACCAGCGTAGCCGGCGCGGGCAAACCCTCCTTTCCTTACCCAACTTTTTTGCGAACAGCACCCATGTTGCCAGCGGTCGCCTCCAAACCCTGCATTGCCCGAGCATTGCTCCTGCCGCTATTGATGCTGGCGCTGAGCTCGCCCCTACCCTTGCTGGCGCAAACCCAAACTTTGCGCCTGACCAATGAGTATCCGGCGACCTCGATCACTGCCGCTGCCGATTTGCAGTTTACCGCCAACGTCAAATTACTGGCGGGCGACGCACTCGCCATCAGCACTGAGCAGGAAGCACTGAACCCGTTCAAGGGCAGCGCCCAGGTCAGCGCAGTGAGCGAAGGCAAGGTCGAAATGGCCACGCTATTTGCCGGCATCGTGGGCGCCAGCGATCCTTTCTTCTTGCTGTCTTCACTGCCGTTCACGGTAAATAATTTTGACGATGCCAAGGCGCTCGCCGGTTGCTCGCAGCCTGCTGTTGAGCAGCATCTGAGCAAACTCAACGCGCACCTGCTGTACGTCACGCCGTGGCCGCCGTCCGGTATCTGGTCGGCGGCGCCATTGACTGATCTGGCGGCTTTGAAGGCGCTGCGGATTCGCACCTACGACGAAAATAGCCGCGCTGTATTTGAGCAGGTCGGTGCGCACAGCGTGAATTTACCGTTTTCGGCGGTTCCACCCAAACTGGCTGCCGGTGAGTTGAACGCCGTACTGTCATCAGGCGACGGCGGCGCCGGTAACCGCTTGTGGGAACAGCTGGGCAATTTCAGCGCCGTCAGCTATTCGATTCCGCTGAGTTACACCGTCATCAACCAGGAGGTCTGGCAGCGGTTGAAACCGGAACAGCAGGCGATACTGACTGAAGCCGCCAAACGTACCGCAGCCGGTTCCTGGAGCAACGTCAAGGATCGCATTGCCAGCAATTACGCACGCATGCGCGAGCATAAAATGACGCTGAATCTGGCGCCTGCGCAAGAGATACAAGACAGTCTGCGCAGCGCTGCAAGAAGCCAGGTTTCGGCCTGGCAGCAAAAGGCCAATGCCACCGATATCGTCGAACTCTGCCTCACGGGCGCGTCACAAGCTTCACAAGCGTCGCAAGCGTCTAAATAGACCGGCAGCCAGCACCGATTAATCATCCACTCTCTATCCGGAACACCTAATGTCAAGCACTCTCGAAACCCTGGAAATCGCCACCTCCGAAACACCGACCGCCGCCGTCATCTGGATGCACGGCCTCGGCGCCGACGGCTCCGATTTTGTACCGATCGTGAAAGAACTGGATCTGACCGGCTGTCCCGGCATCCGCTTCGTTTTCCCGAGTGCGCCGGCGATACCGGTGACCATCAACAATGGCTATGTGATGCCGGCCTGGTACGACATCCTGACTACCGATCTGATCCGCCGCGAAGACGAAGCCGGCTTGCGCAAATCGCAAACTGAAATCGAAGCCTTGATCGCGCAACAGATCGCACTCGGGATTGCAGCCGACAAAATCGTCATCGCCGGTTTTTCACAAGGTTGCGCGATGGCGCTGCAAACCGGTTTGCGTTATCCGCAAAAATTGGCTGGCCTGATGTGCCTGTCCGGTTACCTGCCGCTGAGCGACAAGACGGCCGAAGAACGCAATGCCGCCAACCAGGACACGCCGATTTTCCAGGCGCATGGCCGTGGCGATCCGGTCGTGCTGATCGACCGCGCAGAAAAATCGCGCGACTTGCTCAAGCAACTCGGCTATCAGGTTGAATGGCATGAATACATGATGCCGCATTCGGTGTGCGCGGAAGAGGTTGAAGATATCGGTAACTGGTTGCGCCGTGTGTTGGCATAATTCGGCATAAAACACGCTGCAGCACCAACCCATAAAAAAGCCCGCATTGCATGCGGGCTTTTTTCTCGGCAAAATTTATTTCACCTGCGGCGTATAACCGGCATCCGTGATCGCTTCAGCAAGCTCGTCCGCAGTTGCGCTGCTCTCAACTGACACGGTCCGCCCTTCTATCTTGATATCCACCTTGGCGTTTGCATCAACACCAGCGATGGCTTTGGTAATGCGGCCGGCGCAATGGCCGCAAGTCATGTCCTGCACATTGAATTCGATCATTTTCCTGCTCCGTCTTGAATAGATTGGTTAGGTACCGGTATCAACTATAGACCTTCCCATCATGGCAAGGTCAAGCCCTAATTGACGCAATACGAAAAGCAAACGATCCAAACCCGCTGCAGGGCATCGCGAGCGACTTAGTTCAAGCCGTTCTTGCCTTCGATTTCATTGGCTTTCAAACCACCCAGGCGCGCATGCAGGCGGCCACGTGTCGCCACTGCAAACGCCACCACGATTTCGTCCGCGTTAGGTGCATCGAAGAATTGAGTAGTCACAGTGTCGTAGTGCGATGGCACATACAAGGCATTCTTGTGGGCCAGCGGAATATCGAGTTCAGTACCCGGTACGCCGCGCTTGCCCGACGATGGAATCCAGGCCTTGCCGCCGCCGATGGCTTCGCGGATAGGCATTACCATGGCTGGCGTCAGGAAGGCATTGCCGTGCTCGTATTCGCCGCCGATACCGACGATGCAAGCCTTGCCGTAGCTTTCCACCTGGTCTTGGCCCAGCGCGGCGACAATGCGACGGCCGAACTCATGGCCGAGCGCAGGTGAATTAGCCAGGATCAGTTCCAGGTTTTCGCTGAAACGCCCGGCATAGGGATTGTGGATGGCTGCGGCGATCACGATCTTGCGCAACAAGCTTCCATCGGCCAGCACGCCGTTTTCATTGGCCAGGGTGTCGTCGATCTGGGTGTACCACTTGCGGATATGATAATTTTCGAAATTGGCTGGTTTGGTCATGAGGGATTCCCGGCTAGTTGATGAGCGTTGATGATTTTAGTATACAAAATTCGTGTACATTAATTATAACGCACTTGTTCCCCTTGCCGTATAGCCCATTACATATAAGCAGTAGAGGTTTTGGCAGCACAAAAGGCGAACTGTTAAAATTGTGCTTGACCTTCCCATCATGGGAAGGCTGATCATGCATTATCCCCACTCGTCAAGTTGAGCCCATCATGAGCAGCGCCGGCACCATACAAGCAACTCAAGCAACCCAGACGACAGAATTCCAATTAGCGATCGACGGCATGACCTGCGCATCGTGCGTCTCCCATGTCGAAAAAGCATTGCGCAAAGTTGCCGGCGTACGTGGGGTCAGCGTTAACCTGGCGACCGAACTGGCGACCGTGCAAGCCGATGACGCAAACACCATCGGGCCGCTGGTCGCCGCGGTGGAAAAAGCCGGCTACCAGGTCAGGCAGCAGGAATTAACGCTGGATATCGAGGGTATGAGTTGCGCTTCCTGCGTCAGCCGGGTGGAAAAGGCACTGCACAAAGTGGCCGGCGTACAAACCGTCGCCGTCAATCTGGCCAGCGAGAAAGCCACGCTGACTACTGCCGGCGTGGTGCCTGTCGCCAAATTGATAGCCGCAATCAAGGCTGCCGGCTATGAAGCCTCGTTACCAAAGCCCGCACTAGAAGCATCGGCAAGCATGCGTCCATTGCCGAGCTGGTGGCCGGTCGCCGTTGCTGCGCTGTTTACCCTGCCTCTCGTCCTGCCGATGCTACTGATGCCCTTCGGCGGCAGCTGGGCCCTGCCTGGCTGGTGGCAACTGGCGCTGGCGACGCCGGTACAGTTCTGGCTCGGTGCGCGTTTCTATCGCGCCGGCTGGCGCGCCCTGAAGGCCGGCACCGGCAATATGGATTTGCTGGTGGCGCTAGGCACCAGCGCTGCTTATGGGTTATCGCTGTATTTGCTGCTGACGGCCGCACATGGCGCGATGGCGCATCTGTACTTCGAAGCATCGGCGGCGGTGATCACGCTGGTGCTGCTCGGAAAATGGCTGGAAACCCGCGCCAAACGCCAGACCGCCGACGCCATCCGCGCCTTGAATGCGCTGCGTCCGGAACGTGCCACCGTACGGCGCGACGGCGTTGACCGCGAGATCGCCATCGCCGACCTGCAGATCAACGATCTGGTGGTGGTGCGTGCCGGCGAACGCATCGCGGTTGACGGCCTGGTGGTGGAGGGTCATAGCCAGGTCGACGAATCCTTGTTGACCGGCGAGAGCCTGCCGGTAGAAAAACAACTGCACGACCGGGTAACCGCCGGCGCCATCAACGGCGCAGGTTTGCTGCTGGTGACCACCACCGCAATCGGCGCCGAAACCACATTGGCCCGCATCATCCGCATGGTGGAGCATGCGCAAGCCGCCAAAGCGCCGATCCAGCGCCTGGTAGACCAGGTCAGCGCGGTCTTCGTGCCGGTGGTCCTGCTAATCGCCGCCGTAACCCTGCTGGGTTGGGGCTTGAGCAGCGGCGACTGGCAGCAAGCCTTGCTCAACGCAGTGGCAGTGCTGGTGATCGCTTGCCCATGCGCACTGGGACTGGCGACGCCGACAGCGATCATGGCCGGCACCGGGATCGCCGCCCGTTTCGGCATCTTGATCAAGGATGCGGAAGCGCTCGAAATCGCCCATCGCATCAATGTCGTGGCCTTCGACAAAACCGGTACCTTGACGGTCGGGCATCCGACTTTGCTGGCCTTGCTGCCCCGCGCACAAGACGCAACCGCCAGCGACGACTTGCTGACACTTGCCGCTGCTGTGCAACGCGGCAGCGAACATCCGCTGGCGCGCGCAGTCATCGCCGCCGCAGATAAAAAAGAATTACCAGCGTCACTCAACGCGAGCAAGGTGCAAAGCGTCGCCGGACGCGGCGTGCAAGCTACTGTCGGCGATCGGCAATGTTATCTGGGTAGCTCGCGCTGGATGCAGGAACTGGGCGTCGACCTCGGGACATTGGTAAACGAAGCCAGGACGCTGGAAGCTGAAGGCCGTACCGTTTCCTGGCTCGCCACCGAAGATAATGGCAAATTACTGCTCAATGGCTTGCTGGCTTTCGGCGACGAAATCAAGCCGACCGCCAGGGTGGCGATCCAGCAATTGCAACAACGTTCGATCCGGGTTGCCATGCTGAGCGGCGATAACCACGGCAGCGCCAACGCCGTCGGCCGGCAGCTGGGAATCACCGAGGTCCATGCAGAAATCCTGCCGGGTGAAAAAGCCAGGGTGATCACCGATCTCAAATCCGGCGCCGCCGTGGTCGCCATGGTCGGCGACGGCATCAACGATGCGCCGGCGCTGGCTGCCGCCGATGTCGGCATCGCCATGTCGACCGGCACCGATGTCGCCATGCAGGCCGCCGGCATCACGCTGATGCGCGGCGATCCGGGTCTGGTCGCGGATGCTATCGATATCTCGCGCCGCACTTACAACAAGATCCGTCAGAACCTGTTCTGGGCTTTCATCTACAACCTGATCGGCATTCCGCTGGCGGCACTGGGCTACCTGAATCCAGTGCTGGCCGGTGCGGCGATGGCGTTCAGCAGCGTCAGCGTGGTCAGCAACGCCCTGCTGCTGCGCCGCTGGCGGCCTTCATCTTTCAAGGGAACTCCACATGTCGACTAATGCAATGAATATCGGCGACGCCGCACAGGCTTCAGGCGTTTCGGCCAAAATGATACGGCACTATGAAGAAACCGGCCTGATCCCGAAAGCCAGCCGCAGCGACGGCGGCTACCGTACTTATGCCGAACGCGATATCCATCTGCTGCGTTTTATCCGCCAGGGCCGCTTGCTGGGATTTTCGATGAAACAGATTGCCGAGCTGATCGGCCTCTGGCTGGATCAGTCGCGCCCCAGCAGCAAAGTGAAGCAACTGGCGCTGGACCATATCACTGAATTAGACGAAAAGATCAAGGAGTTGCAAGCCATGAAAGCCACGCTGGAACAATTGGCCTGCCATTGTCACGGCGATGCGCGGCCCGATTGCCCGATTCTTGAAGGCCTGGCCAGGCAGTAGCCAAACAGCTGCATTAAGTAACATGAATCAATGCTAGAATCCCATTCATGTTTGCCATGAACCAACTCAGAAACCTGCTGATTTTATTGCTGGCGCTGACGCTCCCGATACAGGGATATGCAGCGGCGGCGATGGTTTTTTGCGCCTCGGAAAAGGCCACCGCCGTCAGCGATGATGCCGCAATGGCGCATCATATGCATGCGCAAAATGCAGACGTGCCGTCCAAGGCTCAACACGGCAATCTTGAACACTCATCGCACGACAAAAATTCAAGCTCCTGCAGCTCCTGCGCGGCTTGCTGCGTAGGTGTGATTCCCATGCAGTCGGCATTATCGGCAGCGCAACCGTTCCCCCCCATGCATTTCACGCAGTTTCCACTTTCAGGTTTTGTCGGCTACACCCCGGAAAACCCCGAACGACCGCCCTCAGTCCTCGCGTAACACTCCCAACTCAAACGTCTTGCCGCCCGACCGGGATCGGCAAGTTTGATTGATGGGCCATGCTCTGGCTACGTCTGCCGCGTGTCTTTGACCGTGGCCTCACGGCAGCCAGGCATTGCTCCATTGTTCGGCTAACGAGGACATCATGTTCATTTTTTTACGCAGGCGCATGCTGCCTGCCGCGTTGCTGGTCGCCCTGACCGGTTGCGCCAGCTTGAGCGCCGATCACGGTTTTGGCGAAGTCAGCGAGGTTACCAAACAACGGCTGGGACAAGCCCCGGCTCAGCCGCGCTCCGAACAGGAACACAGCGAAGCGCGGGATACCGTTCAGAAACTGCTGCAACAGCCGCTCACAGCCGATGCTGCGGTACAAATCGCCTTGCTCAACAACCGCAACCTGCAAGCCGATTATCAGGAACTCGGGATTGCCGAAGCAAATTTGGTGCAAGCCAGCCGTTTGCCGAATCCCGGCTTCAGCTTCGGCCGCACCCGCAGCGGCGACAATCTCAAGATAGACCGCAGCTTTTCGATGGCGCTCATGGGCCTGCTGGTGCTGCCGACGAGTTCGAAAATCGAACAACGCCAGTTCGAGGTCAGCAAATTGACGACTGTCAATCGTATCCTGCAGGTAGCCGCCGAGACCCGCAGCGCTTATTACCAAAGTGTTGCGGCTAACCAGAGCATTACCTATCAGGAGCAAGTCGAAAGCGCCGCAGCAGCTGGCAGCGAACTGGCCGGCAAGATGGCTAAGGCTGGTAATTTCAATCAATTGGAACTGGCGCGCGAACAAGCGTTTCATGCCGACGCTGTGACGCAATTGACGCGCTCGCGCCAGCAGGCAGTGGTCGCACGTGAACAGTTGATCCGGCTGCTGGGCCTCGGTTCTGCGCAAATTACATTGCAACTGCCGCCGCGTTTGCCGGAACTGCCAGCCCAGCGTCCCTCTTTGCAAGATGCTGAGAATCTCGCCATGGCGCAGCGGCTGGACATCGCTGCCGCCAAACTGGAAGTCGAAGGCTTGCAGGCAACGCTGGGATTGAATCAGGCTACCCGCTTCATCAATGTGCTGGACCTGGCGTACCTGCATAACTCCGAACCAGGCATCCCACATGAAACCGGCTATCAAATCAGTCTTGAAATCCCCTTGTTCGACTGGGGTGGCGCACGCATTGCCAAATCGGAAGCGATCTATATGCAAGCTGCGCATCGTCTCGCGGCCACCGCCGTGGATGCCCAGTCGCAGGTACGCGTTGCCTATCAGGGCTACCAGAGTGCCTACGATCTGGCGCGGCACTACAACGATCAGGTGGTGCCCTTGCGCAAGCGGGTGTCGGATGAATATCTGCTGCGCTACAACGGCATGCTGTCCAGCGTATTCGAACTATTGGCCGATGCCCGTGAACAAGCCAATGCGGTCAATGCCGCCATCGACGCCAACCGCAATTTCTGGCTGGCAGACAGCGAGATGCAACTGGCGCTCGGCGGTTCTCTGCCAATCTCTACACCTGCACCGTCATCTTCGCCTGCGCCCGCAAAACCACAAGGAAAACAACCATGAAGCACTTATCACGACGCGCCTTTTTGCAAGGCTCGGCGCTGGCGGTCAGCGCTACCGCCGTCAGCCGGATCGGCGCCGCCAGCCTGCCGGAAGCCGTATTGCAAACCCAAGCCAGCACCCAGCCTCCGCTTAGTCCCGCCAACGGCCGCCCTTATCAACCGGTTGTCACCTTGAACGGCTGGACGCTGCCGTGGCGCATGAATAATGGCGTCAAGGAATTCCATCTGGTGGCAGAGCCGGTAGTGCGCGAAATCGCGCCCGGCATGAAAGCCAATCTGTGGGGTTACAACGGCCAGAGCCCGGGGCCGACGATCGAGGTAGTGGAAGGCGACCGGGTGCGGATTTTCGTGACCAACAAATTGCCGGAACATACCTCCGTGCACTGGCACGGCCAGCGTTTGCCGAATGGCATGGATGGCGTCACCGGCCTGACCCAGCCGGGTATCTCGCCCGGCAAGACTTTCGTCTATGAATTCGTGGCGCGCCGTGCCGGCACGTTCATGTACCACCCGCATGCCGATGAAATGGTGCAGATGGCGATGGGCATGATGGGCTTCTGGATTACCCATCCGAAAGACCCGTCGCTGATGCGGGTCGACCGCGATTTCGTGTTCTTGCTGAACGCCTATGACATCGAACCTGGCGCCGCTACACCCAGGGTCAATCAAATGACCGACTTCAACCTGTGGACCTGGAACAGCCGCGCCTTTCCCGGCATCGATCCGCTGGTGGTGCGACAGCATGACCGGGTCCGGATCCGGGTCGGCAACCTGACCATGACCAACCACCCTATCCACCTGCACGGCCACGAATTCGTGGTGACCGGCACCGATGGCGGCTGGACTCCACCGGCCAGCCGCTGGCCGGAAGTCAGCACCGATATCGCCGTCGGCCAGATGCGCGCGATTGAATTCGACGCCAGCGAGCCAGGCGACTGGGCGTTGCATTGCCATAAATCGCATCACACCATGAATGCCATGGGCCACGAGGTGCCGACCATGATCGGCGTCGACCAGAAATCGGTATTGAAAAAAATCAACCGGCTGATTCCCGACTACATGGTGATGGGTGACAAAGGCGGCTCGATGGGCGATATGGAAATGCCACTGCCAGACAACACCCTGCCGATGATGAGCGGCGCCGGCCCGTTCGGGGGGATTGAAATGGGCGGCATGTTTACTACGATGAAGGTACGCAAAGGCCTCGCCAGCAACGATTACAAAGATCCCGGCTGGTACAAGCATCCGGCCGGCACTGTCGCCTATGAGTGGAAAGGCGGTGATGCCGCGATGCCAGCCGCCACCCGGGCGCCTGATCGAATTTAATTGAACCCGGCTTCCGCGCCGAAGCACACCGATATTTTATTTTTTAACGAAAAGGATATTTCCATGAAATCCATATTAATTGCATCAGTTCTGGCTTTATCGCTGTTATCCCTCAATGCCTTCGCCCACGACGAACCAGAACACAGTGTCGCCACCGAAAAACAGGACGGACATGCGGCTGCATTAGGTAAACCCGGGGTTGCCGGAAACGTAACGAAAACCATGAACGTCGACATGAACGACACGATGCGTTTCACGCCTGCGACCATCTCGGTCAAGCGTGGTGAAACCGTCAAATTCATCGTCAAGAATTCCGGCAAGCTAAAGCACGAAATGGTTCTTGGTTCTGTCGATGAATTGAAGGAGCACGCGGCCATGATGGCGAAATTCCCGGAAATGGAACATTCCGATCCAAATCAGGTATCGGTTGAACCCGGTAAAACCGGCGAGCTGATCTGGCAATTTGGCAAAGCCGGCACATTTGAATTCGCCTGCCTGGAGCCGGGACATTTTGAAGCTGGCATGCGCGGAAACATCATCGTTAAATAATATTTTTCAACCGGATATACAACAAAGGAATTCTCATGAAAACAAGTTCCGTTCTATTTGCGGCACTCGCCTTGACGTTAACCGCTTCGTTTAACTTGCCGCTTTCGGCGGTAGCTGCCGAGGAAATCAAGCCCGCTGACACAGCGGCCATGTCGGCCGGAGAAGTGAGAAAAATCGATAAAGAGGCAGGCAAGATTACGATCAAGCATGGTCCATTGGTGAACCTGGATATGCCGCCGATGACGATGGTGTTTCGTGTTAAAGACCCGGCGATGCTGGATCAGGTAAAGCCCGGCGACAAGATAAATTTTGTCGTGGAAAAGACTAACGGCACCTTGACCGTCACTCAGATGCAGGCTGGCGATTGAGATTTATCAGCACATGAGACGATGGACATCAGAGTGAATATAATGTTCTGCATCACGCTGCAAGTAAGGCTGTACATCCCCGCGCCGACAACGCCACAGAACAGGACATCATGAACGCCACATACAAGATCGCCATACTTGCCGGCGACGGCATCGGCAAGGAGGTCATGCCAGAAGGCCTGCGCGTGATCAAAGCCGCCGCAAAACGCTTTGGCATCACGCTCGAAATGACGGAATTCGACTGGGCCAGTTGCGATTACTACGCACAAACCGGCAGCATGATGCCGGAGGACTGGAAGGCGCAACTGGCCGGGATGGATGCTATTTATTTCGGCGCGGTCGGCTGGCCCGTCATCGTCCCCGATCACATATCCTTATGGGGATCGTTGCTGAAATTCCGTCGCGAATTCGACCAATACATCAACCTGCGCCCGGCACAGACTTTCGAAGGCGTGCGCAGTCCGCTGGCGGGACGTGGCGCGGGCGACATCGACATGATGATCGTGCGTGAAAACACGGAAGGAGAATACTCATCGGTCGGCGGCATCATGTACGAAGGCACGCCGCACGAGATCGTCATGCAGCAGGCCGTGTTTTCGCGCCGCGGCACCGAGCGCGTACTCAAGTATGCATTCGACCTTGCCAGGACCCGCGCCCGCAAACACGTCACCGTGGCCACCAAAAGCAACGGCATTTCGATTTCCATGCCCTGGTGGGATGCCAGGGCAGCGGAAGTCGCCGGCACCTACCCGGATATCACCTGGGACAAGCAGCACATCGATATCCTGTGCGCCCGTTTCGTACTGCAGCCGCAACGCTTCGACGTGGTGGTCGCCTCCAATCTGTTCGGCGACATCCTGTCCGACCTGGGACCGGCATGTACCGGCACTATCGGCCTGGCGCCATCGGCCAACCTGAATCCGGAGCGCAATTTCCCGTCGCTGTTTGAGCCGGTACATGGTTCCGCACCCGACATCTACGGCAAGAATATCGCCAATCCGGTGGCGATGATCTGGTCCGGCGCCATGATGCTAGATTTCCTTACCAACAGCAGCGGTGCGGGCCGGGAAGCACATGACGCCATCGTCGCCGCGATCAAGTCAGTGCTGGCAAGTGGGCCGCATACACCCGACCTGGGTGGAAATGCCTCTACCACCGAGATGGGGCAAGCTATCGCTCGCCTGATCGGCGATACTGCATGACGGGATCCTGAAATTCACGGAGTCGTCACGGAGTCATGTCGGCGATGGCGCGTTTCGTAATGAGGCGCGCCAGAGAGATGACGAGTGAAATATTTCAAAAAAGTGTCACTTTGGCATTTCGTAACGAGCTGTAAAAAACCGGTACTTTTTGCCCGCAATAATGGAGTATCAACATCTCCCGGCGAGGCGTCGGCACTGCGACGCTTGATATGCACCCCCATCGCCCCCATATGCATCAAGTCATCCTGGAAAGCCTTATGCCATCCAAGTAATGCGATATTGAATCACCCAGTTTGAAAGGACTCTGACCATGCAATACCTGCAGATAATCGTCATCCTCACCACATTAATCATTGGCCTGCCCCTGAGCAGCATGGCAGCCAACAGCGACAACACCGAGATGCAAACCACGCCGGCAGACCAGACCGCGCTGCCGATGGTGGCCGGAGAAATACGCAAGGTAGATAGCGGCACCGGCAAGATCACCATCAAGCATGCAGAAATCCCCAACTTCGGCATGCCGGCCATGACCATGCTGTACAAAGCTGGCGATCCGGTCATGCTGGAACAGTTCAAGGCTGGCGACAAGATCGAGTTTGCCGTCGATAAGGTTGACGGTGCGTTGACTATAGTCAGCCTGGAATTGGCTAATCGATAAGCGGCGAAACTGCCGAGGAGATTGCCGTCGTTACTGACGGCGATTGACTATCCTGATCTCCGCCGGCTCGCCGTTTTGCGGTACCACTTCGAGCGACACCACCGGCCCCTTGCGCGGATCATGCTGAAACGTGATCCGGATTTTCTGCGCGTTCTCTATCCCTGCAAAATCGCGGACCAGTATCCGCGTCACATTGGGCAATTCTTCCGAACCCAGCGCAAAAGCATCGCTCTCGTTTTGCTGCTCCGAGGCGACGTGGCCGTTTTTATAAACGCAGACGATGGCTTGTGCCGGGTCGATACCGTTACTCATCAGGAATGAGTCGTTGACCAGAAACAAGGCCGGCGGGATCCTGGCGATGTCGATCTGGCTGATATCTGGCCAGTCGTTCTTGGTAATCACTTTACCGCCGGGATAATACCTGGCGACAAATTGATCGCCCATGCAGGGCAGATGTCCGGCCGCCGCTTCTGCGTGTTGCAACAGTCCTTGCACGTCGCCGGGTTCGAACTCGACCGTAATTGTTGGTGTAAGCATATTTGTCATGCCCGGATTATCGCATTGCGGACGACGCTGCGGTCACTTCGCGATACACCGCCACCCTACCCGCTGCCCCCAGCCATTTCCCCTTATAATGTGCGGCATGGAAAATCCCAATGAATTCGTACAATGGCTGCGCTCGGTCGCACCCTATATCCATGCCTTTCGCGGCAAGACCTTTGTTGTCGCCTTTCCGGGCGAACTGGTCACCGCCGGCGCCTTGCCGGTGCTGGCGCAAGACTTGTCGCTGCTGCATGCGCTTGGCATCAAGGTGGTTATTGTGCACGGCTCCCGACCGCAGGTCGAAGAGCAGCTGGCGCTGCGTAACGTAGAAGCGCGTTTTCACAACGGTTTGCGGATTACCGATACGGCTGCGCTGGAATGCGCCAAGGAAGCTGCAGGCGAACTGCGCCTGGATATCGAAGCTGCCTTCAGCCAGGGCTTGCCCAACACGCCGATGGCGCATGCCGCGATTCGTATCATTTCTGGCAACTTTGTCACTGCCCGTCCGCTGGGCGTGATCGACGGCGCCGACCTGCAGTTGACCGGCGTGGTACGTAAGATCGACTACGACACTATCCATCCAATCCTCAACGCCGGCGGCCTGGTATTGCTGTCGCCGCTGGGCTTTTCGCCGACTGGCGAAGCTTTCAACCTGACCATGGAAGACGTGGCGGTCGCGGCGGCAATCTCGCTGCGCGCCGAAAAGCTGATTTTCATCAGCGAAACACCGTTGATGAAAGACGCCGGCGAGACTGAAATCCGCGAGTTGTCCTCGCACCAGGCACAAGCTGTATTGGACAGCGGTTGCCTGCCGGCCGATTCCGCCTTCTATCTGCAGCACGCGATCAAGGCCTGTAACGCCGGCGTGCCGCGCGCCCACGTGGTGCCGTTCGCCACCGACGGTTCGGTCTTGCTGGAATTGTTTACCCACGATGGCGTGGGCACCATGATTTCCTACGAAAACCTGGAAAGCCTGCGCGAAGCCACGATTGAAGACGTCGGCGGTATCCTGAAACTGATCGAACCGCTGGAAAACGATGGCACCCTGGTCAAACGCGGCCGTGAACTGATCGAACGCGAGATTCATTACTTCTCGGTCATCGAACATGACGGCGTGATCTTCGGCTGCGCTGCCCTATATCCTTTCCCGACCGAAAAAATGGCGGAAATGGCTTGCCTCACGGTCAATCCGGAAGTCCAGGCGCAGGGCGACGGCGAGCGTATCCTGAAACATATGGAAAGCCGGGCGCGTGCGGCAGGCTTCACCAAGCTGTTCGTGCTGACTACCCGTACCTCGCACTGGTTCCTGCGGCGCGGCTTCGTCCACGCCACCGTCGACGACCTGCCGAAGGATCGCCAGCACATGTATAACTGGCAACGGAAATCGCTGGTATTGATCAAGACGCTATAAAATCAAAACCTTAAGTCAAAACCCGGCCCCGGTCGAACTATCCCCTATTCAATTGATCTTACAAGCGAGCAGCTAACACAGCAGCTCGCAACATCTACAAGGAAAAACCATGGCACGTACCATTCATTGCATCAAACTGGACAAAGAGGCTGAAGGCCTGGACTTCCCGCCGTATCCGGGCGAGCTGGGCAAGCGCATCTATGAAAGCGTGTCGAAAGAAGCCTGGGCCGGCTGGCTCAAGCACCAGACCATGCTGGTCAATGAAAACCGCCTGAACCTGGCCGATGTGCGGGCCCGCAAATATCTGGCGACGCAGATGGAAAAGCACTTCTTCGGCGACGGCGCCGATGCAGCTACCGGCTACGTGCCTCCGACCGAATAAGCAACCGCTCCAGAATATCTCTCCTCCCGCCTACCTCTGTGGCAAAATAAGCAAGATTTATTTTGCCTGGGGTAGCATCCCATTGCGGGCCAATGCGCCGCAACCCAGCCTGGATTCAAGTAATTATCCTTAACCGGATATACGCGTATATTTATCGATTCACCTTCCCCACAGATCGGAAATTTCATGCATCTATTCCGTAAACGCCCTTGGTCCAATCGCCTTTTGTCTTGCTTGCTGGCTACCGCCTGCGGCATCGGCTTCACCGGCATCACAGAAGCGGCAACCGCCCTTCCGGCCGGCGTGACCCAGGGTCCGTCCGCTGAAGGCATCACCGAATACCAGTTTGCCAACGGCTTCAAAGTCTTGCTGTTTCCCGACTCCTCCAAGCCTACGGTAACCGTCAACATGACTTACCTGGTCGGATCGCGTTTCGAGAATTACGGCGAAACCGGCATGGCGCATTTGCTGGAACACTTGATGTTCAAGGGCACTCCGACCCATCCTTCGATTCCCAAGGATTTCAGCCAGCGCGGCATGTCGTTCAACGGCACCACCAATGTCGACCGCACCAATTACTATGAAATATTCCAGGCCGGCGACGACAACCTGAAATGGGCGATCAACATGGAAGCCGATCGCATGCTGCATTCGTTTATCGCCAGGAAAGACCTCGATAGCGAAATGACCGTGGTGCGCAACGAATACGAACAGGGCGAGAACTCGCCGTTCGGCGTTCTGATCAAGCGCCTGCAGGGAGTGGCATACGATTGGCACAACTACGGCAAGCCGACCATCGGCAACCGCAGCGATATCGAAAACGTCAAGATAGAAAATCTGCAAGCCTTTTATAAAACCTACTATCAGCCGGACAACGCGGTGCTGCTGATCGCCGGCAAATTCGACCCGGCCAAGACCCTGGCCTGGGTCAACCAGGCCTTCGGCAAACTGCCGAAGCCGACCCGCAAGATGCGC
This sequence comes from Collimonas sp. OK607, assembly GCF_900111995.1. Taxonomy (GTDB): domain Bacteria; phylum Pseudomonadota; class Gammaproteobacteria; order Burkholderiales; family Burkholderiaceae_D; genus Collimonas. Next base: position 42,814 of record NZ_FOKF01000037.1, read on the forward strand.
GATTTCTGGACCGTGGAACCGACCCAGGACGGCGAACGCAGCGTGACCATACGGCGCCAGGGCGACGTGCAGATCGTTGCTGTAGCCTACAAGATTCCAAGCGAACTGCATCCTGACAGCGATGCCCTGTCCTACGCTGGAACGATTCTGGCAGACACTCCCAACGGCCGCCTGCATAAATCGCTGGTGGAAACCGGCAAAGCTACAGCCGTGTTTAATTACGAGATGACAGGTTATGCGCCCGGCCTGGAAATCATTGCCGCAGTAGTCAAGAAAGGCGAGCCGATCGAACCGGTACGGCAAGCCTTGATCGACGGTGTCGAGCAATTTGCAAAAACCCCGCCAACGCCAGAAGAAATGGAACGTGTCCGCCTGGCGAATGCCAACAGCTTTGAAAAACTGTTGAACGACCATCAACGCGTCGGCGTCGCCATGTCCAGCACGATTGCACTAGGCGACTGGCGTTTGCTGTTCCTCGGCCGCGACCGTTCCAACAAGGTTACCTCGGCACAAGTGGCGACAGCCGCAGCACACTACTTCACTCGCGATAACCGCACCGTCGGCATGTTCTTGCCGGAAGATCAGCTGCAACGCGCCGATGTGCCGGCAGCGCCAAGCGTGGCTGAACTGCTCAAAGACTACAAGCCACAGCAAGCGATCGCTGACGGCGAAGCGTTCGATCCATCACAAGCCAATATCGATGCTCGTACCCAGCGCTCGCAGGTAGGCGGTTTGAAACTCGCCTTGTTGCCGAAAAAGACCCGCGGCGAAACCGTCTCGGTCAAGCTGAACTTGCAATGGGGCGATGAAAAAACCCTGTTTGGCAAAAAGACTGCATCCGAATTGGCGGATGCCATGCTGATGCGCGGCAGCAGCACACTAACGCGCGAGCAGCTGGCCGACGAGTTTTCCAAACTCAAGATCAGCGGCAGCCTGACGCAATTCCAGACCACGCGCAGCAACCTGCCCGCCGCCTTGAAACTGGTCGCCAGCGTACTCAAGCAACCGCGCTTCGATCCAGCCGAATTCGATCGCCTGCGCAAGGAATCCCTGGTCAGCCTGGAAGCATCGCGCAACGAGCCGAACACGCTGGCAGCCGAAGCCATCGCCCAGCACTTCAACAAATATCCGCAAGGCCACTGGCTGGCAGCGCAAAGCGTAGATCAGCAAATCGCCGCAATCCAGGCCACCACCCTGGCTGATGTCAGCGCCTTCCATCACGATTTCTATGGCGCCTCGCAAGGCGAATTGGCCATCGTCGGCGATTTCGACGTCGCGGCAGTCACCAAGGTAGTCCAGGACGAGTTCGGCACATGGAAAAGCGCGGCGCCATACCAGCGCGTGATCCGGCAGAATTTCGATGTGGCGCCACTGCAGAAAACCATCAATTCCCCAGACAAGGAAAATGGCTTTTACGTAGCGCGTGAGAACCTCGACATGCGTGACGACGATGCCGATTATCCGGCAATGATGGTAGCCAATTACCTGTTCGGCGGCGGCAGTTTGAAATCCCGGTTGATGGACAGAGTGCGTCAAAAAGAAGGCCTCTCCTACGGCATCGGTTCATCGGTAGACATCAACGCCATCAGCCGCGCCGCCAGGTTCTCGGTACAAGCCATAGCCGCACCGCAAAACCTGGGCAGGGTTGATGCTGCAGTCAAGGAAGAGCTGTCACGCGCACTCAAGGACGGTTTCAGCGCCGACGAACTAGCCCGCGCCAAGTCCGGCATCCTGCAAGAAAACCAACGCGCCCGCGCCCAAGACAGCGCCCTCAGCGCCGGCTGGGCCAGGTTGCTCGACCTCAACCGCACCTTCGCCTGGAGCAAACAGATCGAAGACAAGATCAGCGCCCTGACGGTAGAGCAAGTCAACGAAGTGTTCCGCAAACACATTGATCCCGCCAAACTGAGCGTGGTGATTGTGCGTGATGAAGCAAAGGCAAATACTGCCGTGGCGGTGAAACCTTAAGAGTCAGGCAACTCAAAAAAGCCGCTGTCGTGTTCGCAATTAAATGTGCGAACACGGCGGCGGCTTTTTTTTTTGCTGTTGACGTTGATGTTGCCGTTGAATTGGCTTTTGAAGTTGCCGTTGAATTGGCTTTTGAAGTTGCCGTTGCAGTGGCTTTTGACGTGCCTTCCGCATGGGGACGCTGCCAAATGTGGCCTCGGGAATTGTGGGGGAACATGTTTGAGCGCAGCGAGTTGGTCTTTCCACCCGATTGGCACGTGACACATTTGGGAACCTGACCGAAGGGAAGGCAGTGGCTTTGCGGTCGCCTTTTCTTTGCTTACTTTCTTTTGGCCGGGCCGCGCAGGCGAAGCAAAAGAAATGGAATGGACGCCTCCCCCTCAGGGGCGAAGCTGACAAGACGGGATGGAATTCGGAAGGCGGGTTCTCGCTGTCAACGGCATCATTGTGCCAAAGTAGAGGTTCGCAAAAACCACTTAAGACAGGAGAACCCGAAATGAAGAATACCGTAATTGGTGTTGACATTGCAAAGACTGTTTTTCAGTTGCATTGGGTGGAAACAGAGACCGGCGAGATCAGGAGCAAGCAGCTCAAACGGGCTGGTTTTCTGTCCCATTTTGCCAATCTGGCACCTTGCCTGATTGGCATGGAAGCCTGCGGTGG
>NZ_FOKF01000074.1 GCF_900111995.1 Collimonas sp. OK607
GGAATGACGCTGAACCTGCGCAGCCATGGGGTGGATGCGACCCGCCAAGAAATCTGGGGCGTGCTGATCGCATACAACCTCGTCCGGCTTGAAATGGCGCGCACCGCAGAACAGGTGAAATGCATGCCAACTGAAATCAGCTTTGTCCTGGCCTTGCACGCCTTCCAGTTCGAAATGATGCACGCCGCAGCCCTCAACGCTCAAGGAAATCTACCAGGCTTACTCAAACGCATGCGCGAGAGGATGATCCTCGAACTGAATGTCTACCGACCCGGCCGAAAATTCGACCGGGTCACCAAGGCCAAGCCGCAGCGCTACCCCGAACGTCGGCTAAGAAAGCCGCTAACTTAACGGCATTAGACTCTGACCCTAATTTATTTCAGGCGACCGAATACCTGCGTGTCAACGCTGCAATGCTACGTTAAATCGGAGAGATTGATTTAACGTAGCGCCAACTCAGGTACTACTCCGTATCGCCAACCGGAAACCGAGATCGACGCTGGTTGTTTCCACCACCTCGCGCCTGAGTATCTTGATCAGCAGCTGGGCGGCGGTAAAACCGATGTCGTAACGCGGCGTGACGATCGTGGTGATGCCTGGATTGGCGTAGGCTGACCACGGCAAATCGTTGAAACCGGCAATCGCCATCTGGCCGGGAACCGAGAGGCCGCGGCGCTGGCACTCAAACAGGACGCCAAGCGCCAGATCGTCGTTGCAGCAAAATACCGCATCGCAGGAAGGTGTCTGCTGCAAGATCTGTCCCAGCATCCTGGTGCCGAGTTCCACCGTCGAAGGCGCCGGCGTCAGTACTTCGACGTCGGCCGCTATGCCGGCTTCGGCGAGTGCCTTGCGAAAGCCGTGCCGGCGTTTCATCATGCGCGGATCAAGCTGGGCGCCGAGGAAGCCGGGCTGGCGGTAGCCGCGCTCGATCAGATGGCGGGCGATGCTGTAGCCCGCATCTTCATGCGAAAAACCGACTGTGACATCGCTGCAGTCGGGATTCAGGTCGAACATGCGCACCGCAGGTACATTGTGCGCCGCCAGCTGGTCGCGCAACTCATCCTGCTGTTCTATCCCGCTTAGCAAAAAACCGTCTGGCGCATGCGCCAGGTACGTGCTGATCAGCTGGCTTTCCTTTTCCGACGAATAACTGCTTTCACCGATGAGGAATTTGTAGCCGTGCTGATTCAGGCTGTCGCGGATCCCGGTCAGGGTGTCCACGAAAACCGAGTTGCTTAGCGACGGCACAATCACGCCGATCACCTGCGATTTGGCCGAGGCCAGCGTGCTGGCAGCCTGATTCGGCACATAGCCGAGTTGTTTGATCGCCGCCGCAATCCGTTCCCGTGCTTCAAGCTGCACCAGCGCCGGGGTTTTCAGTGCGCGCGATACGGTCATCGGGCTGACGCGGGCTAGCCGGGCGACGTCGACGATAGTTACCCTGCCGCTGGCGCGGCTATGGCGTTGTTGTTTGAGTTCCGGGCCGCTCATGGTTGCAATGGCATTTTTGTAGTCTCGTTGTACTTTGTATTTGGCTGGCTGCTGTTTCCTGTACGTATTATCCGGTCAAGCTGTAGATATTTGTACGCGGCAGCGGAATCTTGTTCATTTGGCTAGCGCAGCCAATGTTACACGCAAGGCATGGCACATTGATATAGTCTCCTTGGGGGAATGATGCTGTCGCGCCACGCTACTCCATCCCGATTTAAGCATAATCCATATGGTAGCGTTACCACATAAAGTGTTGTTACAACCGCTGCGCAGCCACCGACAAGCACTACAATGAGGCGATGAGACCAGGGATTCGCCAAATGACCGGTCGAATCCGGGATAGCGGCCTGTTCAGCGCGTCTTAATTACATCTACATATTCCATCATGAGGTAGTTCATGCATCACCAGCCAGAATACATGCTTGGCGTAGATATCGGCACCACCAGCACCAAGGCGGTGCTGTTCACCACCCGGGGACAGGTGGTGGCGCAGCACGCGGTGGAATATCCATTGTTGTGCACCACGCCGGGCATGGCAGAGCAAGATCCGCTGCAGATTTACGCGGCGGTGCTCAGCGCGATCCAGAATGCGGTCGAGAGCAGCAAGGTCGCCGCCGGACAGATCGCCCTGGTGTCTTTCAGCGCTGCAATGCATAGCGTAATTGCGGTGGATCAGGATGGCGCGTTATTGAGCAACAGTATCACCTGGGCCGACAATCGCGCGGGCGAATGGTCCAACCGGATTCGCGACGAGCTGGATGGCCATGCGATCTATTTGCGCACCGGCACGCCGATTCATCCGATGTCGCCGCTCTGCAAAATCATGTGGCTGCGGCATGACCAGCCGCAGTTGTTCGGGCGCACCGCAAGGTTTGTCGGTATGAAGGAATATGTGCTGTATCGCCTGTTTGGCGAATGGCTGGTCGATCACTCGATCGCTTCCGCCACGGGCATGTTCAATTTGCAGCAGCTGGATTGGGATCAGGGCGCGCTGGAGATGCTCGGCATCAGCCCGCAACAGCTATCGCGGCTGGTGCCGACTACGCATTACCTGAGCGGCCTGGCGCCGGCCATGGCGCAGCAACTGGGTTTGTCGGTGTCGACGCCGTTCGTGATCGGCGCCAACGATGGCGTGCTGTCCAATCTCGGCGTCAACGCCATCGGCCCGGGCCAGGTTGCCGTCACCGTCGGTACCTCGGGGGCGATGCGGACGGTGATCGACAAGCCGATGACAGATCCTGCCGGCCGTACTTTTTGTTATGCACTTACTGCCAAACACTGGGTAGTCGGCGGGCCTACCAACAATGGCGGCAGCATCTTCCGCTGGGTGCGCGATGAGCTGGCCACCGCCGAGTCTGCCGCCGCCAGGGAAGCAGGACTAGATCCGTATGTAGCGTTGACCAAGATTGCCGAGTCAGTGACCGCCGGTGCCGAAGGACTGCTGTTCCATCCCTATCTGGCGGGTGAGCGCGCGCCGCTATGGAATGCCGATGCGCGCGGATCCTATTTCGGCCTGGCGATGCATCACGGCAAACCGCATATGATCCGGGCCGCGCTGGAAGGTGTGATTTTCAGTCTGTACAGTATCTTGCCGGCCGTCGAAGATTTGATCGGACCGACCACCCACATGATGGCGACCGGCGGTTTTGCGCGCTCGGCGTTGTGGCGGCAAATGATGGCGGATATTTTCGAGCGCGAAGTGGTAGTGCCGGAAAGCGTCGAATCGTCCTGTCTCGGCGCCACCGTGCTGGGTCTATACGCATTGGGGAAAATCGATTCGCTGGATGCCATCGGCGGCATGGTCGGCGCTACGCACCAGCATCTGCCGAATCCCGACAACGTTGCGCTGTATCGCCGCTTATGGCCGATCTATGAGGCTATCCCCAAGCAGCTGGAGCAGCAATACCGGCAGCTGTCGCAGTTTCAGCGCGAGACTGCGGTTCAAGTCTGATAAGGCGTAGGGTGTGGGCATGTATGCCCACGCGTGACCGCGATAACCGGAGTACAGAACCTCGCGGCGCGGAAAATAGACGCATGTACGTGGTTGTGAATTCCGCGTGGGCACAAAGGCGTGCCCACCCTACAAGTTGCCGTTACAGTCTTTTAATCTTCGTCTTCCGGATCGATCAAGCTGAATTTCTCATGCGCAGTTTCACTCAAGTGCGCGCGCAGCCATTTGTGCGCCGGATTGCGGGAGTCGCGCTCGTGCCACAGCATATCGACATGGACCGCTGGTGTCGGGAACGGCAGTTCACGCGCCACCAGTTCTTCGGTCATGCCGGTGGCGCCAATCAGGTGACGCGGCAAGACTGTCAGCAGATCGGAACTGGCAACCACGCGGCCAGCCGTGAAGAATTGATTGACGGTCAGCAGGATGCGTCGCTCGCGCCCCATCGCCGCCAGGGTTTCATCGATCAAGCCATGCGCCCGGCCCGAAAAACTCACCAGCAAATGATGCGATGCGCAGTAGTTGTCCAGGGTCAGCACCTGGTTCGCCAGCGGATGTTTCTTGTGCATCACGCACACATATTCGCCGGTGTAGAGCCGCTCATGATGGATCGGTGAAGCGCTGGTAGTCTGGCCGCCGGCCAACTGGGCTGCAACGCCAGGGAAAAACCCCACCGCCAGGTCGACATCGCCACGCAGCAGCATCTGGCGCGGATCGCGGGTGGTCAGCGGCACCATGCGCAGATTCAGTTGCGGTGCTTCGCGTTCGATCGTACGCACCAGTCCCGGCAGCCACAGCGCTGCGGTGGCGTCCGCCATGGCCATCTGGAAGGTGGTGTGGGCGCGCGAGACATCGAAAGTTTCCGGCGTGATCGCGGTTTCCAGGTCGGTCAGTGCGCGTCTGACTACCGGCCACAATTCTTCGGCGTGCTGGGTCGGCTTGACGCCGTGCGCAGTGCGGATCAGCAGCTCATCGTTGAGCGTATCGCGCAATCGTTTCAAGGCATTCGACACCGCCGGCTGGGTCATTGCCAGGCGGCTGGCGGCGCGTGTCAGGTTTTGCTCGGTCATGACGGCATCGAAGACTCGCAGCAGATTTAAATCAAGCGTTAAAAAGCTCATGGTCGGATCTATTGTTAGTTATTTTGGACTGGATTCTTACTGAAAACGGGGCAGAAAAATTTGGCCTGAATGCAATATTCACAGATTTTATAACTGTTATATGAAAGCGCAATGACAGATTTCAAGGTCTGTAAAAATATTGCACAACAACATAAAGCGGCTATCAGTTGAGATTATGTCTGACCATTATAATGGTTGCTTGCAGGAAACCAAGATAATGCGATCCCTCCCCGTCAGCCTTTATCTTACATACATTGCCTAATTGATGTGCACGGCGGATTTTTTGACATATACCGAACATTATTCGTTTAGCACATAACTGATATCCAAAATCAGAATTGGATAGCTCGCTAAGTAATGAATATACTGCAATGCAACATCATCATTGAAAAGTAGTCGTATGTCTTTATTCGCTTTTGCCCTGCCTGCTGAAATAGCTTTGTTCGATGCATCGGCGCTGCTCGCTGCCGCTGCTGCCGCGTTGCGGCCATTGCTGGGCCTGGGAGCGTTGGCGACCTTGATGGTGTATTTCAAACCGCTTTGGATGGGGGTTTTGCGTGCTGCATTGATGTTGATCAAGCCGCGCAAATCGCTGGACCAGCGGATTGCCCGCAGCAAGTTCAACGGGCAGCAATTAGTACGCCGCATGGCTAACGACCATGCACACAGCCAGCCAAGCCTGGCAGCTGAACTGCGACTGCTGGCCGGTCGCGATTAACTACAAAGAGTTGTTATGCACCAATACATCTATTATGACGACGACGGCTTCCCTACTTTCGCTGTGATGCAATGGCTGCGCGCCGCGGCAACACGCGTTTCGGCCTGGATGGGTCTGAACGGCCTGTAATAAGCCAGCTTCACCATCTTCACCATTGAATTTCTGACGTCTCCTCTTTCCCGCGATGGAAAGATTGACCCTGCTGGCTAACCGTCAGCAGGGGTTTTTTTGACTGTAGAGCGCCATAAAAAACGCCCGCTAACTTACGCTGCGGGCGTTTTTGTTTGTTACGCGGGAAAGCCGGTAACCGAGACAGTTACCAACTTTATTCACAGCTTTAGTCGGCCAACTGTTTTTCCAGCGCCAATTTTACGTCAGCCAGTTCTTTCGGCAAATGATATTTCAGCTTGTCGAACAGTTCTGTATGCAACGCGGTTTCCGCTTTCCATGCAGCTTTATCGATAGCAGTGATGCGGTCGAATTGTTCTTCGCTGAAATTCAAGCCTTCCCAGCTCAGATCAGCATAGCGCGGTGTCACGCCGAACAAGTGCTCAACGCCGCCGGCCTTTTCGCTCTCGAGGCGATCCAGCATCCATTTCAACACGCGCATGTTGTCGCCGAAGCCAGGCCAGACGAATTTGCCGTCAGCCCCGGTGCGGAACCAGTTGACGCAGAAAATCTTCGGCAACTCGACGGCATTTTCCTTACCTTGGGCACCCAGCTTTTCGCCCAGCGTCAGCCAATGCTGGAAATAGTCGCTCATGTTGTAGCCGATGAACGGCAGCATCGCGAACGGATCGCGGCGTACGATGCCTTGCTGGCCTGCTGCTGCAGCAGTAGTTTCCGAACCCATGGTGGCAGCCATGTACACGCCTTCAACCCAGTTACGGGCTTCAGTTACCAGCGGCACGGTAGTGGAGCGGCGGCCGCCGAAAATGAAGGCCGAGATCGGCACGCCGGCCGGATCGTCCCAAGCCGCGTCGATCACCGGATTCTGGGTTGCCGCCACGGTAAAGCGTGCATTCGGATGCGCTGCCTTGGCGCCGGTTTCCTTGGCGATGGCAGGCGTCCAGTCCTTGCCTTGCCAGTCGATCAGGTGCTCTGGCGCGGTGCTGGTCATGCCTTCCCACCAGACGTCGCCGTCGTCGGTCAGGGCGACGTTGGTGAAGATGGTGTTTTCACGCAATGACGCCATGCAGTTATGGTTGGTCTTGTCATTGGTGCCAGGCGCAACGCCGAAATAACCGGCTTCCGGATTGATCGCATACAGGCGGCCATCGGCGCCCGGTTTGATCCAGGCGATGTCGTCGCCGATGGTGGTGACTTTCCAGCCATCAAAACCGACTGGTGGAATCAGCATGGCGAAATTGGTTTTGCCGCAGGCCGAAGGGAAAGCCGCTGCCACATAGTGTTTCTTGCCGGCCGGCGATTCGACGCCCAGGATCAGCATGTGTTCTGCCAGCCAGCCTTGATCGCGGCCCATGGTCGAGGCGATGCGCAAGGCGAAGCATTTCTTGCCGAGCAGTGCATTACCGCCGTAGCCGGAACCGTAAGACCAGATTTCGCGGGTTTCCGGATAGTGGACGATGTACTTGGTCGGGTTGCATGGCCAGGCGACGTCCTTCTGGCCGGTTGCCAGCGGTGCGCCGACACTGTGCACGCAAGGCACGAACTCGCCATCGCTGCCGAGCACGTCATACACAGCCTTGCCCATGCGCGTCATGATACGCATGTTGACGGCGACGTAAGGAGAGTCGGACAGTTCAACGCCGATGTGGGCAATCGGCGAACCCAGCGGGCCCATCGAAAACGGCACCACATACATGGTGCGGCCTTGCATGCAGCCGTCGAACAAGCCGTGCAGCGTATTGCGCATTTCGGCCGGGTCGGTCCAGTTGTTGGTCGGGCCGGCGTCTTCCTTGTTGGCCGAGCAGATGAAGGTACGGTCTTCGACCCGTGCCACGTCCGACGGATCGGAGCATGCCAGATAGCTGTTAGGGCGTTTTTCCTGGTTCAGCTTTTTCATGGTGCCCGCTGCCACCATTTCGCCGCACAGGCGATCGTATTCAGCCTGTGAACCATCGCACCAATAGATTTGATCAGGCTTGGTCAGGGTCGCAACTTCGGCTACCCAGTTGATCAGCTTTTGCTGTTTGACATATGCCGGAGCATTGATTGCGGCGATGCCGCCCATGCGTGGTTGATTCATGAAAAACTACCTCCAATACCAATAAAGAAATCTTTTTATTGCCAGCTGCTTGTCGTCGTCTGACTTGCCATGTCGGCTGGCTGAATTCTGGTGTACTTGCTGCCGGCGATCTGATTAGTTAGCGGTATCATTTGTCGACGAACAAACATCGCGTTGGTTTTACTGCGGGTCTAACTGCAGTTCTTACAGTGCAGCAGGCCGCACACCTGTTGAGCGATGTTGCCCGTTTTATCGGGGAAGTAGCCGCTTTCCCGGAAAAAGTGGGCCGATTGTACACCTCATTTGTAGTGAAAATGACCAACTAATGTAGTAAGGTATTTCTCGTTTTCCGGAAGCTGTTGCTTTATTACGTAGCAGCTGTTTTTATTTATTTTTATGCAATTTAAATATCAAAAGACTCCTATGAAAATTGCCGTATTGGATGATTATCAAGACTGCGTCCGCCATCTCGACTGTTTCAAGATGTTGGATGGGCACGAGGTCAAAGTGTTCAACAATTCCGCACGCGGCGTTGGTCAATTGGCAATCCGCCTGGCCGATTTCGACGCGCTGGTATTGATACGCGAACGCAGCAGTTTTTCCAAAGCACTGCTGCAAAAATTGCCTAAGCTGAAATTGATCTCACAGACTGGAAAAGTCAGCGGCCATATCGATGTCGAGGCGGCCACTGAATGCGGTATCGCCATCGTCGAAGGCGTCGGCGATCCGACCGCGCCGGCCGAACTGACCTGGGCCCTGATCATGGCGGCCAGCCGCCGCATTCCGCGTTATGTCAGCAATCTGCAGCAGGGGCAATGGCAATCGGTCTCGGCGACGCCGCAAAATAATGTGCTCGGCACCGTGCTCAAAGGACGGACGCTGGCGATCTGGGGTTATGGAAAAATCGGCCGCATGATTGCAGCATACGGTAAGGCGTTCGGCATGCGCGTACTGGTCTGGGGCCGTGAAGCGAGCCGCGCTGCGGCGTTAAAAGACGGCTATCAAGCTGCCGAGTCGAAACAACAGTTCTTTGGAGAAGCCGATGTGTTGACGCTGCATTTGCGCTTGAATGACGCTACCCGTGGCATCGTCGAGGCTGCTGATCTGGCGTTGATGAAACCGACCGCGATTTTCGTCAACACCAGTCGTGCTGAACTGGTTGCAGACGGTGCGTTGCTGCCGGCTTTGCAACAAGGCCGGCCCGGTTATGCCGCGTTGGATGTGTACGAAACCGAGCCATTGGCGCCGGACTCGCCACTGTTACGGATGGAGAACGTGCTGGCTACTCCGCATCTGGGCTATGTCGAAAAAGACAGCTACGAGCTGTACTTCCGCGCCGCATTCCAGAACGTTGTGGAATTCGCCAACGGCACACCGAAGAATGTCCTGAATCCAGACGCGCTGTTGCGGAAGGGCGCGTAAAGGCAATTTTGAATGTTTTTACGACCCATGCGACGAGCAGAATGAACTAACCGGGGTCAGAGTGAACTTTCGGCATGCTTCACCGCCGAAAGTTCACTCTGACCCGAATGGCACTTACTTAGCTTTTTCGGATGGTCGTATTTTCGCAGCATCTCTCTTGCTGGGGTCCGTGCTTGCATCAGTAGAGGGTAAGGTTTTGGTCTTCGCTTGATGGCGCGCGGTTCGATTCGCCCCGGTCGGTTTCCGATCGTCTGTTCGGCCACCAACGCCAAGAATTCTGCGACGTTATCATCGTCATTAGGGTGACGCAATGTATCGCCCGTTGCCAGCCATAGTTGCAGCGTATGCTTGAAGCTCAGTGCGCGTGGCAAGACATCGGCGAGCAAGGCCGATTGCAGCATAATCATTCGGATGAG
>NZ_FOKF01000041.1 GCF_900111995.1 Collimonas sp. OK607
AGCTCATGCATGCAACTGACAATTCAAAATCATTAGCCCTTTGATTTTTATCGATTATTTGAGGGGAAGGGTCAGACTCTGACCCCATTTAACTACTGCTTATTTGGTACCGAAAATACGATCGCCGGCATCGCCTAAACCTGGAACGATGTACGCGTGCTCGTCGAGATGCGAATCCAGACTCGCCACATACAGCTTGACCCCAGGATGCGCATTCTGGAACACCTGCACACCCTCAGGCGCAGCCACCAGCGCCAGGAAAATGATTTGCTCGTCGCCGACGCCACGCTTCTTCAGCACATCAACCGCATGCACCGCCGAATTACCAGTCGCCACCATCGGATCGCACACGATAAAGATACGCTCCGCCAAATCCGGCAAACGCACCAGATACTCAACCGGCTGATGCGTCGCAGGATCCCGATACACCCCGATATGCCCCACACGCGCCGAAGGCACCAGATCCAGCAAGCCATCACTCATGCCAATCCCCGCCCGCAACACCGGCACCACCGCCAGCTTGCGCCCCGCAATCACCGGCGCCTCCATGCTCTGCATCGGCGTCTCGATCAACTGCGTCGTCAAGGGCAAATCACGCGTGATCTCATACCCCATCAACAGCGTGATTTCACGCAGCAGCTGACGGAATGTGCGGGTAGAGGTTTCCTTACTCCGCATGTGCGTCAGCTTATGCTGGATCAGCGGATGGTTGAGGATGAAAAGATTGGGAAAACGTGGGTCGCTGAGCATGATGATCGGGGAATAAATAAAAGGGGCGGATGGAGGTCGATGGAAAGCGGACAAGGCAAAATCCGAACTCAACATCCCAAATACAAAAAAGGGAGATTTCTCTCCCTCGTTTTTTCAGCATTCACTCAACTGCTTGCTCTACCTTAGGCATCAGCAAATCGAGTATCTGTTCCAGCTCGTGACGCACTTCGACAAGATTGATTTCGTCTTGCTTCGGCTCGGCGGCAAGCTCTGCTTCAGCGCTGCCGCCCAGGCGGCCATCAAGCTTGTTACGGGCGCCACTGATAGTGAAACCATGTTCGTACAGCAGTTCGCGGATACGGCGAATCAACAGCACTTCGTGGTGCTGGTAATAGCGACGATTGCCGCGCCGCTTAACCGGCTTAAGCTGGGTAAACTCCTGCTCCCAGTAACGCAGCACATGCGGCTTGACACCGCACAGCTCGCTGACCTCGCCAATGGTGAAATAGCGCTTGGCCGGGATCGGCGGCAATACGACAAGCTCGGACTTACTCACTTTATCGTTCATGAATTAGTTTGGAGAACGGCGGCAAACTGCTGGATAGGCTGGATTGGTTGCAGGCTTGCGGCTTCAACCATGCCCTTGAGTTTTTGACTGGCGTGAAAAGTCACCACGCGACGCGCAGTGATAGGAATTTCTTCCCCGGTTTTTGGATTACGGCCCGGACGTTGCGGCTTGTCGCGCAATTGAAAATTACCGAAACCCGATAATTTCACCGACTCGCCACGTTCCAGCGCGTCGCGGATTTCATCGAAAAACGTTTCAACCATGTCTTTGGCTTCACGCTTGTTGAGGCCAACTTGTTCAAACAAAAGTTCAGCCAGTTCCGCCTTGGTTAATGTCGGCAAATTCTTTTCTGCCTGCGAACGGGCTTGCGCTTCACGCATCGCCCGATTCAGATCGGCGTCCAGAACGGATTGAAATTCTACTGTCTGCATGTCATTCATTCTGTTGTTACGCCCCTGTCTTTTTGAGATTGCGGCCGCCGGTGCTGCGGGTAAAACGCGTGCACCGGCATTTTGCTGCAGGTTTTATCATTATTACTAAAGCCATTCAATTACAGATCAGGTGCGCAGTTTTGCTGTCGGCACCTTACCGACAGCCGCAATCAAAGCCGACATGGCGGCTTCGACGGTGTCTTCTTGAAGGGTATTTTCAGTATCTTGCAAGGTAAACCGGAAAGCAAGACTTTTTTCGTCATTTTCCAGCCCTTTGCCATGATATTCATCAAATAAAACAATGGCTTGCAGAATTCGGCAGTCAGGATTATGTTGCTGCTCAGCAGCAAAAACGTCCAATAAATCCTGTGCATAAACCGCCTGTTTGACTACCACGGCGAGGTCCCGCACCACGGCCGGGAATTTCGAAATTTCGACATAAGCAGGCACTTGCCGTTGCTGCAACGCCAAGCCGTCGACTTCGAACAAAACCGGCGCCAATGGCAGTTCATATTTCTGTTGCAGACGCGGATGCAGTTCGCCGATGAAGCCGACTACCTGATCGCCCAGCAGCACTTGCGCCGAACGGCCGGGGTGCAGCGCCGGGTGTTCGATTTTGGCAAAACGCAAAGCGGCAGGTGCAAACAAGGCTTCCAGATCCGCTTTCACATCGAAGAAATCGACGGTACGGCTGGCCTGGCCCCATTGTTCGTCAGCTTGCGGGCCGTAAGCCAGGCCTGTTACACGCTTAGGCTGATCGTATCCGGCCACAGCCAGCGGGCCGTTCTGGACTTCCTGGTTACGCATGTAAACAGCGCCGGTTTCAAAAATCCGGACCCGGTTCAGCTTGCGGTTGAGATTGTATTTAACGTTCGCAATCAGGCTGCCCACCAGCGTTGAACGCATTACGCCCATCTGGCTGGCGATCGGGTTGACCACCTTGATCGGCGCCAGATTGCCGGCAAAATCGGCCTCCCAGGCTTCTTCGACGAAGCTGAAATTGATCACTTCCTGATAATCCAGGTCAGCCAGCTGACGACGAATCGTAAACAGCGAACGCTGGTTTTCCGGCGCGATATACATGGCGTTAGGCGCCACCGGCGGCAAGGCAGGGATATTTTCAAAGCCGTAGACGCGCGCGATTTCTTCGATCAGGTCTTCCTCGATCTCGATATCGAAACGATACGATGGCGGCGTCACGGAAAATACACCGTTCTCTTGCGTGAAGGCCAGGCCCAGGCGGGTGAAGATGTCGGCGATCTGGCTATCCGACAAAAGCACGCCGATGACCCGGACTGCACGCGCAGTACGGACCTTGACCGGATCGCGCTTTGGCAAGTTGACGCTTTGATCGTCAATCGGACCGATCTGGGTCGCAGGCGTACCGCAAATTTCAACCAGCAAGGCAGTGATGCGCTCGATGTGTTCAACCGTGGTCGCGAAATCGACGCCACGCTCGAAGCGATGACCGGCGTCGGTCGAGAAATTGAAACGACGGGCACGGCCCTGTATCGCTTGCGGCCACCAGAATGCGGCTTCCAGATAGATATTCTGCGTTTCCAGCGAGACAGCAGTAGCGTCGCCGCCCATGATGCCGGCCAGCGATTCGATTTGCTGGTCATCGGCGATCACGCCGATCCACTCGTCGACGCTGACAGTATTACCGTTCAACAGTTTGAGCGATTCACCTGCCTTGCCCCAGCGGACATCGAGGCCGCCGTGGATCTTGTCGAGGTCGAACACGTGCGTCGGACGGCCCAGCTCCAGCATCACATAGTTGGAAATATCGACCAGGGCCGAAATCGAACGCTGACCGCTGCGCTCCAGGCGCTGCTTCATCCAATGCGGCGTGGCGGCTTTGGCGTTCAAGCCGCGGATCACGCGACCGGAAAAACGGCCGCACAAATCCGGCGCCGAAATCTTGACTGGCAAGGTTTCTGTAATGGTCGCAGCCACGGCCTTGAACACCGGCTGCTTCAGCGGGGTACCGGTCAGCGCCGATACTTCACGCGCTACACCCAGCACCGACAGGCAATCGGCCTTGTTCGGCGTCAACTTGATGGTGAACTTGAGGTCGTTCAGTTCGTAATAATCACGGAAATTCTGACCTACCGGCGCGTCGTCAGGCAACTCGAGCAAGCCGCCCTGATCTTCCGACAGTTTCAATTCACGCGCTGAACACAGCATACCTTGCGACTCGACGCCGCGCAGCTGGCCGAGCTTGATCTCGAACGGCTTGCCGTCCGCACCGGGCGGCAGGATGGCGCCAACCGTGGCGCAAGGAACCTTGAGGCCGGGACGCACATTCGGCGCACCGCACACGATATTGAGCATGGTGCCGGTGCCGACATCGACCTGGCAGACGTTCAGGCGATCGGCATTCGGATGTTTGGCAGTCTCGACCACCAGGCCGACCACGATATTGGTAAAGGGCGGCGCAACCGGCTCGACCTCTTCCACTTCGAGACCGGACATGGTCAGCAGATGGGACAATTCGTCCGAAGTCATCTTCGGATCGACCATGGAACGCAGCCAGCTTTCAGAGAATTGCATAGGTAAAACCTTCAAAAACCTTTAGTCACAGAAGCAGGGAACGCTGGCTTGTCGGAGCAAAATTCCAAGACAATCCAAGCGTCTTCGGCGAGGAGCTTTTAGTTAAATTGTTTCAGGAAGCGCAGATCGCCTTCGTAGAACAGGCGCAGATCGTTGATGCCATAACGCAGCATCGTCAGGCGTTCGATACCGGAGCCGAACGCGAAACCGATGAACTGTTCCGGATCCAGGCCCATGTTGCGCACCACGTTAGGATGCACCTGGCCGGCGCCGGAGACTTCCAGCCAGCGCCCTTTCAGCGGACCGCTGCCGAAGGCAATGTCGATCTCGGCCGAAGGCTCGGTGAACGGAAAGTAAGATGGACGGAAACGCACTTGCAAGTCGTCGGTTTCAAAGAACGCCTTGACAAAATTCAGGTACACGCCCTTGAGGTCGGCGAAGCTGATGTCTTCGGCGATCCACAAACCTTCAACCTGATGGAACATCGGCGAATGGGTGGCGTCGCTGTCAACGCGATAAGTACGGCCCGGCGCGATAACCTTGATCGGCGGCTTGTTCATGCGCGCATACCGCACCTGCATCGGGCTGGTATGGGTACGCAGCAGCAGTTGCTTGCCGTCGCTATCCTTGCCATCGATATAGAAGGTATCCTGCATCGAACGCGCTGGATGATTCTCCGGGCTGTTCAATGCAGTAAAGTTGGTCCAGTCTGTTTCGATTTCGGGGCCGTCAGCCACATCGAAACCGATCGAACGGAAAATTTCTTCGATACGCTGCCACGAGCGCATCACCGGATGGATACCGCCTACGCCACGGCCGCGGCCCGGCAAGGTGACATCGATCGCTTCGGCATTCAGACGCTCTTGCATCTGCGCGTTGGCCAAGGCATCACGGCGCGCTGTCAGCGCGGCTTCGATCTGCTCTTTGGCCTGGTTGATGACTGCGCCCTGGACTTTGCGTTCGTCCGCAGCCAGTTTGCCCAACCCCTTCATTTGCTCGGTGATCTGACCGGTCTTGCCGAGATACTTGGCCTTCGCATTTTCCAGCGCGGCGGCATCGACAGCGGCAATGAAATCAGCTTGGGCTTGCGTTACTAGTTGTTCTAGGGAGTTCATGCAGTTTTCCTGCTCCAATGAAGCCGAAATACGCCAATCTACATATAGTTGGGGACAGAGTAATTCGCCACGCTGCGGTGGCTCTTAAACTCTTTCCCGCAAATATGAAGATTGACGGTTAAAAACACAAACGGGGCACAAGGTGTTGACCTCTGCCCCGCTCGGGATTGCCACGCTGCAGAATGAACCCTGCAGCGATGGCAAAACTACGTAAGTAACTTACGCAGCGATGTTGGCCTTGACTTGATTGACAATCGCAGCAAACGCTGGCTTGTCCATCACTGCCATATCAGCCAGAACCTTACGGTCCAGTTCGATCGAAGCACGCTTCAGACCGTTCATGAATACGCTGTATGTAACGCCATGCTCACGGGAAGCGGCGTTGATACGGGCGATCCACAATGCACGGAATACGCGCTTCTTGTTACGACGGTCACGGTATGCGTATTGACCAGCGCGCATAACCGCTTGCTTGGCTACGCGATAGACTTTACTGCGACGACCGCGGTAACCCTTGGCTTGCACCAAGATTTTTTTATGACGGGCACGAGCTGTAACCCCACGTTTTACTCTAGGCATAATAACTCCTTAGTATGAGGTTAAGCGTTCGGCAACATGCGCGAAACGGATACCATGTTGTGGTCATTGACCCCAACGGAACCGCGCAATTGACGTTTGTTTTTGGTGGTCTTCTTGGTCAGGATGTGGCGTTTGAACGCTTGACCGCGCTTAACTGTTCCACCCGGACGCACACGAAAGCGCTTTTTGGCGCTGCTTTTCGTCTTCATTTTTGGCATGACACTATCTGTCCTCTAGGGACAGCTCCTTTTTTAACATGATTGCAGGTGGCAACATATCGTTACGCTTGGATGCCTGCTCTCACTTGTTTAAACCCAGCTGAACGACAACCACAACTGGATTTCGCAGCAGAATCTGGTCTGCTGCTTTTTGGATGGCTTGCCTGAGTAAACCTGCATGCCACCACAAAACTTGATCAGTTGAGGACAGAGTCGCCCGGACAAGGGTAATTCGCCCCGGCTCTTAAACTCTTTCCCCAATTTGTTATTATTTTTTCTTCTTAGGGCCAATGATCATGATCATCTGACGCCCTTCCATCTTCGGCCACTGCTCGACCTGTCCGTACGGCTCCAGATCTTGCTTCAGACGCTCAAGCATGCGCACACCGATATCCTGGTGAGCCATTTCACGACCGCGGAAACGCAGGGTGATTTTGACTTTATCGCCGTCCTCATCCAGGAATCGGGTCAAATTGCGCAGCTTGATGTTGTAATCCCCATCATCGGTACCCGGGCGGAATTTGACTTCCTTCACCAGAATGACCTTCTGCTTCAACTTGGCTTCGTGCGCCTTCTTCTGCTCCTGGTACTTGAACTTGCCGTAGTCCATCAGACGGGCTACCGGCGGCTGTGCCGTCGGCGCGATTTCCACCAGATCGACGTTTGCCTCTTCCGCCAGGCGGAAGGCCTCAGCCAGGCTGACGATACCGAGTGCTTCGTTCTCGACACCGGATAAGCGCAATTCTGGCGCAGTAATTTCGCCGTTGATGCGATGTGACTTGTCCGTAGCTATTGCAGTTTCCTTTAAAAATCAAATGATTAAGCCGTGCTCTGGCGCTTCGGGTTGCCCCGTTCAGGCTTTGGTTTCGACCTCATTCCTGAGGCGCTCCACCAGTACATCGATAGGCATTACACCCAGATCGACATTACCCCGCGCTCGCACGGCCACTGTGTTTGCATCCCGCTCTTTATCACCGACAACCAGTATATAAGGCGGCTTCTGCAAAGAATGCTGCCGTATTTTATAGGTAATCTTCTCATTACGCAAATCGGTCTCTACTCTAAACCCTTGTTTTTTCAGCGTTTGTGCAACATTTTGAACATATTCCGACTGTGCATCAGAGATATTCAAAACAACAACTTGCACAGGAGCAAGCCACAAAGGCATCGCACCTGCGTGGTTTTCGATCAGCATCCCGATAAAACGCTCCAGCGAACCGACGATAGCACGGTGCAGCATGACCGGCACTTTACGACCATTGTCTTCAGTTACATATTCTGAACCGAGACGGCCCGGCATCGAAAAATCGACCTGCATGGTACCGCATTGCCAGGAACGGCCGATCGAATCCTTCAGGTGGTACTCGATTTTCGGACCGTAGAAGGCGCCCTCGCCCGGCAATTCTTCCCACTCTGCGCCGGAAGCACGGATTGCTTCACGCAAGGAATTTTCAGCCTTGTCCCAGACATCGTCTTCGCCTACCCGCTTCTCAGGACGCAAAGCCAGCTTCACCGCCACTTCGGTAAAGCCGAAGTCGAGATATACCTGGCGCACCAGCTTGTCGAAGGCCGCAACCTCATCCTGCACTTGTTCTTCAGTACAGAAAATATGACCATCATCCTGGGTAAAGCCGCGCACCCGCATCATCCCGTGCAAGGCGCCCGACGGCTCATTACGATGGCACTGGCCGAATTCGCCGAAACGCAATGGCAAGTCGCGATAGCTATGCAAACTGGAATTGAAAATCTGGATATGACCAGGGCAGTTCATCGGTTTCAGCGCGTAGCTGCGGTTTTCTGACTCGGTTGTAAACATGCTTTCGCGGTAGTTCTCCCAGTGACCGGTCTTTTCCCACAACGAGCGATCCAGAATCTGCGGCGCCTTGACCTCCTGATAACCATTGTCATTATAGACACGACGCATGTACTGCTCGACCTGTTGCCAGATAGTCCAACCCTTGGCATGCCAGAAAATCAAGCCAGGCGCCTCATCCTGAAAATGGAACAGATCCAGCGCGCGCCCCAGCTTGCGATGGTCGCGTTTCTCCGCCTCTTCCAGCATGTGCAGATAAGCCTCTTGCTCATCCTTCTTCGCCCAGGCAGTGCCATACACACGTTGCAACATTTCATTTTTTGCATCGCCGCGCCAGTAGGCGCCGGCCAGCTTCATCAACTTGAAGACTTTCAGCTTGCCAGTCGACGGCACGTGCGGGCCACGGCACAAGTCGGTGAACTTGCCCTCTGTGTACAGCGAAACTTCCTGATCTTGCGGGATCGAGCCGATCAGTTCCGCCTTGTAGGCTTCGCCGATCGATTCGAAATAAGCGATCGCTTCGTCACGCGCCACGACCTTGCGGGTAACCGGCTCATCCTTCTTCGCCAGTTCAGCCATCTTCTTTTCAATTTCCAGCAAGTCTTCCGGGGTAAACGGGCGCTTGTAGGCGAAGTCGTAGTAAAAGCCGTTTTCGATTACCGGGCCGATAGTTACCTGCGCATCCGGAAACAGCTCCTTGACCGCGTACGCCAGCAAATGCGCTGTCGAATGGCGAATCACTTCCAGGCCGTCGGCATCCTTGTCGGTGACGATAGCCAGCTCGACATCGCGCTCGATCAGGAACGAAGTATCCACCAGCTTGCCGTCGACCTTGCCGGCCAACGCCGCTTTTGCCAGACCGGCGCCGATACTGGCGGCGACCTGCGCCACAGTCAGCGGCGCCTCGAATTGACGTTGTGAACCATCAGGAAGTTTGACTGCTATCATTTTGAGCCCCATATCGGCGGTCACTCTGGACAACGCCGGATTGAATTAAATTGAATTGAATTGCCGTGTGCATTACAAAAATGCGGACGAAAAAAAACGCGGACCAGCCGCGCTTTTTTCATCATGCAAGTAGAAAAAGGCCTCGACTAGTGTCGCTCACAGATTGTGGTGGTAGTTCGCGGTGTCATAACCGGGATGCCTTTCTCGCTCTTACAGATGTTGAATTCGTTTTAGTTGACCAGCTGCAAATAAAGATAACAGCGACGACAACAGAATGCTACCGATCATACCAGAAAACCGGTGCGGCATGGCAAGTGCACAATATATTCTATTGTGTGCTGCCTAAACCCTCACCTCCTGCGCGATTCCACCAACCTCCTCCCAAGGCCTGGAACAAGGCCGCCGTATCGGCGAACCGCGCCGCCTGCGCTTGCGCCAGGTTGATCACCGCTTGTTGGTAGGCTTGTTGCGCAGCCAATAAAGTCTGCGGACTGGACGCACCCAGCTGCACCGATTTTCGCGAGATCTCAAGGCTGTGTGCGGCAGCGCGTTCGACGAAGGCCTGCGCCTGCAACGCATCGGCATCGTATTGCAAGGCGCGCAAACTGTCGGCGACGTTCTGGAAGGCGAGGATCACTGTGCTTTTATATTGTGCCGCGGCCTGCTCCAGCAAAGCTTCCGAAGCACGCTTCTTATGCAACAGCGCGCCACCGGCAAACAGCGGTTGCGTCAGACCGCCGACAAGACTCCACAAACCGGTACCCGAGGTAAATAAATTCCCCATCTCCGCCGCCGCACTGCCGATATTTGCGCTCAAGGTAATCTGCGGCAGCATGCTTGCCGTAGCAACACCGACAGCGGCGCTGGCAGCGTGCAACTGTGCTTCAGCAGCACGTACATCCGGCCGTTGCTGCACCAGGCTGGACGGCAAGCTGACCGGCAATTGCTGCGGCAGACTGAGGCTAGCAAGATCAAATTTCTGCTCCAGCTCCTGGCTTGGGAAGCGCCCGGTCAAAGCGGTCAGACGATCCCGTTGTTGCGCCAGGGATTTCTGCAATGGCGGCAAACTGGCCCGGGTCTGCGCCAGTGCTGTCTGTTGCGTCAGGACATCAGCTTGTGCGACATCGCCTAATGCATACTGGCGCTGCAACAATTCAAGCAATCCGGCCTGGACCTTGAGTACCTCCTGGGTGGCGGTTATCTGCGCGCGCAGTCCTGCTTCCTGTATCACGGCCTCCACCACATTCGAGGTCAACGTCAGGTAAGCCGCTTCCAGCAGAAATTTCTGCTGTTCGGCTTGTGCCTGCAAACCTTCCACCTGGCGCCGATTACCGCCAAACGCATCCAATGTATAAGACACGCTGACCTGCGCCGTATGCAAATTGAATGGCGAAGTGCCCTGCCCGGCCGACTCCGGCTGTTTTTGCCTGGTCGGCGTCAGGCTGGCATTGACGCTCGGGAAAAACGCCCCCTGCTGCACCGACACTTGTTCCTGCGCCGCACGTAGTGCCGCGTGCGCCGATTGCAGATCGGGGCTGGCCTTGAGTGCTTCCTCGATAACAGCGTTCAATGCCGGTGAATTGAACAGCGTCCACCACTGGGCAGGAATATCCATGCCATCGACAAACTGCTGCGCATCGCCGCCCAGCGTAGCTGCGGACGAAGTTTTTGCTTGCAACGGCTCTTTGGTATACCCCTGCACCTGGGGCGCATCCGGCTGTTTAAAATCCGGTCCGGCCGCACAGCCTGACAGTGCCAGTAGCACCGCCAGCGCTGAAGCCCTGAGTTTAAAATCTATTGCGTTCATACTTTCACCTGCTCAAGATTGGTTCGATCGTCCGTTCTAGCGGCCGTCATTTTCTTTGCTGATCCCGCGACGTTTTTCAATCCAGCTCTCCAGCGAATAATAGAAGGCCGGCAGGATGAATAGCGTCAGCATAGTGGCGACAATCAGGCCGCCCACCACCACCGTTGCCAGGCCGCGCTGAACATCGGTGCCGACACCGGTGGCCAGGGCCGCCGGCAACATGCCTACCGACGCCACGGTTGCCGTCATCAGCACCGGCCGGAAACGTTCGAAGGCGCCCGCCAGCACCGCTTCCAGCAATGCCACGCCTTGCCGCCGGACCCGATTGATATTCGATACCATGATGATGCCGTTCTGCACCGCCACGCCAAACAACGCGATAAAGCCGACGCCGGTAGCCACGTTGATCGTGCCGTTGGTAACCCGCAGCGCGATCAAGCCTCCGAGTGCGGCCAGCGGCACCACGCCCAGGATCAGCAACGCTTGCCGCAGCTTGCCGAAACCTGCATATAAAATAACCGCCATCAAGCCCAGTACCAGGCCGAATACCAATATCAAACGCGACTGCGCCCGCTCCTGGTTCTCGAATTGCCCGGCCCATTCGAGACGGTATTTGGTTTTGTCGAAATGCACCTTCTGCGCCACCTGAGCCTGTGCATCCTGGTAATACGACAGTAAGTCGCGATTGGCATAGTCCAGGCGAACGGTCAGCTGCCGATGGGTATTTTCATGGGCAATCGTGCTCTCACCGGTGGTGGTTCGGATATGCGCCACCTGCGACAAGGGAATCCGTGCGCCGCCAGCTGTAGTCAACAACAAATCGCCCAGCGCTTCCGGACTGTTGCGGCTACTTTTAGGGAAGCGCACCGTAACGTTATGCACCTTATCCGCCAGATATAGCTGGGTGACCGGCGCACCGCCGATACCGGTTTGAATCAGATTGGCGATATCGGCCACGTTAATCCCCAGGCGAGCGGCGGCGGCGCGACCGATATCGATCGACACTTGCGGCACCGGCGGCTCCTGGAAAATCGCCACGTCGGCAGAGCCTTTCACACCATGCAACACATCGACGATTTGATTACCGATACGACGCAGTTCCTTGAAATCCTCGCCATACACGCGAATCACCAGCGGACTGTGCGCGCCGCCCAAAGCATCGTTGACGCCATCGCTGATCGGCTGGCTGATGCCCACTGAAAAACCAGGCAGCTGCGACAGACGCGCGTTGAGCCGCTGTACAAACTGTTCCTTGGTTTCACCGTTGGGCCAGGTGCTGTAAGGCTTCAAGCCGACCGGCACTTCCATATGTGACGGCGTCCACGGGTCGGTGCCGTCATCGCTGCGGCCGAGCTGAGTCACCGCATAAGACACCTCAGGAAATTCCAGCAATGTGCGGCGCAATTCGCTAGCCATCTCGCTGCCCTTGTCGAGCGACAAACCCGATGGCATTTGCACCTGCAGCCAGAGCGTGCCTTCATCCAGATTCGGCATGAACTCACGGCCGGTAGCTGCGCCCAGCACGATCACGCCGGCCAGCGCCGCGGCACCAATCCCATATGAAACCGCAGGATTATTCAACAAGCGCCCGAGGGTTTTACGGTAACCGGCACTGAGCCATTCAAGCGGCTTGTTATGAAAAATACGACGCGGCTTATGCAATGCCATATAGGCCAGCCCGGGTACCAGTACGATGCTGCACAACAAGGCCCCGATCAATGCGTAAGCTACGGTGAAAGCCATCGGCGACAGCAATTTTCCTTCGGCACGCTCGAAGGCGAACAACGGCAAATAGGCAACGATGATAATCAGGGTGGCGAAGAAGATCGGCCGGATCACCTCGGTGGTGGCGTCGCGCACGTCGGTCTCGGTCAATTCCACCTCGGGCCTGGCTTCGCGCCTGCGCAAGATCGCTTCGGCGACCACAATCGCACCATCGACAATGATGCCGAAGTCAATCGCTCCCAGAGAAAACAGGTTGGCCGGCATCTTGGTCAGGTACATCATGATAAACACTGTCACCAGCGCCAGCGGAATCGTCACCGCGGCCACCAGCGCGCTGCGCGGGCTGCCGAGAAACAGAATCAGGACGATGCAGACCAGGCCGATACCCTCCATGACGGTATGGCCAACCTTGTGGATGGTCAGCTGGATCAAATCGTCGCGATCGATATACGGCACGATCTTGACATCCATCGGCGCCAGCTGCTTTTGCAACTGATCCACCTTGGCGTGCACATCCTTGATGACTTCCGATGCGTTCTGATACTTCAGCAACTTGACGATGCCCTGGATGGTGTCGGGGTTATTGTCTTTGCCGAGAATGCCTTGCCGTTCCTGATGACTATATTGCAGCGTACCCAGATCACGCACCAACACCGGCACGCCATTGGTTTGCTTGACCACGACGTTGCCAAGGTCGGTCAAGCTGCGCATCAGGCCGATGCCGCGCACGACATAACCCTGTTCGCCGCGCGTGATGCGGCTGCCGCCGGCATTGGCGTTATTGTTGCTGATGGCTGTCGTCACGTCCGACAGAGAAACGCCAAAACGTTCCAGTTGCTTCTGATCGACTTCCAGTTGATATTCCATCGTCAGGCCGCCAAAGTTGCCGACTTCAGCAATGCCCGGAACCTGTTGCAACTCCGGGATCACGATCCAGCGCTGGATCTCGGACAGCTCCATCAGATTCTTGCTGTCTGACTCCAGCGTATAGCGATAGATTTCTCCGGCGGGGCTGGTCACCGAGTCCAGGCTAGGTGTAATACCGGCGGGCAGCGCCGCTTGCGACATGCGTTCGGTGACGCGCTGGCGCTCCCAGTAATCTTCCGCGCCGTCTTTGAACGTCAATGTAATCAGCGACAGGCCGAAAGTACTGGACGAACGCATGTGCACCAGGCCAGGCGTGCCGCTCAACTGCCGTTCCAGCGGAATGGTGATCTGCTGCTCGATTTCCTCGGCAGCCAGGCCTGGCGCCTGAGTGGTCACTTGTGCTGTTACATCGGACAGCTCAGGATAGGCTTCAACCGCCATCCGGGTCCACGAGTAGTAGCCGAACAGCGTCACCATCAAGGTCACCAGGATGACTGCATAGCGCTTTTGCAGGCAATAGCGAACGATATTGTTAATCATTAAGCAAAACTCCACCCTTGATCACAACCCGGTCGCCTACCTGCAATCCCTTTTGGATCCGCACGCTGCCATCTTCTTCGTTGCCGGTTTCTATCGTGCGCCGGACAAATGTCCAGGGAACGACTTCTACGAATACGGTGGTGTTTTCGTTATTCATCAACAAGGCCGATGGCGGAATTACCGGTGCCGAAGCCTGCGCCACTGCAAAGGACACATTGGCAAACATGTTCGGCTTGAATTTTCCATCCGTATTGGGCACGCTGATACGTACCAGCGCCCTGCGCGTATCTGCTTGCAGCACGTCACTGATAAACGCCACGTTGCCACGGAACTGTTCGCCCGGATAAGCCGGTAAGCCGATGCTCGCGGCCTGCCCTTTCTTGATCGACGCCAGCATGTTTTCCGGGACGCCGGCAGTAATCCAGACCGTGTCCATGTTGGCAATCGTCATCAAGACCGCGTTCGGATCGTTGGCGGCTTGTCCGGCGCCGATGGCCAGCGCGGTGATGCTGCCGGAAGCTGGCGCCACCAGATTCAAGCGTTGCCCGCCGCTGTAAGCGGCAGTGGCACCACCGGCGCTGAGCGATTTGAGGCGCGTATCGGCACGGTCAAATTCGGCCTGCGCCTGGACATAAGCACTTTCAGCTTGCTCCAGGTCTTTGGCCGCACCGGCGCCCGCCTGTTGCACGCCGCGCTGCCGCTCCAGTATCCGCTTCGCCAATTGCAATGCATCGCGGGCTTTTTGCAAATCCGCGGTGGCCTGGGCGAAATCGCCAGAAGTCATCACCAGCAGCAACTGTCCTTTGCGAACACGATCGCCAAGACCAACCTTCAACTCCAGCACTTTGCCGGCAACCGGCGGCAGGATGTTAATGGTGCGCGCAGGATCGGCCTCCACCTGCGCCGGCAGCTCCAGCGCATGCGCGGCGTCCAGCGATGCCACCGTTTGTACCGCAATGCGCTGGCGCAAGGGCGAATGCTGCGGAATTGTGATGCGATCACCTTGTCTGGTGAAGTTCGCGGCCGGCTCACTATTGGCGGCGCTGGCGGAAGCCTTGCTGCCGGACTCGACGAAAGCTAGTCCGCCGGCGATCAATAAGGTGATGGCAAGAATCGCCAGAGGTTTATGTCGGGAAATATTATTGTTCATGATCGTGCTCGCGCTTGTGCTCGTGTCAGGAGATTGTTTTTCACGTCAGCCCCTAGCTATGACGCTGTGCGGAGGGCGGGAAGTCGTTTTTTCAACCGGGATAGTTGCCAGAGCTTGCTGGCGATACTGGTTTTGGTCAGCGCGGCTGAAAAGCGGCGCACCGAGCTCGCGTGCGGCGGCATAACATGCATGCCGTTCGCCGCGGCTCTGGATGGTGGTCATGGAAAGCCCCACCAATCTGGGACTCGTATAGGCTACAGACCTATCCTGTCAAAAACCTGAAGGAAAGCTGACAAAATCCTGACAAACCGGATATACCGGCAGATCGCGCTACGCAGCGACCGTACAAGCGACAGCGCAGTGAGCTCTCAGTGCCGAAGTCGGGTGCGGAAGATGGGTTATTTAGTGTTGAAACCGACTGGCGCCGACGCGCCTTGTTTGACGGATATTACGTATGGATTGGCGTAAAGCTAACCTGCGAACAGCACCGCTGTCATAAGGACATCCGTGCACATGGCCACCCTCAAATAAATGTAATCAATTGCATCATTCTTTGATTAATAAACAATCGGAAGTATAGTTGGTGCAATTCAACACCAATAGAACAATAGAAAATGACTATGAAAAGAATGCTATGTGCAGTCGCACTTGTCACCGTTAGCGTCACCGCCCTGATGCCTACACAGGCGATGGCCCAGGTTGGCGTCAACATCATCATCGGTACGCCGCCACCGCCGCCACGATACGAGGTGATTCCGCCTCCACGCTACGGTTATGTGTGGGCGCCCGGATATTGGAACTGGGATGGCCGCCGCCATGCCTGGGCTGGCGGGCACTGGGAAAGATCGCGTAGCGGATATATGTACAACCGACCAGAATGGCGCCAGGGACGCAACGGCTGGGAACTGCGTCGCGGCGGCTGGGAGCGTGGCGACGGTCGGGGACGGCATGACGACAGGCGCCATAATGACAGACGGCATGACGACCGACGCGGTCACGGTGACAACGGCCACCACGGCAATGGCCGGCACGATCGTTAAACTGCACAAAAACAGGCAAAGGCCATGGCCGGCGCCTGAGTTCAGATAAACCATGAATCCAATAATAATCATGAGAATGAATAAAATTCTTATCAGTGCGATGCTGCTGATGACGGCTGGCCTCTCTACCGCTCAGGCGCAGGATGCCGGCGCACGCGTATCTCTGGATGCAGAAAAACCGCAAGCCAGCGAAGAATGCCGGCGTTTGCAAGAACGTGTAAGCGAACTCGACAGAATGGACGACGAGCGTATCGCCCGTGGCGGACGCACCGGCGCGCAGCAAAGCCCGGTGCAGACCAAGGAATGGATCGACAAGGAACGCAAAGATGCAAAGACAAAGATGTTCTTTGCCAAGTGTTAGAAATCAAAAATCCTGCGCGAACTGAAAATTTGACATAGATTCCCCATCGCGCAGCGGACGCCTCGAAGTTCAAGTAAACTTGAAGCAGATTACTTTTCGAGGAATCCGGATGAGCGAGATATTGATCACCATCGGCGAACTGGCAAAACGGTCCGGCGTGGCCGCAAGCGCATTGCGCTTCTATGAAGAGCAGGGACTATTAAGCAGCAAGCGTGAAACAGGACGTCAGCGTCAATTTTCCCGCGATGTATTACGCCGGGTAGCCTTCATCCGCGTGGCACAGACGGTAGGCCTCAGCCTTGACGAGATCAAGACCGCCCTATCGACGTTGCCGCAAAAGCGCACGCCGACCAGGCAAGACTGGCAGCAACTGTCGCGTTCCTGGCATCCTCTGCTGCAACAGCGCATAGATACGCTGACAGCGTTGCGCGACCAGCTTACATCGTGCATTGGCTGCGGTTGCCTGTCGCTTAAAAAATGTGCGCTATACAATCCTGAAGATGCCGCACACCGGCGCGGCACCGGGCCGCGCTATTTATTGGGAGACGATCCAACCAAGGTTCTCATCGAGGATGATACGGATGAGCACAACTAGGCCAGATTAAATATCCACGATGCCCATGCGCGGATCAAGGCAAGAGTAAATCCAGAAGTTCCGCGGCTGGCCACGCACCATACGGAAATTGCGCAACAAACCCTCACGCTGGAAACCGCATTTTTCCAACACTCTGACGGAACGCGTATTCGAGTCGAGTGCGGTAGCCTGGATCCGAACTGCACCAAGATGAGAGAATCCCCAATTCGCCACGGCGGCACATACGGACGGTGCGATGCCCCTGCCCCAAACAGATGGGGCAAGGTCGTATGCTATTTCCGCAGTTTTGTGCAGCGGCGAGATACTGTGGAAGCCAATAGTCCCGACCAGCTTATCCGAGTCGCGCAAAGCAATTGCCAGGCGAACTTCTGAAGTGGGGTCCGTGGATTCCAAGGCATCGAATTTCAGCATCAGCTCGTCGATGGACCGCAGATTCCAGCTGGTATGTTCCAGCACATGCGGCATGGACAAATACGCATACCAGGCAGGCGCATCCACGCGACTCAGCGGACGCAGGTAAACCAGTTCATGTGCTAGCGCTGGCAGGTCCGTGTAGTGCATGGATTTGGATTGAATTTCCTATGAGAGCGAAGCTTCACTCACTCAATTTTAACGATTCCAGCTCCCCCGTATAACGCTCGGTACGAACACCGCCATTTCCATAATATTCTTCGACCGATTTAACCCATCGTTTAACTTCAGGAACATACCAGAATGCTTTATAGGTTCTGCCGGTTACCGGTGCGGCTGCAGTTCTTTGCACCTGCGTAACCATGGTGGTGCCACCCTGCCCCATTTGCGCCCCTTGAACAACACTTTGACCGGGCTCCATCTCCGCATTCCATCGACCTTCTGCTTCGACTTTTATTGCCTTGAATTTTCCAGCCGGGACCTCCACCGTTTCGAAGCCGACAACCGTAAACTTGGTGTCCCACTGCTCGAACCGGTGCGCCTTATTGGGATGTTGCTCTGTATATTGCACTTCCCAGGTTTTCCCGGCAGTCAATGGAAATGAAAATGGCTTGTTGACCACTATCTCTTTACCGTTGACATCGCGGCTGCGGCTCCAGTCTGCACCGGAAAACACCTCCGTTGCGGCCTGCGTCGAACCGCTTTGTTTCGACGAATAGTAAATACTGGAAGACGTAACATGGGAAACCGTCACCTCGGAACGAGTCTGCCCCCATCCTGACGGACCTTTCTCCACCGTAGTTCGATAAGTCCAGCTATCCCCGGCCTTGACCGACGGAGCATCAACGGATTGCGCAAAACCAGGCAATGCAAGGGCCGCGCCGATCAAACCTAGAACGATGTTTTTCATAAAGAAAGATTTCCATGGGGAAAAATACATCATATCGACTTCAATCCCCTGCGTCATCACGCCAATCCGGATGGAAACATTTAGAAACAACTTTGTTTCCATTTTGATTTCCGCTCTGTTCCGCGTTGCCAGAAAATCGCAACCGCTACGCCAAGGTGACCGCTATTCCCATTTTTCGATATGGGGCAATCAAGCCTTCCGCCACATCGGTATTCACCACGATTTCACTGATTTGAGCCAGCGGCACAATCTGGTACGGCGATGCCGTATCCAGCTTTTCAGGTGACGCCAGCACCACGGTCCTCAAAGCCGCATTGCACAGTGCGCGCTTGACACAGGCCTCCTCGTAATCGCCAGTACTGATGCCGGCCTCGGGATGCAAACTGCACACACCCATGAAATACAGGTCGGCACGGATCTGCCCGATGGCCTCGATCGCGGCCGCACCGACACCGACGATCGAATGCTTGAACAAACGGCCGCCGATCATAATGACTTCAATGTGCGGATGCGTAACCAGCTCTATCGCAATCGACGGGCTGTGTGTCACCACGGTTGCCCGCAGCGCCTGCGGCAACTGCCGCGCCAGTTGCACGGCGGTGGTGCCGCCATCGATGAACACCACCTGCCCCGGCTGGATCATGGCCGCGGCGGCACGGCCGATGGCTGGTTTGGCCTCGCTCGAGATCTGCTGCCGTTCAACGAAGGGAGCGGCCGCGGGTGATGCAGGCAAGGCGCCGCCATGGACGCGCTGCAGTAACCCCTCTTTCGCTAGCTGGCGCAGATCGCGCCGAATGGTGTCTTCCGACAGGCCGAGCTGCTCACTAAGCGACTTGGCGACGATCTGCCCGTCTCGCTCCAGGATTTCCAGAAGATGTTGCTTGCGTTGTAATGTCAGCATATTTTTCTGCACGTTTTTTCTTGAAATTTAATGATATTGCATGATAAGTTATAGAAACGCAAGTTCATGCAGCATCTACCGGAGATTTCCCATGCAAGATGACAGAGTCAGGATCCGCAACGTTGAGGTATTGTCGAATGATTGGTATCTGCTGCAGAAAACCACCTTCGATTACCGCCGCACCGATGGCGACTGGCAAACCTTGACTCGCGAAACCTATGACCGCGGCAACGGCGCCACCATCCTGCTGTACAACCGCGAGCGTCGCAGCGTGATCCTGATTCGCCAGTTCCGTTTCCCCACTTACGGCAACGGCCACGACGGTTTTCTGATCGAAACCGCAGCCGGACTGCTCGACCAGGCCAGCCCCGAGGTGCGGATTAAAGCCGAAGTGGAAGAAGAGACCGGTTATCGCGTGACGGAAGTACGCAAAGTATTTGAAGCCTTCATGAGCCCAGGCTCGGTCACTGAAATGCTGTATTTTTTTGTAGCCGAATACGACCCTGGTTCAAGAGTCAGCGATGGCGGCGGCCTGGAAGCGGAAGGCGAAGACATCCAGGTGCTGGAGCTGCCGCTGGAACAAGCGTTGCAAATGGTAGCCAACGGTCAAATCGCCGACGGCAAGACGATCATGCTGCTGCAATACGCGCAACTGCATTTGCTGCCATCGCTTGCAATCGTGTGACGATTTTTGATTGGCAAAACAACATCAAATCCCTGGCATATCCCAACTGCAAAACCAAGGTGTAAGCTAGAACCTGGAAATCTGCTGATATGAGATGCCTCTCTCGTAAGGAAATCCAGACTTCGCCGACTAATTAGCAGTTCCGCAAAAACTTACCTTACTGAAGAGTGAAGATGATGGATATCATGAATAACTTACCAACAAAAGCCAGGCAAACTTCCGCCACATCCTGGATCAAGGGATTGCTGACGGCATGCGGGCTCGGGCTGGTGCTGCTGCTTGGACAAAATCTCGCGTTATCGTCTGAGGCCGCGAAAATCGTTCCCCCGCCGGCCAGCGACGAACAGGTATCCGGCGCCGAACACTCGGCAACCGCGGTCTTCGCAGGCGGCTGTTTCTGGGGCGTGCAAGGCGTGTTCCAACATGTGCACGGAGTCACCGACGTGGTCTCCGGTTACGCAGGCGGCAGCCGCGATACAGCACAATATGAACGGGTCAGCGAGGGCGATACCGGACATGCGGAATCTGTGCAAATCACCTACGATCCAACGCAAATCACTTATGGCAAGCTACTTCAGATTTTTTTCTCGGTAGCCCATGACCCTACCCAACTGAATCGCCAGGGACCGGATTCCGGCACGCAATATCGGTCGGCAATCTTTCCTGCAAACGACATGCAGCGCAAGATCGCTCAAGCCTACGTCGGGCAAATCGATAAAAGCAAAGTATTCAGCAAACCGCTAGCGACGCGTATAGAAAACTTCCACGGCTTCTATCCTGCCGAGGCCTATCACCAGAATTTCCTGACACGCAATCCCAGCTACCCGTACATCGTCGTCAACGACTTGCCCAAGATCGATGACCTGAAGCGCTTGTTCCCGACCCTGTATGGCGCTCAGCCGGTGCTTACCAAGGTCGCATCGCGCTAGTTCTGACTTTCGGCTTTAGATTGGTGTGCCGCATGTGATAAATTCGGTGTGAGCCGTACTCTTGATCGCCCACCCATTTCTCTTATCGCATCCGGATTCAATTAATGACCAAACCTAAGCCTTTTTCGATGATTCGCGAGTTTCATCTCGCCGACTGGTTCACCCTCAGCAACGCATTTTGCGGCGTCGGCGCCTTGTTTTCAGTGATGACGTATCTGCAGACGCGCGAAGTGCTGCACATTTTCATTGCATGCAGCTTGATTCCGGCAGCGCTGGTGTTTGACGTACTCGATGGCCGCATCGCGCGGTGGCGCGCTCAAAGCTCGGCCATGGGACGCGAGCTGGATTCACTGGCCGATATCATTTCGTTTGGCGTCGCCCCCGCAGTTATTGCCTACGGCTGCGGCATGCAAGGGCTGGTTGATCGCATCATACTGGTATTTTTTGTCGCTTGCGGCGTATCGCGCCTGGCGCGTTATAACGTCACCTCTGAAAAACTTTCCGAAGGCGGCGACAAAGTAAAATATTTTGAGGGAACGCCGATTCCCACCTCATTGCTGCTGGTCATAGTGCTGGCCGCAGCTGCCTGGCACGGCGCCTTGGGCGAACAATTGTGGCTAGGCGTGGTATTTGTGGGCGGCTTTCAGTTTCACCCGCTGGTGTTGATGTTTGCCGCTTCAGGGGCTTTGATGGTGAGCCGGATTCGTATCCCGAAACTATAAGACATAAGACCCCGGGCAATTTCGCGGCGTCGGCTCCCCCTGTCATAAAATTCTCCAAGAGCCCCACTTGCGGACGCATTAGGTCTACACTAAAAGCTAGCGTAAATGGGGGGAGCTACATCATGACCGATATCGATCCCAAGAGCAGTTTCCGAGGACTGCCGTTGACCCCGGAGCAAGACGCAGAAGTCAGGCACTACATCACGGTAAAAAAACGCCATGGCGAGCCGTGGGACACGCCAGAGCTGAGCGCCATGCTGAAAGACATGCTGGAGCCGCCGAGCGAAGATGATGAGGACGATGACTTCGGTGCCAGCCTGAGCCTGGACCAGACCAAAGCGGTATCCGAGCGGGCTGCCGCAGCTATCGAAGATATCATCGACCCCATCGAGGCCAGCGAGGAGCGTAATGCCGCGATGGAATCGGAAGCGATGAAGATACAGATGCGCTGACCCGGCGACCAATCACCCGCGCTGCCGCATGGTTTTTAGTCGATTTCAAGTCGATTTTCAGCTTGATTCCCATGACAAATTGGCATCGATAATTTTTGTCATGGGAACTAATCTGCCATTAATCCGCCATACATGACATGCCTCTACAAAATCGTGACTACGACTTTGCAGCCGATGCGTTGTTTCTGGATTTTGACAATACACTGGTCGATTTCGCTCCGCTGCCGGAAAGCGTAATGCTGCCGCCAGACTTGATGACAACTTTGCAACGACTGCAACAAGCAACAAACGGCGCGCTGGCCATCATCAGCGGCCGCCCGATGGAACAGATCGATCATTTCCTCTCGCCCTTGCGTTTGCCTGTGGCCGGTGTCCATGGCGCCGAGCGGCGCAGTGCCGATGGGCGCGTGGTGCAACTGCAGGTACCAGACATAAAACGTTTGCTGGTTTATCTGCAACCGCTGGCGGCGCAGCATGCCGGCTTGCTGCTGGAGGTTAAACGCGGCGCACTGGCATTGCACTACCGCCGCGCTCCGCATCTGGAACAAATTTGCGTGCAAGCAATGAGCGATGCCTTGGCCCACGAGCAAGGCTTTGCGCTTTTGCGCGGCAGTATGGTGGTCGAAGCCAAAGCCGCCGATGCCGACAAAGGCAAGGCCATTGCGGCATTCATGGACGAGGCGCCGTTTGCCGGCCGCCGCCCGGTATTTATCGGCGACGACATCACCGATGAAGCCGGTTTTGCCTGGGTCCAGTCACCATCTGCAGGCGGCCTCGGCATCAAGGTAGGCCCGGGTCCAAGTCTTGCCTATGCACGTATAGCCAACCCAGCGGCAGTACGCAGCATGCTGGCACAGGTATCTGGGCAACCGCAATAAACCAAACGCGAAAGAAATCATGACCAAGCCACCGACCGAAACGTTGGTCGCTGCAGCAGAGATTGACAGCGGCGCAATCCCATCCACGTCCTCCCTCGACCTTGCCGTCATCGGCAACTGCTCCCTCAACGCCTTGATAGACAAGCTGGGACGCATGGTCTGGTGTTGCTTGCCTCGCTTTGACGGCGATCCTGTTTTTAACGCCCTGCTCGACCCCACTGAAAACGGCAGCCAGTGGAGTTTCCAGCTGGAGAATTTTTCACATAGCGAGCAATGGTATGAACCGAATACCGCAGTGCTGCATACCCGCCTGTTCGACACTCTGGGGCAAGGCGTGGAAATCACCGACTTCGCCCCGCGTTTTCCCAGCCGCGGCCGCTACTTTCGGCCCTTGACCGTAGTGCGCCGCCTGCAAGCATTGAGCGGCGCGCCGCGGCTACGCGTATTATTGCGCCCGCGTTTCGACTGGGGGCGCGAAATACCGGTGATCACACGCGGCAGCAATCACTTGCGCTATGTAGGATCGGAACAGACCCTGCGCCTGAATACCGATGCCCCCATCAGTTATCTGCTGGCCGAAACCGCATTCGTGATCAGCCGGCCATACAATTTCATACTGGGGCCGGATGAAACCCTGCTCAATGGTATCGGCGACACCGCAAGAACCTTCGAACAGGAAACCCTGACATACTGGCGCAACTGGAGCCGTGCACTGGCCACGCCGCTGGAGTGGCAATCCGCTGTGATTCGTGCCGCAATTACCCTGAAACTGTCCTTGTGCGAAGACACCGGCGCAATTGTCGCCGCCATGACCACCAGCGTACCGGAAGCGCCCGGCAGCGCGCGCAATTGGGATTACCGCTATTGCTGGCTGCGCGATGCATTTTTTGTGGTGCGGGCGCTCAACAGCTTGTCTGAACTCGGCACCATGGAAGACTACCTGCGTTGGCTGGGCAATGTAGTTGTCAGGAGCGCCGGCGGTCATGTGCAGCCTTTGTACGGCATCGGCCTGGAAGATTCGTTACCGGAAATAACCCTCGATCACTTGCCAGGATATCGGCATCATGCGCCGGTCCGCGTCGGCAATCAGGCTTACCAACACTTCCAGCATGATGTGTACGGCAACATCGTGCTCGGTGCAGCGCAATCGTTTCATGATGAACGGCTGCTGCATCGTTCCGGTGTCGAACAATTCCAGCATCTGGAGGCATGCGGCGAGCGCGCCTTTACGCTCTATGATCAACCGGACGCCGGTATGTGGGAGTTGCGCACCCGTTCGCGCATCCACACTTCATCGGCATTGATGAGCTGGGCTGCCTGTGACCGGCTGGCCAAGATCGCCGCCAAACTCGAACTCAAGGAACGCGCCGTCTATTGGCAGGAACGCGCTTCAACCATAGGCGACCGGATTCTGACCGAAGCCTGGAATGAAGACCGGCAGGCTTATGCCGAAAGTTTCGGTGGCCGCGATCTCGACGCCAGCGTGCTGCTGATGGTGGAAGTAGGCCTGGTCGCGTCAACCGATGAGCGCTTTATCGCCACCGTCGACGCACTGGAAAAATATCTGTGCGATGGCCCTTACATGCGTCGCTATGAGGCCCCCGACGATTTCGGCCGGCCGGAAACGGCATTCAATATCTGTACCTTCTGGCGCATCGATGCGTTGGCGCGCATCGGCCGCAAGGAACAGGCGCGCGAGATTTTCGAGACCATGCTGGCCACCCGCAATCATGTTGGATTGCTGTCGGAAGATACCCATCCTGTCACCGGCGAGATGTGGGGTAACTTCCCGCAGACTTATTCCATGGTCGGCATCATCAACTGCGCCATGCGTTTGTCGGCGGCGTGGGAGACTGCCATCTGAACACTCCCAGTCAGCATCAGCAGCACCGGCTTCGCATCGCCCATATCAAGAACAAGAAAGGAATCTGCCTATGTCACGCCTGGTAGTAGTATCCAACCGGCTTGCCGATCCACGCAAGCCGGCAGCAGGAGGTCTGGCGGTGGCGTTGGGCGAAACCCTGAAAAAAACCGGTGGCCTCTGGTTCGGCTGGAGCGGCACGGTGGTCAAGGAAGGCACTCCCGGCGAAGGGGAACTGCGTGTGCATCAAGCCGGGCCGGTGACACTGGCTGAAATCGATTTATGCCAGGAAGACCACGACGCCTACTACCGTGGCTATGCCAACGGCGTGTTGTGGCCGATATTCCATTACCGGCTGGATCTGGCCCAGCTGGAGTCCGGCTATCTGGCCGGCTATCGGCGCGTCAACCATCTGTTTGCGCGCAAGCTGATGCCGCTGCTGAAACCAGACGACCTGATCTGGATCCACGACTACCACCTGATCCCGCTGGCGGCGGAACTGCGCGCAATGGGCTGCGACAATCGCATCGGCTTTTTCTTGCATATCCCGCTGCCGCCGCAGCAAATCCTGGCAGCGATTCCATCGCATGAATGGTTGATGCGCGCCCTGTTTGCCTATGACCTGGTGGGTTTCCAGAGTGAAGCCGATTTGCTGAATTTTTCCAACTACGTCAAAGCCGAAGCCACTGCGGAAACCGTCGGCGTCGGCCAGTTCCGTGCGTTCAACAGCACCGTCCAGGCTGGCGCGTTTCCGATCGGGATCGACGTTGACGACTTTCTCCGGATGGGACGCGCGCGCGAGTCGCAGGAAACGTATGAAACCACCTGTAGCGAATATTCGCGACGGCGATTACTGATCGGCGTTGACCGCCTCGATTACTCGAAAGGACTGCCGCAACGGATCCGGGCATTCGGCGAATTGCTCAACGCCTATCCGGAAAACCGGCATAGCGCTACCTTGCTGCAGATAGCCGCGCCGAGCCGCGAAGATGTCGATGCTTATACCGACATCCAGCACGAACTGGAAAGCCTGTGCGGCGCAGTCAACGGCGACTATGGCGATCTCGACTGGATGCCGGTGCGATACATCCATCGCGCCGTTACCCGGCGCCGCCTGCCCGGCCTGTACCGGGCTTGCGACGTGGCGCTGGTGACGCCGCTGCGCGACGGCATGAACCTGGTCGCCAAGGAGTTCATCGCAGCACAGGATGAAGCCGATCCGGGAGTGCTGGTGCTGTCCCGTTTTGCCGGCGCGGCAGAGCAATTGAAAGAAGCGCTGCTGGTCAATCCCTACGATATTCCCGGCACCGCCCAGGCGATCCAGCGCGCCTTGCAAATGCCCCTGGCCGAACGCCAGACGCGGCATGCTGCGCTGTTGGCCAATGTCCGCAAATACGATGTCCACTGGTGGTGCGGGAAGTTTTTGCAATCGCTGAAAAATGTTCGCTGAAAGGCACGCAAGTGCGCCGATACAGCTGCAGTGCTTGCCTAATCGACATCAAACAATCGGACGGCAATATTTATTTCGACAACTTTCTTGGCTAAACCGGAAGTTTTGGAGGATACTCATTGATGTTGAGGACAAAAAAATGCGACGACAGCACCGAAGCTTGTTTCCGCACGACCCGCGGCACTATGTTAGTTAACGTATAGAAGCAATCCCTCGACATGACTAACCTAGGCTCGCAGCTAACACATTTGAAAGATTATTATGGCAACAGGTACTGTTAAGTGGTTCAACGACTCCAAAGGCTTCGGTTTCATTACACCGGACGATGGTGGTGAAGACTTGTTCGCTCACTTCTCTGCAATCCAGATGGATGGCTTCAAGACGCTCAAAGAAGGCCAGAAAGTGAAATTCGATGTTACAGACGGACCAAAAGGCAAACAGGCATCCAACATTCAAAATCCTTGAAAATCGGTGACGGTTTAAGGATTGCGAATAGGAAACCTCGGAAGCTTTTCTGTAGCTGACGAATAAAAAGCCTGGTGCCGCAAGATTCGCCAGGACAAGACTGGACGCCTCTCGCTGATTCCGTTCAAAAGCGGATCAAACGGATGGCTCCAGGCATGGCACACGGCAAGCAAGACTGAGGGCCGCGACATACTCCCATTGCCGCGACGTTTACCTGTAAATACCTACGAATTTGTACTGCGCACCCGCCACGTTAAGGCTCCCCCGGATACCTCCCCGCGTACCACCTCCTCAGGCACCACTTTCTTAGATACTACCTCTCCACATTCTGCAGTCTTGATCTTACTTTCTGGATTTGACATATTGCAGTTCGCAAGTTTGCGCCGCCTGGTCTTTCTGGAAGAGTTCATTCCCGCTCACGCAAGATTCCATCCACGTACGCTTGTCGTAAGTGAGGCCCAGAAATACTGCTAACGCGATGATGGCGCATCCTATGATTATGGCGATTGGTAATTTCATATGACTCAGATTATGTGGCGTGGAATTATCACGAACGCAATAAAAAACAGCCGGCCTCGTTCATCGAGGTCAGCTGTTTTCAATATTACTGGAAATTATGAGAGCCGGTCCCGGCTCCTGAAAAAAAACTAGTCGTTAAAATCGGTGGCCAGCAACGTCACACCGCTGCGGCGCCCGGTTGCCCTTAGTTTGTGGGCAAGCGCTATCTGGATCTCGATCTTGTGTCCGCGATAGGTGGCAAGCCGGTCTTCCGGTTGCGGCCCCGCATAGAATTTATTATCCAGACATTCTTTTGTGACATTGCATTTTGTCAGCTTATTATCAATGACAACTGGAATGATGACGCTATCTGACTTTGGATCGTGAGTTATTGCGCCGAGAAAGGAAATTCGCATTTTCTTCTCTCCTGAGAATAGGTGGCAAAACTGCAATTCCCACCTCCGCACTGGACACAAGAACTATCGCACTTGTCTCAACGCCAATGTCACAGGCGCTAACGTGCTCGCGATGGGGCTGAGAACGTAAGACAGCGCGCCCGTTTAGCAAGTTCAAATCCGGATGCACGAATACCGACTATTTTCGATCCGGCACAGTCACAGTAAGTTCACGCAATACGCCACCCTCAAGGACGCTACCGCTAGTCGTACCTTCGCCATTTATCCGACGCTGACACGCATCCTTGTCATCCGGAGGCAAGGCATTACATCTTAACAAGGCATTTTGACTATCTGCGGTCGGATCGTCCTGGAGGCGCCCTCTTCTCGCCTCTTGCAGAGCAGCCCCGGCCTCTCTCAGGCAAGTCGCGCGAGACTGGTTCGACTGCCCGCTCATGCACGCCGCCCGTTCTGCCTGATATCGTGCATTCGCGTCCTGCGGACCAGTGGCGGCCATGGCTACCCACGAGACACTCGATATGCACAGCGCCAGCAACAACTGCCGAGCCGTCCCGGGATTGAAATGCGTAACTGCTGAACTGGAAGAGTTTTGGTCATTTGGCATGATAATCTCCAAACTAAAATTTGAAGTTACCGAAATCAGCAGCTGCCGTATGTGCGCTACCGAGCTTTGCGCGTAGTTCCCCTTACGCCCATAGGGCAATGGCAGATCGCAAAAAAACAGAACCGGTCTTTGTAAATAACCAGCCGAGCGCACAGCAATTGAGAATGACGGTAGCCCAGAATACCGCTTGAAACTCTTTCTTCCGGGATTTGTGGCGTATGATTTTCTGAGCGAGCAAAGCACCCGGCCAGCCGCCAATCAGCCCCAGCATGTGTAATGTGCTCTCTTTGGTTCTCCACCGATTGTTCTTTGCTGCATCTTTATCGAAGACATATGCGAGAAAGGCAATCGCGCTTGCGGCATGGTAAAGGACAAGTATTGCAAATGGGATCCACGCCATTAAAGCGGCCAGCAGCAGGAAACAATAAAACACGGCGGTAAAGACAAGCCCAAACGAAGCGGAACCGGGTTCAGAGGAAGCCGCCGACACCGCTTTCGTACCGGAGAATCGGATATTGTCGGCCCGAAGACGTCCCTTTTCATCCATGATCAATTCGTAGGTAATGAGATCACCGTCAACTGGCCTGCGCGAGCGGCCGGCAAAAGCCTTTATATGGACAAAGGCTTTTTCGTCGCGACCGTTCGGCGTGACGAAACCGAAACCTTGATCGTCTTTCCAGTTTGCGATTTTTCCTTGATAGCGCATATCAGCTGAAGCTTAGCTGAACTTTCATCATCTTGGAACGGTCACCGGCAATTTCGAAAGCTTCCACTGATTGCTCAAATGGATAAGTGGCTGAAATCAGTGGTTTCACGTCGACCAGACCCTGATTCATTAATTCAACCGCAAGCGCGAATTCTTCGTGGAAGCGGAAAGCGCCGCGCCATTCTAATTCCTTACCGACCAGCAGGTTGGCGGGAAAATTGATATCGCCGCCGAGGCCGACCTGCACGATGACCGCGCCTGGACGCAAGGCGTCAAGCGCGCCGCGCAAAGCTTGCTCGTTGCCGCTGACCTCGAACAATACGTCGAAACTGCCTTTGTCTTTGGTGAAGGCTGCCAGCGCATCCGGTTGTTGTCCGACATCGATGGCTTGATCGGCGCCGACCTTGAGTGCGGCTTCCAAAGGCATCTTGGCGACATCGGTCACAACAATCTGCAAAGCGCCGGCGCGGCGCGCGGCAATCACGGTCAAGGCGCCAATCGGGCCGCAACCGGTGACCAGTACGCGTTTGCCGAGCAGTGAACCGGCACGGCGTACCGCATGCAGAGCTACCGCTAACGGCTCGGCCATCGCGGCTTCGCCGTCACTTACATTGTCGGTGACGACATGCGCTTGTGAACGCTCGATCACAATCTCTTGGCGGAAGGCGCCCTGCACGTGCGGCGTGCGCATCGCGCTACCGTAAAAACGCATGTCGAGACAATGGTTCTGCTTGCCTTCCTGGCAGTATTTGCAAACGCCGCACGGGAGGCTGGGACTGACGGAAATACGCGTACCCGGCGTAATGTCATCGACCGCCGAACCCGTCTCGGCGACCACGCCCGACACTTCATGCCCCAGTACCATCGGTTCCTTGATCCGCACCGTACCGAAACCGCCGTGGCGATAATAGTGCAGATCGGAGCCACAAATCCCGCCAGCCGTGATCTTGACTTTCAACTGACCAGGCTGCAGTTCTCCGGTTTCCAGTTCCTGTACGCGTAAGTCGTGCGGCGCATGAATCACAATTCCTTGTTGCATGTTATTGCCCTTCTTATAAAGTAGCCGTGACGCCGCCATCGACGTACAGGATATGACCGTTGACGAACTTCGATGCATCGCTGGACAAGAACACCGCGGCGCCAACCAGATCTTCCACATCGCCCCAGCAGCGTGACGGCGTGCGTCCGACCAGCCATTCGGTAAATTTCTGGTCGGCGACCAATGCCGCGTTCATTTCAGTCTTGAAATAGCCCGGCCCCAGGCCGTTGACTTGCAAGCCGTATTTGCCCCAGTCGATCGCCATCCCTTTGGTGAACATTTTCACGGCGCCTTTGGTGGCTGTGTAAGGAGCGATGTTGGGACGTCCCAGTTCGCTTTGCACCGAACAGATATTGACGATCTTGCCGCGGCCGCGTGGAATCATGCGTTGCGCGACAGCCTTGGCGACAAAGAATACGCTGTTGAGATTGGTCTGGATCAGTTCGTGCCAGTCGCTTTCCTTAAACTCTTCCAGCGGTGCGCGGCGCTGGATTCCGGCATTATTGAACAGGATATCGATGGCGCCGATTTCGGCTTCTATTTTTGCCACCGCAGCCTCTACCGAAACCGACGTTGTGACATCGAAGCAGGCTTCATGAATTGTGTAGCCTTCAGCACGCAACTGCGCCGCCACGCGCGCCAGCTTGTCCGCATCGCGGCCATTGAGCACGATGGAGGCGCCGGCTGCAACCAGCCCGCGCGCCAGTGCAAGGCCGATGCCGCTGCTGGAACCGGTGATCAGCGCTAGCCTGCCGGATAATGAAAAACTTTGCAAACCTGCGGGTAATGTTGCTGTCATTTTGTCTCCTTGATGGATGTCGTGGATGTCGTGCTTATTCTGACCCTACGTTATTACGATGTTTGCACCTCTGTGCATTGGCGTTGAAACTCGGACAGCGCCTGATATTCCTGCTGCAACTTGCCGGGAATCGACATGAAGATTGGACGCAAACGGTCATAGACGGCGACGTTGGCGGGAACCGGTACGTGACGATTGGTCGACCCCACCATATCGGAAATCACATCCAGCGACGGCACCATGCCCAACGCGTACAAACCCAGCACCGCAGCGCCAAGGCAAGACGATTCAACGCTTTCCGGCACCACCACTTCGCGGTTGAAAATATCGGCCATCATCTGGCGCCATAGAGCGGAACGAGCGAAGCCGCCGGTGGCCATCATCGTTTTGGTCGGCCCGATCAAGTCTTCCAGCGCCGGCAATATACTGTACAGATTGAAAATCACGCCTTCCAGCGCGGCGCGGATCATATGCTGCTTGCCATGATGCAGCGCCAGTCCGAAGAACGAACCGCGCAAATCGGCATTCCACAGCGGTGCGCGTTCGCCCGCCATGAACGGATGGAACAGCAAACCGGCCGCACCGGGCGGAACCAGTTCGGCGATACGGGTCAGCGCGTCATAGGGATCGACCTCGGCGCTGCGTGCTGCAGATGCTTCGGCCGTAGCCAACTCATCGCGCACCCAGCGAAAGATATTGCCGCCGTTGTTGACCGGCCCGCCGACCACCCAGTGCCGCTCAGTCAGCGCATAACAGAAAGTGCGGCCGGACGGATCGGTGAGCGGTTTATCGATCACAGTGCGCATCGCGCCCGAGGTGCCGATGGTGACAGCGACCTGCCCCGGATGAATCGCGTTAACGCCAAGATTGGACAATACGCCGTCGTTGGCGCCTACGATAAATGGCGTATCGGCAGGCAATCCCAGTCGGGCGGCAATATCCGCATCCATTCCTGTGACGTGGTGCGTGGTCGGGACCGGCTCAGACAATTGCGCGGCACGGATACCCAGCAAAGCCAGCGCGTCTTTATCCCAGTTTAATTCCTGGAGGTTGAACAAACCGGTGGCCGAAGCAATCGAATAATCAACCAGCCATTTCCCGAACAAACGGAAAAAAACATACTCCTTGACGCCGACAAAACGCGCGGCACGGGCAAATACGTCCGGCTGATCGTGACGCAGCCACATCAGCTTGCACAACGGCGACATCGGGTGGATCGGCGTGCCGGTGCGCCGGTAAATTTGAATGCCGTCGAATTCGTCACGAATACGTTTGGACCACTCGCTGGCACGATTGTCGGCCCAGGTGATGCTGTTGGTCAGCAAACGGTTGTCGCTGTCGAGTGCTATCACGCTATGCATTGCGGCGCTGAAGGACACCAGAGCGACGCGGTGATTTCCCGTCTGTGTCGCCCGGGCTGCCTTGATCGCCTCGGCAATCGAAGTCAGTACCGCCTGGTAAATTTGCTGCGGATCTTGTTCCGCCATGCCAGGTGCCGAACACAACAATGGATATTCAACCGCGTGCTGGGCAACCACC
The DNA here is from genome assembly GCF_900111995.1 of Collimonas sp. OK607. Classification (GTDB taxonomy): domain Bacteria; phylum Pseudomonadota; class Gammaproteobacteria; order Burkholderiales; family Burkholderiaceae_D; genus Collimonas. The sequence goes on from NZ_FOKF01000041.1 coordinate 32,287, forward strand.
CGCCCTTCCAGGGTGAATACGACCGTTTTGGTACTGGTGGTGCCGATATCGACGCCGAGCATGAAATTTGACATAGGTTGATTCGTATATCGTCGTCTCGCAGAAACGGCTCCCGAACGGAAGCCGTTCCTCAGACGACCAGATTAAGTAGCATGATAAAAATAATGGCGACTACCGAAATGATTGTTTCCATCGCGGTCCAGGTCTTGAAGGTCTCACCGACGCTCATGTTGAAGTACTCCTTGACCAGCCAGAAACCGGCATCGTTGACGTGCGACAGGATCAGCGATCCGGCGCCGGTCGCCAACACCAGCAACTCACGGTTGGTACCGGGAATCAAAGCCACCAACGGCGCTACGATGCCGGCGCCGGTAATCGTCGCCACCGTCGCCGACCCGGTTGCCACCCGGATCACGCCGGCTACGAACCAGGCCAGCAGCAAGGGCGAAATCTGCGCATGCACCGCCAGTTCACCGATGGCGGTACCGACGCCACTATTGACCAGCATCTGCTTGAAGCCGCCGCCGGCGCCGATGATCAGCACAATCGCCGCGGTCGGCGCCAGGCTCTGATCGACGAATTTCAAGACCTGCTGGCGAGTGAAGCCGCGCGCCAGTCCAAAGGTGTACATCGACAGCAGCAATGCCGCCAGCAATGCCACGATAGGATTGCCGATAAATTCCATCAAGTCGCGCAGGCTGTTTCCTTCTGGCAGCGCAATATCGACGAAGGTTTTCAGCAGCATCAGGAACACAGGCAACAACACTGTAACCAGGGTGATGCCGAAGCCCGGCAAGTTTTTCGTTTCGGGTTCGCGCGCCAGTTGCCCCATCAACTCGTCAGATGGTTTTACGTCTACATGCCTGGAGATGAAAGCGCCGAACATCGGGCCGGCGATGATCACCGTCGGCAGGCCCACAATCAGGCCATAGAGAATGGTCTTGCCGATATCCGCACCGAATATGCCGATAGCCAGCAGCGGCCCCGGATGCGGCGGCACCAGGCCGTGCATCACCGACAGGCTGGCCAACATCGGCATGCCGATTTTGAACAACGGTACGCCGGAACGTCGGGAGACGATAAACACCAGCGGGATCAGCAGCACGAAGCCGATTTCGAAGAACAGCGGAATACCGACCAGGAAGGCGCCGATCATCATCGCCCAGTGCACCCGCTCCTTGCCGAAGGCGCGCACCAGCGTTTGCGCGATCTGGTCGGCGCCACCCGACTCCGCCATCATCTTGCCGAGCATGGTGCCTAGGCCGAGCACGATGCCGACAAAACCCAGCACGCCGCCAAAACCGTCCTGGAACGACTTGACGATCTTGGGCAAAGGCATGCCCGACATCAGGCCGAGAAAACCCGAGGTGATGATCAGTGCGATGAAGGGATGGATGCGCAGGCGCGTGATCATGATGATCAGCGCCAGGATCGCGAGAAATGCATTCAACAGTAATGTTGCGTCGTTGCTCAAGCCCAGCATAAAGATGTCTCCAAAGTTGATAGGCACGCGAGCATGATCACCATCGATATTTATCAACCGGCTACAACCCGACGTGTTCACCATCTTGCGTAGTGTTTTAAGAAAATATGATGCAGCGCCAGCATTGTCGAATGAATGTTAGCGTTAACATCGAGGGGCGATGATAACGCTACCAAAATTTATATGTCAAATCATTTCTATGAATATCAGGTGGGTTCCCAGGGGAATTCTCAGGCGGCTCGTGCAGGCAAATATGGCCAATCGGCTGCCTGCGGCCGGGTAAGAGTATGATGTCGGCAAACTTGAACTATTCAGCCAACCATGAGCAAGCCCGTTGTCGCAAAACCTGCAATCAAACCAGCCAAAGGCAGCCGCACCACAGGCCGTGCCACCATAATCGACGTGGCGCAGCATGCCAAAGTCAGCGCAATGACTGTTTCGCGCGCGCTGAAAACGCCGCAACTGGTGCAACAGGAAGCGCGCGACCGGATCGCCGCTGCGATCAAGAAACTCGGGTACGTTCCCAGCCAGGCTGCCAGCACATTGGCCTCGGCGCGCTCGCAAGTGATTGGCGTGCTGGTGCCGTCACTGACCAATGCCGTATTCATTGAAACCTTGAGCGGTATCCGCGATTACCTGTCGCAAGCCGGCTATCAGTTCCTGATCGGCGAGACCGGGTATTCGAAGGCCAAGGAAGCCCAGTTGATTTCTACCTACATGGCGCACGCCCCGGATGGCTTCCTGCTATCCAGCGTGGGCCAGCACGAAATCCTGCGGCAACAACTGGCCTCCAGCAATATCCCTGCAGTGCGCATGTTCGATCTCGGCAAGAGCAACAGCGAGATGACGGTCGGCTTTTCGCAGACCAAGGCCGGCTATGCAGTGGCCCGGCATTTGATCGAACGTGGTTATCGCCGCCCGGCGTTCCTGGCGGCGCAGCTCGATCCGCGCATGATGAAGCGCCGCGAGGGATTCCGCAAAGGCTTGATGGAAGCGGGACTGGATCCGGATGTGGAAGCGTTGCTGTCGACCCCGACCACCGTCGACATGGGTGCGCGGCTACTGAGCAGGATCCTCGAATTGAATCCGGATTGCGATGCCGTCTTTTGCTGCAACGACGATCTGGCGCTGGGCGCGCTGTTCGAATGCCAGCGGCGCGGTATCAAGGTGCCGCAGCAGATGGCAATCGCCGGCTTCAACGATTTGTCCTGGGCCGCCTGCGCGACACCGTCGATCACCACGATCATCACGCCGCGCTACGATATCGGCTACAAGGCGGCGGAGCTGCTGATACGGCAGCTTAAAGGCGAGACCATAGAAAAAGGCCGCCTCGATCTCGGCTTCCAGCTGGCTGTGCGTGAAAGTACCTGACGCAGTTTGATGCTGTGAGCGCTACCACAGCACCCGCAAGCCAAATCCGACCTGGCGTGTTTGACAGCAAAGTTTTTTTTAAGCGATTGGCAGAGAAATGAGCAGTAACTTCTCAAGAAGATACTGCTCACTTTTTCACCAATCTGGCTGATGCTTATCCCAGCAAGGAAACAGGTGCGACGTACTCGTAGCCGAGTGCTTTCGCGACCGCCTCATAGGTAAGCTTGCCAAGACAAACGTTCAGGCCGTTCCTCAAATGTGCATCGTCGCGCAAAGCCCGTTGCCAGCCCTTTTCGGCCAAGGCGATCGCATGGCCGATGGTGGCATTGTTCAGTGCAAACGTGGACGTACGGGCAACCGCACCGGGCATGTTCGCGACGCAGTAGTGGACGACGCCGTCGACCACAAACGTCGGTTCTGCGTGAGTCGTCGCGTGCGATGTTTCAAAACAGCCGCCTTGGTCGATCGCGACGTCAACCACCACGGCACCCTGCTTCATGCGCGAGATCATGCTGCGTGTAACCAGTTTCGGTGCCGCAGCTCCCGGCACCAGGACACCGCCAATGACCAGGTCCGCGCTCAAGACTGCCTCTTCAATCGATTGCGCATTCGAATAGAGCGTTGTAATCCGGTTTCCATAGACCAGGTCGAGTTGACGCAAGCGATCGATATTCTTGTCCAATACAGTTACGCGGGCACCCGCGCCTGCCGCCATCTGCAAGGCGTTGGTGCCTACAACACCGGCGCCGATAACGACGACATGCGCCGCAGCGACTCCCGGGACGCCACCTAACAGCAGTCCCATGCCACCTTTTGATTTTTCCATATGAGCCGCGCCGGCCTGGATCGACATGCGGCCGGCCACCTCACTCATCGGCGCGAGCAAAGGTAGGCCACCACCTGCGCCGGTAATGGTTTCATAGGCTATGCAGATTGCGCCTGATGCGATCAGCGCGGCAGTCTGCTCCGGATCGGGCGCCAAGTGCAGATAGGTATAGAGAATCTGCCCTTTGCGCAGCATTGCGCACTCGCTGGGTTGCGGCTCCTTGACCTTGACGATCATATCGGCGCGCGCGAAAATTTCCTTGGCTGTGTCGATCAAGGTGGCGCCGGCCGCCGTGTACTGTGCATCGGATAAACCGATGTCGGCACCGGCGTTTGTTTGTACTATCACCTGGTGACCGCGCAAAGTCAGTTCGCGCACTGAAGCCGGTGTCAAGCCTACCCGGTACTCATGATTCTTAATTTCCTTCGGAACGCCTATTAACATGATAAGTCTCCATTTTTTCGATTTATATAAGACAGGCCCCACCTGTCATGAATGCCAACGGATTTAAATGGCGAGGTGGGACCCCGCCCCAAAAATCAAACGCCCTGCTTCATCAAACGAATGCGGATATCCGGAAATACTTATATTCTGGCTGCTAAATTTTTGATATCAAACTGGTTGAAGATCGGTAACAGGCACTGACGCCAGGATGCCGGGAGGCGGATTGTCAACGGCGACGATTGCGAACGGTTGGGCATTTCCGACATCGCGAACTATATTCACTAACACGCCGCTCTGCGGTCCGCGATCACTATCAAAGACGACTCGACTACCGATCTCGGCACTGGGGTTATTACTTCGCTTACACACGGGGTTCTCCACGACAAATTCGAACCAGGAGCGCACATACGGTCAGACAACCGCCGACCAGGTTAACCTGCGTGCTGCATCGAATCAAAAAAAAGGCGGCGTGCGTTTCGCGCAGGCCGCCACATCCACCGTTACGAGTCGTCTATTCCCGGAATAGACGACATCGGGTCAGTTCCAGGGCAGCGAGTACGTCTTGGTATTTGAGAAGCTTTTCATCGCTTCCAGCACGCCTTCCTTGTAGCCCAGACCGGAGTCCTTGATGCCGCCAAACGGTGTCAGCTCCAGACGATAGCCTGGCACCTCCCGGACATTGACGCTGCCCACTTCCAGTTCGCGGACGAAACGGGTGATGTAGTCCATGCGGTTGGTGCAGACCGATGACGACAAGCCGTATGGCGTCGAGTTGGAGATGCGGATGGCGTCGGCAATATCGGTACAACGAATCACCGGCGATACCGGACCGAACGTTTCTTCAGCAACCAGCTTGCAGTCGGCGGGAACATGGTCCAGCACGGTCGGCGAGTACACCGCGCCGTTGCGGATATTGCCATATAACAGTTTGGCGCCGTGACGTTCGGCATCCTTGACCTTGGCTTCAAACTCGATCGCTGCACGTTCGTCGATCACGGTGCCCATATCGTTGTTTGGATCCATCGGATCGCCGTATTTGATGGCCTTGGTTTTCTTCACCAGCAGCTCGACAAACTCATCGGCCACCGCCTGATGCACGATCATGCGTTTGATCGCTGTACAGCGCTGGCCGGAATTCTTGTATGAACCGGACACCGCCAACGTCGCTGCCTCTTCAATATCGGCATCTTCCATCACGATGATCGGATCGTTGCCGCCCAATTCCAGCACCTGACGCTTGTACACTGCCTTGCCGGCGATGTATTTGCCGATCGGCACGCCACCGGTAAAGGTCACCAGATCGACGTCGGCATTGGTCAGCATTTCATCGGCGATTTCTTTCGGGTCGCCAGTGACTACCGAAAACATCTCCGGCGGCAAACCGGCTTCGTACAGGATATCGGCCAGCAACAAGGCAGAAAACGGCGTTTTCTCGGTCGGCTTCAACACCATCCGGTTATTCGTCGCAATCGATGGCGCCACTTTGTGTGCGACTTGATTCAACGGGTGATTGAACGGCGTAATGGCCGAGATGGCGCCCAGCAGCGGCTCCTTCATGGTGTAGACCTTGCGCTGCTTGCCATGCGGTGTCAGGTCGCAGGAGAAGACCTGACCGTCATCGACCAGCGCCTGGTTAGCGGCAAACACGAAGACGTCACAGGCACGGCCGACTTCATACAGGCTGTCTTTCTTGCACAGCCCGGCTTCGGCGGTGATCAGATCGGAAACGGCATCGGTATTGGCGCGTAATATTTCCGCCGCCCGCAGCATGATCTTGGAGCGCTCGAAACGCGTTAACTTCGACTTGAACTGGCGCGCGATACGAAAGGCGTCGCGGATATCGCCGACAGTCGCCTTCGGGATGGTCCCGACCAGCTTGCCATTGTAGGGGTTGAGCACTTCGATCAAACGGTCATTACCGACCAGTTTGCCGGCAATCCGCATCTTCTCGCGCAGCGGTTCACCATCTTTGATTTTGTGCAATTCGTTTAGTATGGACATGTCATCTCCAGATTCATTAATTATGTATTTGTATTACTGTTGCGCGGCATTCATCGCCAGGAAAAATACATCAAAATTGCGCAACCGATGATCAGATGGGATGGCGCTCAATTTGAGGTTGAACATCAGCGGCACCTTTTGTTCAGAAATACCGCCGTGCGAGCGCAACGGCAATTTCAATTCGGACAGATCGTGGCGGCTGGCGGAAGTGCCGATCACCGTCAGGCGTTCGCTGACAATGACCAGGTCGCCGATACGATCCTCAGGCAACTCAAAGCGGGCAGCAGCCTCCGCGCGCGTCAGCACCACTTCGACGCCGGGAATCGCGCTGATCTGGCGGGAAACGCTGGCCAGATCCGCACCCTCATTCAGATACACGGTGGCGTAAGAACCCAATGCGCCGTGGTGCACGACATAGGGATCGGTAATCGGCAAAATGACACGGGTTTTACCGTTGCCGACCTTGGCGTCCAGCACGTCCTGCAGATAAATCACGTTGGGTGTGCCGGCACTGTCGGTCTTGGCGTTCATGCCATGATCGGCAGTCAGGCCGATTACCGCGCCCAATGCATCGAGCTGGGTCAGATAGTGATCCATCATTGCGTAGAAGGCATTCGCGCCTGGTGTGCCGGGCGCGAACTTATGCTGGATGTAGTCGGTCGTCGACAGATACATGATGTCCGGACGCTGTGTTTCCAGCAGCTTGACCCCGGCGGCAAACACGAACTCCGACAATTCGGCGCTATACACCGACGGCAATGGCATGCCGACCAGTTCCAGCAAATTCCCGACGCCGTTCTGCTCCAGCGTGGCCTGATCGGCCTTCTCCGCCGAGAAGCAAATACCCCCGCGCATTTTATGACCGAGCAAACCGCGCAATTTGTCTTTGGCAGTGATCACGGCGACCTTGGCTCCGG
>NZ_FOKF01000025.1 GCF_900111995.1 Collimonas sp. OK607
TCTACTGATGCAAGCACGGACCCCAGCAAGAGAGATGCTGCGAAAATACGACCATCCGAAAAAGGCTAAGTAAGTGCCATTCGGGTCAGAGTCGAATTGATTGGACGATCTGGCGTCAGGATGACAGTGTTAGCGGGTTGTGGATGGTTAGCCGGTAGCCGTTTGCGTCTGATTGCAATTGCGCTTGGGCGCCGACCTGCAGCGTTACTTTATCGCGGATGTGGCCGAATGGCAGGCCGGTCAGGATTGGTACCGGGATATGGGCGCGTAGGTAGGCTAGCATGGCGTTGAAGTCGTAGCCGTTGTCGTGCTCGCCCAGGCGGTACTCGGAAAAATCGCCTAGCACGATCGCCTGCTGCCTTCCGAGGATGCCGGCGTATTGCAGTTGCAGCAGCATGCGCTCGATGCGGTACGGATGCTCACCGATGTCTTCCAGGAACAGGATGCCGTCTTCAATTTGCGGCAAGTAGGGAGTGCCGATCAGATGGTTCAGCATTGCCAGGTTGCCGCCCCATAGCGTGCCGCTGACTTTGACGACGGGATTATTGGCGCCACTGATTTGCAGCACCTGCTCGGGCTGCCGCAGGCATTGCCAAAAGTGCGACATCGTAAATTCGCTTAGCTCGGCGCTGCCGAAATCGCTGCACAGCATGGGGCCGGCAAGACTTGGGGCTCCGGTCTGGGCTAGCAAAGCCAGCTGCAGCGCAGTGACATCGCTATGGCCGACAAATATCTTCTTGCTGGCGGCCAAGCGGCGCAGGTCCAGCAGCGGCAATAAACGCGACATGCCGTAGCTGCCGCGTATCGCCAGCACGATCTGTACTTGCGGATTATCGATCGCTTCGTAGATCTGCCCTACCCGTGCGACGTCGGTGCCGCCGAAGCGCTGATGTTTTGCGACTGGATCGTAATAGTCATAGACCACGCAACCCTGGCTCTGCAGCGCCAGGATGCCACGCGCCAGCGCTGCTTCGTCCGGGGCGTAGCCGCCAGGTGCGATCAGTGCCACACCGATGGTTTGTTTGGAGTGCGCTTGCGGAGCTTGGGTAGTTTCAGTCACGATTGTTTTTGTTGAGCTTGCCGACGTTCGGCGAAAAATTCTTTGAGTAGTGTGCCACATTCCTCAGCCAACACGCCAGCGGTCAACTCGGTGTGGTGATTCAATTTTTCCTGCTCGAACAGATTGAGCACGGAGCCGCAGGCGCCGGTCTTGGGGTCGCTGGCGCCGTACACCACGCGCGCCAGGCGGGCGTGCATCATGGCGCCGGCGCACATCGCGCATGGTTCCAGGGTGACGTACATTTCACAACCGGGCAAACGATAATTTCCGAGGATGGTGGCGGCTGCACGCAGCGCCATGATTTCCGCATGTGCAGTGGGATCGTGATTGCCGATCGGCTGATTGAAACCGGTAGCGATGATCTGTCCGTCTTTGACGACCAGCGCACCTACCGGCACTTCTCCCAAAGCCCAGGCATTGCGGGCCTGGGAAATGGCTTGTTGCATGTAAATGGCGTCACGCATAGGCAGCAGAGGCAGATAACAAGTTAAGCAACGCTATTAGCGGTCTTCGGAAATCTCGGCCCAGCAATTGGGCGTTTCATGCAGCACCAGTTTTTGCAGATGCAAACCCGTGCCGTAGTGATCCTTGTAAGCCGCCTTGAGAATATCGTAGGCGGTGCGCGCCAGGTTCTCGACGGTCGGGATGCGATCGATGATGACGGTCTTGTGATCCGGCAGGGTCGCCAGGAAATCACGCACTGCCGTGTCTTTTTCGTAGACCAGGAAAGCGTGATCCCACACGTCCACCAGATGCTGTTTCGCCAGCGTCTTGATATCGGAGAAATCCATGATCATGCCGTTGTCGGAGCTGCCTTCGACTTCAATCACCGCGCCGACCAGGGTAATTTCCAGCGTGTAGCGATGGCCGTGCAGGTTGCGGCACTGGCTCTTGTGATCGGGAATCCGGTGTCCGGCGTCGAATTCCAGTTTGCGGGTGATGGTAAGCATAGGTAATCGGTTCTTTATAAAATCTGTTCAGGGAATCTGCAGCAGCTTGTGGGTCTGCAAGCTCAGCTTCCATTTCGGGTTGCGCTTGCAAGTCTCAATCGCCAACTCCAGATTGTGCGCCAGTTGCGGGCCATCCATGGCCTGCACATAGAAATGTTCGAAATCAAGCGATTCGTATGCCGCCAGCGATTGGCCGATTTGCGGAATCACCACTTTCAACTCATTACCCTTGCGCAGCTTCAATACCGAACCCATCTTCGGGCTGACACAAATCCAGTCTATACCCGGCGGCGGTAGCAGCGTGCCGTTGGTTTCGATAGCGATTTCAAAACCGGTAGCGTGCATGCTGTCGATCAACGCGGCATCCAGTTGCAGCAGCGGCTCGCCACCGGTGAACACCACGAACTTGCTGGCGGCGTAAGTCTCCGGCCAGAGCGCATTGATGGTGCTGGCGAGCGATTCGCTATCCTTGAACTTGCCGCCGCCCTCGCCGTCGGTACCGACAAAATCGGTATCGCAGAATTGGCAGACCGCCGTGCTGCGGTCTTCTTCGCGGCCGGTCCACAAATTGCAGCCGCTGAAGCGACAAAACACCGCAGGGCGGCCGGCATGGGTGCCTTCGCCTTGCAGTGTGTAGAAAATTTCTTTAATGCTATAGGTCACGATACTTCTCGCAAATTCTCGTCAGTTGGGAATAAAACAAAGACTGTTACTGGTGTGGGAGATAGGTCGATTTGCGGGAAAGCCACATTTCTGCCGCAATTATTTATGAGCAGATGCCGACCCAACCCTGTATTTTAACGTAAAAAGACTGTTTCTGCGAAACGAGGGTTGTGCCCGAGAGGCAAATAAAAGTACTTTTTGACAACAATTCAGCGCACACACTGCTCTCGTCAATTGCCATCGAAGGTGATTTGCCGGCCCATATCATGATAAAAGTGACCACCGCGCCAGCGGCACATGACGAGTCCGGCCAAGCAGGCTGTGCATCAAGACAAACTCGCTCACCCTCCAACGGATGGGCTCAATCGTCCCTGCGGGAACGAGGCGATTGTCGTACAACAAAGTGACGTGGGGCGTGTAATGCACACTTGCAGCCGCGATTCCTACCTTTTGCAGCGCCCTGCCAAGAGTCTGCTGAAACGCTGTCACAGCGGCGACGCCATCGTCGCCCAGCAAGACCAACGGTCGGTTGCGCGGCCTGCCGTGAAAGCTCATCGCGCGGTCGAACTCGACGTCGAACGGCGCCGCCTTGACACTTGCGGCGGCCTTTATCGCTGCAGCAACGATGCCTTCCGGCAGGCCCAGATAATCCCCCAGAAAATTCAAGGTGACATGCAAACGGCCGACCCCGATCGAGCGCCCTTTCAACTCATACATATCGCGCAGCAGCCCCCTCTGCCGCGCGATACCTGCGGCAGCATCCGGAGTCGGGGTAAGCGCAAAGAACAGGCGGTCGGTGGGGTGCGGTGCGTCGAAGCCCGGTAGAAAAAACTGTTCAGGCATAGGGTGAATGCATCCGGGAGGCGGATGGCTGCAAATGAAAAAGGGAAAACCAGTTTACGCCTTTCTGGCAAGGCTGGCGCAAGCCCGGGACGTACATGGCCGCGCCGTGTGATCCCGGTTAATTTAGAAGTCGATCAAGAATCCCGCACCGATCGATTTCTGCGAATAGTTGTAATCGATCAGGCTTTCGCCGTAGCCCGAAAATAACTGCACATAGCCCTTCAAATTAGTCGTAACCGGAAACGCCCAGCCAGCCTCGATCGCACCGTGCCCGGTCTGGAAGTTGTGCCGTGCCGTCATCGAATATTCGTAACCATTCTGGCGGTACGTGGCGCGCACGTCGCCATGCCCCATGTAGTCGACGATATCGATGTTGTCGTTGTTGGCTGCAGCATTGTCAAGACGTTTCCAAATCCTTGCTGACAGAGCCAGTTTGCCATATTCGGCTCCCAATTCAGTGTAGAAACGATTCCAGCTACGAGACAAATTAGCGGACTGCCCATTCGATTGATGCACCAGTCCAAAATTGAGATAGCGGAAGTTGAAGTCACCGATCTTCATATTCAACGGTACCACCGCCATCAACTCAGGCTGGTAATTTGTCTCGCGAAACGGGCTGGAAGCGGCTCGGCTATAGGCTTGCCAAAAACTTTGCTGCGTGTAGGCCAGCCACAGGTCGACCGGGCTGCCGGCGACGTTTTCCGCCATCTTCATCTTAAAACTGAGCTGATAAGTCAATTCCACGTGCTTCGGTTTGATTCCCTCCGAAATATATTTGGAGAACGGTGCATCGTTGGTGGACGTGCTGTAGTTGGCCAGCAATACATAATTATTCATGTAAGGCTTAAGGGTAAACACGCCACGCTTGGCATTGGGATCGAGCTCCCAGCTCTGCACGGTACGCGAGATCGGCGACTCGCCCGGTGGGGCAATATTCTCTGCACTGACTGAGGGCTGCGGCATCGTTGGCGTAACCTGGGGCTCTGCAACGGCAACGGGAGCAGGCACATCCGCCGCGGCCTTGGCTAAAGCATCAAAGCAACCCAGGCGTGCGCTGGCGTCACCCAATACGGAACAGCGCGCCAGCTGTTGTTCGAGCTCAGCCGCATGCGATAGCGCTGATGACATGCAGGTTAAGGAAAGAACGATTCTCTTGATGTTTTTTTTCATGCGGCATTTTAAAACAAATACCATCCTGCCCTAGCCATGTGCATCCAAAGCTAAATTTGTGCCCTGCGCTCACTTCTTCCGCACCCTATCTTCATTTCACGGCTGAATTGACGCACTTCGTCGCAATTGTATTGATTGCCTCTCCCGATGCCATAGACAATTATTCCTCTACAAACATTCGGGGAAAAAGATGAAACTAAATATACCCGTCGCCCTAATCACGCTATTGCTCGCCCTGTTCAGCACCGGCGCCCAGGCAGTCGGATTCCAGCACGTTACCGCTCCAGACCCGGACGGCGCGCCGCTGGAGGTGGGCATCTGGTATCCCAGCAACGCATTGCCTGCACCGGTACCGATGGGGCGAATTACCCAGACCGTTGCTGTCAACGGCGCGATTGAGGGCAAAGGATTACCCCTGATTGTGATTTCCCATGGAACCGGCGGTTCTTTCCTTGGACACTATGACACCGCTATTGCTTTTGCCGAGGCCGGATATGTGGTTGCTGCAGTTACGCATACCGGTGACAACAACGCAGACCAGAGCCGCAGCGTCTCCATCATGGAGCGGCCGAGGCATATCAGCCGCCTGATCGATTACATGCTGTCCGATTGGGCGGGTCGTAATCAAATCAACCCGGCGCGTATCGGCATGTTTGGATTTTCTGCCGGCGGCTTCACCACCCTGGTGAGCATTGGCGGTGTCCCCGACCTCACCAAGGTTAGCCCTTTCTGCCGAGAGCACACCACTGATTTCGCCTGCCAGCTGGTCGCCAAACATCCCGAGGCTAGCGTTGCTCCTTCTGTCAGCCACGACGGTTCACAAGACCTGCGGATCAAAGCGGCTGTCGTTGCAGCACCGGCGCTGGGCTTCACGTTTGCGCCGGATGGGCTCAAGAACGTGACTATTCCCGTCGCGCTTTGGCGGGCGGAAAATGACGCTGTCTTGCCGCATCCCTGGTATGCCGAAGCTGTACACCTGGCGCTGCCGCGGGCGCCGGAATACCACGTAGTGGAAAATGCCGGACATTTCGATTTCCTGGCGCCTTGCGGCACGGCCCTCGCCTCTGTAGCGCCGTTTATATGTACCAGCGCACCGGGCTTTGATCGCACGGCATTCCACACCAGACTCAATGCATCGGTAGTCGATTTTTTCGACAGGGTCCTGAAGCATTGAGGCATGGATTTATTACTCGTGCTGCAGACACGATGCATTCAAAATTACCGGCCGTGGCGTAGGGTGGGTGAAGTCGACCGAATGCCATCGAGGCGGTCTGGCAGCGTGAATCGCGACTTCACGTCAACTAAGACTTATCTCGCAAATTCTCGCCACGCCGATCACCCACTGTCGCCCGGATGCTTTTCGCGTGGTAGTCCATCAGGAGAATTTTGAGGTCCGACTGCAAGGACGGATCGTTGTAGAGGCTATGCAATAGCTGCGATTGCACGAACATGGTTTGCCGTTTGATGATTTCACAATCGTTGTGGCTGACGCCATGATTCATGTTGGCGACGAGTTCCAGAACATCGCGCTTGAGACGGTAAAAGAGTGAGCTGGCGAGGATGCTTTCAGCAGTAACGGGTATCTCTTTATCAGCCGTCTCCGTTGCCTGGGACAGTACAAACTGATTCTCCGTTTTTTTCAAAAGCATGGTTTTCCCTCAATACATTGCAACACTGCATTTAACTCGGATTTAACACATTAGTTGATCGAATTACATAACGAAACTACGGTTAATATGCCGCGTATATCAGCGACAAATCCGGTTGTGCGCGCCGAAAAATATTGTCGTCGCGTCCCCGATAACCTAAATGGATCCGGCATTTCATCACTGCTCGGATCGTCGCCACGATAGAAATTTTCCCAGCGCCGCCAATATCTGCGGCTGCTCTAAATGCCTGCTCAGGAAGCCGTCACATTCAACCTGCCGCGCCCGCGCGTGATCGTACACAAAATTTCTATCAACCAGAAAAATGACTGCGACTCTTGTGTTTCGATACTGATGCTTGATCGTTGTGCACAAATCATAGGGATCAAAATCAGATAACTCCGGATTGATCAGTACCATCGAAATGGTTAGCCCGGTATACACTTCGGCGGCGGCGTCAGGATTTCCGACCCATTCGACTGGCACCACATAGTGCGCCATGGCGACTGACAGACTATCGCGAAACGTCGATTCTTCATCAATTACCAAGATACGATCGGTCGGCGGAGGTTTGGTCCGCATCCGCTCGTATTCAAGCGGATCGGTCAAATCCAGGTCGAGACGCTCACGCCGGCGACGTTCCGACACGCTGTTGTGCAATGCGCCGTCAGCGGAATCTTGCTTTGCCAGCATGATCAAACGCCGCTCAATCAAGGTATCCAGCGCGCTGAACAGTTTCAACCAGCGTATCGGCCGCTCGACAGTGGCAAACGGCAATTCCACATGGGGTGCGCCGACCAGCAACGCTGGCCGCAGATTATTGGGTTCCATGTCAGCCAGGATCGCCAGGGCTTTCAGGTCGTCGGCGTTCACCAGATACAGGTCCGGCTCCTGCAGGCTCTCGACGGACAAGCGGCAATATTGTTTCTGGCGGTTCTGCTGAACCGAAAAAGTGGCGTCGAAAATATTAATTTCACGCGCAGAAAACCCGAGGAAACGAACTGCAAACGGGGTCTTTTGGTTTTTCATTTTTGTATGCCCTTTTGGACGAACACCGATGAAACCATGACTTGCCGAGGAGAAAATCCCTACACCGCCGGGGTATTCGCCTCCACAACCGGTAAGCGCCATGCCCAACGCCTACGGCACCGGGATGTATTGAAAATATTCTTGTTCTTTTTATAGTCGTTATATCTTCGATAATAAAGTCGTAGTTACACGTTGCCAATAGTCTGTTTGGACTGGCGGTGTTAAAAACGCTTGCGCTGCCCGCTCTGAAAAGGTTTAATCGGCGTCATGTTTCCACTTAGCATTCTTCTCATTGACGATCACGCGATGTTCCGCAGCGGTATGGCTATGGTGCTGCGAGCGGGTATTTCGAACATCGACGTGTTCGAGGCCGGCTCACTAGAAGAGGCCATGCGCAGTCCGATCGAAGCACCTACCATTTTGCTGCTTGATATTCAGCTTCAAGGCTTGAACGGGCTGGAATGCATTGCCATACTGCAACGAAAATGGCCGCAGGTATCAATCATCATGTTGTCTGCCGATGCCACGCCTGCCACCATGCGACTGGCGATGGAGCGCGGCGCGGCGGCATTCGTCTCCAAAGCAGATACCGCGACGAATATTCTTGCTGTCATCGAACAGTTGCTGCGCAAGGAACCTGCCGCAGGCACGCCCGGAGGAATCAGCGGCAACACTTCTTCCGAGCCACACCTGACGCCGCGTCAGTGCGAGGTACTCGATCTGCTATGTCAGGGATTGCCGAACAAGACGATCGGAAAACGGCTGGGTCTTTCGGAAAATACAGTGCGCGGACATGTGCAGGCGTTGCTGAGTTTCTTACAAGTGTCCAGCCGTTCCGAAGCGGCCTTTGCAGCGCGTCGTAGCGGCTTGGTTAGTTGAGGTGATGCGCCGCTTACTGCGCCTTAGCGAAGGTCGCATACTGGCGGAACAGTTGCGGCTGCTGCTAGGTAATGTCGGCAGCTCGGTCATTCCTGCGCTGCTGTTGGCCGTGGTCCTGGTCTGGGCGTTATCCAACGACAGCAACGCCTTGGGACTGAGGGTGTGGTGCGCAGCAGTGGTCTTGTCCAAGCTTTACTCTGCGCATCACGCGCGCCGCATTCTTGCCTCAGGCATTACAATTGAACATGCTCACCGCCTGGTCTTGATGTTGCTGGCGCTGAACATGGTGGATGGCGCGGCTTGGGGCGCATTGGCTTGGGTTACGCTCGATACGGCCTCGGTCACCGGGAGCATATTGGTAATCTCTGTCTTGGCGGGCATTGCAGGCAGCTCAATGTCGCTGCTTGCACCGGTGCTGCCGGTCTTCCTTGTGTTTATCGCGCTCGAGTGTATCGTCACGGCAACCAAGTTCTGGCAGATGGGAGATCCAGCCTATAGCGCGCTGGCGCTGGCGCTCACATTGTTTCTTATCACGCTCGTCCTGCAGGCACGTAACAGCGCTATTGCCGTGCGCGCCGCAATCAACCTGCGCTTCGAGAATGTCGAACTGCTGGCGCGCTTACGCGATGAAACCATGAAGGTACAGGACGCGCATCGGGAGGCGGTTCTGGCCAATCTGGCTAAATCCAAATTCCTCGCGGCGGCCAGCCATGATTTGCGCCAGCCGATTCACGCGCTGGGGCTGTTTCTGGAAGTGCTGGCGCGCAGCGAACTTACCGCGACCCAGCGCACTGTGCTTGGCAGCGCCCGCTCGGTGTCCGAGGCATCCGCCGGGATGCTCAACACACTGCTGGATTTTTCACGAATCGAAGCGGGTGTCGTCGATGCACAAGTATTACCATTTCACCTGCAGCCATTGCTACACAAGATTGAAAATGAACTGGCGCCGCAAGCCAACGCTAAGGGGCTCATTTACCGCACGCGCGAGACCCATGTGGCCTTGCAGTCTGATCCGGCGCTGGTGGAACTGATTCTGCGCAACCTGGTATCCAATGCAATCCGCTACTCCGAGCGGGGTGGCGTGCTGGTAGCTTGTCGTACCCGCGGCAATCAAACGCGACTGGAAGTGTGGGATACGGGTATCGGTATCGACGCGCTTCAGCACCAGGAGATATTTCGCGAATTCCATCAGCTTGGCAATGTCGAGCGGGACCGCAGTAAAGGGCTTGGTTTGGGCTTGGCTATTGCGGATGGCCTGGCGCGCAAGCTGGGACATGAATTATCGTTGTCGTCCATACCGGGACGTGGCAGCGTATTCAGGCTGACCTTGCCTAATGCGCGCGTTCCGGTGATAAGCGATGAGCTTGAAACGACGCATACGTTTGTGCAAAGGCTCGACATACGCGTACTTGTCATTGATGATGATGAAGCCGTGCGCGCAGGCATGCTGCAACTGCTACACGATTGGGGCTGCAAGTGCGAGGCGGTTGAATCGATCGAGGAAGCACTAATCTCGGCACGCACCCATCGACCGGATATCGTCATCAGCGATTTCCGATTGCGCAAGCAGCACACGGGGGCACAGGCTATTGCCGCGTTGCGCGAAGAGTTCGGCAAAGATTTGCCGGCACTTCTCATTACTGGCGACACGGCGCCAGAGCGGTTGCGCGATGCACGTGCCAGTGGCATACCGCTGTTGCATAAACCCGTAGCACCGAGCCAGTTGCATAGGAGACTGGCGAGCATATTGGCCGATATGGATAAATAGTGGGCGGCAAGAGGAAATGGTCACGCTCAATGCCAGCATAGTTGCGTTAGTTGCCGCTATCACGCACTAGTATGAAAAAAACGCAATGCCGAACCAAAAGGTAAAAAAGTAAAAAATCCCGCATTTACGCGGGCTTTCAGTCATTTTCCACTTTTGAGTACTAGCGAGTGCCAGGCATCAGATCATTCCCACTCAATTGTTTCTTGCTTTTGCGAACCCGCATGGATATTAGGTCCAGCGAGAAAGAGACATGCTGTTTACCGTCATTTTTACCGTCAAAATATGACCCTCAGTCATGCAACAACTGACAGTTGCTATCGGCTGAAGCAAAAGATGCATTTTCAATATTACCTCCCAGTCGCGCAAATCGTAGTTCAAATCAGGCGAGGCGCGGTCTCCCCATCAATGCCGATCCGATATCCCATGGCACGGTATCCTTTCTGGCGTTTGTCCCACATGCGCAGCAACGCTGGATGACCGGCATCAACGTAGTCGATAATGCGCACGTCGGTCTTGCTAGCGTGCTCCCGATGCAGACGACCGGCATACTGCTGTAACGTGCCCTTCCACGATATCGGCATCGCTAGCACGAGCGTATCGAGCGGAGGATGGTCGAAACCTTCGCCGACGAGTTTGCCGGTGGCGAGAAGAACGCGGGGTGCGTCTGACGACAGAATTTCAAGTGACTTGAGTATCGTGGCTCTCTGCTTTTTCGATAGTCGGCCGTGTAGCGTAAAGAAGTGTTCTACGCGTCCACCCAACGCAGTGTTGATCGCCTCCAAATGCTCGGTTCGCTCAGTCAAGACCAGCACTTTGCGCCCCTGACGAAAAGATTCAACGATTTCATCAGCGATGGCTTGCGTTCGACCTGCATCGTTCGCTACATGCCGAAAAATGTCCTGAATAGCAGCGTCTGGAGGCAACTCAATCCGGTTATCTATCATGCGCGGCAATACCACCAAATCATGTGGCGCGTTGGCGGGCTTGGCTGCAGTGTGCCGAATTGGCCCGCACTGCATGAAGATGACCGGCTGCTGCCCATCGCGGCGAATCGGGGTGGCAGTCAGCCCAAGCACGTACTTAGCCTTGGCACGCTTCAGAATCGCCTCAAACGAAAACGCAGACAGATGGTGACATTCATCAACCACGATGTGGCCGTAGTTTTCGATCAGATCGCTGGTCTCTCCTTGTCGTGACAAGGACTGCATCACTGCGATGTCGATCTTACCGGTGGACTTGACCTTGCCTCCGCCAATAGTGCCGACCACGCCTTTGCCTATACCGAGAAAGGTTTGCAACCGCTCCTGCCACTGCTTGAGCAATTCAGTTCGATGCACCAGCACCAAGGTGTTCACACCGCGCCTCGCGATCAGCGCTGCAGCAGTCACAGTTTTCCCGAAGGCGGTTGGCGCACACAGCACGCCGGTATCGAAACGCAGCATCGCGGCTACCGCAGCCTCTTGATCGGTACGTAGCGTCCCGGCGAAGCCTACGTCTAGCGGCTCACCTGAAAAGCGCTCATCGTTGATGTCACCGCGAATACCGTTATTGCGCAGCAATTCGATGGCTTCATCCAGGCAGCCACGCGGCAATGCGATGTGTTTCGAATAGTTCTCAGCGCAGCCGATCACGCGCGCCTTATCCCAAGTGCTCAAGCGCATTGCTTGTGCTTTGTAAAACTCCGGGTTCTGGAATGCCGCCAGACGGATCAGCCTGTTGGCCAACGGCTGGGGTAGTTGCGCTTTCTCGAAATAGAGTAAATTCGCCAGCGTCAGCTTGACTGTCTGAGGCATCTCCCCAGCCAATTTCGTCGATGCAGCCGCCGCGCGCTTCCACGGCTCCTGTTGATCCTCATCGGCGATGAAGGTAACGTCCAGTGGATGCGTGCCACCCGTGGCTTGCAGGATGGTGGATTCAATGTAGCTCGGTGACATCGGCCGGATGGACGCAAGAAAAGCCCATTGGTCGGGATAAGGATGAAATTCATCGTCCACGAACACGCTGCAACCGTTCTCGCGTGGCTTTTTCTGCAAGGGCAACGCGATCAGGTTGCCGAAGCCGCCTTTTGGCACGGTGTCCTGATTCGGAAACAGCCGATCGTAAGAACTGAGCTTCAATTGCCTGGTGCGAGCGCAAGTGTGGCTAATGATGGCAGTGCCGAGCCGCCGGGCGTCCCGCGCCGGAACGCTGGAGGCAAAGAATATCCATGCGTGGGCACCGTTGCCTGAGCGTGAAATTTCCAGCGCTACCGGCACGCCCAGTTCACGACACGATTGCACAAAGGCCCGTGCGTCGGCGCGCCACTCGGCCTCGTCAAAGTCAACTGCCAGGAAGTGACAGCTGTCATCCGTCAACAACGCATAGACGCCGACCGTGTGTTCGCCAGCGAGGTGATCGTAGATGATCGAGTCCGATAGCGGAATCAATAGCCGGTTGCCACAATCGGAGCATTTTATGCGTGGCTTGTTGCAGACACCCGCGCGCCACTCGTTGGCGCAGGCGGGTGAGTACCCGGCTTTGCCGGCCTTGCTTTCCCAGCGGATCGGATAGACGTCAGTGCGGCCATGAAACAAACGGCGGAACAGGTCAAGCTTTTCCTTCGTACTCAGTGATGGTGGTTCGACGCATAGTTCCGGCGCGAGCACTTCAATACTTGCTGGCCGCTGGGATAATTGCCAGCGGATTTTATGGGAATCTAGCAGGTCGATCAAGCGGGCGTTCTCGGCGCGCAGGCGCTCCAGCTCGGCCCCTGAATCGCCTGTCATACTGCTCATTGCGGGCGCTCCGCATTCGGCGCGGAGTCATCGCCGAGGTGAAAGAAAATGTGGCCGACGACGCGCCAGGTGCCGATGAAAGATTGTGCAGCTTTCTTCATAACTCATATTCCAGTCAGGCAAACTGCGTCAAGACGGATTGTTCAATCTCGCTGTATTCCGACATACCTGCCTTCAAGCTATAGTGGTTTGACTGTCCCGCGCGCTCACGCGTTCCAACGCAATGCCAATCGCTCGCTCATCGAACAAGCGGCTAGTAAATTGCCTTGCGCAAATATCATCATCAGAATTACCGCCATGTCCGGGCGAATCGACAGGGCAAGGGTGCGCGCCTGGACCTGCTGATCAATGCTTTGTTTCAGCGTTTCAGTATAGCAAACGTACCGAGCACGCCTTGAATTGGCAAATGTCGATACAGCAACGCCTCGGCCTGATAGCGCTCCATCTTCCGTGGATCGTCAGCATCGCGCTTGAAGTCTCGCCGCTGCAGGAGAGGCCAGTCAATCTCCCTCAATTGTGCCAGATCACTATATTAATTAGTCCAGTCCGGGATGGCAGCGCACCATCGGCAAGAAAACCACCCGTGCCTGAAAATTTCCTCAGTTCATCGACCGGTTTTCAGAAGACATCGACTTGCAAGCGGTCAAGCGATAACTGCTGACAATTCGGAATCTGCATCCGCAAATGAAGCTCTGCGCCACGGCGGTGGTGGACTATCAGGAACTCGGCCGTTCCATTTATTCGTCACTTATTTGCATTCGACGAATAAATGGAACATACTGAACGGACCATGCGCCATGAAACCCACACCCAACGCGTCCTTGACCTGCTTCGTCAGAAGGGGATGCTGCGTCCCAGCGATCTTGATGGCATCGGCGCTCCCCGGGTGGTCCTGACGCGCATGACGGCTAACGGGCAACTGGAGAAAGCAGGTCGCGGCCTATATCGGCTGCCCGACAGCCAAGGCTCCGAACATGAGAGCCTGGCCGCCATCGCAACCAAGGTGCCACAGGCGGTATTTTGCCTGCTCACCGCCCTGCAGTTCCACGAACTGACCACGCAACTGCCACGCCAGGTCTGGATCGCCATGCCGCGCGGCAGTCATGTGCCCAAGGTCGACTATCCGCCGATCAAGATGGTCCAGTACTCCGGCGAAGCGTATTCCGAAGGGATTGAGGTTGTTGAACGTGATCAAGTCGCGCTGCGGGTCTACTGTGTGGCCAAGACCATCGCCGACTGCTTCAAGCACCGCAACAAGATCGGACTGGACGTGGCGCTGGAGGCACTCAAGGATGCACGATCGCAAAAGAAGGCCAGCGCTGACGACCTCTGGCGCTTCGCCAAGATTTGCCGCGTCGCTAATGTGATGCGCCCCTACCTCGAGGTGATTGAATGACCAAAGATCTCGCCGCGTCGGTGCGGGCACGCCTTCTGAATGTCGCCAAGGCGCAGGGCACGGACTTCAACCAGGTTCTGGTGCGCTTTGCGCTGGAGCGCATGCTGTACCGCCTGAGCCAATCCAAGCATGCCGATCAATTCCTTCTCAAGGGGGCATTACTGTTTACGCTCTGGTATGACATGCCCCACCGGCCAACGCGTGATGCAGATCTGCTCGGCTTCGGGCCGAGCGACCTTGCATCGATCACCCAGACGTTCCGTGACATCGCAGGCGTCGATGTTGAGGATGGCATCATCTTCGATCCTGCAACGGTGAGCGTTGAAGAGATCCGTAAAGATGCGGGGTACCCCGGCGCTAGGGTGTTGATTACGGGCGAAATTGCCAAGGCACGGTGCAGGACGCAGATCGACATCGGGTTCGGTGACGCGGTCACGCCTGGCCCGGTTCACGCCATCTATCCGGTGCTGATCGAAGACCTCCCGGCTCCTCGGCTGCGCACATACCCTGCCTACACCGTCGTCTCGGAAAAGCTTCACGCTATTGTCTTGCTCGGCATGACCAATAGTCGCTTGAAGGATTACCTAGACATCTGGGTGCTGCTGGATCGCGAAGCGCTCAACGCCCACACTTTGGCCAGAGCGATCGCTGCAACCTTCGTTCGGCGGGGGATGTCGGTTCCGGTCGCTCTGCCCATTGGCCTGACTGATGAGTTTGCTACCGATCCATCACGGCAGACCATGTGGCTTGCATTCCTCAAGAAGAACCAACTCGCCGTTACGCCACTGCTCGAAGTGGTGACGACCCTTCGAACAATGCTGGGGCCAGCACTCATTCTGGCCACAGCGCTCGAGGCCACAGCAGGCGCAGTTGATGTTGACAAACAGCCCTCTTCGTAGGTCTCAGTGTCTCAGCCGGCAGGATGAGCACAGGTGTCCATCCTACGACTAACAAGAAAACAAAAAGCCCGCATTCACGCGGGCTTTGGAGCAGTATCTACTTCTAACTGGCGAGTACCAGACTCAGATCATTCCCACTCAATCGTAGCTGGCGGTTTACCCGAAATGTCATACACCACGCGATTGATCCCACGTACTTCATTGATGATGCGGTTAGACACCCGCCCCAGCAACTCATGCGGCAGGTGCGCCCAATGCGCAGTCATGAAGTCCTGCGTTTGCACTGCACGCAAGGCAACCACGTATTCATAAGTACGGCCATCGCCCATCACGCCAACCGACTTGACTGGCAAGAACACAGCAAACGCCTGGCTGGTCTTGTCGTACCAGGACTCATCCTCGTCGTCTTTGGTATTGCGCAGTTCTTCAATGAAGATGGCGTCGGCGCGACGCAGCAGGTCGGCGAATTCCTTTTTGACTTCACCAAGGATCCGTACACCCAAACCCGGGCCAGGGAACGGATGGCGATACACCATTGAATGCGGCAAACCGAGCGCAACGCCCAGCTTGCGCACTTCATCCTTGAACAGTTCGCGCAGCGGTTCCAGCAATTGCAGGTTCAGCGTTTCCGGCAAACCGCCGACATTGTGGTGGCTCTTGATGGTGTGCGCGGCGTTCTTGCCCTTGCCTGCACTTTCGATCACATCCGGGTAAATGGTCCCTTGTGCCAGCCACTTTGCATTCTTCAGCTTGGCAGATTCGACCTGGAACACTTCGACGAATTCACGGCCGATGATCTTGCGCTTGGCTTCCGGATCGGTGACGCCGGTCAGGTGGCCCATGAACTGTGCGGTGGCGTCGACATGGATCACCTTGACGCCGAGATTCTGGGCAAACATCTCCATTACCATCTTGCCTTCGTCGAGGCGCAACAGGCCGTGGTCGACGAATACGCATGTCAGCTGATCGCCGATGGCTCGATGGATCAGGGCTGCGGCGACACTGCTGTCGACGCCGCCGGACAAGCCCAGGATTACCTCGTCGCTACCAACTTGCTTACGGATCGACTCAACCGCCTCGGCGATGTAGTCCGGCATGTTCCAGTCTGGTGTGCAGCCGCAGATATCGATGACAAAACGCGTCAGGATCGCTTCGCCTTGCACGGTGTGTGTGACTTCCGGATGGAACTGCACAGCATAAAATTTACGCTCTTCGTCGGCCATGCCGGCGACCGGGCAGTTCGGGGTCGATGCCATCAGCTTGAAGCCGGGCGGCATTTCATTGACCTTGTCGCCGTGGCTCATCCAGACCTTCAGCATGGCATGCGAATCGGGTGTAACGAAATCGCTGATATCTTTCAGCAGCGCTGTATGACCGCGCGCGCGGACTTCGGCGTAACCGAATTCACGGACCTTGCCCATCTCGACCTTGCCGCCCAGTTGCTCGGCCATGGTTTGCATGCCGTAGCAGATGCCGAACACCGGCACACCAAGCTCGAATACCGCTTGCGGCGCGCGTGGGGTATCGCCGTCGGTGACGCTATTCGGGCCGCCTGACAAGATCACGCCGGCAGCGCCGTAGTTACGGATGAATTCGTCGGACACATCGTAAGGATAAACTTCAGAAAACACGCCGGCTTCGCGCACGCGCCGTGCGATCAGTTGGGTTACCTGGGAGCCGAAATCGAGGATGAGGATTTTTGAGTGCATGGTGGAGGCCTGGTAGCTGATTTAGCAAAAAATGAGAATCTTTAAACTGCACGCGCCACCTGCGACTATGCCGCAGGTGGCGCGTTCATGAGACAGAGTCAAGACTGAACCAAATCAATCGGTACGATAGTTTGGCGCTTCCTTGGTAATCTGCACATCATGGACATGCGACTCGCGCATGCCGGCTGAAGTGATTTCGACAAACTCGGCTTTTTCGCGCAGTTCATCGATCGTCGCACAACCGCAATAGCCCATGGAGGAACGCACGCCGCCGACCAGTTGGTACAAGATGGTCAACACGCTGCCCTTGTAAGGAACCCGGCCTTCAATGCCTTCCGGTACGAACTTGTCAGCCTTGTTGGCGGAATCCTGGAAGTAGCGATCGGCAGAACCGTCCGACATCGCGCCCAGGCTACCCATGCCGCGATACGACTTGTAGCTGCGGCCCTGGAACAGGATCACTTCGCCCGGCGCTTCTTCAGTACCGGCGAACATGCTGCCCATCATCACGGTGGAGGCGCCGGCTGCCAGTGCCTTGGCGATGTCACCCGAAAAACGGATGCCGCCGTCGGCGATACATGGAATGCCTGTGCCCTTGAGCGCTTGCGCGACGTTGGAGATGGCGGAAATCTGCGGTACGCCGACACCAGCCACGATCCGTGTAGTACAGATGGAGCCTGGGCCGATACCGACCTTGACGCCGTCAGCGCCATGATCTGCCAGCGCCTTGGCGGCGGCAGCGGTAGCGATATTGCCGCCGATGACTTCAACCTGCGGGAAATTCTGCTTGACCCACTTGACGCGATCCAGCACGCCTTTGGAGTGGCCGTGCGCGGTATCGACCACGATGACGTCGACGCCGGCTTTCACCAGCAACTCGATCCGTTCTTCGTTATCGGCGCCGACGCCGACTGCAGCGCCAACCCGCAGCTTGCCCTGGCTATCTTTGGACGCCAATGGGTGCGAGGTGGATTTCTGGATATCCTTGACCGTGATCAGACCGCGCAGCTCGAATGCGTCGTTGACTACCATCACGCGTTCCAGGCGGTGCTTGTTCATCAGGCGCTTGGCTTCCGACAGGTCGGCGCCGTCTTTGACGTACACCAGCTTCTCGCGCGGGGTCATCTTGGCGCTGACTTCCGCATCCAGCTCTTCTTCAAAACGCAGATCGCGATTGGTGATGATGCCGACCAGGCGATTGCCGTCGACCACCGGGAAACCGCTGATGCCATGCATTTCCGACAACGCCATCACTTCACGGATGCGCATGTTCGGCGGAATCGTGATCGGATCACGCACCACGCCGGATTCAAAACGCTTGACCTTGGATACTTCGCGCGCCTGCTCTTGCGCTGTCAGGTTCTTGTGAATAATGCCGATGCCGCCCTCTTGCGCCATGGCGATCGCCAGCCGGGCTTCAGTCACGGTATCCATCGCCGCCGACAACAACGGAATGTTGAGGTCGATATTACGGCTCAGGCGTGTCTTGAGAGTAGTGTCTTTGGGGAGGACGTCCGAATAAGCGGGGACTAACAGCACGTCATCGAACGTGAGTGCTTTTTGAAGTAGACGCATAGTTTTTCCTATAGGCGCAAAAGCGAATTATACAGAAATCCAGGCAAGTCGCCTAACGCTGCGCGATTTTACGCAGCAACAGATAAAATATTTCCACAAAGCACTATCCTTCAATTGACACGACTGGTAAAACATGGCGAAATCTGCGCACTGTTTTTAGTTCGACTTTTCCGTTTTTTTTCACTTTTAATGCGCCACCAAGGACAAGCAATGAATGCACCTCGCCTGAAACAGGTTTTCTCCGCCACCGCGGCACTGGTTTTGCTCAGCCTGGCGACTTCCGCCCTGGCGCAGTTCGTGTGGCTGGATGAAAAAGGCGTCAAACAATATTCAGACCAACCGCCCCCGCCTTCGGTCCCGAACAAGCGCATCCTGAAAGCACCGGGCCAGCACCTGCCGCGCAATGCCGGCTATGCCGGTTCAGAAGATGCCGCGGCTAACGCAACGACTGCGGACGCTGCCGGCGACAGCAAGCCAGATGCAAAAGCGGCGCCGACTGTCGCCGAGCAGAATGCCGCATTTCAAAAACGTAAGGCTGAGCAGGCTGAAAAGAGCAAGAAAGCCGAGCAGGACGCCAAACTGGCCTCTAACAAGGCAGAAAATTGCAACCGTGCCCGCGCCAACCAGCGCGCCTTGGATACCGGCGCACGGATTGCCCAGACCGACGCCAACGGCGAGCGCTCATACATGACCGATCAGCAGCGAGCGCAGCAAAGCGCGCAGAACCAAGAGGCTCTGAACGACTGTCAGTAAGCCAGTGAATTAGGAAGTGAAATAGAAAACCGTAAAAGCCCGCCGGTCAGCGGGCTTTTTTATCGGCGCGTTTGCGGCGCGACTCCATCGGATCGGCAATCAGCGGACGATAGATTTCAATCCGGTCCTGATCGCGCAATACGGTATCCAGCGTCTTCAGCTTGCCATAGATGCCGACCCGCCAGCAGCTAAGGTCGATTTCGCGTATTTCCTCCAGCAAGCCGCTGCGTTTGATACCGTCGTGCAGCAGCGTGCCAGCCGGTACCGACAGCTGCTTCAGGGCCTGAACACCAGGGCTGGCGTAACAGACCTGGATCTGTATCAGTGTTTCGTTAGCGGCCTTGTCAGTCATGATGGCCATATACCACGTCGGCGCGCTTGCAGAAGGAATCGACGAAACTGTTGGCGATCATGCTGAATACCGGTCCGATCAGTTTTTCCAGGATCTTGCTGGAGAATTCGTAGTGCAAATCGAATTCGATCTTGCAGGCATCGGCCCGCAATGCCTTGAAACTCCAGTTGCCGTCGAGGTGCTTGAACGGCCCTTCGACCAGGCGCATCTGCATCGCGCTGGGCGGCGTGTTGCTATTTTCAGTAGTAAACGATTGCTTGATACCGTGGTAATGTATGTTCAGCGTCGCAACCAGCTTGCCGGCACCCCGCTCACGTACGTCCACCCCGCCGCACCACGGCAGGAATTGCGGGTAGTCTTCGACCCGATCGACCAGCGCAAACATCTGTTCAGCGCTATATCCCAAAAGAACCGTTTTATGCACTACTGCCATTGAATATCAACCATTTGATAGAATCACAACTTGAAATTTTAACCGACCTGCGCGATTTTCCTAATACATGAGCATTATTGACAACAAAAAAGTCTTCCACGACTACTTCATCGAAGAGCGTTACGAGGCAGGCATGGAGTTGCACGGCTGGGAAGTGAAGTCCATCCGCGCCGGCCGCGCCAATCTGAAAGAATCCTATGTCATTGTCCGCAACGGCGAAATCTACCTGTTTGGCGCCCACATCAGCGCCCTCCTCAGCGCGTCCAGCCATGTCCATCCGGAAGCAGTGCGCACCCGCAAGCTACTGCTGCACGCGGAGGAAATCAAGAAGCTGATCATGAAGGTCGAGCGTTCCGGCTACACGCTGGTGCCAATCAACCTGCATTATCTGCGTGGCCGCATCAAATGCGAAATCGGCCTGGCCAAGGGTAAGAAACAGCACGACAAGCGCGATACCGAGCGCCAGCGCGACGGTGAGCGTGAAGTGCAGGCTGCGATGAAGCAGCACCGGCGCTAACCCAGAAAGCCATTAAGTCATTAAGCCAGACACAATAAAAAACGGCCCCGGCGAAATTTGATTTTCGCCGGGGCCGCTTTTTTATACCTGGATTACGATTTGGTCTGAGACTTGACCACTTGCAAAGCAGTGGCAATCAGGCCGCTGATATCGCCCATGTTGGCCGGTACGATAATCGAATTATTCGTCTTTGCCAACTGGCCGAAAGCAGCCACATACTGCTCTGCCACTTTCAGATTGACCGCATCCGAGCCGCCTGGCGACTGGATCGCAGCCGCGGTCTTGCGGATCGCTTCGGCGCTGGCTTCGGCGATCGACAGGATCGCTGCAGCCTGACCCTGGGCGCGGTTGATGGAAGCCTGCTTCTCGCCTTCCGACTTGGCAATCGATGCTTCACGCTCACCGGTTGCAATATTGATCTGTTCCTGCTTGCGGCCTTCAGATGCAGCAATCAGCGCCCGCTTCTCACGCTCGGCGGTAATCTGCGCCTGCATCGCGTGCAAGATTTCCTTAGGCGGCGTCAGATCCTTGATTTCATAACGCAGCACCTTGACGCCCCAATTCGCGGCGGACTCATCAATCGCGTTAACAATCGTGGTGTTGATGTGATCGCGCTCTTCAAATGTCTTGTCCAGTTCCATTTTACCGATCACGGAACGCAAGGTGGTTTGCGCCAGTTGCGTGATAGCGGCGATATAGTTGGAGGAGCCGTAGGAAGCGCGCATCGGATCGGTAATCTGGAAATACAAGATGCCGTCTACCTGCAACTGCGTGTTATCGCGGGTAATACAAACCTGCGGCGGCACATCCAGCGGAATTTCTTTCAAGATGTGCTTGTAGGCGACGCGGTCGATGAACGGCACCACAATGCTCAGCCCCGGTCCTAGGGTGGCGTGATATTTACCGAGACGCTCAACTACCCACGCATGCTGCTGCGGTACCACTTTGATCGTCTTGGCGATAAATATGACAACAATCACCAGCAAAATTAACGAGACGCTTCCGAACATGATTTTTTTCCTTATGAATTGAAAATAGGAGAGAGCGGGATCGATCGCCTCGTTACTCCAGGGCGAAAGACAAGATACGTGCTAGTGCTGATCCGGGCTGTTACCTACTATCAGCCGGCTGCCGCGTATTTCGTGAATAAAAAACAGACCGGCATCGGCATTTGCCGCCGGCGCCAGCTCGACATCCCACAGCGCGCCGCGATACTTGACGCGCGCTGTATATGTCCCCTCGCCATTGGTGCCGGCATCATGCTGCCACTGTTCGACCGTGATCGACTGGCCGATATCCAGATTGACATTAGGGTCGCGCTCAGCCTTGACTCTCGTGCGGCGGCCGAATTTACTCCGTCGCAACACATAAGTAGCGGCCAAAGCTACCACGGCAGCAGCCAGTAGTTGCCATTCCACGCCAAATCCCAGCAGCGCGACGACACTGCCGACGGCGAGGCCAATCGCCACCATCAATAAATACAAGGTAGTAGTGACTAGCTCCGCCATCACCAGTACGCCAGCCGCCAACATCCACATCACCCATCCGGCCATATGCCATTCTCCGTTATGTAGAACACCCAGTGTAATCTATTTGACAACTGAAGTTGCAATAACTTGCTTCTCATTTCACTCATTTCTAAAGCGGCAACTGCTGAAGCCAGCTCAATCCAGTGCTATCCTCCCCACTTCTCCATAGGCTGCGGGTGGTTATTCCAAACACTCCGGCCAGCTAAACATGAACACGATCAATCTTATCAAGCAAGCATACAAGAATTTCCAGGAAGGAAATGTTGGCCACGCCGAACGGTCGCTCAAGGATATTTTAAAGAGCCAGCCAAACAATTTCGATGCCTTGCATATTCTCGGCGTGATCTGTGCCGCCACCGGGCAAAAGGACGAAGCGGCTCAGTTGTTCCGGCAGGCCCTGGCCTTGGATGGCAAGAACGTATCGCTGTATTACAAACTGGCGCGGGTGCAGTTTGAATCGGGTCAGCTCGAGGCCGCTCTGCTTGCCTACGAAAAAATTATTGCCTTGGGTTATATCAAACCCGAAATCCTGCTGGCCAAGACTGTCGCCCTGATCAATCTGCAGCGCCACCGGGAGGCGCTGGATTGCATCGAACAGGCACTCGCCGAATGGCCCGATTACGCAGATGGCTGGTCGCACAAAGGCAGCATTTTGTACCAGCTGGGGCATTTTGAAGAAGCATTGGCCTGCTTTGACCAGGCGCTGTCTCTGCAACCGGCAACGGCCGACAGCTGGTATAAAAAGAGCATGGCGCTGGACAAGCTGAAACGCCATGCGGATGCGCTCACCAGCGTTGACCGCGCCTTGGCGATCGCGCCAAAAAACGCTGCATACTTGCTGGACCGCGCCGTCATCTTGCATCAACTGGAGCGCTACGCCGAATCCCTGAGCGACAATGAAACAGCCCTGGCGCTGGTTCCCGGGAATGCCGAAGCGTGGGGCGATCATGGCCTGACCCTGAGCCGCATGAAACGCCACCAGCAAGCGCTCGGCAGCTATCAGCGGGCGCTTGGCTTGCGCGCGGATTACGCGGATGCGCTGTCGAATCAATCGCTGTCGCAACTGGTGCTGGGTCAATTTGAGGCGGGTTGGCAAAGTTATGAGTACCGGTGGAAGAAAGGTAATGCGGACTTTCCGCGCCATACCGAAATCCCTTTGTGGCTGGGCCAGCAAGCCATCAGCGGCAAGCGGATTCTGCTCTGGTCGGAACAAGGCTTGGGCGACACTATCCAGTTTTGCCGCTATGCTGCACTGGTCGCGGCGTCAGGGGCGGAGGTGGTGCTGGAAGTCGATCCCGCACTGAAAACAATCGCCCAGACCATGGGGGATTTCAAGGTTATCGCCATCGGGGAAAAATTTCCACAGGTCGATTATCAAACGCCGTTGATGAGCCTGCCGCTGGTATTCAAGACCGACCTGGAAACCATCCCGGCCTCGCCCTTTTACTTCAAAGCCGATGACGAAAAAAAGGAAAGCTGGAAAAACCGCCAGAGCTTCGCCAATGGAAAACTGAAAATCGGCTTGGTCTGTTCCGGTAATGCGGGCAATACCAACGATCATCGGCGCTCCATGCCGCTGCAGGAATTTGCGCCGCCGCTGCAGCTGGATGGCGCGGAATTCTTCCTGGTGCAAAAGGATATCAGGGAGGCGGATCAGACATATTTGCTGCAAGCCTCAAAGCTCAGGCTAGTGGCAAATGACATTGCAGATTTCGACGACACCGCAGCGATCATCGCCAATCTCGACCTGGTGATCAGCGTCGACACTTCCGTCGCCCACCTCAGCGGCGCCCTCGGCACGCCGGTCTGGATTCTGCTGCCTTGGGCACCTGACTGGCGCTGGTTGCTAGATCGCGATGATAGTCCCTGGTATCCGAGCGCGAGATTGTTCAGGCAAGACCAGGCTGGCGACTGGCAGAGTGTGATTGAACGAGTATCCAGCGCACTGCACGAGTATCTAAGTATCGCCTCAAAATAGAGCTCGGACAAAGTAATTTTTTGAAAACAACCAACGATCGCGAGAAAGTGAAATGCCATTGATTTAAGTATCCAATCGGATACAATGCAGATATGCTTGAGATTTCGCTCTCGAACGTCTTTAAAGACTGGCTTCTTGATTTACGTGATGTTCAAGGCAAAGCCAAAATCCTGACCCGCATCCGCTCAGTCAGTCTCGGTAATCTTGGCGATGTTGAACCGGTCGGGGAAGGCGTTAGCGAACTACGCATTCACTACGGCCCTGGTTACCGCATTTATTTCACCAGGCGCGGAAAAGCAATGGTATTGCTGTTTGTGGGTGGCGACAAGTCTTCGCAAAAGAACGATATCAAGCTAGCCAGGCAAATGGCGAAATCACTAAAGGAGTGAAGCATGAAACAGACATTTTCGCCATTTGACGCTGCAGACTTTCTAGACAGCGATGAAATCATCGCCGCCTATCTTACCGAAGCGCTGGCAGACGACAATCCTGATGTATTTATTGCCGCGCTGGGCGATGTCGCAAAAGCGCGCGGGATATCGCAGATAGCGAAGGATGCCAAGCTTGGCCGCGAGAGCTTGTATAAGGCACTCGCGCCGGGCGCCAAACCACGTTTTGAAACCATCGCCAAACTGATCAACTCTCTCGGCGTCAAGATCGCCATCGTGCCTGGCGCCCATTTAGAGGCGACGACGCAGCTGTAACCTCATCTGTAAACGCGGCTATAAAATATACAAATCGTGATTCGTCCCGATCGGTCGCGAGCACCCGAATTCGACCCCAAGCGGAAATAGATAGAACGTGAAGGCAGCCGTTCAAAGTCGCGCATCGGTTCCTTCAATGTGATCCAGTCCCCAGGTCTTGATCTGGGCCATCACCCCTTGAAGCGAACGTCCTTTCTCAGTCAATCGATACGCCTCCCTGCCGGTAATATCGCTGGATGGATAGCGTTCGACAAGACCGTTGGCGGAAAGTCGGGCGAGTCGCTCTGCAAGGATATTGGTCGCGATTCTCTCCGGTGACGCGAGGAACTCCTTGAAATGCGACTTGCCGTGCATCAAATCTCGAACTACAAGCAGCGTCCACTTGTCGCCTAAAAGGTCCAAGGTGCACGCGACCGGGCATACCGAGCGACGGTTCTCGTTTTGAACCGAACTCGCGTTGTTTATGGGATGGGCAGTGCCCTGTTTAGCACGTGGCAAAGAAGCTCCTGCGTAACGGTGGTCGGGATCAAATCGGATTTTTACTGTTCGCACCTTGACTTTATTCAAAATACTTGCAAAATGCAAGTGTAAACTTGCATTTTGCAAGTTACAGCCAGATATTGGAGGCTTGTATGGAACCCGTCAGAAATCTTGAAACGTTACTCCCCTTTGCGGCGAGCGTTACCTTCGGCATGCTCGCGTGGGGAGCAGTTTTCCTTAACTATGTCTGGCCGCGCTTGCGCGAGCTTCCCCTGCACGCGGCGGTACGTCCCATCCTTCATCTGAATTTGTTCCGGTTTATAGGCTTGGCGCTCACTGTGCCGGGCGTCGTCGGTCCAAGTCTTGCAGCGGGGTTCAGCGCACCCGCGGCGTACGGCGATCTCGTTGCAATGACTTTGGCGTGGGTGGCTTTGATGATGGGATCAGGTCGCTATTCGCGCATCGCGATCTGGACCTTCAACTTGTGGGGTTTTGCCGACCTTTTGTTTGCCTTCTACCAAGGCGTGATCGGCGTAGGCATCGACCCGGCTTCGCTCGGCGCCGCCTGGTTTATCCCGACCGTCTGCGTTCCTCTCTTGCTTTGGTCCCATGTGTTGGTATTCGCGATCTTGCTGCGTACTTCCCGGTCCGCCAGTTTCCTGGCCCGTGCAGCGCAGTAACCGCCGTGGGGACATGCATTGCCGAGGACTGGCCGCTTGAGCGCCGGGAAACCGTACGCTCTATCCATCCTATGCTGGCATGGTAGTCCCCAACTTGGCGGCCAATGCCAGCACAACCAGCAGCACCCCCGCTTCAACCAGCAGCACCTGCCTGAAGCCCGTGGCGCCGACGGCCTGATCACGATCCAGAAGTGCCAACCAATGCCAGCGATTTCGCGCTCCCAGGCCGGCGGCAATCCCGACTGCACAAAGTTTCGCCAGCAATATCCAGGCGTAGGCAGAGCTCCAAGGATTGTCGGCATGCCCAAGCGTCCGTGCCACATTAAACAGACCGCTGCCGACCACCAACAGCAGCGCCAGCGTAGCAATTTTCGATACGCGATGCGCCAATGCACTGCGCTGCTGCAACGGCCAGCTGGACCAGTCGGATGTCAGCAGCACGCAGATCCCTACTGATCCAGCCCAGGCTGTCGCTGCCAGTACATGTACAGTGTGGATCAATACGGAAAAGCTGGCGAGGCCTTGATCTGCCGCGTGCCCGGTCGCCGCTCGCGCCAGCGCGAATCCAACCAGGCCAGTCACGAACAGGGTATTTCGAAGCGGCAATGCAAAACTGGCGGTCGACACCATCAATATGATCCAGCCAGTCAACGCGAGCCAGATCATGCCGCCAAAATGTGACTGCGTGAGTACCAGCCAGAGTGCGGCAGGCAAGCCGGCGATACTGGCTTCCGTCATGGCGACGGTGCCGGCGTACAAGTAGGCCGCTAGTACGACTCCGAGAAGTACGCAAACCTGGCGAGCAATGTCGGCGAGTCGTGCCGAGGTAACGGTCGACGACACGCCCCCTTGCAGCACGGCGACGCCGACGGCGGCTGCCAGCGTGATATCCAGCAATCCCGCAAATAGCGGTTGCATCAAGTTCGCGGCCAGACTCATCACTTCACCGTGAATTTATAGTTTCCTTGAGTACGGTGACCATCGCCGGCAACAGCGACCCATTTCACTTGATATACGCCGCTTGGCAGGCTCGGTAGCGCTACGCGCATGGTCTTCTGCGTGGTGGTATCAACCTCGGCTTTGGCGCTGTTGACTTGCTTGCCCTGCGCATTGCTGACAACCAGGCTGCTAAATGCCGGTTCCAGTCCTTCGTTGTAAGTGATGCTGACTTCCTGCGGCGCACTCACGACCGCACCGGCGAGGGGAGCCTGGGTTTCAGGCCGGGCGTGTGCCCATGCCTGACCGATGCTGCTTAAGCTCAGTACGCCGGCGATGGCGGACAAGCGTAAAAAGGAGTGAATCGCAGATCCGTGAAAAAATGATTTATGCATGATAAGTACTTTTTAAAAAATTGGTTTCCCGATGGATTTCGGGAAAATATCGTCGAAGAAGAAGTGAGTTTGCAGCAACACGCCTATGCCGCGCCCACTGGCGCGATTGGCGGGGATTTGCATTTCCAGTCCGATCTGACCTGTACGCGACTCCCAAATGATCCCAGGGTTGATAGTACCCGTGGTGCGGCCTGAGCAACTGCCGCTGGTGCAGGTGCTCATGGCCAGCTCCACTACCGGAATCAGGTTTGAGAATGGCTTAGACAACCCGACGTTTTTGACGAACGATTGCAGGTACGGCAAGCTGTATTGTAGCGTCATGCCCCAGTTCAGGGCATTCGAAACACTGCTGTCGCTTGCGTATTGCTGGCCAACCGTGCCGGTAATTGCGAATGGCTTGAGCCAGCCCAACGCATCCGGCAGATCGCCAAAGCCTTTGCCTGCATAGATCGTCGGTGTATAGGTCGAATAGCTGCTGCCGATGGCCTTGCTGCCGCTGCCGCCGATGGCGCCATTAACGCCGACCGATAGCATGAATTCGTGTACAGGATTAACGTACACCAGATACTTGATGCCGAGTCCGAGGTTATCAAAGCCTTTGGCAGCGGGACTGCCGCTGACGCGCTGGGTGGCGTAATTGTCGCCGACGCTGAACCCCAGGTTCGGTGTGATGGTTTTGGAATAGTTGGCCGACCAGGTATTCACACTGGCGGTGCCGCTGTCGTCATTAGGTGTCCGGATGTGGCCGAACTGAAAATCCAGTTCGTCGCCGACGCCGGGATCGTCGACCGCCATGGTGGCCGGAAAGATACGGTTGCCTGCGATCGCATGCGCGTGGCCAAGCGGGGTCATGCTTGCAATAGCAAGTCCGAACGTCGCGCGAACGAGTACAACGAGTACGTTTCGCATAGTGTTGATCCAACCTCTCGAATAAAAAAATCCTCCCCTGGTTACAAACGGGGGAGGATTTTAGAGTACCGCAGAATCGCCTGATTATAGGCAGATTACTGTGCAGCCGCCAGCTTCTGCCAGGTATCGATCACCGAATCGGGATTCAGTGAAATCGATTCGATACCCTGCTTCATCAGCCATTCGGCAAAATCCGGATGGTCCGATGGGCCCTGGCCGCAAATGCCGACGTACTTGCCCTTGGCGATACAAGTCGCAATGACTTTCTCCAGCAATGCCAGGATCGCTGGATCGCGTTCGTCGAAATCGGCAGCCAGCAACTCCATGCCGGAGTCGCGATCCAGACCCAGGGTCAGCTGGGTCAGATCGTTGGAACCGATCGAGAAGCCATCGAAAAATTCCAGGAATTGCTCAGCCAGGATGGCGTTCGAAGGCACTTCGCACATCATGATGACGCGCAAATCGTTTTCGCCGCGTACCAGGCCGTTCTTGCCGAGCAGGCCGATGACCTTCTCTGCCTGACCCAGGGTCCGCACGAAAGGCACCATGATCTCGACGTTGGTCAAGCCCATGTCGTTACGCACGCGCTTCATTGCCTGGCATTCCATTTCGAATGCTTCGGCAAAGTCGCTCGCCAGATAACGGGCAGCGCCACGGAAGCCCAGCATCGGATTTTCTTCATCCGGCTCGTAACGCGAACCGCCGATCAGCTTCTTGTACTCGTTCGACTTGAAGTCGGACAAGCGCACGATCACTTTTTTCGGCCAGAACGCGGCGGCGATGGTGGCGATACCCTCAGCCAGTTTGTCGACATAAAAAGCCTTTGGCGACGCATGGCCACGGGCCACCGACTCCACTGCCTTCTTCAAGTCAGCATCGATGTTCGGGTATTCCAGAATCGCACGCGGGTGCACGCCGATGTTGTTGTTGATGATGAATTCCAGACGCGCCAGACCGACGCCGCCATTTGGAATCGACTGGAAATCGAATGCCAGTTGCGGGTTACCGACGTTCATCATGATCTTCAACGGCAGCGCAGGCAATTCGCCACGCGCCACTTCGGTGACTTCGGTTTCCAGCAGGCCGTCGTAAATCTTGCCTTCGTCGCCTTCGGCGCAGGAGACAGTCACCAGCGTGCCGTCTTTCAGCACATCGGTAGCATCGCCGCAGCCGACTACCGCCGGCACGCCCAGTTCACGCGCAATGATCGCGGCGTGGCAGGTACGGCCGCCACGGTTGGTGACGATCGCCGAAGCGCGCTTCATCACCGGTTCCCAGTTAGGATCGGTCATGTCGGCTACCAGCACGTCGCCCGGCTGCACTCTTTCCATTTCGGACGCGTCATGAATCACGCGAACCCGGCCGGCGCCGATTTTCTGACCGATGGCGCGGCCATGGGTCAACACATTGCCGATGCCCTTGAGTTTGAAACGTTGCTGGGCGTCGGTGGATTTTTCTTGCGACTTAACAGTTTCCGGACGCGCTTGCAAAATGTACAGCTTGCCGTCGCGGCCGTCTTTGCCCCACTCGATATCCATCGGGCGCTCGTAGTGCTTCTCGATGATGGTGGCGTACTTGGCCAGCTCGACGATTTCGGTATCGTTCAGCGAATAGCGATTGCGCAGCTCGATAGGGACGTCGACAGTCTTGACCGAACGGCCAGCCTTGGCTTCGCCGGTGAATTCCATCTTGATCAGCTTGGAGCCGATATTGCGGCGGATGATCGGCAGCTTGCCTTGTTCCAGCATCGGCTTGTGAACATAGAATTCGTCCGGATTGACCGCGCCCTGCACCACTGTTTCGCCCAGGCCGTAGCTAGACGTGATGAAGACCACATCCTTGAAGCCGGACTCGGTATCCAGGGTGAACATGACGCCGGCAGCGCCGAGATCGGAACGGACCATGCGCTGGACGCCGGCCGACAATGCCACTTCGGCGTGCGTAAAGCCCTTGTGCACGCGATAAGAGATAGCGCGATCGTTATACAGCGATGCGAACACATGCTTCATGGCTTCCAGCACGTTGTCGATGCCGACCACGTTGAGGAAGGTTTCCTGTTGGCCGGCGAATGACGCATCCGGCAAATCTTCTGCCGTTGCCGAAGAACGCACGGCAAACGACATCTCGCTGGAAGAATCTTCAACCAGGCGTTTGTAGAAGGCGTGGATTTCCTGTTCCAGACGCGGCTGGAACGGTGTTTCCACTATCCATTGACGGATCTCGGCGCCGGCTTGCGCCAGTGCCCGTACATCTTCAACGTTCAGGGTTGCCAGACGATCGGCAATCCGGTCGGCCAGGGCCGGGCCGCCATCGGCGCTGTGCGACAGGAAATCGCGAAACGCCTGCGCAGTAGTAGCAAAGCCGCCCGGCACGCGTACTCCGGCGCCGGCCAGCTGGCTGATCATTTCACCCAGTGATGCATTTTTGCCGCCGACGGAATCGACATCCGTCATTCGCAGATTTTCAAAGGAGATGACGTAAGCCGCCCCCTGGGTAGCACCCATCTGTATTGCATTGGACATAACAACCTCTAGTTTGATGATAAGAAATCTTCACAATTGCCTTCGCCGCCCTTTGCTTTTTGTTATTCTTCGTCAGGTAGCTTTAAATATTCAGTTGGCAGCCATTTTATGCCAATTTAGCGGCAAAAGGCACATTCGAAAACAAGCGGGCAGCAAGCGATACACTTTGCTACAGTCGGCACTCTGTTAAAAGTTTCTGCGCCGCCATGGGCATCGGTGTGGCCGCCCGCGTGGTTCTTGTATTCCACCTTGGTGCCCGGCCTTGGTACGCCACCTTGTTTCGCTTTTTTATTTTAATTTATTTAATTTTTTGACAATACCATGCTAGATGCTGCTCCTGTTCAACTGGTCCCTGCCAATCGCACGGTATTCTTTGTTTCCGACGGCACCGGCATAACCGCCGAGACTTTCGGCCACTCGGTGTTGACGCAGTTCGAGTTGCGTTTCAAACAAGTACGCCTGCCCTTTGTCGATACCCTGGACAAGGCATACGACGCAACCCGCAAGATCAACGAAGCTTTTGCAGCAGACGGCAAATTGCCAATTGTTTTTTCGACACTGGTTAAAGCCGACTTGTCAAAAGTCATCCAGCACGCCAAGGCGATGCACATGGATTTGATCCAGACGTTTGTCGAACCGCTGGAAAATGAACTGGGGGTCAAATCCACCCACACTATCGGCCGCAGCCATAACACTGCCAACACCGACGAATATAAGAACCGGATCGAAGCGATCAACTTTTCACTGGCGCATGATGATGGCCAGTCGCACAAGAACCTGGCCGATGCCGACGTCATCCTGGTTGGCGTATCGCGTTCGGGCAAAACCCCTACCAGTCTTTACCTGGCGATGCAGTTCGGCGTCAAAGCGGCCAACTATCCATTGATTCCGGAAGATTTCGAGCGCGACAAATTGCCTAGCGGCCTGTTGCCGTTCAAGCAAAAGATTTTCGGGCTGACGATTGCGGCCGACCGTTTGTCGGAAATCCGCAATGAGCGTCGGCCGGGCAGCAAATATGCGGCGCTGGCAAATTGTCGTTATGAGGTGAATGAAGCGGAAAAGATCATGCGGCGCGAAGGGATTCGCTGGATGTCGTCTACTACCAAGTCGATTGAGGAAATCGCGGCGACGATTTTGCAGGATATCAAGCCGGAGATACGGACTTTCTAGGCAGAAGGAATCGTCATTCAGTTGCGAATCGACGACCTGGTGATCTGGGGTCGGAGTCAACTTTCGCAGGGTTTATCGCGAAACTTGACTCGGACCCCACATCACGGCTACGGAGAAAGGTAGTTCACTTATCGCAGGTTTGGTTCTTTTTTGTTTTACTGCTCTCGCTCCGTGGCCCACTAAGTGGGGTCAGAGTGAAGTTTCGGCGGTATAGCATACCGAAAGTTCACTCTGACCCCAGTTAGTTCGTGCTCTCGTCGCGTAGATCGTAAAAAACCATTGTCATTTGGCTTGCGACTGGCGCAGCTGCTCAAAAATACATACTGCCGCAGCGGCGGCAGCATTCAATGATTCCATTTGTCCGCGATGCGGAATCACGACTTGCTGGCTGGCCAGCCGTAGCAAGTCTTCCGCGACGCCCTGGCCTTCATGGCCGAACAGCCACGCCAGCGGTCCGCTCAAATCAGCCTGATAGATGCTTTGCGTTGCATACGAGCTGGTGGCAAGCACCGGTATCTGTGTCGTCGCCATCAACGCGGCCAGATCGACGCCTTCGAAAATGTCCAGTATGAAATGGGCGCCCATCCCTGCCCGCAGGACTTTGGGCGACCACGCTGATGCGCTACCTTCCGAACAATATATCTGCTTGATGCCGGCAGCGGCGGCGCTGCGCAAGATCGAGCCGAGATTGCCTGGATCCTGCAAGTTATCGAGCAGCACGGCGGATTGCGTCAACACTGACGGCGCGGCCGTTTTCGGTGTTTCAATCACGAACATCAGACCGACACCATGCTCAACCTGGCTCAGCGCGTGATATTGGCCATCCGGCAGCACGATGCATTGCACTGCGTCGGCCTGGCATTGGCGGATCACTACGGCAGCCTCGGCATGGGTCAGCGCAGTTTCGCTGGCGACGCACAATACCGGCTTGCCGCCATGCTGCAAATACGATTCGGTCAGGTGAATCCCGTCCAGCAAGGTGCGGCCCGCCTTGCGTCGCGCATGGGCGTTGGTCGCAAGATGCTTCAATTCCTTGTATAAAGGATTGGCTGACGAGGTGATGCTTTTCATTTTATTGCTCCGTCGGTATTCGCTGCCAGCAAAGCCCGCACCGGTGCATAAGATTTGCGATGCACCGGCGACACGCCATGCAGGCGCAGGCGCTCCATGTGCAATGCGGTCGGATAGCCTTTGTGCTGATCGAATGCGTAATGCGGATATTCTGCGTGCAATACTTGTAGCGCGGCGTCACGCGCCGTCTTGGCCAGAATCGACGCCGCCGAAATGGCTTGCACCTTGTCGTCGCCCTTGATGATCGCTTCGGAACGGATGCTGAGTTGCGGACAACGGTTGCCGTCAATCAGTGCCAGCGTCGGCGCCATGGGCAACCCTTCCACCGCACGCCGCATTGCCAGCATGGTTGCCTGCAAAATATTCAAGGTGTCGATTTCGGCTTCGGAGCATTCGGCGATGGCCCACGCCAGCGCGTTGGCTTTAATTTGCTCAGCCAGCGCTTCGCGCCGTTCAGCAGTCAGTTTCTTGGAGTCGCGCAAGCCGCTGATCGGTTTTTCCGGATCGAGTATCACGGCCGCCGCAAACACCGGGCCGGCCAACGGACCACGGCCGGCTTCATCGACGCCACAGATAATTTCGCCGTCGTAGTTAAAAAGAGAAAAATTGGAATCGGACATGGTCACGGCTGCTAAAAAAATGGAGCAAAAAATGAAGCAAAATCAGCGGACAATCAACTAAAAATCAGTGTCGATGTTGTTCGATAACTTGCAATACCGCCTGCGCACTTTCGCCGGCGGTATCGCGCAGCAGAGTGTGGTGCATGTCGGTAAAGCGTTGCCGCAGCATGGCCTGGCGAGCCGGATCTTCCAGTTGCGTCCAGAGCGCATCCGCCAGCGCCTGCGGCGTTGCATTGTGCTGCAGAAGCTCAGGCACCAGGAATTCACGCGCCAGGATATTCGGCAAGCCGATCCACGGCTGGTAACTCATGTGGCGCATGATTTCCCAGCTGGCGCGCATCATCTTGTAGGCGATCACCATCGGCTTCTTGTACAACGCGACTTCCAGCGATGCGGTTCCGGAGGCAACCAGCACCCCGTCGGCGGCCGCCATTGCAGTATGCGACTGGCCGTCCAGCAGCTGGATCGGCAGATCCTGCAAACCGGCCTCGGCCACCAATTCGCTAAAGAATTTGCGCTGTTTCTCTCCCGCCATCGGGGCCACGAAGCGCATGCCGGGATCGCGCTGCGCCAGTATCTTTGCGGCTTGTACAAAGGCGATCGTGTTGTGCTTCAGTTCGCCCATGCGGCTGCCGGGCAAGATCGCCACCACCCTGCCGGTCGCAGGCAATCCAAGCGCGCTACGCGCCGCAGCCACATCCGGCACCATCGGGATCACTTGCGCCAGCGGATGGCCGACGTAAGTTACCGGAATCCCGGCTTTGCGATAGATTTCTTCTTCAAACGGGAAGATGACCAGCATATGCGATGCCGCCCGTTTGATCTTCTTGATACGGCCGCCGCGCCAGGCCCAGATTGAAGGACCGATAAAATGCACGGTCGGAATGCCGGCCTCGCGCAACTGCGCTTCCAGGCCGAAATTGAAATCAGGAGCATCGACACCGATAAACACGCTCGGTTTTTCAGCCAGCAGCCGATCGCGCAGTGCAATCTGGATGCCTTTGATCTCGCGATAATTGGCTAGCGCTTCGAAGAAACCGTGGACCGACAGTTTTTCCATCGGCCAGCCGCTGACAAAACCATACTCAGCCATCTTGGCGCCGCCGATGCCGTACATGGGCGCATCAGGCAGGTGCGGCCGCAGGCCGGATAACAGGCGGCTGGCAAGCAGGTCGCCGGAGCTTTCTCCGGCGACCATTGCGATTGCTATATTGGAATTGTTGTCCGCCACGGCTGCTACGTTAGCCACGTTAGCGGATGATGCCACGCGAAGAGGTCGCGACGAAATCGCGCATCAACTTCAGATAGGCAGCGGAGTCAGGCACTTTCAGTTCTTCCTGCGCCAACGCGGCCATGGCATCTTCCAGCGCCAGGCCGGAACGATAAATGATCCGGTAAGCGCGCTTGATCGTCATGATCTGTTCGCTGCTGAAACCACGACGCCGCAGGCCTTCGCTATTGATCCCTGCCGGTTCGGCACGATTGCCGGCGGCAGTCACGAACGGTGGCACATCCTGGCTGACCGCAGCTGTGAATGCTGTCATCGCATGGGCGCCGATACGGCAAAACTGGTGCACGGTGGTAAAGCCGCCGAGCAGCACCCAATCGCCAATATGTACATGTCCGGCCAGCGTTGCGTTGTTGGCGATGGTGGTGTTGCTGCCAATTTGACAATCGTGCGCCACGTGGACGTAGGCCATCACCCAATTATCGTCGCCGATACGGGTGACGCCGCCATCCTGCACGGTGCCAAGATTGAGAGTGACAAACTCGCGGATGGTGTTGCGGTCGCCAATCTCCAGCCGGGTTGGTTCGCCCGCATATTTCTTGTCTTGCGGCGCAGCGCCAATCGAACCGAACTGGAAAATCGCATTGTCGCGGCCGATCGTGGTGTGGCCTTCGATCACGGCGTGCGGACCGATCTTGCTGCCGGCGCCGATGGCGACGTGCGGGCCGATCACCGCATAGGCGCCGACTTCCACGGTACTATCGAGGGCTGCCTTAGGATCGATGACTGCGGTAGGGTGAATGCGCGTCATCGGATCACTCTGACGGGGTGGCATCCACGACAGACGGTGCTGCGCCAGGGCTGACAGCACTACGCATGGTGCACATGAATTCGGCTTCCACGGCCATTTCGCCGTCGACGCTGGCGACTGCCTTGTATTTCCAGATGCCGCGCACTACGCGCACGATCTCGACCTGCAGCTTGATCTGGTCGCCAGGTTCAACCGGACGGCGGAAACGAGCTTTATCGATGCCAAGGAAATACACCACGGTATTTTCATCCGGCTTGCGGCCTTCGGTCAGGAACGACAGCAAAGCGGCGGTTTGCGCCAACGCCTCGATGGTCAGGACGCCTGGCATTACCGGCTTGTTGGGGAAATGGCCGTTGAAAAATTCTTCGTTGATAGTGACATTCTTGATCGCGGTGATCGACTTGCCACTTTCCCAATTCAATACGCGATCAACCAGCAACAGCGGATAACGATGCGGCAGGTAGGTTTTGATCTGATTGATATCTAGCGTTTGGTTTGGACTATTCATTATCTTCTTGGGTAGACTGTTGCGACAATTGTTTGACGGATTTTTCCAGAGACCGGATTTTCTCACGCATTGTATTCAGATTGCGTACCAAAGCGGCAGATTTTTCCCAATCGCCATGTTTGGCAATCGGATAAAAGCCGGTATATTGGCCCGGCTCGGAGATCGAGCGCAACGCCAGCGTACCTGCTGACACATGCACATGATCGACGATGGTAATGTGGCCATGGATCATGGCAGCCCCGCCTATCGAGCAATATTTGCCGATCCTGGCGCTACCTGCAATGCCGGCGCACGCCGCAATCGCAGTATGCGCGCCGATATGGCAGTTGTGGGCAATCTGGATCTGATTGTCCAGCTTGACGCCCTCTTCAATCACGGTATCGGCCAAAGCCCCACGGTCGATGGTGGTATTGGCGCCGATTTCAACGTCGTCGCCGATCAGTACCCGGCCGGTCTGAGGAATTTTGACCCAGGTTCCGCCGTCATTGGCAAAACCGAAACCATCGGCGCCGATCACTACGCCGGAATGGATGATGGCGCGCCGGCCAATCTGACAAGCGTCATAAATGGTGACATTGGGATAAAGACAACTTTCTGCGCCAATGCTGACATCCCGCCCGATCACACACCCGGCGCCGATCCGGACGTGCTCGCCGATCGAAGCGCCAGCACCGATAACCGCATTCGCGCCGATATAGGCGGTCGCCGCAATGTGGGCGGCAGGATCGACATTGGCTGCGGGATGAATGCCAGGAACGACAGGAATCGCATTGTTTGCGGCAAAGAATTGCGCCGCCCGGGCAAAATAGGCATAGGGATTGGCTGCAACAATACGTACGCCGTGAAAATCGGCGCCGACCACTGCATCATCCGCGGCAGACAAAATGATAGCTGCCGCCTGCGTTTGCGACGCCTGAGGGCGAAACTTGGGATTGGACAGGAAGGTAATCTGTGATGCGCTGGCGTCGCTCAGTGGCGCGATGCCGGATACCTGGGTATCCGCATCACCGATCAATTGGCCACCCAAGCTTTCGACCAGTTCTTTTAGCCGAATGGTCATATAGTGGCCCTAACGAACTGAATTCAGAATGGTTTTACTTATTGAGGATTTTCAATACTTTATCGGTGATATCGATACGCGGGCTCACATACACGCCGCCTTCCTGAAACACCATATCGTACTTCTCGGCTTCAGCAATCTGCTTGATCGCCTTGGTCGAACGCTCCAGGACGATCGCCAGCTCTTCGTTGCGGCGCTGGTTCAGATCTTCGCGGAATTCACGTTGCTTGCGCTGAAAATCCTTGTCCAGATCGCTCAACTCGCGTTGACGCTTGATCCGTTCGGATTCCGAAATCACGGCTGAATCCTTGTCCAGCTTGTCTGCCATGGATTTCAAACGGGTAGCCTGGTCTTGCAGATCTTTATCGCGCTTGGAAAACTCGGCTTCGATCTTGGTTTGTGCAGTCTTGGCTGGAATCGCCTCGCGCAAAATACGCTCGCTGCTGACGAAGGCGATTTTCGAACCTTCA
Source organism: Collimonas sp. OK607 (assembly GCF_900111995.1). GTDB lineage: Bacteria > Pseudomonadota > Gammaproteobacteria > Burkholderiales > Burkholderiaceae_D > Collimonas. Next base: position 37,488 of record NZ_FOKF01000025.1, read on the forward strand.
TCCGCGTGCGCCGGCAGCGCCGACAATAAGCACACCGCCATCAAACCGGCTGATGGCAAAAACGTAAAGGATTTTATTAGAGATTTCAACACTATTCTCCGCAATTCAAATGATGCAACTTGTGCATTATGCCACGCTTGCCGGGATCTGCAATTGTGCAGCATCCCGACGAATTAAAAGCCCGTGCCTAACTGGAATTGGAACGACTGCAGCTTGTCGGTCGGTTTCGCGTTCAAAGCCTTGCCGTAACTGATCTTCAAAGGACCGATAGGCGACACCCAGCTCAAACCGATACCAGTAGAATAACGCAACTCGCTCAACTGCATCGGCGCCTTGTCGGCATACACCTGGCCGGCATCGAGGAAGGTAAACCAGCGCAGGCTACGGTCGGTGCCTGAACCAGGGAACGGGAATTGCGTTTCCAGATTACCGAATACCCGCGAAGCACCGCCCATCGAATCGCCGTACTGGTCGACGTTAGTGCCGACGCCCAGTGTCGAGCCTTCAAATCCGCGCACAGTGCCGATACCGCCGGCATAGTAGTTCTTGAACACAGGATAAGGCTTGCCGCCCATGCCGCGGCCATAATCGATTTCGCCGTTCATGGCCAATGTCACAGCATTGCTGAACAGCGGCTTGAAGTACTGATGCTGATAACTTGCACGGTAATAGCGCAAGGTACCGACTGCGGAAACTTCGAGAGTGGCGCGCTGGTAACGTCCTGTTGTCGGCACCAGTGCACTGTCGCGGCTATCGCGCTGCCAGGCTGCCGTCAGCGGGAAACTGTTGGTGGTTGCGCTTGCAGGATTTGCGAGCACGTTATAACCCAGGCCGCTGTTGATCAGTTGTCCGTTACCGAAGTCGGTGACATATTGCTGATAGAGCAGCGGGCTGGTCGAGTCGGCCTGAACGTTGGTGTTTTCCACACCGACGCCGAAGAATACCGTGTCCAGTTCCGAGAATGGCACACCGAACTTGATATCGCTGCCGATGGTCCGCACTTTGTAGTCACCGGTGGTGTACTGCGACGGCCGCACGGTACGGTAGTAGACATCGTAGGTACGGCTGATGCCGTCGTCGGTAAAGTACGGATTGGTTTGCGACAGCGCAATCACCCGCGAGTAACTGCTGGTATTGATATCGAGACCAATGGTGTTACCGCTGCCGAAAGCATTCTGTTGCTGGATCGAACCGGACAAGCTCAGCTTGTCGGTCTGCGAAAAGCCGGCGCCGACCTGGATATTACCGGTCGGTTTTTCGGTGACTTCCATGTTGATATCAACCTGGTCGGAAGTGTTTGCCACTTCCGGTGTTTCAATCTTCACGTCCTTGAAGTAGCCAAGGCGGTCAACCCGGTCACGCGAAAGCTTGATCTTCGAACCGTCGTACCAGGAATCTTCGAACTGACGGAATTCGCGGCGCACCACTTCGTCACGTGTCTTGGTATTGCCCGCAACGTTGACATGGCGCACGTACACGCGCTTGCCGGGGTCGACCAGAATGGTAAACGCCACTTCTTTCTTTTCGCGGTTCAATTCCGGATTGGCGTTGACGTTGGCAAATGCGTAACCGAAGTTACCCAGGCGCTCCGACATCTTCTTGGTGCTGTTGTTGAGTTTTTCGCCGTTGAATACGTCGCCCTTTTTCAGGGTCAGCAGCGACCGGAGTTCATCCTCACGGCCAAACATCTCGCCTTCCAGCTTGATGTCGGAAACTGTGTACTTCTCACCTTCATTGATATTGACGGTGATGTAGATATCTTTCTTGTCCGGCGTAATCGAGACCTGAGTCGACTCCACCTGCATCTCGATATAACCGCGATTCAGGTAATACGAACGCAGGGTTTCGATATCGCCCGAGAGTTTTTCTTTCGCGTACTGGTCAGCCTTGGTGTACCAGGTAAACCAGCCCGGCGAACGCAATTTAATCTGGTCGCGCAGAGTGCTATCGGAGAATGCCTTATTGCCGACGAAACGGATTTCCTTGATGCGCGATACTTCGCCTTCATCCACCGCAAACGTCACATTGACCCGGTTACGCTCGATAGGCGTGACGGTAGTAGTCACTTTCATGCCATACAGGCCGCGTGACAGATATTGTTTCTTCAATTCCTGCTCAGCGCGATCAACTTGCGCCTTGTCGAAAATACGCGATTCGCCAACGCCGATTTCTTTCAGGGCCTTGGTCAATTGATCTTTATCGAATTCCTTGATGCCGGAAAACTCGACGGCCGCAATCGACGGCCGCTCTTCCACCATGACCACCAGCACATCGCCTTCAGACTCGACCCGGACATCCTTGAAGAAACCGGTTGCGTACAGCGCCTTGATCGCCGCGGTACCTTTTTCGTCGGTGAAGGTTTCACCGACGCGCACCGGCAGGTAGCTGAAAACAGTGCCTGCCTCGGTACGTTGAATACCTTCAATGCGGATATCCTTGACCACAAACGGTTGCACCGCGAGCGCCTGGCCGGAACACACGGCAAAGGCTGCAGCAGCAATCAAACGACGGGGAAGAATCGACAAAGGGAAGTGCTCAGAATGTAATTTCATTAGCGATCGTTTTTTATCAATGTCCTTGTCTGCCACGATTGTCAGACAAGAGAGCGGAACTTAAAATATGAGCCGAACGATGTCGTTAAACATGGCGACTATCATCAACGTCATCAAAATACCGATGCCCGCGCGCTGTGCAATTGCACCAACTCGCTCGGGAATGGGACGTCCAGTCAAAACTTCCAGCGAATAATACAGCAAATGGCCACCGTCTAGAACCGGAATGGGCAGCAAATTCATGACGCCAAGACTGATGCTGATGAAGGCGATAAAACTCAGATAGCTGAATGCACCGATACGCGCAGTCTGGCCTGCATAGTCGGCGATAGTAATAGGACCGGTGATATTTTTCCAGGAAACCTCACCAATCACCATTTTACCCAGCATCTTGAGGGTCAAGATACTGCTATCCCAGGTCTTCGTTGCTCCCTTGACAAGTGCTTGTAGCGGCGGGCTGCTGGACAGGATCATTTCCGGCATCATGGGCATCTCCACCTTGATCAGGCCGATTTGTCCATCTTTACCTGCTTGCGCTTGCGGCGTCACGCTCAGCGTGAAGCTATTGCCGTTCCTTATACCTGTCAGGCTCAGTGCTTTGCCCGGCGATGCCTTCACCTTATCGATGAAGGCGACACCGTCGGCAACCGGCTCGCCATTGACGCTGGTGATCAGATCGCCTTCATGCAAACCGGCCTGCATGGCAGGACCATCCGGCACGATTTTGCCCAAAATCGGCTTGGCGCGCGCCAGCTTGATGCCTAGCTTGCCGAGAAAATCGCCTTCGAGGTCTTTCGCCGCCAGGGCTTCTATCGGCAAACTGACCGTGTCAAGCGGTTCGCCGCCCGGTAAACTGCCGCCTGTCGGACCAGGATTTGTCCTGCGGACGTCAAGCTTGACCGGCGTCTTGTCGATCACTCCCTGCAGTACCTTCCAGCGCAGATCGGACCAGGTCTGGATCGCTTCGCCGTTCACGGCGGTAATCAATTCGCCGCCACGCAAACCGGCCTGGTAGGCCGCGGTCTGCTCCGCAACGGCGCGTACTCTTGGCGTCGGCTCCATCTCGCCATACATGTACAAGCCAGTAAATAACAAAATGGCAAGGACAAAGTTGGCCAAAGGTCCGGCCGCCACGATCGCCATGCGCCGCCATACCGACTGATTGGTGAATTCGCGCTTCAGTTCCTGCGGCGATAAACCGGTTACGTCTTGCTCACGCGCGTCGAGCATCTTCACATAACCACCCAGAGGCAGGATGGAAACGGCCCACTCGGTTTGATCCGGACCGAATCGACGCGAGAAAACGATCTTCCCCATGCCCACCGAAAAACGCAGCACCTTGACCCCGCACAAACGCGCGATCCAGTAATGGCCCAGCTCATGGATGATGACCAGAGAGCCAAGTGCGACGACAAATGCGAGGATTGTTTGCAGGAAGGCCATTAGTTACTAAGAGTTACTCTGTAATCAGGAAATCAGGGAGTGTACCGTCTGGCGTGCAAGACGATCCTGCTCAAGCAATAAATCAATATCGCTTACAGTACACAGCGGCACCGTATCCATGGTGCGCGCTATCAGTTGATCGATCATGCGGAAGCCGATTTTTCCATCCAGAAAAGCTTGGACAGCTATTTCATTCGCCGCGTTCAATATAGTTGCGGCAGAACCGCCGGCTTGCAATGCATCATACGCGAGTTTCAGGCAAGGAAAACGCTGCAAGTCGGGACGGGAAAATTGTAACTGTCCGATCACAGTCAGATCGAGCGGACTGACGCCGGACGCCATCCGCTCCGGATAGGCCAGCGCATGGGCAATCGGCGTGCGCATGTCGGGATTACCCAATTGCGCCAGGACCGAGCCGTCGACATAAGACACCATGGAGTGAATCACGCTTTGCGGGTGGATCACTACCTCGATCTGACTGGCAGTGGCGCCGAACAACCAATGCGCCTCGATTACTTCCAGGCCTTTATTCATCATGGTGGCCGAATCGACTGAAATCTTGCGCCCCATGACCCAGTTCGGATGGGCAATCGCTTCTGCCGGCGTGACTGATTCCAGCGTTTCCACTGCCCTGTTCAGAAACGGGCCGCCAGATGCAGTCAGCAGGATTTTCTCGACGCCGAGCGCGGCCGGCTGGCGTTGATAGCCATGCGGCAGACATTGGAAAATCGCATTGTGCTCGCTATCGATAGGCAACAACATGGCGCCGCTCTGTGTCACCGCATCGATGAACAGCTGGCCGGACATGACCAGCGCTTCCTTGTTTGCCAACAGGATTTTTTTCCCGGTCCTGGCGGCAGCCAACGTCGGCGCCAGGCCCGCAGCGCCTACAATGGCGGCCATCACGGAATGACAAGCCTCGGCACTGGCAACCTGGCACAGCGCAGCGTCGCCATACAGCACTTCGATCGCGGGCGCTTTTGCGCGCAGCAAGGCGCTCAGTTGCTGGGCCGCCGCGGCGCTGCCGACCACGGCCACCTGTGGTTTGAACTGCAGGCATTGCTCCGCCAGTTGCTCAACGCGTGTGTGTGCAGTCAGGGCATACACCGAATAACGTTCAGGATGGCGCGCTAGCACATCCAGCGTCGACATGCCGATCGAACCGGTGGAGCCGAGAATAGTAATATTTTGCATACTGACCTAAAACCAAAAACTCAATAACGCGGCCAGCGGCAGCACCGGGATCAGCGCATCGACGCGATCCAGCACGCCGCCGTGGCCAGGCAACAGATTGCTGCTGTCCTTGATGCCGGCCCGCCGCTTCAGCATCGATTCGAACAGATCGCCGGCCACACTGGCAGCCACCAGCACGGTCATCGCCGCCAGCAATCCGGCCCAGCCCCAGGCTGCCAGCAAACGCATCGGGAAAGTCTCCGCCAGCGCAGGCGCCAGGCTGAATCCGAACGCCATGAGCAATACCAGTATCCAGCCGCCAAGTGCCCCTTCCCAGGACTTGCCGGGAGAAATAGACGGCGCCAGCTTATGACGGCCGAAGGCCTTACCGGAAAAATAGGCACCGATATCAGCCACCCAGACAATCACCAGGACCGACAACAAATACATGGGAGAGTGATGAAACAACACCACAATCGCCAGAAAACAGCCAAAAATCGCGATGGCGTAACTGCCGGCAACCAGGCGGTTGCCAAGACTGGCCAGAGGCGGCAGGCCCAAGCCTAGTGACGGCACAAAACGCAAACACCAGATTGCCACGCACAGTACAAACAATAAACGAATATTGGGGCCGCTGCCGTAGGCCATGATAGCCGCGAACAAGGCCAGTCCAGCCAGTCCCCAGGCGAGAGCGGCTTTAGCGGAAGCGCCGAAGATCCTGGCGCTTTCCCAGATCGCCGCTGCAAAAAAAAGCGTCGAGACGACGGCGAATCCCGGGAAATAATTGAAGTATAAAATCGGCAGCAAGACTGCCAACAAGAGTAAGGCCGTGATGACACGCGTCCTGAGCATCAGGAAGCCTGTTCCAGCAGTTGCGCACTGGTGCGCCCGAAACGACGCTCCCGTTGCTGATAAGAGGCAATTGCCTTATCCAGTTCGTCAGCGCCGAAATCCGGCCAATAGGTATCGGTAAAATACAGCTCGCTGTACGCCAGTTGCCATAGCAGGAAATTGGAAATACGCTGCTCGCCGCCGGTACGGATAAACAGATCCGGCTCCGGTGCATAGGCCATGGCGAGGTGCTGCGCCAGTTCCTCTTCGGAAAACACATCGGGATCTTGTTCGACATTGGCCGTAGTGCCTGCTGCACGACGGGCAGCCAGCATTTTTTGCACTGCCTGCATTACATCCCAACGGCCGCCGTAGTTCGCGCAGACGGTGACAGTCATTGCAGTGTTACCAGCGGTTTTGCGTTCGGCGTTGTCAATCATTGCCTGCAGCTTGGCATCGAAACGGCTTAAATCGCCGACTACTTTCAGGCGTATGCTATTGGCGTGCATCTTGCCGACTTCGCGCTCCAGCGCCACCATGAACAAACGCATCAGCAACGACACTTCATCGGCGGGCCGGCGCCAGTTTTCAGAACTGAAAGCGAACAGCGTCAGGTATTCGACGCCGCGCACGGCACAAGCTTCGACCACCGCGCGCACTGCCTCGACGCCCTTGCCGTGACCGGCAACACGCGGCAAGAAGCGACTGGTCGCCCAGCGGCCGTTGCCGTCCATGATAATGGCAACGTGCCGTGGCACCGTCGGGCTGGCTGGCAGCGCTTGCGTGGAACTTGTATGGACCATAAATAATGAAGTAAGAAAATAGAGAACGGCGTGGAGAGCGGCAGAGCAGCTCCGATTACACCGTCAAGATCTCTTTTTCTTTATCGATCACTTGCTTGTCAATTTCAGCTACGGCTTTGTCGGTCAGCTTCTGGATTTCGTCCTGTGCACGACGCTCGTCGTCTTCTGAACATTCCTTGTCCTTGACCAGTTTCTTCAAGCCTTCGTTGGCATCGCGCCTGATATTGCGAATTGCAATTTTTGCATCTTCCGCTTCACCCTTGACCAACTTAACCATTTCCTTGCGACGTTCTTCTGTCAGCGGCGGTGTCGGTACCCGGATCATCTCACCCTGGGTCGATGGGTTGAGGCCCAGATCGGCTTCACGGATGGCCTTCTCGACTACTGCGATCATTTTCTTTTCAAATGGCTGCACACCGATAGTACGCGCATCGATCAGCGTCACATTGGCAACCTGGCTCAGATTGGTCGGACTACCGTAGTACTCGACCGTGATGTGATCGAGAATCCCGGTGTGGGCGCGGCCGGTACGTACTTTCGCCAGATCGGCACGCAAAGTCTCAAGCGACTTTTGCATTCTTAATTCGGTGTTCTTTTTAACTTCAGCAATACTCATGCTGCTCTCCTATTCGAAAACTTTAAAACGAAACTTTGAAAATTGATTACTTATTTGTGTAACGCATTTGCGCAACTTACTTGCTTAACTTATCTGCGCGAATATTGCAAATTACACAAACAATTTAAACGTGCACCAAAGTACCTTCATCTTCACCCATGATGACCCGCTTCAGCGCGCCCGGCTTGACGATGGAGAATACCTTGATCGGCAGTTTCTGGTCGCGACACAGGGCAAACGCGGTGGCATCCATGACTTGCAGATGCTTGGTGATCGCCTCATCGAAAGTGATGTGCGAATAACGCGTTGCAGTTGGATCCTTGTTTGGATCTGCGCTATACACGCCGTCGACCTTGGTCGCCTTCAGTACGATTTCCGCGCCGATTTCCGAACCGCGCAATGCCGCTGCGGTATCAGTGGTAAAAAACGGATTGCCGGTACCTGCTGCAAAGATGACAATTTTATCTTCTTCCAGATATTGCAGGGCTTTAGGCCGCACATACGGCTCAACTACCTGTTCGATGCTGATTGCCGACATGACACGGGCCGTGAGGCCTTTTTGCCGCATGGCATCTGCCAGCGCCAGCGAATTCATCACCGTTGCCAGCATCCCCATATAGTCGGCAGTGGCGCGATCCATACCCTGGGCGCCCGGCGCTACGCCGCGGAAAATATTACCGCCGCCGATCACGATCGCCAGTTCAACGCCTAATTCGGCCACTTCGGCGACATCGGCAACCATACGATCGATCGTCACACGATTGATGCCATAGGCGTCATCGCCCATCAGGGCCTCACCGGAGAGTTTCAGGAGAACACGCTTATAAGCTGGTTTTGTCATGGTCTGGGCCCCTTGTGGCTTTCCGATTGATTTACATTTGTATTGGTCAATGCCTGGACTGCAGCGCCATTGTCAGGCCAAACCGCAGCAAAATCCACTATCAGCGCGATTTAGAACGATCAGCGCCGATTCCTGCGACTTCCCTCACTCCTGGATGCGGGGCGAGGATTCAACAAGGCATTCCTTAGTCTTTGGTCTGGGGAGAAAATTCCTCAGAACCAAAAAAACGGGCCTTTCGGCCCGTATTCTTGCTTACGCCTGCTTGGCCGCAGCAACTGTCGCTGCAACTTCTGCAGCGAAGTCATCTTGTTTCTTCTCGATGCCTTCACCGACTACAAACATGGTGAACGATTTAACGCTGGTATTAGTTGCTTTCAGCATTTGTTCAACAGTTTGCTTGTCGTTCTTGACGAAAGTCTGGTTCAGCAGGGAAACTTCCTTCAGGAATTTCTGTACCGAACCTTCGATCATCTTGGCCGCGATGTCAGCCGGCTTGCCGGATTCAGCCGCCTTCAACGTTGCTACCGAACGCTCTTTTTCGATCAGCTCTGCAGGCACCTGGTCCGAAGACAACGATACCGGCTTCATCGCAGCGATGTGCATGGCTACGTCTTTACCGACTTGTTCGTCAGCGCCGTCGAATTCAACCATCACGCCGATACGTGTGCCGTGCAGGTAGGAAACCAGCTTGGCAGTTGTATCAAAACGTGTGAAACGACGAATCGACATGTTTTCGCCGATGCGGCCGATCAAGGCAGCACGGGTTGCTTCAACAGTGCTACCGTCGAGTGGCAGAGCCGACAAGGCAGCCACGTCGGCAGGATTGTTTTCTGCTACCAGCTTGGCGCAAGCATTTGCCAGACCCAGGAAATCGTCGTTCTTGGTGACGAAGTCGGTTTCGCAGTTAACTTCCACCAGGGCGCCAACGCCGCCGGCGATATAAGCTGCGACTACGCCTTCAGCTGTAACACGGGAAGCGGCCTTGGAAGCCTTGCCACCCAGTTTTACGCGCAGAATTTCTTCTGCTTTGTCCATGTCGCCGCCAGCTTCGGTCAACGCTTTTTTGCATTCCATCATAGGCGCATCAGTCTTTGCGCGCAGTTCGCCTACCAGTGCTGCTGTAATTGCCGCCATACTATTCTCCTAGCTCAGTTGATGCTTTTCTTGCTGTCCTGCCGACCTGTCACCGCTGTGCAGTGCGCCCGATCATCAGCTTCCGAGCATCATCATTCAAAATATATTCGGGTAAAAAATAAGCAAATAATGCTGATACAAAAAAAGGGGCAACCAGGGCCCCTTTTTATTCTGAAGTATAAGACCTCAGATTCAGGGCTTAAGCCTGATCGTTAACTTCAACGAATTCGTCGCCTGCCGCGCCTTTGATAGCTTCGACCACGTCGTTCACTGCATTGGCACGACCTTCCAGGATCGCATCGGCAACGCCGCGAGCGTACAGGGCGATTGCCTTGGACGAGTCATCGTTACCAGGGATAACGTAAGTCACGCCGTCTGGCGAGTGGTTGGTATCAACCACGCCGATAACCGGGATGCCCAGCTTGGCAGCTTCAGTGATTGCGCCCTTGTGGTAGCCGACGTCGATCACGAAAATTGCGTCAGGAATGCCGCCCATGTCCTTGATGCCGCCGATAGCTTTTTGCAGCTTGATCAGCTCACGCTGGAACATCAGGCCTTCTTTTTTGCTCAGCTTCTCGAACGAACCGTCTTCAATCGCAGCTTCCATTTCTTTCAGGCGCTTGATCGATGTCTTGATGGTCTTGAAGTTGGTCAGCATGCCGCCCAACCAGCGTTGGTCAACGAAAGGCGAACCCGAACGTGCTGCTTCAGCAGCAACGATTTCGCGTGCTTGACGCTTGGTGCCGACAAACAGGATGTTGCCACGATTGGATGACAATTGACGGATGTACTTCATCGCCTCCTGGTACATGCCCAGGGTCTTTTCCAGGTTGACGATATGAATTTTGTTGCGGTGACCGAAGATGAACGGCGCCATCTTTGGGTTCCAGAAACGAGTTTGGTGACCGAAATGGACACCGGCTTCCAGCATTTCACGCATTGTTACTGACGACATAATTTTCTCCAGGGTTAGGTCTGGAACCCGCTCAGTCACCGTAGTTGCCGTGTTACACACCGGCAAAAAACAGCACCCTTTTCGAGCGGATTCGCGCTTTTAGAACAATAAATTAACTACTCAAACAACGATATAGCCCATAGCAATTCGAGCTAACCCAAGATTGTACCCTAAAACCCAGGACTTCTTCAAGCGCCGCGAGGCATATCTTTAAGCGCATCTTGTTGGCGTCGTTTATAATCGTCTCCTGACTGAATCCAGGCGCTTTTAGTACCATTTGCGGCGCCTTTTGCTAAAGAATTCACCGAATTTTCTCGATTTCCCTATCTTATGACCTCTATCTCCATAAAAACTGCTGAAGATATTGCCGGCATGCGTATTGCCGGCAGGCTTGCTTCGGAAGTGCTCGATTACATCACGCCCTTTGTCAAAGTCGGCGTCACCACCGGCGAGCTGGATCGCCTGTGCCACGAATACATGACAAATGTGCAAGACACCATCCCTGCCCCGCTGAACTATTGTCCGCCTGGCTATACGCCTTATCCGAAAGCCATCTGCACGTCGGTCAATGACGTCATCTGCCACGGCATCCCGGGCGACAAGGTACTGAAAAACGGCGATGTCGTGAATCTCGACATCACTGTGATCAAGAACGGCTATCACGGCGACACCAGCCGCATGTTCTACGTCGGCGAACCGTCGATCATGGCCAAACGCCTGGGCGACATCACCTATGAGTGCATGTGGCTGGGCATTGCCAAGATCAAACCGGGCGCGCATCTGGGCGATATCGGCTACGTGATCCAGCAACACGCTGAAAAAGCCGGCTACAGCGTAGTCCGCGAATTCTGCGGCCACGGCATCGGCAAGGTATTCCACGAAGAGCCGCAGGTATTGCACTATGGCCGCCCCGGCACCTTGGAACGACTCGAGGCCGGCATGATTTTCACGGTCGAACCGATGATCAACGCCGGCCGCCGCGACATTCGCGAAATGGGCGACGGCTGGACCATCAGGACCAAGGATCGCAGCCTGTCGGCACAATGGGAACACACCGTGCTGGTCACCGAAACCGGCTACGAGATACTGACCCAATCCGCAGGTACGCCGCCGCCGCCCGCCTTTATCCAACAAGCAACCGCCGCCTAAGCCCAGGAAGACATGACGACCCTTGCCGCGACTCTCAAAAATCAGCTTAGGACCGAGCGGCAAACAATCATCTCTACCTTCCTGGCAGACGGTAAACCGGGCGAGTTGTTAACGGCGTTACGCCGCAGTGTCGACATCGCCCTGACGCAAGCCTGGAAAATGCTGGAAATGCCGCCTAGCGCGGCTCTGGTAGCGGTTGGCGGTTATGGCCGCGGTGAGTTGTTTCCGCATTCTGACGTTGACGTCCTGATATTGCTGGATGCCAGCCCTGACGCCGAATTGCGCACCAGACTGGAACAACTGGTACAGCTGTTCTGGGATATCGGCCTCGAAATCGGCCACAGCATCCGCACCGTAGACGAATGCCTGAGCGAAGCCGCTATCGACATCACAGTCCAGACCAGCTTGCTGGAAGCGCGGCTGGTGAGCGGTAATCCGCCGCTGTTTGCGCAACTGCAGGAGCGCTGCAGCGCGGCCATGGATCCGTGCGCCTTTTTCCAGGAAAAAATCCTGGAAATGCGCCAGCGCCACGTCAAGTATGAAGATACGCCGTACAGCCTGGAACCGAACTGCAAGGAAAGCCCGGGCGGCCTGCGCGACCTGCAAGTAATCCTGTGGGTGGCGAAGGCTGCCGGCCTTGGCGAATCGTGGCCGAAGCTGGCCAAGCACGGCTTGATCACCGCCGCCGAAGCACGGCAGCTATCGCGCCAGGAGCGCGCTTTCAAGGATATCCGGATTCGCCTCCACATCTACACCAATCGCCGCGAAGATCGCCTGGTGTTCGATGTCCAGACCCCGATCGCCGAATCGCTGGGTTTCGAGACCACGGAAACCCGCCGCGCCAGCGAATATCTGATGCAACGCTATTACTGGGCCGCCAAGGCAGTGACCCAGCTCAACACCATCCTGCTGCAGAACATTGAAGTACAGTTGTTTCCGCAGCCGATGGTGCCGCAACGCATCAACGACCGTTTCAACCAGCTTAACGGCCTGATCGACATCGCTCACGACAACGTGTTTAAAACCGCCCCGTCGGCGATGCTGGAAGTGTTCCTGTTGCTGGCCCAGCATAGCGAGCTGAAAGACATGACCGCGCGCACCCGGCGTGCCCTGTGGCATGCGCGCGTCAAGATCGACAACAGTTTTCGCCGCGATCCCGTGAATCGCTCGCTGTTCATCCAGATCATCCAGGCGCCGCAAGGGATTACCCACGCACTGCGCGGCATGAATGACACCAGTATCCTGGGCCGTTACCTGCCGAATTTCCGGCGCATCGTCGGCCAGATGCAGCACGACCTGTTCCATGTCTACACGGTGGACCAGCACATCATGATGGTGGTGCGTAACGTGCGGCGCTTCACGATGAGCGAACATGCGCATGAATACCCGTTTTGCAGCCAGCTGATCGCCAATTTCCCGCGCCCCTGGTTGTTGTATGTGGCGGCCTTGTTCCACGACATCGCCAAGGGCCGCGGCGGCGATCACTCCAAACTGGGCATGACCGACGCCCTGCATTTCTGCCAGCACCATGGCTTGTCGACGGAGGATACGGCGCTGGTGGTATTCCTGGTCGAGCATCACCTGACCATGTCGCAAGTGGCGCAGAAGCAGGATTTATCGGACCCCGAAGTAATCCTCAACTTTGCCAATACTGTCAAGGATGAACGGCACCTGACCGCGCTGTATTTGCTGACCGTGGCCGACATACGCGGCACCAGCCCCAAGGTGTGGAACGCCTGGAAAGGCAAGTTGCTGGAAGACTTGTACCGCATGACGTTGCGGGTACTCGGCGGCGAAACGCCGTCGGCCGATCGCGAATTGAAGAATCGCCAGGAAGAAGCGTTGAAAACCCTGCGCCTGTACGGTTTGCCGCAAGATGCTCACGAGCATTTGTGGCAGCAGCTCGATGTTGCCTATTTCCTGCGCCACGACGCCTCCGACATTGCCTGGCAAACCCGCTCCTTCTACAACCAGACCGACAGCGCCGTACCGATAGTCAAATGCCGTCTGGCGCCGATCGGCGAAGGTTTGCAGGTTGCGGTCTACACCAAGGACCGGAGCGACCTGTTCATCCGCATCTGCAGCTATTTCGACAGCAAGAATTTCAGCATCCTCGACGCCAAGATCCAGACTACCAAACATGGCTACGCGCTCGACTCGTTCCTGATCAGCGCACCGCTGTTTGCCAAGCATTATCGCGACATCATCAATCTGATCGAGCATGAACTGACCTTGTTGCTGCAAGCCGATAATCCTCTGCCCGCGCCATCCAAAGGCCGCCTGTCGCGCCTGTCGCGTACCTTCCCGGTGACGCCGACGGTCGATCTGCGCCCGGACGAGCGCGGCCAGTATTACCTGTTGTCGATTACGGCCAACGACCGCACCGGGCTGCTGTTTTCGGTTGCCAGCGTCCTCGCCAGGCACAAGATCAATTTGCACACCGCCAAGATCATGACGCTTGGCGAGCGGGTCGAAGACGTGTTCCTGGTCGACGGCAATGCGCTTAATCATGCGCGCTTGCAGATCCAGCTTGAAACCGATTTGCTGGATGCGTTGCATATCTAGTTGCATAATAAGTTACATAACATCTAACTACGCATCCAGTTACATATCCAGTCTGCCTTGCAGTTTTGTTTTTTATATTTTTCTTATTTTTTGCACTCCATGACCGAACCATTACGCCTTTCCAAACGCATGTCTGAACTCGGGCTATGCTCGCGCCGCGAGGCCGACGAGTGGATAGCTCGCGGCTGGGTCCGGGTTGACGGCATCGTCGTATCGGAACTCGGCAGTAAAGTACTGCCGAGCCAGCGCATCAGCGTAGAACGCCAGGCCGCGGCCGAGCAATCGAAACGTGTCACCATCCTGATCAACAAACCTGTCGGCTATGTCAGCGGCCAGGCTGAAGACGGTTATCAACCGGCGGTAGCGCTGATAAAGGAAGCCAATCGCTGGGGCGAAGACCGCTCGCCGACTTTATTCCATCCAACCCAGCTGCGCAGCCTGGTGCCTGCCGGCCGGCTCGACATCGATTCAGTCGGTTTGCTGGTGCTGACCCAGGATGGCCGCATCGCCAAGCATCTGATCGGTGAAGAAACCAGCGTCGACAAGGAATACCTGGTGCGGGTGCGCTATACCAAAGGCGATAAACTGCCCGACGCTGAGTTGCGCCGTCTCAATCACGGCCTGACGCTGGACGGCAAGAAACTCAAGCCGGCCATCGTCAAATGGCAAAATGAAGACCAGCTGAGTTTTACTTTGCGCGAAGGCAAAAAGCGCCAGATTCGCCGCATGTGCGATATGGTTGGGCTTAAGGTGCTGGGGTTGAAACGGGTGCGGATTGGTGGTGTGAAATTGGGCAATCTGCCGGAAGGGCAATGGCGTTATCTGGGTGCGGACGAGCAGTTTTGAACTGTAGGGTGGGCAAGGTTTTTTGCCCACGCTGAAGCGCAACCATCCGCGTGGGCATAAGTGCCCACCCTACAAAAACCGGTCCAGGATTTTGCGACTGGCTTTGTCCAAAGCTTGCGTGTCGCGTATCAAAAACTGCACACCATGGCTATCGGCGATCAATAAACTGGTCGCCACTATACGGCGGATATCCTCTTCGCCTTTCAGCGTAAAAGAAGCATCGCCGCGATTGGTTTCTACGTACCAGGTGCTGGGCGTAGTAAAACTCGAGACCCGTTGAATCCGCCGGATTTCGGGCATGAATTCGCGGCTCGCCAATTCCTGTTCGACGATGACCCGGGTTGCATCCGGCAAATCCGTCAGGCGTGAAATCCAGGCGAGCTCCTGGCCGTCGGCACTCACCAGGGAAATACCGTCATCCGGCGCGCCGATAGGAAAAGCACGTACCGGCACCACGCCTTCGTGCACGTCACCATCCACGCTGGTGAATACCAGGCGACCAAAAGTGTTGCGGCTTAGTTTGAAATCATGTGTTGTCATGCGACGCTTTCATCACTGTCTGCACTGTCTTCATCGACCAAGGTCGGCTCGGCGTCGACATTGCGCAACTGCGCCTGATAGAGACGATAATAGGCACCTTCGCGCAGCATCAGCTCATCATGGCTGCCGACTTCGACAATCTGGCCGCGATCCAGCACCACCAGCCGGTCGGCCTTGCGCAAGGTCGATAAACGATGGGCGATCGCAATCGTGGTACGGCCTTGCACCAGGTTGTCGAGCGCTTTCTGGATCTCTTTTTCTGTGGTGGTATCGACCGATGAGGTGGCTTCATCCATGATCAGGATGCGCGGATCGATCAGCAAGGCACGGGCAATCGAAATACGCTGGCGTTCGCCGCCGGACAACGCCTGGCCGCGTTCGCCGACCAGCGAATCGTAACCTTGCGGCAAGCGCAAAATGAATTCGTGGGCATGGGCGGCACGTGCTGCGGCAACGATTTCTTCGCGTGTGGCTTCCGGCTTGCCGTAGCAGATATTTTCCGCGATCGTACCGAAAAACAGGAACGGCTCTTGCAGCACCAGGCCGATATTGCGGCGATATTCCGAGATCGGCATCGAGCGGATATCGACGCCGTCAATCCGTATCGATCCTTCCGATACATCATAAAAACGGCAAATCAGATTGACCAGCGTGCTCTTGCCAGAACCGCTATGTCCTACCAGACCAATCATCTCGCCCGGCGCAATCGTCAAGTTGACGTCGCGCATCACAGCCCGGTTACCGTAACGGAAACCGATGTTGCGCAATTCGATGGCGCCCTTCACATGTTCCAGGTGAACCGGGTTGGCCGGCTCTGGCACACTCGATACATGATCCAGGATTTCAAAGATGCGCTTGGCGCCGACTGCAGCTTTTTGCGTTACCGAGACGATCCGGCTCATCGAATCGAGACGGGTATAGAAACGGCTGATGTAAGCCAGGAACGAGGCCAGCACACCGACCGTGATTTCATTTTTCGAGACTTGCCAGATACCGAAGATCCAGACCACGAGCAGCCCCACTTCAGTCAGCAAAGTCACCGTCGGCGAGAACAATGACCAGATTTTATTGACCCGGTCGTTGACCAGCAGGTTGTGCTGGTTGGCGTCGCGGAAACGCGTAGCTTCACGCTTTTCCTGGGCAAACGCCTTGACCACGCGAATCCCCGGAATGGTATCGGCCAGGACATTGGTTACCTCGGCCCAGATGCGGTCGATCTTTTCAAAACCGTGCTTCAACCGGTCCCGTACCAGATGGATCATCCAGGCAATGAACGGCAACGGCACCAGGGTCACCAGCGCCAGCCAGGGATTGATCGAGAACAGGATCACGGCGGTCATGACGATCATCAGCACGTCAATCGCAAAGTCCAGCAGATGCAAGGACAGGAAGACGCAAATACGATCGCTTTCGGAACCGATTCGGGCCATCAGGTCGCCAGTACGTTTGCCGCCGAAATATTCTTGCGACAGACGCAGCAGATGCTCATATGTAGTTGTGCGCAAATTGGCGCCGATACGCTCGCTGACCAAAGCCAAAATATAGGTACGGGCCCAGCCCAGACTCCAGGCCACCAGGGCCGAAGCCAGCAAACCGGACAGGTAAAGCTTGACCAGGTCGTGATTGATCGGCTTGCCGTTCTGATAAGGAATCAGCACGTTGTCCATCAACGGCCCCATCAGATAAGGCGGCACCAGCGTGGCAGCGGTAGAAATCAGCATCAGGATAAACCCCAGCGCCAGCATGCCTTTGTATGGCTTGGCAAACCGCGCGAGCCGGAACAAAGCCCAGGTCGACGATGGCGCTTCGCCTTTTTCCGGACAAATCAGGCATTCATCGCTGTCAGGCGGCAACGGCGCTTTGCACTGCGGACAGGTAGCCTGCTCCTCGCGTAACGCAGCGCGTCCCGCCAGATGATCGTCGCGCTGCTGCTCGAAGACTTTAATCAGGCGCAGTGCTTCCAGGTTGAGACCGAGCGTGTAGCGCCAGCAAGCCAGCTGCTGTTGTTCATCGTGCAACTCCAGGCTACCGACGCCGGCATGGTCATGATGCCCCAGCGTTAAGCCCCGCCGGTAGACCCATTCGCTCCAGCTGCTGTCGCCGTCCATTTTTGCCAGTACGCGGCGATTGGTGATTAACAAAACGCCGTGTGCAAAATGCAGTGACGCATTGAGGTCGACTTCCAGCGACGCCAGCACTTCCTCGGCAGGCGCGAGCAAAGTTGTCACTTCGGCACGCAGGGAAGCGGTCAAAATATGGGACAAATAAATACCGGTGGTAGGCACAGGGGATAAAGGGTTGCTTTTCATCTAAACGGCATGGTGTGGCCCGTATATTTTTACACGGACCGGATGGAATTTTGTGTGAAATCGCCTTAATTGGCGCACATCGTCTGCCGCAAGTATTATATCCTATCGTGTTTTTCAGAAATGTTACTTTTCGTTACCAATTAAACATATCTTTTCTATATTTGGTAACTCTCTGTAAACCAATTCACGGTTTAGCGCGTTACAGCAAGGAGCCTGTCTGACTTAGGGGATCGAAGCGAAAAAATAGCTGGGCGAGAACAGATTTTGCCGGGTTCGCAGCGTCAATAGCCTGGCTATTGACCAAGAGGCCGGTGAAATATGGACCGTCCAGCTATTTTTGGAGCCGATCACCTAAGTCCGACAGGTTCCGAACTACAGGGTGTTGAAAACAAAAAAATATTAAAACTGGCACACTCAAAAATTCAGCACTCACGCCTCATAAGCCTTATTGCATAGCCTCATTGCTCACTCATGAAAAACATTGAAATCCTCCGTATCATGTCGCTGCGCGGACCAAACATCTGGACGTATCGATCAACCCTAGAGGCGTGGATCGACATTGGCGAACTGGAAGATTTCCCGTCCAATACCCTGCCCGGTTTTAACCAGCGCCTGACCAGCTGGCTGCCATCCCTGATCGAGCATCGCTGCAGCTATGGCGAACGCGGTGGTTTTGTCCAGCGGCTGCAGGACGGCACCTGGCCCGGCCACATCCTGGAACACGTCACGTTGGAACTGCAAAACCTGGCTGGCATGCCGGGCGGTTTCGGCAAGGCGCGCAGCACCTCGGTGCGCGGCGTCTATAAAGTGGCGGTCCGCGCGCGCCATGAGCAAGTAACCCGCGCCGCCCTGCACGCGGCCCGCGACCTGGTGATGGCCGCAATTGAAGACAAACCATTCGACGTCCACGCTAGCATCACTGAACTGCGCAGCATGGTTGATTCGCGCTGCCTGGGGCCAAGCACGGCCTGCATCGTCGAAGCCGCGGACGAACGACGCATTCCCTCATTCCGCCTGACTGAAGGCAATCTGGTCCAGCTCGGCCATGGCGTACGCCAACGTCGTATCTGGACCGCAGAAACCGATCAAACCAGCGCGATCGCCGAAAGTATCTCGAGCGACAAAGACTTGACCAAAACCTTGCTGCAAGCCTGCGGTGTACCGGTCCCTGAAGGACAGGTCGTGGAAAGCGCCGCCGAAGCCTGGGAAGCGGCCGAAGATATCGGTTTGCCGGTGGTCGTCAAGCCTTCTGACGCTAATCACGGCCGCGGCGTATTCACCGATCTGAATACACGCACCGAAATCGAAACCGCTTACGAGCTCGCATTGCAAGAAGGCAGCAGCGTGATTGTCGAACGCTTCATTCGCGGTAATGAGCATCGGCTATTGATTGTCGGTGGCCGGCTGGCGGCAGCTGCGCGCGGCGAGCCGCTTTCAATCACCGCTAATGGCACTTCGACAATCCGGCAACTCATCGATGACCAGATCAATTCCGATCCGCGCCGTGGCGAACTTGAAGAGTGCCCGCTCAGCCCGGTATTGCTGGACGAAGAACCTGTGGTACGGGTCGAGCTCGAACGACAAGGTTTTACCGGCGAATCGATTCCAGCAGCAGGCCTGCAAGTATTGATCCAACGTAACGGCAATGTGTCCATCGACGTCACCGACCTGGTGCACCCGAGCGTCGCCGCGGCAGCTTCTCTCGCCGCGCGGGTGGTGGGCCTGGATATTGCCGGTGTCGACCTGGTGGCGGAAGATATTTCCCGGCCGCTGGAAGAACAACGCGGCGCTATTGTCGAAGTCAATGCCGGCCCTGGCCTGCTGATGCATCTGAAACCGGCGCAAGGCAGAGCGCGCCCGGTCGGCAGAGCCATCATCGAGCACCTGTTTGCGGCGGCTGACAATGGCCGCATCCCGATTGTCGGCGTCACCGGCACACATGGTAAAACCACAGTCTCGCGCCTGATTGCCTGGCAACTCCATTTGAGCGGCAACCATGTCGGCCTGGCTTGCGGCGACGGATTGTATTTCGCGCAACGGCAAGTTGAAAAAGGCGACCGCGCCAATTGGGAATCGGCGCAGCGCATACTGATCAACCGTGCCGTCGACGCGGCCGTGTTCGAGAACAGCCACGACACTATCCTGTCTGAGGGCCTGGTCTACGATCGCTGCCAGGTCGGCGTCGTCACCAACATTGCCGCCGACGACAGCTCGCCGCAGTACTACATCGCCGATGCCGAGGAAATGGTAAAAGTCACCCGCACCCAGGTCGATGTCGTCCTGCCGAGCGGCGTCGCGGTATTGAACGCAGCCGATCCGCTGGTGGCCGGCATGGCGCCGCTGTGCGACGGCGAAGTGATTTTCTTTGGCATCGACCCTGCCCTGCCAGTGATTGCAGAGCAGCTTGAACAAGGCAGGCGCGCAGTCTTTATCCGTAATGACCAGATCATGCTGGCGGTCGGCAAAAGCGAAATGCTGCTGGCAGACATCACCACTGTGCCATTGATTGCACGCAGCAAAGATAGCTTCCAGGTTGAAAACGTGCTGGCGGCGGTCGGTGCTGCATGGGCACTGGATATCTCTCACGACTTGATACGTGCAGGGATAGAGACTTTCGAGATGATTTAAAAATTTAAGCAGGGTCGGCAAGTTTTTGCCCACCCTGCTTTTTGACTAGTATTAGCAGGAAAAAATAGGAAAACTTGTTGATGGACGTATCACGTATCCGAGTACTTCGCGGCCCCAATCTGTGGAGTCGACATACCGCTATCGAAGCCATCGTGTCTTGCACCGAGGCCGAACGCGCCATTGCTGGCATTACCGGTTTTGAAGCCAAGCTGCGTGAACGCTTTCCGCAGATCGGTTTTTTGCAAACCAGTGGCAAGAACGAAGTCGTATCAATGGCGCACGCGCTGGAGATTGCGGCGCTCGGACTGCAATCGGAAGCCGGATGCCCGGTGACCTTCAGCCGCACCGTACCTACCGTGGAAGCCGGCGTCTACCAGGTGATCGTTGAATACACTGAAGAAGAAGTCGGCAAGATGGCGTTCCAGCTGGCGCAGGAACTATGCCTGGCAGCGCTGCAAGACCAGCCCTTCGATCTCGCCAGCGCCTTGGCCAACCTGAAGGAACTGGACGAAGATATTCGCCTCGGCCCAAGCACCGGCTCCATCGTGCAAGCGGCCGTCATGCGCGGGATTCCGTTCCGGCGCCTGACCGGTGGCAGCATGGTGCAGTTCGGCTGGGGTAGCCGGCAACGTCGCATCCAGGCCGCCGAAACCAACCATACCAGCGCGATCGCAGAATCGATTGCCCAGGACAAAGACCTGACCAAGAAGCTGCTGAATGCGGCCGGTGTGCCGGTGCCTTTGGGCCGGGTTGTCACCAGCGCCGAAGAGGCCTGGGCTGCAGCGCAGGAAATCGCCGGCGCGGTGGTGCTCAAACCGCGCGACGGTAATCAAGGCAAGGGAGTGGCAGTCAACATCACCGCCCGTGAACAAGTCATGGCAGCCTTTGAAGTCGCCGCAAAAATCTGTTCGGAAGTGATCGTCGAGCGCTATTTGCCAGGCCACGATTTCCGTCTGCTGGTGGTCGGCAACCAACTGGTGGCCGCGGCCCGCCGTGATCCGCCGCAGGTTATCGGCGACGGCGTGCGCACCATCGGCCAACTGGTGGAGCAAGTCAACAGCGACCCGCTGCGCGGCGATGGCCACGCAACCTCGTTGACCAAGATCCGCTTCGATGCGATTGCCCTGGCGACCTTGGCCAAGCAACATTACACAGCCGACTCGATTCCGCAGCAAGGTGTACGCGTGGTCTTGCGCAACAACGCCAACCTGAGCACCGGCGGCACGGCGACCGATGTCACCGAGGATGTCCATCCTGAAATGGCGGCGCGTGCCGTGGCTGCAGCGCAAATGGTGGGACTGGATATCTGCGGCGTCGACGTGGTCTGCAACAACGTCCATCAACCGCTGGAAGAACAAGAAGGCGGCGTGGTAGAAGTCAACGCCGCACCTGGTTTGCGGATGCACATCAGCCCTTCCTACGGCAAGGGCCGCGCGGTCGGCGCTGCGATCATGTCGACCATGTTCGACAGCGGTGACAATGGCCGCATCCCTCTAGTAGCGGTGGCGGGCACCAACGGTAAAACCACTACCGTACGCCTGATCGCCCATTTGCTGGGACGCAAGGGATTACGCGTCGGCATGACCAATTCCGATGGCGTATATATCGAACAGCAACGTATCGACACCGGCGACTGCAGCGGCCCGCGCAGCGCCCGTAATGTCTTGATGCATCCTGACGTCGATGCTGCCGTATTTGAAACTGCACGCGGCGGCATCTTGCGTGAAGGCCTGGGTTTCGATCGCTGCGATGTCGCCGTGGTCACCAATATCGGCATGGGCGATCACCTCGGCTTGAGTTATATCAGCACGGTCGAAGATTTGAGCGTGGTCAAACGTGTGATCGTCGAAAACGTTTCCCCTGGCGGTCACGCAGTCTTGAACGCGGCCGATCCCATGGTCGCCAGCATGGCCAAATCCTGCCCGGGTTCGGTCACCTTTTTCGCCCACGATTTCCATCACCCGCTGATGACTACGCATCGCGCGCAGGGACATCGTGTGGTGTACCAGGACGGCAATGCCATCGTCGCCGCCAAGGGTAAGCAAGAACATCGGATAGCGCTGCATGATATCCCGCTGACCCGTAACGGTACGATCGGCTTCCAGATCGAAAATGCGATGGCTGCCATCGCTGCCGCCTGGGCCCTGGATCTGGATTGGGAAGTGATTCGGGCCGGCCTCGGCACCTTCATCAACGATGCTGCTACCGCACCAGGCCGCTTCAACGTATTCGACTATCGCGGTGCGACCCTGATTGCCGACTACGGCCACAATCCCGATGCGATCCAGGCGCTGGTAAAGGCTATTGACAGCATGCCGGCCAAACGCCGCTCAGTGGTTATCAGCGGCGCCGGCGACCGGCGCGATATCGACATCCGTCACCAGACAGAAATCCTGGGCGATGCTTTCGACCAGGTGATTCTGTATCAGGATCAATGCCAGCGTGGCCGTGCCGATGGTGAGGTGCTCGGCCTGTTGCGCGAAGGCTTGAAAAATGCCCGCCGTACGACGTCGACCGAGGAAATCAATGGTGAGTTTATCGCTATCGATACCGCGCTATCGCATCTGTCGCCGGGCGATCTGTGCCTGATTCTGGTGGACCAGGTGGAAGAGGCGCTGGCGCATATTGCGAAACGCATTGCTGAGGTTTGATTTTCCGTAGCGAGTCAATGACATAGTGATCTGGGGTCAGAGTCAACTTTCGCAGGCTTTATCGCGAAACTTGACTCTGACCCCACATCACGGCTTCGGAGGACGGTAGTTCACTTATCGCAGGTTTGTTTCTTTGCATTTTTACTGCTTCTGCTCCGTGGTCCACTAAGCGGGGTCAGAGTGAAGTTTCGGCGGTGAACCATACCGAAAGTTCACTCTGACCCCGGTTAGTTCGCCCTGCTCATCGCGTAGAGTGTAAAAATCCGGTATTACAATTTTCCTATGCTGGCTTATGCCCGGTTAGCGCGGCGCCGGCGTTGAGTGGCAGCCGGCGGGTTACCGGTATCGATGCCATCGAAAACAGGCCGATGACGATGAAGGCGGGCCAGAAATCTCCGGCCACGATGGTTGAATGACCTTGCAGGCGGCTCGACATATGTACCGCCAGACCGCCGATGGTCACTCCCAAACCTAAAGAAATCTGCTGCACGACGCTGGCCAGGCTGGTGGCGCGGCTGACGTCTGCACTATCGAGATCGGCGTAAGCCATGGTGTTGAGACAGGTGAATTGCATGGAAGGGAAAAATCCACCCAGCAGAACCACCGCCATCATCACCAGATACGGCGTGGTCGGCGTGAATAAACCATACGATGCCAGCGCCAGCCCGGCTAGCACCGCATTCCAGATCAGCACTGAACGAAAACCGTAACGGCGCAGCACCGAAGTACCGATGGCTTTCATGAAGATCGCGCCGAAGGCCGAGGCGCAAGTGATGGTCCCGGCGTGAAAGGCATTCATGCCAAAACCAACCTGCAACGCCAGCGGCAACAGGAACGGCACCGCACCCAGCCCGATCCGGAACAGCGAACCGCCCAGTACGCTGGCGCGGAAGGTCGGAATCCGCAACAGACGCAGATCCAGCAACGGGAACGGCTCACGCCGCGCGTGCAGCAAATACACGTATAAGGTCAAACCGCCCAGCACCATCATGGCGAATGCCCATTCCGAGGACAGCAACTCGCCATCGATCATCGACAAGCCCAGCATCATCAGCGTGCTGCCAACTGCCGACAGGACAAAACCCTTCATGTCCAGCGGCTGCAAATCATCGGAACGGTAATTCTCGATATAGCGGCTGGCGAGGTACATGCCGAGAATGCTGATAGGTACATTAATCAGGAAGATCCAGCGCCAATGGAAATAAGTCGTGATGAAACCGCCCAACGGCGGACCGATCACCGGTCCAAGTTGCGAGGGAATGGTCAGATAGCTGATGGCTTTGACCAGTTCGGTACGCGGTACCGAACGGAAAATTACGATGCGCCCGACCGGCACCATCATGGCGCCGCCTATGCCTTGCAAAAAGCGCGCAGCGACAAATGCAGCCAGCGAGCTGGATGCCGCGCACATCAGCGATCCCGCCAGGAACACCATGATGGCGGAACGGAATACGGTACGCGCACCGAAGCGATCGGCGACCCAGCCGCTGATTGGGATGAACACGCCGAGCCCGACCACATATGAGGTCAGCGCCAATTTAAGAGTAAGGGGATCTTGTCCGAGGTCGCGCGCCAGTACTGGCAGCGACGTGGCAATCACCGTCGCATCCATGTTTTCCATGAACAACGCACAAGCGACAATTAGCGGAATGAGAAGAGTACGTTGCACTGCCGATGACCGTAAGGTAAACAAAAAGACAGATGCACGCAGTGTTGCATCTGTCTGTCCGATAGTTTACACCTATTCCTGAAAATCGGCAGTAAGTATGAATGCCGTTCTATCTTGCGGAACGCAGACAATCCATCAGGTCAGTTTGCGCTGCCCCGGATCGTAGTAAAACTGTTCTTCAACAATCTTGTCGCCGCGCCAAAGCTGCCAGGCAATTTCGTCTTGCCGAAAACTGCGACCGTCGTGGGCCGTTATTTCGAACAACCAATTGATGGCAACCCGGTCACCATCGATCAGGAAGGATTTGGCCGCCAGCGTGCGAATTTCCTTGAAAGCTGCCAGCGCTTTTTCTTCCCCCGCCACTAACAATTGCATTCCCTTGCGCGGCGGCTCCTGGTTTTCCTGCATGAATGCATCTTCGGTATAAAATTCCTGGATCGCTTCTACATACTTGCCTTGCACAACCAGAGCGATGAAGCTTTCAACATGTTCTCGACTTGGCATGGAATTATCCTGTAAGTGTAGGTCGGAACCAAAACTATACTCGGCTTCAGAACGGCCCGTTGGACTCGCGCAATTTATCCGGCAAGCCATCTTGCGGACCGAGTTATCTCTATTGCGAAAGCAGAATCCGATAGCCAACTGCGGTTTCGGTAAGCAGATGTTTGGGCTGGGCCGGATCGTCTTCCAGTTTTTGCCGCAAGTGTCCCATATAAATCCGTAGATAGTGGCCGCTCTCCGAATGCGATGGCCCCCACACTTCCTTCAGCAGCTGCGGATTGGTCACCACCCTTCCGGCGTTAGCTACCAGCACCGTCAGCAACCGATATTCGGTCGGTGTCAGATGCACTTGCTGTTGCGCCTTGGTGACCAGCCGTGCCTGCAGATCGAGCGTAACGTCGCCGAAACGGATCAGTCCATCGTCGCCAGCCAGAGGCTGGTGTTGGCGCCGCAACGTAGCACGTACCCGCGCCAGCAATTCGCCGACGCCAAACGGCTTGCCGAGGTAATCGTCGGCACCGGCATCCAGCGCTTTGATCTTGTCGGTTTCGTTGACCCTTGCCGACAGCACGATGATAGGCACACGCGACCATTTCCTGACATCCTGGATGAAGTCGACGCCGTCGCCGTCCGGCAGGCCGAGATCAAGTACTACCAGATTCGGTTTGCGTGTACCGCAATCAATCAGGCCACGCTGCATGGTTTCTGCTTCAAAAACCTGCCAGCCTTCGCTCTCCAGGGCGGCGCGTACAAAACGCCGGATCTGCGGCTCGTCTTCGACCAGCAGCGCTACGGGTGTCGGTTGCATTGTCATGCCTTCTCTGCGTCGTCGCCGACGCTCGGTTCGTGTTCTTCCGGGTCGGGCATGCTGGGAGGCGTGCCGAGCGGAATGGTGAAGATGAATTCAGCGCCGTGATGGCCGCTTTGGACGCTGCGGGCATGGATGGTGCCGCCATGCGCCTCGACAATCGCGCGGCAAATCGCCAGCCCTAGTCCGACGCCCGGCTTGGCCGATTCGCGCTCACCGCGTGTGAATTTCTCGAATATTGCGTCTTCCATGCCGGCTGGCAGGCCTGGGCCATCATCGGCCACGGTAACCGCCAGAAAACGACCATTGACCATCGCCGCCAATACGATATGCGAACCAGCTGGCGTGTACTTGGCGGCGTTTTCCAGCAAATTGCACAGCACGCGCTCAATCAATACCGCATCGAAACGGATCAGCGGCAGCTCGTGCGCAACCCGGATTTCCACTCCATGTCCGAGCAGCGCAGAGCCGCTGGCGCGTAATGCGCTGCCGACCACTTCTTCAAACGGCTGCCACTGCAGATTCAGCTTTACCTCGCCGCTCTGGATCCTGGCCATATCCAGCAGATTGGTCACCAATGCGCTCATGCGCAGCATTTCACTGTGCAGCGCGCCGGCCAGCACCTGCTGGTGCTGTTGCAATGGCGGTTTGGATAGCACCAGCGACTCGGACAATCCGATCAAAGCCGTCAGAGGCGTACGCAAATCGTGCGACAGCGCGGACAACAGGGAATTGCGCAAACGCTCGGATTCCATGCGCACCAGGGCATCTTGCGCCACTTCTACATAATGCACGCGTTCCAGCGCAATCGCGGTCAAGGTCGCGAATGTGTATAGCTGTTGCTGCTGCTCCGGGATCAATATCCAGCGCCGGCTGTACGGCAAGATCACCAGCACGCCCCGGGTACGCATCGGCGCCACCAAAGGCAGATACAGATAGCTGCTGGCCGGCAGCGTGTCGGTGCCGATGCCGGCGCTGCTGGCATTATCGAAAGCCCATTGGGCAATGCCCATGTCGAGCGCGCTGGCGACATTTGCCACATCATCCGGTATCACCGCCGGCATTTGCAATCTGCCGGCGTCATCCGGTATCAGCAGCAAAGTCTTGGCCTGGAAACTGCGTTGCAGGAACAGCCGGCTGGTTTCAAATATCTGCTCGGTCTGCAGCACGCCGGACAAGGCCCGGGCGAATTCGAACAAGGCGCGCGAGCGCGCCTCACGGTCTGAGGCGATCCGCGCCTGATAGCGCAATCCGGCGGTCAAGTGGGTAATCGTCAGGCCGACCGCCAGCATCACGCCAAAGGTCAGCAAGTACTGGAAATCGCTGACCGCAAACGAAAAGCGCGGTGGCACGAAAAAGAAATCGAACGAAGCAATGCTCAGCAAGGCGACAAAAATTGCCGGTCCGCGACCAAAGCGAATGGCGATCAATACCTCTGCCAGCAGATACAGCATGACGATGTTGGCCAGGTCGAAAAACGGCAATATCGGCGTCGCCAGCAAGGTTACCAGCACACATACGGCAAGCGCCCAGAGATAACCCCACCATTCGATCCGGCTTTGCATCGGCACATGGCGCGGCATGATTTTTCCGGCAGCCTCCTCCTGCTTTTCCGCTGCCCTGGTCGGCGGCACGCCGATTTCAATCAAGTCGATATCGCTCGCGAGAGCGGCGATACGCGCGGAATGGCTGGCTTGCCAGGGAAAACGGCGCTGGCTGCGGCCGATGATGATTTTTGAAAAATTATGGCTGCGGGCATAACCTGCCATGACGGCAGCTACTTCGTTGCCGGCTAAAACGGCGGTAGTCGCTCCCAGATCCTGCGCCAGCTTGAGCGTCTTCAGGATCCGTTCGCGTTTGGCCGACGGAAAACGCTGCAACCTTGGTGTCTCGACATAAACCGCGTGCCATTCGGCATTGAGCTGGGTCGCCAGCCGCGCAGTGCTGCGGATGACGTGTTCCGCGCTCGGCGAAGGGCCGACGCAGGCCAGCAAGGCGGCATCGGTCTGCCACACTGCACCTATCGATTTCTCAATCCGGTAGGCCTGGACATCGCCTTGCAAACGATCCGCGGTGCGGCGCAACGCCAGTTCACGCAGCGCGATCAGATTGCCTTTGCGAAAAAAATTGCGTGAGGCGCGCTCGGCTTGCGGCAACTTGTAGACTTTGCCGAGTTTGAGCCGGTTCAGCAATTCATCGGCCGGCAAATCCACCAGCACTACTTCATCGGCGGCATCGAATACGGTATCCGGCAAGGTTTCCGCAACCCGGATACCGGTGATGCCGCCCACCACATCGTTCAGGCTTTCCAGATGCTGGACATTCAGCGTGGTGAAGACATCGATCCCGGCATTCAATAACTCTTCAACGTCTTGCCAGCGCTTCGGATGGCGCGAACCGGAAGCATTGGAATGGGCCAGCTCATCGACCAGTATCAGCGAAGGCTTGCGCTGCAAGGCTGCGTCCAGATCGAATTCGGGTAGCTGCTTGTCGCGATACGCGACCTGCTTCATGGGCAGCAATTCCAGGCCATTCAGCATGGCGGCGGTTTCAGCGCGACCGTGGCTCTCGATCACACCAGCCAATACTTCACGGCCTTCGCTATGCAATTTATGCGCAGCCCCGAGCATTGCGTAGGTCTTTCCGACACCCGCCGAAGCGCCGAAATAGATGCGCAACTTGCCCCGCCCGGCCAGACTCTCCTGCACCTGCAGCTGTGCCAGTAGAGCATCCGGATCGGGACGTAGATTATCGTTTGAATAGGGTGAAGACACTGATTGCCTTGTGAAAGCCATCGATAAAGCGAATATACGGATCGTAACGCCAATTGTAGATTGAATTCGGCAGATTGAATCCGCCTGGCGTTACGATATCCTGAAAGCTATTTAAAACGTCTTGGTCGCCGATACCACCAGCGCGGCTTTACCCAGGTTTTTGCGATCCGGCCCCGGCCCGACGTAGTTATTGGTGTCAGTGCCGATTACTGCAACGCTGCCGGACAAGAAACCGAAATCCTTGGTCAGGCCGATTTTCCAGTCGTTATAGCTTAATGTCGAATTGTTTTTGACGGTTTGGTGGCCGGCATGCAAATTGACCGTATAACCGTTACTGACATCGATATTGGCGCCAAGGTCCAGGTAGCCGCTGTTCTTGCTATTGGCAGCGCCAAACAGATTGGTCAGCGACTGCGAATATTTGATATATGCAGGACCATAGCCAAGCTGTCCGTAGAGCTCCGTCGTGTCGGCGTTCGGATTCAAATCGTTGGATGGGTAGACATAGGTCAGCACCCCGAAATCATAGGTCAGGTCACCTGTAATCGTACCCTTTTTACCCGCATAGACATCCCACTCGATATTGCCGCTGCCGCCGCCATCCTTTACCCATTTAAGCGTCGACAGCCATGTACCGACATACAAACCGGTTGGATTGTTGCTGTAGTCCGCGCCGCCCTGCAGAGCCGGCTCCAGACGGGTCTGGGAGATCCCGCGAAAGCGATAGTCGGAAACGACGCTGGCATTGAAAGTCAGGGAATTATCGGGGACGGTTTCTTCCGCCTGCGAACAGTTTGCGGTGAAGGCAATAACGCCGATGACGGTGGCCAGACTAGCAAAATAGATGATTTTCTTCATAGATTCTATGGTGGTGGTTTATCTCAAATCAGAGAGAGAGAGTAAGGGCGTGTAGAAGCTGGTCGTACGCCGTACGACCAGCTTTCCATGCACCGCAATCCCTAAGATGAAACGGGTAGGGAAATTTATTTTGAAGCCGGAGGCTGCCGGTCCAGCGCAAGATTCAATGCCATGACATTGACGCGCGGCTCGCCCAGGAACCCGAGGCTGCGCTCCAGCTTCAGGCTATCGATGAGGCTACGCACGGTATCGACATTCAGTTTGCGTTCGCGCGCAATGCGTCCCGCCTGGTAGTGAGCTGCGGCAAGACTGATTTCCGGATCCAGCCCACTGCCCGAAGCCGTCACCAAGTCCACCGGAATCGGCAGCGTGTTGCCCGGATCGGCGGCTTTCAAGGCATCGACCCGCCCCTTTACGGCATCTATCAGCG
The DNA here is from genome assembly GCF_900111995.1 of Collimonas sp. OK607. Taxonomy (GTDB): domain Bacteria; phylum Pseudomonadota; class Gammaproteobacteria; order Burkholderiales; family Burkholderiaceae_D; genus Collimonas. Next base: position 67,564 of record NZ_FOKF01000025.1, read on the forward strand.
CCGGATTGCTCGGTCCGAAGTTGGAGCCGCCGGAAGACTGCGCGTTGTATGGCATCGGACTGGTTGCCGACAGGCGCCCCCAGAAATAGTTGGGGGCGGAAAACTCCTGGCCGATCAGGCGTGAGCCGATCAACTTACCGTTTTGCACGATCAGGCTGCCGGCCGCCTGCTCCGGAAAAGCCACCTTGCCGATACCGGTCACGGCCAGCGGATAGATCACCCCGCACAGCAAGGTGAGCCCGGCGAACAGTACCAGCGCCGGACGCAATACACCTTGCGACGCGATTTTTGTGGTCGCTACCGATGGTGCTGTAGACAGCGTTGTTGTAGATGCGGATTTCATTTCTAGACTCCTGATTACACCAGATGCATTACCGACAGAATCATGTCGATCAGTTTGATACCAATAAAGGGCAATATGATCCCGCCCAGACCATAGATCAGCAGGTTACGGCGCAACAACGATGCCGCACCGACAGCGCGATACCTGACACCTTTCAATGCCAGAGGGATCAACACCACGATGATCAAAGCGTTGAAGATAACCGCAGACATGATGGCCGATGACGGGCTGGCCAGATGCATCACGTTCAGCGCTGCCAGCTGCGGATAGGTGGTAATGAAAGCTGCCGGGATGATCGCGAAATACTTGGCGATATCATTGGCAATCGAAAAGGTCGACAAGGCGCCGCGCGTCATCAGCATCTGTTTGCCGATTTCGACGATTTCCAGCAACTTGGTCGGATTCGAATCGAGGTCGACCATATTGCCAGCCTCTTTCGCCGCTTGCGTGCCGCTGTTCATCGCCACCGCTACGTCAGCCTGGGCCAGCGCCGGTGCATCGTTGGTGCCGTCGCCGGTCATGGCTACCAGGCGGCCTTCCGACTGATAGCTGCGGATCAGCTTGAGCTTGTCTTCCGGCGTCGCTTCGGCCAGGAAATCGTCGACCCCTGCTTCGGCGGCAATCGATGCTGCGGTGAGGCGGTTATCGCCGGTGATCATGACGGTCTTGATCCCCATCCGGCGCAGTTCGGCAAAGCGTTCCTTGATACCGCCCTTGACGATATCCTTCAGCTCGACAACGCCCATCACCACGCCGTCATCCACCACTACCAGCGGCGTGCTGCCGCGGCGGGCGACGTCGTCGACGTTGTGCGCCACCTCGGCCGGAAACGGTTGTCCCAGTTCTTGCAGATAATTCTTCAGCGCTTCCGACGAACCCTTGCGGATTGCACGGTTGCCGATGTCGACGCCGCTCATACGCGTTTGCGCGGTGAACGGCACGAAGGTGGCATGTAGCGTCGTCATCTCGCGCTCGCGAATATTGAAGCGCTGTTTTGCCAGCACCACGATACTGCGCCCTTCCGGCGTTTCATCTGCCAGCGAAGCAAGTTGCGCGACATCTGCCAGTTGCTGTTCGGTGATGCCCGGCGCCGGAATGAACGCCGAAGCTTGACGGTTACCGAGCGTGATGGTGCCGGTCTTGTCCAGCAACAGTACGTCAACGTCGCCCGCAGCTTCCACGGCACGGCCGGAAGTGGCTATCACGTTGGCTTGCATCATGCGGCTCATGCCGGCCACGCCGATGGCTGACAGCAAGGCGCCGATGGTAGTTGGAATCAGGCACACCAGCAAGGCGACCAATACCGTGATCGTGATCGGCGCACCGCTTTTGGCGGCAGATACGCTAAACAGGGAGAACGGCAGCAAGGTCACTGTCACCAGCAGGAACACGATGGTCAGCGCCACCAGCAAGATGGTAAGGGCGATTTCGTTTGGCGTCTTTTGGCGCTTGGCGCTTTCCACCATCGAAATCATGCGGTCGAGGAAGGCTTCACCTGGATTGACCGATACGCGCACCACCAGCCAGTCGGACAGCACCCGGGTGCCGCCGGTAACCGCGGAAAAATCACCGCCGGATTCGCGGATCACAGGCGCGGATTCACCGGTGATCGCACTTTCGTCGACCGAGGCAACGCCTTCGATGACTTCGCCGTCGACCGGAATCACATCCCCTGCTTCGACCAGCACCACATCGCCCTTGCGCAGATTGCTGGCCGGGGTTGCCGACCAGTTGCTGAGCTGCCCCTTAGGCTTGCTGTCGCGTTCCAGCTTTTTGGCTGAAACGGTTTGCTTCAAGGCGCGTAACGATTCCGCCTGCGCCTTGCTGCGCCCTTCTGCCAGTGCTTCGGCAAAATTGGCGAACAGGACGGTGAACCAGAGCCAGACCGAGATCGCCAGGATGAAAGCCGGGTTGGCCTCACCTTTGCCGATCAAGGCTTGAAAATACAACAGCGTAGTCAGGATACTGCCGATATAAACCACAAACATGACCGGGTTGCGCAATTGCGTTTGCGGCGCCAGTTTTTTGAACGATGCGACGATGGCCGGGCCCATGAGCGCGGAATCGAAGAGCGTCAGATTGGTGCGTGACATGATGTTCCTTCTTCTTAATTTGGTACAAACATTTGCAGATGTTCAACGACTGGGCCAAGTGCCAGGGCGGGTACGTAGTTCAATACACCCACCAGCACCACGACACCAATCAGCAACACGATAAACAGCGGACCGTGGGTCGGCATCGTGCCGGAGTTCGGTTCCAGCCGCTTTTTGGCTGCAAACGAACCAGCCATTGCCAGGATCGTGACGATGATGATGAAACGTCCGAACCACATTGCGATTGCCAGCATGACGTTATAGAACGGCGTGTTGGCGGACAGGCCGGCGAAGGCGCTGCCGTTGTTGTTGGCGGCAGAAGAGAAGGCGTACAGGATTTCGCTGAAGCCGTGGGCGCCAGGATTAAGGATGCCCGCCACGCCAGCCGTCGCCATCACCGCTATCGCGGTACCGCCCAGCACCAGCATCGGTGTCGCCAGGATGGCGATCGAAGTCATCTTCATTTCGAACGACTGGATCTTCTTGCCCAGATATTCCGGAGTGCGGCCGATCATCAAACCGGCAATGAATACCGCCATGATGGCAAACACCAACATGCCGTACAGGCCGGAGCCGACACCGCCGAACACCACTTCACCCATTTGTATCAGCGCCATCGGCACCATGCCACCCAGCGCTGTAAATGAATCGTGCATCGCATTCACGGCACCGCAAGACGCGGCCGTGGTAACCGCCGCAAACAGGGCCGAAGCGCTGATGCCGAAGCGGCTTTCCTTGCCTTCCATATTGCCGCCCGATTGCAACAGGCTATGGGTCTGGTCGATACCCAAGGCGCTAAGACCCGGATGCGATTGCTGTTCGGCGTACATCACCACTGCCGTCATGATCACGAAAATGATCGTCATCGCCGCCAGCACTGCCCACCCTTGGCGGATATCCCCAACCATGAAACCGAAGGTGAAACACAGCGCTGCCGGGATCAGGAAGATGGCCAGCATCTGCATGAAATTCGACAGCGGCGTCGGATTTTCATATGGGTGGGCCGAGTTCGCATTGAAAAAGCCGCCACCATTGGTGCCGATCATCTTGATCGCTTCCTGCGACGCCACCGGGCCCATGGCCAGGGTCTGCACCTTGGTGCTCATGTTTTCCAGCACCGGCTTGCCGCTGGCATCGTTGACCGGCTGGCCGTCAGCGCCGACTTTGGGCTGTTGATAATCCAGCGGCTGCACGATGGTGGCTTCTTTATACGAATCGAAATTCTGGATCACGCCCTGACTGATCAGGAATACCGAGAAAATCACTGACAACGGCAACAGCAGGTACACGGTAGAACGGGTGATGTCGGTCCAGAAATTACCGATCGACAGCGATGAATGACGCGAAAAACCGCGGATCAGGGCAAAGGCAACCGCGATACCGGTAGCCGCGGAAAAGAAATTCTGCACTGCCAGCACCAGCATCTGGGTCAGGTAGCTCATCGTGCTTTCACCCGAATAACCTTGCCAGTTGGTGTTGGTGATAAAACTGACCGCAGTATTGAATGCAGAATCGGAACTGAGATTGGCAAAATGCTGTGGATTCAGCGGCAACCAGAGTTGGAAACGTTGCAAGACGAAAGTCGCCAACGCGCCGATGGTATTAAACAGCAGCAATGCCAGCGCATAGGTCTTCCAGTTCATCTCGGACTTGGCCTTGATGCCGGCACAACGATAGAGCCATTGCTCAATCCGGCTAAAAATTCGACTAACCCAGCCGAAACCGGTTACCGGCGCATGATCGGAAGATCCGGCGGCGACTTGCACGATAAATTTCCCGAGCGGATAACTCAGCAGAAGCAGCGCTGCCAGGAAAGCGATCAACAACATGGTGGATTGGGAGGTCATTTCAGAAATCCTCCGCTTTGATCAAGGCCACAACCAGATACACCAGCAGCGCGACGGTAACCACCGCGCCAAGTACATAGAACGGGTTCATTGCCGGTCCTCCAACTTTTTGCATCCCACCGCCAGCGCCCAGGTGACGACAAACATCGCCACGATTGCGCCGACATACATTCCATCAATTACCAGCTCCATCATTACCCTCATCACAGATTAGTTGCGGTACCGTCAGGCTATAGAGAAGCTTCTAAAAATGTCGTAAAGAGTCTGGATGGGGGTGTAAACAAAGTGTAAAAAAACCGTAAAAACCCTGAGGGAAAGCCCGTTATCCGGAGGACAAATAGGTTTCATGCCTTTTTTGCACCTTCCGGCTCAATTTTTGTGGGCAAACGCGGTACACTTTCAGCCTCGCCAGCTAACGCCATGACACCTACATGCACTACGCTCTAGATCTGCGCACCTTTATTTTTAGTCATTATTTCTATACTGGTTTGCGGATCGCCACGGGTGTGGTGGGACTGACCATGCTGGTGCTGCAGTTCAGCGACCTGCCGACTGCGATGACAGTCTGTATCGGCGCCCTGTCGACCAGCCTGATGGATTTGCCGAGTTCGCTGCGCCACAAATTCAACGAAATGCTGTCGAGCGTGCTGTTATGCACTGTAGTCACCCTCATCATCAGCCTGTGCGCACCGTTTCACTGGCTGCTGAGCTTCATGCTGGTGATAGTGACTTTCCTCGCCAGCATGATGGTGGTGTATGGCAAAAAGGCCATGCCCCTGCAGTTTGCCGCCTTGTTCGTGATGACTTTGTCGATGGAAAGCGCCATGAACGTGCAACAGGCGTTTTTCCATACCGGCTTGTTCCTGGCCGGCGGCCTGTCTTACCTGGCGTACTCGATGACGGTGTCCTGGTTCCTGCGCAGCCGCATCAAGCAGCAGGTGCTGGCCGAAGCCTTGTTTGAACTGGCGCGCTATATCAATATCAAGGCCGATTTCTACGACATGCATGTCGACCTGAACAGTCAGTTCAATCTCCTGGTTCGCCAGCAGATCGTGCTGGCCGAAAAGCAGCAGGCATCGCGCGACCTGATCCTGCGCGATCCCAGGAACCAGGAAGATGCGATCCTGGTGCAAGTCCATTTCGGCATGTTCGACCTGTATGAACACATTCTCTCGACCCATACCGACTACGCCATCCTGCGCCAGCATCTGGCCGATGCCGAAGTCCTGACATATCTGCGCGACCTGGTCGACAAGGCGGCCAAGGATATCGAAACGATTGCCTACGCCGTCACCCGCAAGCGCGCCTCGTTCGCCAGCATCAGCTACAAGGCGGAGCGGCGTTCGATCGAAAGCGAACTGCAACAATTGCAGCAGGACAGCCTCGCCGGCAAGGTATCAGAGGAAGCGCTGGACATCTTGCGCGCCGCCTACGGCAAAATTTGCGATGCGATCGACATGATCGGCCAGTTGCACCATGCCACGCAAAGCGTGCAAGGACCGTTGCCGGTGCTGATGGGCAAAGACATGACGCCGTTCCTGACGCAGCAAAAATACCAGTTGGGCGTGCTGGTTGCCAATCTACGCTGGCATTCGCCGACCTTCCGCTTTGCAGTGCGCGCCGCGCTGGCGATTTCCTGCGGCCTGCTGGCGGCCGATGCCTTGCCCTATGCCGGCCACGGCTACTGGATTGTGCTGACGATTGCCATCATCTTGAAGCCCAGCTTCAGCCAGACCAAACAACGCCGCAGCGACCGCCTGATCGGCACCCTGATAGGCTGCGTGGCGACCGCGCTGATCTTGCGCTTCGTGCACGAGCCGATTGCATTGCTCGGCTTTTTATTCATGGCCACGGTGGCAGCGCCGGCTTTCATCTATGTCAAGTATCGCTACACGGCGATCGCCGCCAGTATGCAGATTCTGCTGCAAATCAATCTGGTCATTCCGAGTAGCGGCCATGTCATCGGCGAACGCCTGATCGACACGCTGATCGGCGCGGCCATCGCTACTGCATTCAGCTTCGTCTTGCCGAGTTGGGAATATCGCACGCTGCCACAGTTGATCCGGAATGTCTTGAAGAGCAACCAGCGTTTTCTGGACGCCAGCAACCAGCTCATGCAAGGCAAGACGCGGGACGACTTCATCTACCGTATCAGCCGCAAGCGTTTTCTCGACAGCATGTCGGAACTGGTATCGACGCTGGTGCGCATGCTCGACGAACCGGTCAGCAAGCATCGCGCGGTGGAAAACCTGAATCAGTTCATCGTCCAGAATTATCTGGTCATGGCGCATGTGGCTGCCCTGCGCATGCTGTTGCGCCGCAACGCGGAAGGCATGCCGCATGAAGCGGTCAATCTCGAACTGGATGCGGCGACTGCACGGGTCGGCAAGACCTTGGGGCTGGCGGAACTGGTACTCAATCCGAACGCACCTTTGCCGCCCTCCGATGGCGTGCCGATTGCATCGCAAGAGTTCAATGCCGGCGCCCAGGCAACGCAGTGGTCAGCCTGGCACTCGCTACAGCAGCGGGTAGAGCTGCTGTATCAGGATAGCGAAAAAATCGCCGTCAACAGTGCGGCCATCGGGCGCATTCTGGCGACGTGACGGCAAGATCATAGACACAGGTTTTTAAGAATAAACTTATTCATTTTTCCCTGGTTAAGACGACTAAAACACAAGCACCTGAAATTTCCATGCGGTATTATTTATACATGGCAACTCACTTGCGGGTTTTGCTCTCTTTATAGGAGTAAGAATGAAAATCTCTTTATCAAGGCTCGCGGTCACATCCGCGCTGCTGGCGTTAACTTCGAGCGCCATGGCCGGCACAAACGGAGGCACCATTCATTTTTCCGGCCGCATTGTCGCTCCGCCTTGCAGCACTGGCAGCTTCAATGCCGGGCAGCTGAATCTCCAATGCGACAGTCTCAGCGCCTTCGCTGTCTCGTTTCAGCGTGCCGACACCAATGCAAACCCGGCCGCCACCCTCACCTTGACGCGCGATGGCAAACCGCTGGGAACCCGGGAAGCGACCGCTTACCAGATGGTCTTGCGGGGACACACTCAGCTGGGTCTGTCTGCCAAAGCTCCCGCGGCAGGCTCCACTCTTAGCCCGGTCATCATGACCGTCACTTACCTATAAACAACGCAAGACATTGAAACCGAAATCCAGCCGCAGCTGTTCCATCACGCATCGCGGCCGGTTAGCCTCGGAACCGGGCTTCCGGCAGACCGCGCGCATCAGGCAAGCGTAACTGGAACACTCCCCCTGCTGTCGGCTCGGCCCGCAAGGCAGCATCCGATAGTGATTCACGTGCGCTGGTTACGTACAATGTATCCAAAGCCGCTCCGCCAAACGCCACGCAGCTAGGCTGCGCCACCGGCACATGGACAATACGATCAATGCTGCCGTCCGGTGCATAACGCAGTACACGATGACCGCCCCACTGGGCGTTCCACAGATAACCGGCGCTGTCGATGGTTGAACCATCCGGTTCGCCCGGCTGCTCCTTCAAGTCGGCAAACAGGCGATCGTTACTGATCGTGCCGGCATCGGTGTCGTAGTCGCAGCAACGAATCGTCTTGGTGGGCGAATCGCAGTAATACATGATGTGGCCATCCGGACTAAAGCAAATGCTATTGCTGATCGCTACCGCGGGCAACGCCAGTCGCTCCAGCGTGAGGTCGGTATTGAGCCGATAAAAACTGCAGCAGCGCGCCAGGCCAGGCGCATCGTTCTTGGTGCCGAAAACAAAGCGCCCGAAGCGATCGCAACGGCCGTCGTTCAAGCGGGTATGCGGCAGGTCCGCCTCGACCTTGCAAATCGGCGTCACCTCTTCACTGGAAAAAGTGAACCAGGCTAGTTGCGACGCCAGCCCCAACAGCAGCCGGTCGTCATCCTCGGTCAGGGCAAACGTCGCCAGCCGTTCCGGCATCGGCCAGCTGCGGGTCGCGCCGGTAGCCGGCGTGTGGGACCACAGGGCGGCGCCAAGAATATCGGTCCAGAACAAACGCTGGGTACGTGGGCACCACAACACGCCTTCTCCCAGTAAATTCTTGCCGTCAAACAGTAGACTCATCATGGCTGTCGCAGTCGTCATATCCCCGTCCTTCTTGAAATGCCAACGAGGTCTGTGCGACCTCGTTGTTGTATTACGCTACGTGCTTTCGTAACTGACAGCTTACCTCAACGCAGCCATTTAGAATGAATGGCTGATACCGGCGTAACCGCCATTTTGCGCATGGCCCGGCAAAGGGCTGTCGAACTCCGTTCCAAAATCGGCATTACCCTTGTTGCGCATCGTGCCAACAGCCGCATATAGCAAAGTCCGTTTCGACAGGTTGTAATTGGCCCCGACCATGAACAGGCTGGCGCTTCCTGCATCGTGATTGAGCTTGGCGTGGAACGCAGCACCGATCAATGTCCATGCCGGTGTCAGCACGTAGTTGGCGCCGATCCAGTAATGATTGATCTTGTCCGGATCGGTAGGCGACGCGGTATCCGGGGCCGAGACATTTTCGTATCCGGCGTACAGTTTCAGCTGGTCCACAGTGTAGGTACCGCCCACAATCAGATCCTTGGAAGCGGTGTAGACGTCGGTATAACGGCCGTTGGCATCGCGGATAACGTCATAGATGGCACGTAGTTCGAGGCCGCCGGTGGTGTACACCAGCGAAATGCCGTCGCTGCGGCCATTTTTGGTGGAACCGGCTTTCTCGCCCAGACTGGTTTGTACGGTGGCGTTAAAACCGCCCCAGGTAGGCGTCTGGTATTCGATGACGTTATTGGCGCCCGGCCAGTTGCGGCCCTTGACCAGATTCTGCGTACTCATGAATTGCTGACCGGTAGGATCGAGATTCCAGACGTCATTGACGATGAACAGGTTTTTACCGAATTTGATCGAGCCGGCGCTACCGTTCAGGCCGACATAAGAACGCCGATTGAACAAGGCGCTACCGTTGGTGCTGCCGTTGGTGGCGTCAAAACCGGATTCCAACAAGAAAAAGGCGCTCAATCCGCCACCCAGATCTTCGGTACCCTTGAAGCCGATCATGCTGGTGCCCCACTGATTG
>NZ_FOKF01000046.1 GCF_900111995.1 Collimonas sp. OK607
GGGCAAGCGTATTTATGCCCGGCGCAAGGAAACGGTGGAGCGCAGTTTCGCCGATGCTAAGCAGCTACATGGCCATCGCTACGCAAAGATGCGTGGCTTGCGCAAGCTCGCCGAGCAGTGTCTGTTGGGGGCTGCTTGCCAGAATATGAAGAAGATCGCGCTGCTGCTGGCGCGGCTTTTAGCTTCTTTAAACGTCCATTTCGACCGCGCATACGTCTTTATGTGCCATTTCCTCTTGTATGGTGCCTTCTTCTGCCGATTGCCTGTTTTTTTAGAGGCGCGACCCAATTCAAACCACAAAAAATAAAACCCACCAAAAAATGGTGGGTTCGTCAGCAACCTGAAGGGAGCAAGTAACACTTGCTCCCTTTTGTTTTATTACCCTTGCACGTTGTGCAGCCCTACTATGCCGCCTTACGCTCCTGCGCCACACTCTCACGCAGGCGCTTGGCTGCCAGCACCATGTTTTCCAGTGCTTCATAAGTCTCCGGCCAGCCGCGTGTCTTCAGGCCGCAATCCGGATTGACCCACAAGCGGGCATCGGGAATCACACCGCGCGCCTTGCGCAACAGACGTTCCATCTCATCGACTTGCGGCACCCGCGGCGAATGGATGTCGTAGACGCCCGGACCGATGTCGTTGGGGTAAGCGAACTGTCCGAAACCATCCAGCAATTCCATATCCGACCGTGAAGTCTCGATAGTGATGACGTCAGCGTCCATCGCTGCGATCCATGGCAGGATGTCGTTGAATTCCGAATAGCACATGTGGGTGTGGATCTGGGTTTCGTCGCCGACGCCGGCGGCGCTGATCTTGAACGCGCGCACCGCCCAGTCCAGGTAATGCGGCCAGTCGCGTGATTTCAACGGCAAGCCTTCACGGAAAGCCGGTTCGTCGATCTGGATCATGCCGATGTTGGCTTTTTCCAGGTCGCAAACCTCGTCGCGCAATGCCAGGGCGATTTGCAGCGCAGTGGTTTCACGCGGCTGGTCGTCACGTACGAAGGACCATTGCAACATAGTCACCGGACCGGTCAGCATGCCCTTCATCGGCTTGGCCGTCAGGGTCTGGGCAAACTGGCTCCAGCCTACGGTCATCGCTTCCGGACGATACACGTCGCCATAAATAATCGGCGGTTTGACGCAGCGCGAGCCGTAGCTTTGCACCCAGCCATTGGCGGTAAAGGTGTAACCCCACAACTGCTCGCCGAAATATTCGACCATGTCGTTACGCTCAGGCTCGCCATGCACCAGCACGTCGAGACCGAGCTGTTCCTGTTTCTCCACAACGACGCGGATTTCTTCGCGCATCTTGTCAAGGTAATCCAGGTGACCGATTTCACCGCGTTTGTAAGCGGCCCGCGCCTGGCGGATTTCCGCGGTCTGCGGGAAAGATCCGATGGTGGTGGTCGGGAAAGCCGGCAATTGCCACTTGGCTTGCTGCTTGGCGATGCGCGCAGCAAAACCGGCAGAACGCTCGGCATCAGCCGCGGTCACTGCCGCCAGCCGCTTTTGCACCAACGGATTGTGGATGCGGCTGGAGCTGCGGCGGCTGGCCTGGGCTGCGCGCGAAGCGACGAAATGCGCTTCCACTTCAGCTGCCTTGCCATTCAATGCCTGCTTGATGGCGACGATTTCGGCCAGTTTCTGAGTAGCGAACGCCAGCCAGCTTTTCAATTCGTCGTCGAGCTTGGTTTCGTTGGCCAGATCCACCGGCACGTGCAGCAATGAGCAACTGGAGGCCACCCACAACTTGTCGCCCAAATAGGCTTGCAAAGGTTTTAGCTCGGTCAAAACCTGATCCAGGTCGGTACGCCACAGGTTGCGGCCATCGACCACGCCCAGCGACAGCACCTTGTCTTGCGGCCAGCCGGCAGCGATCTGCTCCAGCTGACCGGCGCCACGCACCAGATCCAGATGGACACCGGCCACCGGCAGCGAACGCAGCAGTTCGGCATGTTCGCTGACTTCGCCGAAATACGTAGTCAGCAGCAATGCCGGCGCAGTGCCTGACAATTGCGCATAGGCTGGAGCAAAGGCGGCACGCCAGGTAGCGTCCAGTTCCAGCGCCAGGATCGGCTCATCGATCTGTACCGATTCGATGCCGGCAAGCTGCAAACGCTGCAGTAATTGCTGATAACCGGCCAGCACCTTGGGCAACAGATCCAGCTTATGCGCAATGCCGGACTTGATCTTGCCCTGATACAGCAGCGTCAACGGGCCGACCAGCGCAACTTTTACACGATGACCGAGCGCACGCGCTTCGGCAATCTCATCGTGCAGCCAGTCGACGCCGCCGTCGAACTGCACATCGGCGCTCCATTCCGGCACCAGATAGTGATAGTTGGTATCGAACCATTTGGTCATTTCCATCGCGAAGTGATGCTTGCTGCCGCGCGCCAGGGTGAAATAGTCGGACAGTGTCAGCTGTTTCGGATCGAAGCCGAAGCGGCTTGGAATTGCGCCCAGCAAAGCCAGCGTGCCCAGCACCTGGTCGTACCAGGCAAAGTCGCCGACAGTCACGAAGTCGAGGTCGGCATCGGCCTGCGCCTGCCAGTGACGGGCGCGCAGCGTGGCGCCGGTGGCGCGCAAAGCGGCTTCATCGGAAGCGCCCTTCCAGAACGACTCCTGGGCAAACTTCAGTTCGCGGTGAGCGCCGATGCGCGGAAACCCTAATACGTGTGCCAATGCCATCTTTATCTCCATAAAAAACATATTCGATGACTCGCATGTTGGGCCAACCTGGATTATGATTCAAACGATAAATATTAAGAATCAACTTGAATTTTACTCATACACAGAAATTTAATTAATAATCGAACAATAAATAAGCGACCAATATGCAATCCATCCTGGAACTACGCCACCTGAAAACCCTGCACGCCCTGCGCGAAGCCGGCAACCTGCTGCGCGCGGCGACGCTGCTTAACGTTACCCAGTCGGCGCTGTCGCATCAGATCAAGCAGCTGGAAGATCATCACGGCACTACGCTGTTTGAACGCAAATCGGTGCCGGTGCGGTTTACCCGGGCCGGTGAACGCTTGCTGAAGCTGGCGGATGCGGTATTGCCGCAAGTGGCGGAAAGCGAGCGCGACCTGGTGCGGCTGGCGCAAGGCGTGGCGGGCCAGTTGCGGATTGCGGTGGAGTGCCATACCTGTTTCGACTGGCTGATGCCGGCCATGGATATCTTCCGCAAGCGCTGGCCGGAAGTGGAACTGGATATCGTCTCGGGCTTCCAGGCGGATCCGGTCGGGCTGCTATATGAGCATCGCGCCGATGTTGCGATCGTGGCTGAAGTCGATCTTGATGAAAAGGTGGATTACCACGCCTTGTTCAGCTTTGAAATCGTCGCGCTGGTGGCGCACGATCATCCGCTGGCAAGCAAGGAATATCTGGTTGCAGAGGATTTTGCCGGCGACACGCTGATTACCTATCCGGTGCCGGACGATATGCTGGATGTAGTACGTCAGGTATTGAAACCAGCCGGTGTCCAGACCGCGCGCCGCACCACCGAATTGACGGTAGCGATGCTGCAATTGGTGGCCAGTCGCCGCGGCATCGCTACCTTGCCGATCTGGGCCGCGCAAAATTATCTGACGCGCGATTATGTGCTGGCCAAGAGAATCACCGCCGGCGGCCTCACCGGACGGTTATATGCAGCTTGCCTGCCGGAGATGTCGCAGCAATCGTATCTGGCCGACTTTGTCAGCACCACGCGCGAAAGCTGCTACGTCAACCTGCTGAGCGTAGAACTGCTTTGATTGCGACTGCCTCTGCGGCTACCTGACTAGCGGTCGCATTGCAGATAGCCGTTTATATTGCTGAAGCTGCCGCTCCTGCAGGAGCGCAGCGAGATTGAAGAACGTATCCGACGATTATTGTCGCCGCCGCAAGTTGCCTCCAGCACGCCGCCTCGAATCCCGACATCTGAACAAGACTGGAGGTAGCTTCCCGGCGGCAGGTTTCTGGTGGAACCGCCGTAGTCGCGACCGCCCCCACCCATGCACTGCAGGTTGCCGTTGATATTTTCAAAACTGCCGCTGCGGCAAGATGACAGGGGAATCGCCGACCGCCGGCCGCCATTATCGCCGCCGCAAGTAGCTTCCAGCATCCCGCGCCGCACCACGATATCGCGGCAAGAATCGCGGTAGCTCCCTGGAGGAGTCCAACTGTCGCGGCCGTAGTTGTTGTCGTCGCCATACGAGGGACGGTCGTCATATCCGCCATAAGCGACAATGGTCGGCGCATTGCCATAGCTGCCGGAAACGGCAGGCGAGGCAGGTGAATATCCACTATAGCCGTTGTCGTAAGGGCCTGCTGCACAAGCGGTAAACGCACCGCAGGCAATGATGGCCAGCATGGATTTGATTGTCATTTTTATCTCCGTTCAACAAAGCATTTTGTATCTTCTGTATCTTCTAATTATACTTCGACAAAATAGAGATTTTCCTGAAGATTTCCTGACGATCAGGAGCAACTGGAAACGGGGACCGTGTTCTTGAGAATCTCAGCGGTGTTTGCCGCCACCGAGCGATTGTAGCGAGACAGATGCGGCGCCAGCGTGCACAGCGCCAGGCAAGCGGCTTCCGTCTCTCTAAGTTAGGGCAAGAATGGCCCGGGTTTCATCGTATAAAGCATTGCCATAGCCAACTTCTGCATAGCGTTGAAGCTGGGCCGCAAGCAGCTGCTCGCTCTCTTCCAGCCGCCCTAGCAGACGCAAAGTACTGCCGAGCTGGATCGAGGCACGCGCCTGCCGATAAGGATCGAGACCTTTGCTCGCCAGGGCGGCCCGATACAGCGGTTCCGCCGCCGATTCCAGCCCCGCCGTATCGCGCGCGCAGGCACGCTCGAACAAAGCCACGGCGTCGTCCGCCGGCCGCTCTGCCGCCAGGGCATCGATACCGGTCACTAACGCCTTGGGCGAAATCACATCGACCTGCTGCCAAAGCGCGGCTACACGTGCTTCCCAATCTTGCATGGCGTCGCTCATGCTTTCATGGCTGCCAAGGCATTCTTCAGATCGTTTTTCAGGTCGGTAATATTTTCAACCCCGACCGATAACCTGACCAGCGAATCGCTGATCCCGAGCTTGGCCCGATGCTCTGCCGGAATGGTGGCGTGGGTCATGATGGCGGGATGTTCGATCAGGCTTTCTACCCCGCCCAGGCTTTCTGCCAGTGCAAAGATCTTGCAATGTTCCAGGAAGCGTTTGGCGCCCGCCAGGTCGCTATTCAGTTCTACCGAGATGATGCCGCCATAACCTTGCATCTGGCGCTGCGCCAGTTCATGCTGGGGATGCGAAGCCAAACCCGGATAGTGGACCCGTTTAACTTCCGGCAGGCTTTCCAGCCAACCGGCCAGTTCCAGTCCATTTTCGCAATGGCGCTCCACCCGCAGCGCCAGCGTCTTGACACCGCGCAGGGCCAGGAAACTGTCGAACGGTCCGGCGATGGCGCCCACCGCATTTTGCAGGAACGCCAGGCGCTCGCGCCATTCCGCCTGACGAGCTTCGCTGCCGACCACGGCAATGCCGCCGATGATGTCGGAATGGCCGTTCAGATATTTGGTGGTCGAATGCAGCACCACATCGAAGCCGAAGGTGAGCGGACGCTGCACCATCGGACTGGCGAAAGTATTGTCGGCGACGGCGATGATGCCGCGCTCTCGGCAGATCTTGGCGATCGCGGCCAGGTCGGCCAGCTTCAGCATCGGATTGGTCGGCGTTTCGACCCAGACCATTCTGGTGTCCGGCCGGATCGCTGCAAGCACATTGGCCGGATCAACCATGTCGACGAAACTGAACGACAAGCCGGCGCTGCGCTTGCGCACCTTGTCGAAGAGACGATAGGTGCCGCCGTATAAATCGTCGCCGGCGACCACATGGGCGCCGCTATCCAGCAATTCCAGCACGTTAGCCGCGGCAGCCATGCCGGAAGCGAACGCAAAACCCTGGGCGCCTTCTTCCAGGTCGGCCACGCAGCGCTCCAGCGCCCAGCGCGTCGGATTGTGGGAGCGACCGTAATCCAGCCCCTTGTTGACACCCGGGCTTTGCTGCACGAATGTCGAGGTGGCGTAGATCGGCGGCATGATGGCGCCGGTAGTCGGATCGGGAGCTTGCCCGGCGTGAATCACGCGAGTAGCGAAATGCATATCGGACGGATGCTCGGCATCGTTGCTGATGGTCATGACAGACTCCTTCGAAGATGGTTAAGCAGATCGAAACGGGTAATCAAACCGTAGAAGCGGTCGCCGTCGGCAATGATGGCGACCAAGCCACGGGCTAGCGTACTGCGTAGCGCATCGACACCTGCGGTCGGCGCCAGCTTTTCTATCGCGCTGGTCATGGTGCTACTCACCGGATCACTGAAATGGGCGGCATCGGCAGCCACTTTCAGCAACACGTCGGATTCATCGATAATCCCGATCACATGCTGGCCCCGCCCTTGCTCCTCCGCCTCCGCCTCCATCACCGGTAATTGTGAAACCTCTGCGCTGCGCATGCGGTTAAATGCGGTCATCAAGGTATCGCCAGGCGCCACGCTGATGACGCTGCCCTCGTCGTAACGACGACCGATGATGTCGCGCAAATCGCCCAACAGTTCGCGCTTGAGCAAACCCTGGTCGTGCATCCAGTTGTCGTTGTACATCTTCGACAGGTAACGCGTACCAGTATCGCAAACGATGGTTACAACGCGTTTTGGTTTGCTCTGCTCGCGGCAATAACGGAGCGCTGCCGCCAGCAAGGTACCGGTTGACGAGCCACCCAGGATGCCCTCCGCACGCACCAGTTCGCGGGCGCTGCTGAAACTTTCCTCATCGCTGATCGTATACGTATGTTTGACGCCGGAAAGATCCGCGATGGAGGGAACGAAATCCTCGCCGATTCCCTCAACCGCCCAGGAACCCGGCGTTGATTCTATCTTCCCGGTATTGACATATTCGGCCAGGATAGAACCTTTGGGATCGGCCAGGACAAACTCCAGTTCCGGCTGCGCCTTGCGGAAAAACCGCGTAAGGCCGGTAAGCGTGCCCGCCGAACCGACACCGCAGACGATAGCGTCAAGCTGATGCCCGCATTGCTCCCAAATTTCGGGAGCCGTGCTTTGCTCATGGGCCAGGGGATTGCTTGGATTGTTGAATTGGTCGGCATAGAAAGCACCTGGCATTTCACACGCCAGGCGCGCCGCGTAATCCTGATAGTACTCGGGATGACCCTTGCCGACATCCGACCGGGTCATATGGACTTCGGCGCCGAGCGCTTTCAGATGCTGTATTTTCTCCACCGACATTTTGTCCGGCACCACCAGAATCACACGATAGCCCTTGGCGCAAGCAACCAGCGCCAAGCCCAGGCCGGTGTTGCCGGCGGTCGCTTCTATCACGATGCCGCCAGCTTGCAGGCGGCCATCCTGTTCGGCCGCCTCGATCATGGACAGGCCGATACGGTCTTTGATAGAACCACCCGGATTTTGCGATTCCAGCTTGAGGAAAAGCTGGCAACAGCCGGTATCGAGCCGCGTCACTTCTATCAACGGCGTGTTGCCGATCAGGTCCAGCACTGCTGGACGGCTTGACAAGTTCATGAGCAGATCTTCCTGTTAGAAAATCGACAGCGGTTGCGCTGCCTGCTTCAAAAAAATATGACCGACCTATCTTATCAGTTCTTTGCCGGATTATTTTAGTGTCGAAAACTTTGCTAACGAACTCGGGTAGCGAACTTGCGTAGCAACTAAGCCGGTAATTTTGCCGGCGCGCCCAGAATCGGAAATGGAAAATACACCGAAAAAATCGTCCCGCCGGCTGCCCCGGGCTCGACAGTGATCCTGGCGCCATGATCTTTAGTAATATCGCGCACGATCGCCAAGCCTAAACCATTGCCAGCGACGTGATCGTCAAGCCGATGATAGCGGTTGAAAATCAACTCCTGCTCGGACGGCGCAATCCCGGGGCCAGAATCCTCAACCGAAAAAATCCCGCCATCCTTGCCTTGCAGTGTATTGACCGTGACCGTGCCTTTTTGCGGGGAATAGCGGATGGCATTGTCGACCAGGTTATCGATCAAATCCAGCAACAGGAAATGGTCGCCCATTACGCGAGCCGGCTGCAAGTTGAAGCCAAGGTCGATATTCTTCTTGTGCGCCTGCTCGACAAAATGCTGGATCGATTCCTCCACCAATTTATTGAGATCGACCACCCGCAAGCGTTCTTTCTCGAACTTGGCCGGCTCGGCGCGCGCCAGCGTCAGCAACTGGTTGGTCTGGCGGATCATGCGCTCGGTCGACGACGTCATCAGCGCGATCGAATGCGCGCTTTCCGGTTCGTCCGCATGCTTCTGCAGCAGCCATTCCAGCTGGGTCCGGAAGCCGGCCAGCGGCGTGCGTAACTGATGCGCGACATTGGCGAGAAAATTCTGCTGCGCCTTGGCATCCAGTTGCACTTTATTCAGCAAGCCGTTGATGGCTTTCACTACCGGGCTAAGTTCGAGCGGCACATGATGTTCGTCCAGCGCCGACAAATCCTCTCCACTGCGTGCATTCAGGTCCAGCTTCATCTTTTTCAGCGGCAGCAGCCCCTTGCTGACCGCCAGCCAGATGGCGGCAATCAGCACCAGGCTTAGCACTCCCTCCAACAACATCAGCGCCAAAAATATCACTGAACGAATATGTGTGCGCTTGCGCAAAGTTTCAGCGACGCCAATGAATACCGGCTGATTGCCGATCATGGTTTTCAAGGCCACGACCCGCACTGGCTCGCCGCGCATGAGGCCGTCGTAGGGGGTTGGGTCGTTCAATTGTTCGTTTTGCGGCAACGCGGGGAAATCGGCATCGCCGGCGAGCAGCTTGCCCTGGCGGTCGCGCACCGCCAGGAATATGGCGTCGAAATGATCGACCCGCAGCACCTGCTCGGCTTGCTTCGACAAGTCGATTTCGACTTGTGCGCCGGCTTCGTGCAAACGCGGAATCATGGCCCAGCCGGCGTCCGCCAGGCTCTGGTCGAAAGCGATCTGGGCAGGAATCCAGGCTAGCCAGTAAGTCAGGCCGGCGCCAACGAAATTAACAAGCAGCAACGGCACAATCAGCCACTTCAGCAAACTGATGCGGATGCTGGACATGCTCATGGCTCGCTTTTTTCCAGCATGTAGCCGAACCCGCGTATGGTGCGGATCTCGATCCCGGCATCGGCGATTTTCAGGCGGATCCTGGATATGTAGACCTCGACTGCATTCAGTGTCAGTTCTGCCCCCCAGGGCAATATGGCGTCGATAATCTGCTGGCGCGATACCACGCGTGAAGCTTGCTGCAGCAGATATTCAAGTACCGCCCATTCGCGCACCGACAGATCGATCGTCTTGCCGTTGATTTTTGCACGCCGCGATGAGGTGTTCAGCGACAGGCCGCCCAGATGCATCTCAAGCGGTTGCGGCGCGCTACGGCGCAGCAGCGCGCGCACCCTGGCCACGAGTTCCTGGGTTGCGAACGGCTTCACCAGGTAATCATCCGCCCCCAGCTCCAGCCCATAAACCCGGTCCTGCACCGAATCGCGGGCGGTCAGCAATAGCACCGGCACGTGGCTGCCGCGCGCGCGCAGTCGACGAATCACCTCGAAACCGTCGATACCCGGCAAGCCGATATCCAGCACCACCACTGAGATTTCAGTGCGTTGCAGCAGTGCGTCGGCATCGTTACCGTTCTGCACCACATCGACCACCATGCCGTGGCCTTTGAAGATGCGCAAGATGCCATCTGCCAGCACAGAATCGTCTTCTACCAAAAGAATATGCATTGAATCCTTCGTCATTCCTGAAATTCGCTCAAATGAGGGGTCACCTCATCGAGAATTGCCTTTATTGCAATCGTGCGTAACAAGCACCAATTTTAATCGGTAGGCGCTGCGTGCAGCGATGCCCTGCGATAATAAACGCTTGACCTAGAGCGCACTCTAACTTTTAGACTTTCTTCCATGGCCACTACCATTACGATCCAACAAGCTGCAACAGCCACCGGACTCAGCATCCACACTTTGCGCTATTACGAAAAGATAGGGTTGATCGATCCTGTCCCGAGGCAAAGCAATCAGCATCGCATGTATCGCCAGGAAGACCTGATCTGGATTGGATTCCTGCTCAGGTTGCGCGCTACCGGCATGTCGATACAGAAAATGCTGCGCTATGCCGAACTGCGCAGGCTGGGGGAACAAATTGGCAGTGTGTCAGAGCGCAAGGTAATGCTGGAGCAGCATACGGTAGCGCTGGAAGCTGAACTGTTGGAGTTACAGGAAACGCTGGTGATATTACGCGACAAAGTCGCGCTTTATGCTGACCTGGAACGAAAACTGAAAGCCACCATCGACGCATAACTCATTTGGATAATATTGGATAATCGCTTGGAGAATCGCATGGAACAAAGCACTTATGAAAGAGGTTTGCAACGTTTGAAAGAAGTGGACGACATCGCCGGCGAGAAAGTGATCGACAGCCTGGCCGACATTTCTCCCGACCTGGGACGCTATGTCATCGAATTCGGCTTCGGCGAAATCTATTCCCGTCCCGGACTCAGCTTGCAACAGCGCGAACTGGCCACGGTGGCGGCGCTGACTGCCATGGGTACGGCACAACCGCAATTGAAGGTGCATCTGGCAGCCGCCTTGAACGTCGGCCTGTCACGCCTGGAAATTACTGAAACGATTATCCAGATGGCGCTGTACGCCGGTTTTCCTGCAGCATTGAACGGCATGTTTGCGGCGAAAGAAGTGTTTGCCGAACACGATAAGCTGGCTAGCTTGTAGACGAATGGAGCTGGAATCAAACGTGGTTCCGGCTCGCTCCGTTTGATCAGGACGGAGCCGCGGCACAGATTCCAGATGACAAATCAACAGAAAACCTGGCATGTGCGATTAAACCAATTCCCGGAATGATGATCCGGAAGACATCTGCCATGTGGACACCCGATAAAGTGTCCGACTACCAGACGATGCGGCCATGGTGGCGGCCTTCGCAACACAGCGCAGGCTGAACTCTGCTGTGACTGAAGTCTAAGGGAACTGCGCATTTGCAGGAAATACCGATTCTGGATAGGGATATAAGGAAAAACGATGGCTAACCGCTCTCGTCAAATAGATGCATTCGAGCTTAGCGCGCAAGAATTCTTGCATGCAACCACTCGCCGCTACGGCACAACTCGTCGGCCACCTCCAGCACCAGACGCTCTACCGCCGCGGCCGCAGTGGTCAGCGGAATATTCCTGGATGCACACAAGGTTAGCGTGCGCGACAGCTTTGCGCCGGTGATCGCATAAGCCGTCATCTCGCCGCGCTTGATTTCCGGCAGCAGCGGCGCTACCGGCAAGATGGTGGCGCCGATATCCGCCAAAATGGCCGATTTCATAATCGTCACCGAACTGATTTCGATCACGTTATCAAGCGTCAGGCCTGCGGCCCGGGCGACGCTTTCGATGCGAGGCCGCACGCCGTGCTGCATGCCGGGCAATATCAGCTTTGCCTTGACCGCACGCGCGAAAGTCACAGAGCGGCGTGCTGTCGCATACTGAGAACCGGTGCGCGTAATAAACATCATCTCCTCCTCTACCAGCGGCGTGGTAGCGAATGAGGTCAGCTGGCCGTCATCGAACAACACGGCCAGGTTGATGCGTCCGGTCTTTAATTGCTCGATCAGGTTGCCCGTCAATTCCTCCGTCAATTGCAGCGAAATATCCGGATATCTTTCGCGCATTGCGGTTAGCAAAGGCAATGCCAGGGTGCCTGAAGCACTTTGGGGAATACCCAGGGCGACCGTGCCTGCAGGTTTGTCGGTTGACTGGGCAACAGCCGATCTGGCATCGCTTACCTGCTTCAGGATCGCTTGCGCATGTTCGTAGAAAATCTTGCCGGCGTCGGTGGCGATCACTCCCTGTGCCGAGCGATGCAGCAGTTGCGCAGCCAGTTCGTCTTCCAGTTGCTTGATCTGCTGCGTCAAGGCCGGCTGGGCGATATGCAACACCCGCGCGGCGCGTGACAGCGAACCATGATCGACGATAGCGACAAAATAGCGCAGTTGGCGCAATTCCATAAAGCGCGGACCTCTAGATATGTGTGGACGGTATGCTGCGACAGCGCATAGCAGTGTAAACGACTTCGCCGGGCTCGCCGCGAAATCGCCACATAGCCATTCCACACCTGTAAGGCTACAATGCCTTTCAGCAATATAACCAAATCGAGATTTGCAGCTATCGTTTCTTATAACTAAACCAATAGGCCGAGAGAGAGAGAGAGACATGTCCGATAATCCAAGCGCAACAAGTTCGACCAGCACTCCCGCCAATTCCGCATTCGAAACAGCCACCTACGCCAAGGTGACCTGGCGCCTGCTACCCATGCTGTTCCTCTGCTATGTCGCCTCCTATCTGGATCGCGTGAATGTCGGTTTCGCCAAGCTGCAAATGCTCAACGACCTGAAATTCAGTGAAACCGTTTACGGTCTGGGCGCCGGAATTTTTTTCCTCGGCTACTTCATTTTTGAAATACCCAGCAACATGATCCTGCATCGGGTCGGCGCCCGGCTTTGGATCGCCCGCATCATGATCACCTGGGGCATCGTCTCCGGCGCCATGATCTTTGTCGACAGCCCAACCACGTTTTACGTCATGCGCTTCTTGCTCGGTGTAGCCGAAGCCGGCTTCTTTCCCGGCGTTATCCTGTATCTGACTTACTGGTACCCATCCAATCGGCGCGGCAAAATGACGGCGCTGTTCATGACCGGTGTGCCGATATCCGGCGTCATCGGCGGCCCGCTGTCAGGCTGGATCATGAAAGCCATGCCTGGCGTACATGGTCTGGCAGGCTGGCAATGGATGTTTATCCTGGAGGCGATTCCCTCTTTGGTGCTGGGTGTGGTCGTGATCTTTTATCTGCAAGACCGGATCCGCGGCGCCAACTGGCTGAGCGAGGAGGAAAAGCAACTGCTCGAATCGCAGATACAGGCAGAAAGCAGCCAGAAGACAGAGGCTTCCCTGGGCCAGATGTTTGCCAACCCTCGTGTGTGGCTGATGGCGCTGATCTATTTTTGCTTCGTCATGGGTCTGTACGGCGTCAGTTTCTGGCTGCCCACCATTATCAAGACTACCGGCGTAACCGACACTTTCAATATCGGCTTGCTGACGGCCATCCCTTACGCGACGGCGGCAGTAGCCATGATCTTGATCGGCCAAAGTGCCGATGCACGGCGTGAACGGCGCTGGCACGTGGCGATCCCGGCACTGCTGGGCAGCATCGGCCTGGTCCTGAGCACGGTATACGATCACAATACGTTGCTGGCTATGTCCGCGCTCACCTTGGCGACTATCGGTATCATTACCGTATTGCCGCTGTTCTGGAGTTTGCCGACAGCGTTCCTCGGCGGCGCGGCGGCGGCGGCCGGGATTGCCTTGATCAATTCGCTTGGCAACCTGGCCGGTTTCGTCAGCCCGTACCTGGTCGGCTGGCTCAAAGACCAGACCCAGAGCACCAACAGCGGCATGTTTGTGTTAGCAGCGTCGCTGGTACTGGGTGCATTGCTGACGCTCTCGGTGCCGAAACATCTGGTGAACAAGTAAGTAAAGGTAAAGAGCAGAAAGCAATAGAAAGGACGGTATGCCAGCCCTCGAATTCAGAAATGCTACCGAAGCGGACATGCCGTTCCTGATCGCGCTGCGCAACGCCACCATGAGCGAGCATCTGGAGCGGGTTAACGCCGCCCGCGACGATGCCGCACAACTGGCGCGGGTCCTGTCTCTGTTCGAACATGCCCGGATCGTCTCTATGAACGGCCGGGATATCGGCTTGCTGAAAGCCTATAAGGAACCAACGCGATGGTATATCGCGCAGATCCAGATTGCCCCGGAATTTCAGAGGCAAGGCCTGGGCCGGGCCATCATCGAAAACGTCTTGAACCAGGCTAGCCGCGATCAATTACCCACGGCGCTGAAGGTATTGACCGGCAATCCGGCAAGGCGGCTATACGAAGCGCTGGGTTTCAGGGAAGTCGGTCGGGAAGACGTGGACCACCTGATGGTCTGCCCACCTCGACCAGATCCTTTCCCGGCTTCCGCTTAAGCCGCACCGAAGGTCCGAAACTCCCCTGTCAAATTAAAAACAGCAAAGTGCTTGCATTCAAACTCGCGTTGGATAATAATTTAAATGAGAATCATTACTATTTAAAGCAACCCGATCAAGGAGTTTTTGATGAATAGTTCGCGCCATGCAGCAGATCAGGTTTCGACCGCAACCGAGGACTACCGGACACCGCCAGAACTCCTGATCTCGGCCGTGCTGCACCTGATCTCTCAATACAATATGCACAACCTGGCGAGCGACGCCTGCGTGCAGTCGGCCAAGACGATTGAACGACACTTGCGCACCCTGTCGGACTGGCCAGGCCTGGCACCCGTGCTGCGCGCTACTTGCCAGCAATTGTCGGAGCAATGGACTTCGATGATCGAGCGCGCGTTACCCAAGCAAAAGACTGAACGTTCAGCATTCATCACCCGCATGATTTCGGGTGCGCGCGCCCTCTGACGCCGACTTGTTAATGTTATCAAAGCACGTTTCAGCAAACTTGTGAAAGCGCCAATGTATTCCCCGGGAAGGGAGTAAATCCGTCTCTTGCCTGATCTGAAATGGTGATCGCCAACGACCTGCCCGTTGCTGACGATGACCGCCAGGTTTCAGCTCGCGCACCTGACGGTGTGTGTGTCCTTATCGGCATTAGCCAACACTGTAACGGTCTCTCCTCCTGATACAGTCGATAGCCAAGCCGTTTTTTTCAGAAATCAGCATAATCCTACGATGTTTGGCGGCCTTGTCCTACAATGAAAATGCTGTCGCCGACGTATCATCGAGCCAGATGTACCCTGATTCCTCACTCGAAAAAAGGAACGCACATGATTGCCAATCTACATCTGACCCCTATCGTTTCGCTGATCGCAGGCGTACTTATCCTGGTGATTCCGCGCCTCCTGAACTACATTATCGCGCTGTATCTGATAGTCATCGGCCTGATTGGCTTGTTCGGCCGCTGAGTGACTTGTTCCGTGCCGGGATGCAAAATCCGCACGGATTTGTCAAAAATTTGCGCCTTGCAGCAAACCACGCTTGACAAGGCCCGACTTTATCCCATACATTAAGTGCATGTCTTCCACACGCACCCAATCCTGCTCTCTACTACACGTTGCTGGCTCCCTGCCGGCAATGCTGCTAGTGTCGCTACTAGCGCTATCGCTACTACGCGCACTATGATCTCGACCCCGTTCTGACGGGGACATTACTGGCAACAGCAACAATAGCAACAGCGCCAGTCAAGAAATCAACAGTAGTAAAACTGAGATTCGCTGAGATTCGATAACGAATCCCGATTTTAAAGAGCAAGATTCCATGCACGCCACACCACTTCGCCTCGCCAACTTTCGCTACAGCCACACGCTCATCGCCAAGCGTTTGCCAGCTCTGTTATTGCTATCGCTACCGATCGGTTGCCTGGCCTCGCGTTAATTTTCGAGTGGCAGTCAGGCAACCTTCTCGCCACTACCGAATTCCGTTCCATTTCATCAGCACCCTTCACTAGCTCCAAGAGAGGCCTAACATGATGTTGCACAATCCCGCTGTCAAGTATCGCCCGTTCCCGCCGATTCCATTGAGTGATCGCACCTGGCCCAATCAAGTGATCAGCGCTCCGCCGATCTGGATGAGCACCGATCTGCGCGATGGCAACCAAGCCCTGATCGAACCGATGGACGCCGATCGCAAGCTGCGCTTCTTCAAGTTGCTGGTGAAGATAGGTCTCAAGGAAATCGAAGTCGGCTTCCCTTCCGGTTCGCAAACCGATTTCGATTTTGTCCGCAAGCTGATTGAAGAAAACCATATCCCGGACGACGTCACCATCATCGTCCTGACCCAGTCGCGCGATGACCTGATTCGCCGCACCGTCGATTCGCTCAAGAACGCCAAGCAAGCCATCGTCCATCTGTATAACCCGATCTCTCCGGCCTGGCGCCGTATCGTGTTCAACAAAAGCCGCGAAGAAGTCATAGAAATCGCCGTCTCCGGCACGCGCCTGATCAAGGAATTGACCGACGCCCGCCCGGAAACACAATGGCGTTATGAATATTCGCCGGAAACCTTCAGCACCGCCGAACTGGATTTTTCGAAAGAAATCTGCGATGCAGTGGTTGAAGCGTGGCAAGCCAGCCCGACACGCAAAGTCATCCTGAACTTGCCAAGCACAGTCGAATGCGCCACGCCGAATGTATTCGCCGACCAGATCGAGTGGATGCACCGCAATCTGGCGCGTCGCGACGCCACCATCATCAGCGTCCATCCGCACAATGACCGAGGTACCGGCGTTGCCGCTGCCGAACTGGCTGTAATGGCTGGCGCCGACCGGGTTGAAGGCTGTTTGTTCGGGAACGGTGAGCGCACCGGCAATGTCGACCTGGTGACGTTGGCCTTGAATTTGTACACCCAGGGCGTCAATCCGGGACTCGATTTTTCCGACATCGACGAAGTGCGCCAATGCGTAGAGGACTGCAACCAGATTCCGATCCATCCGCGTCACCCGTACGTCGGCGACCTGGTATTTACCGCCTTCTCCGGCTCGCATCAGGATGCGATCAAGAAAGGCTTCGCCGCGCAAAAAGCCGACGCCATCTGGGAAGTCCCCTACTTGCCGATCGACCCGGCCGACCTCGGCCGCAGCTACGATGCCGTGATCCGCGTCAATAGCCAATCCGGCAAAGGCGGCATGGCCTATCTGCTGGAACAGGAATACGGCCTGGCCATGCCACGCCGCCTGCAAATTGAATTCAGCCGCGCGATCCAGAAAGCGGCAGATGCAACCGGCAAGGAAATTGCCGCCAGCGATATCTATGCCATCTTCAAGCAAGAGTACCTGGACAAGCAAACCCCTTACGTCTATCGCGGCCACCGCATGAGCGAAGATTCCAGCCAGACGCAGCCGGTCAAGATCGAAATCGACATCGTCCGCGATGGCCAGCCCCACACCTCGAGCGGCCATGGCAACGGCCCGATCGACGCCTTCGTCAATGCACTGGGACTGGATATCAAACTGATGGATTTCCATGAGCACGCGATCAGCGCCGGCGCCGATGCACAGGCCGCCAGCTATATCGAATTGCGCCTCAACGACGCGCCCACCGGTTTCGGCGTCGGCATCGACGCCAATACCTTGACGGCATCGTTCAAGGCGATCTTGAGCGCCGTGAACCGGCAAATTGAAATTGCCGGCGACGCAGCCAATCAGGGCATCGTCGACAGCGCAGCTGCGGCCTAGTTTTTTGTTTGACAGGTTGATTGTCGTGGCGATCACACGGCAATCGATTTCAATGCAGCCTCGGTATTACCGTACCGCGGGCTTGCATCAGGGTTGCAGGATGCGAGCTATAAACTGGCATTCTGCGCACTACCGCCTGGCTATAACTGCTACGATATGATTCCCGATATTTGCTTAGCAAGAAATTCCTCTTCAGCCAGGTCCTTACATGTCCGCCAACTATCTGCCGAAAGTACGGGATCAGTATGAATCCCTGCCGTACCCTCCCTGCAATCCGCAAGACGAGAAAAAGCAATTGACAAGAACCTGGCTGGAAAGCCTGGCGATGATCAATCACTATTGTTTTTCAGGAAAACAATCGTTCAAGGAACACTTCCGGGTCCTGGTGGCAGGCGGCGGAACCGGTGACGCAACAATTTATCTGGCCGAACAATTACGCAATACCGATGCCGAAATCGTACATCTGGATTTGAGCCTGGCAAGCATAGCGCTGGCCCGTGAACGAGCGGATATAAGAGGTCTGAAAAATATCACGTGGGTCCAGGATTCGCTGCTGAACCTGCCCGAACTTGGATTAGGCAAATTCGACTACATCAACTGCAGCGGCGTCCTGCACCATCTTGAAAATCCTGATGCCGGCTTGAAGAAGCTGCGTGCCGTGCTCAAGGACACCGGCGCCATGGGTCTCATGGTATATGCCACCCATGGCCGCACCGGCATCTACCAGATGCAACAGTTGATGCGCCTGGTGAATAACGATAATGGCGATGAATTTGACGCAGACACCAAGATCGGCAACACCAAAGAGATTTTAAATACCTTGCCTGCTTCGAACTGGTTCATGCGTGGCGAGGACCTGCACCACGACCATAAATTAGGCGATGCCGGCATCTACGATTTGCTGTTGCATTCTCAGGACAGAGCGTACACGGTGGGAGAATTGTTTGACTGGATCCAGGATACGCATGGTCTCAACCTGGAGCTTACGGATGTTGGACGGGGACGCTCGCCATACCTGCCACATATGGTCTTGGGTAAAAAGCCGCCAAAGAATGTAGATACCCTGAAGAAGCAATCAATCCGGCGACAATATGAAATCGGCGAACTGCTGATTGGCGACATCATCACCCATTCATTTTATGTCACCCGGTCGGAAACCTGCAAAGCGCCATATGGCGACGCCGATTACGTTCCGTTTTTCTATCACGAGCCTTTAACCGGGCCGCTGATGGCTCAGGTATTTGATACCAACAAGGGCCGCCCGTTTGCGCTTAACCATCAGCATTCAGGAATGGCGCTGACAGTGAACCCCGGAAAATACGGCGCAAAAATTTTACGTCATATCGACGGCAAGAATAGCTTCCAGCAAATATTCGACACCATCCGGAAAGAACCGGAATTTAGCCACTCGGCTCCGAGCAATCAGGATTTTTTTGCCGATTTCCGTGAATCCTTCGACACGCTCAATGCACTGGAGCGGCTGTTACTGCGACACGTTTCGACAGATGGAATTTCGTAATGCAAAAAAAACGTTAAAAGAGCGCAACGCGCTCTTTTAACGTTTTTCAAACTAATCAGACCGCTACCAGCTCACCGGTAAGCGGTCTTTGATTCAAGCCTGGCCAATCAAGCCATTGCCACTGCGCTGGTCAAGTCACTGATACGCGCACGCGCTGCAGCAAAGCTGGCTTCTTTCACTTCAGGACTGTAGGCAAGGCCATCGGCGCGAACCACTTCGATATCGGTAATCCCGAGGAAGCCGAACACCAATTTCAAATAGTCTTCATGGGCGACGCCAGTAGGGCTGCCTGCATGCTTGCCGCCGGAAGTCGACACGATCACCACGCGTTTACCTGTAGCCAGGCCTTCAGGGCCCTTTTCGGTATAACGGAAAGTAACGCCAGCGACACTAATCTGGTCGATCCATGCCTTGAGCTGGGTCGGCACGGTGAAGTTGTACATCGGTGCGCCGAGCACGATCACATCGGCTGCCATGAATTCATTGAGAATCGCTTCGTTCAGCTCCACTTCCAGCTTTTGCGACAGATTGCGTTTTTCTGCAGGTGTGCCCTTGGCCACAAAGGTTGCGCCGCTCAAATGGGCAGTGACGTCTTTGCTGAGGTCGCGGTAAGTCAGTTCAAGATCGGAATCCGCAGCTTGCAGCGTTGCCACTACTTCGCGGGTCAGTTGGCGGGAAGCTGAAGCGTCGCCGAGAATGCTGGAATCAATATGTAAGAGTTTCATGATATATGCCGTTCGATTAAATTAAGAGTGGGTCAAAATCTATAGCGATCCGTACATCACGATGCCAACAGAGTTTGATTTACCTGGTTATCTGAACCATTGAGGCCATGTTACTCATGTATCGATAATAGAACTAGATAGCAAAAATAAGATATATTGTTCCATACACAGAACAGTGGATGACTATCATGCAAGATCTGAACGACCTGTATTTCTTCGCCAATGTGGTGCAGGAAGGCGGTTTCACAGCCGCCGGCCGCAGCTTGGGCATCCCCAAATCACGTTTGTCCAGACGTATATCGGAACTGGAAATCCGGCTAGGCGCCAGATTGCTACAGCGCAATACGCGTGGTATCGCCCTGACCGACCTTGGCAGCCGCTACTACCAGCATTGCCAGGTAGTGATTGCCGCTGCCGAGGCGGCCGAACTGGCCGTCACCAGTTCGCTGGCTGAACCGAGCGGCACGGTGCGGGTAAGCTGCGTGGTGCCGATTGCCCAGTCCGAGGTGGCCGTAGCGCTGCCGGCCTTCCTGGAACGCTATCCGAAGGTGAATATCGATCTGGTGTTTACCAATCGCCGCGTCAACCTTCTGGAAGAAGGGATCGATGTCGCGGTCCGGGTAAGAGCCCCCGAGGATGAAGATCCGAACCTGGCTACCAGGCGCTTGCGCGCCGCCACCGGCCTGCTGGTGGCAGCACCTGAGCTGATGTCCAGGTACGCTGTTCCGCAGCATCCGCGCGACCTGGTGAAACTGCCCTTCCTCGGCGCCGCCGAGCGTGACCGCCGCGTCCACCTGCACCTCGACGGCCCGCATAACGACCGTTACGAACTGGTGGCGGAACCGCGCTTGGCAGTGGAAGATTTTGCTTTGCGCAAACGGGCGGCGCTGCGCAGCCTGGGCTTGACCATGCTACCGAGCGACTACTGCATGGAAGAACTGCAGCAGGGAACCCTGGTGCATGTGCTGCCGGAATGGACCATGCCGGCCGGCCATGTGCAGGTGGTCTATCCGACCCAGAGAGGTTTGCTACCTGCTGTGCGCGTGTTTGTGGATTTCCTGATCGAACATTTAAGCAAACTATAAGCGGCAAAGATTCAGGAACGCGCCAGCCGGATTCCGCTGAACTGCCAGCGCGCAGTCGCAGGGAAAAAATTGCGATAACTCAGGCGCGCATGGCCTTCAGGCGTGGCGGATGAAGAACCGCGCAACACGTACTGATTCACCATGAACTTGCCGTTGTATTCGCCCACGGCTCCCGGTAACACAACATAGCCCGGATATGGCGCGTAGCTGCTGGTGGTCCATTGCCAGGCAATGCCGAAATAATCTGTTGTTTGAGTCGCCGCTGCATACTCCCATTCCGCCTCGGTAGGCAACCGTGCGCCGGCCCAACGTGCATAAGCCTCGGCCTCAAAAAAGGAAATGTGGGTGACCGCCTCGTCCAAGGCCAACGGCTGCAAACCGTGCAAGGTAAATTCGCGCCAGGCAGAATCGAATTGCGCATGCGCAGCCTGCCAATATAGCGGCCGCGTCAGTTTCTGCTGCTGCACCCAGTCCCAACCGGCAGCCAGCCACAACAAAGGATTCTGATAGCCGCCAGCCTCCACAAAGGCCAGGTATTCGCCCTTGCTGACCAGCCGTGAAGCCATTGAAAACGGTTCGACGAACTGCCGGTGGCGCGGCGTTTCGTTATCGAAAAAAAATCCGTTTCCGGCATGCCCGATCTCGACAATCCCCGCCTCAAATGGCTGCCATTGCAAGGCTGTTGCCGTGGCGGCGCCGGCTGCCGCTTCTTTCATCGTTTCTGCCATTTCATCCCATGCCAGATATGGTGGCTGCAAGGGATTCATGGATAGCAGATGCTTGATATCGGTCAGCATCAATTCCTGATGCTGCTGCTCATGCTGTAATCCAAGTTCGACCAGTGCGGTCAATTGCAGCATCTGGTCCGGCGCCATTGTTTGCCCCAGCAAAGCCAGCAGCCGCTGATCGACGTTTTGCCGATAGGCTTGTACTTCGACCAGCGAAGGCCGGGTCATCAAGCCGCGTTGCGCGCGCGGATGCTGCTCGCCTACCCCTTCATAATACGAATTGAACAGAACCCGGAAGGCTGGATGAAACGGCCGGAAGCCGGTTTCAAATTGTTCGAGGATGAAGGTTTCAAAAAACCAGGT
Source organism: Collimonas sp. OK607 (assembly GCF_900111995.1). Lineage (GTDB taxonomy): Bacteria > Pseudomonadota > Gammaproteobacteria > Burkholderiales > Burkholderiaceae_D > Collimonas. The sequence goes on from NZ_FOKF01000046.1 coordinate 21,737, forward strand.
GGTATGCGCCAGATGCCATTTTGCAGGGCTGGCGTCCGGCATCGATTGCACGCAGCAATCCTCTGCCGACAATGGCTGCGCCAGCGTGCCCGTGTGGTCGCGTATCGTGGAAAACGCTTTTGCCAGCTCACTTACCTGCTCATTTACCAGCTCATTTGCCAACTTGTTTTCCAGCTTATTTGTCAACTTATGCATCGCGCTCCTGTCTGGCCAGTTCAGGCTACCTGGGCATGGCAAACCATGAACCAGTTGTTCGGATCGCACCAGGTCTGCACGGCGCCGAATCCGGCTTGCTGCAGCATGTCGACAAATCCTTCCCGGGTGTATTTGTAGCTGCTTTCGGTATGGATCCGCTCACCCTTCCCAAAACGCCGCAGGCCGCCGTTCTGCCAATGGACGGTGAGCTCTTTCCTGGCTTCCAGATGCATTTCTATGCGATGCTGTTCGCTATTATAAAAAGCCCTGTGACGCCAGTCCTTTGGACGGAAGTCGGCATCCAGCAAGCGATTTACATGATGCAGCAGATTCAGGTTGAAGGCCGCCGTGACGCCCAGCGAGTCGTCGTATGCCGGATTCAGTATCGCCTTGTCCTTGATCAGATCGACCCCGATCAGCAGGCCGCCACCATCGCTGCTGCCGATGCCCTTGCGAATCCGGCGCAGGAACATCAATGCCTCCAGCGGCGCGAAATTACCTATCGATGATCCCGGATAAAAAAACTGCCGGCGATCCATGCCTAGCGTTGCGGGCAGCTCCAGCTCGGACGAAAAATCCATGCCGAGGCACGTCATCTCAATCTGAGGAAACTGCTGCTTCAACGCGCTCACCGCCTCCTCCAGGAATTGCACCGATATATCGACCGCCACATATTGTTTGGGCCGCAAGCTCGGAAACAACCGTGCCGCCTTGCTGCAATTGCCCGCCCCCAGGTCGATCAGGATCGCATCGGGTCCGACTGCAGCGGCAATCTGCTGCGCATGCAGCGCGAAAATCGCCGCTTCGGTACGCGTCGGATAATACTCAGGCAGCTCGCAAATCGCAGCGAACAGGCGTGAACCGAGAACATCGTAGAGATATTTGGGAGAGGTGTGTGCGTGCGCCGCCAGCAGGCCGGCCACCAGTTGCTGCTGAATCTCGTCCTGCGCAACGCAATTTTGCGCTGGTTGCGACAATTGAGCCAAAGGATTCTCCTGAGATGGCAATCATTAAGAAATTACACATTTCACTACAGGAATTCAGTTCCGCTCCATTGAGAGCCTGCGCTATGGCGCAACATCCACTACACTAGCAAACGCAAACTGCTACGCAAAATCAGGCAAGCTGTACAAAGTATATCGATATTCGTTTGATGGATGAAGTTCCCGTTCAAGAGAATCCGCATGAATCCACATCATGAATTCATATTTCGGGCGATTTCAGGCCGGGCTCTTAACCGATTGCAATATAAATACATGAAATATTGACACAAATACATTTTTCCGCGAAGCCTCGCACTCGTAACAAGGCCTCGTTGCATCACCACTTCGTATGACCTTGCAATAGCCTTGCCAGACGAAGCTTGCAGCGATTTGTGCTGCCTCCCACTGAAACCGACATGACAACCATAACTTCCAAAGAACCTGAAAAACGTAATCTGAGCACGCTCATCGGGCTGGTTCCCTTCCTGGCCCCGTATAAACGGCAATTTGTGATGGCCAGCCTGGCCCTGCTGGTAGCGGCCGGCGCCACCCTGGCGATTCCGTATGCATTCCGGCAGATGATCGATCTGGGCTTCAGCACCGGCGGCATTCAGGGCGCCAATCATATCGACCTGTATTTCCTGGCCTTGTTCGGCGTCGCCTGCGTGTTGGGCGTAGCCACCGCAGCACGTTTTTACATGGTGTCGTGGCTTGGCGAACGGGTCACGGCCGACTTGCGCAGCGCGGTCTACTCGCACGTCGTCACGCAAAGCCCTCAGTTCTTTGAAACCACCAAAACCGGCGAAGTGCTGTCGCGTATCACCACCGATACCACACTGATTCAGGCGCTGGTCGGCACCAGCATTTCAATGGCCTTGCGCAACGCCCTGCTGTTCATCGGCGGCATGGTCATGTTGTTCATCACCAGCGTCAAGCTGAGTGCGATCATCCTGGTCATGCTGGCACTGGTGGTGCTGCCGATCGTCTGGTACGGCCGCCGCGTGCGCAAGCTGTCGCGCGCATCGCAGGACCGGGTGGCCGATGCTTCTGCGATGGCTGGCGAGATTCTCAATGCGATGCCGACGGTGCAGGCTTTCACCCACGAGAATATTGAAGCGCAACGTTTCGACGTCTCGATTGAAAATGCTTTCGGCACGGCGATGGAACGGATACGCGCGCGTTCCCTGCTGACCATGATGGCGATCCTGCTGGTATTCGGCGCCATCGTATTTGTGCTCTGGCTCGGCGCCCACGCCGTGGTTCAGGGCCGCATGAGCGGTGGCGAGCTCGGCCAGTTCATCTTGTACGCGGCCTTGCTGGCGGGTTCCATCGGCGCCTTGGCTGAAGTCATGGGCGATGCTCAACGCGCCGCCGGCGCTACCGAACGCCTGCTGGAATTATTGGCGGCGCAGTCGCCGGTGCAATCCGTGTTGCTGCCGGATACGCTGCCGCCGCGCACTGTACAAGGCGCGGCATTGACTCTGGAAAACATCGGTTTCCGCTATCCGTCGCGACCGGAGAGCGCCGCCCTGTCCGGCCTGTCGCTAGACATCCGGCCGGGTGAGACTGTTGCCGTGGTCGGCCCTTCCGGCGCTGGCAAAACCACCCTGTTCCAGCTACTGCTGCGCTTTTACGATCCGCAGCAAGGCAGCATCAAACTCGATGGCGTCGACATCAAATATCTCGATCTGCATACCTTGCGCAATGCCATCGGCATCGTGCCGCAAGACACCATCATTTTCTCCGCCAATGCGATGGAAAACATTCGCTACGGCCGGGTCGGCGCCACCGACGCCGAAGTCATCGCCGCAGCAAAAATGGCTGCCGCCCATGAGTTCATTGAGCGTCTGCCGGAAGGCTACCAGTCGTTCCTCGGCGAGCGCGGCGTACGCCTGTCCGGCGGCCAGCGGCAGCGTATTGCGATTGCCCGTGCACTGTTGAAAAATCCGCCGCTGTTGCTGCTGGACGAGGCCACCAGCGCGCTCGATGCCGAATCCGAACGCGCAGTGCAAGGCGCACTGGAAGCGGCGATGGTAGGCCGCACTACCCTGGTCATCGCCCATCGCCTGGCTACCGTACAGCGCGCCGACCGCATCATCGTGCTGGAACACGGCCATATAGTCGAAACCGGTAATCACGCTGAGCTGGTCGCCCAAAACGGCTTGTACGCCAGCCTGGCGGCACTGCAGTTCAATGGCCTGGTAGATGCTCAGATTGCGCAGATAAACACATAGGAAACAACATGACCCTTCTATTTTCCCCACTGAAGTTACGCGATGTGACGCTGGCCAACCGGATTGCCGTTGCCCCGATGTGCCAGTATTCCGCAGAAGACGGCTTCGCCAATGACTGGCATCTGGTGCACCTTGGCAGCCGCGCAGTCGGCGGCGCCGGCCTGATCATTTTCGAAGCTAGCGCGGTGCTGCCGGAAGGCCGCATTTCGCCGCAGGATCTCGGCATCTGGAAAGATGAACATATCGCGCCGCTACGCCGCATCACCCATTTTATCGAGCAGCAAGGTACGGTTGCCGGTATCCAGCTGGCCCATGCAGGCCGCAAAGCCAGCGTCTGGCGCCCGTGGGAAGAACAGCAAGGCCGGGTCGAGCCGAATCAAGGCGGTTGGCAAACCGACGGGCCGTCGGCGATTCCGTTCGACGCTAGCTATACCACGCCCAGAGCGCTCACCGTCGATGGCATCAAGAGCATCGTCAAGGCATTCGCCGATGCCGCATTGCGCGCGCATCAAGCCGGATTCAAGGTAGTTGAAATCCACGCGGCACATGGTTATCTGTTGCATCAGTTTTTGTCGCCGATCAGTAATCATCGCACCGACCAGTACGGCGGTTCGTTTGAAAATCGTGCGCGGCTGGTGCTGGAAGTGGTAGCTGCTGTGCGTCAGGTCTGGCCAGAGCAACTGCCATTGCTGGTACGCCTGTCCGCCACGGACTGGATTGACGGCGGTTGGAATGTCGACGAAACCGTGGCTCTGAGCAGCCTGTTGCGTGAGGCCGGAGTCGATCTGGTCGACGTTTCCAGTGGCGGCAATATTGCAGCTGCCGCCATCCCGGTAGGCCCCGGCTACCAGACCCAATTCGCAGCCAGGGTCAGAAAAGAGGCTGGCATCGCCAGCGGCACGGTCGGCATGATTACAGATCCCGGCCAGGCCGAACACATCTTGCGCACCGAACAAGCCGATCTGGTATTGATGGCGCGCGAACTGTTGCGCGATCCCTACTGGCCGCTGCACGCAGCCGAGGCACTGCACGATGTCACTTCATGGGCGCCGCAATACATGCGCGCGACTTCACGCAAATCGCCTCAGCGGCCAACGGTCGACTATAGCGATAATTGAGGTAGCTGATGTAGGGTGGGCACTGATGCCCACGCGTGAACTCACTCTACGTACATACCTGTTTTCGCGCCTGGGCTCTGGTTGCTGCGGTAACAGCGTGGGCACCAGTGCCCACCCTACTCCTCTCTTATTTTTTTCCTGACTTGCCCAGATCGGCTGACACTTCGGCAATCAGCCGGCGCAGCCACACCACATCCGGCGCCACGTGCGAGCGCGCATGCCACAGCATGTAAAAACGCATCTTCGGCATATCGAACGGCAGCGTAAACATGCCTATCGGCCAATCCGCGATGATGTGCTCGGCAAATTGCCGGCCGGTGGTAAAAATCAAATCCGATTTCGCCAGCACGTGCGGCACCAGGGCAAAGTACGGAATCGTCACCTGCACGTTGCGCTTCAAGCCTTGCTCGGCCAAGGCCGCATCGATACCGCTGCGGTGCCCTTCAATATAGGGCGTCGGCGCCAGGTGCGGCATTTCCAGATAATACTTCAGGGTCAAACCCTTCTTGGCTACCGGATGATCGCGGTGCATCATACAAACCACATCGTCATCGAACAATTGCGCCAGATGCAAATGCTCGGGCGGATCAGGCCAGTTGCCGATCACCAGGTCGAAACGGCCGTTTTCCAGTGCACTGGCGTAGTCCAGATTGGCATCCAGCGCATGCACCATCAGGCTGGCGCCGGGCGCTCGCCGGCGCAGCTGCTCGATGATGGACGGGATCAGCAGCATGTTCAGGTAATCCGGCGTGGCGATGTGAAATATCCGCGCCGTGCTGTCGGCCTCGAAGGCCGCTACCGGGGCTGCGATTCGTTCGATGACTTCCAATCCCTGTTTCGCCAGCGCCAGCAATTCCTGCCCGCGTTCGGTAGGCACCATGCCGGTTTTGCCGCGCACCAGGATGGCGTCGCCGGTCAGCTCGCGCAGGCGCTTGAGCGTGTTGCTGATGGTCGGCTGCGATTGCCCTAACTTGATTGCGGTGCGCGATACGCTCTTTTCCACCAACAAGGTGTGCAAAACGCGTAGCAAGTAGGTATCGAGGTGATGATTGGTACGGGATGTCATGGGCGGCGCTAAAATTAGTATAGGGATGCGAACGTTCAGACAAGAAAATTGCACAATAAGCCTGCAGGGCCTGTTGACCTATGATTTGGGAGTGCGAACGCGCGGCAGGCGTTGCGTGCCTAGGCGTAGCGACGCGACGTAGCGGTGCTACGGCAAGGAGCTGCAACAACGGCATGCGACGCCTGCAGCCGTTCCCGGAGGGTTCAAACCAAAGCGTGCGCTGGCCGCGTTGCATGGCTTGCAGGGGGAATTACCCCCTGCTGCGCCACGCGCCTTGCCAGCACACGCTTTGGCTTGAACGCATCTCCCAAATCATAGGCCAACAGGCCCTAGCATAACGGATATGCATACGCATGGGTAGACGTCGCCAAAGCACTACAGGCGTGACCTCAGGTATCGAATCGACATCGATTTTTCCGCACGGCAACTGCGGCAAAATCAGGAGGATATAGACGACCGGTCTAATTTTAATTAGAATAGACGAACCATGAGAGCAAATTACGACACAACCAAGCGCCACATCCTCGACGCCGGCCAGAAAATCATTGCCGTCAAAGGTTTTTCGGGCGTCGGGCTCAGCGAGATATTGAGTGCTGCAGCGATACCCAAGGGTTCCTTCTACCACTACTTCGGATCGAAGGAACAATACGGCCGGGCATTGATGGAGCAGTACGTCGACGACTACCTGCAAGCATTGGAAGAAGTCCTGCAAATTGCGGTGCAACCAGCACAAGAGCCCGCCCGCGAACGGCTGTTGCGTTACTGGAGCCACTGGCGCGACACGCAGTCGGGCACGGAAGCCATGGATAAATGCCTGGTAGTCAAACTCAGCGCCGAGGTCGCCGACCTGTCAGATGACATGCGCCTGGTTTTGTGCGAAGGCACGCGGCAAGTGATGGCGCGCCTGGCGGACTGCATTGCCGAAGGGATTGCCGACGGCTCGCTGCGGGTCGAACTGGAACCGCAAAAAACCGCGCAAATGCTTTACCAGCTATGGCTTGGCGCCAGCCTGCTAGGCAAGCTGCAGCAGGATCGCAGCTCTCTCGAAAACGCCATGGAGATTACCTTGGATGTGCTGGCAGCACCGAGGCCACAGACACCATAAGCGCCATAAGCACCGCAAAGACCACAGACGCCAACCTGAAGCACGACACAAGCTCGTGCTTTTTTTACCGCTCGATTAGTTGAGCGGTCTACTTTTCAAGGAATCCGCATGCTGAATTTTGAATTCTACAACCCCACCAAGATCGTTTTCGGCCGCAACACCATCGCCAAACTAGCCGATCTGATCCCCCGCAATGCCCGTGTACTGATTCTGTACGGCGGCTCCAGCGCCCAGAAGACCGGCACCCTGGCGGAAGTCAAAGCAGCGCTCGGCAAGCGCGAGATCCTTGAATTCGCCGGTATCGAGCCCAATCCAAGTTATGAAACACTGATGCAGGCAGTAGCTCAGGTACGTGCCGAGAACATCGACTTCCTGCTGGCTGTGGGCGGTGGTTCAGTCATCGATGGCACCAAATTCGTCGCAGCCGCCGCAAACTTTAATGGTGAACCGTGGGACATCGCCGTCCAGCGCGGCGCCAACATCACCAGCGCCCTGCCCTTTGGCAGCGTGCTGACATTGCCGGCCACCGGATCGGAAATGAATAACGGCGGCGTCGTCACCCGCAAATCGATACAGGCCAAGCTGGCGTTCCACAGCCCGCTGGTATTCCCGCAATTCTCGATCCTCGATCCGAGCAAGACTTTCACCCTGCCCGAGCGCCAGATCGCCAACGGCGTAGTCGATGCGTTTGTCCACACCATCGAGCAATACCTGACTTATCCGGTGCAAGGCCAGGTGCAAGATCGTTTTGCCGAAGGCCTGCTGCTGAGCCTGATCGAAACCGGACCGCGCGTTCTGGCCGAGCCGAACGACTACGATGCCCGCGCCAACCTGATGTGGGTAGCCACCCTGGCGCTCAACGGTCTGATCGGCGCCGGCGTGCCGCAAGACTGGGCCACGCATATGCTGGGCCATGAACTGACTGCGCAATACGATATCGATCATGCCCGCACGCTGGCGATCGTGCTACCTTCACTGCTGTCCGTACGGCGCAACAGCAAGCGCGCCAAGCTGCTGCAATACGCCGAGCGCGTCTGGCAAATCACCGAAGGCAGCGAAGACGCGCGTATCGACCTGGCCATCGAACGCACCCGTGATTTCTTTGAAAGCATGGGCATCAAGACGAGACTGTCGGACTATGAATTAGGCCAGGATGCTGTCGAGACAGTGCTCGGGCAACTGGACAAACACGGCATGACAGCGCTGGGCGAGCATCAGGACCATACTCTGGCAGTTAGCCGCAGCATTCTGGAAGCCGCCTTGTAAATTTGATATTTAGCTAAATCCGCCCGTGCCGGCAGAACATCGCGGGCACTAACCCCACCGAAGGAGTAGCCAACATGTCGCAAAGCACAACCCAGAGCAAGACCATCAATCGCCGCATCCTGCTGGCCTCGCGTCCGCACGGCGCGCCAACTGTCAACAATTTCAAGATCGATGAAACCCCGGTGCCGACGCCAGCCGCCGGCCAGGTATTGCTACGCACAGTCTACCTGTCGCTCGATCCCTACATGCGCGGCCGCATGAGCGATGCTCCGTCTTATGCGCCGTCGGTCGAGGTCGGCGCAGTGATGGTCGGCGGCACCGTGTCGCGCGTCGCAGCTTCCGAACATGCCGACTACAAAGTCGGAGATCTGGTCCTCAGCTACAGCGGCTGGCAGGACTACGAACTGTCGGATGGCAAGGGCCTGACCAAACTTGACGCCAAACTCGCCAAGCCATCCTACGCTTTGGGCCTGCTAGGCATGCCCGGCTTCACCGCCTACATGGGCTTGCTCGACATCGGCCAGCCGCAAGCCGGCGAGACCGTAGTAGTGGCAGCCGCTACCGGCGCGGTGGGTTCGGTGGTCGGGCAGATTGCCAAGATCAAGGGTTGCCGCGTAGTCGGCATAGCCGGCGGCGCCGACAAATGCAAGTATGCGGTGGAAGAACTGGGTTTTGACGCCTGCGTAGACCACCGCGCCGCCGACTTCCCGCAACAACTCGCCGCCGCCTGCGATAAAGGCATCGACGTATATTTTGAAAACGTCGGCGGCGCTGTGTTCAGCGCCGTGCTGCCCCTGCTGAACCTGCACGCCCGGGTACCGGTATGCGGCCTGATCGCCAACTATAACGCCACCGACAAACCGCAAGGACCGGACAATCTGCCGGGACTGATGGGCAGACTGCTGGTACGCCGCATCAAGATGCAAGGTTTCATCATTTTTGACTACTACCATCGCTACCCGGAATTTTTCAAGGAAATGAGCGCCTGGTTCGCCGCCGGGAAAATCAAATTCCGGGAAGACATCGTAGACGGTCTGGAGAATGCACCGCAAGCCTTTATCGGCTTATTGGAAGGCAAGAATTTCGGCAAGCTGGTGATACGCGCCGGCGATGAATGAAACCATCGAGTCATCAGGCAGCACACCCTCAAAAGGAATTCAGATGAAAATATTAATGGTACTTACCTCCCACGACCAGCTGGGCAACACAGGTAAGAAGACCGGCTTCTGGCTAGAAGAATTTGCCGCGCCCTACTACGCCTTCCTCGACGCCGGCGCCACTATCACGCTGGCATCGCCAAAGGGCGGACAACCGCCGCTCGATCCGAAGAGCGACGAAGCCGATGCGCAGACTGAGGCTACCGAACGATTTCGCAAAGATGCAGCGGCGCAGGCGGCATTGGCATCGACAATTAAACTAGCGAGCGTGCAAGCTGCGTCTTATGACGCGGTGTTCTATCCAGGTGGTCACGGTCCGTTATGGGATCTGGCGGAAGACAAGGATTCGATTGCGTTGATTGAAACCATGTATGCGGCGGGTAAACCGGTATCGGCGGTATGTCATGCGCCGGGTGTCCTGCGGCATGTACGGGCGGCAGATGGTAGTCCGTTGGTGAAGGGTAAGAAGGTTACCGGCTTTTCGGATAGTGAGGAAGCGGCAGTGCAGTTGACGGATATTGTGCCGTTTTTGGTGGAAGCTGAGTTGAAGCGGCTTGGTGGGGATTACAGTAAGTTGGGGGATTGGCAGAGTTATGCGGTTACTGACGGTAATTTGATTACCGGGCAGAATCCGGCTTCTTCGGTTGCTGTGGCGGAGCGGGTTTTGAAATTGTTGGGGTAATTTGATTTACGGCTGCCATGGGATGTACTCCGTGGCCCGTTAAATGGGGTCAGAGTCTGACCCTTCCCCTCAAATAACAACATGAATAGCCATAGAGCGCAGGGTATGAATTGCCTGGTTAATTTGCGAGA